>JAKLLA010000020.1 GCA_023150375.1 Burkholderiaceae bacterium
CCTGGAACGAGCGCGCGCGCCGTCTGGTCGCTCACCATGACCGCTCCACCTGGGCTGCCGTCGCCTGGGTCTGGCTCACCGAAGCGCGTATCCTCGCAACCAGACTCGCGCAATAGGTCATTTCGGGGACACCCTCTCAGCTGCGGCGCGGCTTCGGGATCGGCGTCACGGCCAGGCTGGCGAGCTGGTCGACGAAGGTCTGCAGCGCCAGCACCGCAAAGGGCAGGCGCTCGCCCAGCGCCAGCATCTGCGGCTCGCCACTGACCAGGGCATGGGCGCGGCCGGCCATCGCCAGGCGCACCTGCGCCAGCCCGGGCGGGTCGTCCGGCGCGCCGGGGGTGTCGGCCTGCGGCACCCGCACCTTCAGCACGTAGGGCAGGTAGTCGCCCAGCAGCTGGCGCTGCTCCTGGTGGGTCAGGCCCAGCCGCGGGTGGGCCAGCTGCGCCCCCAGGTGCAGCGCGGTGGCCTTGCAGGCCATCGGCCGGCAGCGGCCGGTCTTCCAGGCGCTGCGCAGCGACGCGGCCGGGCCGCCGCCGAACATCAGCGCGGTCACCAGCACGGCGGTGTCGATCACCACGCGCGGCGGGCGTCCCTGCGTGTGGGGCAGCAGGCTGGGCAGGTGGGTGGTGGGGAGGAGGGTGCTGATCATCGCGTCGCCCGATCCGGCAAATTATCCGGACGGCTGCGCGCCGCGAAACACCGCGGCCCCTCGGGCCTGCGCCCGGCGTGCGAAGATGCATGCCCCCGCGCCGTCCGCTGCCTGCCGACCGATGTCCGCTCCCGCCTTCCTTCCCCCGAACGGGGTCGGCCTGCCGATCCCGGAGCCCACCGCCGAAGAAGCCCTGTCCGAAGGGTTCCTGCATGTGCGCCGGGTGCTGGCCGGCCTGGGTCACCCCCATGCGCCGCTGTGGCTGACGCAGTCGGCGCGCACCGCCCAGGAGGCGGCCGACGCGCTGGGTGTGACGCTCGGCCAGATCGCCAAGAGCGTGATCTTCCGCTGCCGGGCCGACGAGCGGGCCGTGCTGGTGGTCACCTCCGGCGACCGTCGCGTCGACGAGCGCAAGGTGGCCGCCCAGGTCGGCGCCATCGGCCGGGCCGACGCCGAGTTCGTCAAGCGCCGCACCGGCTTCTCGATCGGCGGCGTCTCGCCGGTCGGGCATGTCGAGCCGCCGCGCATCCTGATCGATGCCGATCTGTTCCGTTTCGACGTCATCTGGGCGGCGGCCGGCCATCCGCGCGGGGTGTTCCGCCTGGCCCCGGCCGAGCTGCCGCGCCTGACCGGCGGCGCGCCGGTCTGCGACGTGGTGCAGGGCGCCGCCTGAGGGCTGTTCGCATGGACCGACTGCGTCCCCCCGCGCCGCTTCCGCCCCCCGGTGCGCCGGTGGGCAGTCCCTGCGTGAACGTGTGCCGGCTCGATGCGGCCACCGGCTGGTGCATCGGCTGCCGGCGCGACATCGCGGAGATCGCCGCCTGGTCGCGGCTGGACGATGCGGCGCGCCGCGCGGTCTGGCAGCAGCTGGCGCAGCGCCGCCTGCCGGGCGAGGCGGCGCGCGCGCAGGAGCCGCGGCCGTGACGCCGCTGCGCTTCGGTTTCGAGCCGGCCACGCTGGAGGGCTGGCTGGCCTTCCAGCGCCTGCCGCAGTGCCTGGCTGGCCGCAGCGTGGTCGTCGAGTACCTGCCGCTGCCGGCCCCCGCGGCGCGGCCGCCCGGTCCCGCCGCGGCCGGGCTGGCCGAGCAGGCGCTGCGAGAGGGTCTGCCCTGGCCGGCGGCCGCGCGCGCCGCGGCCGATGCGCAGGCGCTGTGCGCCCTGCTGTGGGCGGCGGCGCCGCCGGGCCGCGGCCCTTCGCGGCATCGCTGCGCGCTGCTGCTCGACGCGCTGTGGCAGCACGCCGAGGCGCCCGATGCCGCGGCGGTGCAGCGTCGCCGGGCGCAGTTGCAGCTGGCCCTGGGGCTGGACGAGGCTGCCCGGCCGCCGCGGGGGCCCGACGCGCCCGCAGCGCTGGCCGCCGCCAGCCTGGTGCCCGATGCGGCGCTGCCCGGGCACCCCTGGCTGCAGCCGCTGGCCGGTCCGCTGGCCGGGCAGGTCTTCGTCGGACTGGACGGCCAGGATGCCCTGGCGGCCCGCCTGGCCGAGGCGGGGCCGCTCGCCTGAACGGCCGCCGGAGCCGTCGGTCGGACACCGGCACCGCGGGTTTTCACCCATCGGACCGGGCGCCGCAGCGTCAGCAGGTGGTAAGGGCCGACTTCCACATTGGTCGCCCCGACACCGGGCGAGCGAGACCCGGCCTGGAGACAACATGCCCATTGCACCCGCCGGCCCGGTCGGCGTGGGGGTGCCGACGAACGCCGACGACCGGCGCGTGATCTTCGCGTCCTCGCTGGGCACCGTGTTCGAGTGGTACGACTTCTACCTGTACGGTGCGCTGGCGGGCGTCATCGCCCAGCAGTTCTTCGGCGCGCTCGATCCCCTGTCCGGATTCATCTTCGCGCTGCTGGCCTTCGCGGCGGGCTTCGTCGTGCGGCCGGTCGGCGCGCTGGTGTTCGGCCGCCTGGGCGACATGGTGGGGCGCAAGTACACCTTCCTGGTCACGCTGCTGATCATGGGGCTGTCCACTTTCGTGGTCGGCCTGCTGCCCGGCTACGAGGCCATCGGCGTGGCCGCGCCGGTGCTGCTGATCATCCTGCGCCTGCTGCAGGGGCTGGCGCTGGGCGGCGAGTACGGCGGCGCGGCCACCTACGTGGCCGAGCACGCGCCGCCCGGCCGGCGCGGCGCCTACACGGCCTGGATCCAGGTCACCGCCACGCTGGGCCTGTTCCTGGCGCTGGCGGTAATCTTGGGCGCGCGCAGCCTGCTCGGCGAGGCGGCCTTTGCCGACTGGGGCTGGCGGCTGCCCTTCCTGCTGTCGATCGTGCTGCTGGGGGTGAGCGTCTGGATCCGCCTGTCGATGCGCGAGTCGCCGGCCTTCCGCCGCCTCAAGGAGGCCGGCCGGGCCTCGCGTGCGCCGGTGTCGGAGTCCTTCGGCCGCTGGGCCAACCTGAAGGTGGTGCTGCTGGCCCTGTTCGGCCTGGTCGCCGGGCAGGCGGTGGTCTGGTACACCGGACAGTTCTACGCGCTGCTCTTCCTGACCAACGTGCTGAAGGTCGACGGCGCCACTGCCGACCTGCTGGTGGCCGTCGCGCTGCTGCTGGGCACGCCCTTCATCGTGCTCTTCGGCATGCTGTCGGACCGCATCGGGCGCAAGCCCATCATCCTGGCTGGGCTGCTGCTGGCCAGCCTGTCGTATTTCCCGCTGTTCGCCGCGCTGACCCAGGCCGCCAATCCGGCGCTGGCGCAGGCGCAGGCGGCCACGCACATCGTCGTGATGGCCGATCCGGCCACCTGCGCCTTCCAGGCCAATCCGATCGCCCGGGAGGTCGACTTCGTCTCCGGCTGCGACATCGCCCGACGGGTGCTCGTGCAGCATGCGGCCAGCTACAGCTTCGAGCCGCTGCCGGCCGGCGCGGCCGCGCGGGTCCGCGTGGGCGCGCAGGAGCTCGAGGCGCCGCTGGCCCGCAAGGCGGCCGGCGGGCAGCGCTTCGACAACGCCAGCAGCCGGGCGATCGCGCAGTTCCGCAGCCGCCTGGAGGGCACCCTGCGCGCCGCCGGCTACCCCGAGCGGGCCGATCCCGACGCCATCGATCACCTGCGCGTGGTGGCGATCCTGACGCTGCTGGTGCTGCTGGTGGCGATGGTCTACGGGCCGCTGGCGGCGATGCTGGTCGAGCTCTTCCCCACCCGCATCCGCTACACCTCGCTGAGCCTGCCCTACCACCTCGGCAACGGCTGGTTCGGCGGCCTGATGCCCACCGTCGCCTTCGCGATGGTGGCCAGCCAGGGCCACATCTACGCCGGGCTGTGGTACCCCGTGGCCATCGCCGCGGCGACCTTCCTGATCGGCCTGTTCCTGCTGCCGGAGACACGCGGGCGGGACATCTTCGCGGCCGACTGAACGGCGCCCCGGGGGGGCTGCCTGTTCGTCCCGGCGGACGCCACCCGGGTTTGTCCCCGGGTGCGAAATCAGTTACGTGTAAGTCGCTGCAAACACATTGAAGCAACTTCTCCCGGGTGGGTGCACAGGTGCCTGCGAGGGAGGGTGGGGCGGACCTCCGGTCCGGTTCTGCAACAAGCGTCTGGAGACAACGATGGACAAAAGCAGCGGCGCGTACTGGAGCGCCACGCTCGGGTTGCTCACCCGAATCATGATCATCTGGTTCCTGTGTTCGTTCGGCGCGGGCATCCTGTTCGCCGACATGCTCAACGGCATCAAGCTGGGCGGCTACCCGCTGGGCTTCTGGTTCGCACACCAGGGCTCGATCTACATCTTCATCGCGTTGATCTTCTACTACGCCAAGAAGATGGGCGACATCGACCGTCAGTTCGACGTGCACGAGGACTGAGGCCACCATGGATCTGCAAACCACCATCTACGTCGTGGTCGGTCTGAGCTTCGCGCTCTACATCGGCATCGCGATCTGGGCCCGGGCGGGCTCGACCTCGGAGTTCTACGCCGCAGGCGGCCAGGTCGGTCCGGTCATGAACGGCATGGCCACGGCCGCCGACTGGATGTCGGCCGCGTCCTTCATCTCCATGGCCGGCCTGATCGCCAACATGGGTTACGGCGGCGGCCTGTTCCTGATGGGCTGGACCGGCGGCTATGTGCTGCTGGCCATGCTGCTGGCGCCGTACCTGCGCAAGTTCGGCAAGTTCACGGTGCCGCAGTTCATCGGTGACCGCTTCTACTCGAAGTCGGCCTCCACGCTGGCCGTGATCTGCCTGCTGACCGCCTCCACCACCTACATCATCGGCCAGATGACGGGCGTGGGCGTGGCGTTCTCGCGCTTCCTGAACGTGTCCAGCGACACCGGCATCTACATCGGCCAGGCCATCGTGTTCCTGTACGCGGTGTTCGGCGGCATGAAGGGCATCACCTACACCCAGGTGGCGCAGTACATCGTGCTGATCTTCGCCTACACGATTCCCGCGATCTTCATCTCGCTGCAGCTCACCGGCAACTTCCTGCCGCAGCTGGGTCTGGGTGGCACCTTCAGCGGCACCGACATGTCGCTGCTGGCCAAGCTCGACTCCGTGGTGACCGACCTGGGCTTCGGCAAGTACACGACGACCACTGCGGGCAGCACGCTCAACATGTTCGTCTACACGCTGAGCCTGATGATCGGTACCGCCGGTCTGCCGCACGTGATCATGCGCTTCTTCACCGTGCCCTCGGTGAAGGACGCGCGTTCGTCGGCCGGCTGGGCGCTGATCTTCATCGCCATCCTGTACACCACCGCGCCCGCCGTGGCCGCGATGGCCAAGCTGAACCTGCACGCCACCGTCAACACCGCCGTCAAGGCCGGGGGTGACCTGTACGCGCCGGAAGCCAGCCTGAAGTACGAGGAGCGTCCGGACTGGATGAAGCGCTGGGAGAAGACCGGCCTGCTGAAGTTCGAGGACAAGAACGGCGACGGCCGCATCCAGTACTACAACGACAAGACCAAGAACGACGCCGCCAAGGCCAAGATGGACGCCGCGGGCTGGAAGGGCAACGAGCTGACCGTCAACCCCGACATCATGGTGATGGCCAACCCCGAGATCGCGCTGCTGCCCAACTGGGTGATCGCGCTGGTCGCCGCGGGGGGTCTGGCGGCCGCGCTGTCGACCGCTGCCGGCCTGCTGATGGCGATCTCCTCGGCCGTGTCGCACGACCTGGTCAAGGGTGTCTTCATGCCCAACATCAGCGAGAAGGGTGAGCTGATGGCCGGCAAGATCGCCATGGCCGTGGCCATCGTGATCTCCGGCTGGCTGGGCCTGAACCCGCCGGGCTTCGCCGCCGGTACGGTGGCGCTGGCCTTCGGTATCGCGGCCTCCTCGCTGTTCCCGGCGATCATGATGGGCATCTTCTCCAAGAAGATGAACAAGGAAGGCGCGATGGCGGGCATGCTCGCCGGCCTGGCGGTGACCCTGTTCTACGTGTTCGCGCACAAGGGCATCTTCTTCATCAAGGGCACGGACTTCGTCGACATGATCGGCGGCCCGAACAGCTTCTTCGGCATCACGCCGGAAGCCTTCGGTGCGGTCGGTGCGCTGGTGAACTTCATCGTCGCCTTCATCGTCGACAAGATGACCAAGGAGCCGCCGGAGCACATCCAGCACATGGTCGAGGCCGTGCGCATCCCGCGTGGCTCGAAGCTGGTGGACGGCGCCCACTGATCGGCGTGTTCCCTGCACTGAACTGCGCCTGAACGGATCCGGCCCCTGGGGCCGGATCCCGATGGCGCCAGAGGCCTCACCGGTGCTACGCTGGTGGGGCCTTTCCCTTTGTCCCGACCCTTCCCTGGCGAAGGGCCCTCGATCAGGTCCCGCGCCGGCCGCCCGGCGGCGGCGCAGGACTGCCGGAGTGCAGCATGGTGTTCGACATCTCGGTCGCGATGACCTGGATCCTCTTCCTGGCCCTCTTCCCGATGGCCTTCTACTGGCTGCGGCGTGCCTGGCGCATCGGCGTGAAACGTGACTTCTCCGAGGTCGCGATGCGCCGCGGCGAGCCGGCCCCCGATGCGTCGCGCTGGGCCCCCTACGAGATGATGATCAACCTGATCGCCGGGGCGGTGGTGGTCTACGTGATTGCCGGCGTGGTCAGCGGCAGCCTGGCCTACGACACCTGGAGCGCGATCGCCGGCACCACGGTGTGGTGCAAGTTCATCTTCAGCTTCGCGCTGGGGCGGCATGCCCATGGCGCGGCCAAGGCCAAGGCCGAGGCGAAGGCCTGAGCCGCCCGACGCCTCCGGTCGTCGCCACGAACCAGCGGCCATGCTGCGCTCGCTCGGTACCCAGCGCCTGTGGGCCGTGTTCGTGGCCGGCTGGCTGCTGCTGAACTTTCCGCTGCTGGCGCTGTGGAGCGCCGATGTGCAGGTCTTCGGCCTGCCGCTGTTTCCGCTGGCGCTGTTCGGCATCTGGGCGGCGCTGATCGCGGCCACCGCCTGGCTGGTCGAGCGGCTGCCCGATTGATCCGCGCGGCGGCTGCACGATGCTTCCGGCCCCGCTGGTCGTCGCCGTCTCCTTCGCCTACCTGCTGCTGCTGTTCGCGGTGGCCCACCTGGGCGACCGGCGCGCTGCACAGGGCCGCTCGCTGATCGACAGCGCCTGGGTCTACGCGCTGTCGATGGCGGTGTACTGCACCGCCTGGACCTACTTCGGCAGCGTCGGGCGGGCCGCCAGCTCCGGGGTGTGGTTCCTGCCGATCTACCTCGGCCCCACGCTGGCGATGGTGCTGGGCTGGTTCCTGCTGCGCAAGATGATCCGCATCTCGCGTGCTTACCGCATCACCTCGATCGCCGACCTGATCGCCAGCCGCTACGGCAAGAGCCAGACGCTGGGCGGACTGGTCACGCTGATCACGGTGGTGGGCATCGTGCCCTACATCGCGCTGCAGCTCAAGGCGATCGCCAGCGGCTATGCGCTGCTGACCGAGCCGCTGGGCGCCGCGCCGACGCCGCAGCGGGCCTGGTGGCACGACGGCGCCTTCTACGTCGCCCTGGCGCTGGCCGGCTTCACGATGGTGTTCGGGACCCGCCACCTCGACAACACCGAGCGCCACGAGGGCATGGTCGCGGCGATCGCCTTCGAGTCCATCGTCAAGCTGGCGGCCTTCCTGGCGGTGGGGCTGTTCGTCACCTGGGGGCTGTTCGACGGGCCGGCCGACCTGTTCGCCCGCGCGCTGGCCGTGCCGGAGCTGGCCGCGCTGATGCGCCCGGACGCTGGCAACCCCCCCGGCGGCTTCGCCTACGGGCAGTGGTTCGCCCTGACCCTGCTGTCGCTGCTGTCGGTGATCTTCCTGCCGCGCCAGTTCCAGGTGGCGGTGGTGGAGAACGTGAACGAGCGCCACCTGCGCCGCGCGGTCTGGGTCTTCCCGCTCTACCTGCTGCTGATCAACCTCTTCGTGCTGCCCATCGCGCTGGGCGGGCTGCTGCACTTCGGCCCCGGGCGCATGAACCCGGAGACCTTCGTGCTCTCGCTGCCGCTGGCCGAGGGGCAGTCGCTGCTGGCGCTGCTGGCCTTCGTCGGCGGGCTGTCGGCGGCCACCGGCATGATCATCGTCGAGGCGATCGCGGTGTCCACCATGGTCTGCAACGACCTGGTGCTGCCCGGGCTGCTGCGCACGCGGCGCTTTGCCGGCGGCCAGCGCGACATGACCGGCGTGCTGCTGGCGGTGCGCCGCGGCGCGATCATGCTGATCCTGCTGCTGGGCTACGTCTATTTCCACCTGGCCGGCGAGGCCTACGCGCTGGTCAGCATCGGCCTGATCAGCTTCGCGGCGGTGGCCCAGTTCGCCCCGGCCGTGCTGGGCGGGCTGTACTGGCGCGGCGGCACCCGCATCGGGGCGCTGGCGGGCCTGCTGGCCGGCTTCGCGCTGTGGGTCTACACGCTGATGCTGCCCTCGCTGGCCAAGTCGGGCTGGCTGCTGTCGCCGGCCTTCATCCAGGAGGGGCCCTGGGGCATCGGCTGGCTGCGCCCGGAACAGTTCCTCGGCCTGACCGGGCTGGACAACCTGACGCACTCGCTGTTCTGGAGCCTGCTGGCCAACATCGTCGCCTACGTCGGGCTGTCGCTCTGGCGCGCGCCTTCGGGGCAGGAGGCCGGCCAGGCGCTGCTCTTCGTCGACGTGTTCGCGCGCACCCAGGGCAGCGGCCAGCGCGACGCGCCGGTGTTCTGGCGCGGCCGGGCCAAGCTGGCCGACCTGCGCCATCTGCTCGAGCGCTTCCTCGGTCCGGCGCGCAGCCGGCGCCTGCTGGACGACTACGCCCGCGCGCGCGGCCTCGAGGACGCCCAGCGCCTGAGCCCCGACGCCCAGCTGGTGCAGTTCGTCGAGACCCAGCTGGCCGGCGCGATCGGCAGCGCCTCGGCGCGCGCCACGGTGGCCTCGGTGGTGGAGGAGGAGCCGCTCGGCCTGGACGACGTGATGCGCATCCTCGACGAGGCCTCGCAGCTGCGCGCCTACTCGCGCGCGCTGGAGGAGAAGTCGGCCTCGCTGCTGCGCGCCACCGAGGAGCTGCGCAGCGCCAACGAGCAGCTCAAGAGCCTGGACCGGCTGAAGGACGACTTCATGTCCTCGGTGACCCACGAGCTGCGCACGCCGCTGACCTCGATCCGTGCGCTCTCGGAGATGATGCGCGACGATCCCGACATGCCCGCGGAGGACCGCCAGCGCTTCCTGGGCATCGTGGTGGCCGAGACCGAGCGGCTGTCGCGCCTGGTCAACCAGGTGCTGGACATGGCCAAGATCGAGTCCGGCCACGCCGAATGGCACAACAGCGAGGTCGACCTGTGCCGGCTGATCGAACGCGCCGCGCAGACCACCGCCGAGCTGTTCCGCGAGCGCGGCGCCCGCCTCGAGCTGGACCTGCCGGCGCAGGTCCGCCCGGTGGTGGCCGACGAGGACCGGCTCATCCAGGTGCTGATGAACCTGCTGTCCAACGCCTCCAAGTTCGTGCCGCGCGGCGCGGGTCAGGTTCGTCTCAGCCTGGTCACCGATGCTCGGGGGCTGACGGTGCGGGTGCGCGACAACGGCCCCGGCGTGCCGGCGGCCCAGCGCGAACTGATCTTCGAGCGCTTCCGCCAGGGCGGCGACGCCGCCAACCGCCCGCAGGGCACCGGCCTGGGCCTGCCGATCAGCCGCCAGATCGTCGAGCATTTCGGCGGTCGCATGTGGCTGGAGGATGACGACGGACAAGGTGCGTGCTTCGCGTTCACGCTACCCTGGAACGGCGCCGACGAAGCAGAACGGCCGACGTGACGCAGCGCTGCCCCGGGCGCGGCGCGCAGCGGCCGAGGAGACAAGCATGAGCCACAAGATCCTGATCGCCGACGACGAGCCCAATATCCTGCTGTCGCTCGAGTTCCTGATGAAGCGCGAGGGCTTCCAGGTGGCCGTGGCCGCCGACGGCAACGCCGCGCTGGCCGCGGTGGAGCGCGAGCAGCCCGACCTGCTGCTGCTGGATGTGATGATGCCCGGCAAGACCGGCTTCGAGGTCTGCCAGGCGCTGCGTGCCGACGAGCGCCACGCCGGCCTGCGCATCCTGATGCTCACCGCCAAGGGCCGCGAGACCGACGTGACCAAGGGTCTGGCGCTGGGCGCGGATGCCTACATGACCAAGCCCTTCTCCACCCGTGCACTGGTCGACAAGGTGCGCGCGATGCTGGGAGAGGCCCGATGAGTGCCGGTGCGCGGCCGCTGCCCGGTGCCCGCCTCGCGCTGGGGGTGGGCGCCGCGGTGGGTGTGCTCTGGCTGCTGCTCTGGGGGCTGCTGTCGGCGCTGATGGTGGTGTCGGACCTGCCGCCCGGGACGGCGCAGGCGCTCGCCGGGATGCTCGGGCCGAAACTGCCGGCGCTGGTGGTGGTCTTCCTGGCTGCGGCGGGCGTGGGTGCGCAAGGGGTGCACTGGGCCTGGAAGCGCTGGCTCAGCCCGGCCGATGCGATGGTGGAGGAGGCCCGCGTGCTGCTCGCCACCGACGTCGAGCGCCGCCTCGAGCCGCGCGGCACGCAGGCCCTGCAGGGGCTGGCCCAGGCCTTCAACGACCTGGCCGGCCAGCGCCGCGCGCTGCGCGCCGAGATGGCCGAGCAGGTGCGCCAGGCCAGCCGCCATGTCGAGCAGGAGCGCAACCGCCTGGCCGCGCTGATGTCCGAGCTCAGCCAGAGCGTGGTGGTCTGCAACCTCGACGGCCGCATCCTGCTCTACAACAGCCAGGCGCGCGCGCAGTTCCGCGCCCTCTCGAGTGCGCTGGCGCTGGCCGGCGGGGCCGAGGCCATCGGCCTGGGACGCTCGGTCTACTCGGTGCTGGACCGCCACCTGGTCGGCCACGCCATCGAGCGGGTGCAGCAGCGCATGGCGCGCGGCGAGGCGCGTCCCTCGGCCCAGTTCGTCACCACCACCGCCACCGGCCAGCTGCTGCGCGTGCACCTCAGCCCGGTGCTGGTGGCCACGGCCGAGGGCGACGCCGCCGCGGCCGGTGCGGCGCCCGTGCAGCGCATCGACGGTTTCGTGCTGATGCTGGACAACATCACGCGCGACTTCGAGGTGGAGTCCGCCCGGGACCGCGAGCTCAACGAGCTGATGGAGAGCCAGCGCGCCGCGCTGGGCAACCTGCAGGCGGCGGTGGAGATGCTCGACCTGAGCGATCTGGACGGCCCGACCCGCGAGCGCTTCCTCGGCGTGGTGCGCGAGGAGGCGCTGCGCATGACCCGCGGCGTGCAGGCCTGGTCGCAGGCCAACGCCCAGGACATGGGCACGCGCTGGCCGCTCGAGGAGATGCTCGGCGCCGACCTGGTCGCCGTGGCGCGCCGCCGCCTCGAAGAGCTGCCCAACCTGCGCGTGGTCACCGACGAGGTGGACGACTCCGTCTGGCTGAAGGTGGACAGCTACTCGCTGCTGCTGGCGCTGGCCTACCTGGCCGACCGGCTGACCTCGGAGTACGGCATCCGCCAGCTGGCGCTGCGCCTGCAGGGCGTGGGCGCGCGCGCGCAGCTCGACCTGGTCTGGACCGGCCAGTCGATGAGCACCGAGACGGTGATGAGCTGGGAGATCGACGGCATCCAGATCGGCGGCCAGTTCAGCAGCCAGCTGTCGGTGCGCGACGTGGTGCAGCGCCACGGCGGCGAGTTCTGGTTCGAGCGCGAGCGGGTGCGCCACCAGTCCTTCTTCCGCTTCCTGCTGCCCGGGGCGGACAGCCAGCCGGCGACCCGACCGGCGGAGAGCGGCTACGTGCACAGCGACAGCCGGCCGGAGTACTACGACTTCGACCTCTTCGCCTCGCGCCGCGGCTACGAGGACCTGGAGGACCGCCGCCTGGTCGATCTGGTCTACACCGTGTTCGACACCGAGACCACCGGCCTGAACCCGTCGGAGGGCGACGAGATCATCCAGATCGGCGCCACCCGGGTGCTCAACGGCAAGCTGATCCGGCAGGAGTCCTTCGAGCAGCTGGTCGACCCCTGCCGGCCGATCCCTGCCGCGTCGATTCCGATCCACGGCATCCAGCCCGAGATGGTGCAGGGCCAGCCCACCATCGACCAGGTGCTGCCGGCCTTCCACGCCTTCGCCAACGAAACCGTGCTGGTGGCGCACAACGCGGCCTTCGACATGCGCTTCCTGCAGCTCAAGGAGGAACGCACCGGGCTGCGCTTCGACCATCCGGTGCTCGACACCCTGCTGCTGTCGGCGGTGGTGCATCCGAACCAGGAGTCGCACCGGCTCGAGGCCATTGCCGAGCGCTTCGAGATCACCGTGATCGGCCGCCACACCGCGCTGGGCGACGCGATGGTCACCGCCGAGGTGCTGATCCGCCTGATCCCGCTGCTGGCCGAAAAGGGCATCCACACCCTGCGCCAGGCCCGCGAGGCGCAGCAGCAGACCTACTACGCGCGCCTGAAGTATTGACCCCCGCCGAGCGAGCGCGCGGCCGGGCTGGATGCAGCCCGGCCCTGGGCTCGTTCAGAAGCGGCCGGCGGTGTAGCGCTGGCTGAGCACCTGCTGGAGCTTCTGCACCACGCCGAAGGCCTCCTTGAGCTGGCGGCGCTCGAAGTTCGACAGCGTGTCCGGGTCGAGGAAGTTGTCCGGGGCCTTGCCCTGGTCGATCTGGCGGGTCTGGTGCTGGATGCGCAGCGTGGAGAGAAACTCCAGCGCATCGCGCAGGTCGTGCGCGGCCTGCTCGCTGACCTCGCGGCTGGCGCCGGCCGACTCCAGCCGGTCGTGCGTGTTGACCGCCGGATGGCCGCCGGCCAGCGCATAGACCCGCGCCAGATCCACCACCGGCACGATGCCGTTGTGCTTCAGGTCGAGGGTGCCGCGGTGCTCGCCGCTGCGCGCCGTGGAGATCTGCCCGAACATGCCCAGCGGCGGGGTGTGCCCCAGCGCGTTGCTGACCATGTAGGCCAGGAAGATGCGGTTGCCCTGGGTGCGCTGCAGCACCTCGCGGCGCAGGTCCTCCAGCAGTTCGCTGCGGCCGTACACCGCGCGCAGGTCGAAGAACACGCAGGTCAGCATCAGCGCCATCGGCTCGGGTTCGTCCACCCAGCGGTGGAAGTACTCGTGCCAGCGGCGCTGTGGCTGGCGCCACTTGTCGGTCATCGCCATCATCTCGCCCGGGCAGTGCACGTAGCCGCAGGCGTTCAGGCCGTCGCAGACGAACTTCGACAGCGCCGCGAAATAGGCGCCGTGCGCCGCCTCGTCGTAGGCATTGTCCAGCACCATGCAGTTGTCCTGGTCGGACTTGGCGGTCTGTTCCTCGCGGGCCTGCGAGCCGGCCGCCACCCAGCAGTAGTCCACCGGCGCCGGGCCGAACTGCCGTTCGCCCAGCTGCAGCAGGCGCACGGTGAAGGCGTCGGTGATCGCGGTCATGATGTGGCCGCTGCTGTAGGCGCTGGCGCCGGCCGCTGCCAGGCTGCGCTGCAGGTCGCGCACCTTGCCCGCGCAGGTCACCAGGCCCTCGAGCGTCTCCTGGGTGTGGATGCTGCGCGCCAGGTAGACCGCCGAGGTGCTGTAGTGCTCGGTCAGGTCGCTGGTGGTGATCATGCCGACCACCTTGCCGTCGTCCATCACCGGCACGTGGTGGATGTTGTGCCGCGCCATCATCAGCATGGCGTGGAAGGCCGGCGCCGAGGCCGCGATGCACATCGGTGCCAGCGTGGCGATGTCCATCACCGGCCGCTCGATGTCCAGGCCCTGCGCCACCACCCGGTTGCGCAGGTCGCGGTCGGTGATCAGGCCGAACAGATGGTCGTGCTCGCCGATCAGCACCGAGGAGATGCGCTGCTCGCTCATCGTCTGCGCGGCCGAGCGGATGCTGACCTGCGGTGCCAGCAGCACCGGCGCACGCCGCACCAGCGAGCCCACCGCCCGCGTCACCAGGCTGATGTGCAGGTCGTTCGAGGCGGTGCCGCCCATCGTGTCGCTGCCGTCCAGGGCGGCCTCGTCGTCGGCGGTGGGCGTCAGGCCGGGGAAGTGGAACTGCAGCCCGGGGATGCGGCGCAGCCAGGGCGACAGCAGCGTGGCCGGCAGGCGCGCCAGCAGGCTGGGCCGGGCCGCGCTGGCCGACCAGCGCCCCTCCAGCCGGCCGGCCACCGTGCCCGCGCCGATCAGTTCGTCCACCGGCAGGGCCAGGGTGGCCGCCGCGTCGTCCAGCGCCAGCGCCAGTTCGCCCTCCAGCAGCCAGCACAGCTGCCGGTCCCAGTCGTCGGCGGACAGGGCCAGTTCCCCTTCGGCCACCGGCGTGAGTTCCCAGCGCGTGGCCAGGGCCTGGCGCCCCTCCTCGCCGAACAGGGCGAACACGCGATGCACCGCCATGTGCTCGGCCAGTCGAGCGGGCGTCCAGGTCTTGATATCCATCAGGGAACTGTACGGCCGGCCCGGCCTGGTGGATTTGTTCCAGGGCAAGCCGCCGTGGCATCCGGCCGATCGTGCGCGATGCGCACGGCGTTGCTGCGCCATCCTGACGCCGATCAAGTTCCAGGCCCTGTGCTGAACTAGAGTGTGCACATCCAACTTGGGTGATCCACCATGTTCAAGCATCTCCTCGTCCCCGTCGACGGCTCCGAGCTGTCGCAGCGCGCCATGACCTCCAGCCTCGAGCTGGCGAAGTCGCTGGGCGCGAAGGTCACCGGCTTCGTCGTCGAACCGGACCTGCCGATGTCCACCATCAGCACCAACCCGACGGTGTTCACCGAGCAGGTGCGTGCCCACGAGGCCAAGTCCGAGGCTCACGCCAATGCCGTGCTGCGCAAGTTCGAGACCCTGGCGCAGGAAGCCGGCGTGTCCTTCGCCGCCGACCACACCAGCGCCGGCCAGGTGGACCGCGCCATCGTCGAGGCGGCCGAGCGGGTCGGCGCCGACCTGATCCTGATGGTCACCCACGGCCGCGGCGCCTTCGGCGAGCTGCTGTTCGGTTCGCACACCAAGCACGTCATGTCGATGACCAAGGTGGCAGTGCTGGTGCTGCACTGAAGCCTGGGCGGGCCCGGGCAGCCCGTGGCTTCTGTGGTCAAGGCGCCGCAGCGGATGCCGGCCGAGGCGTGACGGGGGTCACGATCGCTTGCGCTGCCCCGGTGCGGCCCTAGACTGAGGGCTCCCCTTCGCACCCCGACGGCCGTGGCACCGCGCCCGGCCGGGAGCCCGCCGCATGTCCCGATCTCCCCGCCGCCCCGCCGCATCCGACCTCCCCGGCGTGACGGCCGACGACGCTCGCCTGCGTCGCCGGCGCTTCGGGGTGGGTACCACGGCGCTGCTCGGCCTGGCCGCCGCGCTGGGCCTGGCGGCGCCGGCCGGCGCGGTGCAGGTGCGCAGCGTCAGCCCCAGCGGCGAGGTGGCCGAGGTGCGCCAGGTGCTGCTGCGCTTTGCCGCGCCGGTGGTGCCCTTCGGCGCGCCGCACCTGGCCGACCCCGCCCGGCTGCGCTGCGAAGGGCTGGGGCCGGCCGCGCTCACGCCGGCCGGGCAGGGCCGCTGGCTGGGCCCGGCCGAGTGGGCCTGGGAGCTGGCCGAGCCGCTGCCGCCCGGGGTGCGCTGCACCCTCACGCTGGAGCGCGACTGGCAGCCGATGGTGGCGGTGCAGCCGGCCTCGGGCGCCGCCGCCCCGCCGCCCCGCCTGGAGGGGCCGCGCGCGTTCAGCTTCTCCACCGGCGCGCCCACCGTGCTGCAGGTCTGGCCCTGGGAGGGCAGCGAGGTCGAGGAGGACGCCCACTGGCTGCTGCAGCTCAACGGGCCGGTGCAGCCCGCCTCGCTGGAAGGCCGCGTGGCCTGCGAGGTCGAGGGCCTGGGCGAGCGCCTGCCCGCCGTGCTGGTGACCGGCCCGGTCCGCGACGCGGTGCTGAAGACCCACCGCCTGAGCGCCGCGAAGGCCGCCGATGCGCTGCTGCTGCGCTGCCAGCGCCCGCTGCCGCCGGGGGCGGCGGTGCGGCTGGTCTGGGAGCCGGGCATTGCCTCGGCCAAGCTGCCGCAGCTGGTCGGGCGCGAGCGCCTGAGCTGGCGCTGGCAGGTGCGCGAGCCCTTCCGCGCCGAGTTCGCCTGCGAGCGCGAACGGGCCGAATCCCCCTGCCTGCCGCTGCGCCCGATGCGGCTGCACTTCTCCGCCCCGCTGCCGCGCGCCCAGGCCGCCGGCGTGCGCCTGCAGATCGACGGCCCGCCCGGCGCCGCGAGCGGGGCCGCCGGGGCCGGCCGCGTGATCACGCCGCGGCAGGACCCCGACGACCGCAGCCCCACCGTGCAGGAGGTGATCTTCGACGCCCCGCTGCCGGAGAACACCGCCTTTCGCCTCCTGCTGCCCGCGGGCGGCCTGCGCGACGAGTCCGGCCGTGCGCTGGACAACGCCGCGACCTTTCCGCTGGCGGTGCGCACCGGCGCGCTGCCGCCGCTGGCGAAGTTCGCCGCCGCGCCCTTCGGCGTGCTCGAGGCCGGCACTCCCGCCGAGCCGGCCGCGCTGCCGATCACGCTGCGCCACCTGCCCTACGCCGGGCGCGCCCAGCTGGCCGTCAAGCGGCTCGACGCCACCACGCCCGACGCCGAGCTGATGCGCTGGCACGCCCGCCTGGCCCAGTACCATGAGAGCCGCCTGACCGCCCGCGAGGCCGGCCTGCCCGAGGCGCGCTGGTGGATCGAGGAGGAGCGCCGCGACGGCGACGGCGCGCCGCGCCGCGTGCGTGAGGAACGCCGCATCGCCAGCCGCGAGCTGTCGCTGCTGGCGCGCGAGCGCGGCGTGCAGCGCCAGCCGCTGCCGGTGGGCGTGGGCGCCGCGGCGTCGGCGTCGGCGGCTTCTGCGGCCTCCGCGCCGGGCCGCCCCCCGCGCGAGGCCGAGGTGCTCGGCCTGCCGCTGCCGCAGCCGGGCTACCACCTCGTCGAACTGGAGTCGCAGCTGCTCGGCCGCGCGCTGCTGGCCGCGCCGCCCGGCGCCGAGCCGCCGCCGATGTACGTGCGCAGCGGCGTGCTGGTCACCGGCATGGGGGTGCACTTCAAGCGCGGCCGCAGCAGCAGCCTGGTCTGGGTGACCACGCTCGACCGGGCCCGCCCGGTGGCCGATGCCGAAGTGGCGGTGAACGACTGCCGCGGCCAGCGTCTGTGGGCCGGGCGCACCGACGCCGCCGGTCTGGCGCACATCCCGCGCGGCTTTGCCGACGAGATGGAGCCCGAGGGCCAGCCGCGCTGCATCGGCGAGCCGGCCTACTTCGTCAGCGCGCGCAAGGCCCTGCCCGGCGGCGGCAGCGACCTGGCCTTCGTCTACAGCCACTGGAACCGCGGCATCGAGCCCTGGCGCTTCGCCCACCCCACCTGGGGCGATGCCGAGGGCGGCCTGCGCGTGCACAGCCTGCTCGACCGCAGCCTGCTGCGCGCCGGCGAGACCCTGTCGATGAAGCACCTGGTGCGCGCCGAGACCCCGCAGGGCCTGGCGCTGGTGAACGGCGCCGACTGGCCCACCGAGCTGCAGATCACCCACACCGGCAGCGGCGAGGTCACCCGCGTCGCGCTGCCGGCGCCGGCCCAGCCGGGCGCGCCGCTGCGTGCCCTGCCGATGCAGTGGCGCGTGCCCGAGCAGGCGAAGCTGGGCCGCTACGAGCTCACCCTGCACCGCGAGGCGCAGCAGTGGAGCGCCGGCGCCTTCCGCGTCGAGGCCTTCCGCGTGCCGCAGCTCGACGCCCGCCTGATCCCGCCCAAGGGCCCCCTGGTGGCGCCGGCGGGGCTGGACTTCGCGGTGCAGCTCACGCATCTGTCCGGCGGCGGCATGGCGCTGCCGGCCAGCTTCTCGGCCCTGCTGCGCGAGCGCGAGCCGCAGTTCGCCGGCTGGGAGGAGTACCGCTTCGCGCCCCCGCGCGAGCGCGTGCCCGGCGAGCGCCTGCTGCCCGAGGGCGAGGGCGCGGACGACGGCGCCGGCGCGCGCCTGATCGTCGACCGCCACGCGCTGCGCACCGATGCGCGCGGCGCCGCCCGCATCGCGCTGCCGAAGCTGCCCGCGCTGGCCGAGCTGAAGCGGCCGGCCGAGCTGCTGGCCGAGCTGACCTTCGACGACCCCAACGGCGAGCGCCAGACTGTCGCACAGACCCTGCCGCTCTGGCCGGCGGCCCTGCAGGTGGGCCTGCGCGGCTCGACCTGGCTGGCGCCGGGTGGCCGGGTGCCGGTGCAGGCCGTGGTGCTGGACACCGCCGGGCGGGTGCAGGCCGACCGCGAGGTACGCGTGCGCGCCCGCCTGCTGCGCAGCACCAGCATCCGCCAGCGCGTGGTGGGCGGCTTCTACGCCTACCAGGAACGCCAGGAGGTCGAGGAGCTCGGCGAGGTCTGCCGCGGCCGCAGCGACGCGCGCGGCCTGCTGCTCTGCGAGGCCACGCTGGCGCGCAGCGGCGAGGTGGAGCTGATCGCCCGCGTGGTCGACGACGCCGGCCGCGCCAGCGAGGCCGCCGTGACGATGTGGCTCAGCCAGGGCGGCGAGCAGTGGTTCGCCCAGGACGACGACGACCGCATCGACCTGCTGCCCGAGAAGCGCGAGCTGCAGCCCGGCGACACCGCCCGCCTGCAGCTGCGCATGCCCTTCCGCGAGGCCACCGTGCTGCTCACCGTCGAGCGCGAAGGCGTGCTCGACGCGCGCGTGCTCACGCTGCGCGGGCGCGACCCGGTCATCGAGCTGCCCATTCCGAAGGACGGCGCGCAGGCCGACGCCTGGGCGCCCAACGTCTACGTCAGCGCCCTGGTGCTGCGCGGGCGGGTGCGCGAGGTGCCCTGGTACTCCTTCTTCCAGTGGGGCTGGCGCGCGCCGGTGCAATGGTGGCGCGCCTGGCGCGACGAAGGCCCCGACCACCGCCCGCCCGGGCCGATGGTCGACCTGGCCAAGCCGGCCTTCAAGCTCGGCGTCGCGGCGCTGCAGATCGGCCTGGCCGGCCAGCGCCTGGACGTGCGCGTCGAGACCGACCAGCCCCAGTACGGCCCGCGCCAGACCGCGCGCGCCACCGTCACGGTCACCCGCGGCGGCCAGCCCGTCAGCGACGGCGAGATCGCCTTCGCCGCGGTCGACGAGGGCCTGCTCGCCCTCGCCCCGAACCCGAGCTGGGACCTGCCCGAGCGCCTCTACCCGCAGCGCCCCTGGGGGGTGGAGACCGCCACCGCCCAGAACGAGATCGTCGGCCGGCGCCACTACGGCCGCAAGGCCCTGCCGCCGGGCGGCGGCGGCGGCCTCAACCCCACCCGCGAGCTCTTCGACACCCTGCTGATCTGGCGGCCCACCCTGCGGCTGGACGCGCTGGGGCGTGCCCGCGTCGACGTGCCGCTGAACGACTCGCTCAGCGCCTTCCGCCTGGTCGCGCTGGCCGAGTCCGGCGCGCAGCGCTTCGGCCGCGGCGAGGCCCGCATCCGCGTCACGCAGGACCTGCAGCTCATCGCCGGCCTGCCTGCGCTGGTGCGCGAGGGCGACCGCTGGGATGCCCGCTTCACCCTGCGCAACACCACCGCGCGCCGCCTGCACCTGCAGGCCAGCCTGAAGGCCCAGCCGACCGTGGCCGACAGCGCCGACCTGCTCACCCCGGCGCGGCCCGCCGGCGACGCAGGCCGGCTCACCTTCGCGCCCCAGCGCCTGACCCTGGAGCCGCAGGGCGCGGCCGAAGTGGTCTGGCCGGTCGACGTGCCCGCCGGCCTGCGCAGCCTGAGCTGGGAGGCCGCCGTGGTGGAGGTCAACGCCGACGGCGGTGCCCAGGCCAACCCGCTGCGCGACGCCCTGCGCTTCGTCCAGCAGGTCGAGCCTGCGCTGCCCCTGCGCGTGCTGCAGTCCAGCCTGCAGCCGCTGGAGGGCAGCCTGCAGCTGCCCGTGGCCCCGCCCCCGCGCGCCAGCGCCGGCGCGCCACCGCCGCCCGGCGGCCTGCGCCTCGAGCTGCGCCCGCGCCTGACCGGCGCGCTGCCCGGCATCCGCCAGTGGTTCGAGGCCTACCCCTACCGCTGCCTCGAGCAGCGCGCCTCCCGCGCCGTGGGCCTGCGCGACCTGGCCGCCTGGAAGGCCCTGCTGCAGGAGCTGCCCGCCCATCTGGACGGTGACGGCCTGCCGCACTACTTCCCCCTGCGCCCCGAGGACAGCGCGGGCGGCGGCAGCGACCGCCTGGCGGCCTACCTGATCGCGCTGTCCGACACCGCCGCCTGGCCCCTGCCGCCCGAGCAGCGCGACCGCCTGCTCGAGGGCCTGACCGCCTTCGTCGAAGGCCGCATCGAGCGGCGCTTCCCCACCCCGCGGGCCGACCGCGACGTGCGCAAGCTCGCCGCCCTCGAGGCCCTGTCACGCCACGGCCGCGCCCAGGCGCGCCAGCTCGCCAGCCTCGAGATCACCCCGGCGCAGTGGCCCACCTCGGCCCTGCTCGACTGGCTGGCGCTGCTGCAGCGCGTCGATGCCATTCCCCAGCGCGACGCCCGCCTGGCCGAGGCGCAGCGCCTGCTGCGCAGCCGCCTGGTGGCCGGCGGCAGCGTGCTGCGCTTTGCCGACGAAAGCGCCGACCGCTGGAGCTGGCTGATGGAAGGCCCCGACGCCAACGCCGCCCGCCTGCTGCTGCACGCGGTGCACTCGGCCGACGCGGGCTGGAAGGCCGATGCCCCCCGCCTGGCCACCGGCCTGGCGCTGCGCCTGCACGGCGGCGACGGCCCGCAGCGCGACCCGCTGGCGCGCGGCGCCTTCTCCACCACCACCGCCAACGCCTGGGCCAGCCTGGCCTTCGAACGCTTCTCGCTGCAGTTCGAGACCCAGCAGGTCGACGGCCGCAGCCGCGCCAGCCTCGGCCCTGCGGTGCGCGAGCACGACTGGGCCCGCCAGCCCGAAGGCGGCCGCCTCGTGCTGCCCTGGCCGGCGCAGACCGCCACCCTGCAGCTCACCCAGCAAGGCAGCGGGCGGCCCTGGGTGGCGCTGCAGAGCCTGGCCGCGCTGCCGCCGGCCGGCCCGGTGTCGGCCGGCTACCGCCTCGAGCGCCGCGTCGTCCCCGTCGAGCAGAAGCAGCCCGGCCGCCTCAGCCGCGGCGACGTGCTGCGCGTGCAGATCGTCGTCGACGCCGCGGCCGACTTCGGCTGGGTGGTCCTCAGCGATCCCCTGCCCGCCGGCGCCACCCTGCTGGGCAGCGGCCTGGGCCGCGACAGCCGCATCGCCGCCGAGCGCGCCCCCGCGGGCGAAGCGGCCAACCCCGCCGACGCCGCCGACCGCGCGAGCACCGGCCGCGCCTGGCTGGCCTGGGAAGAACGCCGCCCCGAGGCCTGGCGCGCCTACTACCGCTGGCTGCCCGGCGGCCGCCACGAGATCAGCTACACCCTGCGCCTGAACACCAGCGGCCGCTTCGCCCTGCCGCCCACCCGCGTCGAGGCCATGTACGCGCCCGAGCAGCACGCCGAGCTGCCGCAGGCCACGCTGGAGGTGCTGCCCTGAGCCGCGGCGCAACGGCGCAACGCAGCGGCTGAACGGCCGCGTCGTCGGGCGGCGGAGCCGGCACTGCGCATCCCGGCCCGGTCGCGGCGCGGGCCGGGCGAGCGAGCGAGTCAGCGCACCGCCTCCGGCACCCCCCGCAGTTCCACCCGACCACGCGCGACGGTGGCCTGGCCGCCACGGCGCGGCGGCGCGAAGCGCCACTGGTTCAGCGCGGTCAGTGCCGCCCAGCCGAAGCCCGGGTCGCTGGCCGACACCAGCTCGGGCAGCAGCACCCGGCCCAGCGGGTCGACATGGAAGTCCAGCACCGCCCGCGCATCCGGCGGCGGCCCCGGCGCCGCGTGCTGCGGCGCCACCCGCCGCAGCACCCGCAGCGGCGCGTCCAGCTCGCCCGCACCCGCCCCGCCCGGCTCCCCGGCCGCCAGCCGGCCGATCAGCACCGCCGCCGTCGCCGGCACCCCGGCACGCGCCGGCCGCTCCGCGTCGAAGACCTGCTCGTACTCCAGCTGCGCCAGGTGCCCCGCCTGCCCGGCCGGCGTGAAGCGCCAGGCCTGCAGCATCGCCAGCGTCGCCGCGCCGAAGTCCGGGTGGCTGGCCGACAGCAGGGCCAGCTGCACCGGCTGCCCTGCGGCGCCGATCTGCACCCGCACCCGCGCCCGCCCGCTCACCCCGGCCCGCAGCAGTGCGCTCGGGTAGACCGGCCACACCGCCTGCTGCACCGCCGGGGCGATCGCCAGCCGGGCATCGGCCTCCACCGGCAGCCCCGGGCCCAGCACCGCGCCCAGCCCGCCGTCCTGCATGCTGAAGCGCACCACCCGCGTCACCCGCATCGGCACCGGCTGGCCATCGCGCTGCGCCGGCCGGTAGGGCGTGGCCAGCAGCGCATCCAGCGTCGCCTCCACGAAGGCCGGATGCGCGCCGGCCAGCACCTCCACCTGCTCGGGCTGCCCCTGGCCATCCACCACGAAGGCCACCCGCACTTCGCCGCGCTGCCACGCCAGGTCCACATGGGCCGGCACCACCACCTGCACCGTCGCCAGCGGCACCGGCACCGACGCCCCCCCCGCCGCTTCCCCCGGCTGCGCCTGCGCCCACACCCACCCGGCCCCCGAGGGGGCCAGGCCGAGCAGCAGGACCAGCGGAACGACAGGCAGGCGCATGAGGGCAGCAAGGGCAACAGGCCACGACATCGGCCGCTGCAGCGCCCGATCCATGCGGAACCGCACGGGCGCCCCCGGCCATTGTGTGCAATCGTGACATATCGCACGCCTTGCACGCGACCTGCCGGACCCACCCCGGCCCCTGCCGCCCCCGCAAGCCTGCCGCTGGCCGCCGGCCCGATGGCTGCCTTAGACTGCGCTGCGTGACGACCCCCCGTGCCGCAACGCCTACCCCCGACCGTCGCGAGGCCGCTCCCCGACCGCCGCGAAAGTTGTCAAGCACCCTCGCAAGTGCTTGTCGCCATTGGACTTTTCGGCGCGTGGAGTCTGAATCGATGCCCTGTTTTCGAAGGGATTAAGACAAATGGCGGATATGCTGGTGTGGACGAGATAAGTGTCTGAATCGATGCCCTGTTTTCGAAGGGATTAAGACGAGTGTGGAGGAGACTCCGAAGGAGATGCGGGATCGTCTGAATCGATGCCCTGTTTTCGAAGGGATTAAGACTCCAGGATTCTTGTCCCACGAACTCCTCGATCAGTCTGAATCGATGCCCTGTTTTCGAAGGGATTAAGACTTCCCTCCCCTCCGCCTATAAATCCACCATTCCCGTCTGAATCGATGCCCTGTTTTCGAAGGGATTAAGACGCGGCTTGCATAAGCGCCGCTTCCACCAATGGGCGGTCTGAATCGATGCCCTGTTTTCGAAGGGATTAAGACCCGAGATGTTGCCGATGCCGTCGTCATACGAACGTCTGAATCGATGCCCTGTTTTCGAAGGGATTAAGACGCCGCCGTGTAGTTCCCCTCGGAACCGCCGCCAGTCTGAATCGATGCCCTGTTTTCGAAGGGATTAAGACGCTTCGGCAAGTGTTGCCATGTTGATCCCCATGGTCTGAATCGATGCCCTGTTTTCGAAGGGATTAAGACCATACGGGCCAGAAGGGGTTGCTACGGGTCGGGGCGTCTGAATCGATGCCCTGTTTTCGAAGGGATTAAGACCCGGCCGGCACGTCGGTGGTGCCGGCGGCCCAGCGGTCTGAATCGATGCCCTGTTTTCGAAGGGATTAAGACACACGGTCCCGGACGGGGTGTACGGCGTGTCCTGTCTGAATCGATGCCCTGTTTTCGAAGGGATTAAGACGTGGAACATGGTGCGGTTCTCCAGGGGGTTGGGTCTGAATCGATGCCCTGTTTTCGAAGGGATTAAGACGCGGCGCTGAAATTGTGGTTGGCTCATGTGCGAAGTCTGAATCGATGCCCTGTTTTCGAAGGGATTAAGACGATCGGCCCAGGAGGGCCGCAAGGTGGGTGATGGGTCTGAATCGATGCCCTGTTTTCGAAGGGATTAAGACTGTCCAGGTTGTCGATGGACAGGGTGATGGCGGGTCTGAATCGATGCCCTGTTTTCGAAGGGATTAAGACATGTTCAGGGTGTGGGGGGTCAGGTTCACAAAGCGGTCTGAATCGATGCCCTGTTTTCGAAGGGATTAAGACGCGCCGTTGGTGCGGTGGTAGGCCACGGTTTCTGTCTGAATCGATGCCCTGTTTTCGAAGGGATTAAGACATTGCGGGGCAGCGGTCAGTCGGGATCCCGCGCGGTCTGAATCGATGCCCTGTTTTCGAAGGGATTAAGACGAACTGTTCGCGCGCTCTGCGCTCGACGCTGGTCTGAATCGATGCCCTGTTTTCGAAGGGATTAAGACCATAGTGGCCGCCCTTGAGTTACGCGGCCTCGGTGGTCTGAATCGATGCCCTGTTTTCGAAGGGATTAAGACCCCAGCTCGCGCACCGGGCGCCCGGGGTGCGCTGTCTGAATCGATGCCCTGTTTTCGAAGGGATTAAGACTCGCGCAGCCAATCCTCCTCGAAGCCAAGCTGCGTCTGAATCGATGCCCTGTTTTCGAAGGGATTAAGACCACGCACTCAGGCGCGCCCAGCTCGCGCACCGAGTCTGAATCGATGCCCTGTTTTCGAAGGGATTAAGACCCCGCAGGGCCCGGAGCTCGAGCATCAGGGCCCGTCTGAATCGATGCCCTGTTTTCGAAGGGATTAAGACCCAGTGCGTCCGCGCTGGTGACAAGCCGCGCGGGTCTGAATCGATGCCCTGTTTTCGAAGGGATTAAGACCCCCGTGTCCGGGGCGAACACGTCCACCCCGACCCGTCTGAATCGATGCCCTGTTTTCGAAGGGATTAAGACCCAGCCGGTCAACGACGACAAGGTGGCCGCCGGTCTGAATCGATGCCCTGTTTTCGAAGGGATTAAGACTTGCGGCCTCTTCGACGGTGCAGCCCAGGGCTTGTCTGAATCGATGCCCTGTTTTCGAAGGGATTAAGACGTCGGCGCTGCTTGGCGACCTCCTGCGACTTGGGGTCTGAATCGATGCCCTGTTTTCGAAGGGATTAAGACGGCCGTGCGGCCGGCGTCTTCCGCTCCGGAGCGGGTCTGAATCGATGCCCTGTTTTCGAAGGGATTAAGACGGTGACGGACGCGCCGCACTTTGCACAGTCGAAGTCTGAATCGATGCCCTGTTTTCGAAGGGATTAAGACTCCTCGCCCTCCTTGCTCACCTTCACCAGCACGGTGTCTGAATCGATGCCCTGTTTTCGAAGGGATTAAGACCTCCTCAGATCCGGGCAACATCGCCCTGATCTGGGTCTGAATCGATGCCCTGTTTTCGAAGGGATTAAGACGGTCGTCCTGCGACGGGCGCAGGCCGAATGCCTGGTCTGAATCGATGCCCTGTTTTCGAAGGGATTAAGACGTGTCGTAGTCACTGTAGCCGTGGCGCACCAGCAGTCTGAATCGATGCCCTGTTTTCGAAGGGATTAAGACACACGGAATCTTCCCGGTCGCCCTTCAGGGCAGGTCTGAATCGATGCCCTGTTTTCGAAGGGATTAAGACAATAATGTCGGCCACGTCGTGCCACACGCTGCTGTCTGAATCGATGCCCTGTTTTCGAAGGGATTAAGACACGTAGCGCGCCGATTCGATCAAGGGGGCCGGTCTGAATCGATGCCCTGTTTTCGAAGGGATTAAGACCCGCTCGGAGCGAGCGGTGCCCGGGCACCTTGGTCTGAATCGATGCCCTGTTTTCGAAGGGATTAAGACGCAGAGAACCAAGAGTACGCACGGAAATCCATGCGTCTGAATCGATGCCCTGTTTTCGAAGGGATTAAGACCGCTCGGCCTGCGCCGGTGATCCACAGTCGAGAACGTCTGAATCGATGCCCTGTTTTCGAAGGGATTAAGACTCCAACAGCGTGCGGTCCTCGTCCTCGATCTCGCGTCTGAATCGATGCCCCGTTTTCGAAGGGATCAAGACTTTTCGATCATCACCGGCAGGAGTTCATCGCGAGCGTGAAACGCTGTTCGCCCGGCCGGACAGTCGGCGCTGGCGTTTCCAGTGTCGACGGCCGGCCGAGCCTGTCTCCCACGGGCCACGTCGGGTGTGCGGTTGCACCGGCAGGGTGCGTGGCAGCGTGCAGATGTCACGTCGCCATGCCGTCCGATGGGGGATGGGCGGCAGGCGGGCGGGCCCGATCCGCTAGGCTCGACGCGAAAAATCGGCACCCACAGCAAGAACAAGTCGGGGCTTGGCCGAGCCCCTGCACGCAGGCACCAGGAGGCTGCGGTTGACCCTTCCCCAACCTGATGACGACCCTGCGCCGCCCGGCACTGCGCCGGCGGCAGGCGGCGGCGATGCCGCGCGACGCCGGCCCGGCGATTGGCCGCGGCGGGTGCTGTTCACGGTCTGCGGGTTGAGCCCGCAGGTGGTCACCGAGACGATTTACGCCCTGGCGGTGGCGGCGGCGCCGGGTGAGCGCTTCGTGCCCACCGAGGTACATGTGCTCACCACCAGCGAGGGCGCACAGCGGGTGCGCCTGGCGCTGCTGTCCGAGCATCCGGGCGGCTTCCACCGGCTGCGGCGCGACTACGCGCTGCCGCCCATCACCTTCGGCGAGGCGCAGATCCACCTGGTCACCGGCGACGACGGCCAGCCGCTGGCCGACATCCGCTGCGAGGCCGACAACGCCCGCATGGCCGATGCGGTGACCGAGCTGTTGCGCGGCTTCACCGCCGACCCGCAGTGCGCGCTGCACGTCAGCATCGCCGGCGGGCGCAAGACCATGGGCTTCTACGCCGGCTATGCGCTGTCGCTGTTCGGCCGCGAGCAGGACCGGCTGTCGCACGTACTGGTGAGCGCGCCCTTCGAATCCTCCTGGGAGTTCTTCTACCCCACGCCCTACCCGCAGGTCATCGCCACCGCGGGCGGGCGCGAGCTGGCCGACGCCGCGCAGGCCGAGGTGCGGCTGGCGCAGATCCCCTTCGTGCGGCTGCGCCCGGTCCTGCCCGCAGCGATGCGCGACGCCGCGGCCGGTTTCGTCGACGTGGTGCAGGCCGCCGGTCGCCACCTGGCGCCGCCACGGCTGGTGCTGGAGGTGGCAAGCCGCTGCATCGAGGCCGACGGCCGGCGCATTCCCCTGCCGCCCTGGTCCTTCGCGCTGATGGCCGTGCTGGCGCAGCGCGCCCGGCGCGGCGCAGCCGCGCTGACCGCACCGACCAAGGACGTGCACGACGCTGATTGGGCCGCCGCCTTCCTGGCCGACCTGCGCGCCGTGGTGGGCCAGGCCGGCGTGCCGGACTCGGTGGAGCAGCAACTGGCCGGCAGCTGCACGGGCGACCGCTTCTCCCAGCACCGCTCGCGCCTGGTCCGCACTCTCACCGAGGCCCTGGGCCCCGGGCGTGTGCCGCGCTACTTCGACGACGGCGGGCGGCACCGGGGCAAGCGCTACTGCATCCCGCTGCCGCCCGAGTCCATCGAGATCCGGCGGGGCGGCGACAGGCCCGCAAGCTTGCGAAACGACCCCGCGCGAGCGCCCGATGCCACAGTGCCCTCCCGTCACCACTCCCCTGTTGCCGATGACTGATGCCCTCCATCCCACCGTGGCCCACCTGCTGCAAAGCGCCACGCCCGTGCTGACCATTCACGGTCTGGCCGGGCGCCGCTGGGTGCGCAACGTGCCGGCATCCGACGCCCGCCACGGGCCCTGGCTGCAGGCGGGCTACGAGGTGCTCGACGAGGCCACCTGGCAGCGTCCCGGCGCCTGCCTGTACCTGGTCACCGGCCGCGACGCCGGCCTGCGCTACGTGGGCATCTCGCGCAACGGGCTGAAGCACCGCTGGCGCCTCTCGCCCGCGCTGGACGCACAGACCCGCGCCGCGCTGCCAGACAGGCAGCTCTTCCACAGCCAGTGCTGGAAGCACATCGAGTCCGAATGCGCTGCCGACAGCCAGGCCCGCTTCACGGTGCACTGCCTGGGCGAGCGCACGCTGATCGAGGTCCTGCGCACGGTCGACGACCCCATCCGCCACCTGGCCGAACTCGACGAGGACGGCGAGACGGTCACCGCCGGCGTGGAGCGCTGGATCTGCAACCGCGCCAGCGCGAGCCTGGCGCGCTGGAATGTGGCGATGACGGCGCGGCGCGCCGCCTCGCGCTGAGAACAGGAGGATTGCCGTGATTGAACTCGAGTACCGACTGCAGTTCCTGACACCCGCCTTCCTCGGCAATGCCGAGCAGACGGCCCAGTGGCGCACGCCGCCGATCAAGGCGCTGCTGCGGCAGTGGTGGCGGGTGGCGTTTGCGGCCGATCAGCCCGGCGGCGTGGATGTGGCCGCGATGCGGCAGGCGGAGGGGCGGCTGTTCGGTCATGCCTGGCTGGAAAACGATCGCGACGCCCGTGGACAGAAGGTGGCAGCCCGGCGCAGCGCCATCCGGCTCAGGCTGAGCGACTGGAGCCTGGGGGACATGCCCGCGTCGCGCTGGGAGTCCTTGTCCACGGTTCGCCACCCGGAGGTGGCACAGCCGGTCCCGGCGGATCTCTACCTGGGCTATGGGCCTGTGACGCTGCCGCGCGGTCAGCGTGTGCCCACCTTGAAGGCCGGTGCGGCGATTCAGGCCGGCAAGCGCGCGGAGCTGCGTCTGGCCGTCGTCGACCACGAGGCTGAGCGCCTGCAGCGCGCCCTGTCCCTGATGAACCTGTACGGCACGCTGGGCGGGCGCAGCCGCAATGGCTGGGGCTCGTTCAGTCTCACGCCGATGGAGGGGACGCCAGCCTTGTCCGCCACGCTGGACCACCGCGTGACCCTGCCTTGGCGCGATGCCTTGACCAGCGACTGGGCGCAGGCCATCGGCACCAGCGACCAACGCCCGCTGATCTGGCAGACCGGGCCCTGTGACGACTGGAAGAAGGCCATGGTCCAACTCGCCAGGACGAAGATCGAGCTGCGAACGCAGTTCCGATTCCCGCAGGACCGACCGGATGGCCAGATCCATGAGCGCCATTGGCTGAGTTACCCGGTCACCCGGCATGACGTCGCGGCGTGGAAGCGCGACAACCTGCGCCTGCCCAACTCCCTGCGCTTCAAGGTCCGAGCGGATGCCGACGGCAAGCTGCGCGGCGTGATCTTCCACATGCCCTGCCAGCCGCCCCCCGCCTTCCGCCCTGATCGCAGGGCCCTCGAGCAGGTCTGGGCGAAGGTGCATGCCTACCTGGACCAGCCGACGTCGAACCTGAAGCGCATTGCCGCCTGAGCCCCGCCATGACGATTCCACACGACACCCTCTGGCAGACCAAGCTGCATGCCCGTCTGCACGATCCGGCCGAGAAGGCGCTGGTGCTGCTGCGCGACCCCGAGGGGCACGAGGGCGGCAGCTCGCGCGCCTTGCACCGACTGATGGGCTTCCAGCGCATCGATGCGGCCAACATCGACCCCGACAACGACGAGGTGCTGCACCGCGCCCTGTTCAAGCAGGGTATTCCGGCCGCGATGTACCAGACGGTCAAGCGCGCCGACTGGTGGGCCGCCGCGGCCGACCGCCCGCAGTGGCCGATGCAGGAGATCACCGTCACCACGAAGAAGGGGGAGCAGAAGACGCTGAAGGTCGCGCCCGGCAGCCAGGTGCGCTGGGCCAAGGAGCCGGTGCTGATCCACCCGCTCACCGGGGCCGAGTACCACCTCGGCGGCCTGCGCGACACCGAGCTGGACGACCTGAAGTCACGCTGCTTCGAGCACACCGCCGCGCTGATCCAGCGTCGCCCCGACGGCGAGGTCGACTGGACCCGCACCCTGTTCGCCCTCTGGCGCTTCGGCCCCGAGCTGAGCGAGGCGCAGGACAACGGCACGCTGGGCGCCCTGTGGCCGCTGCTGCCGGCCGACACCCGCGTGCCCGACCACAGCATCTGGGATCACCTGGACCTGACCTCGGCCTTTGCCGGTGCGTTTGCCGCCGACCCGCAGGGCGAGGTGGCCCTGCTGACGCTGGCCATCGGGCCGGTGCAGAACTTCATCGCCGCGGCGCGCAGCACCTCCGACCTGTGGGCGGGTTCGCACCTGCTGGCCCGGCTGGCCTGGGAGGCCATGAAGCCGGTGTGCGAGGCGCTCGGCCCGGATGCCATCCTCTTCCCGCGCCTGCGCGGCGTGCCGCAGGTGGACGCCTGGCTGCGCGACGACCTGGGGCTGCCCGCCCGGCTGTTCGACGGCGCCCCCTGGACCGGCAAGGCCACCGACGCCAACCCGCTGTTTGCCGCCGCGCTGCCCAACCGCTTCGTGGCGCTGGTGCCGGCCTCCCGGGCGCGTGAGCTGGCCTTCCAGGTGGAGCGCGCGGTGCGCGGCTGGCTGCAGGCCCAGGGCCAGACCGTGGTGGACCGCCTGCTCCAGGAAGCGGGCCTGGACGCCGGGCGTGACAGCCATGCGCACCGCCAGATGCGCCAGCAGCTCGAAGGGTTCCCCGAGGTGCACTGGGCCGCGGTGCCCTTCTCGCTGATCCAGCCGCGCAACGCAGAGAAGCAGACCGACCTGGACACCCGCGCCCTCAGCGCCGCGATGGCGCCGTTCTTCGGCGTGCCGCCGGGCCAGCCCTGCGGCTTCCTGACCTCCAAGGCCTGGGAAGTGCTGCAGAAGAGCGTGCGCTGGGAGGGCAACACCGTCTTCTTCGACCCCAACCCCGGTGCGCTCTACCCGGCGGTGCACGATCTGGCCGAGCGCGCCCTGGCCGCCGCCAAGGCGGTGCGGCCATTCCAGCAGCAGCCGCAGGCGGGCTGGCGCTGCTCGCTGACCGGCGAGACGGAGTGGCTCACCACCGACCCGGCCCATCTGCAGCTGCCGCCTGGGCAGCGCAAGGACACCCTGTGGACGATCATCGCCCGCAAGCGCCCGGCCTGGGCCAAGAAGGGTGAGCACCTGGGCGCGCTGCCGGCCCTCAAACGCCTGTGGCCGCAGTTGTTTGCCGAGGAGGTCGGCAAGCGGGTGGGGGACGCTGAATCCGGCCGCAGCGCGCGGCGCTTCGTGGTGTCCACCCACACCATGTCGCTGGCCCACCAGCTCGACCAGTGGCTGGAACGTGGTGCGATCACGCCGCCGGACCTGGACCGCGCCCTGGACGATCACGGTGGCGAGACCGTGGCGCTGCCACGCAGGCTCATGCGCAAGCACGCGCGACAGGTCGGTGCGCTCGACGATGCGCGCCGCCTGCCGGCGCTGCTGGATGCGGCCGACCAACTGGACGACGAGTCCGCCGCGCGCGATCTGCAGGGCCTGGTGCGGCGCACGCTCGGGCGCGATGCTGGCCGGCTGGAGACCTACTACTCGCTGCTGCTGATGGACGGCGACCGCATGGGCGCCTGGCTGGCCGGCGGCGACCAGTACGCCATTCCCTATCGCGAGAGCTTCCACCCGCAGACCCGTGCCGGCTTCGAGCAGCATGCCGAGCGCGAGCCGACGCTGCGCGCCTACGGCCGGCAGCCGCGCGCCGTGTCGCCCAACCGCCACCTGTCGATCTCCGCGGCGCTGAACGACTTCTCGCTCACCGTCGTGCCGCATGTGGTGGAAGAGGAGTTCCTGGGCCGGCTGATCTACGCCGGTGGCGACGATGTGCTGGCCATGCTGCCGGTGGCCGACCTGCTGCCGGCGATGCAGCGCCTGCGCCTGGCTTACGCCGGGCACGACCCGGCACATGAGCTGGGCGAACGTGACCGCCAGGGGCTGACCCTGCACCGCGGCTTCGCCATGCTGCGCCAGGGCCCCCGCATGCGGCTGATGCGCATGATGGGCCACAAGGCCACGGCCAGCGCCGGCGGCGTCATCGCCCACCACCAGGCGCCGCTGGGCGCGGTGCTGCGCGAGCTGCGTGCTGCCGAGAGCCGCGCCAAGAACGCCGGTGGGCGCAATGCCTTCAGCCTCACCGTGGTCAAGCGCTCGGGCGGCGCGCTCACCGTCACCGCCAAGTGGGGTGAGCCGGTGGCCCTGCTGGACGCGCTGCGCCGCTGGCTGGGGCAGGACGGCGTCTCGCGCCGTGCGGTCTACAACAGCCTGGACTGGATCAAGGACCTGCCGCAGGACGACCCGGCCATGCTGGCGTCGCTGCTGAGCTACCAGTTGCAGCGCCAGGCCCAAGGCGACGAGGCCAGGGCCCAGGCGCCTGAGCTGGCCCGGCGCCTGGCGGCGCTGGCCTTCGACGACGCCCTGCGGCCTGCGCCAGGCTCCAAGGACAAGCGCCTGGACTGGCTGGCCCACTTCATGGGCGTCGCGGAGTTCCTGGCCCGCGAAACCCGCAGCGCCGACCGATGAGCATGAGCACGAGCATGAACCCGAACCCGAACGTCGTCCATCACCGTTTCATCGAGCCGCTGGACGTGCTGTTCCTGCGCGGCAACAAGCTCTTCGGCGACGCCGGCAGCTATGGCGAAAGCCTGGTGCCGCCCTGGCCTTCGGTGGCCGCGGGTGCCCTGCGCAGCGCCATGCTGGCCCGCGACGGCGTCGATCTGGCGGCCTTTGCGCAAGGGCGTGTGACGCACCCGCTGCTGGGGACGCCTGCAGCGCCGGGTGACTTTGCCGTCGCCGGCTTCGCGCTGGCGCGGCGGCTGGCCGATGGCCGCGTGGAGTCGCTGCACCCGCTGCCCGCCGACCTGGTTGCCCTGGCCGACGAGAAGGGCGCCGCGCAGCGCTTGCAGCGGCTCGTGCCCACGACGCCGGCGGCCGGGCTGGCCAGTTCGGCGGCGCTGCCCCTGTGGCCCGTGCTGCCGCAGGGCGAGCGTGGCAAGCCCCTGGGTGGCGTCTGGCTCACGCAGGCGGGCTGGGCCGAGCATCTGGCCGGGCGCACGCCGTCCGTGAACCAGCTGCTGAAGACCTCCGACCTGTGGGGCCTGGACGAGCGCGTGGGCGTGGGCCTGGATGCCGAGCGGCGCCGTGCCGCCGACGGCCAGCTGTTCACCGTGCAGGCCGTGGCCCTGCGCGACGGCATCGGCTTTCTGGCCGGCGTGACGGGCTGCGAGCCGCCGTCCGACGGCGTGCTGCGCCTGGGTGGCGACGGCCGCGGCGCTGCCGTGCGAGTCGCGCGCCATCTGCCGGTGGCCGTGGACCTGGCTGCCATTTGCAAGGCCCGCCGCGCGCGCGTGCTGCTCACCACCCCGGGCCTGTTTGCAGAGGGCTGGCGCCTGCCCGGCACCGATGCCGATCTGCGCCTGCGCTGGCCGGGCCTGAGCGCCCGGCTGGTCTGCGCCGCGGTGGCACGAGCCGACGTCGTCAGTGGCTGGGACCTGGCCCAGCGCGCCCCCAAACCGGCCGAGCGCGTGGCGCCGGCCGGCAGCGTCTACTGGCTCGACGACCTGGAGGCCACGCCCGAGACGCTCGGCAAGCTTGCCGAGCAGGGCCTCTGGATGCACGACTCACACAATGCCCAGCGCCGTGCCGAGGGCTTCAACCGCTACACCTTTGCCGCCTGGTAAGCCGGGCTGAACGCTTCACCTGACGAAAGACCCGCACCATGTTCGAGAAACAAGCCGCTGTCTTCCTCTACGCCGTCAGCCCCGTGCACATGGGCGCCGGCAGCGCCGTGGGCGTGATCGACAACCCCATCCAGCGCGAGCGCCACACCCACCATCCGAGCTTCGCCGGATCGGGCATCAAGGGGGCGCTGCGCCACGGCTTCAAGGCCCTGGGTGGCCAGGAGTCCCACATCAACCGGCTGTTCGGGCCCGAGTCGCAGAGCGGCGACCTGCATGCCGGCGCGCTGAGCTTCGGCGATGCGCAGCTCGTCGCCTTCCCGGTGCGCAGCCTGCGTGGCGGCTACGTGTACGCCACCTGTCCACAGGCGCTGGCGCGGGCGCAGCGGCTTCTGGGGCTGGTCGGGGTGAAGGCCGACTGGACGATCCCCACGGTCAAGGAAGGTGAATGCCTGCTCGCCAACCCGGCCCTGTTGAGTGGAACCAAGCTGCACCTGGAGGCCTTCGAGTACGACGCCAAGGTGTCGCCGACGCTGCCCAAGCTGTCCTCCGACCTGGCTGCCAAGGGCCTGCCCGCAGGCGATGCCTATGCCTACTTTCGGCAGAAGCTGGCCGAGGACCTGGTCGTGCTGTCCGACACCGACTTCGGCTACTTCGCCGAGCACGCCACGCTGGTCGAGCCGCATGTGCGCATCAACAGCGAGACGGGAACGGCCGATGACGGCGGCCTGTTCTACACCGAGAACCTGCCGCCCGAATCGCTGCTGGTCGCTCCGCTGATGGCCAGTGCCACGCGCAGCGGCAGGGCCGACGAGAAGCTGCAGGCCGACGAGGTGCTGGCTCAGATCAAGGCCGTGCTCGGCCGCGGCGTGCTGCAGATGGGCGGCGACGCCACCACCGGCCGCGGGCTGGTGGTGGCCACGGTGGTGGAGGCTTGAAGACCATGGCACAGACCCTCGAACAGAAACGTGCGGCCGATGCCTGGGCCCGTGCGCAGGGCTGCAGCAGCGACTACCAGAACCTGGCCAAGGGGCTGCCTGCGCTCATCATGAACAGCGGGCTGATGCAGGTGCTGGCCTTCCTGCACGAGAAGGGCAGCAAGTCCTCCCAGGCGCACTGCCAGGTGCTGGGCGACCACCTGCGCGCGTGGCTGTGCCAGCGCTTTCCGAAGGAGCTGCCCAAGGCCGACTTTGCCAGCTTCATGCAGGCGCTGATGAAGGCCGAGCCGCGCAGCTTCCAGGCCATCACCACCGAGGCCTTTGCCTGGCTGCGCTGGGTGCGGCAGATGGCGCCCGCCGCGCGGGCGTCGGGCGGGGAGCGCTGACATGGCCATTGCCGCCGTACCGGCCTACCTGGGCCAGGACCACTCGCAGGCCTCGCCCGGCCTGCGCTTTGGCATGTACCTGCCGCTGTGGGGGGTGGATGCGCGAACGGGTCAGCCGTTGTGGACGACGCATGACCTCAATGAACGCACTTCGGGGCCACGCCAGGAGCTGCGCGAGTTCAAGGACGAGAACAAGTCGGCTGCGCTGAAGCAGGCCTTGAAACTGGGGAGCCGTGACCTGGCTTTGATGCGCGCTGTGGCCGACCGGCAATCTGCTGCTGCCGCCGCGCAGGCCGCAGCGGGCCATCTGCTGCGGCTCGATGCCCTCTCCACCGCCCCCTTCACCACCGGCCTGGGCAACGAACACCCGCTGGAGAACGGCTTCGCCTTCCTCAACCCCTACGGCCTGCCTTACCTGCCCGGCAGTGGCGTGAAGGGCGTGCTGCGTCAGGCGGCGCGCGAACTGCACAGCGGCGACTGGGGAGACGCGAAAGGCTGGACCGAAGACGCCATCACCCATCTGTTCGGGCTGGAAAGCGACGACGGCGACAAGAACCACCAGCGCGGCGCGCTGAATTTCTGGGACGTCCTGCCGCAGCTGGCCGGCGACTGCCTGCAGGTGGAGGTGATGACACCCCACCAGAGCCACTACTACCAGCAGCGCCGTGACGCCCGCAGCGGTGACAGCACCACCCCGCACGACAGCGGCCAGCCCAACCCGATCCACTTCCTGACGGTGCCGCCCGGCTCGCGCTTTGCGTTCCATGTCCAGTGCGACGTGCCGTTCCTAGCGCGTCATGCCAAGGAACTGGCCGAAGGCGGGCGCTGGCAGGTGCTGCTGCGGGCCGCCTTCGAACACGCCTTCGCCTGGCTGGGCTTCGGCGCGAAGACGGCTGTCGGCTATGGGGCGATGGAGATCGATGTCGAGCGCGAGCGCAAGGCAGCGCAGTTGCAACGGGAGAGGGCGCAGGCCGAGGCCGAACAGCGCCGCCAGGAAGAACGGGAGGCAGCCAAGACCAAGATGTCTCCCGCCGACCGCGCGATGGCCGACCTGTACGACCAGCGCATCGACAAGAACCAGGACGAGCGCTCGGTGCTGTTCTCGGCGCTGAAGGCCGGCAAGCTCGTTGAGCACCGCGCTGCAGCCGCCGAGCGACTGAAGGCGTTGATGCAGCAGCAGGGCCGCTGGCGGGAGAAGTCGGAGAAGAAGAATCCCGACAAGGACCAGCCCTACCAGGACACCCAGCAGGTCAAGAGGTGGCTGGGTTCCTGATTCCTCACCGCCCCGCCATGACCCCCCCCCAAGCCTCCCGCGGCCCCACGACCCTCATGCCCCCACGCGGATCCCAGCCCAGCACCCGCTGGTCGCCGGTCACGAACAGCTCGGCACCGGCCCGTTCGGCGGCGGCCACCAGCCGTGCGTCGGCATCGTCGGCGGGGTCGTCCACGTCAGGCACACCCGTGGCACGGGCCCACAGCAGATCGAAGCGCAGCACCGCCTGCGCATGGCGGGCGAACTTGCGCTGCAGCACCTCGTGGGTCTCGCGGCGCACCAGGTTGCTGGTCAGGACCTCATGCCCACCTTCGTGCAGCGCGACCAGCAGTTCGGCGCACAGGCCCGGGAAGACGATGGCCGACAGCCAGACGTTGGTGTCGAGGAAGACCTTCATGGCCGGCTGTGGCGGCACAGGCTTCAGGATACGTCGCGCAGGATGTCGTCTTCCGTCAGCCAGCCGCCGGCGCGGGCCTGCGGGCCCAGTTCGTCGTGCAGCTGGCGCAGCGTCTCGCGCAGCGCCTGGGCGCGCAGGGCGTCGCGCACCAGCTCGCTGCGGGTGCGGCCGGTCCACTGCACCAGTCGGTCCAGCTCGGCGGCTTCTTCGTCGTTCAGGCGCACGGTCAGGACGGCGGACATGGAAACTCCAGGAGGGTGTATGACACTGTCAGACGACTTCGATTGTGGAGTGGTATCGACCGAGCCGCAACCCACCGCGGCCGCGTCTCTTCGCGGTGATCTGCCGGTGGTGGCGCAGCCCCTGCCGACCACGCTCCCCCTCACCCGCCTGCGCCTGACCGCCATCGCCCAGGCCGACCTGCCGCTGCCCGACTACGCCGGCTCGCTGCTGCGCGGCGCTTTCGGTGCCGCCCTGCGCCGCGGCGCCTGCATGACCGGTTTGACGCAGTGCCGCGACTGTGCGCTGTGGCGCAGCTGTCCCTACCCGGCGGTGTTCGAGACGCCGCCGGCGCCCACCCAGTTCGGCCAGCAGTTCAGCGCCGTGCCCAACCCCTACGTGATCGAGCCGCCGCCCATCGGCCTGCGCCGTGTGGCGGCCGGGCAGCCGCTGGTGTTCCACCTCGTGCTCTTCGGCGAGGCCACGCTGCGCCAGCTGCCGTTGATCGTGCACGCCTGGCAGCGCGCGCTGCGCCACGGGCTGGGGCGCGAACGCATCGGCAGCGAGCTGGTGGAGGTGGCGGCCGTCCTGCCCGCAGCGGCGGGCGGTGACGAGCGGATCCCGGTCTGGGATGCCGAGAGTGCCCGTGTCCAGTCGCAGTCGTTGGCGCAGACGGCGCTGCCGTGGCCGAACCAGGCGCCGGCCGGGCTCACCCAGCTGACCCTGCAGATCCACACCCCCCTGCGCCTGCAGCACGACGGCCACGCACTCGGGCCAGGCGAGTTGAGCCTGCGCACCCTGCTCGCCCAGTTGCTGCGCCGGCTGAATCTGGTGCTGGACCTGCACTGCGGCATCCGGCCCGCCCCCTTCGACGCGCCGGCCCTGCTGGCCGCCGCCGAAGCCGGTCTGCGCGACGACCGCAGCGGCCTGCAGTGGCAGGACTGGCGGCGCTACTCCGCCCGCCAGCGCCAGGAGATGACCCTGGGCGGCGTGCTCGGCCGCTGGACGCTCAGCGGCGACAGCGCCGTGCTGGCGCAGCTCTGGCCCTGGCTCTGGCTGGGCCAGTGGCTGCACCTGGGCAAGAACGCGACGATGGGGATGGGCGGCTATCGCCTGGCTTGGGGCGCCGACGGGCCGGTCCCCGATTTGCCTGCCTGCATGAAAGAATCCATCACCTCAACGGCGCAAGCGCGCAAGGAGCCGGCATGCTGACCCAGCAGGTGATCGACCAGGCGGTGCGGGTTCTGGCCGATGCGGCCCAACCGCGCAGCATCGTGTTGTTCGGCTCGCACGCGAGGGGTGAGGCACGAGCCGACTCGGATCTCGACCTGCTCGTGGTCGAAGACGAGGTCCATGATCGGGCCGGCGAGATGGTCAGGCTGCGACGCGCCCTGCGGCCGCTGCGCATTCCGGTGGACATCCTGGTGGCCTCGGTGGCGGAGGTGGAAAGCCGCCGTGTGCAGCCTGGCCACGTGCTGTACTGGGCGATGCAGGAAGGGCGGGAGGTCTATGCCGGATCCTGACTTTGCCGAGCAGTTGCTGACGGCTGCCGAGCGTGACCTGACGGTCTGGCGAAAGCTGGTGAACGATGCCGATGTGCATGACGCCGTGCTCGGGTTCCATGCCCAGCAGGCGGTGGAAAAGCTGCTGAAGGCGGTGCTGGCCCGGGCTGGCGTGGTCTTTCGCCGTACCCACGATCTCGCGGAGTTGCTGGACGTCCTGCATGACGCCGGCCTGCCGGATCCGCCGCATGCCGAGCGGCTCGATGAGCTGAACCCCTTTGCCGTCGAGGCTCGCTACGGCATGGGGGGAGAGGGGTCGCTGATGCGTGAAGAGGTGGGGCGCTGGCTCGATGCGCTGTGGGCATGGGCACTGGCTCAGGTCCGTGGCGACGCCTGCTGATGCCGATGAGCCGCACCTTCTTCCTCTCCCGCCACCCCGGCGCCATCGAATGGGCACGCCGCCAGGGACTGGGGGTCGACCAGTGGCTGGCGCACCTGGACGTGGCGCAGGTGCAGCCGGGCGACACCGTGATCGGCACCCTGCCCATCCACCTGGCCGCGCAGGTCTGCGCGCGCGGTGGGCGTTACCTGCACCTGAGCCTGGATGTGCCGCCGCAGTGGCGCGGGCGGGAGCTGACGGCCGATGAGCTGGAGGCGGCGGGGGCGCGGCTGGAGGGATTCACAGTGACTTCGATGCATGAGGAAGAGGGCCATGCCTGACAAAGAGAATCACCAGCGGGTGGTGCATGTGTGCATCGCCACCGGCCAGAACGCGGCGAACCTGATCCCACTGGAACAGTACGACGCGCGGGAGGTCTGGATCCTGCAGACACCGACGATGCGCGCCAACGCCGCCAATCTGGCGCAGGCGCTCAAGAAGGAGGGACGCCAGATCGAGCGCATCGACTTCGATGACAGCAGCCCTCGGCAGCTGGAGACCAGCGCCGAAGCCGTTGCACACCGCCTCGATGGCTGCCACGTGGTGCTGCACGCAACCGGAGGGACCAAGCTGATGGTCCTGGCCCTGCGCGACGGTTTGCGGCTGGTCGAGGCGGGCAGTGGCACGCTGGAGATCCTCTATGCGGAAACCAGCAAGCAGCAGATCGACTGGCTCGGGCATGCGCCGCGGACCGATGCCATGGCCGACGTGCTGGATCTGCGGCTGGCGCTGCTGGTTCAGGGCTATCGCATCGAAGGGGACAGCCGGCACGCAGCGGCGCAGCAGCGTGCGGCCACGCGTGCCGGCGTGACGCGCGAGATGGGCGAAAACGCCGGGCGTTACCGGGGCTCCCTCAGTGCGCTGGCGGGTCGTGCCCGGCGGGCCGCCGACGGCGGGCAGGAACGCGATCTGGTTCAGCACTTCGAGTACGCGCCGGGCGGGGCACTGGGGCAGCTCCTCGCCAAGGCCGCTCATCACGGGCTGGTCGACTGGGATGGCGGTGAGACGGTCCGTTTCACCAGTCGGGAGGTGGCCGAGTACTTTGCGGGCGGCTGGATCGAGGAATTCGTCCTGCTCAAGCTCACCGGCGGCCTCGTGAAGCCGGGGCGCTTCAGCAGCAACCTGCGTGTGCTGTCGGTGGACAAGAACGTCCCGAACGAAATCGACGCGATCGTCATCCACCGCAACCGGGTGCTGCTCATCGAATGCAAATCCGGAAAGCAGAGCCGCGCCCAGGATGCGCTGTACAAGCTGGCTCAGCTGCGCCAGCAGCTCGGCGGCAGCGTCGCCTCGGCCCTGTACCTGAGCGCCCAGCGCGTGGATGAGCAGGTGCTGCAGCGCGCGGCCGAATACCGCATCGATGTACTGTGCGCCGATGAGGTCGCGAAGTTCGTTCCCTGGCTGCGGGACTGGTTGGAGCGCTGAGACCTGCGGGACGGCCCGTCCCCACTGCCGCCTGCGCCCGCCCCCGCGTACGCCGCAGCGCACCGGGATAGACCGCGCCGCGGTGAAGACGCCTGATGGAGGCCGCCTTTCGGTGGGCGACCGGTGGGTCGAGGGCCTGGAGGTGAAGGGATGGAGAGTCGACTAGCGACAGAATCGGGTCGTACCGGATATCTGGACAATGCCCTGTTTTCCAAGGGATTGAGACCTGGGGTTGACAAAGACGATGGACTTTTTCATCGCGGCTGAACCGATTCCCTGCTTTGGAAGGGATTGAGGCTGGAGTTTGATCTGGTTCTTGATCAACGTGTGGCCTGAGCCGATGCCCTGTTTCGAAGGGATCAATGGTTGCAGGGGGCTCCGATCCCACCGCGTCAACGTTGACGCGGCACGGCGCCGAAGCGGTCGGCAAACAGAATGGCTGCATTGCAGGACAACCGAAGCAACGCAGCCATGCACAGCACCAACAGCACCCAGACCCGTTCCTCCACGCAGCGTCGGCGCGACGCTGCGGTCGTGGCGCCGATTGCGCCTGTCGTGAAGGCCGTGGACCTCGGGCCCGGCAAGGCGGGAGTCGTCGTGGCGGCCGGCGCGATGCTGGTCGGCGGACCGCTCGCGCTCGGACTGGGGGCGGCCTGGGGCGCCTGGCGGCTCTGGAAGGGTGGCCGCGACTGATCCGTCGCACCCCGGCGGTTCACGACCCAGACACACGACCATCACGACAGGGAGGATCCATGCAGAAGACGCAGCCACCGCAGAAACCCGGCACGCACGCCAGCCACATCGGCAGCTCGGCCAAGGCCGCCTACGAGTCCACGGTGATTCATCGTGCGATGCGTCGGGCCGGCGGCAATCCGCAGCTCAAGGGGCACATCCATGAGGTGCTGCTGCAGGACCGCATGAACCTGCGCAACGTGGCGAAGCTTTCGGGTCAACGCACCGCGCTGACCCAGAGCAGCAATGCGCCGGTGGTGGATCTGGTCACGCAGCGTGGCGGCAAGGTGGTCGAGCGGCTGCAGGTCAAGGACACGGTTTCCCCGGGTGCAGTCCAGAAACTGGTGCGGCAGGTGGCGGACGGCAAGTACCGCAGCGCCCGGATCGTGGGCAGCGAGGAAACGGCGCGTGCAGCCAATCGGGCGTTGGAGACGGCCGGGCTGAGCAAGCGGGTCAGCAGTTCGGGCATCAGCTCGCGCACCACGACCAGCCTGGCGCAGCGGGCCGGGGCGGCAGGCTCGGGCACGCTGGGCTCGGCGACGCTGCGTGCGGCGCAGTCCGGCGGCGCTGCCGGGGCGGCACTGGGTGCCGGGGTGGAGCTGGTGCGGGGTGTGTCGGACCTGATGGACGGCCGGCGCGATGTGGCCGATGTCGGCCTGTCGGTGGCCAAGGCCGGCGCCAAGGGCTACGCCACCGGTGCGGCGGCCAGTGCGGCGGCCACCGCGGGCGGTGCGGCCGTGACCAGTGGCCTGGCGGCCGTGGGTGCGGGGGCCGGTCTGAGCGCAGCGGCTGCGGTGGCGGCACCGCTGGTGATTGCCGTCGGGGTCGGCTGGGCGGCTGCGAGCCTCTGGGATGCGCTGTTCGACTGATCCGCGCGCACCGGCTGGGGCTATCGTTCACGCAGGCGTACGGCTCTGTCCCGGAGCCGTGTACCGCCATCGCCGCGTAGCCCCCTGCCGTCATGAACCGAGATCCTTTCCTCTGCGAGCGCCGCGTTCTGGCCTGCGTCTGCGGCATGTCGCCTGCCGTCGTGACCGAGACCCTGTACGCGCTGGTGACGCAGCAGGACTTCGTTCCGGATGAAGTTCATGTGATTACCACCACGCAGGGGCGCGCTCGGGTGCTGCGGGACCTGCTGGGGGTGGGGGAGGCCGGCGGGACGGCGGCTTTCGAACATTTCGTCCAGGCCTACCTGCCCGGGCGTCGGCCGCGCTTCGGCACCGACTGCGTGCATGTGCTCGGCCAAGGCAACGGTGACGGTGACCGTGAGGGGCTGTCCGACATCCGCAGCGACGATGACAACCGCAGGGCTGCCGACACTGTCTATCGCGTTCTGCGGGCACTGAAGGACCTTCCGGGAACCCGGCTGCACGCGTCGGTGGCCGGCGGCCGCAAGAGTATGAGCTTCTACATGGGGCACGCGTTCTCGCTGGTCGCCGAGCCCGGTGACCAGCTCAGCCATGTGCTGGTCGACCCCCCTTTCGAAGACCGGGTGCCGGACTTCTACTTTCCGACGCCTGAGTCGCAGTTGCTGCCGCTCTGGCAGCACGGCCAGGTGGTCGGCACGGTCGACGCGCAACTGGCGCAGGTGCGGCTGGCCGAGCTGTCCGTCCTGAAGTTGGGCGGGCTGCTGGCGAACCTGCCGGCCAAGGCGCGGGAGCGCTTCGATCTGGCTGTGTGCATTGCGCAGGCCACGATGCTGCCGCCTCAGGTTCGGCTGGTCTGGAGCGTCCAGGCCGAGCGGGGCCATGTCGACATGCTGGGTGAGCGCATCGACCTGTCGCGTCAGCAGTTCGCGGTGCTGCTGCTGCATGCATTGGTCCGATCTCACGAGACGGAGCTGCCCGGCGGTGCAGGGCTGATCGTCGAAGACTTGCCCGCCGGGCTTCTCGAGGAGATCGGCGGTCAGTCCGTCAGGGCGAGCAGTTTCAAGTCCGTGCGCTCGAAGATTCGCGCGCTGGCCCAGGCGCAGGTCGGGCCGGCAGCCGACTGGCTGCTGATCGAAGCGGTGGGCGAACGCCGGCGCGAAGAAGAACGACCACAGGCGCTGCGATTGCCGGCCCATTGCCTGACGCTGGTGGGCGTTCCCAACACGTGGTGGCAATCGTTGCGGCGAGTCCTGCTCACCCAGCGCAGCAGCGTGGCGGATTGAGTTGCGCCGCCGCAGCCTGCTGTCGCGCCCTGGGGCCGCGGTTGCGCGAGCACGCGTCCTGTCGGGTGACCCGCGGGCAAGAATGGCCGCGGTTGAGCGTACGGCCTCACCACAGCCGCCGCACCCCGAACTGATCCAGCGCCGCATCGCAACTCACCAGCACGGCGTCCTCGATCTCGGCTTGCGCGGCCAGCATGCGGTCGAAGGGGTCGCGGTGCTCAGCGGGGTGGTAGCCGGCGAGCATGGCGTGCTCCAGGGTGATGGCCAGTAGTTCGAAGCCGCTGGCGGACACCTGCCGGGTGAAGGGCGCTGCCTCGGCGGGTACGCCGGACAGGTGGCCGCGACGCTGCTTGATCGCAATCTCCCAGGCACTGGCAACGCTGACGAGAACGACACTGTCGGCGTCGGCCATGGCGTGTCGTGCGGCGTTGCTCAGTCTCGGGCTGTCAGCCCACCACCAGAGCAGCGCATGGGTGTCGAGCAGCAGCCTCAACGCCCGCCCTCCCAGTCGGCGAGATCCTCTTCGGACATGGGGTCGAAGAAGCTGTCATCCAGCACGATGCCAGGGAGGGCGCCGGGTTTGCGTGCCTTCTTCGGCGCATCCAACGGTACCAGCCTCGCATAGGGCTTGCCTGCCTTGGCCAGCACGATCTCCTCGCCGGCATGAGCCCGTTCGAGCAACCGCGAGAAGTGGGTTTTGGCTTCGTGAACGTTGATCACGGTCTGGGCCATGACTGGGCTCCATGCAGGTCGAGGGGCGCATCTTAACGCTCCGCCGCAAAGTGGACCAAACAGTGGACTAACCCGAACGAGGTGTTCGCAAGCTTGCCGTTCCCCCCCGCCCGGCCGCAGCCCGCGAACAATGGCGTCACCCCCCAGCCGACGCCATGTCCAGCCTCTCCCGCCACCTCTACCTCGCCGCCTACGACATCGGTGACGACCGCCGCCGCATCGGGGCGCTGAAGCTGCTGCGTGCCTATGCCACCGGCGGGCAGAAGTCGGTGCACGAGGTCTGGCTGACCGACGGCGACAAGCGCAGCGTGCTGGCCGACATGGCCTACATCCTCGACGTGCAGGACCGCTTCGCGCTGATCCGGCTCGACCCGCGCAGCGCGCCGCGCATCATCGGCCGGGCCCAGCCGCCGGCCGACCCGGACTACTTCTACATCGGCTGAGGAGGCCCTGCCCCATGTCCACCCTGCTGCTCGACCGTGCCGGCCTCGAAGTGCGCCGCGACGGCAACGCCCTGGCGCTGTACGAAGCGGGCGAGCGCCGCGGCAGCGTGCCGCTGGCGCTGCTCGAGCGCTGCGTCATCCAGGGCGTGCAGACCCGGCTGGACTCGGGCGTGCTGCTCGCCCTGGCCGAGGCCGGCGTGACCACCGTGCTGTTCAGCCCGCGTGCCGGTCGCCGCGTGGCCACCGTGCTCGGTCCGGCGCACAACGACGCCGCCGTGCGCCTGGCCCAGGCGCTGCGCTGCGCCGATGCCCCCTGGTGCGCGCAGTGGGCCCGCGAGCTGGTGCGCGCCAAGCTGGCCCGGCAGCGCCGCGTGCTGCGGCAGTGGCTGGCGGCCCGGCCGGATGCCCGCAAGCCGCTGGCCGACGCCCTGGCTGCGGTGGACGCTGCGCTGCAGCGCCTGGCCGATGCGGCGGCGCAGCCGGACAGCGCGCCCGACGCCGCGGCGCTGCGTGGCATCGAAGGCGCGGCCGCGCGCGCCCACTTCGCCGGGCTGGCGGCCGTGCTGCCGCCCGCGCTGGGCTTTGCCGGGCGCAACCGCCGCCCGCCGCGCGACCCGGCCAACGTCTGCCTGTCGCTGGGCTACAGCCTGCTGCATGTCGAGGCCGTGCAGGCCTGCTGGATGCGCGGGCTGGACCCGCTGCTGGGCTTCTACCACCGCCCCGCCTTCGGCCGCGAGTCGCTGGCCAGCGACCTGATCGAGCCGCTGCGCGCCGCGGTGGACCTCTGGGCCTGGGAGCTGCTGCGCAGCCGCCGCCTGCGCGAGGAGCACTTCAGCTTCGACCGCGGCGCCTGCCTGCTCGGCAAGGCCGGCCGCAGCATCTTCTACGCCGCCTGGGCCGGCGACGTGCCGCCGCTGCGCCGCTGGCTGCGCCTGCGCGCCGCAGCCCTGGCCCGCCAGCTGCGTGGCGAAGGCCTGGCCTGGGTGGACGCCGACCCCGACGACGAGGAAGCCGTGCCCGCCGGCCCCTGACGGCCCGGGCGCCCCAGGCCCTCCAGGCCCCCCGGACCCCCGCACTTGCACCTCGACACCCGGCCCCTTCCTCGTCCCCCAACGCCTGAGCGCACCGGCTTCCACCGCTTCCCTCGACCCTTCACCGCCCCGCCATGCACACCCCGCCCCGCGACGGCCTCCCCCGTGACCCTGCCCGCAGCCCTGCCGCGGCCGGTGCATCGGGCTGGGCGTCGGCCGGCGGCGGGCCGCTACGGCGCGGGCCGTTGCCGCGCGCGGCCGACGCCCGCACCCTCTACCTGGCCGCCGCGGAGCGCCTGCGCGTCACCTCCACCGGTGAGGCCCTGGTGATCGGCCGGCCCGATGCGCCGCATCTGGGCGCGCAGCGCATTCCCGTGGCGCGGGTGCTGCGCATCGTCTGCGGCGACAGCGCCGAATGGAGCGGCGCCGCGCTGGCGCTGTGCCAGCAGCGCGGCATCACCATCACCTGGCTGAACGGCCGCGGCGAAGCTGCCGGCCACCTCTGGCCCGAACGCCCGCGCCGGGTCGACCTGGCCGATGCGCTGAACGTGCTGGCCGCCGACGACCCAGGCTGGAGCGATGCCTACCGCCACTGGCTGCGCCACCAGCGCCTGGCCGTGCTGCAGACCTGGCAGGCCGAGCGCGGCGCGGCCGGCCAGCCTGTGCGCGAGGCCGAGTGGCAGGAAGCCAAGCGCCGCTGGGTCTACCGCGACGAGCCGCCCGAGCTGCTGCCCGCCCTGCTGCACGGACTGGCCGCCGCGCTGGTCACGCACCGCCTGAGCGAATGCGGCCTGCTGCCGCACTACTGGTGCTGCGTCGGCGAGCCGGTCGAACTGGCGCACGACCTGACCCGCCTGATCTGGGCCGAGATGAACTACTGCGCCGGCCCCCTGGCCGCTGCCGTCGACCAGCCGCGCGAGGCCGCCGCCATCTTCGAGCGCTGGAGCGGCCGCTGCGTCGGCGCCCTGCACCAGCACCTGGCCAACCTGCGCGCGCATGCGCTGCGCGAGCTGGCCTGCTGAGGACCTGCCCGGTTCGTCCGCCCCTGCCCCGTCGCCGCCTCCAGGAGCCGCCCCATGAGCCTGCACGAGAAGACCCGCTGGATCGTCACCTACGACATCCACGACCCGCGCTGCGGCGTCAAGGTGCACCGCCTGCTCGAGGGCTGGGGCCTGCCGCTGCAGTACAGCGTCTTCGTCGTGCCGGCCAGCGCGGCCGAACTGCAGCAGCTGATGCAGGCGCTGGAAGAGCTGATCGACCCCGTCACCGACGACGTGCGCGCCTACCGCTGGCCCGAACAGGCCGAGGTGCACCTGCTCGGCCGCCCCCTGCTGCCCGACGAGGTGCTGCTCGGCCCCCCGGCAAAAAACCCCGCCGCCCCCGCCCGCCGCCGCGTGCGCCGCAGCGCCCTGGCGTAGACTGCACAGCGGTGACGACCCCGCCCCGCCGAGATGCGCCCTGCACCCCGACCCCTGCCGCGAGGCCGCTTCCCGGCCGCCGCGAAAGTTGTCAAGCACCCTCGCAAGTGCTTGTCGGCATTGAACTTTTCGGCGCGTGGAGTCTGAACCGATGCCCTGTTTTCGAAGGGATTAAGACGCACTTGCCAGACTGGCAAGCGTCAGGGAGATGTCTGAACCGATGCCCTGTTTTCGAAGGGATTAAGACAGAGCTGGCAGCCGGTGGACTCGCGGCGTCTGGCGTCTGAACCGATGCCCTGTTTTCGAAGGGATTAAGACACGGCGCGGCGCATGTTGTTTTCGATGCGTTCGGTCTGAACCGATGCCCTGTTTTCGAAGGGATTAAGACCGCACGGTGCTTGCGGTCTCGGGGCCGTCGTGCGGTCTGAACCGATGCCCTGTTTTCGAAGGGATTAAGACCGCGGCGGCGGCGGCCACCTTGGCGCGCCCCTTGGTCTGAACCGATGCCCTGTTTTCGAAGGGATTAAGACGTAACAAGACGCGCGGCGGCGGCGCTGGTGGCGGGTCTGAACCGATGCCCTGTTTTCGAAGGGATTAAGACGACTGGCAAGCGTCAGGGAGATGGAATCTTCACGGTCTGAACCGATGCCCTGTTTTCGAAGGGATTAAGACTCGGACGCGCCTTGCCCTTCGCCACGGCTTGTTGTCTGAACCGATGCCCTGTTTTCGAAGGGATTAAGACGAACCGCCTGACGCGCCTTCTTGGTTGCCTGAAGTCTGAACCGATGCCCTGTTTTCGAAGGGATTAAGACTCGCCTGACATCACGATGAAGCCTTCGTGGCCGGTCTGAACCGATGCCCTGTTTTCGAAGGGATTAAGACCCCCAGCATGACACTGACTTTGTGTTGCCCGTGCGTCTGAACCGATGCCCTGTTTTCGAAGGGATTAAGACGATGCGGGCGCCGCGGGTGTTCGTCGGGCCGTGGGTCTGAACCGATGCCCTGTTTTCGAAGGGATTAAGACAAGTCGCGCTTGGCGGAGAGGTAGGCGCGGAACTGTCTGAACCGATGCCCTGTTTTCGAAGGGATTAAGACTCGGGCGGTGGTACTTCCTGCGCGGCTCTTCCTGTCTGAACCGATGCCCTGTTTTCGAAGGGATTAAGACCCGTCATCGCCGACGTACAGATCCACGGACCCGTGTCTGAACCGATGCCCTGTTTTCGAAGGGATTAAGACGCCGCCGACATACCGGGCCGACTCAATCAAGGGGGTCTGAACCGATGCCCTGTTTTCGAAGGGATTAAGACGTGGCCTTGGTGCACCAGCCAACAAGGCCGGCGGGTCTGAACCGATGCCCTGTTTTCGAAGGGATTAAGACTTCTCGGCGGCGGCGGTGGCCTTGGTGGCCTCGGTCTGAACCGATGCCCTGTTTTCGAAGGGATTAAGACGACATCAGCGGGGCCGCATCATCGTGGGTGGCTTGTCTGAACCGATGCCCTGTTTTCGAAGGGATTAAGACAACAAGGTGTCCACCATTGCTTTGGACAGCCGATGTCTGAACCGATGCCCTGTTTTCGAAGGGATTAAGACGCGTGGTAGGTTTCTTCCCCTTCCATCCGAACGGTCTGAACCGATGCCCTGTTTTCGAAGGGATTAAGACTCTTGTTCTAGCGCGCTGCAGCGCGCCCGGTAGTGTCTGAACCGATGCCCTGTTTTCGAAGGGATTAAGACGCAAGGCTAGCCAACGTCAACGAGATGGAATCTTGTCTGAACCGATGCCCTGTTTTCGAAGGGATTAAGACAAGGTAGCCATGCTGTGCCCATAGTTCTGGTTCGTCTGAACCGATGCCCTGTTTTCGAAGGGATTAAGACTAAAAGCGGCGTCTAGCTGGCTCTTGTCCAAGTCTGAACCGATGCCCTGTTTTCGAAGGGATTAAGACGCCAGACGATCCACAACGGTGAGATGTCCACCATGTCTGAACCGATGCCCTGTTTTCGAAGGGATTAAGACCAAGCTGCAGGCCCGGCCGGCGCCGGCCGACAGCGTCTGAACCGATGCCCTGTTTTCGAAGGGATTAAGACTCAGGGCCCGGTTCTGGGCCCGGATCTCGGCCAGGTCTGAACCGATGCCCTGTTTTCGAAGGGATTAAGACACCATCTTGACGACGTGCTTGTCGCAGTGGGCTGTCTGAACCGATGCCCTGTTTTCGAAGGGATTAAGACTTAACTATGCTGCCGCGATTCACGCCGCATAGGGTCTGAACCGATGCCCTGTTTTCGAAGGGATTAAGACGCCTTACCTTTCTCTTCAGCCGCCTTGCACGCCGTCTGAACCGATGCCCTGTTTTCGAAGGGATTAAGACGTCGATTTCCAGGCGCAGGCGGACGTTCGTTTCGTCTGAACCGATGCCCTGTTTTCGAAGGGATTAAGACGATCGGCTCGGATCGCCCGCAGGGTCGCAATAAGTCTGAACCGATGCCCTGTTTTCGAAGGGATTAAGACTCTTCCTCGAGGCTGGCGCAACGGGCCTTGTAGGTCTGAACCGATGCCCTGTTTTCGAAGGGATTAAGACAATCCTCACGGTCGCCTTTTACGGCAGCGCGAAGGTCTGAACCGATGCCCTGTTTTCGAAGGGATTAAGACCAGGCCGCTTTCAGTGTTGCCAGTTCCTCTTCAAGTCTGAACCGATGCCCTGTTTTCGAAGGGATTAAGACTGACCGTCGTCCCGTTCCTGGGCATGCTTCAGGTCTGAACCGATGCCCTGTTTTCGAAGGGATTAAGACCACGACCCCGGCCCTGGACGAGCGCTACCTGTCTGAACCGATGCCCTGTTTTCGAAGGGATTAAGACTGATCTGGACCATGTTGGCCTTGGTGTTGGGGATGTCTGAACCGATGCCCTGTTTTCGAAGGGATTAAGACTTGTTCGGACATGATGATGATGGTGAAGATGAAGGTCTGAACCGATGCCCTGTTTTCGAAGGGATTAAGACTCCAGTAGGCGATGTCACGGGCAGCTCCAGCCGCGTCTGAACCGATGCCCTGTTTTCGAAGGGATTAAGACTGGAATCTTCGCGATCATTCTTGACGGCAGCGCGGTCTGAACCGATGCCCTGTTTTCGAAGGGATTAAGACGCTTGGAGGGTCAGGATGACCCGTCCCTGCAGGGTCTGAACCGATGCCCTGTTTTCGAAGGGATTAAGACCGCTGGAATTTGTACGTGCAACGATCCTCGTCCAGTCTGAACCGATGCCCTGTTTTCGAAGGGATTAAGACAAGTGAAATTCCATGTCATATCCGCCAGCCCGGTCTGAACCGATGCCCTGTTTTCGAAGGGATTAAGACGTCCATGTAGCGGATGCAGTGAATGCTGCATCAAGGTCTGAACCGATGCCCTGTTTTCGAAGGGATTAAGACCCATCCCCTTCCATCCTAGCCGTAGGCTACATGTCTGAACCGATGCCCTGTTTTCGAAGGGATTAAGACCACTCGGGTTTATTTTCTTTTGTTCGTGAATCGGTCTGAACCGATGCCCTGTTTTCGAAGGGATTAAGACAGGTATCGAAGACCTCCCCGATGAAGTCGGTCGTCTGAACCGATGCCCTGTTTTCGAAGGGATTAAGACAGTCGTCAAAATCCCAGTCGTCGGGGTTATACCGTCTGAACCGATGCCCTGTTTTCGAAGGGATTAAGACAGCATCGGGCACCTCAGGTGCACTGAGGCACTCAGTCTGAACCGATGCCCTGTTTTCGAAGGGATTAAGACTGTTGCGACGAAGCGGGAATAATCGCGAACCTTAGTCTGAACCGATGCCCTGTTTTCGAAGGGATTAAGACGACAACGCCGGCACCCTGGCCCCGCCCAGCAGTCTGAACCGATGCCCTGTTTTCGAAGGGATTAAGACTGATGTGGACGACGAAATCACCTGCTGCGATGTCTGAACCGATGCCCTGTTTTCGAAGGGATTAAGACGGGCCGTCTGCGCCTTCGCAGGCCAGCCCTTCGTCTGAACCGATGCCCTGTTTTCGAAGGGATTAAGACATGCCGCTGCTGCTGATGCTGTCGGCCAGCTCGGTCTGAACCGATGCCCTGTTTTCGAAGGGATTAAGACGGAAGACGTTTCGGCCCTGCGGGCATCGGGAGCGTCTGAACCGATGCCCTGTTTTCGAAGGGATTCAGACCCGACGAGGTGAGCCGTGCACCGCGGATCGCAAGGGGGCGAGGAGCCGGCAGCGCCGGTCGGCGCCCGGATGTGACGGCCGGGTGGCCCGGCGTGGTTCAGCCGGCCGGTGTGGCCGCGGCGTCGTCAGGGCCGGTCGAGGCCTGACCGGCCGACGTGTCCTCGTAGATCGCTTCCATCGTCAGCGTCAGTCCCACGCTGTCGAGCCGCACCACGCCGCCCGGCCCGCTGGGGTGGAGCACCCACAGGCCTTCGGCGTTCTTGCGGAACAGGTCGGCATGCGCCCGCTGCGGTTCGATCAGCAGGTACTCCTGCAGGCTGGGCAGGCGCTGGTAGAGCTCGAACTTGAGGCCGCGGTCGTAGGCGGCGGTGGAGTCGGAGAGCACCTCCACCACCAACTTCGGGGCGGTCTTGGTCAGCTCGGCCTGCTCGCCCAGGTCCTGCGGGTCGCAGGTGACGAAGACGTCGGGGTAGAACACCGCATCGGCGGCCTGCACCTGCAGCTTCATGCCTTCGATGTGGGTGCGGCAGGGGCTGCCGCGCAGGTGCTGGCGCAGCGCCATGTAGACGTTGCCGGCGATCAGGTTGTGGGTGCCGCGCGCCCCGGTCATGGCGAACACTTCGCCAGCGATGTACTCGTGGCGTTCCGGCTGGGTGGCCTCCCAGTCCAGGTAGGCCTGGAGGTCGAAGTCGGCTCGGGGCTTCGGGACGGCGGACATGGTGGGGGCGCTCCGGTGCGGCGAGGGCGGTGGCGTCATCGTAGCGCCAGAGTCGCCCTGTCCCCCTCTTCGCCCTGCGCCCCGCACCCGGCCGGGTGGCCGGCGACGCTTACTGCGGCTGGAAGCCGCTGGTCTTGATGATGTTCGCCCAGACCCGGGCGTAGGCGCGCTCGCGCTCGGCCAGCTGCTGCGAGGTCATCAGTCCGACGCTGAGGCCCATGGTGGTGAGGCGGTCGTGCACTTCGCGCTGCGCCAGCACCTTGCCCAGGGCGGCGGTGAAGCCGTCGATGCTGGCCCGGGGCGTGCCGGCGGGGGCGAAGACGCCGTAGTAGGGCATGTCCTCGAGGCCGGCGAGGCCGAGTTCGCGGAAGGTGGGCACGTCGGGCAGGGCGGCCTGGCGGGCGCCGCCGAGCACGGCGACCACGCGGATCTTGCCGCTCCTGTGGTTCTCGATGAAGTCGGGGATGGAGCCCACGCCGGCGGCGATCTGGTTGCCCAGCATGTCGGCCATCATCGGTGCGCTGCCGCGGTAGGGCACGGGCACCAGGTCGAGCTTGTACTTCTCGCCGATCACCTTGACCAGGAACTCGGGCGTGGAGGCCGGGGCGGGAATGCCCACCGAACCCTTGCCGCCGCCCGCGCCGCGCAGCCAGCCGACGTAGTCGTCGAAGCCCTTGGCCGGGGTGCCGCCGGAGACGGCCAGCGCGTTGACGAAGCTGGCGAAGCCGGCCACCGGCACGAAGTCCTTCGTGGCGTCGTAGCCGGGGTTCTTCACCACCATCGGCAGGATGGTGATGGTGTGGTCGTGCGACAGGAAGAGGGTGTGGCCGTCGGCCGGCGCGGCCTTGAGGGCCTGGGCGGCGAGCTGGCCGCCGGCGCCGGGCTTGTTCTCGACGATCACCGGGGCGCCCAGCTCGTCCTTCAGGCGCTCGGCCAGCAGGCGGGCGATGGCGTCGGTGCCGCCGCCGGCGGGGAAGCCCACCAGCAGCTTGTAGGGCTTGGCGTCGGCCGCGAAGGCGCCGGAGAAGGGGGCGGCCAGGGCGGCGGCGGCGAGCACCGCGCCGGCGAGCAGGCGGCGGCGGGTGGCGGTGGCGCGCGGCAGGTGCCGCGGGGTGGTGCAGGTCATGGGGGCTCCGGAGCGGGAATGTCGAGGGGAAACGTCCGGAATGGTAACGGTCGGTGTGGGAGCTGACGCGGCAGCGCATGCCGCCGAGGAGCTGTCGATGTACAGCGAGCGCTGGATCAGCCCGATCACCTGGATCGAGGCTCAGGTGAAGGCGCCCGCCGGGCTGGAGGCTGCCACGAGGGCAGCGGTCGATGCGATGTTCCGCCGGCTCGACCTGGATGCCGCCACGCTGGATCAGGCCCTGGTGCTGCGCCGCAGCCTGCGCATCAAGTGGCCGGACGCCCTGATCCTGGCCAGTGCCCGGGTGCGGGGCTGGCAGCTGGTGACGCGCAACACGAAGGACTTTCCGGCCGATATGCCGGGGGTGCGGGTGCCGTATCAGCTCTGAGGCTGCGCAGGCGCCTCCCGCATCGACCCCGCCACCAGGTCGAAGCGGAACAGCCGGCACTCGATCGGGCCGTTCCACATCGGCACGCGGCGGCTTTCCTTCAGGCGCATGGCCTGGGGCAGCTTCGCGTCCGGGCTGAGCACCCAGGCGGTCCAGCCCGGGTAGTGCTTCTTCCAGTGGCTGGCCAGGGCGCCGAAGAAGGCCTGCGCGCTGGCGCCGCCCTCGAAGCCTTCGCGGGTTTCGCGCGCGCCGGAGCCGCTGCCCTTGGCCTCGATGCGCTCGCCGTAGGGCGGGTTGAGCATCAGCACGCCGCGCGCGGCCGGCGGCGGGCGCTGCAGGGCGTCGGCGGTCTTGAAGGCGATCGCCTGGGCCACGCCGGCCTGCTGGGCGTTGCGCTGGGCGAAGTCGGTCATGCGGAAGGCCACGTCGCCGGCATGCACCGCCACCGCCGGGGCGTGGATGCGTGCGCGCGCCTCGGCCTTCATCTGCTGCCAGGCGGCGGCCTCGGCGCGAAAGGGCGCCAGCTTCTCGAAGGCGAAGCGGCGCTGCAGGCCGGGGGCCATGCCGCAGGCGATCTGTGCGGCCTCGATGGCGATGGTGCCGGCGCCGCAGCAGGGGTCGAGCAGCGGGCCGTCCTCGGCGCGGCCGCGCCAGCCGGCGGCCGCCAGCATCGCCGCGGCCAGGGTTTCCTTCAGCGGCGCCTCGCCCTTGACGCCGCCGCGGGCCTCGTCGCGCCAGCCGCGCTTGAACAGCGCCTCGCCGGACAGGTCCACCGACAGCGTGGCCTGCTCCTCCTGCAGGTGCAGCACCAGCGCCAGGTCGGGGTGGCGCGGGTCGACGTCGGGACGCTCGCCGGTGGCCTCGCGCAGCGCGTCGCAGACGGCGTCCTTGATGCGCAGCGCGGCGAAGTGCAGGCTGCGCAGCGGCGAGCGCTGGGCGCTGCAGTCCACCCGCAGGGTCTGGCGCGGGGTGATCCAGGCGGTCCAGTCGACCTCCTGCGCCAGGTCGTAGAGGTCGCGCAGGCCGGGGTCGTGGGCGCGGTAGGGCCCCTCGGCAACCTGCCAGAGCACGCGCTGGGCCAGGCGGCTTTCCAGGTTGAGCCGCATCGCGCTGGCCGGGCTGCCGACCAGGCGCACGCCGCCACGGGCGGCCTGCACCGAGTCGGCCGCGCGCGGCGCACCGCAGGCGAGGAGGATGGCGCGCACCTCGTCGGCCAGCAGCGGCTCGACGCCGGCGGCGCAGGACAGGAAGATCGGGGCAGGGTTCACGGCGTGGATTGTCGCCGCGCTGGCTAGCATCGCGCCATGGACATCCTGCTGACCGGCCGCTGGGCCGACGACGACGAGTGCGAGGTCTGGCGCGCCGCGCTGCAGGCGGCGCTGCCGGGGGCGCGCTGGACGGTGGACCGCGGCGAGGCGGTGCCGGCCTGGCCGCGGACGATCGAGGCCGCCGTGGTGGCCAACCCGCCGCCCGGGCGCCTGCAGGGGCTGCCGCGGCTGCGGCTGATCCAGTCGCTCTGGGCCGGGGTGGACCGGCTGCTGGCCGACCAGACGCTGCCGGTGGACGTGCCGATCGCCCGCATGGTCGACCCGGCGATGAACGCCGCGATGGCCGAGACCGCGCTGTGGGCGGTGCTGATGCTGCAGCGCGGCTTTCACCACTACGCGGCGCAGCAGCGCGCGGGCCTGTGGCGCCAGCGGCCGCAGCGGCGTGCCGACGAGGTGGCCGTCACCGTGCTGGGCTGCGGGCAGATGGGTGCGGCCGCCGCGCGCCGGCTGGCCGCGCAGGGCTTTCGGGTGCGGGGCTGGCGGGCCACGCCGGGCCGGCCCCCCGAGGGCTTCGAAGGCATCGAGGTCCACGCCGGTCCCGCGGCGCTGCCGGCGCTGCTGGCCGACAGCGACATCGTCGTGAACCTGCTGCCGCTCACGCCGGCCACGCGCGGGCTGATCGACGCGCGCTTCCTGGCCGCGCTGCCGCCCGGCGCCGCGCTGGTGAACCTGGCGCGCGGGGCGCACGGGGTGGAGGCCGACCTGCTCGCCGCGCTGGACGCCGGCCGGCTCGACCATGCGGTGCTGGATGTCTTCACGCAGGAGCCGCTGCCGGCCGGCCACCCCTTCTGGCGCCATCCGCGCGTGACGCTGCTGCCGCATGTGGCGGCGCTCACCGATGCGCGCAGCGCCGCCGCGGTGGTGGCCGCCAACCTGCAGGCGCTGGCCGAGGGCCGGCCGATCGCCCACCGGGTCGACCGCGCGCGCGGCTACTGATCCAGCGCTCCCCTGCGGCGCGGCGGGCGTGTGCAAGTCACGCTTTCCGGCGCATCATGCGGGCATGGCTGCTCCCCCGGATCCCTTCCGCCGCGCCGATCCGCGCCCGCATTCGCGACCCGATCCGCACACCGAACCCCGTCCGCGCTGGCCGATCAACCCCTGGGGCCTGGTGTTCGCGCTGATCCTGGTGTTCACGCTGCGCGACCTGTGGGTGACGGCCGCGCAGGTGCAGCCCATTGCCTACAGCGAGTTCCAGCAGTACCTGAAGGAGGGCAAGCTCGAGGCCATCCGCATCGGCAGCCAGACCATCGAGGGCGAGCTGAAGGCGCCGCTGCCCGACGGGCGCAGCCGCATCGTCACCACCCGGGTCGACCCGGCGCTGGTGCGCGCCCTGGAGGACGCCGCCGAGGGCCGGCCGCTGCGCTACGAGGGCGTGCTCGAGAACACCCTGCTGCGCGACCTGCTGTCCTGGGTGGTGCCGGCGCTGGTGATCTTCGGCCTGTGGTCGCTGCTGGCGCGCCGCATGGCGGGGCAGGGCGGCCTCGGCGGGCTGCTGTCGGTGGGCAAGAGCCGGGCGCGGGTGCACTCCGAGACCGATGTGAGCGTGCGCTTCGACGATGTGGCCGGTGTCGACGAGGCCAAGGCCGAGCTGCGCGAGTCGGTGGACTTCCTGCGCGACCCGGCCGCCTACGGCCGCCTGGGCGCGCACATGCCCAAGGGCGTGCTGCTGGTGGGGCCGCCGGGCACCGGCAAGACCCTGCTGGCGCGGGCCATGGCCGGCGAGGCCGGGGTGCCCTTCTTCTCGATCACCGGCAGCGAGTTCGTCGAGATGTTCGTCGGCGTCGGCGCGGCGCGGGTGCGCGACCTGTTCGAGCAGGCCCGCGCCGCGGCGCCCTGCATCATCTTCATCGACGAGCTGGACGCACTGGGGCGCGCGCGCGGCATCGGGCCGCTGTCGGGCGGGCACGACGAGAAGGAGCAGACGCTCAATCAGCTGCTGGCCGAGATGGACGGCTTCGACGCCAGCGTCGGCGTGGTGATCCTGGCGGCCACCAACCGCCCCGAGGTGCTGGACGCCGCGCTGCTGCGCGCCGGCCGCTTCGACCGCCAGGTGCTGGTGGACCGGCCGGACCGGCGCGGCCGGGCCGACATCCTGCGCGTGCACCTGCGCAAGGTGACGCTGTCGCCGCAGGTGGAGGCCGACGCGGTGGCCGCCCTCACGCCGGGCTTTGCCGGGGCCGACCTGGCCAACCTGGTCAACGAGGCGGCGCTGCTGGCCACCCGGCGCGGCGCGGCGGCGGTGGAGCCGGCCGATTTCACCGCCGCGGTGGAGCGCATCGTCGCCGGGCTGGAGAAGCGCCAGCGCGTGATGAGCGCGGCCGAGCGCCGCACCGTGGCGGTGCACGAGAGCGGCCACGCCCTGGTGGCCCTGCTCAGCCCGGGCAGCGACCCGGTGCACAAGATCTCGATCATCCCGCGCGGCATCGGCGCGCTGGGCTACACCCTGCAGCGCCCCAGCGAGGACCGCTGGCTGGCCACCCGCGCCGAGCTGCAGCAGCGCATGGCGGTGCTGCTGGGCGGCCGGGCGGCCGAGGAGCTGCTGGTGGGCGACATCTCCACCGGCGCGGCCGACGACCTGCAGCGCGTCAGCGACATCGCCCGCGACATGGTGACGCGCTGGGGCATGGACGAGGCGCTGGGCCAGGTGGTGTTCGTGCCGCCGCAGGCCAGCTTCCTGCCCGGGCCGGCGGGGCTGGCCGCGGCGCCGGCGGAGCGGCCTTTCTCCGACGCCACTGCCGACGCCATCGACCACGCGGTGCGCCGCCTCGTCGACGAGGCGCATGCCCGCGCGGCGGCGCTGCTGGCGCGGCACCGCGCGGAGCTGGAGGAGCTGGCGGCGCGCCTGCTCGAGCAGGAGACGCTGGACGAGGCGGCGCTCGCAGCGCTTGCCGCGCGGCTGCGCACGTCAGCGGTCGCGGTCTGAGACCGCACGTCCTGACAGCGGCAGGCCGGCCCGACCGCCTGCTCAGGCGGAGCCCGGCGCCGGCGCCGGCGCCGACCCGCTGCCGGCCTGCCAGCCCAGCAGTTCGGCCAGGCGGCCGGTCAGCCAGGGCAGTTCGGCCTCGCGCAGGCCCGACTCGGGGTTCGCCAGGGTGGCCTCGATGCGGGCCAGCACTTCGTCCTCGACCACGCCCAGGTCGAAGTGCAGCTGCTGCGCCATGGGCTGGAGCTGCTGGGCCAGGTCTTCGCAGAGTTCGGCCCGTGCGGCCAGCTCCTCGCGCGAGACGGTCAGCCGGCCGCGCCGGTCGGTGTAGAGGGCGCGGAAGGCGTCGGGGATCAGGATCTGGGAGCTGCAGTCGTCGGCCATGGGTGAGAGTGTCGCTCAGGGCCGCGGCGCAGCACACTCCGGTCAGAAGGTTTCCCAGTCGTCGTTCGGCGCCGTCAGCGCCGCGGACGCCTTGGCCGGCGCTGCGGACGCCTCGGCCGCCGCCGCCGTGGCGACCTGGGGCGCCACCGGGGCCGGCGTGGGGGACGGCATGCGGGCGCTGGGCGCCTTCGGCAGCATGGCCGGACGGCTCGCTGACGCGGTGGCCAGCGGGGCAGCGGGCAGCGATGCCGTGGACGCCGGCAGCTCGCCTGAGCCGGTCTCGAAGCGCTGCACCAGCTGGTTCAGGCGCTGGGCCTGCTCGCGCATCGAGTCGGCCGCCGCGGCGCTCTGCTCGACCAGCGCGGCGTTCTGCTGGGTCATCTCGTCCAGCCGGGTGACGGCCTGGTTGACCTGGCGGATGCCGTCGTTCTGCTCGCGCGTGGAGGCACTGATCTCGCCGATGATGTCGGTGACGCGGCGCACCGAGGCGACCAGGTCGGTCATCGTGCTGCCCGCGTCCTGCACCAGCTTCGAGCCCTGTTCGACGGTGTCCATCGAGGCGCCGATGAGCGACTTGATCTCGCGTGCCGCGCCGGCCGAACGCTGCGCCAGCGCGCGTACCTCGCCGGCCACCACCGCGAAGCCGCGGCCCTGCTCGCCGGCGCGCGCGGCTTCCACCGCGGCGTTGAGCGCCAGGATGTTGGTCTGGAAGGCGATGCCGTCGATCACGCCGATGATGTCGCCGATCTTGCGGCTCGAGCCGGCGATCGCGTCCATGTTGCTCACCACCTGCGCCACCACCTCGCCGCCGCGCGCGGCGGTGTCGGCCGCCGAGGAGGCCAGCTGGTTGGCCTGCGCGGCCGCGTCGGCGCTCTGCTGCACGGTGCTGGTGAGCTGGGCCATCGCGCCGGCAGTCTCCTGCAGGCTGCTGGCGGTCTGCTCGGTGCGCACCGACAGGTCGTTGTTGCCGGTGGCGATCTCGGTGCTGGCGATCTGCATGCCCGAGGCGCCGGCGCGCACTTCGCCCACCAGCTGGCGCAGCGAGGTCGTCATGCGCTCCAGGCCGCGCATCAGGTCGCCGATCTCGTCGCGCCGGCTCGTGTCCACGCGCACGGTCAGGTCACCGGCGGCGATGCGGTCGGTGACTTCCTGCGCCCGCCGCAGCGGCTGCAGGATGGCGCGCACGCTCGACCAGGTCGTCCAGAGCAGCCCGCCGGCCACCAGCAGCATCAGGCCGATCACGCCGACGACGGTGCGGTGCCGCTCGGTCGCGGCCGCCTCGGCCTGGGCCTCGGCACGCCGGTGCTCGAGTTGCACGAAGGCCTGTTGGGCTTCCAGATAGCGCCCGAGCTGTTCGCGCACGGCCTGCACGCGATCGGTGGGCACTTCGGCGGCCTCGCCGCGTTCGGCCAGCACCTGGCGCCGCAGGTCGATGTAGGCCTTGCGGGTTTCGGCCACGCGGGCGAGGGCGCTGCGCTGCTCGGGGTCCCGGCTGCTCGCTTCGATGTCCTTCTGCAGCGCGCTGATGCGCGCCGAGGTGGCGCTCATCTCGGCCTCGAGGCGCGGGCCCAGCATGGTGTCGTGGCTCGCCAGGGCCGCCATCGTGCGTGCGGCGTTGGCCTCGGTCAGGCCGGCCCACTGGGCCACCTTCTCCAGGGTCGTCAGCTGGTCGAGCTGGGCCTGCCGGTTGGACTCGATCTGGTCCTGGGTGCGCAGCGAGATCACCGTGGCGGCGGCCACGATGGTGGCTACCACGGCCAGGTTCGGCAGCCACAGACGGCGGGAGAGGGTGAGGGACGACATCTAGTTGCGACTCCTGCCCCGTCGCGGGGCTGCATGCAGGGCGGACGCCCCCGGAGGATCGTCCGCGACCTGCCGATCTTCGGCGCCAGGCGCCGCGGGGTTCGCGTGGATATCGGCCGGAAAGGCCCGGTAATTCAGGGCGGAAGGCGCGGCCGGGGCGGGGGATGTCAATCCTTCGTGTCGAGGGGGGTGGGCGGCGCCGCATCGGCGAGCTGCTGCGTCACCTGCGCCAGCGCGGCCTCGAAATCGAAGCCGTGGATGCGCACGGCCAGCCGGGCCGTGGCCGCGGTGCCCAGGGCGGCCATCAGCAGGGGGCGAGCCTGGTCCAAGGCGTCGAGCACCTCGGTGTCGTGCAGGGTGAGCAGTTGCTGCAGCCGCTCCAGGGTGCGGCGCAGGGTCTGGGCATCGACGGCGGCAGGGCTGGCGGGGCCCCGTCCGGCTGTCGGTGCGGCTGCCAGCAGGGGCCGCAGCGGCGTCAGCGCCTGCTGCAGCGCGGCTTCCACCGAGGCGATGGCCGAAGCGAGGTCCGCTACCGGCTGTTGTGCCAGTGCGGCCGCCTCCAGCGCGTGGGCGGCGCGGGCCAGCGTGGCGGCCCCCAGGGTGCCGGCTGCGCCTGCCAGGACATGCGCCAGTGCGCGCAGCCGGGTGCAGGCGGCCTCGCGGCCCTGTGGTTCGGCCGCAGTGCGCAGCGCGGCGCGCAGCCGCTCGGGGTCGTCGGCGTGCTGGCGCAGGAACAGTTCCAGCGTGCGCCGGTACAGACCGGCATCGCCACGCAGGCGTCGCAGGGCGGCTTCGACCTCGAAGCCGGCGGCTTCGAGCAGTGGCCGGAAGGCGGCCGTCGCGTCGGCAGCCGGGTCGGCGGCCTGGTCCGCGCGCGGTGCTGCGGGGCCGCCCTGGCCGGCCGGCGCCCTCTCGCTGCGGTCGGGGCGGCCGCGCCGCTGCAGCCAGCCCAGCAGACACTGGCGCAGCGCTTCGGGCTCGACCGGCTTCATCAGGAAGTCGTCCATGCCCACCTCGAGGCACTGGCGGCGGTCTTCGGCGAAGGCGCTGGCGGTCATCGCGATGATGGGCAGGCTCTGGCGGGCCGGCAGTCGGCGGATCGCCGCGGTGGCCTGCAGGCCGTCCATCACCGGCATCTGCACATCCATCAGCACCAGGTCGAAGGCCCGGGCGGCCACCTTGCGAAGGGCCTGGGCGCCGTCGGCGGCGATCTCCACCTGCAGGCCCAGCGCGGTGAGCAGGTCGCGGGCCACTTCCTGGTTGATCGGGTTGTCCTCCACCAGCAGGACCTGCGCGCCGCGCAGCAGGGCGTCGTCGTCCGTCGCCGCGGCGTGGCGGGCGGTCCCGGCGCTGGCCGTGGGGTCGCTGGCTTCCTTGGCCTGGGTGGGCGCAGGCGGGCTGTGGGCGGCCGCGGGCAGTTGCAGCGGCAGTTCGAACCAGAAGAGGCTGCCCTCGCCGAGGCGGCTTTCCACGCCGATGCGCCCCTGCATCAACGTGACCAGGCGCTGGCTGATCGCCAGGCCCAGCCCGGTGCCGCCGAAGCGCCGGGTGGTGGAGGCGTCGGCCTGCTCGAAGGCCTCGAAGAGGCGGCCGAGCTGCTCGGGTGCGATGCCGATGCCGGTGTCGCTCACCTCGAAGCGCAGCAGGGCCTGCTCGCCGCTGTCGGGCCCGGCGCCGGTCGGGCGGCGCTCCAGGCAGCGCACGCGCAGCTCGATGCGCCCCTGGGCGGTGAACTTCACCGCATTGCCGGCCAGGTTGAGCAGGACCTGCTCGAGACGCAGGCGGTCGCCGGTCACCCAGGCGGGGCAGTCGCGCGCCTGCGCCAGCGTGAAGGTCACCGGCCGGTGCAGCAGGCGGCCCTGCACCATGTCGGCCACGCGCGCCAGGCTGGCGGCCAGCTCGAAGGGCTCCGGGTGCAGCTCCACCTTGTGCGTCTCGACCTTGGAGAAGTCGAGGATGTCGTTGATCAGCTGCAGCAGGTGGCTGCTGGCGTCGGCGATCTTGTCGAGGTGGTCGCGCTGGCGTGGTGTCAGCGGGTCGCGCCGCAGCAGGTGCGCGAAGCCGACGATGGCGTTCATCGGCGTGCGGATCTCGTGGCTCATGTTGGCCAGGAAGGCGCTCTTGGCCTGGCTGGCCGCGTCGGCGGCCTGCTTGGCCTGCGCCAGCGCCAGCTCGGTGCGGCGGCGCTGCACGATGCCGTGCAGGTCGGTGGCCACCAGGGCCAGTTCGCGTTCGTCCTCGGCGTCGTAGTCGCGCTCGCGACCGCTGGCGCAGAGCACCTGGCGCAGCGGCCCGTCGGCGTCGTCGTCCACGCCCAGCGGCACGGCCAGCAGGCGGGCCTGCGGCTGCGGGTCTGCATGGCGGACCGGCGCTTGCGCCTGCAGGGCCCGGGCTGCCAGGGCGGCCCGGTGGTCGGCGCCCTCCGGCGGGGCCTGCCCTGCGCACAGTCGCGGGGTCAGGCCGTCGGTCGACTCGAACAGGCAGACGGCGTGGCTGCCGCTCAGGTGGCGTGCCTCTTCCAGGCCAGCGAGCCAGAGGGCGGCCTCGTCGAGCGTGCCGGCGCGCCGGCTCAGCGCCAGCATGGCGCGCAGGCGGCGGTCCTCGCGGTGCAGGCGCTGGTTCAGTCCCTCGAGCTGGGCGGTACGGGTGGCCACCAGCTCCTCCAGGCGCTGGCGGTAGCGCGCCAGCTCCTGCTCGTTGCGCACGCGTTCGCCGATGTCGATGGCGGTGCCCACCAGAAGGGGCTCGGGGGCGCTGTCCAGGCGCCGGGCGACGAACAGGTGCGGCAGCACGCGCCCGTCACGGCAGCGCAGGCCGGCCTCCAGGCGCACCTCTCCTTCGGTGTAAGCCCGCTGCATCGCTTCCACCAGGCGGCGGCGCTCGTTGCCTTCGAAATGCACCGTGGCGGGCAGTGCCGCGATCTCGTCGTGCGAGTAGCCGGTGGTCTGCTCCACCTGGCGGTTCCAGTGCACCATGCGGCCCTGCCGGTCGATGGCGAAGAACAGGCCGGCCACCGATTCGATGAGCTGTTCGCGAAACTGCTGCTCATGCTGCTTGGCCTGCTCGGCGGCCTGGAAGGCCATCGCAAAGCCGAGGTTGTTCGCCAGGCGCTCGTACAGCCGCAGCAGGTCGGCGTCGAAGTAGCCTGGCTGGTCGGCGTAGACGTTCAGGCTGCCGTCGACCTGCGTGCCGCGGTGGATCGGAAACACCGCCATCGAGCGCAGGCCGCGCGAGAGGGCGGCCTCACGCCAGGCCGGGGTGCGCGGATCGTTCCCGATGTCGGCCACCAGCACCGGGTGCAGCGCGTGCATGGCTGCCGCGGTGACGTCCAGCGCCGGCTCGAGGCTGAGCTGCAGGCTCTCGACATAGCCGTCGGACCGACCGGCCTGGGCCACGGGGCGGAGGGTCTGGCCGCTGGCGTCGGCCTGGCCGATCCAGGCCAGCGGCAGCCCGCCTTCCTGCACCGCGATGCGGCAGGCCTCGGCGAACAGTGCGGGCAGGTCGTGCAGTCGCACGATGGCCTCGTTGACGCCACCCAGCACCGCGTAGGCCTGCGTCAGGCGGCCGATGCGTGCCTCGTGCAGCTTGTCGTCGGTGATGTCACGCCAGACCGCCGACAGCAGCGGCTGGCCGGCGTAGCTCAGGCGGCGCAGGGTGACGGCCGCGAACTGCAGGCTGCCGTCGGCGCGGCGGTGCTGGGTCTCGAAGGAAACGGCTTCGCCGGCCAGGGCGCGGCGCACGTTCTCGGCGATCTGCGCGGCGCCGTGCTCGGCCTGGAAATCCTCCGGGCGCAGGGCGGCGAACTGCTCGCGGTGGTAGCCCAGCCCCTGGCAGGCCGCGTCGTTGAAGGTGACGATGCGCTGGGTCGCGGCATCGAGCAGCACGATGGCGTCGGTGGTCTGGCTGAACATCGTGTCGACCAGACGCTCCTGCTCGGCAATCGCCTGCGCGCCCTGCTTGATCAGCGTGATGTCGCGCGCCACGCCCAGCACACCGACGAAGCGGCCGGCCTCGTCGTGCAGAGGCGTCTTGACGACCTCGAACAGGCCGCGGTAGCCGTCCTGGGCGAAGTCCAGCCACTGCTCGAAGCTGGTGGCCGCCTGGGTGCGCTGCACCTGCGCATCGGCCTGGGAAAAGGGCGCCAGCAGGTCCGGTGCCAGCAGCTCGCTGCCGCGGTGGCCGCGTACCTGTTCGGGGGGGCGGCCGACGAACTGGCCGAAGCGGCGGTTGCAGGCCAGGAAGCGGCCTTCCGGGTCCTTCAGCCAGACCGGATCGGGCAGGGCGTCGAGGATCTCCCGGGTGCGCCGCTCGCTGTCGCGCAGCTGCTGCGCGGTCTGCGCATGCGCGATGGCCAGCGACGCCAGCTGCACCGAGAACTCCAGGTAGGCCAGCTCCTCGTCGCTGGGGTGGCGCGGCTGCCGGTGGTAGACCGCGAAGCTGCCCAGTACCGCGCCGTCCGCACCGAAGACCGGCTGCGACCAGCAGGCGCCCAGGCCGGCGGCGGCGGCCAGTTCGCGGTAGAGCCGCCAGTTCGGATGGGTGGCGATGTCTTCCACGACGACGCGTTCGCGGCGGTACATCGCCGCGCCGCAGGAGCCGGCCTCCGGCCCGATGGGCGCGCCCTCCAGGGCCTGGTTGTAGAAGTCGGGCAGGCTGGGCGCTGCGCCCACGCGCACACGCTGGCCGTCGGGCTGCAGCAGCAGCACGCTGCACAGGCTGTCCGGGTAGGCCGCCTCGTAGTCCAGCACCAGCTGGCACAGCAGGCGGTTCAGCGGCTCGCCGCGGGCCAGGTTCTCCAGCAGGGCCAGGCGGCGCTGCTCGCGTTCGCGGTTGCGGTGCAGCGGCGTCACATCGGTGAGCACCGCCAGCCGGCAGTCGCGGCCGTCGAAGCGGATGTCGTGCGACTGGGCGACCACGTGCAGCAGGCTGCCGTCGCGGCGCAGATGCCGCCATTCGCCCGCGTAGGCCAGGCCGACCAGCTGGGCGGCCAGGGCGGTGATGGCGGCGCGGTCCTCCGTGGGGTAGAGGTCGGTCAGGTGCAGGCGGCGCGCCTCGTCCGGCGGGTAGCCGTACAGGGCTTCGAAGGCCTCGTTGACGGTCAGCAGCTGCAGGTCGTCGCGGGCGTAGACCAGCATCGGCGCCGGGTTGCGCTCGAAGAGCTGGCGCGCTTCGTCCTCGGCACGGCGCAGTGCCGTGATGTCGCGGCCGATGCCCAGCACGCCCAGCAGGCGGCCGTCGGCCGCGCGCACCGGGGTCTTGATGGTGTGCGTCAGCTCGCGGTGCCCGTCGGCCGCGAAGACCAGTTCCTCCTCGTTGCTGCTGGGGCCGTCGCGCTCCAGGGCGCGGCGGTCGTTGGCGCGGAAGAAGTCGGCCAGCTCCCGGGGCACGAAGTGCGCATCCGTTCGGCCGACGATGTCGGCTTCGCTGGCGCCGTAGAGCTGCTCGAAGCGCGGGTTGCAGCTGAGGTACACGCCCTGCGGATTCTTCAGCCAGACCAGGTCGGGGATGGCGTCGAGCACGGCGCGCTGCAGCGCCAGGCGTTCCTCGAGCGCGGCCACGCGGCGGTCCTGTTCGCGCAGGCGGGCCAGTTCCTGCCGATCGACGAACTCGCCGTCGGGCGGGAGGTCGTCCGCAGCGGGCTGGCTCGGCGGGGCCGGGACGGGGGCGTTCATGGCGAGCGTTGGGGGTCCGGTGGACAGGCGGCGCGCGGGCAAGGAGGCCTGCATCTTAGGCCGACTCGGCCCGGCTAGAGCGTGATCACGGCCTGCGCCAGGAAGCCCGCCTGCTCGCCCTTGTGCGCGTAGCCCAGCGGATTGGCCCGCACGCAGCAGCGGCCCACCCGGTAGTCCAGCGCGCAGTGCAGGTGGCCGTGCAGCCAGAGGTCGGCCTGCTCGAACAGATCGTCCAGCGCGTTGCAGAAGCCGGCCGTGCCGGGAGTCAGGCCGTAGCGGGGGTCGGCGCTGCGCAGGCTGGGGGCGAAGTGCGTCACCACCACGGTGGCGCCGTCGTGCGGCTCGGCCAGCGCAGCGCGCAGCCAGGCCTGGTCGGCCAGCGCCAGCTCGCGCAGCCGGGCGGCGAGCATCGGCGCGCCGTCGGCGTCGAGCGGGCTGTGGCGCTGCAGGTAGAAATCCGCGGCGCGAAAGGCCTTCTCACGCTCGCGCCGCTGGCGCTCCTGCGCGATCAGCGGGTCGAGCGCGGCGGCGGCCGCCTCGCGCAGCGCGCGCCGCAGCGTACGCCGGGTGGGCTGGCCGGGCGGCGGCCTGCCGCGGCCCGTCGTGTCTGAAGGGGCGGCCAGGCCCGCCTGGGCGGCCTGGGCCTTCAGGGCCAGCGCCTGCGGCGAGGCCAGGGCGTCGAAGTCGCTCCACAGCGTGCAGCCGAGGAAGCGCACGCCGTCGATCACCCGCACCTCGCGGTCCAGCCAGTCGATGCCCAGCTCGGCGCAGAGCTGGCGCAGCCGCTCGCGCGTGGCCGCATAGGGCAGCCGGTCGTACTCGTGGTTGCCCGGCACATAGAGCACCCGCGGCCAGGGCGCACCCGGCCGGCGCGGTGAAAAGCGGCGCAGGCCGAAGCTGTCGTCGCGCCCGGCCAGCCGTGAGCCGGCCTGGTAGGAGCCGACATCGCCGGCCAGCACCAGCAGCGAAGCCCCCGGCGCCGCCTCGAAGTGCCGGTCGGGGTCCTGTTCCAGGTGCAGGTCGGAGAGCAGTTGCAGGCGCATCGGCCGAGTATGCGGTGCCATCCGCCCGCCCGCCCGTCTGCCTGCCGGCCTGGGCGCCGGCGTCGGCGGCGCTGGCATCATCGCGGCCATGCCGGCCGGGTCGATCCGATCGCCCGCGGCAAGACTCCGGAGCCTGCCGCCATGGGACATGCCCTGATCCGCCCCCGCCCGAGCGTCGACGACTTCCTCGCCGGGGAGCCGGCACAGGCCGAGCGGCACGCGTTCGTCGGTGGCGAGGTCTTCGCGAGGGGCGAGGCGCGCCGCATCCACGGCCTCGTCGGCCTCGATCCGGCCGCGCCCGCGGCGCCTGGCGGCTGAGCCTGCGCTGCCGCGACCGCCGCTTCCGCGAGAATCGCGCCGCCCCGACCGGCTCCCGCCCTGCGATTGCCTTGCCCATGTTCCGTTGCGGCGCCCTGTGGCGCAGACTTCGCCGCCGTGCGCACGACCCGGCCTACGCCGACACCGCGATCATCCCGATCCTGCAGCCCGGGTCGCTGGACCGGCCGGCCCGGCTGCTGCATCCGCGCCAGGCCCGGCGCGCCACCGCCCGGGCCGCCGGGGTGCAGCGCCTGCGCCGCGGGGCGGCGCTGCTGGGCCTGCTGGGGCTGGCGGCGGCGGTGGGTGGCGCCTGGTGGAGCCGGGAGCCGGCCGGTGAGGTCGCCGTGGCAGGCGCGGCGCCCACGGCCTCGCGGGCAGGCGCGGCCGGCGTGCGGCCCGCGGTGTCGAATCCGACGCAGGCCGCCGCCTCACCCGCTTCGGTGGCCGCTCCCGTGGGGGCCCCGATCGGGGCGCCGGCTGCATCGGCCGTCGAAGGGGTGGCCGGAACAGCCGCCGAAGGGACCGACCTCCCGACCGCCGCGAGCGCGGCCAGGGCGGCAGCCGGGGCGCTGCCGGCCTCCCGGCCGCCGGCCCGCGCGCCGCGGGACGCGGCCCAGCGCGCCCGGCTGGCCGCGCTGCAGCACGAATGGCAGGTGGCCGAGGCGATGCGGCTGCGCTACCGCGCGCTGTACGCCCAGGGCCTGGTCGACTGGGAGACCTGGCAGGCGCGCGAGAACGAGGCGCTGCGCCTGCGCCTGCAGTTGCAGGCGCTGGGCCATCCACCCGGACCGCCCCCGGCACCTCCAGGCCCCGGCCGGCGCCACTCGGGCTAAGATGCTCCCCGGCCGCGCCCTGCGGCCACGTCGCTCGGACGGTTCCGGGCGCCTACGTGAAAGTCAGCACCATGTCGTCTGCCTCCCCAGGCAAGCGCCGCTTTGCGCGCATCGATCGCCTGCCTCCCTACGTCTTCAACATCACGGCCGAGCTCAAGATGGCCGCCCGCCGGCGTGGCGAGGACATCGTCGATTTCTCGATGGGCAACCCCGACGGGGCCACGCCGCCGCACATCGTCGCCAAGCTGCGCGAGGTGGCCCTGCGCCCGGACACGCACGGCTACTCGGCCAGCAAGGGCATCCCGCGGCTGCGCCGGGCGATCTCGCACTGGTACCGCGAGCGCTACGACGTCGAGATCCACCCCGACAGCGAGGCCATCGTCACCATCGGCTCCAAGGAAGGCCTGGCGCACCTGATGCTCGCCACGCTGGACCGCGGCGACACCGTGCTGGTGCCCGACCCGAGCTACCCGATCCACATCTACGGCGCGGTGATCGCCGGGGCGGACATCCGCTCGGTGCCGATCGCCGAGGGCATCGACTTCTTCGCCGAACTCGAGCGGGCGATCCGCGGCAGCTACCCCAAGCCCAAGATGATGATCCTGGGTTTTCCGAGCAACCCCACCGCGCAGTGCGTGGAGCTGGACTTCTTCGAGCGCGTGATCGCGCTGGCGAAGAAGCACGACATCCTGGTGGTGCACGACCTGGCGTATGCCGACATCGTCTTCGACGGCTGGAAGGCGCCGTCGATCATGCAGGTCAAGGGCGCCAAGGACGTGGCGGTGGAGTTCTTCACCCTGTCCAAGAGCTACAACATGGCCGGCTGGCGCATCGGCTTCATGGTCGGCAACCCCGACCTGGTGCACGCGCTGGCACGCATCAAGAGCTACCACGACTACGGCACCTTCACCCCGCTGCAGGTGGCGGCGATCGCCGCGCTCGAGGGCGACCCGCAGTGCGTGAAGGACATCGCCGCGACCTACCAGAAGCGCCGCGACGTGCTCCACAAGGGCCTGACCGAGGCGGGCTGGCCGGTGGAGTGCCCCAAGGCGTCGATGTACCTCTGGGCGAAGATTCCCGAGAAGTACGCCCAGCTGGGCTCGCTGGAGTTCAGCCGCCTGCTGCTCGAGCGCGCCAAGGTCTGCGTCAGCCCGGGCATCGGCTTCGGTGACCACGGCGACGGCCATGTGCGCTTCGCGCTGATCGAGAACGAGAACCGCATCCGCCAGGCCGTGCGCGGCATCAAGGCGATGTTCAAGGCCGATGGTGTGAGCGGCTGACCCCGAAAGCGGCACGCTGTCACGAAGCGGGCCGGGCCCGTTGCTGCGGTGCGGCGCCGGGGCGCTTTCAGGTCGCTTTCAGGGGGATTTAGGGGCGCTTCTCGGCGCATCGACCGCAGGGGGGCGGTGCGAACCTCCGGGGCATGATTTCGCCTTCTGCCCCGAGCAATCCCCCGAACCCGGGGGGCGGTGCCTCCGACGACGAACTGCGTGCGGCCTTTGCCGAGTTGCGGCCGGCGCTGCGCCGCGCCGCCGGCTTCGGCGCGGCGGCCAGCGTGCTGGCGCTGGCGCCCTCCTGGTACATGCTGGAGGTCTACGACCGCGTCGTGAACTCGCGCAGCGGCATGACGCTGGCGATGCTGACGCTGGCCATCGTGCTGGCCTACCTGCTCACCGCGGTGCAGGAGTGGGCCCGCGGCGCCCTGCTGCATGCGGCCGGCGCGAGCCTGGATGCCCGCCTGGGCCCGCGGCTGTTCGACGCGGCCATGGCGGCCCAGCGGCGCCGCCTGCCCGAGGGCGGTCCGCAGGCGCTGGCCGACCTGCGCAGCCTGCGCGAGGCGCTGGCCTCGCCGGCCTTTCACGCACTGTTCGAGGCGCCGATGGTGCTGATCTGCTTCGCGCTGCTCTACGCGCTGAACCCCTGGATCGGTGTCGTGGCGATGGGGGCCGCGCTGCTGCAGGGCGGCATCGGCTGGATGAACCAGCGCCGCAGCGGCGAGCTGCTGCGGCAGGCCAACCAGCAGGCCATGGCCGCGCAGGCCGATGCCGACCGCAGCTTGGCACAGGCCCCGACCGCGCTGGCGCTGGGCATGCTCGGCGGCCTGCAGGCCCGCTGGCAGCAGCGCCAGGGCGAGGCGCTGGCGCTGCAGGCGCAGGCTTCCGTCATCGCCGGACGCTGGCAGGCGGCGGCCAAGCTGCTGCAGAACGGCGTCAACTCCGGCTTCCTCGGGCTGAGCGCCTGGTTCCTGCTGCAGGGCCAGCTGGCCGGCGGCCAGGGCATGCTGATCGTCGCGGGCATCCTCGGCGGGCGAGCGCTGACGCCCTTCGTGCAGGTGATCACCCAGTGGAGCACCGTGCAGCAGGCCCGCGAGGCCTGGCAGCGCCTGCAGCGCCTGCTGGCCGCCGAGCCGGCCCCGCAGCCGGGCATGCCGCTGCCCGCACCGCGCGGCGAGCTGCGCGTGGAGGGCCTCAGCCTGCTGCTGCCCGGCAGCAGCACCGCGCTGCTGCGTGACCTGAACTTCGCGCTCGCCCCTGGCCAGGTGCTGGCGGTGCTGGGTGCCTCCGGTGCCGGCAAATCCACCCTGGCGCGCCTGCTGGTGGGCCTGCAGGCGCCCACCCAGGGCAAGGTGCGGCTGGACGGCGTGGATGTGGCGAGCTGGCCGAAGGCGGAGCTCGGTCCCCACCTGGGCTACCTGCCGCAGGGCGTGGACCTGCTCGACGGCAGCCTGGCCGAGAACATCGCCCGTTTCGGCGACGTGAGTCCCGAGCAGCTCGACGCGGTGATCGAGGCCTGCGGCCTGCGCAGCCTGGTCGAGGCCCTGCCCGAGGGCCTGCAGACCCGGCTGGGGCCGGACGGCGCGCGCCTCTCGGGTGGCCAGCGCCAGCGTGTCGCGCTGGCCCGGGCGATGGTCGGCAAACCCGCCCTGGTGGTGCTGGACGAGCCCAATGCTCACCTCGACGAAGAGGGGGATGCTGCGCTGCTGCGGCTGATCGAGGCCGCCCGCAGGCGCGGCTGCAGCTTTGTGGTGGTCACGCACCGCATCGGCGTGCTGCAGGCCGCCGACCGGGTGCTGGTGCTGCACGAGGGCCAGCAGCGCGCCTTCGGCCCGCGCGACGAGGTGCTGGCCGCGATCCGCAAGGCCGGCGAGGCCGCCCGCCAGCGCGTCGCTGCGCCGGTGGCCGCCTGAACCGGACAGGGAACCCCATGGACAGGATTCAAACTCCCCCATCGGCCGGCGAGGTCGACCTGCGTGCCGGCGCGGCCGAGCTGCGCGGCCTGCTGCAGCGCATGCGCACCACCTGGGCGCGTCTGGCGCTGGCCAGCTGCACGATCAACCTGCTGATGCTGGTGCCCACGCTGTACATGCTGCAGGTCTACGACCGCGTCATGATCAGCCAGAACCCGCTGACCCTGCTGGCGGTGTCGCTGGTGGCCGCGGCGCTTCTGGTGCTGATGGCGATGGCCGAGAGCTGGCGCAGCCGCTGGCAGGTGCGCGCCAGCCTGGGGCTGGAATCGGCGCTGGCGGCCCGGGTGTTCCGCGCCAGTGCCGAAGCCGGCCTGAACCGCCTGAATGCCCCCGGCGCCCAGCCGCTGGCCGACCTGACGTCGCTGCGCCAGTTCCTGGCCGGGCCGGGGGTGCATGCCCTGTTCGACACGCCCTGGACGCCGATCTTCCTGGCCGTGCTCTGGCTGCTGCACCCGCAGCTGGCGCTGCTGGCGCTGGTCTTCGTCGGGCTGCAGTTCGCCCTGGCAGGGTGGAGCCAGCGCAGCCTGGCCGGGCCGACGGCGGCGGTGCACACCGCGCTGCGCCAGGAGCAGCTGCTGCTGCGCGGCACGGCCCGCCATGCCGAGGTGGCCGAGGCGCTGGGCATGCTGCCCGCACTGCGCCGGCACTGGGCGGCGCGGCGCGCGCAGCAGTGCGGCCTGGGCGTGGCGCAGCAGGACCTGACCCAGCGCCTGGCGGCGGCCAGCCGGCTGCTGCGCCACTGCCAGCAGTCCGCCTCGCTGGCGCTGGGCGCCTGGCTGGTCATCGACGGCCAGATCAGCGTCGGCGCGATGATCGCCGCCAACGTGCTGATGACCCGCGCGCTGGCGCCCATCGATGCGCTGGTCGGCCACTGGCGCCAGGCCCTCGGTGCGCGGGAATCCTTCCAGCGCCTGGCGCAGCTGCTGCAGGAGCAGCCGGTGCGCCGCGGCCTGCCCGTGGAGGTCGAGCCGCACGGCCAGCTCGAGCTGCTCGGGCTGCGCGCCACCGCTCCCGGGCGGCAGGCGCCGCTGCTCGACGGGGTGAGCCTGCGCTTCGAGCCCGGCACGGTCACGGCCGTGATGGGCGCCTCCGGTGCCGGCAAGTCCACCCTGGCCCGGGCGGCGGTGGGCCTGTGGCCCCAGGTCGAAGGCGAGCTGCTGCTCGACGGCCGGCCGCTGGCGCAGATCGACCGCGCTGCCCTGGGCCGCCACCTCGGCTATCTGCCGCAGGATCTCGAGCTGCTGGACGGCAGCGTGGCCGACAACATCGCCCGCTTCACGCGGCCGGATCCGGCGCAGGTGATCGCCGCGGCCCAGGCCTGCGGCCTGCACGAGGCCATCCTGCGCCTGCCGCGCGGCTACGACACCCCTGTGGGCGAGGGCGGCCACCTGCTCTCCGGCGGCATGCGCCAGCGCATCGCGCTGGCCCGCGCGGTGTACGGCGCACCCCGCCTGCTGGTGCTCGACGAGCCGAACGCCAACCTCGACGAGGCCGGCGAAGCCGCCCTGCTGCGCCTGCTGCAGACCCTGCGCCAGCAGGGCAGCACGGTGCTGCTGGTCTGCCACCGCCCCGCGGTGCTGGCCGCGGCCGACCGCATCGTGCGCCTGCACGAGGGGCGCGTGGTGGCCGACGGCCCGCGCGATCAGGTGCTGGCGGCGCTCACCCCGGCCCGGCCCGGCGCGCCGGGACGCCCGGGCCTGCCGATCCGGCTGCAGCCCGGCTGAGGCGCCGCCGCACGCACGACCCTCCCCGGCCGCCATTCGATTCACCCCCGCCGGCAGGGCGCTCCGCGCCCCCTTGCCGGCCGCATCGCAGGACCTGCGCAGCATGGAACTCAGTCTCCCTTCCGCCGACGCCGCCTCCCGACCGGCGGCCCCGCCGGTGTCCGACGCGCCCCGCACCCTGCGCTGGGCTGCGCTGGCCAGCGCCCTTTGTCTGGGGGCGCTGGGCCTCTGGGTGGCTACGGCCCCACTGGACGAGGGCGTGCCAGCGCCCGGCCAAGTGGTGATCGACTCCAAGCGCAAGCCGGTGCAACACGCCAGCGGCGGCATCGTGCGCCAGGTCCTGGTGCGTGAGGGCATGCAGGTGCGCGAGGGCCAGCCCCTGTACCTGCTGGACGACGTGGCCGCGCGGGCCAACCACGAGGAGGTGCGCCAGCGCTACCTCGGTCTGCGCGCGATGGAGGCCCGTCTGCAGGCCGAGCGCGACGGCAGCCCGGCGATGACGCCGCACCCTGACCTGCAGGCGGCGCTGGCCGATCCGGCCATCCAGCTGCAGTGGCTCACCCAGCAGCAGCTGCTGGCCAACCGCCGCGCGGCGCTGCAGGCCGAGCTGGACGGCATCGAGCAGGGCATCCAGGGCCAGCGCGCGGCGCTGCAGTCCTACCGCGGCATGCTCGAGAGCCGGCGTGGCCAGCTCGCGCTGCTGGAGGACGAACTGGGGCACACCCGCGGCCTGGTGGCCGAGGGCTACGCGCCGCGCAACCGTCAGCTCGAGCTCGAGCGCCAGGCGGCCGAACTGCGCGCTACCCTGGCCGACCTGCAGGGCAATATCGAACGCGCGCAGCGCAGCATCGCCGAGTTCGAGCAGCGTGCCCGCCAGCGCCAGCAGGAATACCGCAAGGAGGTGGCCGGCCAGCAGGCCGAGGTGCTGCGGGAGGTGCAGGGCGGCGCAGCCAAGCTGGCGGCGCTGCGCGACGAGCTCGGCCGCACCGAGGTGCGCGCCCCGGCCGACGGCCAGGTGGTCGGGCTGGAGGTGCAGGGGGTCGGCGCGGTGATCCAGCCGGCGCAGAAGCTCGCCGACGTGGTGCCGGCCGAGGAGGCGCTGCTGCTCGAGGTGCGCGTGCCGCCCCATGTCATCGACCGCGTGCGCGCCGGCCAGCCGGTGGACGTGCGCTTCTCCGGCTTCGCGCACACGCCGCAGCTGGTGGTCGACGGCCAGGTGCGCTCGGTCTCTGCCGACGCGCTGACCGACGCGGCCACCCACCAGACCTACTACCTGGCGCGCGTGGCCCTCACCGAGGCTGGCCAGCGCGCGCTCGGCGCGCGCGAGATGCAGCCCGGCATGCCGGTGGAGGTGCTGCTGCGCACCGGCGAGCGTTCCTTCCTGGCCTACTTCCTGCAGCCGCTGCTGCGGCGCGTGGCCGCCTCGATGACCGAGGAGTGAGCCGCATGACCCGACGCCTTCCGAAGCCGCGCCGCCGGCCCGCTGCAGGGCCCGCCTCCCCTGGCGCCCTGCGGCGCAGCGCATGGCTGGCCGGCCTGACCGTGCTCGCCGCCCTGCTCGCCCCCGCTGCGGCAGCCCAGGAGGCCCAGGTCGTCGCGCCTGCGGTCGCCGCGCCGGCACCCCCGGCCGTACCGGAGCTGCCACGCATCGACGGGCCGCTGAACCTGCGCAGCGCCTGGCGGGCCGCGCTGGCCCACGATCCCGGTCTGCAGGCTGCCCGCGCCGGCGCCCAGGCCGGGCGCGAGGGCGTGGTGGTGGCCCGCTCGCAGTGGCTGCCCCAGGTCACCCTGAGCGCCAGCCGCCAGCGCAACGACCTGCGCACGCGCAGCGCCGCCAGCTCCACCCAGCCGGGCGGTGTGACCGAACAGGCCTACACCAGCAGCACCCAGCAGCTCACGCTGCGTCAGGCGATCTGGCAGCCCGCCCAGGACGCGGCGGTGGCCGTGGCCGCCGCCCAGGCCGCCGAGGCCGAGTCGGGCGAGCTGCAAGCCCGCCAGGACCTGGCCCTGCGTGTGGCCGAGGCCTACTTCGAGTACCTGCTGGCCGAGCAGCAGATCGCCCTGGTCGAGGCACAGACCGCCGCCCATGCCCGCCAGCTCGAGGCAGCGCGCCGGGCCCTCGAGGCCGGCAGCGGCACGCGCACCGACATCGACGAGGCGCAGGCCAGGCTGGACCTCGACGGCGCCGATGCGCTGCTGGCGCACCAGCAGCTCGAGCGCGCTCGGCTGATGCTCGAGCAGCAGGTCGGCCAGCCGGTGGAAAGTGCGGCCCGGCTCGATGCAGCCCGCTTCGACGCCACGCCGCCCGAGCCCGGCGCCCTGGACGACTGGCTGCGGCTGGCGGCGCACTTCAGCGCCGAGCTGCAGGCTCTGCAGGCGCGCCGCGATGCCGCGGCCCATGAGGTCGAACGCGCCCGGGCGCGCCACCAGCCCACCCTGGACCTGGTGCTGCAGCACAGCCGCAACAGCCCCGAGAGCAGCACCCGGCAGGACAGCCGCAGCCTGAACCGCAGCATCGGCCTGCAGTTCAACCTGCCGATCTACGCCGGCGGCGGCCACGACGCCGCGCTGCGCCAGGCCCAGGCCGAGCTGCAGCGCCAGGAAGCCCTGCTTGCGGCCGCGCGCCTGGACCTGCAGCTGCGCGTACAGCAGACCCACCGCAGCGTCCAGGAAGGCCTGCAGCGCGTCAGGGCGCTGCAGCAGGCGCTGCGCTCGGCCGAGCAGATGGTGCGCTCGGTCGGCCGCTCGTACCAGGCGGGCGTGCGCAGCACCGTCGATGTGCTCGATGCCGAGCAGCGCCTGGTCGAGGCGCGCCGCAACCTGCTGCAGACCCGGCTGACCACGCTGCTGTCCACCCTGCGTCTGCGGGCCCTCGGAGGGGTGGTGGCCGACGCCGAAATCGAACGGCTCGACGCCTTCTTCGCCCCATCCGTCGGCAGCGCCACCTCCGGCCTGAACCCCGCGGATGCGGGGCGACCGGGGGCTGGGTCGTGACCTTCGACACGTTTGCCGCCCGTAACAGCGGCTCGCTGCACCAAGTTTCTCCAGTTCTCCGTCGCCGTGCCGAATGCACGCGATGGCCGGTCTGATGTAACTGCCCCGTCTTCCCTTCGCATTTCCGGAAATCGCCCCACGGTCGTCGCCCCGACGATGACCGACGCCCCCATCACCGTCAGAGGAAACCGAATGTCTGCCCAATCGACCCAGATCCTGTTCATCGACGCGCGTGTGAGCGATGTCGACAGCCTGCTTGCCCATGTCGACCCGTCCCTCGAGGTCGTCCGTCTCGACGCCGCCCAGGACGGCCTGCTGCAGATCGCCCAGGCGCTGGCCGGGCGCAGCGGGATCGAGGCGCTGCACATCGTCTCGCACGGTGAGCCGGGGCGGCTGGTGCTGGGCAGCGGCGTGGTCGATGTGGCCTCGCTCGAGGCCGCCGGCGCCGAGCTGGCGTCGATCCGCGACGCCCTGACCGAACAGGCCGACCTGCTGCTGTACGGCTGCAACGTGGGCGAGGGTGAATTCGGCGCGGCCTTCCTGGGCGCGCTGGCCGGTGCGACCGGGGCCGATGTGGCGGCGTCGGTGGATACCACTGGCGCGGCCTGGCTGGGGGGGGACTGGTCGCTCGAGGTCTCGACCGGCACCATCGAGGCGACTGCGCTGGAAGCGCCAGGGTACGAAGACGCAATGGCCGTGACATCGACCGTCACGGTCACGAGCGGCCCGTCGTCCAGCCCGCTGCCGTTTGCCAGCCGTGTCGTGAACATCGGCTTCAATTACGGTGGCTTCGGAGACACGCAGCCGCTGGCCGAAGCCAAGGATTACTACGACCGGGATCCCTCCCACTATTCCACGCGCACTGTCTCCAGCATCACCGCCGGCAACGTGAGTGGGTTGGATCTGCTGTTCGTGTTTCAGCCGGCCAATGCGTTCACGAGTGCTCAGATTCAAGTTTTCCGAGATTTCCTGACGGCGGGTGGGCGGATCTTCTTCATCGGTGAGCACAATTACTACGCGCCGGTTCCGAACGCCAACATCTCGGCTGCCATCGCAGCCTTGGGTGGAAACATCAGCGTCGTTACCGAGGCTCTCTCGGATTCCTTGCACGACAACGGCGGTGACGGCTACAAGGAACTGAGCAACTCGCCGCTCATGGCCGGTGTCACGAGTTTCAGGACGGCCGCCTTTGCGCCGCTCTCGGTCGAGACCACCATTTCCAAAGCCGTCATGGTGAACGACACGGGCCGTGTCGTCATCGCCGACCAAGCCTTGCTGAATGGCCGTGTCACGGTCATCGCCGATCAGAACTGGCTGGACGACTCTTTCCGGATCGCCGGCAATGAAACGTTCCTGCGCAACCTGGCCGCGGATTCGGCCGGCATGGTGGAGACCCAGGCCCAGGGTCTTCCTCCTCCGCCTGTCGAGCCTGTCTCCAACGCGGCGCCCACATTGACCACCTTCGCCGCAGCAGTCGGCACCGTCCAGGAAGAAGGCACCGTCCAGATCACGCTGGCGGACCTGAAGGCGCAGGGCAACGAAAGCGACGACAACGGGGTCGAGAGCTTCGTCGTCAAGGCCGTCACCAGTGGCACCCTGAAGATCGGTACATCCCTGGCCACGGCCACCGCATGGGTGCCCGGCAGCAACGATGTCGTCAGCGGATCGCTGAACGCCTATTGGACCCCTGCCGAGAACGCCAACGGCAGCCTGAATGCCTTCACGGTGGTGGCGCGAGATGCGGCAGGTCTGACGTCCTCGCCGGCCGTGCAGGTGCCCGTCTCGGTTACCCCCGTCAACGACGCACCCACGCTGGCCTCCAACGCCAGCCTGAATTCGATCTCGGAGGATCAGCCCTCCGACGCCAACCCCGGCAGCACGGTGCAGGCGCTGTTCGCGCCGCGCTTTGCCGACGTCGATGCTGGCCAGACCCTGGGCGGCATCATCGTCACCGGCAACAGCGCCGACGCCGTCACGCAGGGCAGCTGGCAGTACTACTCCGCCGGCCAATGGCATGACATCGGATCCGTCGGCAGCGCCTCTGGTCTGGCCCTGTCGGCCTCGACCGCCATCCGCTTCGCGCCGGTGGCGAACTACAACGGCACGCCGCCCGGCCTGACCGTGCATGGCACCGACAGTGCCTACGCCGGCGGCTACACCAGCGGCGCCAGCCGCGTGACCTTCGACACCACCAGCGACGCCGTGACCTCCGGCGTCACCGTGGCCTCGCGCAGCCTGGGCGTGACCGTCACCGCCGTGAACGACGCGCCGGTGTTCACCAGCGCGGCCGGCGCGGCGACGATCGTCGACACCCCGGCCGACGACTCGGGCCTGACCGCCAGCAGCGGCTCGCTCACCGGCACGCTGACCGCCAGCGACGTGGAAAGCGATGCCAGCGCGCTGAGCTTCAGCCTGCGCGGTGGCAGCCTGACCGGTAGCACCTGGACGATCACCGGGCTGTACGGCACGCTGACGGTGGATGCCGTCACCGGGGCCTGGGCCTACTCGCCGGACAACGAGACCGCGATCAACGCGCTGCCGGCCGGCGCCAGCGTGGTCGACCGCTTCGACTTCAAGGTGGCCGACCCGCAGGGCGCTGCCTCGACCCAGGCGCTCGAGATCACCCTGACCGGCAGCAACGATATGCCGCAGCTGGCCGCGGCCATCGCCGACCAGAACTTCTCCGGCGCCGGCAGCTGGAGCTACCAGGTGCCGGCCGGCAGCATCACCGATGCCGAAGGCACCGGGCTGACCTACAGCGCCGAACTGGCCGACGGCAGCCCGCTGCCGGGCTGGCTGAACTTCGATCCGGCCACCCGCACCTTCAGCGGCAACCCGCCGGCCGCCTGGGGGGATGCGCCGCTGAGCATCCGCGTCATCGCCGAGGACGACCTGGGCGAAACCGTCGACGACACCTTCGACCTGACCCTGTCGGGCACCGACAACCAGCCGCCGGTGGTGGCCAACCCGCTGACCTGGAAGGCGGTGGACGGTGTCAACGAGATCACCGAGGTGGTCTTCACCGGCGCGCTGGGCGGCCAGACGGTGGCCTTCGACGGCTCGGGCCCGATCACCCTCGGGACGGCCGCCACCGGCGCCGAAGTGGCCACGGCCCTGGACGCCGCCTTCGACGCGGCGGTGGGGGCGAACTACAGCGCCGACATCAAGGCCGGCGTCGGCAACGAGAACGTGCTGGTGCTCACGGCCGATGCGGCCGGCGCGCGCAGCGAGTTCAGCGACGGCGCGACCGTGTCGATCGACGGCGGCAGCTACGACGTCGCAGTCGTCACCGAGGGGGTGACCGCCGTCGCAGAGGCGGTGTCGGTGCGGTTCGTCGCGCCGCCGGCCGGGGCGACGGAACTGGTCTTCGACGGAGTGACCGTCAGCCTGGTCGGGCTGAGCAGTGCCAGCGACGTGGCCGCGGCCGTGGCCGCGGCGCTCAATGCCTCCGGCGCCAGAACCTGGAATGCCGAGGTGGACGGCACCGAGACCGATCTGCTGCACTTCACCTCGGTTGCTGTCGGCGACCGGGCGGATCTGGGCACTGCCGACTTCGAGGTGGTGGCCACCACCACGCCGGAGCTTGCGAGCGCGGTTTCTGTGACCCAGGCCGGATCGGCCGGGGTACCCACCGAGGCAACCGTCTACATCTGGCCGGAGGCCAGCGAGCGTCGGATCGCCTTCGACGGCGTCGAGGTGATCCTGACTGGCGGCAACACCAGCATCCAGAACGCCGACGCCTTCGCCGCGACGACGTTCCCGAACTGGACCGTGGTGCATGACAGCGGCACGGGCCACCTCACCTTCACCGCCAAGACCATCGACCCGCCGCTGGCTGAGCTGGCCAACGAGAGCTTCACGACGACCGACGAGTTCGGTACTCCGACGGGTGGACTGGCGCAGGTCCAGGCCTCTACCCCGGGGGAGGCGCCGGCGCCTGAAGTGGTGGAAGTCACCTTCACCGCCAAGCCCGACGGCGTGAGCAGCCTGGTATTCGATGGCGTGACGATCGATCTGGCGGCGGCCTCGACGTCGCAGGAGGTGGCGCAGGCTGTCGCCGACGCCCTGAATGCCGCACCGGGCACGGCGACCTGGACGGCCAGCGCAGCCCTGGGTGTGCTGACCCTGACGGCGGATGCCTCCGAAGCACGCACGGATCTGACCGCGAGCGACTTCTCGGCGACGGCGGTCAACCAGCCTTCACTGGCTTCGAGCGTGGTGGTGACCGACGGCGTGGACGAGGTTACCGAGGTGGTCGAGCTGACCTTCACCGGTAGCTACGGCGGCGCCACCGTCACGCTCGACGGCGTGAGCGGCAGCGCGGGCAGCGCAGTCACCGCCGACGACGTGGCGGCGGCCGTGGCCGGCGCGACCTTCACCCACCACACGGCCGTGGCGTCGGGCGACACCGTCACCTTCACCGCGAACGACCCCGGCGACCAGACCGACATCGCCTCCGGCGACTTCACCGGCAGCTACAGCGGCACCGCCACGCCGAGCGTGACGACCCAGGGCGCCGGCTGGTCCTATGCCATCCCGGCCAACACCTTCAGCGATCCCGAAGGCGACACGCTGACCTACAGCGCGTACATCCTCGACCCGATGACCGGCGATGCGACGCTGCTGGTCGACTCGGCCGCGCTGAGCTTCGACGAGGCCACCGCGACCCTGTCCGGCGACGGCCAGGTGCCCGCGGGCACGCTGATCGAGATCCGCGCCCATGACGCGGTGTCCGGTGGCACCGCGGCCAGCCAGTTCCAGCTGGTGGTCTACCGCGACGCCCAGGCCGCCAGCCTGGTGGCCGGCGTCGTGCCGACCACCGTGGCCTTCGTCGACGGCGAGGGCAGCGGCGCATGGACCCTGCCGTCCACCGCCTTCAGCTACCTCGACGACGAGGCCGGCGACATTTCCTACGCCGCCACCCTGTCCAACGGCGAGCCGCTGCCGGACTGGCTGAGCTTCGATCCGGCCACCGGCACCTTCAGCGGCAACCCGCCGGCCGGCAGCGACGACGTCGAGGTGGTGGTCACCGCCACGGCGGCCGGCGGCGGCCTGAGCGCGACCACGCCGGCCTTCACGCTGGTGGTGGACAACGCCAACGATCCGCTGGTGCTGAGCCATCCGGTCGCGGATGCCCAGGCCAGTGCCGGGGGCGCGATCGGTCTGACCTTCACCAAGCCCTTCACCGACCCGGATGGTGCGGCCGACGGCACGGCCGTGCAGACCGGCATCACCTACACCGCCACGGCCAACGGCCGTCCGCTGTCCGACTTCGGTCTGGCGCTGGGTCAGAGCGGCGGGAATCTGACGCTCGACGGCAACGTGCCGGGCGGCACGCCCTACCTGGTGATCGAGATCACCGGCACCGAGGACAACGGCGGCAGCACGGCCACCACCTCCTTCACGCTGAACCTGGCCGACAGTGCGGCCAGCGGCGACAACGTGGCAGCGCTGAGCGCCAACAACGTCGGCAGCGTGACCCTGGCCAACCAGAGCCGCCCCGGCTTCGCGCCGCAGCAGGGTGACACGCTGATCGTGGACGACGTCGCCGACACCGACGGCGTGGACGCCGGCACGCTGCAGTATCAGTGGCAGGTCTCTTCCGACGGCGTGACCTGGACCGACGTGGCCGGTGCACGGGGCCAGGCCCAGACACTCACGCTGGCACAGTCCGAAGTGGGCCTGCAGGTGCGTGCCCAGGCCTTCTACCTCGACAACGGCGGCGTCTCCGAGTCGCCGGTGTCCACCGCCATGCCGGCCGTGGCCGACACGGCCGATGCCGGCAGCGTGGCCTTCACCGGCGCGCTGGTCCCGGGCGAGTCGCTGTCCGCGGTGATCACCGATGCCGACGGCCTGAGCGGTGCGACGCCGACCTATGTCTGGCAGCGTTCGGCCAACGGCGTGGACGGCTGGACCACCATCGGCGGGGCCACCTATTCGAGCTATACCCTCGGCAACGACGATGGCGGCAAGTACCTGCGGGTGCTGACCAGCTACACCGACGATGGCGGCTTCGTCGAAACCAACGTCACCTCGGCGGTCCGTGGTCCGGTGCAGCTCGGCGCGGTGGCGCCGGTGGGCAACGACGACAGCGCCACCGTCACCGAGAACTCCGGCGTGGGCAACGCCACGGCCGGCAGCCCGGCCAGCCCGGTCTCGGGCAACCTGGTGGGCAACGACACCGACAGCAACGTCGGCGACACCAAGACCGTCACGGGCGTGCGCCTGGGCGACTTCGAAGGGGTGGGCGTGGCCGCCACGGACGGCGGTGCCACCCTGACCCTGCAGGGTCTGTACGGCACGCTGGCGGTCACCAAGGCCACCGGCGCCTACACCTACACGCTGAACCAGTCCTCGCCGGACGTGCAGCGCCTGCACGTGGGCGACACGCTGGTGGAGAAGTTCAACTACACCGTCACCGACAGCGCCCTGCTGTCCGACACCGCGGTGCTGAGCATCACCATCCAGGGCGCCAACGACCTGCCGCGCATCACCGCCGGCATCGAGGCCACCGCGACGGTGGTGGAGGATGCCGCGACCGCGCTGCCGCTGGACTTCCTCGATGTCGAGGAGTGGGACAGCAACATCGTGCAGCTGCGCCTGACGGTGGACCACGGCACGCTGCGCGCCGAAAGCGGCGGCGGCGTGACGGTGGCCGGCAGCGACACCGGGGTGCTGATCCTCAGTGCGACCGATGCCGGCACGCTGTCGAGCTGGCTGTTCCAGAACGACGTCTCCTACGTCACCGACCCGAACCTCAACGGCGCGGTGGCGACCCTGTCGTACGAGGCCGGGGACGAGGCGGGCTACGTCGCCGCCTCCGGAACCACCGCCCTCACCGCCACCGCCACCAACGACGCTCCGATCGTCGACGCCGGCGGTGCCGGCAGCGCCGGCAACGATGCGGCCGTCACCTTCCGCCCGCGCGGCGACGCGGTGTCGGTCGCACCTGCGCTGACCCTGTCGGACATCGACAGCAGCACGCTGGCCTCGGCCACCGTGACACTGGCCAGTGGTGCCCGCGACAACCAGTTCGGCACCTTCTACGAAACCCTCGGCCTGTCCGCGACGGGCCAGACGCTGGCCGATGCGGCCGGCCTGAGCGTCGCCAGCACGCCCAGCAGCAGCGGCGCAGTGCTGACCCTCACCGGCAGCGCCAGCCTGGCCGAGTACCAGGCCGTGCTGCGCGAGGTGCTCTACCACAACGGCAACCCGAACGCCTTCTCGGCCGACCGCACGGTGACGATCTCGGTCACCGACGGTGCCGGCGCGCTGTCGAACACGGCCTCCTTCGAGACGACGGCGGTCAACACCGACATCGCGGTGGGCCAGCGCATCTTCGTCGACGGGGTCGATTCCGGCCACCTGGTGGCGCAGGTGCTGGACAGCCGCCACTTCGTCGCCAGCGGCGAGCTGGCCGATCTGGCCGCGGGCGCGGTGCTGACCTTCCGTGACGATGGCGGCCTGGTGACCACCGCCACCGCCCAGGGTCCGCTGGTGGCCACCACCACGGTGCATGTGCCCTGGACGCCGGTGATCGACATGAACGGCGGCGGCGCCGGGCGCGACCGCACCATCGGCTACACCGAGGGCCAGGGGGCGGTGGCGATCGCCACGGCCGATGCCAGCATCACCGACCAGGGCGGCCTGATCCGCAGCCTGACCGTGACGCTGACCAACCCGCTGGACAACGGCCACGGCCCGGTGCACGAAACGCTGTCGGCGCCCAGTGTCACCGTGATGGGCTGGCTGGCGGCGCGCAGCATCACCGCCAGCGGCAATGGATCCGGTGCGAACGGACTGACCAATGCGACGGAGATCGTCTTCACCGCCTCCGGTGCCGGCTCGGACGCCACCAACTTCCAGGTCGCGCTGCGCGGCGTGACGTACACGAACACGTCGCAGAACCCGGACCCGACCCAACGCGTGGTGCATGTCGCGTCGATCGACGTGGACGGCAATACGGGCGTGGATGCCGACACCTTCATCAACCCGACGTCGGTGAACGACGCGCCCGAGGGCGTGGACAGCGCGGTGACGGCGGTCGAGGACACGGCCTATGTGTTCGCGGCGACCGACTTCGGCTTCGGTGACCCGACCGACGACGCGGACGGCGCGCCCGATGCCCTGGCCTCGGTGCTGCTGAGCAGCCTGCCGGCCAGCGGCGTGCTCTACCTCGATGGCGTGGCCGTGACGGCGGGCCAGGAGGTGAGCGTGGCCGACATCACGGCGGGCCGGCTGACCTACGTGCCGGCGGACGACGCCAACGGTGCGGCGGCGGCCAGCTTCACCTTCCAGGTGCGTGACGACGGTGGCGTGACCGATGGGGGCGTGGACCTCGACGCCACCCCGGCGACGATGACGCTGCACATCACCGCCACGAACGATGCGCCGGTGCTGAGCGCCGACGGTGCGGACCTGGCGGAGATCGACGAGAACGCGGTGGCCAATGCCGGCCAGACGGTGGCGGCGCTGCTGGGCACGATCGCCGACGTGGATGTGACGACGGGCGCGCATGCGGCCAGCAACGGCGTCCGGACCGGCATGGCGGTGTACGCCGTGGACGACGGCGGGGTGAGCGGTACCTGGCAGTACAGCCTGGACGGTGGCGACACCTGGGCGGCGATCGGCCTGACGGCCGACCATGCCCTGCTGCTGCGCAGCACGGACCTGGTTCGCTTCGTGCCCGATGCGGTGGGCGGCACCACCGCCAACGACCTGGCCAAGCCCAGCCTGAGCTACTACGCCTGGGATCAGTCCGTCGGCACGGCGGGCACGCTGGTCGACGCCACCCAACGGGGCGGTACCACGGCGCTGTCGCAGGACGGCGACA
>JAKLLA010000003.1 GCA_023150375.1 Burkholderiaceae bacterium
GTCGTCTGTGGCCATTCGTTGAGCTCCGAAAACTCTCAGAAACTGCCGCTCAGTGGATCTCTTCCTGAGGGCTTCTGCAAGTCGGATTCACCATGAAAGTTCAATCAAAACAACAACTTATAGATTTCGCAAGGCCGACTCATTACAGATCCGGCACGAGGAGCTTTCGTATTCCATCCGCCATCACCCGGCCGCCCATGACGCACTGGAAATGCAGAAGTCCGTCGCGCCTGCATCGGGCGCGGGCGTGACGTTCAGGCCCCGCAGCGCGCCTTCATGCGTTCGCAATAGGCCTGCAGGTGGCCCCGTGCGCGCGCCGCGTCGCGGATGGGCGAATCCACCGGCGCCCAGAGGAGGTTGGCCAGGAAAGCGTAGCCGGTGGCGTCCAGCGTGCAGGGCTGCGCGCCCATCAGGTAGGGCTTGTCGGCCAGGAAGTCCGCCACCGCGGTGACGTCGCGCACGCCGATCGCATGGATGTCGGCCGGGCTGTGCCGGCCCATGCCCTGGCCCTGCATCTGCGCGAGCATGCCGCGGCGCGCCAGCGTCGGCAGGAACCAGCGCAGCGGTGCGGGCAGCGTGCCGAAGAAGGCCTCGCGCGTCTTCTCCCAGCCGGCCGGCTCGGCCCAGCGGGTGTGGACCACGGCCCAGTACAGGTTCTCCTCGAACAGGCGCTGAAAGGCCAGCGCCACCGCGCGCTGCGAGGGGCTGAGCCAGCCGTCCAGCGGGTCGCCGTAGGTGGCCTTCAGGTAGTCGATGATGAAGGTCGAATCGGCCACCACCCGAACGCCGTCCTCGATGTAGGGCAGCTTGCGTTTGGGCGCCTTCAGCACGTCGCCGATGTCGACGGCCTCGTAGGGCAGGCCGGCCAGGCGCAGCCAGATCTCCAGCTTCATGCAGAACGGGCTGGCGTTCGGCAGGCCGAAGGCGGGGGCGAACTGGTGCAGTCGGATCATGGCCGCAGCTCCTCCTCGGGGGACTGGCCACCATTGTGTGCAGTTCGTCACAATTTCACCAGCCGGGTTGTGCCCTCCCCTGCCCCGCAGCGTCGGCGACCCGTCAGGCGACCGGACAGGCGGGCGGGCGGGCGGGCGCTCCGGCAGGCGAACGGGCCTCCACACGCTGGGCCAGGGCCAGCACGCCGCCGGCGAGGCCCCGCAGGCCGGCAGCCAGCAGGACGCGCAGGGCGATCGGCGGCGCGGGCATCGGCCGCGGCATCGCCTGCCAGTGCAGCCGGGCGGCCTCGCCGCGCCGCCAGGGCTCGACATAGAGGCAGTCGCCGGCCGCCACCGCCAGCCGGTCGCCGGCCGACAGCACATGGTCCGCGGCGTCGCCGGCGCGGGTCAGCCAGACCCGGCCCTGGCACACCGTCAGCAGCATGGCGCGCGCCGGGCGCAGCACCTGGACATCGGTCACATGCTCGATCATCATGAATCTCCTGGCTTCGGAGGCACCGCCGCGGCGCCTCCATGACCGGTATCCTCCGGGTAACGCCCCTTGCGGTCCAATGAGATCGGGGCAACAGATTCATCACGCCAGATCATGAATCCAAGACTCTCCCCGCGCCCGCTCTCGCTCGACTTCCTGCGCACCTTCGAAGCCGTCGCGCAGCGCCTGAGCTTCTCCGCGGCGGCCGAGGCGCTGTGCATCACCCAGCCGGCGGTGAGCCGGCAGATCAAGTCGCTGGAGGAGGAGCTGGGCGCGGCACTGTTCCAGCGCGGCACGCGCCGGGTCGAGCTGACCCAGGCCGGCCGGCAGCTGCTGCGCGCGGTGGAGCCCGCCCTGGCCAAGCTGGACGGCACGGTGCGGCAGATCCGCCTGTCGCGCAGCCGGGCGATGGTCAGCGTCACGACCTTCGCGTCCTTCGCGTCGCTCTGGCTGATGCCACGGCTGGCCGACTTCGAGCGCGCGCACCCCGGCGTGGACATCCGCCTGTCGGCCAGCGACCGGCTGGTCGACAGCGACGACGAGGAGCTCGACCTGGCGCTGCGCGGCTGCCGGCCCGAGCGTGCACCGCCGGACGCGATCCGCCTGTTCGGCGACGTGCTGACCCCGGTGATCGGCGCCGGGCTGGCCGCCGCGATCGCCCGCGGCGATGCCCCGCCGCTGGCCCTTCCGGCCGACCTGGCCGGCCACACCCTGCTGGAGATGGACGACGGCAGCCGCATCGCCACCGACCAGGCGTGGGCGCGCTGGCTGACGCCGCGCGGGCTGGAGGCCCTGCAGCCGCGCCGGCGCATGAGCATGAACTACACCCACCAGCAGGTGCAGGCCGCCCTGGCCGGCCAGGGCGTGGCGCTGGCCCGGCTGGCCCTGGTGGCCGACGCGCTGGCCCGCGGCGACCTGGTCGAGCCCTTCGGGCCCGCCCAGCGCCAGTGGGCCGAGATCTGCTACTGGCTGGTGCCACTGGCCGGCTCGTCCGGCGAGCCCCGCCCGGAGGTGGCCGCCTTCACGAGCTGGGTGCTCGCCGAGGCCGCAGCCACGCGGCAGGCGATCGGCGACGGGCCGGGGCGCAGCGCGGACACCCCCGGCGAGCCCGGGGACGCGCACCGCATCCATGCCGACGCCGCATCACCGCCATGCGCCGACATCACCCCGGGCGAGCGCGCCAGCGCCTAGCATCGCTCCCACCCCTCCACTCTCTGCCCCGAAAGGTGCGCGACGATGAAGCTCTACATCGGCAACAAGAACTACTCCTCCTGGTCCATGCGGCCCTGGGTGCTGCTGCGCCAGTACGACCTGCCGTTCGAAGAGGTGAAGCTGCGTTTCGACTCCTTCAGCGCCGACTCGCAGTTCAAGACCCGCCTGGCCGGCGTCGCCCGGGGCGGCAAGGTGCCGGTGCTGGTGGAGGACGACGGCTTCGTGGTCTGGGACACGCTGGCGATCGCCGAGTACCTGGCCGAGAAGTTTCCCGCCCTGCCGCTGTGGCCCGCCGATGCGCGCCAGCGCGCCCGCGCGCGCTGCTGCTGCGCGGAAATGCACGCGGGCTTCGGCGCGCTGCGCCAGCACTGCGGCATGAACATCGAGGCCCACCTGCCGGAGGTGGGCGCGCGCCTGCTGGCCGAGCAGCCGGCCGTGCGCGCCGACCTCGACCGGCTGGTGGAGATGTGGAGCGAGCTGCTGGCCGCCCGCGCGGCGGGCAGCTGCCCCTTCCTGTTCGGCGCATTCGGCATCGTCGATGCCTACTTCGCCCCGGTGGTGGCGCGGCTGCGCACCTACGGCCTGCCGGTGCCCCCGGCGGTGCAGGACTGGGCCGACGCGGTCTGGGCCGCCCCGGGCGTGCAGGCCTGGGTGGCCGATGCGCTGGCCGAGCAGGACTTCCTGCCCTTCGAGGAGCCCTACCGCACGGCGCGCTGAGCCGGCCTAGGGGGCGCCGGATGCGCATCCGCCGTCGCGCGGCGCGCGTCGGCGCCCTGGCCGCGGCGCGGCCGGCAGGGCCGCACGGGCGTGCGCACGCCGCACGGCGGCCAGCTCCGGCGCCAGGCTGTCCCAGGCTTCGGCCGCCATGCCCGGCGGGGGCTCGGGCGGCGGTCGCCGGGCCAGCCCGCCGCCGCGGGCGGCGAACACCGCGCTGTTGGCGCCGCCGCCCTCGAGGTCGAGATCGCCCGCCTCGCCATCGGCCACCTCGAGCACGGCGCCGTCGAAGCTGCGCCGCAGCCGATCGAGGTGCAGGGCATGCAGCGGGTGGCCGCGGAACAGGTTGAGCACCAGCAGGCCCTGCGGGGCCAGCGCGGCGGCGCAATCGTCGTAGAAGCGCTGGGTGGCCAGCGCCGAGGGCAGGCCGTCGTAGTCGTAGCCGTCGACCATCAGCACGTCGAAGGCACCCGGGTGTTCGCGCACCCAGCGCACCCCGTCGCCGCAGTGCACGCGCAGGCGGGCGTCGTCGGGCGGAATCTCGAACTCCTCGCGCAGCGCCAGCACATGCGGGTTGATCTCCACCACCTCCAGGCGGCTGTCGCCCAGGTACCGGTGGCAGAACTTGACCAGCGACCCCCCGCCCAGGCCGATCAGGCCGATGCAGGCCGGCCGCGGCTGCCAGAGCAGGAAGCCCATCATCAGGCGGGTGTAGGCCAGCGCCAGCGCGTCGGGCGCGTCGCTGCGCATGAAGCTCTGCACCTCGTGGATGGAGAAGTGCAGCGCCCGGCTGTCGCGGGTGCGGTGCACGAAGGGACGCACATGGGCATCGCCGGGGTCAGCGGCGGGCGCAGCCACCGCCGCCGCACGACCGGCTCGGGAGGAACGGGACATGGCCCGCAGTATGGCCGCCCGCGTGGCCGGCGGGACGGGGCCGGCGCCTAAAATCCGTCCTTCGATGCACGCCGCCCGCGACGCGCACAGGCCGTGCCGAATGCCGCGGCCTGCCGCGCCGCCTGGCCCCTTCCTGGCCCGCCGCTCACGCCCGGGCCGCATGCCGGATCGTTTTCCCCCATGAGCCTCTCCGCCCTCACCGCCCTGTCGCCGCTGGACGGCCGTTACGCTGCCAAGGTCGCGCCGCTGCGCCCCCTGATGTCCGAGTACGGGCTGATGCACCGCCGCGTGCAGGTCGAGGTGGAGTGGTTCATCGCCCTGTCGGATGCCGGTTTCGCAGAGTTCGAACCCCTGTCCGAGGCCGCCCGAACCCTGCTGCGCGGGCTGGTGCAGGGCTTCTCGGAAGCCGACGCGCAGGCGATCAAGGACATCGAGCGCACCACCAACCACGACGTGAAGGCGGTGGAGTACTGGCTCAAGCGCCAGTTCGAGGCCCATGCGGCCGAGCTGCCCGAGCTGAAGGCGGCCGGCGAGTTCGTGCACTTCGCCTGCACCAGCGAGGACATCAACAACACCAGCCACGCGCTGATGCTCAAAGCCGCCCGCGAGCAGGTGCTGCTGCCCACGCTGGACCAGATCATCGCCAAGCTGCGCGAGCTGGCCCAGGCCTTCGCCGCGGTGCCGATGCTCAGCCGCACCCACGGCCAGACCGCCAGCCCGACCACGGTGGGCAAGGAGATCGCCAACGTGGTGGCCCGCCTGCAGGCGGGCCGCGCGCGCATTGCCGAGGTGAAGCTGCTGGCCAAGATGAACGGCGCGGTGGGCAACTACAACGCCCACCTGTCGGCCTGGCCCGAGCACGACTGGGAGGCCTTCAGCCGCGCGGTGATCGAGAACCAGCTGGGGCTGACCTTCAACCCGTACACCATCCAGATCGAGCCGCACGACTACATGGCCGAGCTGTTCGACGCGGTCACGCGCGTCGACACCATCCTGATCGACTTCAGCCGCGACGTCTGGGGCTACATCAGCCTGGGCTACTTCAAGCAGAAGACCAAGGCCGGCGAGGTGGGCTCGTCGACCATGCCGCACAAGGTCAACCCGATCGACTTCGAGAACGCCGAGGGCAACTTCGGCCTGGCCAGCGCCCTGCTGACGCACCTGAGCCAGAAGCTGCCGATCAGCCGCTGGCAGCGCGACCTGACCGACAGCACCGTGCTGCGCAACATGGGCGTGGCGCTGGGCTACGCCCAGCTCGGCTACGACAGCCTGCTGCGCGGCCTGGGCAAGCTGGAGCTCAACGAGGCGGCGCTGGCCGCCGACCTGGACGAGGCCTGGGAGGTGCTGGCCGAGCCGATCCAGACGGTGATGCGCCGCTTCGGCCTGCCCGAGCCCTACGAGCAACTCAAGGCCTTCACCCGCGGCCAGCCGATGACCCGTGAGCTGATGCAGGGCTTCATCGCCGCCCTGGCGCTGCCCCAGGCCGAGAAGGACCGCCTGCTGGCGATGACGCCGGGCAGCTACACGGGCAAGGCGGCCGAACTGGCGCGGCGGATCTGAGGTTTCGGGTTATCTCGCAGCTGGCAGGCGGAACACCCCCGATCGGAGCAAATGGGCATGAAGCAGCTCGATCTCACGTTGCCGGGCGTCCTTGCCGCAGGGGGTGAGCGGCTGCTGCGCGACAGCAATCCCTGGTGGCGTGGTGAGCGCCAGTTCGGGGTGCCCTCGACGCGCCGGTGGGCCTTTGCGCCGACGATCAAGCGCCTGAAGACCGGTCTGGCGCCTGTGACCGTGCTACGAGGCACCCGGCAGGTCGGCAAGACCACCACCCTGAACCAGATCGCCGACAGCCTGCTCGACGCCGGCGTCGATCCACGGCGCATCCTGCGCGTCCAGTTCGACGATCTGCCACAGCTCCAGCGCCTGCCGACACCCATCCTGGATCTGGCCGCCTGGTATGCGGACAACATCCTGGGCACGTCGATCAACGCCTTTGCCCATCGACAGGACGGTCCGGTCTACTTCCTGCTCGACGAAGTCCAGAACCTGCCGGACTGGGCCACCCAGGTCAAACACCTCGTCGATCTGCAGCCGGTCCGGGCGATCGTGACAGGCAGTTCGGCCCTACGGATCGAAGCGGGGCGGGACAGCCTCGCGGGGCGGCTCTCGACGATCGAGATGGGTCCCCTGCTGCTGCGGGAAGTCGCCCAGCTGCGCAAGATCGGTCAGATCGAGCCGTATCTTCCCTTCAACGGTCTGGCACCGCTCAAGGACAAGCAGTTCTGGCTCGGCGCCAGGGAATTCGGCGAAAGGCACCGGGGCCTGCGCGATCCGGCTTTCGAGGCCTTCTCCACCTTCGGCTCCTATCCCCTGGCCCACACCCATGCGGAAGCCACCTGGGACGAAATCTCCTCCCAACTGGTCGAGACGGTCGTTCGTCGGGCCATACAGCATGATCTCCGCGTCGGAGAGCGGGGGAGGCGTCGCGACGAGCCTTTACTCGAAGAGGTGTTTCGACTGAGCTGCCGTTATGTGGGCCAGTCCCCGACACAGGCGCTGTACCTCGACGAGGTCCGGCGCAGCCTGAACGCGAATATCGGCTGGGCACGCGTGCTGGCGTATCTTCGCTTTCTGGACGCCACGCTGCTGGTACGACTGATCGAACCCCTCGAACTTCGGCTGAAACGCCGAAAGGGATCCCCGAAGTTGATCCTCTCGGATCACGCGCTGCGGAGTGCCTGGCTCCAGGAGCAGGTGCCCCTGACGCCCGAGGGACTGCGCGCGTCGCCGCATCTGAGCGTGCTGGCCGGACACATCGCCGAGAGCGTCGCCGGCCAGTTCTTCCGATCGATGGTCGATCTCGGCGTGCACCATTTTCCAGAGCGAGGCGCCGAACCGGAGGTGGACTTCGTTCTCACGGTCGGGGATCAACGCATCCCGGTCGAGATCAAGTACAGGTCCCGCATCGACCATCAGGACACGCGCGGACTGCGTTCCTTCATCGAGAAGTCGGTCTACAACGCGCCCTTCGGCCTGCTGATCACGCAATCGGACGACGCCTACTGCGACGATCCGCGCATCGTGACACTGCCGCTGTCGAGCCTCCTGCTGATGCGCTGACACCCAGACGAAACGCCTTCGAACCGATAGACCCTCGCCATGAACTTCACCGACCAACTCCAGCGCGCCCAGACGCGCCACCAGTCCTTCCTCTGCGTGGGGCTCGACCCCGAGCCGGCGAAGTTTCCCAGCCACTGGGCCGGCGACGCGTCGAAGATCTTCGACTTCTGCGCCCGCATCGTCGACGCCACCAAGGACCTGGTCTGCGCCTTCAAGCCGCAGATCGCCTACTTCGCCGCGCAGCGCGCCGAGGAGCAGCTCGAGCAGCTGATGGCCTACATCCGCCGCACCGCGCCGGAGGTGCCGGTGATCCTGGACGCCAAGCGCGGCGACATCGGCGCCACCGCCGAGCAGTACGCCCGCGAGGCCTTCGAGCGCTACCAGGCCGACGCGGTGACGCTGTCGCCCTTCATGGGTTTCGACAGCATCGAGCCCTACCTGCGCTGGCCGGGCAAGGGCGCCATCCTGCTGTGCCGCACCTCCAACCCGGGTGGCGACGACTGGCAGATGCAGCACCTGGCCGACGTGCCCGGGCAGCCGCGGCTGTTCGAGCACCTGGCCGCGCTGGCGCAGACGACGTGGAACACCAACGGCCAGCTCGCGCTGGTGGTGGGCGCCACCTACCCGGCGGAGATCGCCAAGGTGCGCGAGCTGGCGCCGACGCTGCCGCTGCTGATCCCCGGCGTGGGCGCCCAGGGCGGCGATGCGCAGGCCACGGTGCGCGCCGGCCTGCGCCGCGCCGCCGACGGCAGCGTGACCGGGCCGATCATCGTGAACAGCTCGCGCGCGGTGCTCTACGCCAGCCGCGGCGAGGACTTCGCCGAGGCGGCGCGGCGCGTCGCCCTGGCCACGCGCGACCAGCTGAACGCCGCCGCGGCCGACTGAGCCGGTGCCCGGCCTCCACCTGGCCGGTCCGGCCATCGGGTCGGGGCCGACCCGATGGCCGGGCCGCTGCCGGGCCGGGCGCGGCGCCGGCATACTCGCGCCATGCGTCTGTTTCCCGGCATCCGTCGCCTCGGCCTGGCCACGCTGGCCGGCCTGAGCTTCCTGATCGGTCTGCCCGCGCCCGCCGCGCCGGCAGCCTCGGCCGCGGCCGCCGCGCCGCCGCCGCCCCAGACCGGCGCGCCGCCCAAGGTGCTGCGCTATGCCTTTCCGACCGCCGAGACCGGCTTCGACCCGGCCCAGGTGTCGGACAACTACTCGCGCACCGTCACCGCCGGCATCTTCGAGGCGCTGCTGACCTACGACTACCTGGCGCGCCCCTTCCGCCTGAAGCCGCTGACCGCGGCGGCGCTGCCGGAGATCTCGGCCGACTTCACCGAGTTCACCTTCCGCATCCGGCCGGGCATCTACTTCGCCGACGACCCGGCCTTCAAGGGCCAGCGGCGCGAGCTGACCGCGCAGGACTTCGTCTACGCGATCAAGCGTCACTACGACCCGGTCACCAAGAGCCCCAACCTCTACCTGCTGGAGAACGCCCGCATCCTGGGCCTGTCGGAACTGCGTCGCCAGGCGCTGGACGAGAAGAAGCCCTTTCCCTACGACGTCGAGGTGGAGGGCCTGCGTGCGCTCGACCGCTACACGCTGCGCGTCAAGCTGGCCGAGCCCTCGCCGCGGCTGCACCACGTCATCTTCAACGACAGCTCGGCCTTCGGCGCCGTGGCGCGCGAGGTGGTGGAGCACTACGGCCAGCAGATCATGGCCCACCCGGTGGGCACCGGCCCCTTCCGGCTGGCCGAGTGGCGGCGCAGTTCGCTGATCGTGCTCGAGCGCAACCCGACCTTCCGCGACCTGCGCTACGACGAGCAGGCGCCGGCCGACGACGCCGAAGGCCAGGCGGTGGCAGCGCGCCTGGCGGGGCGGCGCCTGCCGATGGTCGACCGGGTGGAGATCTCCATCGTCGAGGAGGACCAGCCGCGCTGGCTGTCCTTCCTGAACGGCGAGGCCGACGTGCTCGACCGCCTGCCCAACACCTATGCCAGCCTGGCGATCCCGAACAACCAGCTCGCGCCCTACCTGGTGCAGCGCGGGGTGCAGATGTTCCGCACCTTCCTGGGCGACGTGACGCTGGCCACGCTCTACAACATGGAGCACCCGGTGGTGGGCGGCTACACCCCGGAGAAGGTGGCGCTGCGCCGTGCGCTGAACCTGGCCTACAACGGCCCCCAGGAACTGGTGCTGCTGCGGCGCAACCAGGCGGTGGCCGCGCAGGGGCCGATTCCACCGATCAACTACGGCCACGACCCGAGCCTGCGCAGCGAGATGAGCGAGTACAACCCGGCCAAGGCGCGCGCGCTGCTGGATCTCTACGGCTGGCGGGACCGCGATGGCGACGGCTGGCGCGAGACCCCGGACGGCCAGCCGCTGGAGGTCGAGCTGGCCACGCAGGCCGACCAGGCCTCGCGCCAGCTCGCCGAGATCTGGCAGAAGAGCAGCAAGGCGGTGGGCATCCGCATGCGCTTCAAGATCGCCCAGTGGCCGGAGAACCTCAAGGCCTCGCGCACCGGCAAGCTGATGATGTGGGGCGTGGCCTGGCTGGCCGGCAACCCGGACGGCGACACCTTCCTGGCGCTGGGCTACGGCCCGAACAAGGGCGCGGCGAACCACTCGCGCTTCGCCCTGCCGGCCTTCGACGAGCTCTACATCCGCCAGAACAAGATGCCCGACGGCCCGGAGCGCCTGGCCGTGATGCGCGAGGCCATGCGGCTGATGGTGGCCTACGCGCCGTACAAGCTGAGCAGCCACCGCATCGGCACCGACCTGATGCACCCCTGGGTGACCGGCTACCGGCGCAACCCCTTCCTGCGCGAGTTCTTCAAGTACGTCGACGTCGACCCGGCAGCGCGCCAGGCGGCCCAGGCGCCGCGATGAGCGGCCCCCTGCTCGACCGACGCGACTGGCTGGGCCGGCAGGCGGCCGGCGGCCTCTGGCTGGCCGGCGCGCTGGCCTGGCCCGCGCCCGCGGCGGCGGCCGCGACGGCGCCGCCCGGGCAGCGCGCCCATGTGCTGCGCTACGCCTTTCCGACGGCCGAAACCGGCTTCGACCCGGCGCAGATCTCCGACATCTATTCGCGCACCGTCACCGCCAACATCTTCGAGGCGCTGTACGAGTACGACCACCTCGCCCGGCCCTTCCAGATCCGCCCCTGCCTGGCCGAGGCGCTGCCCGAGGTCGCCGACGACCACACCCGCTTCACGGTGCGGCTGCGCCGCGGCGTGCACTTCCAGGACGATCCGGCCTTCGGCGGCCGGCCCCGCGAGGTCACCGCCGAGGACTGGATCTACAGCTTCAAGCGCCTGTACGACCCGGCGCTGAAGAGCCCCAGCCAGGCCAGCTTCGAGGACCTGGGCATCGTCGGCCTGCGCGAGCTGCGCGCGGCGGCGCTGCAGGGCCGGCGGGCCTTCGACTACGACGCGGCGGTGCCGGGGCTGGTGGCGCTGGACCGCCACACGCTGCAGTTCCGCCTGCGCGAGCCGCGCCCGCGCTTCATCTACGCGATGGCCGCCTCGGACATCTGGGGGGTGGTGGCGCGCGAGGTGGTGCAGCGCTACGGCGACCGGATCATGGAGCACCCGGTGGGCACCGGGCCGTTCCGCCTGGCCCGCTGGCGGCGCAGCTCGCAGATCGTGCTCGAGCGCAACCCGACCTACCGGGAGGCCGTCTACGACGCCCGCCCCGCGCCGGACGACCTCGAGGGGCAGGCGCTGCTCGCCCGGCTGAAGGGCCGGCGCCTGCCGCTGCTCGACCGCATCGAGATCGCCATCGTCGAGGAGGCCCAGCCGCGCTGGCTGTCCTTCCTGGCCGGCGAGCAGGACCTGCTGCAGATCGTGCCGCCGGAATTCGTCGGCCAGGCCATCGTCGGCGGCCAGCTCGCCCCGCACCTGCTGCGCCGCGGCATCGAGGCGCGCCGCGTGCCGGCGGCCGACGTGTTCTACCAGGTCTTCAACATGGAGCACCCGGTGGTCGGCGGCCTGGCACCCGAGCGGGTCGCGCTGCGCCGCGCGATCGCACTGGGCTACGACATCGACCGCGAGATCGCCCTGGTGCGCCGCGGCGAGGCTGTCGCGGCCCAGGGCCTGACCGTGCCGGGCACCTTCGGCTACGACGCGTCGCTGCGCAGCGACGCCACCGGCCACGATCCGGCCCGCGCGCGCGCCCTGCTCGACCTGTACGGCTGGCGCGACCGCGACGGCGACGGCTGGCGCGAGCAGCCCGACGGCCGCCCGCTCACCCTCGAGATGCTCAGCCAGTCGGACCAGACCACCCGCGCGATGGACGAGATCCTGAAGAAGAGCATGGATGCGCTGGGGCTGCGGCTGGACATCCGCGTCGGCCAGTGGGCCGAGAACCTCAAGGCCAGCCGCGCCGGGCGCTTCATGATGTGGCGGGTGGGCTCGAGCGCCTCCACGCCCGACGGCCAGAGCGCCCTCGAGCGGGCCTACGGCGGCTCGATCGGCAAGGCCAACCTGTCGCGCATGAAGCTGCCGGCCTTCGACGCCCTGTACGAGCGCCTGCAGGCCCTGCCCGACGGCCCGGAGCGCGCCGGGCTGTTCCGCCAGGCCAACAAGCTGGCGCTGGCCTACATGCCCTACCGCATGACGGTGCACCGCATCCTCTGCGACCTGAACCACCCCGGCGTGATCGGCTACCGCCGGCCGGTGTGCTGGCTGGACTGGTGGAAGTACGTCGACGTGCAGCCACCGACGACCTGAGCAACGCAGCGCCTCTCGGGTACGCCGAGCCTCGGGCGTCTCGGCCGCGTCACACCGACACGTCCCGATCTGGTCAATCCGGTTGTAACCGTGCACCATGCGGGAATCTGCACGCGCGGCGCGCGCAGGCTCGAACTCGCCCTTTCCGGTCGCCTCCCATGCCCCTGCCCGAACCCCGGATCACCCTCTACCAGCGCTGGCTGGCCGAGCAGCGCGGCCTGCGCTTCGACTCCTACGACGCGCTCTGGCAATGGTCGGTCACCGACCTGGACGGCTTCTGGCGCTCGATCTGGGACTACTTCGACCTGCGCTCGCCGGCCCCGCCCGAGGCGGTGCTGGCCGAGGAGCGCATGCCCGGCGCGCGCTGGTTCCCGGGCACCCAGGTCAACTACGCCCGCCAGGTGTTCCGCCACGCCGATGCGGCCTACGGCGCCGGGCACCCGGCCATCGTCTTCCGCAACGAGTGGATGCACGAGGACCACTGCAGCCTCGAGCTGAGCTGGCGCGAGCTGCACCGCGAGGTGGCCTCGCTGGCGACCTCGCTGCGCCGAATGGGCGTGCAGCGCGGCGACCGCGTCGCCGCCTACCTGCCCAACACGCCGCAGACCGTGGTGGCCTTCCTGGCCTGCGCCAGCATCGGCGCGGTATGGTCGCTGTGCTCGCCGGAGATGGGGCCGGTGGCGGTGCTGGACCGCTTCCGCCAGATCGAGCCCAAGGTGCTGATCGCCTGCGACGGCTCGAGCTACGGCGGACGTGACCACGACCGCCGCCCGGTGCTGGCCGAGCTGCTCGACGGCCTGCCCAGCGTGCAGCACTTCGTGCTCTGGCCCTACCTGCTGCGCGAGGCCGATGCGGAGGACTTCGCGACGCCGACGCGGCGCGCCTACGACCTGCGCGCCCTGCTGGCCGGCGACCCGCGCCATTTCGAGCCCGAATGGCTGCCCTTCGACCACCCGCTGTGGATCGTCTACTCGAGCGGCACCACCGGCCTGCCCAAGCCGATCGTGCACAGCCACGGCGGCATCATGCTCGAGGCGCTCAAGCTGCTGGTGCTGCACTGCAACCTGGGCCCGACGGTGGAGACCGGCGACCGCTTCCACTGGGCCACCTCGACGGCCTGGATCATGTGGAACTGCCAGGTCAATGCCCTGCTGGCCGGCACCACGATCTGCCTGTACGACGGCAGTCCGGCCGGCCGCGGCGAGCAGCCCGACTGGAGCACGCTGTGGCGCTTCGCCGGCGAAACCGGCACCACCCTGTTCGGCGCCGGCGCGGCCTTCTACGCCAGCTGCCTGAAGGCCGGTGTCCAGCCCACCCGCGGCAACGACCTGTCGGCGCTGCGCGCCGTGGGCTCCACCGGCTCGCCGCTGGCCGAGGAGTGCTACGACTGGCTCTGGCAGAGCCTGCCCAAGGTCGCGGGCCGTGACATCTGGATCAACCCCATCTCGGGCGGCACCGACTTTGCCGGCGCCTTCATCGCCGGGCTGCCCACCCTGCCGGTGCGGCGCGGCGAGATGCAGTGCCGCTGCCTGGGCGCCGCGGTGGAGGCCTGGAGCGCCCCCGATGCCCAGGGCCGTGGCCATGCGCTGATCGACGAGGTGGGCGAACTGGTCTGCACCCGGCCGATGCCCTCGATGCCGCTGCGCTTCTGGAACGACCCGGACGACCGCCGCTACCTCGCAAGCTACTTCGAGACCTACCCCGGCGGACGCGACGACGGCAGCCGCCCCGGGCCCGTCTGGCGGCACGGCGACTGGATCCGCATCGTCTCGCACCCGGACAGCGGCGCCAGCGGCGCGGTCATCTACGGGCGCAGCGACGCCACCGTCAACCGCCACGGCGTGCGCATCGGCACGGCCGAGATCTACCGGGCCGTCGAGACCCTGCCCGCGGTGATGGACAGCCTGGTGGTCGACCTGGAGTACCTGGGCCGGCCGAGCTGGATGGGCCTGTTCGTGGTGCTGCGCGACGGCCGTCGGCTCGACGGCGAACTGAGCGAGGCGATTCGTACCGCGATCCGCCAGGCCCTGTCGCCACGCTACGTGCCCGACGAGGTGATCCAGGTGGCGGCCATTCCGCGCACCCTGTCGGGCAAGAAGATGGAGCTGCCGGTCAAGCGGCTGCTGCTGGGCGCGCGCCCCGAGGAGGTGCTCAAGCGCGACGCGATGGCCAACGCCGACAGCGTGGACTGGTTCGTCGACTTCGCGGCGCGCCGCGCCAGCGCAGCGGGCTGAGGGCATCGGCACGCCCGGGCCGTACCCGGGCCGCACCCGTGCCATCGGGTCTCAGGCGCGCTGCAGCGCCTGCGCCAGCCACTGGCCGATCTGCGCGGCGCTCATCGCGCCGCTCTGGCGCGCCACCTCGCGCCCGCCCTGGAACAGCACCATCGTCGGGATCGAGCGGATGCCCAGGCGCCCGGCGCTGCGCGGGTGGTCGTCGCTGTTCACCTTGGCGAACAGCACCTCGCCGCGCAGCGACTGTGCCGCCTGGGCGAACTGCGGCGCCATCTGCCGGCAGGGGCCGCACCAGGGCGCCCAGAAGTCCACCAGCACCGGCAGCTCGCTCCTGCCGACGACGGCGTCGAAACTGGCATCGCTCAGCTCGGCCGGCTGGCCGTCGAGCAGCGCGGCGCCGCAGCGGCCGCAGCTCGGGCCGTCGTGACGGCGGTCGTCGGGCACGCGGTTGGTGGCCTGGCAGCGGGGGCAGACGATGTGCATGGGGCAAGCTCCATTGAATACCCCCGCAAGTATGGATCCACCGGGCGCGATTTCAAGTCCCGGGCAGCGCGGTTCAGGGCACCAGCGGCAGCTCGGTATAGAAGCGCCCGCCGTGGAAGATCAGCGGCGAAGCCTGCGGATGCCAGCGGCACTGTTCCACCTCGCCGACGAAGATCACATGGTCGCCCTCCTCGTAGCGGCTGCGGTTGTGGCACTCGAGCACCGCCGCGGCGCCGTCGATCAGCGGGATGCCGCCGGCGCCCTCGTGCCAGTCCAGCCCGGCGAAGCGGTCGATGTCGCGCGTGGCGAAGCGCTCGGCCAGGGCGCGCTGCTCGGACGAGAGGATGTGGATCGCATAGTGGGATCCGGCCGAGAACACCGGCAGCGAGCCGGCCGCGCGGGCCAGGCTCCACAGCACCAGCGGTGGCGCCAGCGAGACGGAGTTGAAGGAATTCACCGTCAGGCCCACCGGGCTGCCGTCCGCAGCACGGGCGGTGACGATGGTCACGCCGGTGGCGAACAGGCCCAGCGCCTGGCGGAACTCCTGGCGGGTGAAGGGCGGCTCGGCGGCGCGGGCGGGGCGGTCGGTCATCTGCGGATTGTCCGCGAAGCCCCGCGGGGCTGCCCGTGCAGGCCTGCTCGGGGCGCTCACGCGGCGGTCGGAGTGCGTGAATCCCCCTCCTAGAATCCACCGATGCCCGCTGCGCCGCCCCCCCTTCGCCCCGGTTCCGATGCCCCCGAGGCCCTGCTGCGCGGCTGGCGCTTCGCGGTGCTGCTGGCGCTGGGCTTTGCCTCCGGGCTGCCGCTGGCCCTGACCGGCCAGGCCATGCAGGCCTGGCTGAGCCTGGAAGGCATCGACGTGGCCACCATCGGCTTCCTGAGCCTGGTGGGCCTGCCCTACACCTTCAAGTTCCTCTGGGCACCGCTGATCGACCGCTTCGACCTGCCCTGGCTGGGCCGCCGGCGCGGCTGGCTGGTGGCCAGCCAGCTGGCGCTCGCGCTGGCGCTGCTGGCGATGGCGGCCACCCCGCCGATGCAGGCCCTGCAGACCTTCGCGCTGCTGGCGGTGGGGGTGGCCTTCCTGTCGGCCACGCAGGACGTGGTGATCGACGCCTACGGCGCCGACCTGCTGCCCGCCGAGGAGCGCGGCATGGGCTCGTCGCTCAAGGTACTGGGCTACCGGCTGGCGATGATCCTTTCAGGGGGCGTCGCGCTGATCTGGACCGATCCGGCCAACGGCCTGGTCGGCGCGGCCGGCAGCGGCGCAGCCTGGACCTGGCCGGAGGTGTACCGGCTGATGGCCGCGATCATGCTCGGTGCAGCGCTGCTGAGCAGCCTGGCCCTGCCCCGCCTGGCGCTGCCGCCGCCCAGCCGCGCCGTGGCCGCACACGACCTGCGCGGCTTCGTCGCGGTGCTGGCCGCGGTGGTGGCCGGCTACCTGGTCACCGACCGGCTGTTCGGCCCGGCCGCCACCGCGCTGCTGTCGCCCTGGCTGGCCGACAGCACGCTCGCTCCGCTGCTGCGGCAGCGCTGGATGGACCTGGCCGCCCTGCTGGCGGGCATCGCCTTCACGCTGCCGCTGGCGGCCTGGGCGGCACGGCGGGCGCGCTTCGAGACCCTGCTCGATGGCCTGGGGCAGTACTTCGCGCAGCCCGGCGCCTGGGCCTTCCTGGCCTTCGTGGTGCTCTACAAGCTGGGCGACGCCTTCGCCGGCTCGCTGATGACGCCCTTCCTGCTCAAGAGCATGGCCTACGGCTCGGCCGAGGTGGGCGTGGTGAACAAGCTGATCGGCCTGTGGCTGACCATCGGCGGCGCACTGCTGGGCGGCGCGGCGATGCTGCGGCTCGGGCTGTGGCGCGCGCTGTTCCTGTTCGGCGTGCTGCAGGCGGCCAGCAACCTGGGCTTCTGGTGGCTGGCCGTCCACGGCAAGGGCCTGCTGCCGGGGCTGACGATTCCCGCCTTCGACTGGGGCTTCCTGCACCTGGCGCAGGCCACCCCGGTGGACGGCGGCCTGCTGATGGTGATCGCCTTCGAGAACCTCAGCGGCGGCATGGGCACGGCCGCCTTCGTGGCCTTCCTGATGAGCCTGACCAGCCAGCGTTTCAGCGCCACGCAGTACGCCCTGCTCAGTGCCTTCGCCTCGGTGGGCCGGGTCTGGGTCGGGCCGCTGGCAGGCGTGCTGGCCGAGTCGATCGGCTGGCCGGCCTTCTTCCTGTGGTCCACCGTCGCCGCGCTGCCGGCACTCGTGCTGCTGGGGTGGCTGCGGCCGACGATCCGGGCACTGGAGCCCGTGCGCGCGCCGGCCGGCGCGGACGACTGACCCCTGCAGACCCACGCCGACGCCGAGACCGCTGCGCCGCTATGCTTTGTCCCTGCGCCGCGGCGGGGATCTTTTCCGGCCGCGGCGGGTCCGAGCCGCCATCGCTGTCCCTGCCCTCTGCGGACTGTCCGCCGATGCCATGAACCAGACGCCCGAATCGAGCTTCGTCACCGACGCCGAGATCACCACCCGTGTGGACGCCCACCCGGGCGGCTGCGGCTGCCCGCTGCACCAGCGCCGCCTGTTCACCCGGCTGCTGGTGGCCGGTGCGGCCGGCAGTGCCGCCGGCCCGCTGCTGGCCCGCGAGGGCGTGGAAGTGGGCGGCATCTCCAAGTTCGCCAAGTTCTACCCCGCCGACCAGGTGGAGGCCGATGCCGGCCGGCAGTACACCCAGCTGCGCCAGGAGGCCCAGAGCAAGGGCGCACTGGCGCCGCCGGAGCACCCGCAGATGCGCCGGCTCGATGCGATCGCGCAGCGCCTGATTCCCTTCACGCACGCCTGGAACCCGCGCGCGAAGAACTGGAAGTGGGAGGTCAGCCTGATCGGCGCGAAGACCATCAACGCCTTCTGCATGCCCGGCGGCAAGATCGCCTTCTATCACGGCATCCTGGCGCAGCTGCAGCTCGACGACGACGAGGTGGCCATGATCATGGGCCACGAGATGGCCCATGCGGTGCGCGAGCACGCCCGCGAGCGCATCGGCAAGACCATCGCCACGCGCGGGGGCATCTCGATCGCCGCCAGCCTGCTGGGGCTGGGCGAACTCGGCCGCGCCGCCGCCGACATGGGCGGCCAGCTGCTCACCCTCAAGTTCGGCCGCGAGGACGAGACCGAAGCCGACCTGGTGGGCATGGAGCTGGCCGCACGCGGCGGCTACAACCCGCGTGCGGGCATCTCGCTGTGGCAGAAGATGGCCGCCGCCTCCAAGGGCGCGCCGCCGCAGTTCCTCTCCACCCACCCGTCGGGCACCACCCGCATCGCCGACATCGAGGCGGCCCTGCCGCAGGTCACCGGCCTGTACGCCCGGGCGCCCAAGCCCGGCGTGCGCTTCCAGCCGCCCAAGGCCTGACCCGGGCGGGTCGGCCTGCGGCGGCAGGCTCCGCCCGGCGGCAGCCGCCGCCGGGACCGCGCGTCAGCTCCCGGAGGAGGCCGACTTCGCCGGAATGCGCGGGGCGGTGCGCACGCTCCAGATCATCGTGATCGCCAGGATCGCCACCACCACGCCCAGCGAGGCCATCACCGGGATCTTGACCACGTCGACCAGCAGCATCTTGCTGCCGATGAAGACCAGGATCACCGCCAGGCCGTAGCTCAGCAGGTGGAACTTGACCGCCACCGCAGCGAGCAGGAAGTACATCGCGCGCAGACCCAGGATCGCGAAGATGTTCGAGGTCAGCACGATGAAGGGGTCGGTGGTGATCGCGAAGATCGCGGGGATCGAGTCCACCGCGAAGATCACGTCGGTCATGCCCACCAGCGCGATCACCAGCAGCAGCGGCGTGGCGATGCGCCGGCCGTTCTCGACGGTGAAGAACTTCTCGCCGTCGAGCTGCCGGCTCACCGGCATCAGGCGGCGCAGCAGCTTGAGCGCGGGGTTGCTCTCCATGTCCGGCTCCTGGCCGGAAGCCCACCACATCTTGATGCCGGTGAGCACCAGGAAGGCGCCGAAGAGGTACAGGATCCAGTGGAAGTGCGCGATCAGCCAGGAACCCAGCAGAATCATCAGCGTACGCAGCACGATCGCGCCGACGATGCCGATCATCAGCACCCGCTTCTGGTAGGCCGGCGGCACCGCGAAGTAGGTGAAGATCATCAGGAAGACGAAGATGTTGTCCACCGCCAGGCTCTTCTCGATGAGATAGCCGGTGAGGAACTCCATCGCCTTGGTATCGGCCAGCTCGCGGCCATGATCCTGAGCCACGGCCCACCAGAACAGGCCGTTGAAGGCGAAGCTGGCGGCCACCCAGACGAGCGACCAGTTCAGTGCCTCCTTCATGGAGACGGTGTGCGCGCCCTGACGGCGCAGCACGACGAAATCGACGAAGAGCGCGGCAAGCACGCAGACGACGAAAGTGACCCACAGCCAGGTCGGCGCGATGGTGTCCATGACACTCCCGGAGAGAAAGGGGACGGGGTTGAGATCGCGCCGAAAGGTCTTGCCGGAAGCCTGTCGCTTCGTGCGGACCCGGGAACACCGGCGTTGCACCGGCCTTCCGTATTGACGGGACATCGCGACAGCCGGGGAGGCTGCCTGACTACTCCCCTTTCGGACGGAGCGGATTGTCGCGACGCGGCGATGGCCCCTCGCGGCTCAGGGGTATCGGAGGCAGGCGCCGGGGTCCGACCGCACGCGGGCCGGCCCGCGGCACCGCACAATGCCGGACCGCCTGCTCCGGCGAAGCCGGCGCCGGCCCGCGCCCACCCCGACACCATGCCCCGCGCCCTGATCCTGCAACACCTGCGTTCCGACGGACCGGCCTACCTCGCCACCTGGCTGACGCGCCAGGGCATTCCTTTCGACTGCTTCGACAGCGAATCCGGCGACCGCTTTCCCGACACCCTCGGGGGCTGGGACGCCCTGGCCATCCTGGGCGGCGCGATGTGCGCCAACGACCCGCTGCCCTCGCTGCGCCAGGCCGAGGTGCTGATCCGCGAGGCCGTCGCCGCCGGCAAGCCCACCCTCGGCCATTGCCTGGGCGGCCAGCTGATGGCGCGGGCACTGGGCGGGCAGGTCGGGCCGTCGCCGGCGCCGGAGGTGGGCTGGCACACCCTCGAGGTGGCCCCGGCCGACCCGGCGCACGACTGGCTCGGCAGCCCCGGGCAACTGGAGGTGTTCCACTGGCACGCCGAGGCCATCACCCCGCCGCCGGGTGCGGTCTGCCTGGCCGGCAACGCCGCCTGCCCGGTGCAGGCCTTTTCGCTGGGGCGGCATCTGGGCATGCAGTTCCATGTCGAGGTCGACCTGGCCAAGCTGCAGCGCTGGTTCGAGGAGAACGACCCGGCCTACCTGACCGCGCAGCGCCGCCACCCCACGGTGCACGGCCCCGCGCGCATGCGCGCCGACACCGCCCGCTGCCTGGCGGCGCAGCAGGCGCTGGCGGACCGGATCTATGCGCGCTGGTGGACCGGCGTCATCGGCAGCGCCGACTGAAGGCCGGAACGCGCGCCCCCGCCGGTGGCCGGCCCGTGCCGGGGCGCCTCAGGAAGCGCTCTTCAACGCCCGCGCATGCCAGGCCACATGCTCGCCGATGAAGCTGGCGATGAAGTAGTAGCTGTGGTCGTAGCCGGGCTGCAGGCGCAGCGTCAGCGGGTGGCCGGCGGCGCTGCAGGCGGCCTGCAGCAGTTCGGGGCGCAGCTGGGTGGCCAGGAATTCGTCGGCTTCGCCCTGATCGATCAGCAGCGGCAGGCGCTCGGTGGCGGTCGCGACGAGGGCCACCGTGTCATGGGCCGCCCAGGCCGCGCGGTCTGCGCCCAGATAGGCCGCGAAGGCCTTCTGCCCCCAGGGCACCTGGCTGGGCGCCACGATGGGCGAGAAGGCCGAGACGCTGGCGTAGCGGCCCGGGTGGCGCAGCGCGAGCGTGAGCGCGCCGTGGCCGCCCATCGAATGGCCGCTGATCGCGCGCCGCCCGGGCTGCACCTGCGCGGCGAAGTGAGCCTCCACCAACGCCGGCAGCTCGTGCACCACGTAGCTTTCCATGCGGAAATGCGTGGCCCAGGGCGCCTGCGTGGCGTCGAGGTAGAAGCCCGCGCCCTGGCCCAGGTCGTAGGCCGCATCGTTGGGCACGTTCAGGCTGCCGGCCGGGTCGCGCGGGCTGGTGTCCGGCGCCACCACGATCAGGCCATGCTGCGCCGCATGGGCCTGCACGCCGGACTTGGTGATGAAGTTCTGCTCCGTGCAGGTCAGGCCCGACAGCCAGTACAGCACCGGGCAGGCCTCGCCGCGCAGCGCCGCCGGCGGCAGGTAGACGCCCAGCTTCATCGGGCAGCCCAGGGTGGCGCTGGCGTGCTGCCACACCTCCTGCCGACCGCCGCAGCTGGCGTGGTGTTCGATGCGTTCCATCGCGTCGCTCCAGGTGGGGGTCGGGTCAGTACGCCAGCACCGAGCGGATCGACTTGCCCTCGTGCATCAGGTCGAAGGCGTGATTCACCTCCTCCAGCCCCATGGTGTGGGTGACGAAGGGGGCCAGGTTGATGCGCCCGGCCATCGCGTCTTCCACCATGCCGGGCAGTTCGCTGCGGCCCTTGACGCCGCCGAAGGCCGTGCCCAGCCAGCGCCGGCCGGTGACAAGCTGGAAGGGCCGGGTGCTGATCTCCTGCCCCGCGCCGGCCACGCCGATGATGACGCTCTGGCCCCAGCCGCGGTGGGCGCATTCCAGCGCGGCGCGCATCACGTGGACGTTGCCGATGCACTCGAAGCTGTGGTCGACGCCCCAGCCGGTCATCTCCACGATCACCTGCTGGATGGGCTTGTCGAAGTCCTTCGGGTTGACGCAGTCGGTGGCACCGAAGACTTTCGCCAGCCCGAACTTGTCCGGGTTGGTGTCCACCGCGATGATGCGCCCCGCCCCGGCCAGCTGCGCCCCATGCACCACCGCCAGGCCGATGCCGCCCAGGCCGAACACCGCCACCGAGTCACCCTTCTGCACCTTGGCGGTGTTCTTCACCGCACCCAGGCCGGTGGTCACGCCGCAGCCCAGCAGGCAGACCTGCTCCGGGTTGGCCTGCGGGTTCACCTTGGCCAGCGACACCTCGGCCACCACGGTGTACTCGCTGAAGGTGGAGCAGCCCATGTAGTGGTACAGCGGCTGGCCGTTGTAGGAGAAACGCGTCGTGCCGTCGGGCATCACGCCCTTGCCCTGGGTGGCGCGCACCGCCACGCAGAGGTTGGTCTTGCCGCTCCTGCAGAACAGGCACTCGCCGCACTCGGCGGTGTACAGCGGGATGACATGGTCGCCCGGCGCCACGCTGGTCACGCCCTCGCCCACCTCGACGACGATGCCCGCGCCCTCGTGGCCCAGCACCACCGGGAACAGGCCTTCGGGATCGTCGCCGCTGAGGGTGAAGGCGTCGGTGTGGCACACGCCGGTGTGGGTGATGCGCACCAGCACCTCGCCCTTCTTCGGCGGGGCCACGTCGATCTCGACGACCTGCAGGGGTTGACCGGGTCCGAAGGCAACGGCAGCGCGGGATTTCATCGAGGTCTCCTGTCGAGTGTGAGTGGGGGGAGGGGTTCAGCGCAGGTAGGAGCGCACCAGGTTGGTCAGGTCCTGGGCCAGCGCGTCGGGGGCGCGATCGGCGGCCAGCTCCTCGCGGATGTGCGACTCCAGGATCTCGGACATCAGCCCGTTCACCGCACCGCGGATGGCCGCCAGCTGCTGCAGCACCGGTGCGCAGTCGGCCCCGGCTTCCAGCGCACGCTCCAGTGCCTCGGCCTGGCCGCGGATGCGGCGCACCCGGGTCAGGGCCTTCTTCTTGTCCTCGGGGGCGTGGGGCATGGCGGTGGATGGGAGCGGTGGCGCCTGGTACTGGGGTGCAGTATAGGCACAGGGCGCGCGGTCCACCACCGCCGGCCATCCACGCCGCCTTCAGAGCCGGCCGAGCAGCTCCGCCTTCTTGGCGCCGAACTCCTCGGCGGTGAGCACCCCGGCGGCGTGCAGCTCGGCCAGCCGCTGGATCAACCCCAGCACGTCGCCCGTGGGGGCTGCCGCGGCCGGGCCCGTGGCTGCCATCGTCTGGAGCGGCTGGGCCGGCGGTGACGGGGCCTGGCCATCGACCGACACCACCGGCAGGCTGGACAGCGCCACCGTGCCGTACTGGCTGGAGCAGCTCATGCCGCCGCCCCAGCCCTGCTGCTGGGAGAAGCCGCCGATCTGGTGGTCCAGCGTGTCGTAGATCGTCACCGTGCCCCCCACCTCCACCGCCAGCCGGCGGGCCTGGGCGAAGTAGGCGTAACGCGCGCCGTTCTGTTCCCCCGTGCTGTTGGGCCAGCGCAGGCTGGGGCCCCACCAGTCCGGCGGCGGGGGGGCGAACAAGGCCGTACCGCCGGAGGACTCCGCGCTGCCGCTCGCGGAAGCCGGACCCCAGCTCAGCGACGGCGTGGGAGCCCCCTGGCTCTGCGACTGGAAGCTGCCCGACTGCATCAGATCGGGCTGCGACGCCAGCAGATCGGACAGCTCGCTGCACAGCGCGTCCACCCGACCCTTCAGGTGGTTGTTGAACATGTCCGAGACCATGGTCATGCCCCCCGCGCATCCACTGCCCGGCGCCGGCAAACTCGCCATGGTTGAACTGCGCCATGCTGCCCTGCCCGCGCAGTACCGCGTCGAGCATGTGCAGCACGGCATCGGGGCTGAAACCATGGCGCTGTGCAATGGCATCGACGGCCTGCTGGCCCGCATGGGAGAGTTGGCGCATGGCTGCGGTCCTGAGGCTGAAGGTGAGAAGACCGCGCCCCGCGCGGGCGGGTCTGTGAATCCATGATAGCCCCCGCCCCGTGACACCGGCGGTGGGGTCAGGACCGCCTCAAGGCCTCGACCACGCCCAGGAGGCTGTCCATCACCGTGACGCCGCGGGCCCGTACATCCTCCGCCGGCGCCAGCAGGTCCGGCACCATGATCACCCGGGCGCCGCTGGCCAGCCCGCCGCGCACCCCGGTGTTGGAGTCCTCCAGCACCAGGCAGTCGGCAATCGGCACCTCCAGCAGCCGGGCGGCGGCCAGGTAGATGTCCGGCGCCGGTTTGCCGCGCGCCACCTCGTCCCCGCCGACCAGACCCTGCAGCCGCGGCCACACGCCCACGCCGTCGAGTTTGGCAATGGCTCGGGCACGGCGTGTGGACGTCGCCACCGCGCGCCGCAGGCCCCGCTCGTCCAGCAGGTCGAACAGCGCGTGCACGCCGGGCTTGAGGTCGAAGCGCCCCGCGTCGATCGCCGCCTCGTAGCGCCGCCCGAACTCGGCCATGTGCGCCTCGGCCGGAAAGTCCGCACCGAAAGCCTCGCGCATCACCCGGTAGCCGTCCTGCGAGTTCAACCCCACGATCGCCATCGCCACCTCGTGGCGCCAGGGCAGGCCGAGGTGCTCGCTGGTTTCGCGGCCAATGGCGTAGGCCACCCGCTCGCTGTCGAGCAGCAGGCCGTCCATGTCGAAGAGGACGGCGCGCAGGGAGGTGAAGGGGGCAGCAGGCATGGACGACCGACGGGATGAAGCGGGACGGTCCGCAGTCTGCCGCAGACTGCCGCCGTCGGGGCCGACGCCGGGGTGGCCTGCCGTCCGCGAATCAGCCGTCGGCCGCCGACGCGACGCGGTTGCGCCCTTCGCGCTTGGCGCGGTAGAGGCCCCGGTCGGAGCGGTCCAGCAGGGTCTCGGCCGGCTCGCCCGGCCGGCTCACGGCCAGCCCCATCGACGCAGTGACCTGCAGTTCCGGCGCGACCTGCTGCCAGTCGTGCTGCTCGATGCTGCGGCGCACCCGCTCCGCGGCCTGCCGGGCGGCGTCCAGATCGGTCGCACCGGGCAGCACCAGCAGGAACTCCTCCCCGCCGAGGCGTCCGACCACGTCGTGGTTGCGCAGCACCTGGCGCATCACCGCGGCCACGTCGCGCAGCACCGCATCGCCCACCGGGTGGCCGAAGCCGTCGTTGATGCGCTTGAAATGGTCGATGTCCAGCATCGCCACCGAAAAGCCCGGCCCGCCGCGCAGGCAGCGGGTGCGCTCCTGCGCCAGCACCTCCAGGACACGCCTTCGGTTGTACAGCCCGGTCAGCTCGTCGCGCTCGGCCAGCTCCTGCACCCTGGCCAGCGCCTCGGCCAGGCGGCGGTGGCTGGCGTCCAGCTCCAGCCGCAGCGCCATGCCGGTGAGGTTGGTGGAGGCGCCCTTGGCCAGGGTCCACAGCAGCCACAGGCCGATCAGCGCCTGCTGCCCCGGCGTGGTCAGGCTGGGCAGAAGGGGCGCGGCGCCGAGGGCCAGGACCGCGGTGGTCGCACCCGCCGTCGCCAGGCAGAGCAGCAGCACCTGCCGTGGCTGCAGGCGGATGGCCCCGGTCGACAGCATCACCCCCTGCGTGAGCAGCATCGGCAGCAGCATCGGCGGGTCGGTCCAGGCCACGGCCACGCTGAGCAGCAGCGCGGCGCTGACCTGCCAGAGCACCATCCCGGGCGTGTCCAGCCGCGCCTGCCGGTTGCGCAGGTGGTGCAGCCCCGACACCGACGACACCAGCAGCCCCACCGCCACGAAGGCCAGCGGCGTCGTCCAGGCACCGATGCCCGCCCAGACCAGGGCCGCCAGCAGCGCTGCATCGACCAGGTAGCACACCAGCACCGCCACCGTGATCTTCAGGTCCTCGCGCGCCTGCACGGTGGCGCGGTCACGGGTCCAGGCGTCGGGGCCATCGGTCGCCTCGGCATGGGCGTCGGGGTGGAGGGATGCGCTGCTCACGCAGCCCTCATCGGCAGGGGCCGTGGGAACTTGACGCTGTCCTCGCCGGAGTGAGGAGCGGCACGGCTGCCCGGCGCCCGCCGCTCGGCAACGAGCCCCGGATCAGACCCCCGGCACCAGCTCGCTGTACGGCAGCAGCGCGTCGAGGTCCTCGGCAACGCGGCTCAGGCTGCCCGGGGTGGGGCGAAATAAGTCATGTGGCCCGCCTGGTGCCGGATCAGCCCCGCGTGGCGGCCGATGCGTTCCGGGACTTCTGGGCCGATGCCGCCGAGATCGACCTGCAAGCCCCGGCCGACCCGGCCCCGGAACCCGTCACCGCACTGGGCGATTGACCCGTGGCGGCGCTCTACCTGCTGGACACGAACATCCTGATCGCCGCGCTGAAGGGGCACCCCGCCGTGCGCGCGCGCCTGGAGTCCACGCCGCTGGAAACCCTCTGGCTGGCCGCGGGCAGGCGGCGAGGATACGAGCAAGCAATCCCCCAAAGTGCTGAAGCGTGGAGCCCTTCACGCGCTGCTATGCTGCGGCTGGGCAATGGGGGGAGTGAGTCGTTGCCCGTTCAGGAACAACGATTCGATTCATGACCAAGACCACAGGGAACCCAGTCGAGCGGCTGACCCCCCTCGCAGGTGGGCTCGCCGTCGTGCTGATGGCCGGGTGCTCGGTTACACCTCGCGTCGGGCCGCAGTCACCGCCGCCGGGGCCGGGGCAGGCCTATGTCGTGATGGGTCTGCAGCCCCAGGGTGCCATCGTGCAGTGGCGCCGCGGCACACTGCAGAACGACCGATTTATCGCCACGGACTCCGATCTGGCAGACGTCGTCATGCACGCAAACGGCGGGTACGCGATTGCACAGTTCAAATCGGGTCAGCACTACGCCTTGACGCAGATTTTTGCCGGCGGCAAGGGCCCTGTCGAAGCCTGCGGTGGCACGCAGGTGCCGGTCGTGTTCGCGCAGGAGGGCGCAGTGCTCTACGCGGGCGACTTCAAGCTCGAACCTGCCGAATGGGGAGTCCGCTACGCCCTCACCTCCGACGTGGCCGGCGCGGCACGTCACGTCGACGCGGTTTACCCGAAGCTGGCTGGGCATGTGGAAATGCGAGTAGCCCGGGCGATGCCCATCGATAACCCGTGCGTGCGGACCATCATCGTCCGGGAGCCGGCGGCTACGACGAAGCGGAAGAAGTAGCCGGAACCGTGCTTCCAGCCGCCCTTTCACCATGACCCTATCCACCAGACGCACTGCGGAGCTGCGCCCACTCGTTGGCGTCGGTCTGCTCGCTGCCTGCCTGATCAGCGCCGCCCGTGCCCAGGAGCCCGCAGCGCAGCGGTCGGCAGCGTCTTCCCCGCCCATGGCCGCCCCAGGTTCGGCTTCAGCCTCGGCTGCCATGTCGCCCTACCTGCTCGCTGGCATGCCGGCGCCCAGCCGTGTCTGGGTGGCGGATGACTACGTGCGGGCCCAGAAGCTACTCGCTGCGGGCCAGGTGGCGCTGCCTTCGCTGGCTGACCCGCACGGCGCGGCCCTGCTGCGCCGCATGACCGCCGCCGAGAACCTGACCCTCTACCGAAACCGGGCGTACGATCTGCAGATCCGCGCCGGCTTGTTTGCGACCTTCATTCAGGCATGGAACGCCATGGCCAAGCAGCTGATGTCGCATCACCTCCTGCTGCGCAAGACCCCCAGCAGCGAGCTGGCCATGACTGGCGGCTTCGGCCTGCGCACCATGGCGCTGGCCATGGACCTGGCTGGTGAGCAGACCGCCTCCACCGACCCTTCCTTGATGACGCCCGTCCACAGGGAGGGTGTGCGGCGGATTCGGGCGGGCGTGGTGCAGGCGTGGAGAGGGATGATGTTGTGGCTGGACCCGGCCAGCGGCTTCGCAGCGGCGGACCGCTCAGTGCTGCTGAAGACCCTCGCCGACACGCTCCCCAGCGCCACGCCGGCCTTCGATGCCGAAGTGCGCTACGAGTACAGACGGACCTTCACCGAGCTCAGGGCGCACTACCTGGACGTCGAGGACCGCTTGGCGCTCGATATCCTCGTGGCTGGACTCGGCAGCTGAATTGAGCAGGGGCCTCTTGTGGGGTCACATCTCATGGGGTGAGGTCCTGCCTATCGACAGCGATCGCCGCTGTAGGCGCCAACGTCAGCCGGAAACCCAGAGCCTTCGCCACCTTTGCGACGGTCGCGTAACTCGGGTTGCCATCGGGGGCCAATGCCTTGCGCAGCCCTTCTCGCGTGAGGCCTGTGTCGCGGGCCAATTGGCTCATGTTGCGGGCACGGGCCACCACGCCCAGGGCGCGGGCCAAGTAGGCCGGGTCTTCGGAGTCCTCGGCCATCACGGCCTGCAGGTAGGCGGTGATGTCTTCTTCGTCACGCAGGTAATCGGCACTGTCGTACGGGGCCAAGCCCAACTTTTCGGCGGCCTTCGGGTTCACGGCGTCACTCCTTCAGTTCCTTGACCATCGCCTGCGCGCGGACGATGTCCCGCGACTGCGTCGACTTGTCTCCACCGCACAGCAAAACGACGAGTACGTCGCCGTCCTGCCAGCAGTAGAGGCGATAGCCGGGACCGGCGAAGACGCGCAACTCCACGACCTCACCGCCCACCGGCTTGCAATCGCCCCAGTGCCCCAACGCCAAACGGTCCAGTCGGGCGGCGATGTTCCGCACGGCGGCCCGATCACGCAGGCTGCCGAGCCAGCGATCGAACTCGGCGGTGCGGAACAGTTGCAGCATGTGCCAACTGTAGTTGGCAATTTGGGGGGCGTCAACGTCGCAGGAAGGCCGCCTTGTCCCCCTTCACCCTCCCCTCACCCCACCGCCGCCTGCGCCGCCGCCAGCCGCGCGATCGGCACCCGGAACGGTGAGCAGCTGACGTAGTCCAGCCCGGCCTTGTGGAAGAAGCCGATCGAGGCCGGGTCGCCGCCGTGTTCGCCGCAGACGCCGAGTTCGATGTCCGGGCGGACGGAGCGGCCCTTCTGCGCGGCCATTTCCACCAGCTGGCCGACGCCCTTCTGGTCGATGGAGCGGAAGGGTCCTGCTCCTAGATGCCCTTCTTGACGTATTCCGGCAGGACGCTGCCGGCGTCGTCGCGGGAGAAGCCCATGGTCATCTGCGTCAGGTCGTTGGTGCCGAAGGAGAAGAACTCGGCGGCGCGGCCGATGCTGTCGGCCACCAGCGCGGCGCGCGGGGTTTCGATCATCGTGCCGACGAGGTAATGCACCTTCGCGCCGCGTTCGGCGAAGACGGCTTCGGCGGTCTGGCGCACGATGGCGGCCTGCGGATTGAACTCGCGCACGCTGCCGACCAGCGGGATCATCACCTCGGGGAAGGGCGCACCGCCCTCGGCCTGCACGTTCAGCGCGGCCTCGAAGACGGCGCGGGCCTGCATCTCGGTGATCTCAGGGTAGGTGATGCCCAGGCGGCAGCCCGGCCACTGCGATGTCTTCGTCCCATGCGTCCCAGTGCAACCCGAAAGGGCTCAGCTCCACCTGCTCGCGCTGCTGGGGTGTGGCGTTGAGCAGGCGCGGAAACCACACCAGCGAACTCCCGCAGGGTCTGGGCGCGGGCAACGCACCCAACTTCAGCCGATCCAATTAAAATGACCATCTGGCCATTTTTGAGGTGACGCCATGAGAAGCGTGTCCGTCGTGGAAGCCAAGAGCAGCTTCTCGGCACTCCTGGCCGAAGTGGAGGCCGGCAACGAGATCGCTGTCACCCGCCACGGTCGCGTCGTGGCCCGCCTGGTGCCGGATCGCCCCCGCGTGGCGGCCGATGCGTTCCGCGACTTCTGGGCCGATGCCGACGAAATCGACTTGCAGGCCCCGGCCGATCCGGCCCCGGAGCCCGTCGCCGCACTGGGCGAGTGAACCGTGGCGGCGCTCTACCTGCTCGATACGAACATCCTGATCGCTGCACTGAAGGGGCACCCCGCCGTGCGCGCGCGGCTGGAGTCCACCCCGCTGGACAGCTTGCGGCTGTCCACCGTCGTCCTGGGTGAACTGGAATTCGGCGCCGAGAAGAGCGCCTACGCCGAGCGCAACCGGAACCGTCTGGCCGAACTGACCCGCCGCCTGCCCCTGCTGGGCCTCGACGCCGAAACCGCCGCCTGCTACGGCCGCATCCGCAGCCACCTCGAACGACTCGGCAACCCCATCGGCGCCAACGACCTGTGGATCGCCGCCCAGGCCCAGCGCCACGGTGCCACCGTGGTCACCGACAACCTGCGCGAGTTCGAGCGGGTGCCGGGGCTGGGGGTGGAGAACTGGTTGGTGGGGTGAGCCGTGTCCGGCGATGCGGCTCAGGCCGCCCGGGGTTGGGCGGGGTGAGTCATGTCGCCTCGCCCGGCCAGCAGCCCGGCCACGGAAAGATCTTCGTCCAGCGCTTCCCAGTGCAGGCCGAACGGGCTGAGCTCCACCTGCTCGCGCTCCTGGGTGGTGGCGTTCAGCAGGCGCGGAAACCACGCCAGCGGCACCGCAATCACCCGCCCGTCGCTCAGGTCGACCCACAGACTGTGGTCATCGAAGCGCACGGCCTTAGGCGAAATGGTCATTCCAGATCCTTTCGATCAGTTCGGCCTTTCCGGCAATCACGTCCGCCAACTCCCGCAGGGTCCGTGCGTCGAAGCCCTCGCTGTAGGCCAAGGCGACGCTGGGCCGAACCCAGAACTTCGCTTCACCCTCGGGGCTGCGCACATGGATGTGCAGCGGCTCTCTCGGATCGCCTTCGTTGGAATAGAAGAAGAACCGGAAGCTTCGATGGCGGAAGACCACGGGCATGCAGCGATGATACGAGTCGGCGTCAGGAACCGTGTCAGTCGCAGCGTCACGACCCCGCACGCCCGGGAAGTCTGCGCCTCGGCGTCGGGACGCTGGACGGACGAATGGTGGTGCTGGTCTGGACACCCCGCGGTGTTGCGCGCCGCATCATCAGCATGAGGAAAGCCAATGAACGGGAACAAGCCCGCTACGCCCACCGCTTGGGTTGACCCCGACGATGCCCCGGAGCTGTCGGACGACTTCTTCGACCGCGCGGACGAGTTTCAGGGCAGTCAGCGGGTACGGCGTGGCCGCCCGCCGACCGGCATGCCGCGCAAACAGGTCACCACGATTCGCCTGTCCCCGGAAGTGATGGACGCCTTCAAGGCCACCGGCGCGGGTTGGCAGACGCGCATCGATGCGGCGTTGAAGGACTGGCTGAAGACGCATTCGCCGGGGTGATGGCAAGAGGCAAGACTTGACCCTTGCGCCCTGATGACCGTGCGCCACAGCGGCGACTGCGTGTCCGCGCCCAGCTTGCGCCGGCACGCGCCCGCATCGCGACGGCGCTGCTGGCTGCGCACCTGGGCCACGCCGGCTTGGTAGTCAGCCGCCAACGCCGTCGGCTTGGCCTTGCTGCGGTTGATCTCCCGGTTGATCGCCGAGCGGCTGAAGCCAAGCTTGCGAGCGATCGCCGGGCCGTTCAGCTTGGCCTGCAGCAGCGCCTGGATCGACATCCGGTCAGCCGGCGTCATGTGCGAGTAGTGGGTTCCCATTTGGGCGACACCTTACAGGTTGGGCGGTGTCGCGCTTCAAACTTGAGGCCAAGCAGTCCTCGTAGTTTCTTGAAAGGCCACATGGCGAATCAGAGATGCATCTTATGACTGCGACATGAGGCGAACGTATCACACTTGTAACGCATCCAATATTTCCGCGGATGCTCTATTTTGCGAGCAATGGAAACCGCATCTTCACTTCTTCAACTGTTCGACCGACAAACACAAGCATAATACCGCTTTGGATGTGTCGAAATGTTAGAAAGAGATCCCCGTTGAGCAATTTTGAAACCTCAGTCTCATCGGTGACTATGTTATAGTCTGACATTTCTCCAAGATATTTTCTTGTTTTGGAGAATATTACTTTCCCGCCGGCGCATCGATAATCCTTACCTAGCTTGAAGGAAGAGATGCCACCGAGTCTCTGTCCATCTCCCTCGGCCGAGATCGGCTGAAAGGTAAACTCGTCTTCGGTCGGCTGATGAATTCTTATGTAGCGCTCTCCGCTAAGGCATTCTGGACGCTCAGAGTATTCTCCACATATCTGTATAGACAAGTTTGGAGAGTCGATCTGAAAGTGCGTCGACTCTGAAGGAGCCGATACCCCATCATTCCCATAAGTCCCCGATATGTCTGGGCAACCATTTGAGAGGACCTTTGCTGAAGGCATCCATGAACTCGGGGTGTCAGTTCGCTGTGCTTTATAGAGCGGAATACATCCTGCCGTAGTCACAGACAACATGAGAACAAGTGCGCGGCGAAAGCGAATCAGGTAACTCTGCAGCGCACGACTTTTGCCGATCAACATCCCTTGCTCCCTACAGATAAGCATAATTTTCATGCTCTCACATCTCTTTCGCTACGCCATTGATCTGACTTAAAGAGTCGGCCTTGCGAAATTCACCCCCTGCTACCGGACGGGTAGTGATGAGAGTCCGAAGTCGGTCGCCCTGGGCGCATGCTGAAGAGCGCGAAGAGCTCCGTGCAGGCACTACGGCCGCCTGATGGCCACGCCACAGGCCCTGCAGCGAGGCCCACAGCCACAAGAGCGCGAAGAAAAGCGCCTTGGCGGCCTTGGCCGCCCGCTCGGCCAAGGCGCGCAGCAGCCAGCGGATGTTGAACCCCGCGGCGCACAGCACCGCGTGCAAGGCATCGCCCTGGCTGCCCTTCAACCAGCAGCGGTCCATGCGGTGGTCGGCCTTGAGGTGGCCGATCACCGGCTCGATGGCCTGGCGCCGTCGCACCCAGGCCTTTTGTGCGGCGCCAAGCCTCTTGGACTTGCCGCGGTGGATGACCTGCACCGGTGCAACTTCGCCGTCCACGCCCCGGTAGGTCAGATCCACCACCGCCGTGCCGGGTTTGACCCCGATGTCCTGCAGCAGCGTGGCGGTCTGCTCGAGCTGGCTGGCCAGGGTGTGGGCATCGTAGGGGTTGCCGGGGAAGGTGCGTGCGCCCACCACCAGCCCCTTGCCGTGGGTGACGGCGATGCTGGCCTTCACGCCGAACTCGTAGGGCTTGCGCGCCTTGCCCTTGCCGATGCACTCCACCTCCGGCGCGTGCATTGCGTACAGCTTGTTCTTGTCCTTGGTCTTCTGGGTGCGGATGCGCTCGGCACGTTCAAGCACGGTCGTCAGCCTGCCCTTGAGATCGGCGGCCAACTCGCTCATGGGCTCCATCTTGCGCCGCACCTCGCGGATGAGCACCCCGACGATGGTGCGCTGGCGCCGCAGCACGGTCTTGAGCCGCCGGAACTGTTTGGCGTGGGCGTAGCCACCCGCACGCCGGCGCAGCGTCTTGCCCTCGCGTTCGTAGGTCATCTTCAGCGCGATGCCCGCGCGCTTGGCGTGGCGCACGATCAGCCGGCGCGCCACATCCAGCAGCCGGGCGTCCGTCGGATGGGCAATGGCCTTCTCCTGCACCGAGTGGGATCATGGGGTCAAGTCTTGCTTTTTGCCTTCTGCCTCAATCCCAGCGGCAACCCGCCCATCCAACCACTCCCGCAGCGCCGCATTGATGCGCGTCTGCCACCCCGGCCCGGCGGCGCGGAAGGTGTTCAGGATGTCGCGGTCGAGGCGGATGGTGGTGGACTCCTTGTCGCCGCCGGCTGGGCGGCCTCGGCGGCGGCCGGCGGCTGCTTCTATGCCGGCCTGCATCTCTTCGCGGCTGAGGGGGCGATCGTCCTCATCGACGCCGTCCCAGACGTAGGGCGACGCAGCTTGAACCTGGGCCACCGCTGTGCGGCTCTGGCCGGCAGCCCTGGCTGAAGCCAGTTCAGCGCGGGTCATCGAAGTGAGTTTCGAGCCACTCATGGTAGACCTCTCTTTCCACGGCGCTGGCCGGCCGAAAGCTGATGATGCGCACCGAACGGTCACGGTCCTGATGCACCACCGAGAGTACGGTCAGCACCTCGAACACATAGGCGAAGGACTGGATCCGGTCGTCGCTGCCCCGCGAACTCTCCACATCGAGTCGGTACGGGCTGTCCAGGACGAGTACCGCATCCAGGAAGTCCAGCCCGTGTTTGCGCAGGTTGGACTCCCGCTTGACATCGTCCCAGACGAACCGCGTCTTCAGTGGCATTTATTGTTGTAACGTTTATTGGGTCTGTCAACCCTCCCTTCAGCCTCCCCTCACCCCACCGCCGCCTGCGCCGCCGCCAGCCGGGCGATCGGCACGCGGAACGGCGAGCAGCTGACGTAGTCCAGCCCGGCCTTGTGGAAGAAGCCGATTGAGGCCGGGTCGCCGCCGTGTTCGCCGCAGACGCCAAGTTCGATGTCCGGGCGGACGGCGCGGCCCTTCTGCGCGGCCATTTCGACGAGCTGGCCGACGCCCTTCTGGTCGATGGAGCGGAAGGGGTCCTGGTCGTAGATGCCGAGCTTGACGTAGGCGGGCAGGAAGCTGCCGGCGTCGTCGCGGGAGAAACCCATGGTCATCTGCGTCAGGTCGTTGGTGCCGAAGGAGAAGAACTCGGCAGCTTTGCCGATGCTGTCGGCCACCAGCGCGGCGCGCGGGGTTTCGATCATCGTGCCGACGAGGTAATGCACCTTGGCGCCGCGTTCGGCGAAGACGGCTTCGGCGGTCTTGCGCACGATGGCGGCCTGCGGATTGAACTCGCGCACGCTGCCCACCAGCGGGATCATCACCTCGGGGAAGGGCGCACCGCCCTCGGCCTGCACGTTCAGCGCGGCCTCGAAGACGGCGCGGGCCTGCATCTCGGTGATCTCGGGGTAGGTGATGCCCAGGCGGCAGCCGCGGTGGCCGAGCATGGGGTTGAACTCGTGCAGCTCCTCGACGCGGCGCTTGATCTTCGCGACCGGCACACGCATCTGCTGGGCCATGGTCTGCTGGCCGGCGTCGTCGTGGGGGACGAACTCGTGTAGCGGCGGGTCGAGCAGGCGGATGGTCACCGGCAGGCCGCCCATGGCGCGGAACAGGCCCTCGAAGTCCTCGCGCTGCATCGGCAGCAGCTTGGCCAGCGCGCGGCGGCGGCCGGCCTCGTCGTCGGCCAGGATCATCTCGCGCACCGCGTGGATGCGCTCGCCCTGGAAGAACATGTGCTCGGTGCGGCACAGGCCGATGCCGGTGGCGCCCAGGCGCCGGGCCACGGCGGCGTCCTGCGGCGTGTCGGCGTTGGCGCGCACCTCGAGGCGCTTGTGGGCGTCGGCCAGCGCCATCAGCTTGCCGAAGTCGCCGCTGAGCTCGGCGTCCTGCGTCGGGATGCGGCCGTCGAAGACCTCGCCGGTGGAGCCGTTCAGCGACAGCCAGTCGCCCTGGTGCCAGGTGATGCCGCCCACCGTCATCGTGCGCGCCTTCGGGTCGACGTGCACCGCACCGGCGCCGCTGACGCAGCACTTGCCCATGCCGCGCGCCACCACCGCGGCGTGGCTGGTCATGCCGCCGCGCGCGGTGAGGATGCCCTGGGCGACGCTCATGCCGCGCAGGTCCTCGGGCGAGGTTTCCTGGCGCACCAGGATCACCTTCTTGCCTTCGTTGTGCCAGGCCTCGGCCTCGTCGGCGTGGAAGACGATCTGCCCGGTCGCCGCACCGGGCGAGGCCGGCAGGCCGCGGGCGATGGGTGTGGCGCCCTTCAGCGCCTGCTCGTCGAACACCGGGTGCAGCAGGTCGTTGAGCCGGTCGGGCGTGACGCGCAGCAGCGCGGTCTTCTCGTCGATCATGCCCTGGGCCAGCATCTCCATGGCGATGCGCACCATCGCCGCGCCGGTGCGCTTGCCGTTGCGGGTCTGCAGCATCCAGAGCTTGCCCTCCTGGATGGTGAACTCCAGGTCCTGCATGTCGCGGAAGTGGTTCTCCAGCGTGGTTTCGGCGGCCAGCAGCTCCTGGTAGAGGCCGGGCATCAGCTCTTCCAGCGAGGGGTAGGTGGCGCGGCGCTCGTCTTCGCTCACCTGCGCCAGCTCGGCCCAGCGGCGCGAGCCGACCAGGGTGATCTGCTGCGGCGTGCGGATGCCGGCCACCACGTCCTCGCCCTGGGCGTTGACGAGGAACTCGCCGTTGAAGAGGTCCTCGCCGGTGCCGGCGTCGCGGGTGAAGGCCACGCCGGTGGCGCTGCTGTCACCGAGGTTGCCGAAGACCATCGCCTGCACGTTGACCGCCGTGCCCCAGGACTCCGGGATGTCGTTGAGCTCGCGGTAGACCTTGGCGCGCTCGTTGTTCCAGCTTTCGAAGACCGCCAGCACGGCGCCCCAGAGCTGGTCCCAGGGGTCGGTGGGGAAGTCGCGCCCCAGCCGGGCGTGGATCAGCGACTTGAAGCGCTGCACCAGCGCCTTCAGGTCCACGGCGTCCAGCTCGGTGTCGAGCTTGACGCCCTTCTGCGCCTTCATCGCGTCGATCACCACCTCAAAGGGGTCGTGCTCCTCCTTCGAGCTGGGCTTGAGGCCCATCACCACGTCGCCGTACATCTGGATGAAGCGGCGGTAGCTGTCCCAGGCAAAGCGCTCATTGCCACTGCGCGCGGCCAAGCCGGCGACGGCCTCATCGTTCAGGCCCAGGTTGAGGATGGTGTCCATCATCCCCGGCATCGAGGCGCGCGCGCCCGAGCGCACCGAGAGCAGCAGCGGGTCGGCCGGGTTGCCGAAGCGCTTGCCCATCTCGGTCTCGACCGCGGCGACGCCCTCGCGCACCTCGCCTTCGATCATCGCCAGCAGCGCCTCGCGGCCCTGCTGCGTGTAGGCCGTGCAGGCCTCGGTGCTGATCGTGAATCCGGGCGGCACGGGAATGCCCAGGCGGCACATCTCGGCCAAGTTGGCGCCCTTGCCGCCGAGCAGGTTCTTCATCGTGGCGGCACCGTCGGTGCGCTGTGAGCCGAAGCGGTAGACGTAGGGGGCGGGCATGCGTGTCTCCAGGAAAGGGGCCGGGCGAAAAGCGGAAACTTCGCCTGCGAGCTTCCACCTCGAACCGGGGGGATGTCTTGCGTCCCGTCAAGCTGCGTCGAAACGGCGCCCGTGTCATGCGCCCGTGTCCTGCGCCCGGCCGCACGCGTCGCGGGCGTGCCAGCCGGGCGCCGCGCGGGCGGCTACAGTGCGACCGCGCCTGACCACCGTGCGCGGAGACTCTGCATGTCCGAGGCCACCTTCGACTACCTCATCATCGGCGCCGGCACCGCCGGCAGCCTGCTGGCCAACCGGCTCTCGGCCGACCCGGGCAAGCGGGTGCTGCTGATCGAGGCCGGCGGGCGCGACGACTACCACTGGATCCACATCCCGGTGGGCTACCTCTACTGCATCGGCAACCCGCGCACCGACTGGCTCTACCAGACCGAACCCGACGCCGGCCTGAACGGCCGCACGCTGCGCTACCCGCGCGGCAAGACGCTGGGCGGCTGCTCCAGCATCAACGGCATGATCTACATGCGCGGCCAGTCGCGCGACTACGACCAGTGGGCGGCGCTGACCGGCGAGGACAGCTGGCGCTGGGACGCGGTGCTGCCGGTGTTCAAGCAGCACGAGGATCACCACCGCGGCGCCGACGACTTCCACGGCGCCGGCGGCGAGTGGCGCATCGAGCGGCAGCGGCTGCGCTGGGACATCCTGGACGCCTTCGCCCAGGCCGCCCAGCAGGCCGGCATCCCTGCCACCGCCGACTTCAACCGCGGCAGCAACGAGGGCGTGGGCTACTTCGAGGTCAACCAGAAAAGCGGCTGGCGCTGGAACACCGCCAAGGCCTTCCTGCGGCCGACCTGCTACGGCCGGCCCAACTTCGAGATGTGGACGGTGGGCCAGGCGACGAAGCTGCTGTTCGAGCCCGACCCTTCCACCGGCGACGGCCGGCCGCGCTGCGTGGGCCTGCAGGTCTGGACCGGCCACGGCATGGAGACCGCACGGGTGCGCTCGGGCGGCGAGGTGATCCTCAGCGCCGGCAGCATCGGCTCGGTGCAGCTGCTGCAGCTCTCGGGCATCGGCCCGGCAGCGCATCTGCAGTCGCTGGGCATCGAACCGCTGCTGGATCTGCCCGGCGTGGGCGCCAACCTGCAGGACCACCTGCAGATCCGCGCCGTGTTCAAGGTGCAGGGCACGCGCACGCTCAACACCCTGTCCAACAGCCTCTGGGGCAAGGCGCGCATCGGGCTGCAGTACGCGCTGACGCGCAGCGGGCCGATGAGCATGGCGCCCTCGCAGCTGGGCGCCTTCACGCGCAGTGCGCCGGACAAGGCCTGGCCCGACCTGGAGTACCACGTGCAGCCGCTCAGCCTGGACGCCTTCGGCGAGCCGCTGCACGGCTTCGACGCCTTCACCGCCAGCGTCTGCAACCTCAACCCCACCAGCCGCGGCACGGTGAGGATCCGCTCGCCGCGCTTCGAGGACGCCCCGGCCATCGCGCCGAACTACCTCAGCACCGAGGAGGACCGGCGCATCGCCGCCCAGTCCCTGCGGCTGACCCGGCGCATCGTCGCGCAGCCGGCCCTGGCGCGCTTTGCACCGCAGGAGTTCAAGCCCGGCGTGCAGTACCAGAGCGACGAGGAGCTGGCCCGGCTGGCCGGCGACATCGCCACCACCATCTTCCACCCGGTGGGCACGACGAAGATGGGCGTCACCGAAGGCCCGGGCGCCGACCCGATGGCGGTGGTGGATGCGCAGCTGCGCCTGCGCGGCGTGACCGGCCTGCGGGTGGTGGACGCCGGGGTGATGCCCACCATCACCAGCGGCAACACCAACAGCCCGACGCTGATGATCGCGGAGAAGGCGGCGGCCTGGATCCGCGCCGCCGCGGCCGCCGGCCGTTGAAGACCTGCCGCCGGCCGCTGAACGGTCAGCCGGCGGCGGTCGACGCCGCTGCGCCCAGGCCGATCGACGCCAGCCAGTCGTCGATCCCCTCACGCCGGGGCGGCTGCACCGCCGCGCCGCCGGTGAAGCGCTGCCAGGCCTCCTGGTAGCGCGGGTTCACCGCGGTCAGCAGCGGAATGCCCTCGGCCAGCAGGTCGAGCAGTTCGGCGCTGAAGCCCCGGCCGTCGGCCTCCATCTCGCCGAAGCGGTTGCAGATCACCAGGTCGGGCTGCTCCTGCAGTGCCCGGCGCAGCACCTGGCTGGCGCGGGCGAAACCCTGCGGATCGCCCCGGCAGGCCTTCGAATCGCGGCCCATCGGCTGCGACACCAGGTAGGTGTCCCCGGTGGCCAGGTCGAGCAGCACCATCGAGCAGGCGCAGTCCGGCTGGCCCTCCTTGGCGTCCGGGTAGGTCATGCACAGGCCGCGCACCCGCAGGCCGCGCGATTGCAGCTCACGCGCCAGGTCGAGCAGCAGGGCATCCATGTCGCAGCTGCGGTCGTGCAGCAGCGCGAGCGCAGGCAGGGCGGGTTCTTCGGCGGGGGTGGGCATGGCGGGGCGTCCTTTCCCCGTCATCCTAGTGCAGCCAGCGGATCGAACCGCGCCGACCGGGAGGGGTTCGCAGCGCCGTCGCCGGGGCGATGGCCGGGCGGCATTGTTCATCATCGTGAACAGTGATTCGCCCCGCACCCCCCTGGTGCCCGGACGGCCACCTTCCTAGACTGCCGCATCCCCCTCGGCCGGCGCTGCGCGCGCCACCGCCGCGCCCCCGTTCGACCGGAGACTGCCATGTCCACCCCCCAGCCCTTCACCGACCGCGCCGACGTGCTGCACTTCATCCAGGGCGAACGCAGCGCCGGCGCCAGCACCCGCAGCCAGCCGGTGTTCAACCCCGCCACGGGCGAATCCCCGCGGCGCGTGCTGCTGGCCGAGGCCGCCGACGTGAACGCGGCGGTGGCCAGCGCCCAGGCGGCCTTCCCGGGCTGGGCGGCCACCCCGCCGATCCGCCGCGCGCGCATCCTCAACGGCTTCCTGGCGCTGCTTGAGGCGCACCGCGACGCGCTGGCCGCGATGATCACGGCCGAACACGGCAAGGTCTTCACCGACGCGCAGGGCGAAGTCACCCGCGGCATCGAGATCGTCGAGTTCGCCTGCGGCATCCCGCAGCTGCTCAAGGGCGACTACACCGAGCAGGTCTCCACCGGCATCGACAACTGGACGATGCGCCAGGCGCTGGGCGTGGTGGCGGGCATCACGCCCTTCAACTTCCCCTGCATGGTCCCGATGTGGATGTTCCCGGTGGCCATCGCCTGCGGCAACACCTTCGTGCTCAAGCCCAGCGAGCGCGACCCCAGCCCCAGCCTCTTCATGGCCGAGCTGCTGAAGCAGGCCGGCCTGCCCGACGGCGTCTTCAACGTGGTGCAGGGCGACAAGCTGGCGGTGGACACGCTGCTGGCCCACCCGGACGTGAAGGCGGTGAGCTTCGTCGGCAGCACGCCGATCGCGCAGTACATCTACGAAACCGGCGCCCACCACGGCAAGCGCGTGCAGGCCCTGGGCGGCGCCAAGAACCACATGGTGGTGATGCCCGACGCCGACGTGGAGCAGACCGTGGACGCCCTGGTCGGCGCCGCCTACGGCTCGGCCGGCGAGCGCTGCATGGCCATCTCGGTGGCGATGTTCGTGGGCGACGAGATCGCCGACGTCATCGTCCCCAAGGTGGCCGAGCGCGCCCGCCAGCTCAAGATCAAGAACGGCATGGAGCTGGACGCCGAGATGGGCCCGATCGTCACCGCGCAGGCGCGCGACCGCATCGAGGGCTGCATCGCCACCGGCGTGGCCGAGGGCGCCGAGCTGGTGGTCGACGGCCGCGGCATCACCGTGCCCGGCCACGAGGGCGGCTTCTTCACCGGCGGCACGCTGTTCGACCACGTCACGCCGCAGATGCGCCTGTACAAGGAGGAGATCTTCGGCCCGGTGCTCAGCTGCGTGCGCGTGAAGACCTTCGCCGAGGCGGTGGACCTCGTCAACGCCCACGAGTTCGGCAACGGCGTGGCCTGCTACACCCGCGACGGCAACGTGGCGCGCGAGTTCGCCCGCCAGATCCAGGTCGGCATGGTCGGCATCAACGTGCCCATCCCGGTGCCGATGGCCTGGCACGGCTTCGGCGGCTGGAAGAAGAGCCTGTTCGGCGACATGCACGCCTACGGCGAGGAGGGCGTGCGCTTCTATACGAAGCAGAAGTCGGTGATGCAGCGCTGGCCCGAGAGCACCGCCAAGGGCGCCGAGTTCGTGATGCCGACGGCGAAGTGAGCGCGGGCGGGCGGGCGGCCCGCTCGGCCATACTGTGCCGATGGACCTGCGCCGCCTCGAATCCCTCTGGGCCCATGTGCATGGGCTGACGGTGCTGGCCGACCTGGGCAGCTACACCGCTGCGGCGCGGCGGCTGGGCATCAGCAAGGCGGCGATGAGCCAGCGCATCCGCGAGCTCGAGCACGCCGCCGGCGTACCGCTGGTGCGCCGCACCACCCGCAGCGTGCGGCTCACCGAGGCCGGGCTGCAGCTGGTGGAGGCCAGCCGGGGCGCCTTCGCGCAGATCGAGCGCGGCTTCGAATCGGTGCGCAACCTGGCCGAGGCGCCGCGCGGCCTGCTGCGCGTGACCGCCCCCGTGGCGCTGGGGCGCCAGCATGTGGTGCCGCGGCTGCCGGCCTTCCTGGCGGCCTACCCGCTGCTGCGGGTGGAGCTGCAGCTCTCCGACCACCTGGCCTCGCTGGCGCAGGAGGGGTTCGACCTGGCGATCCGCCACTGCGACCGACCGCCGCAGACCCATGTGGCCTGGGCGCTGGCGTCCACCGAATCCTGGCTGCTGGCATCGCCCGCCTACCTGGCCCGCTGCGGCGCGCCGCAGCACCCCTCGGACCTGGCGGCGCACCCCTGCCTGCACTACCCGCGCCCCGGCGAGCCGGCGGTGTGGCGCCTGCGCGCCCGGGGTCCGGGCGCCGATCCGGACGATGACCCGGCCGAGGTGGCCGTGGCCGTCACCGGCCCCTTCGGCGCCAACAACAGCGAGGCCCTGCGCGAGGCCGCCGTCGCCGGCCTGGGCATCGCCCTGCTGCCGGACTTCAGCGCCCAGGCCGCGCTGCAGCGCGGCGAACTGCAGCGCGTGCTGCCGCAGTGGCAGGCGCTGGGCGGCTTCGGCAGCCAGGTCTGGGCGATCCGCCCCTACAGCACGCTGGTGCCCAGCTCGGTGCAGGCGCTGGTGGCGCACCTGCGCGACGGGCTGGCGGGGGGATTCGGGGTCTGAGACCCCGTGCGGGCCCGTCAGCCCACCGGATCGCCGCGAGAACCCGGCGGCAGCAGCAACCCCTCCTGCCGCGCGATGCGCTCGAGCGCCTCCTCGAAGCGGGCCCGGGCCTGCGCCGCGATCCGGCCCAGCCAGGCGTGCAGCTCGGCATCGGCAGGACTGCGCTGCTCGCACTGGGCGCTGTAGGCCTCGAAGTGCGACAGGCGGATCAGCAGCTCGGCCACGTGCTGCGGGCATTCGCAGGCGATGGTGCTGGACAGGCCGGCCATGTCGGCCAGCGCGGCATCGTCCCAGCGCCGCGGCGGCACGGGCGCCGGCGTGGCTGCCGCCGCCGGCAGCGGCGCCGCCTCGGGGGCGGTGCGCAGCGCGTCCAGCGTCCGGGCATGGCGGCTGGCGATCTGCTGCAACTGCGCCATGTCCAGCCGCGCCAGCTGGCCGATGGCGTGGCCCCGATCGACCAGCTGGCGGATCAGCGCCAGGCGGCGCACCTCCTCGGCCGAATACAGCCGCTGCCCGCTGACCGAACGCTGGCTGTCGGTGAGCCGATAGCGCCGCTCCCAGACCCGCAGCGTGGCCACGGGCATGCGCAGCATGCGCGCCACCGCGCCGCTGCGGTGCAGGGTGGGAGGAGATGGGTCGCTCATCGGTTCCGGCTCCGGGGGTCGGTTGACCCGCTCTTGACCTGGATTATGGGACTGGATCCCCAGGAGATGCCGACCGGAAGCTGGCCTTGCAGCTTGGCATGCCTACCATGACCCGCACCGACCCCGACCCTTTCCCCTGCCCCGATGACCTCCAAAGACCCCGGCCTGCGCGGCCACAAGGCCGCCCTGCCGTTCAAGCCCTGTGCCGCCTGCGGCCGGCCGATGAGCTGGCGCCGGAAGTGGTCGCGCTGCTGGGAGGAGGTGAAGTACTGCTCGGACGCCTGCCGCCGCGGTGCGAAGGCGACGGAAGCGGGGAGGGGCCATGGCTGAACTGCGCCAGCTGGTGATCGTGCTGGGCGACCAGCTCGACCTGGAGGCCGCGGCCTTCGACGGCTTCGACCCCGCGCAGGACGCGGTGTGGATGGCCGAGGTGGCGGAGGAATCCACCCACATCGTGTCCAGCCAGCCGCGCACCGCGCTCTTCCTGGCGGCGATGCGCCACTTCGCCCTCGACCTGCGGCAGGCCGGCCGGCCGCTGCACTACACGCGCCTGGAGGATGCCGGCAACCGCGGCAGCCTGGCCGCGCAGCTGCAGGCCGACCTGGCGCGGCTGCGCCCGCAGCGGCTGGTGCTGACCGCACCGGGCGAGTGGCGGGTGCTCCAGGCGCTGCAGGCGGTGGCACAGGCGGCGGGCCTGCCGCTGGAGGTTCGGGAGGACCGGCATTTCTTCTGCACCGTGCGCGAGTTCGCCGCCCATGCCAAAGGGCGCCGCGGGCTGCGCATGGAGTTCTTCTACCGCGAGCAGCGCCAGCGGCACGGCGTGCTGATGGAAGGTGCTCAGGGCGACCAGCCCGCCGGCGGGCGCTGGAACTTCGACGCCGAGAACCGCGAGTCCTTCGGCCCGCAGGGCCCGGGCTTCCTGCCGCCGCCGCGCTGGTTCGAGCCGGACGAGGTCACCCGCGAGGTGATCGCGCGGGTGCGCCAGCGCTTCGCCGACCACCCCGGCCGGCTCGACGCCTTCGCCTGGCCGGTCACGCGCGCGCAGGCGCTCCAGGCGCTGCAGGCCTTCATCGACGAGCGGCTGCCGTACTTCGGCCGCTGGCAGGACGCGATCTGGCCCGGCGAGCCCTGGCTGTACCACGCTCAGATCTCCGCGTCGCTGAACCTCAAGCTGCTGAACCCGCGCGAGGTGGTGGCCGCCGCCGAAGCCGCCTGGCGCGCCGGCCGCGCGCCGCTGGCCAGCGTGGAGGGCTTCATCCGCCAGATCCTCGGCTGGCGCGAATACGTGCGCGGCGTCTACTGGACCCGCATGCCCGGCTACGCCGAGCTGAACGCGCTGGACGCGCAGCAGGACCTGCCCGCCTGGTACTGGAGCGGCGACACCGAGATGGCCTGCCTGCGCGACGCGATCACGCAGACCCTCACCCATGGCTACGCCCACCACATCCAGCGGCTGATGGTCACCGGCCTGTACGCGCTGCTGCTGGGCGTGCGGCCGCAGCAGGTGCACGCCTGGTACCTGGGCGTCTACGTCGACGCGGTGGAGTGGGTGGAACTGCCCAACACCCTGGGCATGAGCCAGTACGCCGACGGCGGCCTGATGGCCAGCAAGCCCTACGCCTCCACCGGCAAGTACCTGCAGCGCATGGGCCCGCACTGCCGCGGCTGCCGTTTCGACCCGGCGCTGCGGGTGGGCGAGCGCGCCTGCCCCTTCACCACGCTGTACTGGGACTTCCTGCTGCGCCATGAGGCGCAGCTGGCCGGCAACGCCCGCATGGCGCTGCAGGTGAAGAACCTGGCCCGGCTGGGCGAGGCCGACCGGGCGGCCATCCGCCAGCGGTCGGATGCGATCCGCCGGGGCGAGGTGGGGGTGCCCCATGTCGTCTGAGGCCATGTGGCCCCCCACCCTGGCCGCCGCCCGGGCGCGCATCGCCGCGGTGCAGCCCGAGGCCTACGCGCGCAGCCGCAACGCGCTGGACGGTGCGGTCACCGGACTGTCGCCCTACCTGACGCATGGGCTGGTCACGTTGCCGCAGGTGCTGGCCGGCGTCACCGCCGAGCGACCGCTGCCGGTGTCGCACAAGTTCATCTTCGAGCTGGGCTGGCGCGAGTACTTCCGCCACGTCTGGGCACAGCAGGGCGACGGCATCCTGCAGTCCCTGCACGCCGGGCCGCTGCCGGAGGCCGCCTACCGCCGCGCGCTGCCGGCCGAGGTCCGCGCCGGCCGGACCGGCCTGCCGGTGGTCGACCGCGCGGTGCAGGCTCTCTACGCCAGCGGCCACCTGCACAACCACGCCCGCATGTGGCTGGCCAGCGCGCTGGTGCACCTCTACCGCGTGCACTGGCGCGCCGGCGCCGACTGGCTCTACGCCCACCTGCTGGATGGCGACCTGGCCAGCAACCACCTGAGCTGGCAGTGGGTGGCCGGCACCGGCAGCCGCAAGCCCTACCTCTTCAACGCCGAGAACGTGGCCCGCTACGCCCCGCCGGACTGGCACAGCCCGGGCAGCCTGATCGACTGCGGCTACGACGAACTCGACCGCCGCGCGCGCGACCCGGCCTGGCGGCCGCCGGGTCCGCAGGCCGGGGCCGGTGGCCATGGGGACCTCTTCGATCCCCTGCCCGAACCGCCGCTGCTGGCCGAGCCGCCGGCCGACCTGGGGCTGACCGCACCCGACCCCGCGGCGCTGGCCGGCCGCGAGGTCTGGCTGGTCCACCCCTGGAGCCTGGGCGAGCCGCCGGCCGACCGGAGCGCCGATGCCCTCGTGCTCGGCGTGTTCGTCTCGGACTTTCACCGCGCCTGGCCCTGGGCCGAGCGGCGCTGGCGCTTCGTCGGCCGGCGCATGGCCGAGTTGGCGCCGCTGCGCTGGTGGGGCAGCGCCGCCGCACTGGCCCAGACGCTGTCCGGCGCCCGGCGGGTGCAGGCGCAGGACGATCCGCACCTCGCGCCCTGGCTGTCCCGCATGGCGCAGTTGCGCCCGGCGCCGCAGCTCTTCCCGCCGGTGGAGCGCCGCTGCGACTCCTTCTCCCAGTGGTGGACCCGCGCCACTCGCGGGCTGGTGAGCAGCACCGACCTGCTCGCCCGCTGCAACGGCGATCCGCCGGGCCCGCCATGACGAGCGCTGCGCCCACCGCGCTGGTCTGGTTCAAGCGCGACCTGCGCCTGCGCGACCACGCCCCGCTGACCGAGGCGGCCCGCTTCGAGCGCGCACTGGCCCTGGCGGTGCTGGAGCCGCAGTGGCTGGCCAGCCCGGAGTGCCACCCGCGCCAGGTGGCCTTCTGGCTCGACGCGGTGCAGCGGCTGCAGGCCGACCTGGCCGCGCGCGGCCTGCCGCTGCTCGTGCGCGTGGGCGAGCTGCCCCAGGTGCTGCAGGACCTGCGGCGCGAGGTGGCCTTCACCCACCTCTTCAGCCACGAGGAAACCGGCCCCGGCTGGAGCTGGACCCGCGACAAGGCGGTGGCCGCCTGGTGCCGTGCCGAGGGCGTGGCCTGGACCGAGTGGCCGCAGACCGGCGTGCTGCGCCGCCTGCGCTCGCGCGACGGCTGGGCGGCGCGCTGGGCCGCACGCATGAACGCGCCGCGGCTGCCGGCGCCGCGCGGCTTTGCGGCGCCGCCGGGTTGGGCGATCCAGCAGCCGCCGCTGCCGACCCTGCGCGAGCTGGGCCTGACCGGGCCGGTCCAGGCGCTGCCACCGGCCGGGGAGCGCGCCGCCTGGGCCACGCTGGGCGACTTCCTCGCCGGCCGCGGCCGGGGCTACCGCCGCGCGCTGTCCAGCCCGCTGACGGCCGAGACCGGCTGCAGCCGGCTGAGCGAGCACCTGGCCTTCGGGACGCTCTCGATGCGCTGCGTGCACCAGGCCACCGAGGCCCGCATCCGCGCACTGAACGGCAGCGCCAACCCTGACACCGACACCGCGCTGGCCCGCGACCTGCGCGCCTTCGCCGGCCGGCTGCGCTGGCACTGCCATTTCATGCAGAAGCTGGAGGACCAGCCGGACCTGGAGTTCCGCAACCTGGCCCGCTCGGTGGACGGGCTGCGCCCCGGCGACGGCGTGCACCCGGGCGAGGTCGACCGCGAGCGCCTGGCCGCCTGGTGCGAGGGCCGCACCGGCTTCCCGATGGTGGACGCCTGCATGCGCCAGCTCGAGGCCACCGGCTGGCTGAACTTCCGCATGCGCGCGATGCTGGTGAGCTTTGCGGCCTTCCACCTCGGCCTGCACTGGCGCGAGCCCGGGCTGCACCTGGCGCGGCAGTTCCTGGACTTCGAGCCCGGCATCCACTGGAGCCAGATGCAGATGCAAAGCGGCTGCACCGGCATCAACACCCTGCGCATCTACTCGCCCGCCAAGCAGGCCCGCGACCAGGACCCGACCGGCGAATACCGGCGCCGCTGGCTGCCCGAGTTCGGCACGCCCGCCTACCCGGCGCCGATCGTCGACGAGCGCGAAGCCGTGGCCGAGATCAAGGCGCGCCTGCACCGACTGCGGCAGACTGCCCCCGCCCGTGCCGAGGCCGACGCCATCCAGCAGCGCCACGGCTCGCGCCGCAGCGGCCTGCCGTCCACCGCTCGACCCACCCGCCGACCCCGCGCGACGGCCGTGCCGGACAGCCAGGGGCGGCTGTTCTGACGCGGCGCGGCGCTGCGCCTGCCCTGCCCGCCGCCCCCCTCACCCGGAGCCCTGCGATGTCCGACAGCCCCTTCTTTCGCCGCCTGCCCGGCAGCCTGCGCGCTGCGCCCGGCCTGGAACACCGCGTCTGGCGCCGCCTGCCCGCCCTGTTGTTCTGGGGCACGCTGCTGCCGCTGCTGCTGGCGGGGCTGAACCACTGGCTCGCCCCCGCGGCCGCCCCCGACGCCCCACTGGACGGCGCCGTACTGCTGCGCGACTTCCTGCTGATCGGCTGGGTGGTGCTGCACTGGACGCTGGTGCTCACCGTCGCGATCGGCTGCTTCATCGTGCGGGTGATGAAGGGGCCGGCTTATGTGGCGGATGGATATCCCTTGCCTGATCCTGGGAAGCGCGGCTGATCCGCCGCCCTGCGGCCGACGGCCCTACACCTCCTCCGCCACCATCTCGATCGCCCCGCAGGGGCACTCGGCCGCGCAGATGCCGCAGCCCTTGCAGTAGTCGAGGTTGATCGCGAAGCGCTGGCCCGGGCCGAGCTTGATCACCGCGTTGTCCGGGCACACGCCGTAGCAGTTGTCGCACTCGAAGCAGTTGCCGCAGGACAGGCAGCGGCGGGCTTCGAACAGCGCGTTGGCCTCGGTCAGGCCGCCCTGCACCTCGTCGAAGCTGCTGGTGCGCCGCGCCAGGTCGAGCTGCGGGCGCAGGGTCTTGGGGGCATCGCTGTAGTACCAGGGGTTGAGGCGCTCGAAGGTGGCCGGCGGGTGCTTGGGCGTCGCAGGCAGGGCCGTCGCGTTCAGCCACGCATGAATATGCCGGGCCGCCTTCTTGCCGTGGCCGACCGCCACCGTCACGTTGCGTGCGGCCGGCACCATGTCGCCGCCGGCGAAGATGCCGGGGTGGCCGGTCATCATCGTGGCGGGGTCGACCTGCACCACGCCGTCCTGGCACTCCAGGCCGCTCACGCCGTCGAGCAGCGAGAGGTCGACGTCCTGGCCCAGCGCCAGCACCAGCGAGTCGGCCTCCAGCGTCTCGTACTCGCCGGTGGGCTGGGGGTTGCCGTGTTCGTCCAGCGCCATCTTCTCGATGGTGAGCGCGCCATCGCTGGCCTCGTCGCCGGCCTTGCGGATGGTCGCCAGCCACTTGACCATCACGCCCTCCTGCAGCGCCTCCTCGACCTCGAAGTGGTGCGCGGGCATCTTCTCGCGCGTGCGGCGGTAGACGATGATGGCCTCGGTGGCGCCCAGGCGCTTGGCGGTGCGCGCGACGTCGATGGCGGTGTTGCCACCGCCGTAGACCACCACGCGGCGGCCGAGCATGGGCTTGTCCTCCCCCTCCATGCTGCGCAGCAGCGAGACGGCGTCGAGGATGCGCGAGCCGTCCTTGGCGGGCAGATCGGTGCGCTTGGCGATGTGTGCGCCCACGGCCAGGAAGGCGGCGTCGTAGCCGCCCTCGCGCATCGTGCGCGCCAGGTCGTCGACCTTGGTGTTCAGCTGCAGCGTCACGCCCAGGTCGACGATGCGCTGCATCTCGGCGTCCAGCACCTCGCGCGGCAGGCGGTACTTGGGGATGCCGAAGCGCATCATGCCGCCCGCGGCGGGGCCGGCCTCGAGCACGGTCACCGCATGGCCCAGGCAGCGCAGGTGGTAGGCCGCGGCCATGCCCGAGGGGCCGGCGCCCACCACCAGCACGTGGCGGCCGGACTCGACCTCCGGCTGCTCGAAGCGCCAGCCCAGCTTCAGCGCCTCGTCGCCGAGGAAGCGCTCCACCGAGTTGATGCCCACCGCGGCGTCGAGGCGGCCGCGGTTGCAGGCCCCTTCGCAGGAGTGGTAGCAGACCCGGCCCATGATGGCGGGAAAGGGGTTGTCGCGCACCAGATGGCGCCAGGCCGACAGGTAGTCGCCGCCTTCGGCATGGAAGAGCCAGCCCTGGATGTCCTCGCCCGCCGGGCACTGGGCGTTGCAGGGCGGCAGGTGGTCGCGGTAGACCGGCCGCAGCGTGCGCCAGCTGCCGGTCTTGTTCGCGAGGGAGGAGCCAGGGTCGAGGGTGATGGCAAAAGGCTTGTCCATGGTCACGGGTACCCCTCGTCCGATGGGTACATCGGCCGGTCCCCCAAGGGGACGCGGGCCGGCTTGGGAGCGGCCCGGCGCTCGGCCCGGCCGGTGTTCAACACAGCGTTCACGACGTCACCTCCTCGTCGAGCAGCTTGAAGCGGCGGATGTTGCGGTCCGCCTCGGCCTGGATGCGCGCGATCATCTCGGGATGCCCGTTGCCGCTGAACAGGTGCGCGAAGCGCTTCTGCGGCCGCAGGTACTCCTCCACCGGCACATGGCGGCGGATCTTCGTCACCGCGGTCACCTCGCCGTGCTCGGCCTCGAAGACCGGGAAGATGCCGGTCTCGCGTGCCAGCCGGGCCAGCCGGATGGTGTCCTGGCTGGCCGCGCCCCAGCCCAGCGGGCAGGGCACCAGGATGTGCAGGTAGCGCGCGCCGTGCATCGACATGGCCTTGCCGACCTTGGCCTCCAGGTCGTGCAGGTCGGCCACGGTGGCGGTGGCGACGTAGGGAATCTCGTGCGCCATCGCGATGCGCGGCAGGTTCTTGCCCTGGCCGAACTCGGCGCCCGGGTGCGCCCCCACCGCCATCGTGGTGGCGGTGCGCGCGGCCGGCGGGGTGGCGCTGCTGCGCTGCACCCCGGTGTTCATGTAGGCCTCGTTGTCGTAGCAGAGGTAGAGCACATCGTCGTTGCGCTCGAACATGCCCGACAGGCAGCCGAAGCCGATGTCGGTGGTGCCGCCGTCGCCGCCCTGGGCGATCACGCGCACGGGGCTGTGCGCCTGCCCGGCCTTGATGGCCTTGACCTTCAGCGCCGCAGCGATGCCGCTGCCCACCGCGGCGGCGTTGCCGAACAGCGAGTGGATCCAGGGCAGCTGCCAGCTGGTTTCCGGGTAGGGCGTGGAGAACACCTCCAGGCAGCCGGTGGCGTTGGCGGCGATCAGCCGGTTGCCCGTCGCCCGCATCGCCGCATCGACCGCGTAGCGCGCGCCCAGCGCCTCGCCGCAGCCCTGGCAGGCGCGGTGGCCGGAGTTCAGCGAATTGCTGCGCTCGGCGCTGGCCTGCACGCTGCGCTGCTCGGGCGCGAGCAGGCGGTTGCCGACGGTGAACGTTCCCGTCTGGTAGAACTTGATGGGCTGGTGCATGGTCAGCTCACTTTCGAGGCCACGGTGCCCAGGTCGCGCAGCAGGTTCTCGGCGATCGGGCCGCTGCGGCGGGTGGCGGCCTCGCGTTCGAGCTGGCGCTGCACGATGCGCTGATCCAGGTCGAGGAAGGTCAGCGGCGCCAGACCGCCCGCCACCGCCTCGCGCAGCATGCGCGCCAGCGAGGCCTTGGTGATCGCGCGCCCGCCCAGCCCGGCCACCACGGTGTGCCCCTGCAGCGGCAGGCCCGACAGCGCGAGGCGCACATCGGTGGACACCACGCCGCCCAGGCCGACCGAGAAGCTCTTCTCCAGCACGACCACGCGCCTGGCATGTTCCAGCGCCGCACGCACCGCCGCCAGCGGAAAGGGTCGGAAGCTGTGGATGCCCAGCACGCCGATGCGCAGGCCAGCCTCGCGCAGCTCGTCCACCGTGTCCTTGAGCGTGCCGATCACCGAGCCCAGCGCGACCACGATGGTGTCGGCATCCTGGCAGCGGTAGGCGCGCACCAGCCCGCCGGTGGTGCGGCCGAAGCGCTCGGCGAACTCGGCGGCGATCTGCGGGATGCGCTCGAGGGCCATCAGCTGCTTGGCGTGCGCGAGGTAACGCACCTCCATGAAGGCCTCGGGGCCGACCATCGCGCCGATGGACACCGGCTCGGCCGGGTCGAGCACCTGGCGCGGCTCGTAGGGCGGCAGGAAGGCGTCCACCTCGACCTGGCTGGGCAGGTCGACCTGCTCCACCGCGTGGGTGAGGATGAAGCCGTCCATGCAGACCATCACCGGCATCGAGAGCTCCTCGGCCAGCTTGAAGGCCTGGATGTGCAGGTCCGCCGCCTCCTGGTTGTGCGCCGCGAAGAGCTGGATCCAGCCGCAGTCGCGCTGGCTCATGCTGTCGCTGTGGTCGTTCCAGATGTTGATCGGCGCGCCGATCGCGCGGTTGGCCACCGTCATCACGATCGGCAGGCCCAGGCCGCTGGCGTTGTAGACCGCCTCGGCCATGAACAGCAGGCCCTGGCTGGCGGTGGCGGTGTAGCTGCGCGCGCCGGCCGCACTGGCCCCGATGGCCACGCTCATCGCGGCGAACTCGCTCTCCACGTTGACGAACTCGCAGGGCGCCAGCGCGCCGCTCTTCACCCGTTCGCCCAGGCCCTCGACGATGTGCGTCTGCGGCGAGATCGGGTAGGCGCAGATCACCTCCGGGCGGCTCAGCGCCACCGCCTGGGCCACGGCCTGCGAACCTTCAATCTGTCTGAGCATGGGCCAGCTCCTCGATTTCCCGCTGCACGTAGTCGTAGGCCTCGCGGGCGGCGGCCAGGTTGGCCTCGGCGACGGGGCCGCGGAAGCGCTCGCCGATCGCATGCGCCACCGCCTCCAGCGACACCAGGGTCGACAGCGCGGCAAAGCCGCCGAGCAGGGCCACGTTGGGCAGCGGCCGGCCCAGGTGGCGCAGCGCGATCTCGCTGGCCGGCACGGTGGTCAGGCGCTCGCGGCGGAAGCGCCGCACCACCTCGCCCAGGCCCAGGGCGTCGAAGCTGCGCCGGCTGTTGATCAGCACCCAGCCGTCGGGCTGCAGGCCCTGGAAGACGTCCACCTGATGGAGCAGCGTGGGGTCCTGCACGATCAGCACGTCGGGCGCCATGATGGGCTCGCGCAGACGGATCTCCCGGTCGTCGATGCGGCAGAAGGCCACCACCGGCGCGCCGGTGCGCTCCGAGCCGAAGCTGGGAAAGGCCTGCGCGTGGCGGCCTTGCTCGAAGGCGGCGACCGACAGCAGTTCGGCGGCCGTGACCACCCCCTGCCCGCCGCGCCCATGGATCCGGATCTGCAGCATCGCCGCCTGCTCCTCGTCGTTCGTCTGCTCGGAAACGACGATTCTTCGGCCGCACCGGTGCCCGCGACTTGCGCCGCGTCAAGCTGCGCCGCCGTGCCGCCGCAGCGGCCGATGGGCGCACCGCTGCCACGGCATCACCGTCGGCGCATCATCGGGGCGTCGCCCACCTGCCCTTGCGTCCACCATGCATCTGCTTCTCACCGGCGCCACCGGCACCCTCGGCCGCCCGCTGTGCGCCGACCTGCTGCGCAGCGGCCACCAGCTCACCGTGCTCAGCCGCCAGGCGCCCGAGCGCGTGCGCGCCCTGTGCGGCGCGGCGGTGGAGGTCTGGTCGGACCTGGCCGCCTGGACGCCGCAGCGCCACTTCGACGCCGTGATCAACCTGGCCGGCGAGCCCATCGCCGATGCGCGCTGGACCGCCGCGCGCAAGGCCCGGCTGCGCGACAGCCGCATCGCGCTGACCGAGCAGCTGCTGCAGCGCATCGCCGCGGCCGAGCGTCGCCCCGCCGTGCTGCTCAGCGGCTCGGCGGTGGGCTGGTACGGCGACGGCGGCGAGCGGGTCTTCACCGAAGCCGCCCCGGCGGCGCAGGACTTCGCCGCCCGGCTCTGCGCCGACTGGGAAGCCGCCGCCCGCCCCGCCGAGGCGCTGGGCGTGCGGCTGTGCACGCTGCGCACCGGGCTGGTGCTGGCGCGCCGCGGCGGGCTGCTGGCGCGCATGCGGCTGCCCTTCTCGCTCGGACTGGGCGCCCGCCTGGGCGACGGCCGGCAGTGGATGAGCTGGATCCACGAGGACGACTGGCGCGAGCTGACGCTCTGGCTGCTCGCCCATCCACAGGCACGCGGCCCCTTCAACCTCACCGCGCCGCAGCCGGTGACGAATGCCGAGTTCACCGCCGCGCTGGCCGCTGCGCTGCATCGCCCGGCCCTGCTGGCCGCGCCGTCCTGGGCGCTGAAGCTGGCCGCCGGCGAGATGGCGCCGCTCCTGCTGGGCGGCCAGCGCGTGCTGCCCGAACACGCCGCGGCGCTGGGCTTTCACTTCCGCCACCCGAGCCTGGCCGGCGCGCTGCGCGACCTGCTCGGCTGAGAGCCCGCCACACCGGGGGAGGGCCGCCGCTCACCGCCTCGGCGCGGCCTCGACCACTGCCTCAGCGCCGCCCCAGCGCGGCGTCCAGCGCCGCCTCCACCGCCGCTGCGGCACCGAGCAGCCGCGCATCGCGCCCGCCCGGCGCGGTGAGCATCAGCCCCACCGGCGCCTCGCCCGGGGCATGGCAGGGCAGGCTGATCGCGCAGCCGTCCAGGTAGTTGGCCACGAAGGTGTTGCGCAGCAGCAGGCCGTTGGCGCGGAAGAAGGCGGCCTCGTCGGCTTCGAGCGCGGCGATCCCGGGCGCCAGGATGGGCACCGTCGGGCTGACGAGGGCGTCGAAGCCGGCCAGCGCCTGCTGCGTGCGCCCGATCCAGTCGCGCCGCCGGTCGTGCAAGGCGATGTACTGCGCCGCCGTCACCGCTTCGCCCAGCGCGATGCGCTGCGCCACGCGGGGGTCGAAGCGCTGGCGCTCGGCCGCGAAATACGCGCTGTGCACCGCGAAGGCCTCCACCGCCGAGAAGCCGCCGGGGGCGTTGAGGGTGGCGATCTCGCCCAGCTCGTGCAGGGGCCGCTCGACGATGCGCGCGCCCGCGGCGGACAGCGTGGTCAGGGCCCGTTCGAAGGCCCGGGCCACCTCGGGCTCCATCGCATCGAGCATCAGCGTGCCGGGCAGGGCCAGGCGCAGGCCGTCGAGCGGGCGCGGCTCGACCGCCAGCGGCGCATCGGCGATTTCCCCGTCCACGGTGATGCAGTCGGCCACGCAGCGGGTCATCGCGCAGACCGTGTCGAGCGTGCGCGAGAGCTCGAAGGCGCCCGTGCGCGGCGTGCGGGCCTGCGTGCTCTTGAAGCCCACCAGCCCGCACAGCGCGGCCGGGATGCGGATCGAGCCACCGGTGTCCGAGCCCAGCGCCGCCACCGCGATGCCCAGCGCCACCGACACCGCCGCCCCCGACGACGAGCCGCCCGGAATGCGCGGGGCGACTCCGGGCTGCCCGGCGCCCGGCCAGGCCGGGTTGGCCGGCGTACCGAAGTGCGGGTTGAGGCCCACGCCGGAGAAGGCGAACTCGGTCATCTGGGTGCGCCCGACGATGGCCGCGCCGGCCGCGCGCAGACGCGCCACCGCGGGCGCATCGGCCGCCGCGGGCGGCGCGTCGGCGCGCAGGCGCGAGCCCGCCCGGGTGGTCTGGCCGGCCTGGTCGAACAGGTCCTTCACCGTCACCGGCAGGCCGCAGAGCGGTCCGCGCGGCAGGCCGGCGCGCTGCAGCGCATCGGCATGCCGGGCCGCCGCGCGGGCGGCCGCATCGCTGCGGGCGATGAAGACGGCGGCGGCGGCCGGGGCATCGGCGCGCGCCAGCACCTGGTCGAGCAGGTCTTCGTGCGAGAACAGGCCGGCATCGAGCCGGGCACGCAGGGTGGCGAGGTCGGGCAGCATGGTCGACAGCGGCGCGGGCGCCGCCAGAGGGTGCGCAAGATCCAGCCATCATAGGCAGGCCCGCTCGCCGGGCCGCAGCGCTACGATCGGCGCCATTGCCGGCCGGTCGGCCGCCCTGCGGCAGGCCTGGCGCCGGTGCCCCTGGAGGACCGCCCATGTTCCCGACCTTCCCCCTTCCCCACGGCCCGCGTGGCCGTCGCCTGCTCCCCGCGCTGGCCCTGCCCCTGCTGGCGGCGGCCTCGACCGCCGTGGCGCAGACCCCGCGCATGAAGCCCGGGCTGTGGGAGATCCGCAGCCAGATGCAGGGCGGCAGCGGCGCGATGAGCGCACAGATGGCGCAGCAGATGGCCGAGGCGCAGCGCCAGCTGCAGGCCCTGCCGCCCGAGCAGCGCCGCCAGATGGAGGAGATGATGAAGGCGCAGGGCCTGGGCGGGCTGTCCGTCGGGCCGCAGGGGACCTCGCTGCGCATCTGCGTCACCCCCGAGCAGGCCGCGCGCGACGAGCTGCCCCAGGCCGAGCCGGGCTGCACCCAGGAGGTGCAGCGCCGCGGCAAGGTCTGGCACTACCGCTTCTCCTGCCAGGGCAACCCGCCGATGAGCGGCGAAGGCGAGTACACACTCACCAGCGCCACCGCCGCGAGCGGTCAGATGCGCCTGCGCAGCGTGGTCGACGGCCAGCCGCAGACGATGAACGTGGCCACCACCTCGACCTGGCTGGGCGCCGACTGCGGCGCTGTGAAGCCGCGTCCCTGACCCCGCCGCCAGCCCGATCTGCCCTGGCCATGACGCCGCTCGCCGCGCATCGCGCCCGGGTCGAGGCGCTGGCCCGCCAGCTGGAGGCGGCCGGCGGCGCCCCGGTGCGCCGGGTCGACACCCACATCTCCAGCCTGCTGCTGGCCGGCGCCGACGCCTGGAAGCTGAAGAAGCCGCTGGCACTGGGCTTCCTGGACTTCCGCCGCCGCGCCGCGCGCCGCCACTTCTGCGAGGAGGAGCTGCGCCTGAACCGCCGCACCGCGCCGGACTTCTACCTCGGCGTGCACCCGCTGCGGGGCCCCGCCGACGCGCCGCGCATCGGCGCCGCGCTGGCCCCGGGCGAGCCGGCCCCGCCCGGCACGCTGGACTGGGTGCTGCACATGCGGCGCTTCGACGACGCGCAGCTGCTGTCCCGGCTGGCCGCGCAGGGCCGGCTCGACGTGGCGATGGTCGAGCGGCTGGCCGATCGGCTGCTCGCCTTTCATGCCGGGCTGCCGCCGGCCGACCCACAGGCGCCCGACGCCCCCGGCCAGCCCGCGGTGATGCTGCGCTGGGTGCGCGACAACCTGGCCGCGCTGGAGCGACTCGCCCCCGGGCCGGCCGAGCAGGCCCGCATCGCCGCACTGGCCGGCTGGAGCGACGCGCGCGCCGCCGAGCTGGCCCCGCGGCTGGCACGCCGCCACGCCGAGGGCCGGGTACGCGAGTGCCACGGCGATGCCCACCTGGGCAACTGGGTGGCCCTGGACGGCATGCCGATGGCCTTCGACGCCCTCGAGTTCGAGCCCGAGCTGCGCTGGATCGACGTCGCCGCCGAGCTGGCCTTTCCCTGGATGGACCTGCTGGCGCACGGCTGCCCCGCGCTGGCGCACCGCCTGCTGGCCCGCTGGCTGGAGCGCAGCGGCGACTTCGATGCCCTGGGCCTGCTGCGCTGGCAGGCGGTCTACCGGGCGCTGGTGCGCGTCAAGGTGAGCTGGATCCATGCCGCCGAGCCCGGCATCGCGGCGGCCGACCAGGCCGCGGCGCGATCCACGGCCGCCCGCGACCTGGCGCTGGCCGAGGCGCTGGCCGCAGCGCCCGAGCCGCGGCTGGTCGTCACCTGGGGCCTGTCGGGCAGCGGCAAGAGCACGGTCGCGGGCCAGCTCGCCGAGGCGCTGGGCGCGCTGTGGCTGCGCTCGGACGTGGAGCGCAAGCGCCTGTACGGACTGGCGCCCACCGACCGGCCCGGCGACGGCCCCGGCCAGCTGCCCGCCGCCACGCTCTACGGCCGCGCGGCCACCGAGCGCACCTACGCCCACCTGCAGGCCACCGCCGCCCAGGCCCTGGCCGATGGCTGGAGCGTGGTGGTCGATGCGGCCTGCCTGCGCGCGGCCGAACGCCGCGCGCTGCTGTCCCTGGCCGTCCGGGCCGGCGTGCGCGGCCACCTGCTCGAATGCCGGGCACCGGAGCCGGTGCTGCGGGCGCGCATCGCCCGCCGTGAGGCCGAGGGCCGCGACGCCTCCGACGCAGGGACGGCCGTGCTGGACTTCCAGCTTCAGGTGGCCGAGCCCTTCGACCCCGCCGAATCGGCCGGACTGCCGGGCTGCCGGGCCGAGGTCCTGCACACCGACGCCTCCCGCACCGACATCACCCGCCGCTGCGCCGCCTGGGTGGGCGCGCTGGATGGGCAGGGCGCTGGGGCCGATCCGGCGGCCGCATCGAATGCGACTTCCTGAACGGCAGTTGGAAAACAGAGGCGTTCGATGACCGCCTCACACCCCCCGCAGCGCCCCCGCCAGCAGACCCGCCACGCCGACCGCGTTGCTGGCGTGCGGCACGCAGTCGCTGCTCCAGACGCGCCGCACGCCGGCGGCGTGCAGGGCGTCGAGCGCGTCGCCGACGAACAGGGCATGCGTCACCGCGACGTCCACGGTGTCGGCGCCGGCGGCGTAGCACAGCCGGGCGGCCTCGATCAGGGTGCGGCCGGTGCTGGCCATGTCGTCGATCAGCACCACCGCGCGCGCCGCCAGGGCCAGGTCGGCCGGCAGGGTGACCTGCACGTCACGGTCGCCGCGGCGCTGCTTGACGCACCAGGCATGCTGCAGCCCGTGCGGCCGGGCCGCCTCGGCCACCCACTGGGCGGACTCCTCGTCCGGGCCGATCAGCAGGGGCGGCAGGCTGTCGTGGGCATGCTGGGCGGCGATGAAGTCGCCCAGCAGGCGCGCGGCCGACAGCGACACGCCGCGGCAGGGCGGCGGCAGCACCTCGTCGAGCGAGGCGATGCGGTGCAGGTGGGGGTCGACGGTGACGATGGCGTCGAAGTGCTGGCCCAGCAGCCGGGCGATGTGGCGCTGGCTGACCGCCTCGCCGGGGGTGAACTCGAGGTCCTGGCGCATGTAGGCCAGGTAGGGACTGGTCAGCAGCAGGCGCTCGGCGCCCTGGGCCCGGGCGGTGGGCGCGGCGATCAGCAGCTCGACGAGCTTTTCGTTGGGCTGGTGCAGGCTGCGCAGCAGCACCACGCTGCCCGACAGGCCGGTGGGCAGGGTGAGCTTGAGCTCGCCGTCCGGAAAGCGGTGCCGGGCGATCGGCCGGCAGGGCACGCCCAGGGCGTCGGCCAGCGCATGGCCCATGCGCCGCTCGTCGTCGAAGGCGAGCACGGCGGTGATCGGCGGCGTGGCGGCGGTGCGGAAGGGATCGGTCATCGTCGACAGCGGGCCAGGCCGCCGGGGCGACTGGCAGGACAACTCGGGCCCGCGCAGTATCCCCCCGCAACGGCCGCCGAAGCTGACAGCGGCCCGGCAGTGGCCCCCGCGCCGTGCGCTTTCGCCGATTCGGGGGGCCTCATTCGCTGCGCAGGCCGTAGCCACTGGCGCGCCCGGCCGCGGCACAGGCAAAGGCAAGATCGGCCGGGAAGCAGGCATGGATGCGGTACAGCGGCTGGCCGGGCTGCACCGCCTCGCCCAGCTTGACCCGCAGGTCCACCCCGGCGCCGCTGACCTGCGGCGCGCCGGCCAGCCGGGCGATGCGGGCCAGGTGCAGGTTGTCGATCGCCACCACCCGCCCGGGGGCGTCGGCCAGCACGTCGTAGGTCAGCTCGCCCAGGGTCGGCGGCACGGCGCGGCGGCCCTGCGCGTCGATGAGGGCCTGCATCTGCGCCAGCGCGCGGCCGGACTCGAGGATGTCGCGGGCGATGCGCCAGCCGTCGCCGCCGCGCACGTCGGGGTCGAACTCGATGACGCGGCCGGCCAGCCGCAGCGCCTTGTCGCGCAGGTCACTGGGTGCGTCGGGGTCGTTGTGCAGCACCTGCATCACGTCGCGGGCCTCGAGCACCGGGCCGATGCCGCGGCCGATGGGCTGGCTGCCGTCGGTGATCATCACGTCGAGCTGCAGGTGCAGGCGGTCGGCCACGTACTCGAAGAGCTTGCGCAGGCGCTGCGCCGCGGGCATCGAGCGGACCTTGGCGGTGGGGCCGACGGGGATGTCGAGCACCAGGTGGGTGGAGCCGGCGGCGATCTTCTTGCTCAGGATCGAGGCCACCATCTGCCCGGGCGAGTCGATCGCCAGCGGCCGCTCCACCGAGATCAGGATGTCGTCGGCCGGCGAGAGGTCGGCCGTGCCGCCCCAGGCCAGGCAGCCGTTGGTGTCGCGCACGATCTGCTGCAGCCGCTCGAAGGGCAGCTCCACGTCGGCCAGCACCTCCATCGTGTCGGCGGTGCCGGCCGGCGAGGTGATGGCGCGCGAGCTGGTCTTGGGGCAGAGCATGCCGTGGGCGGTCACGATGGGCACCACCAGCATCGAGGTGCGATTGCCCGGGATGCCGCCGATGCAGTGCTTGTCCACCACCGGGCCGCCGCGCACGGCGTGCTGCCAGTCCAGCCGGCGGCCGGCGGCGATCATCGCGCTGGTCAGGTGCAGCACCTCGTCGCGGTCGAGGTCGTAGCCGTTGGTGGCGACGACGAAGGCGGCCAGCTCGATCTTCGAGTAGCGCGCCGCCGCGACGTCGCGGATGATGGCGTGCAGGTCCTCGCGCTCCAGCCGCTCGCCGGCGACCTTGCGGTACAGCGCGGGCAGCGATTCCGGCGGCTCGGCCGGGGCGATGCGCGCCGGGTGTCCCTCGGCCACATCCAGCCGCGCGAAGGCGTCCTCCGACAGGCCGAGTTCGCAGGCCGAGACGATGCGCGCATCGTCCACCACGTTGAGCACCGCGCTGATGGTCTGGCCGTTGGCCTTGACCTGCACCTTGGCCAGGGCCTGGAAGCCGGCGGCGCGCACCACGGCACAGTCGCGGTGCAGGTAGGCCACGTTCTCGCGCCAGGTGTCGATGCCGACGCGGCGGATCTGCAGGTCATGGGCGTCCATGCGGCGATTCTGCGCCCGCGGCAGGTCCGCGCCGCCCCCGGCGGTGGCGCCGCGGCGTGGACAATGCGCCCCATGTTCAAGAACCTGATCGTCTTTCGCATCGCCCCGGAGTGGACGCCGCCGCCGCTGGCGGCGCTGGATGCCGAGCTGGCCCAGGCCGCCTTCGTGCCCTGCGGCGCCAGCCAGCCGCAGTCGATGGGCTGGGTGCCGCCACGCGGGCAGGCGCATGCCACCTACGTGGAGAGCGTCGAGGGCGGCCGGCACTGGCTGCTGCGGCTGATGGTGGAGCGCAAGATGCTGCCCGCCTCGGTGGTCAAGCGCCGCGTCGAGGAGATGGCCGCGCAGATCGAGCAGACCGCCGGGCGCAAGCCGGGCAAGAAGGAGCGCAGCGAGCTGAAGGACCAGGCCACGCTGGAACTGCTGCCGATGGCCTTCACCCGGCAGTCGGCGCTGCAGTTCTGGCTGGACCTGGAGCAGCGCCTGCTCTGCGTGGATGCCGGCAGCGCCAAGGCGGCCGACGAGGCGCTCAGCCTGCTGGTGCGCACGCTCGACGGGCTGGCGCTGGCGCCGCTGCACACGGCGCTGTCGCCGCAGCAGGTGATGGCCGACTGGCTGGTGAGCGGCGAGCCGCCGGTGGTGTTCAGCGTGGACCGCGAGTGCGAGCTGAAGTCCGCCGACGAGATGAAGTCGGTGGTGCGCTACGCCCGCCACCCGCTGGACATCGAGGAGGTGCGCGCGCACATCGCCCAGGGCAAGCGCCCCACCCGGCTGGCGCTGACCTGGAACGGGCGGGTCTCCTTCGTGCTGACCGAGGCCGGCACGGTCAAGAAGCTGGACTTCCTCGACGGCGTGTTCGAGAGCCAGGGCGCCGCGCAGGGCGAGGATGAGTTCGACGCCGACGCGGCCATCACCACCGGCGAACTCGGCCGCCTCCTGCCGGACCTGATCGACGCCCTGGGCGGCGAGCAGCTGCCCGGCAGCGCCGCGGCCGATCCGGCAGCCCCCCGTTCGGACAGCGCCTCGACCGCGCTGCCGACGCTGGCCGACGACGGCCCGCCGTTCTGAGGCGCACCGGAGACCCGCCCGGGCGGGTCAGCGCGCGGCCTGCTCCGGCGCGCGCTCGAGGCGCAGGTCGGCCCAGGTGTCGGCATCCTGGCGGATGAAGATGCGCACCGGCAGCAGCTGCAGGCGCGGCGCGTACCAGATCTCCACGCTCAGGTCGCCGGGGGCGGCGGCGCGGCGCGGACGCACGTGGAAGGCCTGCAGCGGGCCCAGCGGGGTGTCCACCGTCTCGAGGGGGCCGACGTCGTAGGCCCAGCGGTCGACCCGGTGCGGCAGCGCCAGTGCGAAGGCCACCTCCTGGCCGGCTTCGCGCAGCGCCGGCCGGGTGGTGAAGAGGTAGACCATCTGGATGAACTGGCTGGCGGTGTCCTGCACATCGTCCGGGCGGGGCAGGCGGCGGCCGCGGTCGAGCAGGATGGCGTCGGCCTCGAAGGCGATGCGCGCCTCGCGGCTGCGGCCGATCAGCTGGGTGGTGCGCTGCAGGTAGCGCTGCGGCGCCAGGCCCTGGGCGGTGATGCGGCCCTCGCTGCTCATGCGCCGGGTGGCCAGCGGCGCCAGCGCCGGGCCGAGCGACACCTCCAGGTGCACCTGGTAGCGCCAGCCCTCGCGCAGCCACTCCACCTGGGCCTGGCCCGGCACCTCGCCGTGGTACCAGCCGGACAGGCGGTAGCTCAGCCGGGTCGAGCGCGGCCAGGGCTGCCCGTCGGCCAGCAGGGGCTCGGCGGCAGCCGGGGTCAAGGCCGCCGCGGCCTCGCCCGGCTGCGCGGCCGATGCGGCCGTGGCCAGCGAAGCGGCCAGTCCGGGCGGCGCGGCAGCCGTCGCGGCCTCGGCGGCGGACGACGCCGCGACCGAGGGGGAGGCGGCGGCCACTGCGTCCGTCGCCGCGGCCCTTGCTGCCGCGGCGGCACCGCCCGGCGGCACCGCCACGGCGGGGCCCGCCCCACCCGGCCAGGCGGCGGTCGAGGGTGCCGTCGAGAACGCTACCGAGGGCGCCACCGAGGACGCGGCCGACTCCGCTGCGGAAGCGGCCGCGGCGGCGGCCAGGGCCGCCTGCACCGCCGCCAGGGCGCGGGCCCGGCGGGCGGCGCGTTCGGCCGCCAGTGCGGCCGCGTCGAGTGCGCGGGCCTGAGTGGCGCCCGGGCGCGGTGGGGGCGCAGGCGCGGCGGTCGTCGGGGCGGGCGCAGACGTCGGGGCAGGCCCCACAGGCTCGGCCTGCTGAACGCTGCGGGTGTAGGCGGCCTGGATGCGCGCCATCGGGGCGGCCGCCTGGTCCAGCGGCGCGAACAGGTCGGCCAGCGGCCGGCCGAGCAGGCCGTGCAGCCCCAGCGCCGCGAGCAGCGCCACCGGCAGGGCCGGGCGGCGCCAGGGCGAGGCGGCCGGCAGCGCGCCACGGGGCGGGTCGGGCCGGCGCGCGGGCGCCGGTGGCTCGCTCAGCGCGGCGCGTCGCCCAGCCATGCCTCGCGGCGGCGGCGCTCGGCCGCCCCCGCCTTGGGCTGTGCGGCCAGGGCGACGGCCCCCTCGGCCGCGCCCGGCCCGGGCGGCAGCGCCAGGGTCAGCACCCGCCGGTCCCGGCTCACCAGCAGCGGCAGCGCCCGGCTGCCGGCCGGATCGAAGGCGCCGTAGAGCAGCAGGTCGTCGATCTTGGCGAGGCGCCAGCCGTCCAGCGCCAGCAGTTCGTCGCCGGCGGCCAGGCCGGCGGCTTCGGCCACGCCGCCGTTCATCACCGCCTCGAGCACCGGGCCGCCCGGGCCGTCCTTGCTGCGCGCGCCCAGGCGCTGCGCCAGCGTCGGCGGCTTGCGGCTCCAGCGCAGGCCCATCGCCTCGAGCAGGCCCTGCAGCGGCAGCTCCTCGGTGCCGTGCACCCAGGCGGCCAGTTCGGCGGCGAAGTCGCGCCGGCCGACCTCGCGCAGCGCGGCGGCGATGTGGGCCTCGTCGATCGGCCCGCCCTGCCCGGGTGCAGCGCCGGCGGCCTCGCCGCGCGCACAGGCCTGGGTCCACAGGCGCTGCATCACCTCGTCGAGCGTGCCGCGCCCGCCCAGGCGCAGCGTCAGGTCCAGCGCCAGGGCCACCAGCGCGCCCTTGGTGTAGTAGCTCACCGTGGCGTTGGCGCTGTTCTCGTCGGGCCGGTAGTACTTGATCCAGGCGTCGAAGCTGGCCGCCGCCACGGGGTGCCGCAGGCGCCCCGGGCTGCCCAGCACCTGGTTGAGCGTCCGGGCCAGCAGCTCGAGGTAGCGCGCCTCGTCGATCAGGCCGCAGCGGCGCAGGAAGAGGTCGTCGTAGTAGCTGGTGAAGCCCTCGAAGAACCAGAGCAGCTCGGTGGGGTTCTCGCGCGAGAGGTCGTAGCGGGCGAACTCCGCCGGGCGCAGCCGCTTGACGTTCCAGGTGTGGAAGTACTCGTGGCTGATCAGGCCGAGCAGCGTGACGTAGCCGTCGGAAGGCGGGGCCGCGGCGGCCTCGGCAGCGGCACGCCGGGGCAGGTCGCGCCGCCCGCAGATCAGCGCGGTGCTGTTGCGGTGCTCCAGGCCGCCGTAGCCGTCGTCGGTGGCGGCCAGCATGAAGACGTAGCGGTCGAAGCCGGGGCGCTCGCTGCCATGCCAGAAGTGCAGCTGCGCCTCGCAGATGCGTCGGGTGTCGGCCAGCAGCCGCTCGCCGTCGAAGCCGGGCGGTGCCCCGGCGACGACGAACTCGTGCGGCACGCCGCCGGCCTCGAAGCGGCCGCGCCAGAAGGGGCCGAGCTCGAAGGGATGGTCGATCAGCGCCTCGTAGTCGGGCGCCGTCCAGCCGGCGCGGTGGCTGCCCGGCAGGCCGGTGGCCACCTCCCAGCCCGCGGGCAGCGCGCCCAGCGTCAGGCGGTGCTCGCCGTCGGCGAAGCCCTCGCAGCGCAGCAGCAGGCTGCTGCCGTTGAAGAAGCCGCGCTGCGCATCCAGCCAGGCGGTGCGCACCGAGCGGTCGAAGGCGTAGACCTGCCAGCGCAGCTGCAGCGGCCCGCCGGCCGCACCGGCGCAGTCGACCTGCCAGCTGCACTTGTCCAGCGCCCGCAGCGGGCAGGGCCGGCCGTCCTGGCGGGCCTCCAGGCCGCTCAGGTGGCGGGCGAACTCGCGCACCAGGTAGCTGCCGGGAATCCAGACCGGCAGGCTCAGGCGCTGCGCCGCGGCCGGCTCGGGCAGGGTCAGCGTGACCTGGAAGCGGTGCGCGTGCCGGTCGGCCAGCTCGACGTGGTAGTGCGGCACGGCGTGCGTGCGGCGCGAAGCGCGGCGGGTGGCCATCGGCAGTCCTCGCTCGGATCGGCAGGCGGGTTCGGCAGGGTTCAGATGCGCGCGGCGGCGACGAAGCAGCTCAGCGTCGCCACCACGGTCAGGCGAAAGCGCAGCGTGAGCCAGGCCGACAGGCCGTGCGCCGGGTAGCTGCGCCGGTCCACCAGATAGCAGACGATCAGCAGCAGGCCGTCGATCACCAGCCCGGCATAGGCCGGCATCACCACCGCCACCCAGGCCAGCAGCGAGGGCACCACCGCCCAGGCGAAGGGCGTCGGCGAGGGGACCGAGGCGCGCATGCCCAGGCCCCAGTGGATGCCGCCGAGGAAGGAGATGATCACCGCCGCATAGCCCGCCAGCGCCAGCACGACGTAGGGATGCGCCTCCTCGCGCACCAGCAGCGACAGCAGCGCGCCCAGCACGAAGGGCAGCAGCCCGAGATAGCCCAGCCGCAGCGCGACCGGGTTGGGCGGTGTCAGCGGCGTGCGCCCGCCAGGGTGCTGCGGCGCATCGAGGGGATGGAGCGAGGTCGGAGGCAGGGTGGACACGGTGCACTCGGGGCATTGCGTCGACGGCAGGCCGACGCCCACGCCGATTGTCGCCGTTGCGCCGGCTGCGTGCAGGCGGCGGCCCGGGGCGGGCACGCCGGTGTCACTCCCCCGCGGTCAGGGCACCAGCCAGCGCGCCCCGCGCGCATCGAAGCAGGCGCGGCGATGTCCCTCCTCGCGCAGCTCCAGCCAGTCCACCTGGCGGACCCGGAAGGTCAGCACGCCGAAGTGCTGGCGCGGGTGCCCGGCGGCCAGCCCACCGTCGGGCCAGTCGCTGCCCGGCGCCAGCGGCGAGAGGTAGTCCTGCGCAGACCGCCGGTGCTGCAGCGCGGCCCAGCGCGAGGTGACCTGCAGCCCGTCGCAGGCCACCTCGACCTCGCCGCGCAGGCGCAGCTGCCAGCCCAGCCGATCCCACCAGAGCACCAGCGTGGCACGCGGATCGGCCTGCAGCTGGACCACCTTCGGCGAGCGGGTGTCGGTGTAGACGATCAGTTCGCGGGCGTCGATGTCGACCTCCCGCAGCACCACCGTGCGCGCATCGGCCCCCTGCGGCCCGGTGCTGGCCAGCACCGCCCGGCGCCAGCCATGCGCCGGCTCGTGCACGCAGTGATCCAGCTCGTTCCACACCCGCCGCTCGATGAGCGCCAGGTCCTCCAGCCTGGTGACCGTGTCCAGCATCGCCTGCTCCCCGACGACCGCCTCCGTAACCGCAGGAGGGCCGACCGCCGGGCGTGACCGTACAACGCCGCCGGCCTCATGTGCGGCGGGGTTTGCGAGCAGCCGCGCCGCAGGGCGGGGCTGCATCTTCACCGGCGTCAAGTTTCGATCGCGAATCGGGCCCTGGCGAGGGCGTCGGCCACCTGCTGCGGCCTGGATCCGCCCGGCCCGGGGCAGGTGGCGCGCGGCAGCGCGTATCGGAAGGTAACCTCGGGGCTGCCGCCCGCCGTCCCACCTCGCCTTCACCCTCCGCCATGTCCCCTGCCCTGCCTTCCTCCGTCCAACGCCGCCGGCTGCTCGGCCTGGGCCTCGGCCTGGGTACGCTGCTGGGCGGCTGTGCGCCGGTGCCGGTCACGCCGGCCGATCGCGAGCCGCGCTTCGCCCTCGGCGTGGCCTCCGGCCAGCCGCGCAGCGATCGACTGGTGCTGTGGACCCTGCTGACCGGTCCGGACCTGCCGCCGCAGGTCGAGGTGCAGTGGGAGCTGGCCACCGACGCGGGCTTCCGGCAGCTGGCCGCACGCGGCACGGCACTGGCCGAGGCCGACTGGGCCCACAGCGTGCACGTCGAGCCGACCGGCCTGGAGGCGGGTCGCTGGTACTGGTACCGCTTCACCGCACGCGGCCAGCAGAGCCCGGTGGGCCGCACCCGCACCGCGCCGGCGGCCGACGTCCTGGCGCCGCTGCACCTGGTCACCGCCTCCTGCCAGCGCTGGGACCACGGCCACTATGCCGCCTGGCGCCATGTCGCGCAGGAGGCGCCGGATCTGGTGCTCTTCCTGGGCGACTACATCTACGAAAGTGCGGCCGTGCCGGGCCGGGTGCGCCTGCACAACGCCCTGCCGGACGGGCGCAGCTGCCGCACCCTGGCCGACTACCGCGCCCGCCACGCGCTCTACAAGAGCGACCCGGCGCTGCAGGCCGCCCATGCGGCGGCGCCCTGGCTGCTGATCTGGGACGACCACGAGGTCGAGAACGACTATGCCGGCCTGGTCGGCGGCGGCCTGCAGCCCGATTTCGCGGCCCAGCGCGCCGCCGCCTACCAGGCCTACTGGGAGTTCCTGCCGCTGCCGCTGTCGGCCCGGCCGCAGCGCGGCGTCATGGCGCTGGCCGCGCACTTCGACTGGGGCCGCCTGGCCCGGCTGATCTGCGCCGACGGGCGCCAGTATCGCGACCCGCAGGTCTGCCCGCGCCCGGGCCGGGCCGGCTCGAACACCGTGCGGGAGGCCGACTGCCCGGCCCTGGACGATCCCCGCCGCAGCCTCCTGGGCCTGGCGCAGGAGCAGTGGCTGGCCGAGTCCTGGAGCCTGGAGCGACGCTGGAACCTGCTCGCCCAGCCGACGCTGATGTCGCGCGCGGTGGCGCAGGACCGCTTCGACCCGGACCGGGCAATGGTCTGGACCGACGGCTGGGACGGCTACGCCCCGGCCCGGCAACGCCTGCTGCAGACCGTCGCCGATCGGCGCGTGCCCGGCTGCGTGGTGCTCAGCGGCGACGTGCACGCCACCTACGTGGCCGAGCTGCGCGCCGACCCGCTGTCGGCCGGGTCACCCCGGGTGGCCACCGAGTTCTGCACCACGTCGATCTCCAGCCACGGCTGGGCGCAGGCCCGCACCGACGCGCTGCTGGAGATGTACCCGCTGATGCGCTACGGCCGATCCGACGAGCGCGGCTGGCTGAGCCTGCGGCTCGACGGCCACCTGCTGCGCGCCGAGGTGCACAGCCTGCTCGACCCGAACGACCCGGCCAGCGGGGCCCGCAGCGCCGCGCGTTTCGCGGTCGAGTCCAGCCGTCCGGTGGTACAGCGCGTCTGAAGGCGCGCCGCCCCCGCCCCCACTTCCCCTGTCCCGATGCCATGCAGGAGATCCTCTCCGTCACCGTGCCCTTCTTCGCCCTGGTGCTGGCCGGCTGGCTGGCCGCGCGCGCACGCTTGCTGCCGCTGGAGGCCATTCCCGGGCTGAATGCCTTCGTCCTCTACTTCGCTCTGCCCTGCCTGCTGCTGCGCTTCGGCGCCCGGCTGCCGGTGGGCGAACTCTTCGATCCGGTGGTGCTGGGCCTGTACCTGCTGTGCGCCGCCGTGGTGGTGGCGGTGACGATGGCGCTGACGCGCAGCGCCGACGGCCGCGCGACCGCCACCGGCGCGCGCGTGGGCCAGAAGGACGCCGCCTTCGGCGCTCTGGTCGCGGCCTTTCCGAACTCCGGCTTCATGGGCGTGCCGCTGCTGGTGGCACTGGCCGGCCCGGCGGCCGCCGGGCCGACCATCAGCTCGGTGCTGGCCGACCTCTTCTTCACCAGCTCGCTGTGCATCGCGCTGGCCCAGTGGCAGCCGCATGCGCACGACGGCAGCGCGCTGGCCGCCGCCGGCCGCTCGCTGCGCGCGGCGCTGGGCAATCCGCTGCCCTGGTCGATCGGCATCGGCGCCCTGATGTCGGCCACCGGCCAGGGCCTGCCGGGGCCGCTGGACAAGGTGGTGGCGATGCTGGCCGATGCCGCCACCCCGGTGGCGCTGTTCACCATCGGCGCGGTGCTCTGGCGCTCCGGCCAGGCCGGGCCGGGCCCCGGCGACTCGGTCGCAGCGCGCATGCCGCCGTCGCGCTACCTGCCGGTGGCGCTGATCAAGCTGGCGCTGCATCCGGCACTGGTCTGGCTGGGCGGGCTGGCCGCGCAGCGGCTGGGCCTGGCGCTGAGCGACTTCCAGCTCGCCGTGCTGGTGCTGGTGGCCGCACTGCCCAGTGCGAGCAATGTCTCGCTGCTGGCCGAGCGCTACGGCGCCGACAACGGCCGCATCGCGCGCATCATCCTCGCCTCGACGGTGCTGGCCTTCGCCAGCTTTCCGCTGCTGGCCTGGTGGCTGCAGGTGCAGCCCGGCTGACGCGCCGTCACCCCGCCGACCCGCTGTCGTCGAGACCCCACAGCAGGGCTCCCGGGGCGGCGGCAAACCAAATGCTGCACATCCCGGCCGGCAGCCCCGGTGTCAGAATGAATTTTTCATTTCGACAAGACGGGCCAACCCGCACGCCGGACGTGCCGGGATGGGCGGGGGATGACGATCTTGGATTCACAAGACAATGGCCTCCCGTCCGGGGTGGCTGTGGTGGGCATCGGCATGTCCGCCGGCGGCGTCGACGCGCTGTTGCCGCTGCTCGAAGCCCTGCCGCCCGGCCTGGGGCTGTGCTGCGTGCTGCTGCAGCACCTGCCGGCCGGACATGCCTCGATGCTGGCGGAGATCCTGGCGCGCCGCCTCGGCCGGCCGGTACGTGATCTGGAGGACGGCGACCTGCCCGAGGCCGACGCGCTCTGGGTGGCGCCGAGCGGGCGCCAGCCGGTCTTCGACGGCACGCGGCTGCGCCTGATCGACACGGCCGACACCCTGCAGCCCTGCCCGAGCATCGACCGCTTCTTCAGCGACCTGGCACAGCAACTCGGGCCGCGTGCGGCCGGGGTGATCCTCTCGGGCACCGGCGGGGACGGCGCCCAGGGCCTGCGGCGCATCCGCCTGGCCGGCGGGCTGGCGCTGGTGCAGAGCCCGGACAGCGCCCGCTATGTCGGCATGCCCGAAGCGGCCATCCGCGCCTGCGACCCGCAGCATGTCGCGCCGCCGCCCGAACTGGCCCGGGTGCTGCACGGCTGGCCGCGCCGCCTGGCCGGGCGGGACTTCGATGTTCCGGCCGACGAAAGCCCCGCCGACGAGGCGATCGACGCCGCCCTCCAGCCGCAACCGGCTGCCGAGGCGCTGCGCGCCCTGGCGGTGCCGCTGCGCCAGCGCTGCGGCATCGACATCGGCCACTTCAAGGACAGCCTGCTGCAGCGCCAGCTGCAGCGGCGCTGCCGGGCGCGCCGCTGCACCGACCTGCCGGAGTACCTCGCGCGCATCGAGGCCGACCCGAGCGAACTCGACGCGCTGGCCGCCGCCCTGCTGGTGCCGGTGACCGCCTTCTGGCGCGATGCCGCTGCCTTCGAGACCCTGCTGGCGCAGTGCCGCGAGCGCCTGGCGGGCCACGACGAGGACGAGCCGCTGCGCGCCTGGGTGGCCGGCTGCGCCACCGGTGAGGAAGCCTACTCGGTGGCCATCGTGCTGCTCGAGGCGCTGGGCGAGCGGCGCGGCCGCCGTGCGCTGCAGGTCTTCGCCACCGACCTGGACACCGATGCGCTGATGCAGGCGCGGCGCGGCCGCTTCGCCGCGGCGGCGATGCCGGACCTGCCCGCCGAACTGGCCGAACGCTGGTTCGAATGCAAGGGCCGCCACTGGGAGGCCCGCCCGGCCCTGCGCGAATGCCTGTCCTTCTCGCGCCACGACCTGACGCGCGACCCGCCCTTCGCCCGCCTCGATCTGGTGAGCTGCCGCCACCTGCTGATGTACCTGCGCCCGGCCTCCCAGGAGGCGGTGCTGCGCCAGCTGGCCTACGCGCTGCGACCGGGCGGACTGCTGCTGCTGGGCCGGCACGAAGCGGTGCGCGGCCATGCAGCGCAGTTCCACCGCATCGGCGGCACGGTGGAGCTGTTCGAGCGCAGCCAGGTGCCCCTGGCGCTGCCGCGCGACGGGGGAGCCGGCGCCGGCGGCGAGCCGCAGGCTTGCGCCGGCACAGGCATGACCCGCCCGGCAACGCCGCGCCGCAGTGCGCCGCGCCCCGACTGGCGGGATCTGCTGCTGCGCCAGGCGGCCGAGCGCTACCTGCCCCCCAGCGTGCTGCTGGGCGAGCAGCTGGAGATCCTGCAGGTGCAGGGCGACGTGACCCCCTTCTTCGCCCTGCAGGGCGGACTGCACCGCCCCCACCTGCTCGCGCTGGCCCGCCCGGGCGTCGCCGAGGTCCTGCGCAGCCTGTTCGCCCGCCCGGCCGCCCAGCGCGAACGCCACCGCCCGACCCTCACGACGCTGGTGGGGCGGCATCAGGGCCGCTGGCGTGTCGAGTGGCAGCCCTGTCCGGGCGAGGAGGCCGCCCCGCTCAGCCTGCTGGCCTTCCTGCGCCTGGGCACGCGCGGCCAGCCGGTCGGCGCCCGGGGAGACGCGGAACCCGGCGGCGCCGGCGCAGCCCCGGCGGGCGGCGAGGCCGCGGCGCCGAACGCGCTGCACGTCGAACTGGAGATCGCCCACGAGCGCCTGCAGCGGCTGGGCCGCCAGTTCGAGGCGGCGCAGCACCAGGCCCGCGAGTCCTCGGCGGACGCCGCCGCGGCGCTGGCCGAACTGCAGGCACGCTTCGACGCCCTCGAAGCCCGCCATGAGGAACTGCAGACCGCCAACCAGGAACTGGCCACGGTCAACGCCCAGCTGCGCCTGCAGGCCCAGACGCAGCAGATGCAGGCGCGCGACCTGCTGAGCATCTACCAGAGCATTGCACTGCCCGTGCTGGCCAGCGACGAGCAGCATGCCATTCACGCCTACAACGCCGCGGCGGCACAGCTGCTGCACCTCAGCCCCGGCAGCGCGGGACTGCCGCTGTCGGCGCTGCGCCTGCCCAGCGGCCTGCCCGACCTCACCGCCTGCGCCGAGCATGCGCTGCAGTCGGCCAACCCGGTGCTGCTGGAGCTGCCGCCGCTGGACGGCGGGCGCGAGTTCCTGGTGCATGCCGTGCGCCGTGCGGTCGAGGGCGAACCGCGCGGCGCCGTGCTCACCTTCGTCGAACGCGGCCTGCTGCCGGCTGCACCGCAGGCCGCCGGCCTGGCGCGGCCGGGCCGGCGCATCGAGTCCAACTGGTGGGCGGCGATGTCGCGCAGCAGCGCCCTGCTGGCGGTCAAGGACCTGAGCGGGCGCTACCTCTTCGCCAGTGCGGCCTACGCCGCCTTCTTCGGCCTGGCGGTGCAGACCCTGGTCGGCCGCACCGACATGCAGTGCCTGCCGCTGGCCACCGCCCGTGAGCTGCGCCGCCGGGATCTGCAGGCGCTGCAGGACGAGCCGCAGGCCCGCCTCGAGGACCTGCCCGGCGAGGGCGAAGGCGGCGCCCGGCGCTGGTGCTGCACCCGCACCGTGATCCGCGATCGGCAGGGCGTGTCGCTGGCCATCGCGGTGCAGGCGCTGGACATCGGCGCGCAGCTGCAGCGCGAGCAGGCCGACCACGCCGCCGCCGGCATCTTCGAGGTGATCGGCGAGGGCATCGCGCTGACCGACGCCGCGCAGAAGGTGGCGCGGGTCAATGCCGCCTTCACGCGCCTGACCGGCTACGACGGCGAGACGCTGGGCGGACGCTCGCCGCTCGCGCTGGCCGTGCCGGACCGGCAGGGCAACGGCCCGCCGCGCGACCTGATCGAACGGCTCGATCCGTCGGCCGACCGGTCGGGCGACCGACGCGAGGCGCACCCCGGCGAGGCGGGCGACGCCTGGCAGGGCGAGGTCTGGCTGCGCCGCCGGGACGGCCGCGACTTCCCGGCCTGGGTGACGGTCAGTCCCGTGCGGGGCGCGGACGGCCGCACCGGGCACTTCGTGCACACCGTGAGCGACATCTCCCGGCTGTACGAGACCCGTGAGAGCCTGCGCCACCTGGCCACCCACGAGCCGCTCACCGGGCTGCCCAACCGCGCCCTGCTGATCGACCGCCTCGGGCATGCCCTCGAGACCGCGCGCCGGCGCGGCAGCGAGGTGGCCCTGTGCTTCATCGACCTGGACCACTTCAAGACCATCAACGACAGCCTCGGCCACGACGCCGGCGACGAGGTGATCCGCCTGGCCGCCGACCGCATCGCCGAGAACGTGCGCAGCGCCGATACGCTCGCGCGGCTGGGCGGCGACGAGTTCGTGCTGCTCATCGAGAACACCAACCGCCACGACTGTCTGCAGAGCGTCGAGCGCATCAGCCGGGCCATGGCCGAGACCTACCTGCTGCGCGGCAACCTGCTGAGCACCACCGCCAGCATCGGCATCGCGATGTACCCGGGCGACGGCGGCGACAGCGCCACGCTGATGCGCCACGCCGATGCGGCCATGTACCGCGCCAAGCGCGCCGGGCGCGGGCGCTGCGAGTTCTTCTCGGCCGAGGTGGGCGACAGCGCGCGGGCCCGCCTGCAGCTCGAGAGCGGGCTGCGCCGCGCGCTCGAGCTGCGCGAGTTCTGCCTGCACTACCAGCCCCAGGTGGAGGTGCGCAGCGGCCGGGTGGTCGGCCTCGAGGCGCTGCTGCGCTGGCAGCCGCCGCAGGGCGAGGCGGTGTCCCCGACGATCTTCCTGCCGGTGGCCGAGGAGACCGCGCTGATCGGCCACATCGGCGACTGGGTGCTGGCCGAGGCCTGTGCCCAGCTGGCGCGCTGGCGCGACGCCGGCCAGGCCCTGCCCCGGCTGTCGGTGAACGTCTCGGCCCGGCAGCTGCGCGACCGCCAGTTCGCCGAGCGGCTGCAGCAGCTGCTGGTGGGCCATGCGCTGCCCGGCAAGTACCTGATGCTCGAGATCACCGAAAGCGCCCTGCTGCAGCCCAACGAGGGCGTGCTGCAGGTGCTGCAGCGCCTGCACGCGATGGGTGTGAAGCTGTCGCTGGACGACTTCGGCACCGGCTATTCCTCGCTGGCCAGCCTGCGCCAGCTGCCCCTCGAGGAGCTGAAGATCGATCGCAGCTTCGTGCAGGGCGCGCTCGAGCAGCGCGACGACCGCGAGATCGTCGAGGCCATCATCGGGCTGGGCCGCGCGCTGGGCCTGCACGTGGTGGCCGAAGGCGTGGAGACCGCCGGCCTGTGGGACTACTTCCGCCGCCAGGACGACGGCGTGAGCCTGCAGGGCTTCCACATCGCCCACCCCATGGACGCCCAGGCGTGCACCCGATGGCTGAGCACCCGACTGCCGAACCCGACTCCGGTCACGCCGGCCTCGACGAGCTGAGCGACCCCGCCGCCTCGCCCTGGTACACGGTGGACCGCCAGGACTGCCTGTGCGAGCTGAGCGGGGACTGGGACGCCCGGCTGGCCGAGGGCGGCGGCGCTGCCGCCTGCCGGGGTGCGCGCATCCTCGGGCGGCCGCTGCGCGAGTTCATCGCCGGCGACAGCACGCGCATGTACCTGGACGCAGCCCTGGAGGCCACCCGCCTGACCGGGCAGCCGCGCCGCCTGCCCTACCGCTGCGACACGCCGACGCTGGCGCGGCGCATGCAGATGTGCCTGCAGCCGCTGGCCGACGGGCGGGTGCGCGTCACCCACCAGCTGCTGGCCCAGCAGCCGCTGCCGCGCCCGCTGGCCTGTCATGCCGCCGCGTCCGCACCGGAGCCCGCGCGGCTGCGCTGCAGCCTCTGCCTGCGGCTACGCACCCCGGAAGGACACTGGCTGGATCCTGTGACCGCGGCGCCCGACGTGGCGAGCCTGGCGGTGCACTACACCCTGTGCCCGGACTGCGGCGGCCGGCATCCCGGCGGGCCGCACAGGCGCTGAGGCGCAGGCGGCTGCGGCCGCCCGTCCTGGCTCAGAGCTGGCGGGCGGCGAAGGTGTCGCAGTCCTGCACGCGCCCGCTGTCGAAGCCGCGCCGGAACCAGCGCACCCGCTGCGCACTGCTGCCGTGCGTGAAGGTCTCGGGCATCACCGCCGCACCGGCGTTGCGCTGCAGGGTGTCGTCGCCGATCTGCGCCGCCGCGTTCAGGGCTTCCTCGAGGTCGCCGGCATCCAGCCACTGGCGCGCCTGCTGGGAGTGGTGCGCCCACAGGCCGGCGAAGCAGTCGGCCTGCAGTTCGAGGCGCACCGACATCGCATTGGCCTGGGCCTCGGTGGCGCGCCGCCGCGCCGCATCGACCTTGTCGGTCAGGCCCAGCAGGTGCTGCACATGGTGGCCCACCTCGTGCGCCACCACGTAGGCCTGCGCGAAGTCGCCGGGCGCACCCATGCGCCGGTGCATCACGTCGAAGAAGTCCAGGTCCAGGTAGACCTTGCGGTCGCCCGGGCAGTAGAAGGGCCCCATCTCGGCCTGGCCGAGGCCGCAGGCCGAACGGGTGGCGCCGCGGTAGAGCACCAGCACCGGCTTCTGGTAGGGCGCCCCGCCGGCGCGGAAGATCGCCTCCCAGGCATCCTCGGTGGAGGCCAGCACGGTGGCCACGAAGCGGGTGGCCTCGTCGCGCTGCACCGGCGTGCGCGGCTCCACCGGCGCCGGGGTCTCGACCGGCGCGCCGCCGCCGGCGAGCAGCCCGAGGATGGTCATCGGGTTGATGCCGAACAGCCAGCCGGCCAGCAGCGCGATGGCCACGGTGCCCAGTCCGACGCCGCGGCGCCCCGTCGGCAGGCGCAGGCCGGCACCGCCGCCCGCCCCACCGCCGCGGCGGTCCTCGATGCGATCGCTCTCGCGCTGGCCTTCCCACTTCATCGCCGCCCTCCTCGCCGTCCGGCGGCACCACGCAGCCGGCGCGGCGTGAATTCTGTCACCGAAGTTTCAGCGCACGAACAGGCCGCGCGCCAGCGCCACGCCCAGCAGCGGGATCAGCAGCATCGCGTGGGCCACGAACATCACCCGGCGGCGCACCCGCGTGATCTCGTCGCCCGGCGGCAGGCGGTGCTCGCGCCGCCAGCGCCTCAGCCAGGCGGCATAGGCCCGCGTGGTCGGCCAGGACGCCGCGCCCAGCGCCAGCAGCAGCGTGAGCTTGAGGTGCAGCAGCGGCTGGCTCCAGTACCAGCCGGCGCCCTTGACGCCCCAGAAGGCCCGCGCCAGCCCGCTGAGCAGCAGCGCCGCCCAGCACAGCCAGAGGATGCGGTCGACGCGCTGCAGTCGCTCGAGCACCGCGGCGTTGAGCCAGTCCTCGCGCAGCAGCGCCGCCTGACTGGTGACGAAGACCACCCAGCCCAGGATGCAGGCAAGGTGAAGGTAGGCCAGAACCGCTTCGAACATCATGGCGTGCCAGTGTAGGCGGCTCCCCCGCCCGCGCGGGCCCAAGGCCCTGCGCGATGTCCGGCAGGCGCGTCGCGCAGGGCCTGCTCGGCCTGCGGCGGCGCTGCGGCCACCGCGCGCAGGTGCCCCTGGTAGGCGTGACAGCCCAGGCGGCCGAGCAGCGCGAGCTGGGCCTCGGTCTCGATGCCCTCGGCCACCGCCTCCAGGCCGAGCGTGCGGGCCAGCTCGACCACCAGGCGCACGATGGCCTCTCCGGTCGGATCGCCCGGCAGGCCGGTGAAGAAGCTGCGGTCGATCTTGAGCCGGTCCACGCCGAAGCGGCGCAGCAGCCCCAGGCTGGACTGGCCGGTGCCGAAGTCGTCCAGCGCCAGCCGCACGCCCAGGCGCCGGCAGTCGCCCAGCAGCCGTGCGGCGGCCTCGGGCTGCTGCAGCAGGCTGCTTTCGGTCAGTTCCAGCTCCAGTGCCCCGGGCGCCAGGTCGGCCGCGGCCAGCGCAGCCCGCACCCGCGCCGCAAAGCGGGCCTGCTGCAGCTGCCGCCCGGACACGTTGACGGCCATCGGCACGCGCGGCAGGCCCAGACGCTGCCAGCGGCGAGCCTGTCGACAGGCCTCGTGCAGCACCCAGTCGCCCAGTTCGTCGATCAGCCCGGCTTCCTCGGCATGGCCGATGAAGGCGTCGGGCATCACCAGACCCTGCTGCGGGTGACGCCAGCGCACCAGCGCCTCGATGCCGACCAGCCGGCCGTCGTCCACCGCGAACTGCGGCTGGTAGTGCAGCAGCAGTTCACCCCGGGCCAGCGCCTGCGGCAGTTCGGCCACCACCTGCGCACGCGCCTCGAGCTGACAGGCCAGCCGGGCATCGCAGATCGCCACACCCGCCCGGCCCTGCCGCCGCGCCTGCGCCAGCGCCGCCGTCGCCTGCCACTGCAGCCGCGGCAGGGCGGCGCAGCCGGCGTCGGCCGGGTCCCGGCCGGAACGACAGGCCACACCGACGCTCCAGGACAGCCGCACCGCCTCGGCGGGGTCGGCCTCCAGCCGCTGCGGCAGCCGCGCCTGCAGCTGCCGGGCAGCCGCCCGGGCGGCGTCGGCATCGGGCAGATCCAGGCGGAGCCACTGCAGGCCGTCGGGGCCCGAGCGCCAGGGCGCCGCCAGCGGGTCGGCAGCTGGCCCGAGCCGCTGCAGCGCGGCGGCCAGCACCGCCTCGACGGCGTCTGCGCCGCAGCGCACGCGCAGATCGTCCGCATGGTCCAGCCCGATCGCGAAGAGCGCCGCCCCGGGCGGCGCAGACTCGACCGGCGGCCTGTTCCAGATGTCCATGTGCTGTTGGGCACCTTGCCTGCGCCGGCTCACACCGGTTCGGCCCTGCGCCCCTCGATGATCGAACTGCCCCCGCGCCGCACGACCGCCCCTGAGGCCGGCCGTACCTGCGCCCGCTTGTCGTCCCGCACCCGCTCGGGAACGGCCGGATCGCTCCACCTTGCCGGCAAGCCGCGCCCGGCGTCGTGCTGCATTGCCATTAGTGCCCAGCACGGCGACCCGCACTGGGCGATCGGCGCAAAGTCGCGCCGAAAAACGAAAAGTCAGCCCTGTTCCCCCGCGGTCGGGGCCGCGCCTTCCTGCGCCGCCTGACGCCGCAGCCATTCGCGGTGCACGCTGGGCGCGCAGCCGTGCACGCGCTTGAAGTCGCGGCTGAAGGCGCTGGCGTCGCGGTAGGCGCAGCGCGCGGCGATCTCCTGCAGGGTCAGGTCGGTGGTGGTCATCCACTGCAGGGCCTCCTGCATCAGGCGGCGGCGCAGCAACGCGCCCAGGGTCTGGCCGCGAAAGCGCCGCGCCGCCTGCTGCAGGGTGCGCACGCTCACGCCGGTGTGCGCGGCCAGGGCCTGCATGCCCAGGCGGCGCGGCAGTTGCTGCACCAGCGCACGCTCGGCCTGGGCGAGGCAGGGAGGCTCGCTGCCGAGCAGGCCGACGTCGTCCGGCGGCAGCGCCTCGCGCGTGGTCAGACTGCGCATCGCGCCGCGGCGCGTGCCGGCGCGCGCTCCGCCGGCCTGTTCCAGGGCACGCAGCGCCTGGGTCTCGGCATCGAACAGGGCGGCCCGCTGTCGCACGAAGGACGCCAGCGCCTCGAAGGCCTGCGCCGGCCGCTCCAGGCGGGCCAGGCAGAGCGCCTGGTCGTAGGTGACCATCAGCGCCGCCTTGCCGGAGGCCACCGCACGGATGTCGCCGGCAGCACGCTCGAGCCAGGTCAGCGCCTCGGCCGGCCGCCCCAGCACCCGCAGGCACCAGCCCAGGTTGTAGGCGCGTACCACCGCACCCAGCGTCTGGGGTGCGCAGGCCATGTCCTCGAGCAGGGGTACCGCCCGAGCGGCATCGCCACGCAGGGCCGCACAGAGCGCACGCAGCTGGGTCACCCGCTCGCCGGCGCGCCCGCCGCGCAGCAGCGGTGGGCTGTCGAGCAGCCGCTCGCAGGCCAGCAGATGCAGCTCGACCCCCGCGGCATCGGCCGGCCCCTCGGCCAGATCGAGGCCGTAGACCGAGGGCACGCGGGCGGCACGCAGCGCCTCGATGAAATGCATCGCGGCACGGGCCAGCTCGAAGCGCGCCCAGGCCTCGCTGTCGCGGCTGACGCGGCGCAGCGCAGCGCCGACCTCCTCGATCAGGGCCCAGGCCGCCGGCATGCGCATCTGGTGGGCCAGCGCGGTGCACATCGGCCCGAGCAGCCGGATGCGATCGTCCAGGTGCAGGTCCGGGGCGTCCAGCGCCATGCGACCGGCCGCCAGCGCCGCCAGGTCGAGCCCGGCGGTCATGTAGCGCTCGCTCAGGCGCACCAGGCAGCGCGCCGCCTCGGTGGAGCGGTGGTTGGCGCGGAAGATGCGCAGGCCCAGCAGCAGGTCGTCGATCAGGGCTGCCACGGCACGGCCCTCGCCGAGGGGATCGGCAGCGAGCAGGAAGCGCGCCTTCAGCAACTGGTCGCGCTGCGCCATGAAGGCGGCACGCCGGGCTTCGGCCCAGGCGAGAGCGCTCGGATCGCCCTGGCGGACCAGGGCCTCGAACTCGTCGAGCAGTCGGTGCAGAGGAGGTGCAGGCAAGGGGCAGACGCAACGAGGCAGGGGACAGAATCGCCGCCGCTGCGGATGGATGGCGCAGATTCTCGAGCGGACACCCCGCCCCGGACCCTGCCAATTGCGAAAAACACCGGCCAGACGCGCAAATCCGTATCAACCGGCGGGCGCCAAGGGGTCTGCGTCCCCCTTGGCGGCGGCACCCGGGTCGGCCCGCGATGTCAACAACCCACGCTGCAGGCTGGGCGGGGCGCCGTAGACCCGCTTGAAGTCACGGCTGAAGGCGCTGGGGTCGGCATAGCCGCAGCGCGCCGCGATCTCGCGCAGGCTCAGGTCGGTGTCGGCCAGCAGCCGCAGCGCTTCGGCCATCAGGTGGCGACGCAGCATCTGCGTCAGCGTCATGCCCCGATAGCCCTGCGCGGCCGCCTGCAGGGTGCGCAGGCTCACGCCGATCTGCTCGGCCAGGCGCGTCAGCGCCAGTCGGCGCGGCAACTGGGCCAGCTGGAGACTCTCGGCACGCGCCAGGCAGGCCGGCTCGGTGGCACGCAGGTGGGCCGTCCCCTCCAGGGGCGTGCTCACCGGGCCAGGGGACGACCGCGACGGCGCACCGGCGCGCGCGTCCTGTGCCGCCGGGCGACCCTCGACCAACGCCTGCAGCGCCTGGAGGTCCAGCGCCGCCAGGCGGGCGCCGACCTGCAGATGCGCCATGAGCTCGGCCCAGGCCTGCGCCTGCCGGCCGAGGTCCCGCTCGCACAGGGACAGCTCGTACATCAGCAGCAGTCCGTTGCGGTTGTCCGGGTCGTGTGCCATCAGCCGCTGCGACTGGCGACAGGCCGCCAGGGCCGCCTCGGGGCGCCCCAGCACCCGCAGGCCCCAGCCGAGGTTGTAGAGGCGGACCGCCTCGCTCAGGGCATCGACGCCCGGCTGGGCCTGCGCCGGCCCCAGCCGTTCCTGCAGCCCGGCCGGGTCGCCGCGCAGTGCCGCGCTCAGGGCGGCCAGGGCATGGGCCGCCTTGGGCAACGGGCCCGCGCCTTCGAAGGCCCGCAGCTGCTGTGCGCAGGCGTCGAGATGGCGGTCGCTGGCCGCCAGATCAGGCACGCCGGGCGGCAGGTCCAGGCAGAAGAGCGACTCGACGCGCCGGGCCCGCACCGCCTCCACGAAATGCAGGGTGGCGCGCGCGCCCTGCAGGCGCGCCGCCACCTGGGCATCGCCCGCCGCGGCCCGCATCGGCGCGGCCAGTTCGTCCAGCAGGGCCCAGGCCGCCGGCAGCTGCCGCTGCGCCGCCAGCGCCAGGCACATCACCACCACCAGCAAGGCCCGCTCGGACAGCGGCAGAACGCCGGCATCGAGCGCCATGCGCCCGGCCAGCAGCGTGGCGGCGGGCAGCCCCTGCCGGTTGTGCCAGTACGCCAGCCGGGCCAGGCAGCGCACGGCCTCCAGGGGCCGCTCGTTGGCCCGGAAGATGCGCCGCGCCAGGCGCAGGTCGTCGACCGCCTCGGCCAGCGCACGGGTCGTGTCGCCGATCGAGCCGACCCGCAGCAGGAACTGCGCGCGCAGCAGCGGATCGCGCTGCGCCAGGAAGAGCGCACGCAGAGGCTCGGCCCGGGCGAGCTGCTGCGCCACCGGCGCGCTCGACAGGCGGTCGAGTTCTTCGAGGAGCTGAATCAGCGACTTGCGGTTCTTCATCGAGGACGGGGCACCGAGGGTGCCCGGCAGGGATGCTAAGAGGCTGGCTCCTCCGAAGCCCGCCGGCGCCTCGAAGGTGGGCCGTTCGCCACGCCCTCACCAGGCTGGCTCGGAAGCGTTCCAGTAGCCCGGCGCGCCGTAGCTGTGCTTGAGGTAGTCGATCCACAGCCGCACCCGCAGCGGCAGGTGGCGCGCGTGGGGAAACACCGCGTAGATGCCGTTCGGCGGCCCGGCGTAGTCCTCCAGCAGCGCCACCAGGCGGCCGGCGCGCAGCTCGCCTTCCACCTCCCAGGTGCTGCGCCAGGCAATGCCCAGCCCGGCCAGGCACCAGGCATGCAGCACCTGGCCGTCGCTGCAGTCCAGCCGCCCGGGCGGCCGCAGGAACTGCACCTCGGCGTCGATCGTGAAGGCCCAGCCGCGCGACTGGCTGGCCTCGGAGCTGAGGGTCAGGCACTCGTGGCGCAGCAGGTCGGCGGGGTGCGCCGGCACCCCGGCGCGGGCGAGGTAGGCCGGTGACGCGACGCAGCGGCGCCGGTTGTCGGCCAGGCGCACCGAGATCAGGCTGGAGTCCGGCAGGTCACCCACCCGCACCGCGCAGTCGTAGCCCTCGTTCATCAGGTCGATGACGCGGTCCGACAGGTTCAGCGACAGGCTGACCTCCGGGTGCTGGGCGAGGAAGCCCGGCACCAGCGGCGCCACATGCCGGCGCCCGAAGCCGCCCGGCGCGGTGAGGCGCAGGTGCCCGCTGGCCTTGACCCCGCCGGCGCTGACGCTGGCCTCGGCGTTGGCCAGGTCGGCCAGCAGACGGGTGCAGTCCTCCAGAAAGGCGCTGCCCTCGTGCGTCAGGCTGATGCGGCGCGTGCTGCGCAGCAGCAGCCTGACGCCCAGGCGCGCCTCCAGCGCATCGATGCGCCGGCCGATCATCGCCGGCGCGACACCCTCCACCTGCGCGGCAGCGGTGAGGCTGCCCTTCTGGGCGGTGAGCACGAAGGCTTCGATCTGCTTGAGGCGGTCGGACATGGCGGGCCGTCGATTCGTGCATTGGATGCACGAATCATTGAACTTATGGTTGCTTAATAGTCGCCTGAGTATCGAATACAGTGCCCCCATGGACAAGACCCAGGCTGCCCGAACCTCCCACGCGACGACTGGCCCGACCGGCGGGCCGGCGCCGCGGGCGGTGCTGTTCGATGCCTACGGCACCCTGTTCGACGTCTACAGCGTCGCGCTCACGGCCGAGCAGCTCTTCCCCCGCCGGGGCGAGGCGCTGGCGCTGCTCTGGCGCGACAAGCAGATCGAGTACACCCGGCTGCGGACCATGAGCGCACCCGACGGCAGCCGCTACCGCCCCTTCTGGGACATCACCCGCGACGCGCTGCGCTTTGCCTGCGCCCGGCTGCAGCTCGTGCTGGGCGCCGATGCCGAGCTGCGGCTGATGAACCAGTACCGCGCACTGTCGGCCTTCCCCGAGGTGCGCGAGGTGCTGAGCACCCTGCGCGAGCGCGGCGTGACCACCGGCATCCTCAGCAACGGCGACCCGGCGATGCTGGACGTGGCGGTCAAGAGCGCGGGCATCGGCGCCCTGCTCGACCACGTCATCAGCGTCGAACCGGCCCGTGCCTTCAAGACCGACCCGCGCGCCTACGCCCTCGGCCCGGCCACGCTCGGCCTGCCGGCGCGGCAGATCCTGTTCGTCTCCAGCAACGGCTGGGACGCCATCGGCGCCACCTGGTACGGCTTCACCACGCTGTGGGTCAACCGCGCCGGGCAGCCGCTGGAACAGCTCGGCTCCGAGCCCACCCGCATCGGCAGCAGCCTGCGCGATGTGCTGGCCCTGTTGCGCCCCGAACCGGTCGTCGCCGCCTGAACCGGTCGACCGCCCCCCTGCCTGCTTCCATCGTTATCGATATCCACCCCACCGGAGTCTGCCCATGAGCGCACGCACGAACATCCACGGCCTGCAGGTCGCCACCGAGCTCTACCGCTTCATCGAGGACCAGGTGCTGCCCGGCACCGGCATCGATTCCGCCCGCTTCTGGGCCGGCTTCGACCAGATCGTCGCCGACCTGGCGCCGAAGAACGCTGCCCTGCTGGCCGAGCGCGACCGCATCCAGCTGGAGATGGACGCCTGGCACCAGGCGAATCCGGGCCCGATCGCCGACATGCCGGCCTACCAGGCCTTCCTGAAGCAGATCGGCTACCTGGTCGACGCCCCCGCCGACGTGCAGGCCACCACCGCCAACGTGGACGCCGAGCTGGCCCAGCAGGCCGGCCCGCAGCTGGTGGTGCCGATCATGAACGCCCGCTACGCGCTCAACGCCGCCAACGCCCGCTGGGGCTCGCTGTACGACGCGCTGTACGGCACCGACGCCATCGGTGAAGACAACGGTGCGGAGCGCGCCGGCGGCTACAACCCGGTGCGCGGTGCACGCGTCATCGAGTTCGCGCGCAACTTCCTCGACCAGTCGGCCCCGCTGGTCAGCGCCAGCCACAAGAACGCCACCGGCTACGCCATCGAGGCCGGCGAGCTGGTCGTGAAGCTGCAGGGCGGCACGGTGACCGGCCTCGCCAAGCCGGCCCAGCTGGTGGGTTACCAGGGCGACGCGGCCAACCCCTCGTCCATCCTGCTGGTCAGCAACGGCCTGCACATCGACATCCGCATCGACCGCAGCACCCCGATCGGCGCCAGCGACGCCGCCGGCGTGGCCGACCTGGTGCTGGAAGCCGCGCTCTCCACCATCCTGGACCTGGAAGACTCGGTCGCCGCGGTGGACGCCGAAGACAAGGTGCTGGGCTACCGCAACTGGCTGGGCATCCAGAAGGGCACGCTGACCGAGGAAGTGGCCAAGGGCGGCAAGACCTTCACCCGCAGCCTCAACCGTGACCGCCGCTACACCGCCCCGAACGGCGCGGACGAAGTGCGCCTGCACGGCCGCAGCCTGATGTTCGTGCGCAACGTCGGCCACCTGATGACCAACCCGGCCATCCTCTGGGGTGCCGAAGGCCGCGAGATTCCGGAAGGCATCATGGACGCGGTGGTCACCACCACCATCGCGCTGCACGACCTGCAGGGGCACGGGCGCATCGGCGACGAGGCGATCCGCAACTCGCGCCGCGGCAGCGTCTACATCGTCAAGCCCAAGATGCACGGCCCGGCCGAAGTGGCCTTCGCCGCCGAGCTGTTCGGCCGCGTCGAGCAGCTGCTCGGCCTGCCGGACAGCACCGTCAAGCTGGGCATCATGGACGAGGAGCGCCGCACCAGCGTCAACCTCAAGGCCTGCATCGCCGCCGCGGCCAGCCGCGTGGCCTTCATCAACACCGGCTTCCTCGACCGCACCGGCGACGAGATGCACACCGCCATGTGGGCCGGCCCGATGATGCGCAAGGGCGACATCAAGAACAGCGCCTGGATCGCCGCCTACGAGCGCCGCAACGTGCTCATCGGCCTGCAGTGCGGCCTGCGCGGCCGGGCCCAGATCGGCAAGGGCATGTGGGCCATGCCCGACCTGATGAAGGCCATGCTCGAGCAGAAGATCGGCCACCCCCGTGCCGGCGCCAACACCGCCTGGACGCCCAGCCCCACCGCCGCCACCCTGCACGCGCTGCACTACCACCAGGTCAACGTGGCCGAGGTGCAGCAGGGCATCGAGGCCAGCGGCGACGCGGCCAACCCGGCCATCACCGCCAAGCTGTTCGACGACCTGCTGACCATCCCCGTGGTCGCCAAGGCCGAGTGGAGCGCCGAGGACCGCCAGAAGGAAATCGACAACAACGCCCAGGGCATCCTGGGCTACGTGGTGCGCTGGGTCGACCAGGGCGTGGGCTGCTCCAAGGTGCCCGACATCCACGACGTCGGCCTGATGGAAGACCGCGCCACCCTGCGCATCTCCAGCCAGCACATCTGCAACTGGCTGCTGCACGGCGTGGTGACCGAAGCCCAGGTGCGCGAGACCTTCGCGCGCATGGCCGCCAAGGTGGACCAGCAGAACGCCGGCGACCCGGCCTACAAGTCGCTGGTGGGGAATCCGGACGGCGCCGCCTACCAGGCCGCCCTGGACCTGGTCTTCAAGGGCAAGGAGCAGCCGAGCGGCTACACCGAGCCGCTGCTGCATGCGTGGCGGTTGAAGGTGAAGGCGGCGGGCTGATCTCGGCCTGACCCGACAACAAACGGCGCCCTGCGGGGCGCCGTCTTGTTTTGTTATGACGAGGCGGCTTTATCCTCGGTGGCTAGGCCCCTCGCGTGCATCTGCGCCGCGAGCTGGTCCGCCTCCGGCAGCTTCATTGCTTGCAACGCACTCAACGCCTGCCGAAGCAGCCGCTCGCCGCCCTGCGGTTCGCCACGCTCCAACAATTGCAGGCCGATCTGGGCTTTGGTGATGGCGGCCGAGCGCACATCGCCCAGGCGTTCGTGGACGGGCAGTTGTTCTTCCTGCCGGATGCGCAGCGCCTCGTCGAGCTGGCCACGCGCCTGCAGGATGTCGGCGATCCGGCCTTTGGCGAGGGCGGCCGAGCGCACATCGCCCAGGCGTTCGAAGACGGGCAGTTGTTCTTCCTGCCAGATGCGCAGGGCCTCGTCGAGCTGGCCACGGGCCTGCAGGATGTCGGCGATCTTGCCTTTGGTGACGGCGGCCGAGCGCACATCGCCCAGGCGTTCGAAGACGGGCAGTTCTTCTTCCTGCCGGATGCGCAGCGCCTCGTCGAGCTGGCCACGCGCCTGCAGGATGTCGGCGATCCGGCCTTTGGCGACGGCGGCCTCGCGCACATCGCCCAGGCGTTCGTAGACGGGCAGTTGTTCTTCCTGCCGGATGAGCAGCGCCTCGTCGAGCTGGCCACGGGCCTGCAGGATGTCGGCGATCCACCCCCGAGTCACCGTCGCGTTGCGCTCATGCCCTAGCCGCTCGGTCAACGGCAACACCACGTCGCGCCAATGATTCAGTGCCGCCTCGTATTCACCCACCGACATCAGCAGTTGGCCCAATTCAGCGACGGATCCTTCCCGCTCTTCATCGCTCGGCGGTGGATCTTCCGAAAGCCAGGCACGCAACGCAGCGATTCGCTTCAACCTTTCATCAACAGAGCGTACATCGACACTCGATCCTGCCGCCCCGACCGGTGCAATCGCCTCGCCTTGAACCTGCGGGGATGCTCCGTCAGCGGCATCACTGAAGCTGTACACCCCGGACCGCCAGGCCCACAGGTCCGGCGCTCCCATCGAGGCGGCCTCGATGGCCTCGGCGTCCAGCCAGAAGACCAGGCGCGCACGCGCCTCCAGCGCCAGCCGCTCGCGGCGGACGTTGAAGGCGTCCCAGCGAGCCGCATCGAACCAGCCTCGACGACCCAACACGTGGACCACGGCGCAGCCCTTGGCGTGTCGCACCAGGGCCGCTTCCAGCGCAGGCACGTCGGTCAGTGATCGGTCCAGCGGCAGCCGGGAGCACTGCAGGTGCGCCGCGAGCATCACCCGATCCAGCGCGGAAAGCAGGCGATCTCGCAGGGCATCGCTGGGCACTTCGACCAGCAGCCATTGGAAACGCGGCCCATGCAGCAAGGCGCGCGTCAGGCGCAGGAAGTCGGCCCGGCTTGGCTCCGGCAGCTCTTTTGCCAGTGAGCGCGCCAGCTGATCAGCCGGCGCCAAAGGAAGTGCCTGAACCATCTGCCCTGGTCAAACCGTGTGCAACCTCAACCACCCGCAGCGACGATGCGCTGCACTGCCTGGCGGTAGCCATCGAGCGTGCGCACCACCGGGTGGCTGCGACGCCAGCCGCCGTCGTTGTATTCGAGCAGCGCCAGCCGGTACAGCAGCTCCTGGGCGCGGGTGTCGTTGCCGCCGTGCACCGGGTCGGCGTCGATGGCGGCGAGCAGCGTGTAGTCCTCCGGCCTCAGGAAGCGGCGGTACTCGCTGGCCAACTGGGCGATGGCGCGGTCCACCACCGGTGCATCGATGCACTCGTCGGCCATCTCGCAGCACAGCTTCAGCAGACGCAGCAACTCGCGAGGGTGGCCGCCGCAATGCTCGATGAGCCGCGTGATCTGCGCCTCGCCGGGCTCACCCGCCTCGAACACGCTGCGGTCCGCCCGGCGCAGCAGCAGCTCGTGCAGTGCGGACCAGCCGGGCGTCCAGCGTTCACCCTCCTGGGTCTGCAGCTTGATCATCGGCAGCACGATGTCGGCATCCAGCTTGCCGCCCAGGCTGCCGTCGTACTTCAGATGCAGCGGCGCGGTGTAGAGCGCCAGGGTCTGGATGGCCAGCAGCTGCTCGGCGTCGAGCACGAAGAATCGCTGCGTGTCCTCGCCCCGCATCTTGTCGGTGCCGTCGATCAGGAACAGCACACGCTCGGCCCGGCCTGCCGCCTTCAGCCGCGCTTCGGCGCTGCGGATCAGGCCATTGAAAGCCTGCACCAGGGTGGTGAAGCGGTTGCGGATCTCTTGCCGCCACTCGGTCTTGTGACTCGCGCCGGTGCGGAAGGTGGTCGTGAAGCTGGCCAGCAGCTTGAGCAGCCCCGGGATGCCCCCGCCCGCCTCCAGGCCGGTCTTCAACTCGGCGCTGAGGTCACTGGTTTCGCTGCGGGTGCGCACCGCCGGCGCAAACCACTCGCGCATCGGCAGCAGCTCGGCCTCGCTGACGTCGTAGGCGTCGGCCTTGAGCCGGTCCAGCAGGGACTCGGCCATCGCCATCAGCACCTCCGTGTACTGAAGGTTGTTGCGGTCGAGCTTGGCCAGCACATCGACCTCGACGACGTAGAAACGCTTCGACTCGTTGAACCGCCCCATGTAGCGGCGCAGTTCGGTGGTCTTGCCGCTGCCGATGTGGCCGAAGAAGAGCACGTGCTTGTCGTTCGGCGCGAAGAAGGCATTTCGCTTCGGGTCCCAACCGAACTTGCGCGCCAGCCGGGTCAGCGTCTGCTCGCTGCCGCGCGCCTCCTGGGTCTCCACGTAGCGCGGATCACCATAGGGCAACGCCTCCTCGTATTCGAGGCGGGCCATGACCTCGAGGAGGTTGGCTGGAACTTGGTAGGCCATGAAATGACTCTCGATTCGAGGCGACACACCGGGCAGTGCCCAAGCATCCCATTGTCAGTCAGTCGTGGCGCATCCGTTTCGCTCGCCATGCCACGTGTGACATCACATCGCACGTCCAGGAAAAACCATTGGAGTCGATGCGACCAGGCTCAGCCCCCCCCTCCAGCTGCACCAGATCCCGCGCCCATTGCTCCCGCAGCCCGCGTTCCCGCTCATGCAGATCCCGCGGTTTGCCCAGCACCAGCTTGTGGGGCGAGCCCTGCTTCAACGTCTGGGCCGACAGCGGCACGCCGGCGTCGGTGAACTTGGCCTGCACATGCTGGCGCCGCGGTTCACCCATGGCCAGCACCAGCGGGTGGGCGCCGGGGGATTCGGCCCAGGCGATCATCTCGGCGCAGTCCCGGCAGCGGCAGGTTCAGGGGATGCCGCGCAGGCGGTGGTCGCCGGCGGCGCGGGGCGGCTCGACCAGGGCCTGCCGCAGGCCGGCCCTCACCTGTTCGCGCAGCCGTTGGGCCTGTGGCCAATGCCGTGCCAACGCACCGGACGCCTGGACGATCGGCCCGAGTTGCGTCAGGGGAAGAGCGCCGGCTGGGCCAGCAGCTCGTCGATCAGGCGCCTTTGCTGGGCCTCGCCATCGGCGCCGCGCTGCTGCAGCGCCTGGGCCAGGGGCTCGGCCGCGGCGATCAACCCCGCCCGCAGATGCTGCTGCTGGGCCGGCGTCGTCGAGCGGGTGGCCTGGTGGAAGCGCGCCAGCAGCGCTAGACCGGCGTCGAACAGAACATCCAGCACTTGCCTCGACCAGCCGGCGGCCCGCTTTGACAAAGGCGGGCAGCGACTGCGGCCACAGCCGCGGCGGCTCCAGGCAGGAAGTGCCCGGTCGCCAGGGGCCCGGCCGCCGCCAGGTCCGGTCCGTCACCGCGTACCAGGTCTGCAGCAGGCCGATCAGGCGGTCGTCTCCATGCCGGCGGGCCCACCGGGCGAGCGATCCGGCGTCCTCGGCCGCGAAGGTGGTGGGGTAGAAGGACTGCAGCAGCACCACCGCGGCATCGGCATCGGGCAGCGCCAAGGTGATGTCGGTGTAGGTGGCCAGCAGGGGCCGGCCTTGGCGGGCGGCTTGGTCCGCCAGCACCGAGGCCGCCGCCTGCACGCGAGCGGCCAGCTCGGCGCAACGGGACGGATGAGCGGCCATTTCCCGGGCCTCGGCCAAAGCCGCATCGAAGCCCATCGTGAAGCGATCGCGCGCATCGGCCAGCGGCGTGCGGATCACAAGCGCCGCGCGGCGGTACCAGTAATCCAGCGTGTCGCCGTAGTTGCCCATGTAGCCCTCGTACTCCTCGGCGGTGCGGTAGCTCTCGTCGGTGTCGACCAAGCAAAGAGTGTCGTCCGGGTCGATCGCCAGGCTGCGGCGCGGGCCGACCCGACCGTCGGCACCGACCCAGAAGTCCAGCGACATCTGCTCATCGATCAGCTCGCTGGGTTCGACGTCGTCGGTGGGCTCGTCGTAGTCCCGTCCGGACTCGCTCCTGCGCAAGCGTAACACCGGCTCGGTCGTCCAGGTCTCGTGCAGCTCGGCCAGCGCCAGGTGCACATGCAGGCCCAGCGCCTCGGCCGCCTCCCGCAGTGCCGCCACGCGCCAGCGATCGTCGTCCTTGAGCAGCGGCCAACGCAGGCCATGCTCGGTGTACTCATGGTCCAGCAGCAGCACCCAGGGGGCCAGGCGCGGGCTGTCACCGTCCAGCCCCATGGCCTGCCGCAGCGCCTCCCGCAGCTCGGCTTGCCGGGCAGCCGGCAGGTCGGAGCCGGCAGCTGCGGCGGGCATCACCAGGTCGAAGGTGAGTACCACGCGCTAACCCTCCTCCACCGGCAGCACCTCGTGGCGGCAGTCGGCATAAAAGGAAAACCAGCCCAGATCGCGTGCCTGCAGGTGCTGGGAGGCCAGCCGCCCCTCCTCGTCGCCCAGCACCACCCGCAACTCACCACCGATGTGCGGCGAGGGCCACACCAGCACCAGCACCAGCGTGGCTACCATGCCGGGGTGGCGTTCTGTGTCCTGGTGCGGCTTGAAGAACTGCCCCGGCCCGTAGATCAGCAGGTTGTGCAGCCAGGCTTCCAGCCGCCGCACCCCCAGGGCCTGCGCCACCTGCTGCTGCAATTCCGCAAAGGCACCCGGCTACGAGTGCAGAGCCAGCCGGTCGGCGTCGATCTCGCCGCTGTGCCGCACCGCCGTGTCCAGCAGGGTCTGCTCCCGCAGGCCGAAATGGGCCGGCTCACTTAGCGCCTGCTCCGGTGACAGGGGTTGGGGCAGCGGGCCGAAACCCTCCACCTCGACTGCCAACCGGTCCAGCGCCAGCCGACCCTGGGCGAAGAAGTGCGTCGGCGATCGCTCGACGCCTGCCGATGCGATGCCGTCCGGACCCCGTGCGAGCAGGTCGGTCAGGAAAGGTGTCATCGGGCTGCGTTCCTCACGGTACGGGCGGTCGGGGTGCCGTTCGCTTGTGATTGTGAGCGAGACGGCCCCCTGCGATTCACACCTCCTCCAGCGCGCACCCCCGGGACCAGCCGGCCCCACGCGCAAGCAGACGTAACGCCTCTTGGCAGCCCCAGGCCGGCCTCGCCAGACTGATCGGCGCACCGGCCGCCACGTGCCGGGCGTTCCTCCGGGCGGGGTGCCCGGAGGCTGCGGGGAACCCACGACATGAACCACAAGAACTCGCGTCGGCGCGCACGCGCTGCCGGCCTCCCTTCCGCCTGGGCGCCCGTCGCGCTGGCGGCCGCCCTGACCGGCTTGGCAGGCAGCGCGCTGGCCGCGCCCACCGCCACGACCCCTCACATCAAGATCGACCAGTTCGGCTACCTGCCCGACATGCGCAAGGTGGCCATCCTGGCCGACCCGCAGACCGGCTGGAATGCGGCCGAGGCCTACACGCCCGGCACCGGCAGCGGCCAGATCCAGGTGCGGCGCTGGGCCGACGACGCGGTGGTCCTGAGCCTGACCGCCCTGCCCTGGAAGAACGGCAGCACGCACGCGCAGTCCGGCGACCGGGGCTGGCAGGTGGACTTCTCGGCGCTCACCACGCCGGGGTCGTACTACCTCTTCGACACGCTGAACAACGTCGGCTCGCACCGCTTCGAGATCGGCAGCGGGGTCTACGACGCGGTGCTGCGCCAGGCGCTGCGCACCTTCTACTACCAGCGGCTGAACTTCGCCAAGGTCACGCCCTTCGCCGATGCGCGCTGGGCCGACGGCGCGGCCTACGAGCGCGCCAACCAGGACCGCTGGGCCACCAGCCGCTGGGCCAAGGGCCAGGCCGCCACCGCACGCGACCTGAGCGGCGGCTGGATGGATGCCGGCGACACCAACAAGTACACCACCTTCGCCCAGGAGGCCGTGCTGCTGCTGCTGGACGCCTACCGCATGAACCCCAGCGTGTTCGGCGACAACCTCGGCATCCCCGAGTCCGGCAACGGCCTGCCGGACCTGCTCGACGAACTGAAGTTCGAGCTCGAGTTCCTCAAGCGCATGCAGAACGCCACGGGCACGAACGGCTTCTTCCTGAAGGTGGGCGTCGACACCTACGACGGCGACGTCAACCGGCCGAGTGCCGACACCCGGCCGCGCTACTACCTGCCCGAGTGCAGCTCGGCCACACTGGCGGGCAGCGCGATGTTCGCCGGGGCGGCCGGGGTGTACCGCGGCATCGCCTCGCAGGCGGCCTACGGGGCCGACCTGCTGACGCGCGCCGAAGCCGCCTGGAACCGTGCCCGGACCACCACGGCAAACTTCACCACCTTCGAGACCGCCTGCGACGACGGCGACATCAAGGCCGGCGATGCCGACGTGGATGCCCCCGGCCAGCGCAGCAGCGCGCTGATCGCCGCCATCTACCTCTACGAGGCCACCGGCAAGGCCGAGTACCGCAGCTTCGTCGAGGCGAACTACCAGCAAGTGCAGCCCGTCAGCATCCAGTGGTGGGGCCCCTACTGGGCGCCGCTGCAGGTGGCGCTGCTGCGCTACGCCGGCATGAGCGGCGTGAGCAGCAGCGTGGCCAGCACGATCCGCAACCAGAAGGCGGCCCAGAACGGCACGGTGTCGATCACCGACTACAGCGCCGGCACCGACCTGTACCGCGCCCACCTGGCCGATGCGGAGTTCAACTGGGGGCACAACAAGACCCGCGCGATCGCCGGGGCGATCAACCTGGACTTCGTGCACTTCGGCCTGAACGCCGCCCAGGCCACGCAGTACCGCGAGGTGGCCCAGCAGCACCTGCACTGGCTGCACGGCGCCAACCCGCTGGGGCTGGTGATGCTGTCGAACATGGGCGCCTACGGGGCCGAGTCGTCGGTCAACGAGATCTACCACACCTGGTTCGCAGACGGCACTGCCTGGGACCGGGCCGGCAGTTCGCTGTACGGCCCGCCGCCGGGCTACCTGCCCGGCGGGCCGAACCGGACCTACACCGGCAACGTGGCCGGCCTGGCCAGCCAGCCGCCGCAGAAGGCCTACAAGGACTGGAACAGCGGTTGGCCGGAGAATGCCTGGGAGGTCACCGAGCCGGCGATCTACTACCAGGCCGCCTACATCCAGCTGCTCGCCCGCCTGATGCCGGGCATCGGAGGGGATACCCAGGCCCCGACCGCCCCGACCTCGCTGGCAGCCAGCGCGGTGAACGCCACCGGCGCCACGCTGAGCTGGCGGGCCGCCACCGACAACGTCGGCGTCACCGGCTATGCGCTCTACAACGGCAGCAGCCTGTTCGGCAACGGGCTGGGCGGCACCTCCACCGTGCTGACCTCGCTGTACTGCGGCAGCAGCTACGCCTTCACGCTGAAGGCCCGGGACGCCGCCGGCAACCTCTCGGCCGCCAGCAACGCCGTCACGGTCAGGACCAGCGCCTGCCCCAGCGCGGCCACCCTGGTCTACACCGACGGCCTGGCCGGCGGCTGGGCCGACTGGTCGTGGGGCGCCACCCGCAACTTCGCCAACACCACGCCGGTCAAGGTGGGCGGGCGGTCGCTGCGGGCCGACCTGCAGGGCTGGGGCGGTGTGTCGCTGCGGCATGGCACGGGCATCCCGGCCTCGGCCACGGCCACGCTGCGCTTCTGGGCCTACAGCCCCACCGCCCTGCCGCTGCGCCTCTGGGTGCAGACGCAGGACAGCAGCGGGGACGGCACGGCTGTCTCGCTGACGCTGGCGGCCCGGACCTGGACCGACGTGGTGCTCACCCGGGCCCAGCTCGGCCACCCGAACCGGATCAAGCGCATCAACCTGCAGCTGCAAAGCGCCACGCCGGGTACGCTGATCCTGGATCAGGTTCAGCTGACGAAGTAGGACAGCGGACAGCGGCGGCCGGCTCCGCCGGGTTGTTCCACGTGAAACAACCCGGCGACCGACCGGGCGGCGGCGGGCATGCGCCCGTCACGCGGCGGCGGCATACTGCCCCCATCGCGGTGCCGCTGCCGCGCCCTCACTTCCATGTGGCGACGCCCTCCCTCCCCCCTGCCGCTCAGCCTGGCGCTGCAAGGCGGCGGTGCGCACGGCGCCTACACCTGGGGCGTGCTCGACGCGCTGCTCGAAAGTGGCCAGGTCGCCTTCGACGCGGCGAGTGGCAGCTCGGCCGGTGCGATGAACGCCCTGGTGCTGGCCGACGGACTGGCCCGCGGCGGACCGGACGGTGCCCGTGAGGCGCTGGACGCCTTCTGGGACGCCCTGGCCTCGCAGCTGCCCACCGAGTGGCTGACCGCCGGGGACCCGGCTCGGCCCGCGCTGGCCCCAGGGCTGCAGTGGCTGCTGCAGTGGACCCACTTCCTCTCGCCCTACCAGCTCAACCCGATGGGCCTCAACCCGCTGGCCGACCTGCTGCGGGCGCGGATCGACTTCGAGCGCCTGCGCCGGCCCGACGCGCTGCGCCTGTACATCGCCGCCACCCGGGCCGATACCGGCCGGCTGCGCCTGTTCCGCAACCACGAGTTGACGGTGGAGGCCGCCCTGGCCTCGGCCTGCCTGCCGACCCTGCATCATGCGGTGGAGATCGACGGCCACCCCTACTGGGACGGCGGCTACTCGGCCAACCCGGCCCTGCTGCCGCTGGTGGAAGGCGACCATGCCCCCGACCTGCTGATCGTCATGCTCAGCCTGCTGCAGCACCCCGACCGGCCGACCGATGCGGCGGCGATCCGCAGCCGGGCGCTGGAGATCACCTTCAACGCCACCTTCCAGCGCGAAGCCGCCCTGCTCGGCCAGGCCTGCCGCTGGGCCCGCGAGGCCTGGTGGTCGCTCGGCCCCATCGAGCGCCGGCTGCGCCGCCTGCGCACGCACCTGATCGACGCGCAGGACGCCCTGGCCCCACTGGGCAGCGAGACCAAGCTGCTGCCACACCGGCCCTTCCTGTTGCATCTGAAGGTGCTGGGGCGCGCGCGCGCCCAGCGCTGGCTGGCCGAACACGGCGCCGACCTGGGCCACCGGCCGACCGCGGACCTGGCGGCGCTGTTCGGCTGAAGGCCAGGGCCAGGCCACGGCAACCAGGCTGGGGCCAGGTCGAGGGCAAGCGCCGCCGCTTGGCGCCCGACGCCTTAACGCCGCGGGGGCGCCGTCGCCTGCTCCAGCGCGGCCAGCCAGGCCAGTGCCTCGCCGCGGTGGCGGCCGCACATCTCCGCCGAAGGCTGCAGGCCCGCACAGCAGGCCGGGCGCTCCGGCCGCCCGAAGAGGCGGCAGCGCAGTGCCTCGTCGAGCTGCGGGCAGGGCTGGCCGGCGGGCTTGCCGCCCGGCAGGCCCGGGATGGGGCTGGAGATCGAAGGCGCGATGCAGCAGGCCGCGCAGCCGGGTCGGCAGTCCATGGGGGGCGATCATAGAGGGGCGCCCGTGCCACACTGGCGGCCTGCCCTGCGAGGGAAACCCCCCGTTCGGCGCCTGGACGACCCCGACCGGACCTTCCCCCGCGCCATCCGCCCTGCCAGCCCACCCCGCCCTCCCCGGAATCGCCCGTGAAGCACCCCCAGTACAACCCCGACCTCGACAACCCGCCCCTCACCGATGCGGAGCTGGACCAGCTCGAAGCCCTGCTCGCCGACCTGCCCGGCGAGGCGGTGATGGACATCGAGGGTCTGGACGGCTACCTGACCGCCCTGCTGCTCTCGCCGGAGCTGCCGCCCGCCGACGACTGGCTGCCGCGCGTCTGGGGGGGCGACGCCGAGACGCCCCCGCCCTTTGCCAGCGGCAAGCAGACCAAGCGTGTGGTGCAGCTCGTGCTGCGCCACATGGCCGGCATCCACCGCCAGCTGCAGGCCGACGTGGACCAGCTCGAGCCCTTCTTCGCCGTCGCCGAACGGGACGAGGCCGACGATGCGTCGGCGGCTGGGGCGACGGCCGGCTCGGCGGCGTCGGGCGAGGCGGAACCTCCCGCCGGCCACGACGGCCTCTGGGTGGATGCGGGCAACTGGTGCGCCGGCTTTCTCTGCGCCACCGAGCTGCAGCCCGCGCAGTGGTCGCCGCTGTTCGACGACCCGGAGGCAGCCGAGCTGCTCGAGCCCATCGTGTTGCTCGGCGCCGACCCGGCCGCCCTGTCGGCCCCGTGGTCGGCCGAGCAGCAGGCGCAGCGGTCCAGCCTGGCGGGTCGCGACGCGCTGAGCCGCCGCGTGCCGGACATCGTCAGCGCACTCTGGCATCAGCGCGGCGAGCCCGATCTCGCCGACTGACAACGCGCCGATCCGGGCGCATGTTCCACGTGGAACATGCACCTCGATCCGATGCGGAAGAGGACCGTCCCGCCGCAGGCTATTGCCGCCATCGCGAAGCCCGATCCACGCCGATCCTGGGGCGTGACAACATTCCTCCATTGCGAATCGTTCTCACCCCTGAACCAGGAGCCCGCACCATGGCCAAGTCCGCCACCTTCGGCGTCATGCACCTCGGCATTGCCTTCAGCGTCAGCTATGCCCTGACGGGCAGCTGGTCGATCGCCGGCGCCATCACCGTCGTCGAGCCGATCGCCAACACCGTGGCGCACTACTTCTTCGACCGCTGGTGGACGCGCCGCCAGGCGGCCGGCACCACCGCCCCGGCCGAGACCCCGGCGGGTGACTTGTCCACAGCCCCCGCCTAAAATCCGGCCTCCCCACCCGCTGCCGCACGGCCTGCCGATTCCCCCGACGGGGTGTCGGCAGGCCGTGTGCCTTGCAGCCCGGGCCCCCGAGAGGTTCGAGATGCTCTATCCCCAGGAATTCGATGTGATCGTGGTCGGCGGCGGCCATGCCGGTACCGAGGCCGCCCTGGCCGCCGCGCGCATGGGCTGCGCCACCCTGCTGCTCACCCACAACATCGAGACGCTCGGCCAGATGAGCTGCAACCCCTCGATCGGCGGCATCGGCAAGGGCCACCTGGTCAAGGAGGTGGACGCCCTGGGCGGCGCGATGGCGGCCGCCACCGACGAGGGCGGCATCCAGTTCCGCATCCTCAACGCCAGCAAGGGCCCTGCGGTGCGCGCCACCCGGGCGCAGGCCGACCGCATTCTCTACAAGGCGGCGATCCGCCGCCGGCTGGAGAACCAGCCCAACCTCTGGCTCTTCCAGCAGGCGGTCGACGACCTGATGGTGGAGCACGACGGGGCGCGCGAACGGGTGGTGGGCGCGGTCACGCAGATCGGCATCCGTTTCCGTGCCAAGGCGGTGGTGCTGACCGCCGGCACCTTCCTGGACGGCAAGGTGCATGTGGGCCTGGCCAACCATCCGGCCGGCCGCGCCGGGGACCCGCCCGCGGTGAGCCTGTCGCACCGCCTGAAGGAGCTGAAGCTGCCGCAGGGCCGGCTGAAGACCGGCACGCCGCCGCGCATCGACGGCCGCACGATCGACTTCTCCCGATGCATCGAGCAGCCGGGCGATCTGGATCCGGTGCCGGTGTTCAGCTTCCTCGGCCATGCCGACCAGCACCCCCGCCAGCTGCCCTGCTGGATCACCCACACCAACGCCCACACCCACGACATCCTGCGCAGCGGCTTCGACCGCAGCCCGATGTTCACCGGCGTGATCGAAGGCGTCGGGCCGCGCTACTGCCCGAGCATCGAGGACAAGATCAACCGTTTTGCCGACAAGGACAGCCACCAGATCTTCCTCGAGCCCGAGGGACTGAGCACGCACGAGGTCTACCCGAACGGCATTTCCACCTCCCTGCCCTTCGATGTGCAGCTCGCCGCCGTGCGCTCGATGCCGGGGCTGGAGAACGCCCACATCCTGCGCCCCGGCTACGCGATCGAGTACGACTACTTCGACCCGCGCGAGCTCAGCGTCACCTTCGAGACCAAGGCCATCGGCGGCCTGTTCTTCGCCGGCCAGATCAACGGCACCACCGGCTACGAGGAGGCCGCCGCCCAGGGCCTGTACGCCGGCGCCAACGCCGCGCTGCAGGCCCTGGGCCGGGAACCGCTGACGCTGCGCCGCGACCAGGCCTACCTGGGCGTGCTGGTCGACGACCTGATCACCAAGGGCGTCACCGAGCCCTACCGCATGTTCACCAGCCGGGCCGAGTTCCGCCTGCAGCTGCGCGAGGACAACGCCGACCTGCGCCTGACCGAGATCGGCCGCCGCATCGGCCTGGTCGACGACGCCCGCTGGGCCGCCTTCGAGCGCAAGCGCGAGGCCGTGGCGCGCGAGACCCAGCGGCTGCGCAGCAGCTGGGTGCACCCGGGCATCCTGTCGGCCGAGGACGGCGAGCGCCTGCTCGGCAAGGCCATCGAGCGCGAGTACAACCTCGCCGACCTGCTGCGCCGCCCCGGCGTGGGCTTCGACACCCTGACCGCCCTGCTCGCCGCCGCGCAGCGGCCGGTCGATGTTTCACGTGAAACCTTGCGGGCCGAACTCGGCCCCGAGCTGGCCGACGCGGTGATCGAGCAGGTCGAGATCGCCACCAAGTACGCCGGCTACATCGACAAGCAGAACGACGAGGTGCAGCGCGCTGCCGCCTACGAGCAGCTGCGCCTGCCCCCCGAGCTGGACTACGGCCAGGTCACCGCGCTGTCCTACGAGGTGCGCCAGAAGCTGGCCCGGCACCGGCCGGAGACGCTCGGCCAGGCCTCGCGCATCTCTGGCGTCACGCCTGCGGCGATCTCGCTGCTGCTCATCCACCTGAAGCGCGGCCGCTTCGCCGGCTGGGCCGGCGAGCGCCCCGACCGCCCGGGCGGCGACGCCGCGCCCCTCGGCGCCGAAACGACCCCCAGCCCCGCCCCCGAGCCCGAACCCGAACTCGAACCCGTCGAAGCCCGACCCGCCGATGTCCTCCCCCACTGAGCGCGACACCCTGCGCACCGGCGCGGCGGCCCTGGCCTGCCCGCTCGGCGACACCCAGCTCGACCAGCTGCTGGCCTATCGCGACCTGATCGCGCGCTGGAACCGGGTCTACAACCTCACCGCGGTGCGCGAGCCAGCGCAGATGCTGGTGCAGCACCTGCTCGACAGCCTGGCGGTGGTGGCGCCGCTGCGCCGCACCCTGGAGGGCCAGCCGGCCCGCCTGCTCGATGTGGGCAGCGGCGGCGGCCTCCCCGGCGTGGTCATTGCCATCGCCTGCCCGGAACTGCAGGTGCACTGCGTCGACGCGGTGGCCAAGAAGGCCACCTTCGTGCGCCAGGTCGGCGCCGAGCTCGGCCTGCCCAACCTGCAGGCCCACCACGCCCGGGTCGAGCAGCTGGCGCTGCCGGGCTTCCAGATCGTCACCTCGCGCGCCTTCGCCTCGCTGGCCGACTTCACTGCGCTGACCCGCCACCTGCTCGCCCCCGGCGGGCGCTGGATGGCGATGAAAGGCCCGCAGGTCGAGGCCGAGCGCCGCGCCCTGCCGGCCGACGTCGCCGTGCTCGGCCAGGAAACCCTGCAGGTGCCGGGCCTGGACGCACAGCGCTGCCTGCTCTGGCTCGCCCCCGCGGGCTGATCCGCCGGCCCGCGCCTGCCGCCGAGACCCGGGGCCGCCCGCAGCGCGCCAGGGGGGCGGTCGCGCCCGGCCGGTGGTCCCCGTCGGTGACCAACCTGTCCACGGCCCTCCCACCGCCCATCCACCGCCCATCCACCGCCATTGCACCGGCTTGCCCACAGGCTTGTGCACCGCAGGGTGGGCACTCATCCACCGCGAATGCCCACTTGCCCCCACGTTGTGCACTGCGCAACGCCCTTTGGGCACAGCTTGTGCACCACGGTCGGCCCTCTTTCCCACCGGATACCCACGCTCTCTGCACGCCTTGCACACAGCGTTATCCACAGCACGGCGACGCAGCGCCGATCGCCATCCCCTCGATGACGGCCACCATGGCGGCCGATCGGGCTTCTCGGTTACCCTCACGCATCCCGCACGCGCAGGCGTTCTCCGCCCTGCCGCGTTGCCCGCCGGCCCGCGCGGCCGTAACGCCCCCCACGCCCGACCGCCCCATGTTCGGAATCGCAGACTTCGGCGCCTTCTGCATCGCCGTCCTCGTCTTCCTCGCCCTGCCCGGCCCGGGCAACTTCGCGCTGCTGTCGGCCACCGGCCAGGGCGGGCTGCGTGCCGGCGCCGCCGCCACGCTGGGCGTGATCCTGGGCGACCAGGTGCTGCTGTGGTGCGCGGTGGCCGGCGTCGCCGCGGTGATGGCCGCCAACCCCATGCTGTTCGACGCGGTGCGCTGGGCCGGCGCGGCCTACCTGGCCTGGATCGGCTTCAAGCTGCTGCGCAGCCGCGGCGACGGCGAGGCCAGCCCCGTCAAGCTCGCCCCCGGCCACTTCCTGCGCCAGTGTTTCCTGATCACCCTGCTCAACCCGAAGGCCATCGTCTTCTACATGGCCTTCTTCCCACTCTTCATCGACCCGGCCACGCACCGCGGCATTCCCACCTTCGCGGCCATGGCGGTCACCATCGCCCTGCTCACCGCCGCCTACGGCCTGGTGCTCTGCGCGCTGGCCGACCGCATCGCCGACCGGCTGCGCCGCAACCGCCGCGTCACCCTGTGGCTCGAGCGCTTCGCCGGGGTCTGCCTGATCGGCTTCGGCCTGCGCATGATCCGCAACTGAGCGGCGCGCTGCAACGCCCGCGCCGACGCCCCCGCCTCACCCCTTCCGGCACGCATCCACCATGGCCCGAATCTTCTGCATCGCCAACCAGAAAGGCGGCGTCGGCAAGACGACCACCACCGTCAACCTGGCCGCCGGCCTGGCCCAGCTCGACCAGCGCGTGCTGGTGGTCGACCTCGACCCGCAGGGCAACGCGACGATGGGCTCGGGCGTGGACAAGCGCGCGCTCAACCCCTCCGTCTACGACGTGCTGATCGGCGGCGCCACCGTGCGCGGCGCGCGCCAGCGGGCCGAGGCCGCCGGCTACGACGTGCTCGGCGCCAACCGCGAACTGGCCGGCGCCGAGGTGGAACTGGTCGGCCTCGAGCAGCGCGACCGCCGCCTCAAGGCGGCGCTGGCCGGCGCCGCGCTGGACTACGACTTCATCCTGATCGACTGCCCGCCCTCGCTGTCGCTGCTCACCCTGAACGGCCTGACCGCCGCGCACGGCGTGATCGTGCCGATGCAGTGCGAGTACTTCGCCCTCGAAGGCCTGTCGGACCTGGTCAACACCATCAAGCAGGTGCACGCCAACCTGAACCGCGACCTCACCCTGATCGGCCTGCTGCGGGTGATGTTCGACCCGCGCATCACCCTGCAGCAGCAGGTCAGCGAGCAGCTCAAGGCGCACTTCGGCGGGAAGGTCTTCGACAGCGTCATCCCGCGCAACGTCCGCCTGGCCGAGGCGCCCAGCTACGGCGTGCCCGGCGTGGTGTTCGACCCGGCCTCCAAGGGTGCGATGGCCTTCGTCGAGTTCGCGCGCGAGATGATCGAACGCGTCGGCCGCCCGGCCGCACCGGCCAGCGCCGCGGCGCCGCTGCCCGACTGAAGGACAGCCGGACGCTCGCCGACCGCCCGGAAGGCGCTCAGCCGCCGGCCGGGCCGGTCGAGAAGCGCCAGACCCCGTCGGCGCCGCGCCGGCGCTGCAGCTGGCCCTGCTGCCACAGCGCGTTCAGGTGCGCGATCGCCTCGCCCATCGCGAAGGTGGTCTGGTGCAGGTCCAGCACCCGCTTGAACATCACCGGCAGCACCTCGGCCGCCGAGGTGGGCTGCTGCCGGCACAGCGCCAGCACCTCCTCCAGGCGCTCCGCGTGGTGCGCCTGCAGCTGGCGGATGCGCGCATGCAGCCCGGTGAAGGGCTTGCCGTGCGAGGGCAGCACCCGCGTGTCGGCCGGCAGTGCCAGCAACCTCGCCAGCGACGCCAGGTACAGCGGCAGCGGGTTCGCCTCCGGCTCCAGGTCGATGACGCTGATGTTGGTCGAGATGCGCGGCAGCACCATGTCGCCGGAGATCAGCAGCCCCAGCGCCTCGCAGTGCAGGCTGATGTGCTCCGGCGAATGCCCGTAGCCGGCCCGGCACTGCCAGTCGTGCCCGCCGATGCGCAGCACCTGGCCGTCCATCAGGCGGCGGAACTGCCCCGGCACCTGCGGCACCATCGTCGCGTAGTAGTTGCTGCGCGCACGCACCCGCGCCACCGACTCCGGGTCGGTCAGCCCGTGGCTGGCGAAGAAGGCCGCCGCGCCCTCGCCGCCGAAGCCGGTGGTCGCCTGCGAGGCCATGCGCGCGGCATTCCAGTCGGTCGCGCTGATCCACAGCCGGCAGGGCTGCTCGGGCGTCGACCAGCGCTCGCACAGCCAGTGCGCCAGGCCGATGTGGTCCGGGTGCATGTGCGTCACGAACACCCGCAGCACCGGCAGCCCCTCCAGTTCGGCGCTGGCGAAGACCTGCTCCCAGGCCTCGCGCGTGTTCTCGGAGGTGATGCCGCAGTCCACCACCGACCAGCCGCTGCGCCCCTCGCACTCGTCGCGCAGCAGCCAGAGGTTGATGTGGTCCAGCGCGAAGGGCAGCTTCATGCGCAGCCAGCGCACCCCCGGGGCCACCTCCAGCGTCCGGCCCGCCTCGGGCAGCAGGTCGCCCAGCGGATAGTCGAGCTCGTGTTCCAGCGCGTTGGCCATGCGGTCTCCTGTGCGGCAGCCCCGGGTCCGGCGCGGACCGCAAGGGGGCAGGAATGGTTAGACTGACGTTTACGTCAACGGCAGTGTAACCACGCGCCCCGGATCATGCCCACCACCGCCCATGCCGACCCCGGCGCCCCCGAGGCGGCCGAACCCCGCTCCGCCACCCCGGACCTGGCGCCCGGTGCCGAAGAGGCCGCCGCCCGCGACGGCCGCACCTGGACCATCACCGAACTCGCGCAGGAGTTCGACATCACCCCGCGCGCGATCCGCTTCTACGAGGACATGGGCATCCTCGCTCCCTCGCGCGACGGCCGCAACCGCGTCTACGACCACCGCGATCGCACCCGCATCAAGCTCACCCTGCGCGGCAAGCGCCTGGGCCTGAGCCTGCAGGAGATCAAGCAGCTGGTGGACATGTACGAGTCCCGCACCGACACGCGCGCGCAGCTCACCGCCTTCCTGGGCATCCTGCAGGCGCACCGCGCCCAGCTCGAGCAGCAGCGCCACGACATCGAAGTCACGCTGGCCGAAATCGCCCAGCACGAGGAGAAGTGCAGGGGCCTGCTGGCGGAGGCGGGCAAGAAAGGCAGATCCGGCCCCTGAACCACGTCGGGTTGTGCGAGCGCCAGACCTTTGCCCCACAATCCAGCTTGTTGAAATCTTCAACAAGCTTAAAGGGGCGGCGCATGAGCACCATGAACTTCAGCGTTCCCGAGGACGTCAAGCAAGCCTTCAACGCGGCTTTCGAGGGACAGAACAAAAGCGCAGTGGTCACCGCTCTCCTGCGCGAGGCCATCGCCCGCGCAAATGCCCAGGAGCGCCAGCGCCAAGCCTATCAGCGCATCCTCGCCAATCGCGCGACCGCCCCGGTCGTGTCCGATGAAGAAATACTCCGCCTGCGCAACGATGGCCGGCCATGATCTGCGTGATCGACGCCAGCGTGGCGGTCAAGTGGTTCGTGCGTGGTGCAGCCGCCGCCCCTGAGGACCCTATCGACCAGGCCATCCAGTTGCTGGGTGCCGCGGTCGAAGGACGCCTGCAGCTGTGCCAGCCGCCGCACTTTCTGGCCGAAGTGGCCGCGGTGCTGACTCGCATCGAACCCGGCACCGCCGTTCGTGACCTGGACAACCTCGCCGCGCTGCAGATCGCCTGGGCCCACCCCACCGAGGTCTATCCCCGCGCGGTGGGGCTGGCCGCTCGGCTCAACCACCACCTCTTCGACACGCTTTACCACGCGCTGGCCCTCGAAACGCCGGGCGCTGTGTTCGTCACCGCCGATCGGCGCTACTTCGACAAGGCTCGCCCGCTGGGCGCCATCGCTTGGCTGGCGGACTTCCCGCTCCCCTGACCCAGCTCGCCCCCACCGCCGATGGCGTGGTGAAATCCCGCTGAACACCACAGCCCCAGGGAAGGCGGGCGACATGACCCCCGCCGACTTCATCCGCCAGTGGAGCCCCGGCGGTGGCTGCGCTGAACCTTCCCCTCGTCAGATCAGCTCCACCGTCAACGCCGCTTCGCGCCGAAACCCCACATCACCGGTGACGAAGAGCGCCGGCCCGGGCAGGCTCAGGCAACTGGCAGCCTGCAACGCGTCGGGTGTGCGCAGACCGCTGCGTGCGCGGATCGCAGTGGCGAGGTCGACCACGGCAGGGGTCAGCAGGCTGATCTCCAGCCCGGAGGCACCGAACAGCCTGTCATAGGCCGCCAGCAACGCCCGGTCGCCTTCGCGAAGGGGCCGCACACGGCATTCCATTCGACTCAGGTCCGAGACGGCCAGACGGGCCAGCGGAAACTGCTGGTGCAGTTCGGCCAGGCGCTGTGCCAGTCGAGTGGCCCCAGGCGCAACCCGTTCGACCTGGCAGATCAGTGCGCAGGCGTCCAGGAAGATGAATTCCATCGCTGCGACCCGGTCAGCGCACGACCGGCAGGCGATCCCATTCCGATCGCTGCGCCTCCAGTTCGGCATCCACCTCCTCGCGGCTGCGGGGGCCGTCGCCGGCGGGCTGCTGCAGCATCAACGTCCAGATGTCCACCCGCGGCGGCTCGGGCGCGGGAGCCGCTGCGGCCAGCAGGCGCTGGTACTCCGCCACGCTGACCACCACGCAGGCCGGCCGGCTGTTCTTGATGACGTGAACCGGGCCGCTGCGGAGCAAGTCCTCGACAGCAGCCAGGCCGCGGCGCTTGAGTTCGGTGGCGGGGACGGCTTGCATGGCCTGCGCTCCAGAAGTACAGAATCAGGTATTCGATTGTGCACCTTCTCGGTGACGTACTTTCAGGAATCCTATTGACGTTTACGTCAACGTCAATCACAGTCCCACCCTGTCGGCAGGCTGGATGTGTCTGCCCACACACCGCGCTGCGCCACAATCGACCGCATGAGCACCGATCTGTCCGAACTCTTCGAGGGGAACCGCCGCTGGGCCGAGCATGTCGAGGCGCGCGAGCCCGGCTTCTTCACCAAGCTGCTGAAGCAGCAGACGCCGCAGTACCTCTGGATCGGTTGCGCCGACAGCCGGGTACCGGCCAACGAGCTGGTGGACCTGCTGCCCGGCGAGCTGTTCGTGCATCGCAACATCGCCAACGTGGTGGTGCCCACCGACCTGAACGCGCTGTCGGTGATCCAGTACGCGGTGGACATGCTGAAGGTGCGCCACATCATCGTGGTGGGCCACTCGAACTGCGGCGGCGTGATGGGCGCGCTGAACAACGTGCGCGTCGGGCTGGCCGACAACTGGCTGCGGCATGTGCAGGAGGTGCGCGACCGGCACCTGACCCTGCTGGACAGCCTGCCCGAGTCGCTGCGGGTGAACACGCTGTGCGAGCTGAACGTGCTCGAGCAGGCGCGCAACGTCTGCCGCACCACGGTGGTGGAGGATGCCTGGCGGCGCGGCCAGGACGTGGTGGTGCACGGCTGGGTTTACGGCCTGCACAACGGCCTGCTGGAGGACCTGAGCCTGACGGTGTCGCGCACCGAGGACATCGAGCCGGCCTACACGCGCGCGCTGGGCGCGGTCACGCAGCGCGCCCTGCTGGCGCTGGCGCGGCTGAACCAGGCCGAGGCGGCCACCGCGGCGCGCGGCGCCGGCATCTGAGGCCCCGCGAGCGAACCCGGCCGCCGCGCCTTCGTCCACCCGGTCGCCGGCCACTCTCCCTGCACGCTCCGCCATGTTCCCCGAGCAGCTCGACGACCGCCGCGCCTACGAGGTGGCGCGCGTGCTGCTCGAGGGCTTCGACCGGCATTACCGGCTGTTCCGCGCCACCAGCGCGGCGGCCAAGGCGCGCTTCGAGCAGGCCGACTGGGCCGGCCAGCAGCGGGCGCAGCGCGAACGCATCGAGTTCTACGACCGCCGAGTGGACGAAGCGGCCGAGCGGCTGCAGGCCGAACTGGAGGCCGGCACGCTGAGCATGGCGGTGTGGCAGCAGGTCAAGCTGCACTACATCGGCCTGCTGATCGACCACCACCAGCCGGAGCTGGCGGAGACCTTCTTCAATTCGGTCACCACCAAGATCCTGCACCACCAGCATTTCCACAACGACTTCATCTTCGTGCGCCCGGCGGTGAGCACGGAGTACCTCGAGAACGCCGAACCGGCGGCGCAGCCCACCTTCCGCGTCTGGTATCCGACGCGCGAGACCCTGCGCGACACGCTGGCGCAGGTAGTCGCCAGCTTCGCGCTGCAGGGCCCATGGGAGGACTTCGAGCGCGACATCGACCAGTGGCAGGCCGCGCTCCTGGCGGCGCTGGGCGGCGAGCGCTGGCGCACCAACTTCCAGATCCAGGCGCTGGCCTCGCTGTTCTTCCGCAACAAGGGCGCCTACGTGGTCGGGCGCATCGTCAACGGCTGGCAGGAGCTGCCCTTCGCGCTGCCGATCCTGCACAGCCACCCGGACGGCAGCGGCGCCGGCGCGGTCCCCGCCGGGCCGGGTCGCCTGGCCCTCGATGCGGCGCTGTTCGGCGAGGACGACCTGCAGATGCTGTTCAGCTTCGCGCGGGCCTACTTCCTGGTCGAGATGGAGGTGCCCTCGGCCTACGTGCAGTTCCTGCGCATCCTGATGCCGCGCAAGCCGCGCAGCGAGCTCTACAGCGCCCTGGGCCTGCACAAGCAGGGCAAGACGCTGTTCTTCCGCGATTTCCAGTTTCACCTGCGCCACTCGAGCGACGCCTTCCGCATCGCCCCGGGCATCAAGGGCCTGGTGATGCTGGTGTTCGACCTGCCGAGCTACCCCTTCGTCTTCAAGCTGATCAAGGACTTCTTCCCGCACCAGAAGGAGACCACGCGCGAGCAGGTCAAGGCCAAGTACCTGCTGGTCAAGCAGCACGACCGGGTGGGCCGCATGGCCGACACGCTGGAGTTCAGCAACGTGGCCTTTCCGCGCGCGCGCTTCACGCCCGAGCTGATGGCCGAGATCCGGCGCTTCTGCCCCAGCCTGCTGGAGGAGCGCGGCGACACGCTGATCCTGAAGCACGTCTACATCGAGCGGCGCATGGTGCCGCTGAACATCTTCCTGCAGGAGGCCGGCCCGGCGCAGCTCGAGCACGCGGTGATCGAGTACGGCAACGCGATCAAGGACCTGGTGGCGGCCAACATCTTCCCCGGTGACATGCTGTGGAAGAACTTCGGTGTGATGCGCCACGGCAAGGTGGTGTTCTACGACTACGACGAGATCGAGTACGTCACCGACTGCCACTTCCGCCGCGTGCCGCCGCCGCGCAACGAGGAGGAGGAGATGTCCGGCAAGGTCTGGTACACGGTGCGCCCGGGCGACGTCTTCCCGGAGACCTTCGGCCCCTTCCTGCTCGGCCACCCGGCGGTGCGCGAGGTGTTCATGAGGCACCACGCCGACCTGCTCGACCCGGCCTTCTGGCAGGCGCACCAGGCGCGCATCCGCGCCGGCCATGTGCACGACGTCTTTCCCTACGACCCGGAGCGCCGCTTCGTCCACCAGCGCCGCGCCGCCGCCGCGCCGGACGTGAGCGCGGCCGAGGACATCGCGCCCTGAAGGTCATCGCGCGCCCCCCCATCCCATCCTGCCCCGCCACCCCGAGGAGAACCCCCATGTCCGATCCCATCGTCATCGTCTCCGCCGCCCGCACGCCCATCGGCGGCCTGCTGGGCGACTTCGCCAACCTGTCCGCCTCCGACCTCGGCGCGGTGGCGATCCGTGCCGCCGTGGAGCGCGCCGGCGTGCCGGGTGACGCCGTGGACGAGGTGCTGATGGGCAACTGCCTGATGGCCGGCCAGGGCCAGGCCCCGGCCCGCCAGGCGGTGCTGAAGGCCGGCCTGCCGATCTCGGCCGGCGCGGTGACGCTGAGCAAGATGTGCGGCTCGGGCATGCGCGCGATGATGTTCGCGCACGACATGCTCGCCGCCGGCAGCGCCGACGTCATGGTCGCCGGCGGCATGGAGAGCATGACCAACGCGCCGCACCTGATGTTCGCCCGCAAGGGCGTCAAGTACGGCGCCGCCCAGCTCTTCGACCACATGGCCATGGACGGCCTGGAGGACGCCTACGAGCGCGGCAAGGCCATGGGCGCCTTCGCCGAGCAGTGCGTGGAGAAGTTCGGCTTCACCCGCGAGGCGCAGGACGCCTACGCGATTGCCTCCACCACGCGCGCCAAGGCCGCCAACGAGGACGGCAGCTTCGACTGGGAAATGGCGCCGGTGACGCTGAAGGGCCGGGCTGGCGACACGGTCATCCAGTTCGACGAGCAGCCCTTCAAGGCCAAGCTCGACAAGATCGCCGGCCTGAAGCCCGCCTTCAAGAAGGACGGCACCATCACCGCCGCCAACGCCTCGAGCATCTCCGACGGCGCCGCCGCGCTGGTGCTGATGCGCGCGTCCACCGCCGCCGCGCGCGGCCTTTCGCCGGTGGCGCGCATCGTCGCCCACGCGGTGCACGCGCAGGAGCCGGCCTGGTTCTCGACCGCGCCGGCCGGCTCGATCCGCAAGGTGCTGGCCAAGGCCGGCTGGCAGACCGCCGACGTGGACCTCTGGGAGGTCAACGAGGCCTTCGCCGCCGTCACGATGGCCGCGATGACCGAGTTCGACCTGCCGCACGACATCGTCAACGTGCACGGCGGCGCCTGCGCGCTGGGCCACCCGATCGGTGCCTCGGGCGCGCGCATCGTCGTCACGCTGCTGGGCGCGCTGAAGAAGCGCGGCGGCAGGCGCGGCGTCGCCTCGCTGTGCATCGGCGGCGGCGAGGCCACCGCGCTGGCCGTGGAGATGCTCTGACGCCATGGATCCGGTCTTCACCCTCGGCCCGACCTTGGGCTTGAAGGACCTGGCGCTGTTCGCCGTCACGGTGCTGGTGCTCAACGCCACGCCGGGCGTGGATCTGCTGCTGACCATTTCGCGCACGCTGCAGCACGGCGTGCGCGGCGGGCTGGCGGCGGCTGCGGGCATCAGCGCGGGCTGCGTGATCCACGCCATCGGCGCGGCCTTCGGGCTGGCCGCGCTGCTGGCCACCTCGGCCGGGGCCTTCGACGCACTCAAGCTGCTCGGCGCGGTCTACCTCGCCTGGCTGGCCTTCGGCATGTGGCGCAGCGCGCTGCGCCCGGCCGAGCCCGCCGCCGCCCCGGCGCCCGACGCAGACAGCGCGCCGGCCCGGCCGGTCGCCCTCAGCGTGCTGTTCAGCCAGGGCCTGCTGACCAACGTGACGAACCCGAAGGTGGCACTCTTCTTCCTCGCGCTGCTGCCGCAGTTCATCGCCACCGACGCGCCGGACAAGACGCTGGCCTTCCTGGTGCTGGGCGGCTGGTTCGTGCTGCAGAGCGCGCTGTTCCTGGCCGTGCTCGTGCGGGCCATCGCGCCGCTGCGCCGCTGGAAGCCCTCGCCCGGCCTGCAGCGGCTGATGCAGGGCGCCTGCGGACTGCTCTTCGCCGGCCTGGCGCTGCGCCTGGCGCTGGCCGAACGGCCTTGATGCGCCGGCCACCGCATCCCACTACTCACCGACGGCCCCCTTCCCCGATCCCATGAGTCCCTACTGGAGCCCCCTCGTCCACCAGCTCGCCCCCTACGTGCCGGGCGAGCAGCCCAAGCTGGCCCAGCTGGTCAAGCTCAACACCAACGAGAACCCCTACCCGCCCAGCCCGCGCGTGCGCGAGGCGATCGAGGCCGAACTCGGCGCCGATGCCGCCCGCCTGCGCCTGTACCCGGACCCCACCGCCAGCGCGCTGCGCGAGGGCATCGCCCGGCTGCACGGACTGGCAGCCGACCAGGTCTTCGTCGGCAACGGCTCCGACGAGGTGCTGGCGCACGCCTTCATGGCGCTGCTGAACCACCGCGACGCGGCCGGCGCGCCGCGCCCGCTGCTCTTTCCGGACATCACCTACAGCTTCTACCCGACCTACTGCCGGCTCTACGGCATCACGCCGCAGACGGTGCCGCTGGATGCGCAGCTGCGCATCGACGTCGACGCCCTGATCGCCGCCGCCCGGGCCTGTGACGCCGGCGGGGTGATCTTCCCGAACCCGAATGCGCCCACCGGCTGCGGCATCGCCCGCGCCGCGGTCGAGCGCCTGCTCGCTGCCCTGCCCGACCGCGTCGTGGTGGTGGACGAGGCCTATGTGGACTTCGGCGCCGACAGCGCCATCCCGCTGATCGCCGCGCACCCCAACCTGCTGGTGGTGCACACGCTGTCCAAGTCGCGCTCGCTGGCCGGGCTGCGGGTGGGCTTCGCGCTCGGGCAGGCCGGGTTGATCGAGGCGCTGGTGCGGGTCAAGGACAGCTTCAACTCCTACCCGCTGGACCGCCTGGCCCTGGTCGGCGCACAGGCCGCCCTCGAGGATGCGGCCTGGTTCGAGCAGACCCGCAACGCCGTGATCGCCGCACGCACGCAGCTGAGCGCCGATCTGGCCGCGCTGGGCTTCGAGGTGCTGCCCTCGCAGGCCAACTTCGTCTTCGCCCGCCACCCGGCGCACCGGGGTGCGGCGCTGCAGCAGGCGCTGCGCGAGCGCGCCGTGATCGTGCGCCACTTCAGCCGGCCCGAGCGCATCGCCGACCACCTGCGCATCACGGTGGGCACGCCCGCCGAGTGCGCGGCGCTGGTCGAGGCGCTGCGGCAGATCCTCGGCTGAGACCGCTGCCGCCGCCCTGCCCCGAACCGAATCCCGCCTTCCCAGCCCCTTCGAGCCCCATCGAGCCCCTTCAGGAGACCCCGCCATGCTGCTCAGTGAAGACCACCGTGCCGTGCAGGACGCCGTGCGCGCCTACGTGCAGGACCACATCGCGCCGCATGCCGCGCGCTGGGACAAGGAACACCACTTCCCCGCCGAGGAACTGAAGGGCCTGGCCGCGCTGGGCTGCTACGGCGTGGCGGTGCCGGCCGAGTACGACGGCGCCGGGCTGGACTACCTGGCCCTGTCGATCATCCTCGAGGAGATCGCCGCCGGCGACGGCGGCACCTCCACCCCGGTGAGCGTCAACAACTGCCCGGTCTGCTCCATCCTGATGGCCTTCGGCAACGAGGCGCAGAAGCAGGAGTTCCTGAAGCCCCTGGCCCGCGGCGACATGCTCGGCGCCTTCTGCCTGACCGAGCCGCACGTCGGCTCCGAAGCCGGCGGGCTGAAGACGGTGGCGGTGCGCGACGGCGACGACTACGTGCTCGACGGCGTCAAGCAGTTCATCACCAGCGGCAAGCACGGCGACGTGGCCATCGTGATGGCGGTGACCGACAAGGCCGCCGGCAAGAAGGGCATCAGCGCCTTCCTGGTGCCCACGAACACCCCCGGCTACGTGGTCGCCCGGCTGGAGGACAAGATGGGCCAGCACAGCTCGGACACCGCGCAGATCCTCTTCGAGGACTGCCGCATTCCGGCGCGTTACCGCCTCGGCGAGGAGGGCCAGGGCCTGAAGATCGCGCTGTCGGGCCTGGAAGGCGGGCGCATCGGCATCGCCAGCCAGTCCATCGGCATGGCGCGCGCAGCCTTCGAGGCGGCGCTGGCCTACAGCCGCGACCGCATCGCCTTCGGCCAGCCGATCTTCGAGCACCAGGCGGTGCAGTTCCGCCTGGCCGAAGCAGCCATGCAGATCGAGGCCGCCCGCCAGCTCACCTGGCACGCCGCCGCGCTGAAGGACGCCGGCCTGCCCTGCCTGAAGGAGGCGGCGATGGCCAAGCTCTTCGCCAGCGAGATGGCCGAGAAGGTCTGCTCGATCGCCATCCAGACCTTCGGCGGCTACGGCTACGTCAGCGACTTCCCGGTCGAGCGCATCTACCGCGACGTGCGGGTGTGCCAGATCTACGAGGGCACCAGCGACGTGCAGAAGATCCTGATCGGGCGGGCGCTGGGGTGAAGATCGGGGGCCGCGCGCCCTGCAGCGGCCCGCTCAGTACGCCATCTCCACGCGCGCCCCTTCGCGGGACTGGGCCCGCACCGCCTCGAGTTCGTCGATCAGGCGGTCGGCCTCGGCCAGGAAGCTGTCCCGGTCCGGATGAGGGTGACCCATGAGCAACACTGAGGAATGTTCCACGAGTTGCGCATCGCCCGCCACCTTGGCCCATCGTCGCACCTCGTAGTACGACAGCAGCGCCAGGCGGCCGAGGTCCCCGTTGCGACGGGCGTGCCAGAGGTCGGCCAGCAGATCCTCGAGGCCGAGCTTCAGCTTGGGGGTCAACGCATTCATGGTGCGCCGCAGCATCCGGCCGGAACCTGAATCCAACCTTACATCCATCCGGATGCGGGGCGTGGTCTGCCCGGCCTGCGCACGTCACCCGGAAGCAAGCCGGACCGGGATAATCCGGCGCATGAAAATCGTCATCCTCGGCGCCGGGCGCGTCGGTGAAAGCGTGGCCGAAAGCCTGGTGTCCGAGCGCAACGACATCACGCTGGTCGACACCGACCCGCTGCGGCTGCGCGAGCTGCAGGAGCGCATGGACCTGCGCGGGGTGGTGGGCAACGGCATCCAGCCCTCGGTGCTGCGCGATGCGGGCGCGGACGACGCCGACATGCTGATCGCCTGCGCCCCGATGGACGAGACCAACCTGGTGGTCTGCAAGGTGGCGCGCGAGGTGTTCAACATCCCGAATACCATCGCCCGGCTGCGCAGCCCGGAGTTCGAGGAGGGCAGCGACCTGCTCGGCAAGGCCGGCTTCGCGGTGGACAACGTCATCCACCCCGAGCAGAGCGTGACCGCCTACATCCGCAAGCTCATCGAGTACCCCGAGGCGCTGCAGGTGCTGGAGTTCGCGCACGGGCTGGTCAGCCTGATCGCGGTGCGCGCGCTGGCCGGCGGCCTGCTGGTGCAGCACAGCCTGGCGGAGATTCCCGCACTGGTGCCCGAGGCGGAGATGCGCATCGTCGCGATCTACCGGCAGGACAACGCGATCACCGACCTGGGCGGCGCCACCCGCATCGAGCCGGGCGACGAGGTCTTCGTGCTGGCCGCCACCGAGCACCTGCGCAAGGTGCTGGGGGCGCTGGGCAAGCTGGCCCGCCCGGTGCGCCGCGTGATGATCGCCGGCGGCGGCAAGGTGGGCCTGCGGCTGGCGCGCGAGATCCAGGACGGCTGCCGGGTCAAGCTGATCGAGCAGCAGCGCCTGCGCTGCGAATACCTGGCCACGCAGCTGCCCGACTCGGTGCTGGTGCTGCACGGCGACTCCACCGACGAGGAGCTGCTCGTCGAGGAGAACGTCGAGGACATGGACTTCTTCCTCGCGCTGACCAACGACGACGAGGACAACATCATGGCCTGCCTGCTGGCCAAGCGGCTGGGGGCGCGGCGGGTGCTGGCGGTGATCAACCGGCGTGCCTATGCGGACCTGGTGCAGGGCACGACGATCGACATCGCGATCTCGCCCAGCCACACCGTGATCGGCGAGCTGCTGGCGCATGTGCGCCGCGGCGATGTCGAAGCGGTGCACAGCCTGCGCCGCGGCGCGGCCGAGGCGCTGGAAGCCATCGTGCGCGGCGACCGCAAGACCTGCCGCATGGCCGGGCGACGCATCGACGAGATCGGCCTGCCCGCCGGTGCCCAGGTGGGCGCCATCGTGCGCGGCCTGCACCGCGAGGACGGCAGCGAGGCCGACGCCGGCAGCGCCCGCCCGCAGGTGCTGATCGCGCACCACGACACCGTGATCCAGCCCAACGACCACGTGATCGTCTTCGTGCCGAACAAGCGCATGGTGCGCGCGGTGGAAAAGCTCTTCCAGGTCAGCCCGACCTTCCTGTTCTGACCTGACCCGGAGCCCGCGACATGGGTGCGCTCGCCGTCACGGCCCTGGTGGGCCGCATGGTGCTGATCTTCGCGCTGCTGCTGCTGGTGCCGCTGGGCTTCGCGCTGTCGGCGCACGACCCGGCCGAGGACGCCTTCATCCTCTCGGCCGCCATCACCGCCGGCACCGGGCTGGCGATGAGCCTGCTGACGCGCAGCTTCCGCCGCGAACTGCTGCCGCACGACGGCTTCCTGCTGGTGGGGCTGACCTGGGCGGTGCTGCCGCTGTTCGGCGCCCTGCCGCTGTGGCTGGCGGTGCCGGGGCTGAGCGCCACCGACGCCTACTTCGAGGCCATGTCCGCCTTCACCGCCACCGGCGCGACCGCCCTGTCCGGGCTGGACGAGCTGCCGCGCTCGGTGAACGTCTGGCGCTGCTTCATGATGCTGGTCGGCGGGCTGGGCATCATCGTGCTGGCCGTGGCCATCCTGCCGCTGCTGGGGGTCGGCGGCAGCCAGCTGTTCAAGACCGAGACCGCCGGCCCGCTGAAGGACCAGAAGCTCACGCCCCGCATCGCCGACACCGCCCGGGCGCTGTGGGTGATCTACGTGCTGCTGGCGGTGCTGTGCACCCTGGCCTACCGGGCCGGCGGCATGAGCTGGGCCGACGCCTTCATGCACATGTGCAGCACGGTGAGCCTGGGCGGCTTCTCGCCCTACGACGCCAGCTTCGGCCACTTCGACTCGCCGCTGCTCGAGGCGATCGCCGTGGTCTTCATGCTGCTGTCGGGCATCAACCTGGTGATGTACTTCGTCGCGCTGCGCGGCCGCTCGCTGGCGGTCCTCTGGCGCAACCCGGAGATCCGCGCCTTCTACGCCGTGCTGAGTGCCAGCATCGTGGTGATCACGCTGTACCTGACCTGGCACGACGCCCATACGACCTTCTGGGAGGCGCTGCGCCGCACCGCCTTCCACGTCGTCTCCGTGGCCACCACCACCGGCTATGCCTCCTACGACTATGCGCAGTGGCCGATGTTCGCCTCGCTGCTGATGATCCTGCTGGGCTGCTTCGCCACCTGCGCGGGCAGCACCGGCGGGGGCATCAAGATGGTTCGCATGCTGCTGCTGCTCAAGCAGGCCCAGCGCGAGCTGGTGCGCATCGTCCACCCCAGCGCGGTCAACCCGGTGGTGCTGGGCGGCCGCGCGGTCGGCGACCGGGTGATGCAGAGCGTGATCGCCTACATGATGATGTACGGCGCCTCGCTGGTCGGCCTGACCATGATCCTGCTGTTCAGCGGGCTGGACGTGGTGACCGCCTTCACCGCAGTGATCGCCTGCGTCAACAACATCGGCCCCGGCCTCGGCCAGGTCGGCCCGGCCGTCAACTACGGCGGCCTGACGGACTTCCAGACCTGGGTCTGCACCTTCGCGATGCTGCTGGGCCGCCTGGAACTGCTGGCCGTGCTGGTGCTGTTCACGCCCAGCTTCTGGCGGCGCTGAGGGGGCTCACCCCGCCCCGAGCCGCCACAGCGAGGTGACCTCGCGCACACGCGCCTCGTGCAGCGGATCGCTCGCGTCGCTGGCCTTGGGGTGGCGCGGCCGGGCATCCAGCCGGCCGAGCACGCGCAGGCCGGCCGCTTCGATCCAGCCGGCCAGCTCGCCCGGGCGGCGCAGGCCGAGGTGCTCGGCCAGGTCGGAGAGGATCAGCCAGCCCTCGCCACCGGGGCTCAGGTGCGCCGCCAGGCCGGCCAGGAAGCCGCGCAGCATGCGGCTGTCTTCGTCGTAGACCGCATGCTCGAGCGGCGAGCTCGGCCGCCCCGGCAGCCAGGGCGGGTTGCAGACCACCACCTCGGCCCGGCCCGCCGGGTAGAGATCGGCCGACTGCAGCGTGACATGGTCGGCCACGCCCAGGCGCTGCAGGTTCTCGGCCGCGCAGGCCAGCGCCCGGGCATCCAGGTCGGTGGCCACGACCTGGGCCGCACCGCGCCGCGCCAGCAGGGCCGCCAGCACCCCGGTGCCGGTGCCCAGGTCGAAGGCGCAGGCCGGCGCCCGCCCCCCGGGCCAGGGCGCCTGCGCCACCAGGTCGACATACTCGCCACGCACCGGCGAGAACACCCCGTAGTGCGGATGGATGCGCGCGGTCTGCCCGGGGCCGGCCAGGCGCGCCAGCGCCGGCAGCTCCACCCCGCGGCGGCGCCATTCGTGCGCGCTGATCGCCCCCAGCAGCTCGCGCAGCGAGGCCACCGCCCGGCCTGCCGCCAGCGGCCCCCAGGCCTCCTGGCAGGCCGCGGCCACGTCGGGCGCGCGCCGCAGGGGAATGCGCCAGCCCGCCTCGAAGGGCAGCAGCAGCGCCCCCAGGATGCGGGCGCGCTGCGCCTGCGCCATGCGGTGGCGGTGGAAGCGCTCGGGAAAGGGCAGCGGCGCAGGCGCCCGCCGCGGCGGCCGATCGGCCCGCCGGGCCAGCGCCTGCAGCAGCTGACGGGCATTCTGGAAGTCGCCCTGCCAGAGCAGCCCGGTGCCCTCGCTGGCCAGCGCCCAGGCGCGGTCGGCCGGCAGGCGGTCGTCGACCCGCTCCAGCCGCCGGGGCGGGGCCAGGCCGCGCTCGGATTGCCACAGCGCACTGTGCACGCAGCCGGCCGCCTCCCACTCGAGGCGGGCCGGTGCCGCCGCCGTCACGCCCGGGCCCGTCATTGCGGCCACGCCAGCAGCGCCCCGGCCAGCGCCGCCAGCAGCAGCGCGACGATGGGCAGGAAGCTGAGCACGAAGCCCAGCGACCGACTCTTCGGATCGCGGGTGTAGCTGCGCCAGTACAGCATCCGGCCGACCAGGTACACCGCCCCGACGGCCGCCACCGCGACCGGCGACCAGTACATCGCCGCCAGCCACAGCGCCGGCAGGAAGGCCACCAGCAGCTCGAGCGTGTTCATCTGCACGCGGTAGATCCGCTCGAACTGCGCGTGCCCGGTCACCGCCGGCGCGTCGACGCCGTAGCGCCCACGCGCCTGGCCGACCAGCGCGCCGAAGAACAGGTACTGCAGCAGCGCCAGCACCGCCACCAGATGAATCGCGGACATCATGGACTCCCGATCGGACGACAGGCCCCTGCCTGCCACGGCCGACGCCAGGAGTCTAGGCGCTTGCGCCCCGGGCCGCAGCGCGACACCGGTCGGCGCGCATCAGCGCCCCAGATCCTTCGCCGACACCCCCGCAATGCCCCAGTTCTCCTTGGGCATCTCGTGGATCCAGACGCGGATGGTTTCCACCTTCGCGTCGGTGGCCTCGTGCAGGGCCTGGGTCACCTTCTCGATGACGGCCTTCTTCTGCTCGGGCGTGCGGCCTTCGAGCATGTAGATCTGGGCGAACGGCATGGCGGCTGGCTCCTGGCCCTCACTCGGGCTTGATGTTGGCGCGCTGGATCACCTGCGACCAGCGCGCGGTCTCGTCGCGGATGGTGCTGGCGAACTGCTCGGGGGTGGTGGGCTGCGGCTCGGCGCCGATCTGGGCAAAGCGCTCGGCTGCATCGGCCGACTTCAGCGCCTCGGTGACGACGCGGTTGAGCGTGGCGATCACGTCCTTGGGCGTGCCGGCCGGGGCGATCAGGCCGAACCAGGTCGGCACGTCGAAGCCCGGGAAGCCCTGCTCGGCCACGGTGGGCACGTTGGGCAGCAGCTTGGCGCGGCTGGCCGAGGTGACCGCGATGGCCTTCAGCTTGCCCGACTGCACGTGCTGCGCCGCGCTGGTCAGCGAGCTTTCCACGCTCACCAGCACGTTGCCGGCCAGCAGGTCCTGCACCGCCTGCGCGGTGCCCTTGTAGGGCACGTGCTGCAGATCCACGCCGGCCAGCGACTGCAGGTACTCGCCGGCCAGGTGGTTGGCCGTGCCGATGCCGGAGCTGGCGTAGCTGAGCTTGCCCGGATTCGCCTTGGCATAGGCCAGCATGCCCTTCAGGTCATTGAAGGGTGCCGAGGGATGCGCCAGGATGGCGCCCTTGGCGATGCCCACCATCGTCACCGGCGCGAGGTCCTTCTGCACCTGGTAGGGCAGCTTCGCGTACAGCCCCGGCGCGATCGCCAGGCTCGAGATCGCCCCGATGCCCAGCGTGTAGCCGTCCGGCGCGGCCTTGGCCACCGCGTCGGTGCCGAGGTTGCCGCCCGCACCGGCGCGGTTCTCGACCACCACGGTCTGCTTCAGCGCGTCGCCGATCGCCTTGGCGACGTAGCGGCCCATGATGTCGGTGGGACCGCCCGGCGCGAAGGGCACGATGACCTTGATGGTCTTGCTGGGGTAGGCCTCGGCGGCCAGCACGGAGCCGGTGGCCGCAGCGCCCAGGGTGGTCAGCGCGGCCAGTGCCAGCACGCGGCGGCGGGAGGAAAAGTGTTGCGTCATCTTCGAAACTTCGTTCAATCGATCTTCAGTCCACGCTCACGCGCCATCGTCATCGCCGTGTCCTCGATCATGTCTTCCTGACCGCCGACCATCTTCTTGCGGCCCAGCTCGACCAGGATGTCGCGTGCCGACAGCCCGTACTTGGCCGCCGCGCGCTTGGCGAACAGCAGGAAGCTGCCGTACACGCCCGCGTAGCCCAGCGTCAGCGCGTCGCGGTCGATGCGGATCGGGAAGTCCATGATCGGGAAGACCAGGTCCTCGGCCACGTCCTGGATCTTCCAGACGTCCACGCCGGTCTGCGCGCCCATGCGGTCCAGCACCGCGACCAGCACCTCCATCGGCGTGTTGCCGGCGCCGGCACCCAGGCCGGCCGCGGCGGCGTCGATGCGCGTGGCGCCGCACTCGATCGCCGCGATGCTGTTGGCCACGCCCATGGCCAGGTTGTGGTGGCCGTGGAAGCCCAGCTCGGTCTCGGGCTTCAGGGCTTCACGCACCGCGCTCAGTCGCTCTTTCACGCCGTCGGGCAGCAGGTAGCCGGCCGAGTCGGTGACGTAGATGCAATTGGCGCCGTAGCTCTCCATCAGCCTGGCCTGCTCGACCAGCTTCTGCGGGCTGGCCATGTGCGCCATCATCAGGAAGCCCACCGTGTCCATGTCCATCTTGCGGGCCATGGTGATGTGCTGCTCGCTCACATCGGCCTCGGTGCAGTGGGTGGCCACGCGGATGGTGTGCACGCCCAGGCCGTGCGCCATCTTCAGGTGGTCGACGGTGCCGATGCCCGGCAGCAGCAGCGCGCTGACCTTGGCCTGCTTCATCAGCGGGATGACCGCGCCCAGGTACTCCTCGTCGGTGTGGGCCGGGAAGCCGTAGTTGACCGAGCTGCCGCCCAGGCCGTCGCCGTGGGTGACCTCGATCAGCGGCACGCCCGCGGCGTCCAGGCCTTGGGCGATCGACTTCATCTGGTCCAGCGACATGAGGTGGCGCTTCGGGTGCATGCCGTCGCGCAGGGTCATGTCGTGCAGGGTGATCTTCTTGCCTTGCAGGTCGCTCATGGTGTTCTCCTTGGATCGGCGGGCTCAGGCGGCGGCGACCGGTTCGAGGGTGAGGCGCCCGGCGAGCATTTCCTCGGCGAACATCTCGGCGGTGCGGGCAGCGGCGGCGGTCATGATGTCCAGGTTGCCGGCGTACTTGGGCAGGTAGTCGCCCAGGCCTTCGACTTCCATGTAGACCGAGACGCGCTGGCCGTCGAAGACGGGACCGTTCACCAGCTTGTAGCCCGGCACGTACTTCTGCACCTCGCGGATCATCGCGTGGATGCTTTCGGTGATGCCTTCGCGGTTGACCTCGCCCTCGACCAGGCAGTGCACCGTGTCGCGCATGATCAGCGGCGGCTCGGCCGGGTTGATGATGATGATGGCCTTGCCCTTCTTCGCACCGCCCACGCGCTCGACCGCGCCCGCGGTGGTGCGGGTGAACTCGTCGATGTTCTTGCGCGTGCCGGGGCCGACCGAGCGGCTGGACACGGTGGCGACGATCTCGCCGTAGGCCACGGGCTGCACGCGCGACACCGCAGCCACCATCGGGATGGTGGCCTGGCCACCGCAGGTGACCATGTTGACGTTCATTTCCTTCTTGCCGACGTGTTCCTTCAGGTTCACGGGCGGCACGCAGAAGGGGCCGATGGCCGCGGGCGTGAGGTCGATCATCAGCGCGCCCTGGGCGTTGACCTTGCGCGAGTTCTCGGCGTGCACGTAGGCGCTGGTGGCGTCGAAGACGATCTGCACGCCGTCGGCCTTCATGTGCGGGACGAGCCCGTCCACGCCCTCGGCGGTGGTCTTGATGCCCATCTCGCGGGCGCGCTTGAGGCCGTCGGACTCGGGGTCGATGCCCACCATCCACACCGGCTCGAGCACCGGGCTGCGCTTCAACTTGGCCAGCAGGTCGGTGCCGATGTTGCCGGGACCGATCAGGGCGCACTTGATCTTGTTCATCGGGGTGTCCTCGGAAAGGGAGAGGGAAGTTCGAAAGGGTCAGAGGCTGCGCACCACGCCGCCTTCGACACGCAGGGCCGCACCCTGGGTGGCCGCGGCCAGCGGGCTGCAGACGTAGGCAACCATCGAGGCCACCTCGTCGGGCTGGATGAAGCGCTTGAGGATCGAGGTGGGCCGGCCGTGGGCGAAGAAGTCGCGCGCCGCCTCGTCGAAGGTCTGGCCCTGACCGCTGGCCAGCGTGGCGAAGAAGTCCTCGGCGCCCTGCGTCAGCGTCGGGCCGGGCAGCACACTGTTGACCGTGACACCGGTGCCGGCGCAGGTCTCCGCCAGGCCGCGGGCCACCGAGATCTGCGCCGACTTGGTCATGCCGTAGTGCACCATCTCCGCGGGCGGGCACAGGCCGGACTCGCTGGAGATGAAGACGATGCGGCCCCAGTTGCGCCGCTTCATCGTCGGCAGGTAGGCGCGCGCCAGGCGCACGCCGCTCATCACGTTGGTCTCGAAGAAGCGCAGCCAGTCGGCGTCCGGGATGTCCTCGAAGGGCTTCGGATCGAAGATGCCCAGGTTGTTGACCAGCACGTCCACGTCCGGGCAGGCCGCCACCAGCGCGGCGCAGCCCTCGGCGCTGGCGAGGTCGGCGGTGACGCCGGTCACCTCGGCGCCGGGGCAGGCGTCGCGCAGGCGGGCCAGCGCCGCCTCCACGCGGTCGGCCGCACGGCCGTTGACGACCACGGCGGCGCCTTCGGCGGCCAGGGCCTTGGCGATCGCGAAGCCGATGCCGGCGGTGGAGCCGGTCACCAGGGCGCGTTTTCCTTGGAGTTGCAGGTCCATGGGGTCAGGAAGCTTTGGGCGCGGGGTGCAGCCAGGGCTTGAGCCACTGCGTCAGCCGCGGTGCGACGCCCCAGGTCATGATCAGCACCACCAGCGCGGTGATCACCATCGTGCGCGGCACCAGCGGCCAGTCGGCCATCAGCGGCGCCACGGTGAGGAAGAGGAGCAGCACCGTCGGGAAGATGCCCAGCCAGGTGACCACGGCCACCTTCCAGCGCGGCGGCGGGGTCAGCTTCGGCCCCTTGGGCTCGACGAACCAGTGCGCCAGGCCGGTGAGCTGGCGCAGCTGCTGCCCACCCTCGGTGTGCGGTGCCACCGCAGTCAGCCCCAGCGAGCGCACCGGCGAGTTCTGCCAGGCGGCGAGGTGCTCGGCCGAGTCGTAGGCGAAGATGACGTGGTAGAGGTTGCCCTCCCCGCCGTCATCACCGCTCGCGTCCTCGCCCGGTCGGACCAGGTGCCCGCCGAGGTGGCCGGGGAAGGTGGCCGCCGCGGCGATCATCTGCGTCATCGCCGCCTCGAAGGCGGCCTCGTGGCCGGCCTTGACGCGGCGGGTCACCAGCACCGTGACCGGCGTCATGTGAGCCCCTCGTCCGACGGGTACGTCGGCCGATCCCCCGAGGGGATGGCGGGCCGGCTTGGGAGCGGCCCGGCGCTCGGCCCGCTCGCAGGGGTGAGGACCCGGTGAGTCATGGCTGCGCGTCCGCCTCGGCGAGGAAGTCGCCCACCAGCCGCGCGAAGCGCCCGGCGTGCTCGATCTGCGTCCAGTGGCCGCAGTGGCCGAAGACATGCAGCTGGCTGTTGGGGATCCAGTCGGCCAGCGTCAGCGAGTTCGACAGCGGAATCACCCTGTCCTCACGGCCGTGGATCACCAGTGTCTCGTGGGGCAGCGCGCGGATGTCAGCCTCGGCGCTGGCCATCGCGTCCACCCAGCGCTGGCGCGGGGCGGGGAACATGGCCGAGAACGACTCCTGGAAGCCCGGCCGGATGCTGGCCTGGTAGCGCAGCTCGGCCAGCTCGTCGGTGACCAGGGCGCGGCTGTAGGCGAAGAGGTCCAGCAGGCCCTTCATCGCCGCCAGCGAGGGCTGGTAGCCCCACACCGCATCCAGCCCCGGCGTGATCGGGAAGGGCACGCCGACGCTGCCCATCAGCACCAGCCGGCGCACGCGCTGCGGCGCTCGGATGGCCAGCGCCAGCGCCAGCGCGCCGCCGAAGGAGTTGCCCACCAGATCCACCTGCGGCAGGCCCAGCGCATCCAGCAGGTCCAGCGCCTGCTGGACCCAGACGTCCATCGAGTAGACCTGCCCCGCCGGCCGGTCGGTGAAACCGAAGCCGACCATGTCCGGCGCCAGCACGCGACGCGCCTTGGCGAGTTCGGGCATGACAAGCCGCCAGTTGGCCCAGGCACTCACGCCCGGGCCGGAGCCGTGCACCAGCAGCACCGGCGGCTGGCCGGGCGCCGAGTGGCCGACATCGTGGCAGTTGGTGTCGAAGGCGCCGGTGCGCACGCGCCGGGCGATTTCAGGGGAGTTCATGGCGATCAAACGAACCGCACGGAGACGCTGCCCAAGTCCTGGAAGCGCACGTTGACGCTGTCGCCGGCCTGCACCGCGATGGCCTCGGTCACACCACCGGTCATGATGAAGGTGCCGGCCGGGATCTCCTGGCCGCGCGCGCCCAGGTGGTTGGCCATCATCGCCACCGCCGCGGCCGGGTGGCCCAGCACCGCGGCGCCGGCGGCCATGGCCATGATCTGGCCGTTCTTCTCCAGCACCACGCCCAGCGTGCGCAGGTCAAGGTCCTCGACACGGCGCGAGCGCCCGCCGATCACGAAACGCGAGGCCGAGGTGTTGTCGGCGATCACGCTCTTCAGGTCGAACTTGAAGTCGCGGTAGCGACTGTCGATGATCTCCACCGCCGGGAGGACGAAGTCGATCGCCGCCATCACCGCGCCGACGTGGCAACCCGGGCCCTTCAGCGGGGCCTTGGTGACGATGCAGATCTCGGCCTCCACCTTCGGGTGGATCAGCTCGGCCGTCTTGATCTCGCCGCCGTCCGGGCGGGCCATGTAGTCGGAGACGAAGCCGAAGCAGGGCACCTCGACGCCCATCTGCTTCATCTTCGCGAACGAGGTCAGGCCGGCCTTCAGGCCCACGGTCTTGTGGCCACGCGCTTCCTTGCGGCGACGGATCTCGTCCTGGATGTCGTAGGCATCGGCCCAGTCCATCTGCGGGTAGTCGTCGGTGATCTTGGTGACGTCGCGCGCCTCCAGCTCGGCCGATTCCAGGTGGGCGGCCAGCGCCTCGATGTCTTTGCGATCAAGTGCCATGGTGAATCTCTTTCTTCAGCAAGGTCCAGGCGTGGATCCGGCTCTGCCGGCCCGCTGCCTGCGCCCCCTCGGGGGGCAGCGACCGCCAGGAAGCGTGGGGGCTCAAATGAAGCGCACCGAGGTGCTGCCCAGGCCGCCCACGCTGGCGTGCAGGCTGTCGCCGGCCTTGACCGGCACCAGCGGGGACTGCGAGCCCGACAGGATGATGTCGCCGGCCTCGAGCGTGATGCCCAGCTGGCCCAGCGTGTTGGCCAGCCAGGCCACCGCGTTCACCGGCGAGCCCTGCACCGAGGCGCCGCAGGAGGTGGAGATGATTTCGCCGTTCTTCTCCAGCACCATGCCGGCCAGCGCCAGGTCCAGGTCGCGCGGGCTGCGGCGGGTGCCACCCAGGGTCAGCACGCCGCAGCTGGCGTTGTCCGCCACGGTGTCCTGGATCTTGATCTTCCAGTCGCGGATGCGGCTGTCGACGATCTCGAAGCAGGGCATCACGCAGTCGGTGGCGCGCAGCACGTCGGCGGCCGTCACGCCCGGGCCGGTGAGGTCGCGCGCCAGGATGAAGGCCACTTCGGCCTCGGCCTTGGGCGCGATCAGCTTGGACGTGTCCACCGGCTCGCCCTCGTTGAACACCATGCCCGAGAGCAGGTGGCCGAAGTCGGGCTGGTTCACGCCCAGCATGTCCATCACCACCTTGCTGGTGACGCCGATCTTCTTGCCCACCACCACCTCGCCGGCGTCCAGGCGGCGCTGGATCATGCGCAGCTGGATCTGGTAGGCGTCGTCGATGGTGATGTCCGACTCGCGTTGGGTGAGCGGCTCGACCGGGATGCGGCTGAGCAGCGACTGGTACAGCTCGTCGCCGTAGCGCTGGATCTTCTGACTGTCCATGGGGACCTCGTGGCGGAAGCGGGAATCGGTGCAGGCAACGCCGCGCCCACGCACGGGCCGAGGGCCGTCGCGGGCCGCGCGCGGCAGGAATGTCGGCGCAACGGATCGGACGATAGAGTTCGGGCCCGATACTGTCCAATACCAAATTCCGACTTCTCCATACCTATCCGGTAAGGAGAAATCCAGCAGCTTTCTTCACCGCGCGCCCCACGGCGCCACCGGGCGGCAGCCCGGTTCAGCGGCCGCGTCTCGCCGCGGCCAGCAGCAGGTGCAGCTCGCCGCCGGCGACCCGCCAGCGAGCCGCGCAGGCCTCGCGCAGCCGGGCCGACGGTGCCCCCGGGAAGCGCACCGCACACCAGCCCGCCAGACCTTCGGGGTCGGCTGGCGGAGCCCGATCGGCGGTACCGGGCAGGCCTTCCACCCGCAGGGCCTCGAAGCCTTCCGGCGCCACATCGCCAAAGGCCTTGAACCAAGCCTCCTTGGCGCAGAAGAGCAGCGTGGCGCGCAGGCCGAACCAGGCCCGGTCGGCCGGCTCGGCCAGGCGGGCGCGCTCGGCGGCGCAGCCGCACATCGCCAGCACCTCGGCCGCGGCCGGGGGGTCGAGCAGGGCCTCGCTGTCCAGCCCGAGTGCCTGCCACTGCGCCACCGGGCCGACCACCGCGGCGACGCGCTTCCTGCTGTGCGTGATCGAGCCGCGCCAGCCGGCCGGCCAGATCGGCGCACCGTCTGCACCCCGCCCGACCTGCGGGCAGGGCTCGCCCAGCTCGGCCAGGGCACGTTCGGCACAGAGGCGTCCGCCCAGTGCGGCCAGCAGGCGCGAGGCCGGCCAGTCCGGCCGGACGCCGGCCCCGCGACACAACGCCCACCGATCCGCAGCCGGCAGGGCCTCGAACCAGGCCGCCAGCGCGGCCAGCGGCAGCGACTGGCCGACCAGCCGCCCGCCCTCGGGCACCCAGACCACCGGCAGGGAGTCCCAGAGCCGCTCCAGCACCTCGCGCCCTGCCGCGCCCAGGCCGGCCAGCACGCCGGATGGCGCCGGCCCGCCGGCGCCGTCGCCGACCTCGACGACGCGCGGAGCCAGGGCGCCGACCGCGACCACCCTCAGCCTCCGGCCAGCTCCGACCGCGCGCCCACGGCCTGCGCCGGGTTGCCGCGCCAGCAGGCCCCGTCGGCGAGCTGCTCGCCCTTCATCACGAAGGCATCCGGGTCCACCCGGACCCCGTCGCCGGCCACGACGCCGTAGTGCACGAAGCCCTTCGCCCCCAGGCTGAACCGATCGCCCAGGCGCAGGTGGTCGGACTTGAACACCCCGTCCTCCAGCGAATGGCCCTGCAGCAGGCTCTGCGCGCCCAGCGTCGCGTGGTCGCCCAGGCGGACCAGGGTCTTCTCCGGCATCGCGCAGCCGTCGTCGAAGAGCTGGCGGCCGACGCGCGCGCCCAGGGCGCGCCAGAGCAGGCCCATCGCCGGCGTGCCCTGCAGCGGCCGCAGCAGCGCGCTGTCGCCGCTCAGGCCGAGCTTCCAGAGCCGCTCGTGGCGCCAGAAGGCCGGCTCGTAGATCGAGCCCTGGCGCGGCTGCAGGGGCCGCCAGCCCTGCGCGCAGCGGTCGGCCAGGATGTACCAGCCGAGCAGCAGCCCCCAGGCCAGCGCGCCGCCGAGTGCCAGCGCCGCCACCGGGTGCGTCGGCAGCGCCACGTAGGCCAGGTACAGCAGCGCACTGCCCAGCCCGGCCGCGCCGCCGTGCAGGCCGAGGAAGAGCAGCAGCGTGACGAGGTTGGAGCGGTCCTTGGCGCGCAGGCGCTGCGCGAACAGTGCCGGGTCGCGCCGCAGGTCGAGATCGCGGTCGCGCTGCACGCTGCGCGGGATCTCGAAGGGCGGCGAGCCCAGCAGGCCGACGCCGCTGCGCAGCGGGCCGTCCAGCGGCAGCATGACCTTGGTGGCCAGCAGGCAGTCGTCGCCGACGCGCGCGCCGGCCGGCAGCAGCACGCCGTTGCCGACGAAGCTGTTCGCGCCCAGCGTGGCCGCCTCGAGGCGGAAGCGGGCCGCGGTGAGTGCCGTGTTCGCCACGATCAGCCCATCGGAGACCATGCTGCCGCGGCCGAAGCGGCACAGCGCCGGGACGTCGTGCTCCTGGTTCATGCCGAAGTTGGAGCCGGTCTGCACCACGCCGCCGACGAAGCGGTAGCCCAGCGCGCGCAGGTAGCCGGTGACGTAGCTGCTGTCGCCCATCAGCTCGCAATGGAACTTGGAGTTGCTCAGGCCCGTGACCACACGCAGCAGGGCGTGGTGCAGGCCGTACAGCGGCAGTGCCCGCCCCGTCGGCAGGGCCCGCGCCAGCAGCCGCGCCAACCCCAGGGCGAGCAGGCTGCGCCCGGCCAGCCAGGCGAAGAAGGCCGCCACGCCGGCCCCCAGGGCCGCCTCCAGCCGGTCCCAGTGCATCGCATGGCCGCGCGCGTACAGGTGCAGGTCGAACAGCTCGTCGACGCGCTGGCCTACATCGCCCAGCAGCAGCCAGCCCAGCCAGAGCGGCAGCGGCAGCCAGAGCCCGAACAGCAGCGTCAGCTGGGCCGCGGTGAAGCCCGCCATGCGTGCTGCCGAGGGCCGTTCGCCGGCCTCGGCAGTGGTCACGGCACCATCGGCGCCGATCGGCGCAGCCTGCGCCGGCGAGCCCTGCGCCGCCACCCCGGCGGCGATGCGCTGCCCGCGCAGCAGGGCGCTGGCGTGCGCCAGCCGGCTGCCGTCGCCCATCTCGGTGTGGAGGTCGACCAGGCTCGATTCGCCCACCTGGCAGTCGCGCCCGAGGGTGACCGGACCGAGTTCGATGTGACCGGCTTCGGCACGGTAGCCGTCCATGCGCACATGGCGGTGGATCACGCTGCCTTCGCCGATGCGCACCAGGTCGCTGCACACCGGAATCAGCGGCGTGCCGACATGGGCGCTCCAGGCCACCCGGGCCCCGAGCAGGCGCAGGTAGAGCGTGTACAGCGGCGTGCCGGCCGCCAGCTGCATCGGGCTGAGCCGCAGCAGCTGGCGGATCAGCCAGAAGCGCAGGTAGCGCAGCCCCCAGAGCGGGAAGCGGCCGGCCTGCCAGCGCCCCACCAGCGTCCACTTCAGCAGCAGCGGCAGCCCCGCCGCCAGGCCCCAGACCGCGGCCCCGACCGCTGCCGCGCGGCCCCAGGCCTGCCCTGCGCCCTGGGCGGCCAGCAGCCAGTCCAGCCCGGGCAGCAGCAGGGCCGCCTGCGCCAGCAGGTAGGCCAGCAGGGCCGCCAGCTGGGCCGCACCGGTGGCCAGGTAGGCGCCGCGCGGCGCCGTCCGGTGCGCCAGCGTCGAGGCGGCCGGGGGGCTGACCGCCACGCCCTCGGCAGCCGCCTGCGGCGGGGCTCCGGCCGGCGACCCGCTGGCCGCCAGCGCCTGCGCCAGGGCGCGCACGCTGGGGTGGGCGTAGCACAGCCGCATCGACAGGTCGTCGCGGCCCAGCCGGACGCGCAGCTGCGCGCCCAGGCGGGCCATCAACAGCGAATGGGCGCCCAGCTCGTCGAAGAAATGCGCCGTGGCCGAGACCTGAGGCAGCCCCAGCAGCGGGGCCAGGGTCTGCGCGATCCCTTCCTCCAGCGGCCCCTCGGGGGCCACATGGGCCGCCGCGGCCAGCGTCGAGCGCGGCCCGCGCGGCGGCGGCAGGGCGCGCCGGTCGGCCTTGTCGCTGGCCAGCATCGGCATCTGCGCGAGCCGCTCGTACCAGGCCGGCAGCATGTAGGGCGGCAACTGGCTGCGCAGCGCGGTGGCCAGCGCCTGGGGGTCGGGCGGCTCGGCCTCGTCGGCACAGGTGTAGTACGCCGCCAGCTCGACGGCGCCGGGACTGGCCTCGTAGGGCTGCACCACGGCCTGGCGGATGCCCGGCTGCGCCATCAGCAGCGACTCGATCTCGGCCAGCTCGATGCGGTAGCCGCGGATCTTCACCTGCGTGTCGATGCGGCCGAGGTACTCCACCTGGCCGTCCGGGCGCACCCGGCCCAGGTCGCCGGTGCGGTACAGCCGCCCCGAGGGGTTGTCCGGCAGCGCCATGAAGTCGGGCACGAAGGCCTTGGCGGTCTGCTCGGGCCGGTTCAGGTAGCCGGCGGCCACGCCCAGGCCGGCGATGCCGATCTCGCCCACCTCGCCGAAGGGCAGCGCCACCGGCGCATCGGGCTGCAGGATGACGATCGCGTAGGTCGGCAGCGGCCGGCCGATGGTCACCGGCGCGTCGGGCTCGAGCTCGGCCAGCGTGGCGGTGACGGTGGTCTCGGTGGGCCCGTAGGCGTTCAGCATGCGCCGCCCGGGGCGGGCCCAGCGCTGCACCAGGTCGCGCGGGCAGGCCTCGCCGGACACGATCAGCAGCCGCAGCGCGGGCAGCTCGGCCTCCAGCGTGGCCAGCGCGGTGGGCACGCAGCACAGCGCGGTAATGCGATGGCGCTGCAGGAACTCCGCCAGGTCCTCGCCCAGCAGGCTGCCGCCGCTCTGGTTGGGCCGCAGCGTGGCGCCCACGGCCAGCGGCACCCAGGTCTCCTCGACCGCGAAGTCGAAGGCCAGCGTCAGCCCCTGGTAGACCCGGTCGCTCTCGCGGTAGCCGTAGGTCTCGGCGGCCACGCGCACGAAGTTGCAGATCGCCGCCTGGTCGATCGGCACGCCCTTGGGCCGGCCGGTCGAGCCGGAGGTGTAGATCACGTAGCACAGCTCGCTGGCCCGTCCGCCCTCGGCGGCGTCCAGCTCGCCGCGCTCGGGGCGCGACGGGTCCTGGCGGTCCAGCTCGGCATCGAGCGTGTCGACGCAGCAGCACTGCGCGGCCAGCCCCTGGCCGACCTCCTGGTAGCGCTGCACGGTCAGCAGCGCGGCCACCCCGGCATCGGCGCAGATGTAGGCCATGCGATCGGCCGGGAACCCCGGATCCAGCGGCACGTAGGCCGCGTGCAGCTTGAGCACCGCCAGCATCGCCACATGGCTGTGCGCGGTCTTGTCGAACAGCAGCGCGATGCGGTCGCCCGGGCGCAGGCCCCGGGCCAGCAGCAGCCGTGCGAGCTGGTTGGCGCGCGCATCGAGGGCGGCGTAGCTCAGCGACGCGGCATCGCCTTCGATGGCCGGGTGGTCGGCGCGGCCGGCGCGCCGCAGGGCATCGCAGCGGGCCTCGAAGAGGTGGTGCAGCCGCTCGCCGGGCCGCCAGCGCGGCTGCGGGTCGGCACCGGGCCGGCGCAGCACGGCCGGCGGGGCGATCGGGGTTCGGTCCAAGCGGGTCTTCCTCGGCCGGTCGGGCCGGTGGTCGCAGGCAGGATTCGGTCGGGCGCCGCCGGGGGGCGCAGGCAGGGCGGCAGGCAGCAGGCAGCAGGCAACAGGCGGCGGGCGGCGGGGCCGTCGCTCAGGCCGCCTGGCGCAGGCCCAGCACCATCGAGGCGGCAATGGCCTGGTCCAGGATCGCCAGCCCGCGCTCGAGCGTGTCCAGCCCGATGGTCAGCGGCGCCAGGATCTTCAGCACCTGGTCGTGCGCGCCGGAGGTCTCCAGGATCAGCCCCTGCTCGAAGCAGCGGTCGCAGATCTGCCCGGCCAGTTCGCCGCTGACCACATCCAGCCCCTGCATCATCCCGCGGCCCTTCAGCCGCGAGCCGTGCACCCGGCGCGCCATGCGCTCGAGGTGCTGGGTGACGATCTGCGCGCGCCGGGCGACCTCCATCTGGAACACCGGTCCGCTCCAGAACTTCTCCACCGCCACGCGCGCGGTCACGAAGGCATGGGTGTTGCCGCGGAAGGTGCCGTTGTGCTCGGCCGGGCGCCACTGGTCGCGCTCCGGGTGCACCAGCAGCATCGCCAGCGGCAGGCCATAGCCCGACAGCGACTTGGACAGCACGATCAGGTCGGGCTGCAGGTCCATGCCCTCGAAGCTGAAGAAGCGCCCGGTGCGCCCGCAGCCGGCCTGCACGTCGTCGACGATCAGCAGCGCGCCGTGGCGTCGCGCCAGCGAGGCCACGCGCTCCACCCAGGCCGGCGTGGCGGCGGTCAGACCGCCCTCGCCCTGCACCGTCTCGAGCAGGATCGCGGCGGGCGCATCCAGCCCGCTGGAGGGGTCGTCCAGCATGCGCTCGAGCAGGTCGGCGGTGTCGAAGCCGGCGCCGAGGTAGCCGTCGTAGGGCAGACGGGTCACGCCCGCCAGCGGCGCGCCCATGCGGTGGTAGCGGCTGCCGGTGGCCGCCAGCGACCCCAGCGTGACGCCGTGGTAGCCGTTGGTGAAGGCCACCACGTTGTGCCGGCCGGTGACCTTGCGGGCCAGCTTCAGCGCCGCCTCGACCGCGTTGGTGCCGGTGGGCCCGGTGAACTGCATGCGGTGCGGCAGACCACGCGGCGCGAGGATGTGGCGCTCGAACTGCGTCATGAAGGCCTGCTTGGCCTCGGTGTGCAGGTCCAGCCCCATCGTGATGCCGCTGCCCTGGATGTGCTCGATCAGCGCGGTGCTCATGTCCGGGTCGTTGTGGCCGTAGTTCAGCGCCGCACAGCCGGCCAGGAAGTCGATGTACTCACGCCCGCGCACATCGCGCAGCAGCGCCCCGCTGGCACTGCCGAACACCACGTCGAAGCGGCGGCAGTAGCCGCGGGCCTCGGACTCGCGGCGCTGGAAGATGCTCTTGTCTCCGGGAGGGGGCAGATTCACGGGGGACCTCGACTGCTTAACGTTTGGTTACGTTTGTATCACATCGGGTCTGACTTTGTGACTTTTTGCACGCCTTGCAGCCATGCGTGGCATGCAGCACACGCATGGCCAGGCCCGTCACCGCCCTGTCACCCCCCGAGTGGCAGGCGGGCCGACACCGAATCGCGGGGGGCCGCAGGCGCTCACCGCAGGCGCGCCGAAAGCCTCAGCGCGGCACGCACCAGCCGTCGGCGGGCTCCGGCGCACCGGCACGACAGGCCGCCCCCGCACCGCCCGAGGCAGCGCCCGGCGCAGCGGGACGCACCGCCGGAACCGGCGGCGCGGCGATGGGAGACGCCGTGAGGGGAGACGCAGCAATGGGAGACGCCGCGATGGGAGGCACTGAGATGGGTGGGGCGGCGGCGGGCGGCGCCGGCACCGCCCGCGGCAGGGCCGACCGCGTCGATCCCGGCACGACCTCCCCCGGCAACGCGATCGGCCCCAGGCCGGTCTGCAGCCGCCCGACGGCCTGGGCCAGCCGCCAGTGCGCCAGCTCCCAGGCGCTGCGGGCCCGCTGGCGCTCGAGGCGGGCCTCGATGTCGCGCTCCTGCGCCTCCAGCAGGTCGGTGAACTCGGCGTCCGGGTCGGCCGCATGCTGCTCGGCCTCCTGGCGCAGGTGCCGCGCGATCGCCGCGGCGTGCAGCGTCTCGCGCCGCACGGCGGCCGCGCGCAGCAGCTCCTGGTAAGCCTCCCAGACGCCCTGGGCGATGCGCTGGCGCACCTCGTCGAGCGCCGCCGCGGCCGCGTCCTGCTCGGCGCTGGCCGCACCGGCCTGCGCCGCACGCGCACCGCCGTCGAACAGCGGCAGGCTCAGCTGCAGCGCGGCCTCGCGGCTGTACGCGTGCGGCCAGCGCGGGTACTGCGTGCGACTCTGGTTCCAGTTCAACGACAGGCTGGGCTGGCCGGCGCGGCTGGCCTGCTCGGCCTCGGCCCGGGCGCCTTCGGCACGGGCCAGCGCGGCCAGCGCCTCGGGATGCTGGCGCTGCGCCAGGTCCAGCCACTGCTGCAGCTGCGCCTCGCTCACCGGCGGCACGGCCGGCACGGGCTCGGGTCCGGTCTCCGCAAAGAGCCGGGGCGCCTGGTCCGGCGGCAGGCCCAGCAGCTGCGCCAGCCGACCACGGGCCAGCGCCTGGGCCTGCACGGCCTCGTGGCGCGCCACCGCCGCCTGGGTCATCGCCCAGCGCAGCTCGAGCAGGTCGGCCGCCGGCACCCGGCGGCGGCGCAGCTCGGCCAGCAGGCGTTCGTAGCGGCCCTGCAGCTCGAGCTGCAAGCGCAGATGTTCGTCCTCGTCACGCAGGCTCAGGTAGGCCTGCACGGCGTCGAGCAGCACGGTCTGCACCGCCAGATCGTGGCTGGCCATCGCCTCGAGCAGGGCCTGCCGTACGGCGGCCTGTCCGGCGGCGCGCTGGCCGCCGTCGTACAGCAGCCAGTTCAGGTCCAGCCCCAGCACGGCGAAACCGCCGGGCGCGTCCACCGCACTGCCCGAGGCCCGCCCCAGCCCGGCCGTCATCTCCAGACGGGGCCAGGCGAGCGCCGACTGCGCTTCACCGCGCGCGGCCTGGGCGCGCTGCAGCGCCCAGGTCTGCCGGGTACGGGGATCCCGGCAGAGCACTTCGGGCAGCAGATCGGCCAGCCGCCAGGCCGTCTGCGCCGCGACGGGCCGACAAGCCGGCGCGCGCAGCGACTGGGCCGACGACGGGGTCGGCAGCACCGCCGCCGCGCCGAGCGCCGCCAGCAGCAGCCCGCGCAGCAGCCTGGATGTCATGTCTGGTTACGAAATGCGAAGTCCGGAAACATTCTAGGAGCCGCCCCCGTGCCGGCCCCCGCACATCCGGCTGCCGCTCCCCGGCCTGCGGGAAGGCTGCCGCAGCGCCGACCCGGCCGAAATGCGAAAGGGGCGCCGCAGCGCCCCCAGAACGGAAAAGGGGCGCCGCAGCGCCCCATCGGCGTCCAGATCCGGGCCGGTCAGATCTTGATCATCACGTTGCGCAGCTCGGTGTAGAACTCGAGCGAATGCACGCCGCCCTCGCGGCCGATGCCGCTGGCCTTGGCGCCGCCGAAGGCGGTGCGCAGATCGCGCAGGAACCAGCTGTTGACCCAGCACAGGCCCACCTCGATGGCGTTGGCCACCCGGGTGGCGGTGCCGATGTCCTGGGTCCAGACCGTGGTCGCCAGACCGTAGTCGGTGGCGTTGGCCAGGGCGATCGCCTCTTCCTCGGTGTCGAAGGGGGCGATGTGGCAGCAGGGGCCGAAGATCTCCTCGCGGATCACGCTGGCCGTCTCGGGCAGGCCGGTCCAGATGGTGGGCTGCACGAAGTGGCCGTGGGCGTACTCGCCTTCCATCGGGGGCGTGCCGCCACCGGTGACGATGGTGGCGCCGGCCTCCTTCGCCTTGGCGTAGTAGCTCAGCACCTTCTGCCGGTGCTCGGCGGAGATCAGCGGGCCCAGGCCGACGCCCGGGGTGTCCGGGCCGCCGATCTTCAGGCCCTCGGCCTTCTCCTTGAGTGCGGCGACGAACCTGTCGAAGATCGGGCGCTGCACGTAGACGCGCTCGGTCCCCAGGCAGACCTGGCCGCAGTTCTCGAAGGCGCTGCGGGTGATGCCGGCCACCGCCTTGTCGAAGTCCGCATCGGCAAAGACGATGCCGGCGTTCTTGCCGCCCAGCTCGAAGCTGACCGGGCGCACGCCCTTGGCGGCGGCGGCCATGATGGCCTCGCCGGTGCGCGTCTCGCCGGTGAAGGTGATGCCGTTCACGCCCGGGTGCCGGGTGATGAACTCGCCGGCCGAGCCGGGGCCGAAGCCGTGCAGCACCTGGTACACGCCGCGCGGAATGCCCACCGCGTTCATCACCTCGCCCAGCAGCGTGGCGGTGGCCGGGGTTTCTTCCGAAGGCTTGACGATCACGGTGTTGCCGCAGGCCAGCGCGGGCCCGACCTTCCAGGTCATCAGCAGCAGCGGCAGGTTCCAGGGGCAGATCACGCCGATCACGCCCAGCGGGCTGCGCACGCCGTAGCTGATGGCGGTGCCGCCGTCCGGCGTGGTCATCTGGAAGCTCTCGGTCGGGACGTTCTTGACGATGTCCGCGAAGACCTTGAAGTTGGCCGCGCCGCGCGGAATGTCGATGTGGCTGGCCAGGCTGCGCGGCTTGCCGGTGTCGGCCAGCTCCGCGGCCAGGAAGTCGTCGAAGCGGCGGTTGATCTCGTCGGCCACCGCGTGCAGCAGTTCGGTGCGCTTGACCACCGACATGCGGCCCCACTCACCCTTCAGCGCCGCGCGGCCGGCCGCCACCGCGGCGTCGACCTCGGCCTGGCCGGCCTCGTGCACCAGGCCGACCACCTCGTTGGTGGCCGGGTTGCGGTTCTCGAAGGTCTTGCCGGTGGCGACGAACTCGCCGTCGATGAAGTTGAGGAACTGTTTCATGGCTGGAAGTGCGTTGGAAAGGACGCAACGATAAGGATCGTTCTGGAAGGCGCTCAGACCAGGCCCAGCGCCGCCAGCCCCGCGGCGGCGCAGACCTCGTCCTGCTCGGCCGAGCCACCGGACACGCCGATGCCGCCGATGCGCTCGCCGCCCTCGACGACGGGCAGCCCGCCGCCGAAGAGCACCAGCCGGGCGCGCTGGTTCAGGCCGATGCGCAGCAGCTCGTCGTCACCGATCACGCCGCCCCACTGCGAGGTCGGAAACCCGAAGCTCGCCGCGGTGTAGGCCTTGTCGATGGCGATGTCGATCGAATGCAGGAAGGCCCCGGGCATGCGCAAGAACGCCATCAGCGTGCCCGAGGCATCGGTGACGGCGACGTTGATGCGTATGCCCAGAGCCTCCGCCTTCGCCACGGCGGCCTGTGTCGCTGCTGCGGCGGCAGCTGCAGTGATGCAGCGGTTCGCAATGCTGTGAGAGGACATGAGCTACCTCGGCAAAGGAGAGGACACATTGGGGGCCGAAGGCCCCCTTGAGTGGACACCGCGGATCCGGCTCCGCCGGTCCGCTGGTGTCGCCCCCTCGAGGGGGAGCGCCGTCAGGCGCAACGGGGGTGGGTCAAGTCACGACGCTCAGGAACGACGGATTCAGCTTGCGGTCGTGATAGAAGATCCCGCGGCCCACTTCCTCCCAGGTCCAGGTGATGGGCTGCATGTCCGGATACCACTGGTAGCCGCCGCAGAAGGTCTCCATGCGGTTGCCCGACGGGTCGAAGAAGTAGATCGTCGTGCCGCGGGTGATGCCGTGGCGGGTCGGGCCGATGTCGATGGACACGCGGTGCATCGACATGATGTCCGCCGCGCGCAGCACCTGCTCCCAGGACTCCAGCAGGAAGCTGACGTGGTGCAGCTTGCCGTCCTCGGCATGGCGCACCATGGCGATGTCGTGCGCCTTGGTCGAGCAGGTCAGCCAGGTGGCCAGGTCGGTCGTGCCGTCCTCGAGCTTGACGCGCTCGACCAGCGAGAAGCCCAGCGCCTCCTCGAAGACCTTGCGGGTGCCGTCGATGTCGCCGCCGTAGATCAGGCAGTGGTCCATGCGCACCGGGTTGATGCCCTTCTGGTTTTCCAGCCAGGCTTCCGGGTCGGTGTAGCCCAGGCCGTTGCCCACGTCGGTCTTCTCGGCGTAGAGCTCGATCTCGTGGCCGGTGGGCACCTGGAAGCGCACCCGCTCGCCGGTCTCCAGCATCTCGCCGGCGGGAATGCGCTCGGTGGCCAGGCCCAGGTTGCGCAGGTTGCCTTCCATCTCGTTCAGGGTCGCCGCATTGGCCACCTTGAAGGCGAAGGCGTCCAGGCCGGCCCGGTCGGCCTTGCGGATGACGAAGCTGTTGTGGTCACGTTCGTCGTTGCACTTGAAGTAGACGCGGCCCGACTTGTCGCGGCCGGTCTCCTTCATGCCCATCACGTCGGTGTAGAACTTCACCGACTCGTCCAGGTCCAGCACGCGCACCACGGCGTGGCCGGGACGCAGCACACCAGTCATTGCCATCTCGGGTCTCCTTCTGTCGAGCTCTGTCAGGTTGAGGGGGAGGTGGGGGCGCCGGCCGTCTCAACCCCGCGGACGACGCTCTTCTTCATCTTTCCGATCACGGCCAGGTGCACGTCGCTGGTCGGACGAACCCGGCAGGCCAGCACACGGCCGGCCTGCTCGTCTTCCTCGCTGACATGCTCGCGGCTCATCACGCGCGAGACGTAGCTGCCTGCGGTGACCTGCACCTTGCACACGCCGCAGCCGCCGTTGCGGCAGCCCACCGGGATGCCCTTGCGGCCCAGGGCTTCCATGCCCTCGAGCAGCGAGCGCGTCTCGGCGCAGCGGTAGGTCTCGCCGGTGTCTTCGATCAGGACGTCGTATCGAACAACCACTTGCCTGTCTCCTGTGTCGCCCTGTCGACAGCGGCCGGTCGGCCCGCTTCCACCGCCGTGACGAGGGGGATGGCGTGACGATAGGATCGCCGCGCGATACTGTCCAATACCATTGATTGCCGTTGCGATACCCTGGAGGTATCGACTGGATGCACATCACGACGCCCGCCCCGGAGCCCGCCATGGACCTGCGTGAAATGCGCTACTTTCTCGCCGTCGCCGAGGAACGCAACTTCGGCCGCGCCGCCGAGCGGCTGCACATCGCGCAGCCGCCGCTGTCGCGACAGATCCGCGCCCTCGAGGAGGAACTGGGCGCGGCGCTGTTCCTGCGCACGCCCAAGGGCGTCGAACTGACCGAAGCCGGCCAGACCCTGCTCGACGAGGTGCCCAACCTGCTGGCGCTGGCGCAGCGCGCGCGCGAGCGCACCCGACGCGCCGGCCAGGGCCTGGTCGGCCAGCTCGACGTCGGCCTGTTCGGCTCGGGCGTGCTGGACGTGATCCCGCGCATGCTGGCGCGCTTTCACGCGCAGCGCCCGGAAGTGCGCATCCGCCTGCACAACCTCACCAAGGCCGAGCAGCTGCAGGCCCTGCACGAGCGGCGCCTGTCGGTGGGTTTCAACCGCCTGGTGCCGCAGGAAGAGGGGCTGGTGATCGAGCCCATCCTGCGCGAGCCGCTGGTGGTGGCGATGCCCGACGGCCATCCGCTGGCGGTGCGACCGAGCATCCCGCTGGCCGAACTGGACGGCCAGCCGATGATCCTCTACCCCAACATCCCGATGCGCGGGCTGGCGCAGGAGATCGTCGACGCCTTCCGGGCCGAGTCGGTCACGCTGCGCGTCGAGCAGGAGGTGGAGGACGTGCTCACCGCCGTGGCGCTGGTGGCCAGCGGCTTCGGGCTGGCGATCACCACCCAGTCGGCCACCAGCCTGCGCCTGCCGGGCGTGGCCTTCCGCCCCCTGGCCAGCCGCCACCTGCGCGACGTGGAACTGAGCTGCCTGTACCGGCGCGGCGACAGCTCGCCGGTGCTGGCGGCCTTCCTGGAGGTGGTGCATGAGTTTGCGAAGGGCGATGCCCGCAACCGCACCCGCTGACCACCCGCCGCCATCGGCGCCGGGCCGTCCCAAGCCGATGACCGCCCCCTCGGGGGGCAGCGAGCCCAGGGTGAGCGTGGGGGCACAACCTTTCGCGCCGGGCCGCCCCAAGCCGATGGCCGCCACCTCGGAGGGCAGCGAGCCCAGGGCGAGCGTGGGGGCCCTCATATCCGCTTGAACAACGGGCTGCGCAGCTGCTGGGCGGCGTCCGCCGCCGAGATGAACTTCTCGGTGTAGATGTCGCGCTCGAACAGCCGGCCCTGCATCAGCGTGGTGATGCAGGCGTCGATCATGATCGGCGGGCCGCAGAGGTAGGCCTTGCGGCCGCGGAAGTCGTTGTCGAAATGCGCCTTGGCGGCGTCGTGCACGAAGCCGCGCAAGCCCGTCCAGCCCGAGTCGGCCGGCTCGTCCGACAGCGCCGGCACATAGGTGAAGTGGGCGTGTTCGGCGGCCAGCTTCGTGAACAGCTCATGGTCGTAGAGCTCGGCACGGTTGCGTGCACCGTAGACCAGGGTGATCGGCAGGGTCGAGCCCTCGGCCAGCAGGTCCAGGATCATCGACTTCGGGCTCGACAGCCCGGAGCCGCCGGCCAGGAAGAGCGACGGGACCGCCGCCGACTTGCGCACGAAGAAGCGCCCGTAGGGACCGGCCAGCTTCACCCGGTCGCCCACCTTCAGCTGCTGGTGCACCCAGGTGGTGGCCTGCCCGCCCGGCACGAGGCGGATGTTCAGCTCGACCTCGCCCGGGTTCTGCGGCGGGTTGGCCAGCGAGAAGGCCCGGGAGCCCCGGCCGTCCGGAAGCTCCAGGTTGACGTACTGGCCGGCCTGGAAGTCCATCGGCTGGTCCAGCGCGATCCACACGCCCTTGATGGTCGGGGTGAGCGACTCGATGCGGCGGACCGTGCCCGCGAAGTCGCGCACCGGCAGGTTGCGGGCGTCGTCGTCGGCCTCGATCTCGGCCTCGATCACCACGTCGGACTGCAGCGTGGCGCAACAGGCCAGGCACAGACCTTCCTCGCGCTCGTAGTCCATCAGCGCGAAGTTGGATGCCTCGCCGTGGTCGATCTCGCCGTCGGTGACATTCACCTTGCAGGTGGCGCACAGACCGTGGCAGCAGGCGTGCGGCAGGTAGATGCCGGCGCGCAGCGCGGCGTCGAGGATGGTCTGGCCCTCCTCGACCTCCAGCGTCTGGCCCAGCGGTTCGATGGTCAGCGAGTAAGACATGACGCCTTTCGTCCCGTCGGTGCGCGCGGGCTCAACTGCAGGAGCCCTGGAAGCCGGTCAGGCCGGGCGTGCGGAAGCGGATCACGTCCTTGTGGCCCAGGCCGTTCTCGGCCAGGCTCTTGTCGTAGTCCGGCTGCCAGGGCTGGCCGGACTTGAACCACTCGGCCTTCTCCCAGTCGATCCGGGCGAACTCCGGGTGCGCGCCGAAGATGCCCGGGAAGGCGCCGCGGCACATGTCGCCGAACTTCAGCGTCGGCGGGAAGGGCACGCAGAACGGCGCGCAGTACATCAGGTGGTCCTCCCAGCCGACGTAGAGCAGCGGGGCGGGGAACTTGTCGACGGTGTCCTTGGGGGCAAATTCGTACTTGCCCAGGGCGGTGACGGCCATGAGGGGTCTCCGTGGATTCGAGGGCGGCCGGACCTGACGCGGTCCGGCCGCCCGGGAGGGACAGGGGGGCGGCAGGCGGGGCGGCTCAGTTGCCGGTGGCCATCTGCTTCCAGGCGTTGAAGTTCTTCTGGTCCTGCGACCCCTCGTAGTCGAGGTTGTCGCGGCCGAACTCCATGCGGTACCACTTCAGCACTTCCATCAGCGGGTTGAAGTCCGGCGCGCCCGGGTTGGCCTCGGGGGTGAAGCAGTTGCCCTGGTAGATCTGGTGCACCGGCAGCCAGCTCTGGATGTACTTCTCCGGCTCGTTGTCGAAGATGGCCTTGCAGCCGTCCGAGCAGGTGTGGTACTTCATGCCGTGGTAGGTGCTCTCCCGGTAGGCGATCTTGGTGGGATCGTCCGGCTCGGTGAAGAACATCGGGATCTGGCAGGTCTGGCAGAGCATCGGCAGCGTCGTGTTGTAGAACCGACGGCCCTCCGCGGCCTCCTTGGCCCAGTGCTCGTAGCGCGGGCGGTAGTACTTGTCGAAGGTGTCGGGGTACTTGGCCGACAGCCACTCCATGTCCTTCTCGCTGGGCGCCCAGGTGTGGAAGGGCGCGGCCGCGCCGTAGTTGTAGAACACCGCCCAGGCCTGGTGCGACAGGTGCTCCTTGTCCTTGCAGGCCTGCTCCCAGCCCTTGGGCACCTTGATGCCGTAGCGCGCCAGGTCGGCGAACAGGGCCCCGCCGTTCTGCTCGGCGTAGATCTCCCAGGCCTCCTTCCAGCTCATGACCTTCTTCGGGAGCATGTAGTCCATCATCATCGCCACCAGGGTGAGCACCCGGTAGCCACGCCAGAACCACTTGTCGATCCAGGCCTGCACGATGGGCAGGTTGTCCGGGTCCTGTTCCAGGATGAACTTGATGATCTCCAGGCCCAGCGTCATGTGGCGCGACTCGTCGGACTGCGCCGAGAAGCCGAAGGCCATCGCGCCCATGTCGCCGTTGTAGGCCGCGCCCGAGATGAAGGGCACGAACAGCAGGTTGGTCAGCACGTACTCGAACGCGAAGCCGATCGCGATCATGAACTCGAAGGGGCCGGCGGTGACCGCATCGTCGAAGAACGACTTGGGCACCGACAGGTACCAGACCCGGTCGTGCTGGTGGCGCCAGTTCTGGAAGCCGTTGTAGAACTTGTTGTAGTTCGACAGGCTGTGGATCTGCGTCTGCGAGTGGCGGATCTCGTCCAGGCTCTGCATCAGGCAGGCCACGCGCGGGCCGGCACCCGGGAAGGCGCGGCCCACATGCGCGAAGCCGCGGTGCGCCATGTATTCCAGCGGCGAGACACCCGTCAGGAAGAGCTTGAGCGAGTTGATGTAGCGCGCATCGGTCAGCCCGAGGTGGCCGTTGTTCTGGTTGAACGCGTCGATGATCGCGTAGAGCTTCTTCTCCTTCTCCGCCTGGTACTTCCAGTAGGCGTCCATCGTCATGCGGAAGGGATCCTCGAACTTGTCCCAGTCGTGGATCTTGATGCCCTCGTACTCGACGTAGGGGTAGACGTCCTGCACGGCCTGGTAGGTGGGCGTCCAGGCCAGGTCGCGGGTCATCAGGTTGTAGCGTTCCTTCAGGCCCAGCTTCTTGTTGACCTTCATGTCCATGGTGCTTGTCTCCTAGAACTCAGTTCTTCCACGAGAGCGCGAACTCGTCGTCGGTCTCGTCCACGTGACCGGACATCGTGATCAGGTTGACGTGCAGTTCCTGCAGGTCGAAGTCACGGCCCATCTGCTCGGCCACCGTCTCGCGGCGGATCACCATGCGCCCGGGCACATCGACCTTGACCATGGCAGGCTGCTCGTTGACCACCGCATCGGGGTTGTCGGCCAGGATGGCCTCGACGATGCAGCGACTCTCCTCGTTCTTCTGGAACGCGATGAAGACGTTCGACATTCGGTGTTCTCCGTGAGGGGTGGGTCGGGTCAGGCGGCGGCCAGACCGGCCTTGGCCAGGCGGGCGTTCAGCAGGGCATTCACCCGCGCCATGGCCGCCGCAGCGCCGTCGCCCAGCGCCAGGCTGGCCAGCGGTGCCAGCGCCTCGTCGGCGCGTGCACGCCAGGCGGCGATCCACTGCTGCAGCAGGGCCTTGTTCTCGGGGTTCTCGGCCGCCGCGGTCTTGAGCACCGCATCCACCCACTTGCAGTGGTCCTGGAACCATTCGGCCTGGAAGCGCGTGAGCATCGACACCGTCGGGCCGGCCTTGGCGGCCAGGGCCCGGTCCACCTCGCCGTAGGCCAGCGCGAAGAGCAGGCCGTCGAGCACCACGTTCTGCGCCACGTAGAGTTCGAACCAGTCCTTCAGCACGAAGGTGTCTTCCACGTAGCGGCGCAGGCCCTGCCAGGCCGGCGCCTCCAGCCAGGCCTGCTTGCCGGCCTCCAGGTCGCCGCTCTGGCCCATCAGCAGGCCCAGGCGGGTCAGGTACTGCGCGATGCCCAGCTGGTCCATGCCGGCATACAGGCAGGGCTGGGTGATCGCGGTGCCATAGCCGTAGGCGCACATGGAAGCGCCGTTCATGTTCGCGCCCCAGGCCACATGGCGCAGCGGCACGTAGAAGTCCAGCGCGGTGCGGCGCGCGGCGTCGTCGAAGCTGTCGGACAGTCCGCGCGTCTCGACGAACTCGAAGTCGGCTTCCGCCGTCTCCTGCATGCGCGCACGGGCCTGGGTGTAGGTGCCGTAGTAGAGCTGGCGCGGATCCTTGAAGGCGTACCAGTCCTTCATCGTGATCTTCGTGCGCGAGGGGTCGAAGATCTCGTGCTCGGGATCCCAGGTCGGGCGGTAGTGGAAGTTGGCGTTGGCCTGGACGTCCATCGTCGCCTCGATGTAGCGCGAGGCGGCCTTGTCGCCCCCCAGCCGGGCAGCGATGTGGTCGTAGGTCTGCCGCAGCGGGGTGATGCTGACGGTGCGCAGGTCGATCTGCATGGTGGGGTGTCTCCTCGGTGGCGTCGGTCGGGAAATCGGTGGGGGATCGCAGGGGAAGCGGTGGCGAAGCAGGTGGCGAATTCGGTGCGAGATGCGGCGCGCAGCGGTCCCGCCGGTCCGGACAGCCCGCCACGTCGGCGGGCTTCAGGCCGGCGGCGGCTCCTGCCCGGCAGCGCCGGGGTCGGTGATGGCGTGGCGATCCAGGCGCTGGGTGCGCGCGTCGTGCAGGGTCCAGGACTGCCCCTCGCCGCCGCTTTCGGCCGGCAGCAGCCCGTCGCGGCTGGGCTGCACGCCCTGGTGGGCGCAGAACTCCTCGAACGCCGTGCGCGGCAGCATCATTTCGACGAAGAGCTCGGGCTCACCCACGGCGAAGTGGAACTCGACCATGCCGTCGGGCCGCTCTTCCACGATGCGGACGAAGCGGCGGGCGGGATCGAAGGGGGCGGGCGCTTGCATGCCGCAAACCATTGCAACGATCCTGCCTGCCTCGGTCGATTCGGCTCGAATCTCGATAATTTCAGGGTAAACACCGACGCCGAATCGTCCCCAGGAATCCACCTGCGCCCGAACCTCCGCCCCCCCACACACGGTCGCCTGCCGCGTTGCACTGCAGCAATCGATCATATGGTGAAGTCATCGGGCCGGGATTGATCAAATGATCACCTTCAGGTCCTTCCTTGCCCGGTTGTGGGCGCGGCACGAACATGGCAAGCTGCCGCCCTGAATATCGAGATTTTGTGAGCGGACGTTTCCGCGTCCCGCTCACCTTCCCACCGAGGAGACCCCGCGTGGACCCTGGCTTGCCGGCCTGGCCGAGCGCCCCGCTGCGCGTCGGTGCGGTCACACTCAGCGCACGCGATGGCGCGCAGACCCAGCGCGAAAAGCTCGCCCGCATCGTGCTGGACGCGATGTACCAGTTCGTCGGCCTGCTCGATGCCGAGGGCCGCACGCTGGAGATCAACCGCGCCGCGCTGGAAGGCGCCGGCCTGCGGCTGGAGGACATCCGCGGCCGGCCGTTCTGGGAGGCGCGCTGGTTCCAGGTCTCGCGCGAGTCGATCGAGCAGCAGCGCGACTTCGTGCGCCGCGCGCGCGGCGGCGAGTTCATCCGCTGCGACCTGGAGGTCTATGGCGAGGCGGCGGGCGACCGCACCATCGTGGTCGACTTCTCGCTGCTGCCGGTGCGCGACGACCGCGGGCGGGTGGCCTTCCTGCTGGCCGAGGGCCGCAACATCACCGCCAAGAAGCTGGCCGAGGCCGAGGTGGCGCGCAAGAACGCCGAGCTGCAGCGCCTGCTCGACACCGTGCGGCAGATGGACCAGCTCAAGAGCGACCTGTTCGCCAACGTCAGCCACGAACTGCGCACCCCGCTGGCGCTGATCCTGGGGCCCACCGACGAGCTGCTGGCCAGCGGCGCCAACCTCACCGAGCCGCAGCGGCGCCAGCTCCAGGTGGTGCGGCGCAGCGCCGCGACGCTGCTCAAGCATGTCGACGACCTGCTCGACCTGGCCCGGCTCGACGCCCGCAAGGTCGACCTGCGCTGCGAGCCGGTGGATCTGGCCGCGCTGCTGCGCGTGCTGGCCGAGCCCTTCCAGACCCTGGCGCCGCAGCGCGAGCTGACTTATTCGGTGGCCGCCCCGCCGACGTTGCCGGCGCAGGTCGACCCCGAAAAGTTCGAGCGCATCGTGCTCAACCTGCTGTCCAACGCCTTCAAGTTCACCCCGCCGGGCGGCCGGGTGCGCTGCACGCTGGAGCCGTTCGGGGACGACCGCTGCCTGCTCAGCGTGCAGGACTCCGGCCCCGGCGTGCCACCGGAGCAGCGGCAGACGGTGTTCGAGCGCTTCCGCCAGCTGCAGCAGGGCAGCACCCGCGAGCACGGCGGCACCGGCCTGGGCCTGGCGATCGCCAAGGAGTTCGTCGACCTGCACCACGGCAGCATCGCCGTGACGGCCGCGCCGGGCGGCGGTGCGCTGTTCCAGGTCGAGCTGCCGCTGCAGCCGCCGCCGGGCAGCGTCGTGGTGACGCGCTCGCCGGAGGCGTCGGACCCGACTCGATCTCCCCACGCGACCGACACCCTGCTCGACGGCGTGCTGGCCGAGCTGCAGCCGCCTGAGGGCGCCGACGTTGCCCCCTCGAGCGCGCCCGGATTGCCACTGCCCTGCCCCAACCCGCCTGCGGCCGATGCAACGCCCGCCGACGAGCGCCCGGCCGTTCTGGTGGTCGAGGACAACCCGGAGATGCGCCGCTTCGTCACCGACGCGCTGCGCGGCGAGTGCCGCGTCACCGCTGTAGCCGACGGCCAGGCCGCGCTGGAGCAGGTGCTCGCCGCCCCCCCCCGACCTGGTGGTCACCGACCTGATGCTGCCCCGCCTGGGCGGCGACCAGCTGGTGGAGGCGATGCGCGCGCGCCCCGAGCTGGCCGACCTGCCGGTGCTGGTGCTCTCCGCCCGCGGCGACGAGGCGCTGCGCACCCGGCTGCTGACCGATGCGGTGCAGGACTACGTCACCAAGCCCTTCTCCGCCCAGGAGCTGCGCGCGCGGGTGCGCAACCTGGCGGGCATGAAGCACACCCGCGACGTGCTGCAGCGCGAGCTGGCGGTGCAGGGCGGCGACCTGACGCACATGACGCGCCGCCTGATCGCCAGCCGGCGCGCGCTGCAGGAATCCGAGCAGCGCTGGTGGGCGATCTACGAGCACTCACCCGTGGGCATCGCACTGATCGACGCCGACGGGCCGATCCGCACCGCCAACCCGGCCTTCCGCGCCATGCTGGGCTACAGCGCCGAGGAGCTGCGCGCCGGCACGCTGCGCCAGATCACGCCCGAGGAGGACCGCGCCAGCACCCAGGAGCGCGTCACCCGCCTGCTGGCCGGCACGGTACGCGAATACCACGTGCAGCGGCGCTTCCTCCGGCGCGACGGCACGCCGGTCTGGACCCACACCAGCGTGGCGCGGGTGCCCGGGCTGTCGGAGGCCACGCCGCTGCTGGTCGTCGTGGCCAAGGACATCAGCGAGCAGATACGGGCCGAGCAGGCCCTGGCGCAGACCCGCGCGGAGCTGGCGCAGGTCTCGCGCGCCAGCACCCTGGGCGAGCTGGCCGCCTCCATCGCCCACGAGGTGAACCAGCCGCTGGCGGCGATTGCCACCAACGGCCAGGCCGGCCTGCGCTGGCTGGAGTCCGCCCAGCCCAACTCGGACGAGGCCAGGGATTCGCTGCGCCGCATCGTGCGCGACGCCCACCGCGCCGGCGAGGTCATCACCCGCATCCGCGCCTTCCTGCGCCGCGGCGAGCAACCGAAGGCGCCCCTCGCGCCGATGGACCTGGCGCAGGCCGCCGAGGAAACACTGGCCCTGCTGCACGGCGAGGCCGCCGCCCGCGGCATCGCGCTGCGCCTGAGCCGGCCCGACGATGCGCTGCCGCCCCTGCCCCCGGTCCGGGCCGACCGCGTGCAGGTGCAGCAGGTGCTGCTGAACCTGCTGATGAACGCGCTGGAATCGATCGACCGCCGCGCCGGACCGCGCCGCGAGGTCGAGGTCACCCTCGCCGCCGAGCCGCCCGACCGGGTGCGGGTCGACGTCACCGACAGCGGCGCCGGCATCGACCCGGTGCTGGCAGAACGCCTCTTCGAGGCCTTTCAGACCACCAAGCCCGGCGGCATGGGCATGGGCCTGGCGATCTGCCGCAGCATCGTCGAGTCCCACGGCGGCCGGCTCTGGACGGCCACGCCGTCACCGGGCGCCGGCGCCACCTTCAGCTTCACGCTGCCGGTCGAGGCCGGTGATGTGCGCGATGCCAGCATGACCCCGGAGGCCCCATGACCGCCCCCTCCCATGCGCCCTCCTCCCCCCCCCGACCCCGATCGACACGACCGACGCCAGCGACCCGCCGCTCGTCTTCGTCGTCGACGACGACCTGTCGATGCGCGAGGCGCTGAGCAGCCTGATCCGCTCCGCCGGCCTGCGGGTGGAAACCTGGGCCTCGGCGGCCGAGTTTCTCGATCGCATCGGCGATCCGCAGCGCCCGGTCGCCGGCCCGGCGTGCCTGGTTCTGGACGTACGCATGCCCGGCATGACCGGGCTGGAGCTGCAACAGCACCTGGCCGAACGCAGCCCGGGGGCCCGGTCCTGGCCGATCGTCTTCATCACCGGCCACGGCGACATCCCGATGACCGTGCGCGCGATGCGCGCCGGCGCCCTCGAATTCCTGCCCAAGCCCTTCAGCGACCAGGAACTGCTCGCCGCCATCGACCTCGCGCTGGCCCAGGCCCGCGCCGCCCAGCACGACGCGGCCGAGCGCCAATCCGTCCAGGCCCGCTTCGACACCCTGACCCCGCGCGAACGCGAAGTGCTGCTGCTGATGGTCCAGGGCCTGCGCAACAAACTCACCGCCGACCGCCTGGGCATCAGCGAAGTGACCGTGAAGGTGCACCGCCACCACGTGATGGAAAAGATGCGCGCCAGCTCGCTGCCGATGCTGGTGGACATGGTGGATCGGCTGGGGTTGCGGTCGGGGATTTGAGCGGCCTGCCGATCTTCGCCTTCGAGGGGGCGATGGCGAGCATCGGGACCTGGGCACTCCGTGGTGGCAAGAGACAAGAGACGGCCCGCTGGATAACGGAACTCGAATGGCATCTGGGCGTCGGCCCGCCGCCTAAACCAAAGTGCAATAGCGCGAAGCGCGCTGCGTCCCTAGATTCCGTCCCACGCCGCTGGCCCGCTGCACCCGACTGCAACGGCCGACGCGCTGCGGCCCGCGGCCTGCGGACCGCACGGCACACATCCCACGCTAGGAGACAAGCACCATGGCCCTGCTCGAACGCCACGAGTGGTACGACATCGCGCGCAGCACGAACTGGACGCCCACCTACGTCCCGGAGTCCGAACTCTTCCCCGACCAGATGACCGGCGCGATGGGCGTGCCGATGGCGGCCTGGGAGGTCTACGACGAGCCCTACAAGACCTCGTTCCCCGAGTACGTGAAGATCCAGCGCGAGAAGGACGCCGGCGCCTACTCGGTCAAGGCGGCGCTGGAGCGCAGCCGCATGTTCGAGGAGGCCGACCCGGGTTGGCTGTCGATCCTGAAAGCGCACTACGGCGCGATTGCGCTGGGCGAGTACGCGGCGATGAGTGCGGAGGCGCGCATGTGCCGCTTCGGTCGCGCGCCGGGCATGCGCAACATGGCGACCTTCGGGATGATGGACGAGAACCGCCACGCGCAGATCCAGCTGTACTTCCCACACAGCTACTGCCCGAAGGACCGGCAGTTCGACTGGGCGCACAAGGCGTACCACACCAACGAGTGGGGCGCAATCGCGGCACGGCACACCTTCGACGACCTGTTCCTGTCGCGCAGCGCCACCGACATCGCGGTGATGCTGACCTTCGCCTTCGAGACGGGCTTCACCAACATGCAGTTCCTCGGCCTGGCGGCGGACGCGGCCGAGGCGGGGGATTTCACCTTCGCGAGCCTGATCTCCAGCATCCAGACCGACGAGTCGCGCCACGCGCAGATCGGCGGGCCGGCGCTGCAGGTGCTGATCAAGAACGGCCGCAAGGAGGAGGCACAGAAGCTGGTGGACGTGGCCATCGCCCGCGCCTGGCGGCTGTTCAGCCTGCTGACGGGCACCTCGATGGACTACGCGACGCCGCTGGAGCACCGCAAGCAGTCGTTCAAGGAGTTCATGCGCGAGTGGATCGTCGGCCAGTTCGAGCGCACGCTGATCGACCTGGGGCTGGACCTGCCCTGGTACTGGGATCAGATGATCCACGAGTTCGACTACCAGCACCACGCCTACCAGATGGGCATCTGGTTCTGGCGGCCCACGCTGTGGTGGAACGTCGCGGCCGGCATGACGCCGGACTGCCGCGACTGGCTGGAGGAGAAGTACCCGGGCTGGAACGACACCTTCGGCCAGTGCTGGGACGTGGTGATCGACAACCTGCTGGCCGGCCGACGCGAGCTGACCTACCCGGAGACGCTGCCGATCGTCTGCAACATGAGCCAGATCCCGATCTGCGCCATCCCGGGCAAGGGCTGGAACGTCAAGGACTACCCGCTGGACTACCAGGGCCGCACCTACCACTTCAACAGCGAGATCGACCGCTGGGTGTTCCAGCAGGACCCGGTGCGCTACCGCGACCACCTGACGCTGGTGGACCGCTTCCTCGCCGGGCAGATCCAGCCGCCGAACCTGGGTGGCGCGCTGCAATACATGAACCTGGCCCCGGGCGAGATCGGCGACGACGCGCACCAGTACGCCTGGGTGGAAGCCTGGCGCGCACGCCGCGCCGCTGAGCAGAAGAAGGCCGCTTGAGGAGACCGACCATGGCCCTGTTCCCCGTGATTTCCAATTTCCAGTACGACTTCGTGCTGCAGCTCGTTCCGGTGGACACCGAGAACACGATGGACGAAGTCGCCGCTGCTGCCGCGCACCACTCGGTGGGCCGGCGCGTGGCCCCGCGGCCCGACAAGGTGGTGCGGGTGCGCCGCCAGGGTGCGGAGGACTTCTTCCCGCGCACGGCCAAGCTGAGCGAGACCGACATCAAGCCGATGGAGGCCCTCGAATTCATCTTCTGTGACGCCTGACGCCTGAGGACACGCCGATGACGTTCCAGAAAGTCTGCACGCTCGACGACGTGTGGGAGGGCGAGATGAACGAGGTGGAGGTCGGCGAGCACGTGATCGTGGTCGTCGGCCTGGAGGGCGGCGAGCTGCGCGCCTTCCAGGGCATCTGCCCGCACCAGGACATTCCGCTGTGCGAGGGCAAGTTCGACGGCCGTGCGCTGATGTGCCGTGCGCACCAGTGGACCTTCGACGCGCGCACCGGCGCCGGCATCAACCCCGGCGACTGCCGGCTGGCCGAGTACCCGGTGAAGGTCGAGGGCGACGACGTGCTGATCGAGGTCGAAGGTGTGAAGCCGCTCTTTGCCCATACCTAGGGCCCCCGACCTCGCTGGCGCTCGGTACCCCCCGAGGGGGCCGGGCCCGCGACGGACCGGCAAAGCCGGATCCGTGCCGGCACTCGCCCACCCGAACAGAACGAACGGAGACAAACCATGAGCAACGACCGATCTACCGCCGACGCCTACCGCAACAACCGCGTCGGCCCGGTGCTGCGCGCCAGCGGCATCACCGCCGGCGTGGTGGAAGCCGCCGAGGAAGACAACCCGGACAAGACCATCCGCGTGGACGACAAGCTCGCCTATGTGCGCATCGACTGCGAGGGCGAGCTGATCCTGCGCCGCGACACGCTGGAGCGCGCGCTCGGCCGGCCTTTCAAGATGTCCGAGCTGGAGGTGAACCTCGCCTCCTTCGCAGGTCGCATCGAGACCACCGAGAACCACGTCCGCTTCTATTACGAGAAGACGCTCTGAGCCCACCCGCCCACGCAGCGCACCGAAGCGAAGGAGACAAGACCATGAATGCCCCCGAAGTCCTCAAGCCGCTCAAGACCTGGAGCCACCTGGCCGGCCGCCGCCGCAAGCCCAGCGAGTACGAGATCGTCTCGACCAACCTGCACTTCTCGACCGACAACCCCGACGCGCCCTTCGAACTCGACCCGAATTTCGACATGGCGCAGTGGTTCAAGCAGCACCGCAACGCCTCGCCGCTGCAGCACCCGGACTGGAACGCCTTCCGCGATCCGGACGAGATGGTCTACCGCACCTACAACATGCAGCAGGACGGGCAGGAGACCTACGTCTTCGGCCTGTTCGACCAGTTCTCCTCGCGCGGGCACGACGCGATGCTGGAGCGCACCTGGGCCGGCAGCCTGGCGCGGCTGTACACGCCCTCGCGCTACCTGCTGCACACGCTGCAGATGGCCTCGGCCTACCTCTGCCAGATGGCGCCGGCCTCCACCATCTCCAACTGCGCCACCTACCAGACCGCCGACTCGCTGCGCTGGCTGACGCACACCGCCTACCGGACGAAGGAGCTGTCGAAGACCTTCGGCGACATCGGCTTCGGTGCCGACGAGCGCCGCTACTGGGAGCAGGACAGCGCCTGGCAGGGCTGGCGCGAGCTGGTCGAGCGGGCGCTGGTGGCCTGGGACTGGGCCGAGAGCTTCACCGTCTTCAACCTGGTGATCCGCCCCGCCGTCGAGGAGACGGTGCTGCGCGGCCTGGGCGAAGCCGCCCGCCACAACGGCGACACCCTGCTCGGTCTGCTGACCGATGCACAGCTGCAGGACGCGCAGCGCCACCGCCGCTGGGCCGCCGCGCTGACCCGCATGGCGCTCGAACAGCCTGGCAACCGCGAAGTCATCGCCGGCTGGGTGGCGAAGTGGGAGCCGTTGGCCGATGCCGCCATCGCCGCTTATTGCGCCGCACTGCCGGACATGGCCAACGGTACGCAGCGCGCCCAAGCCGCGACGCGCGAGTTCCGCCAGGGTCTCGGGCTCTAAGGCCTGCGGGGGCGGCGTGAAAGTCCAGATCGAGAACGGCCCGGCCTTCGAGGTCACCGCCGGGGAGGACAGCCTGCTGCGCGGCGCGCTGCGCGCAGGCTTCGACTTCCCCTACGAGTGCAGCGTCGGCGGCTGCGGCGGCTGCCGCTTCGACCTGCTCGACGGCCCGATGGCCACGCTCTGGGAACAGGCCCCCGGCCTGTCCGAGCGCGACCGTCGGCGCGGCAAGCGGCTGGCCTGCCAGTCGCGGCCCGAGGGCGACTGCACCATCCGCGTGCGCCCCGCCGGCTCCGAGCCCAGCGGCCTGCCGGCAGCACAGCGCCTGCGCGCCACGCTGTTGTCGCGCCGCGCCGTCACGCCGGACCTGAGCGAGTTCACCTTCCGGCTGCCGGTGGACGGGACCTTCCGCGCCGGCCAGTACGCGCTGCTCTACCCGCCGGGCGTCGAGGGCGCGCGGGCCTATTCGTTCAGCGATGCGCCCGGCGACCCCGCCAGCGCAGGACTCTGGCGCTTCATGATCCGCCGCGTGCCGGGCGGGCGGGGCAGCAACGCCCTGTTCGACCGGGTGGCGCCGGGTGATGCCATCGACATCGATGGCCCCTACGGCCACGCCTGGCTGCGCCCGGGTGCGGCGGACGCCCCACGGGACGTCGTCTGCATCGCCGGCGGCTCCGGCCTCGGCCCGATGCTGTCGGTGGCGCGCGGCGTGCTGGCCGAGTCGGGAACGCGGCGGGTGCACTTCTTCCTCGGGCTGCGCACCCAAGCCGAGCTGGGCGCCGCCGCAGAAGTGGCCTCACTGGAGAACAGCGGACGCCTGCAACTGACCACCGTGCTGTCGAACCCGACCGAGGGCACGGCCTGGAGCGGCGCCACCGGCTTCGTCCACAGTCAGGTCGAAGCGGCGCTGACCGCACTGGGCCAGCCCTTCGACGCCTACGACCACTACTTCGCCGGCCCGCCGCCGATGGTCGAGGCCGTGCAGGATCTGCTGATGCTGCGCCAGCGCGTGCCGTTCGGGCAGATTCACTTTGATCGGTTTGTGTAGGAGCGGGTGTCATTCACCGGGCCAGACGACGAGCAGCAACGAAAACGTCCTCGGCAGCAGCCACGGCCTTCACTTCGCCGCGCGCGTAGGCCTTCACCCTCCTCACGATCTCGGCGTCCCATGGACCCATTGCACCGATCGCAACAATGGTCGTGTCAGAGATGAAGTCTTAGTGGCCCACACCACATTACTGTGCTGCACTGAAGCAACAACATCCCCCAAAAACCAACATTAACCCCAACAAATCCAGAGAGTACGCAAGTAGGTGAACCAGCTCCGGAAAAATGCGGTTGTCGAAGCAGCAGCGCAGCAATGATTGCCCCTGCCAGACCGCAGCCGATCGCCATGAAATAGGCCATCACGACAAAGCCACTGCTATTGATGTCCGGTGTCGAGAGGACTTCGTCGAAGTGAACGATGTGCGTCGAGCTGAGGCCCAGGCTGGCGCCGGTAAGAAATGGAGGCTTAGCACGCAGCAGAATGCATACTAAAAGGAAGACTGTTGATGCAGTCAGCAAACTCCCAATGATTCTAGTGTGACTAAAAATGGCGACGATCAACAGAATAATAAATGTGATAGTCGACGCGACGATGCGATCGAGATTATGTGAGATTGTCATTTGATCTTCAGACCGATTGTCGGCCCAAGTCCAGTCCGATTATTTTGACATGTCATTCACAGCTACTTGATCGAAAAATCTACACCGACTCGAATGTCCGCCCCCCGCAGTCTGAACTACCCGGCGACCAGCAGATGCTCACCACCGAAGCTGTCCCATCTCCAGACCAAGAGCTGCAGCGGCGGAGGCCATACAACTTGACGGGGCAGCCTTGGCGGGAAGCGGGGCGATCACCTGGTCTCGCCCAGATCCTCCAACGCCAGCAGCAAACTCAGTCGGTGCTCCCGGGCCACCACCTGCCACGGCAGATCGGTGAGTGCGCCTTCCAGCGCCCAGAGCAGGTTCAGGCTGGCGTTTTCTCCGGCCGCTTTCACCTGGGCGTAGGCCCGCACCGAACCGAGGCGGCGCAGTTGGGCAAGCGTGGTGATGCCCGCGCGGGCCAGCATGGCCCGGGACTTGGGGCCCAGGCCGGGCAGGTCTTCGATGGCGCTGTCGCTCACGTCTTGGCGGCCAGGTCGGTGCCGAAACGCCGGGCCGAGCGGGCCCTGGCCTTCTCTGCTTCTTCATCCCGGTTGCGCGGCTCGGCTTGCGTGACGAGGCCGTCGATCAGACGGCGCGCCGAGGCGGCGACTTCTTCGACGGCGCGTTCGAAGGCCGCTTCGTTGGCACGCGACGGGACGGAGAATCCGCTGAGCTTGCGCACGAACTGGAACGCGGCGTCGCGGATCTCCAGCTCGGTGGCCGGGGGCTCGAAGTTGAAGAGCGTCTTGATGCTGCGGCACATGGCGGTGGTGGAAGGCGGTCAGCGAAGGAGCGCCACGGCGTGAGCGCTTGGGGGGGAAGCCAGCCCAAACCATTGTCAGCGTGGCAGGCCACCCCGCCAAGCCGGGGCCAGCCCTGCCTTCAGCCACCCGAGGCGGGCCGACGTGGCCAGTTGGCCGCGCTCAATCTCGACATTCCTGCGGGGTCACGGACCTGGAACCAGGGTGGGAGCGCAGCAGCGGGGTTCCACGCCTTGACGGGGTTGGTACCCAACCGACAATCCAGCGCAGACGCTCGCAAGGCAGGCCTGGAGGGCTTGCCGACCTTGAGCGAACGCACATCTCGAGAATGATGGAGTGACTGCGGCGGCTCCAGCCGCAGGAGACAGCCCCGTGGATCCCCACCTGAAGTACCCCGACGACGCCGATCTGCGCCGGCTGCTGCGCTTCGTGCCGGACGACGGCTCCATCTGGCTGGGCGACCGGCGCATGGTGCTGCTGCACACCGTGGCGCTGGGCTCGCTGCGGCATGACCTGATCACCTCGGTAGGGCCGGAGCATGCGCGGCGGGTGCTCACGCGCATGGGCTACGCCTGCGGGCAGCGCGACGCGGAGTTCGCCAAGCGGCTGCGTGGCGGCCAGTCGTGGAGCGAGATGTTCCTGGTCGGCCCGCAGCTGCACATGCTCGAAGGCGCCGCCAAGGTCACGCCGGTGAAGACCGACATCGACCTGGACGCCGGCCGTTTCTACGGTGAGTACCGCTGGGACCATTCCTGGGAAGCCTACGCGCACCGCGAAAAGCTCGGCCTGGCCGAGGAGCCGGCCTGCTGGATCCTGCTGGGCTACGCCAGCGGCTACACCAGCGCCTTCATGGGCCGGCTGGTGCTGTTCAAGGAGACCACCTGCGCGGCCTGCGGCGCGGACCACTGCCAGATCGTCGGGCGGCCCATCGACGAGTGGCCGGACGGCGAGGCGCACCGCGCCTACTTCGAGTCCGACTCGCTGCTGGAAAAGATCGAGGCGCTGAGCCAGCAGGTCGAGGCGCTGCGCTCCACGCTGGACCCGGCCGCGGAGGGGGCGCTGATCGGCCAGGCGCCCGCGTTCCGCCGCGCCTATGAGCTGCTGCGCAAGGCCGCCGGCACCCAGGTCACGGTGCTGCTGACGGGCGAGACGGGCGTGGGCAAGGAGCGCTTCGCCCGCGCGCTGCACGAGCTGTCCGACCGACGCGCGGCACCCTTCGTCGCGGTCAACTGCGCCGCGCTACCCGGCGAGCTGATCGAGGCCGAGCTCTTCGGCGTCGAGAAGGGCGGCTACACGGGCGCGCACGCCGCGCGGGCCGGGCGCTTCGAGCGCGCCGACGGCGGCACGCTCTTCCTCGACGAGATCGGCGAGATGCCGCTGGCCGCGCAGGCCAAGCTGCTGCGCGCGCTGCAGGAGGGCGAGATCGAGCGCATCGGCAGCGAGGTGGTGCGCAAGGTGCGCGTGCGCGTGGTCGCGGCCACCAACGTCGACCTGGAGGCCGCGGTGGCGCAGGGGCGCTTCCGCCGTGACCTGCTCTACCGCCTGAACGTCTACCCGATCCGCATCCCGGCGTTGCGCGAGCGCCCGGGCGACATCGACGCCCTGGCGCGCAGCATGCTCAGCCGCTTCAGCGCACTGCACGGCAAGCGCATCGCGGGCATCAGCGAGCGGGCGATGCAGGCGCTGACCACGCACCCCTGGCCGGGCAATGTGCGCGAGCTGGAGAACCTGATCGAGCGCGGCGTGATCCTGGCGGCGCAGGATGGCGCGATCGAGCTGGAGCACGTCTTCCCCGAGGCCCCCGAGCCGCAACGCCAGGCCGGCCTCGGCCCGCAGGGCCGGCTCGCGGAGGTGGGGTCGCGCGAGCAGCAGGACCTGCTCGATCGGGTGTTGGACCGTGTGCTGGGCGAAGGCCTGTCCCTCGACCAGCTCGAACAGCAGCTGCTCGAAGCCGCCGTGACGGCGGCCAAGGGTAACCTTGCCGCCGCGGCACGGCGCCTGGGCATCACCCGGCCGCAGCTGGCCTACCGACTCAAGCGGGCGGCCGAGGCCGGAACGCCCGCAGCCGTCGATCCGAGCTGACGCCGCTTAGGATCGCCGCGATGCTGCCGTCCGAAAAATTCCTCGCCGCCTTTCACGCCCCCGACGAGTCGCCGCGCACGCTGGCCGAGCGCGCCTACCTCGGGCTGCGGCACGACATCGTCACCGGCGCGCTGGCCCCGGGCGAGCGCCTGCGCGTCGAGCACCTGAAGGACCGCTACGAGGTCGGCGCCGGCACGCTGCGCGAGGCGCTGGGCCTGCTGGTGTCCGACGCGCTGGTGCAGGCCGAGGGGCAGCGGGGCTTTCGCGTCGCGCCGATGTCGCTGGCCGACCTGGAGGACGTGACGCACAACCGCGTCTTCCTGGAGACCGAGGCGCTGCGCCAGTCGATCCGCCGCGGCGACGCGCAGTGGGAGCGCGAGCTGGTCGAGGCCTTCGAGGCGCTCAGCCGCGCCGAGCTCAACCCGGCCGGCCGCGTCGTGGCCGACTGGGAGCGCTGCAACCGCGCCTTCCACGAGGCGTTGATCGCCGCCTACGCCTCGCCCTGGAGCAAGTACATGCTGGGCATCCTCTACCGCCACGCCGAGCGCTACCGCTACCTCGCGCTGCGGCTGGTCGACATGGCCAGCCTGAAGCGCGACGTGCACCGCGAGCACGAGGAGATCTTCCGCGCCGCGCTGGCCCGCCAGGAGGCCCGTGCTGCGCTGGCGCTGGAAGCGCATGTGCGCCTGACCTGCGAGCTGCTGCAGGCCGAGGTGCGCAGGGGGCTGGATCTGGACGCCGCACTCGTGCGCCCCGCCCGCGACGCGCGGCACTGACGCCGCCGGGTCGGGCCCGAGAAGGCCGGCTTTCCCGGCGCACATCCGCCCGCTGCCCCGTTCCGCGGGGACCGATGCTCGACCGTCCCCATCAACCGCGCGGCCGCCGTCCTTCGATGCCGCCCCGGCCATGCCCGCAGGTGATCCGCGGGTTGCCCGCAACCGCATGGGCGTCACCGTTTCTCGCATCAGGAAGGGTCGTCATGGCGTCGACATTGCGCAGCAAATTCAACCTCGGGCTGGCCGCCGTGGCCGTGGTCATGTTCGCCGCGCTGCTGAGCACGCGCCTGCTGAGCAAGGCGGCCCTGTTCCATCACCTCGAACGGGATCATCTGGCCGAGGTGTCGCAGGCCACCCGTCTGCTCGACCTGGTGAGCGAGGGCGGCCGCTCCTCCTTCGGCGTGACCAAGGATCAGCTCTCCGGGCATGTGCGGCGCGCCCGCAGCCTGGCCCAGCGCGCGGACAGCGCGCTCTTCGGGGTGGAGCAGTTCGCCTTCGAACGGATCGGCTTCGCCGAAATCCTGCGCCTGCCCCGGGAGGTCGTGGCGGCGGTCGACCGCATCGAGGCGGTCCTGGCCGCCGACGCCTCGCAGCGCTTCACGCCTGAACTCGCGAGCCGGGTGGCGGCCGACCTGGCGCTGATGCGCAGCGCCTCCGACCGCTTCGGACCCCTGGTGGCCGAGGCCACGCAATTCATCCGGGGAGTCTCGATCGCCTTGAACGTGCTGGCACTGTCCGGACTCGTCACCGTCGTCCTGATGCTGCGCGCCGGAACGCTGGGGCCGATCCGGCGGGTGGTCGCGGCGGCCGAGCGCATCGCTCAGGGCGACCTCTCCGGGCCGGCGCTGCCGCATACCGCCGACGAGATGGGTCAGCTCGCCCAGGCGATGGACACGATGCGCGCCAATCTGTCGGCCCTGGTGGCGCAGGTGCGCGACCGCTCCGGCGCGGTGGACACGGCCATGGGCGAGGTCAGCCAGGGCAGCTCCGACCTGACCACCCGCACCGAACGCCAGGCCGCCACCCTGCAGCAGACGGCCGCGGGGGTCAGCGAACTCAATGTCGGCATGCAGGCCAGCCACGACCGGGTTCACCAGGCCCAGGAGGTCGCCACCACGGCGCGGACCCTGGCGGCCGACGGCGGCCAGGCGGTGCAGCGTGCCGTGGAGCGCATGAACGAGATCCTCGCCGCCTCGCGCAAGATCGCCGACATCAACGGCGTGATCGACGGCATTGCCTTCCAGACCAACATCCTCGCCCTCAACGCGGCGGTGGAGGCCGCGCGGGCCGGCGAGCAGGGCCGCGGCTTCGCGGTGGTGGCCGGCGAGGTGCGCACCCTGGCGCAGCGCAGCGCCGCGGCGGCCAAGGAGATCGCCGGACTGATCGGCAACACGGTCGACAAGGTCGAGACCGGGGCCCAGGAGGTGCAGGCGGCCGGCAGCGCGATCGTGCAGGTGGTCGGCAGCGTCGAGCAGGTCTCCTCGTTCACCACCGACCTGGTGCAGGGCCTGTCGATGCAGCGGCAGGCCATCGCGCAGATCGACCAGGCGATGCGCGATCTGGACCACGCGACACAGCAGAACGCGGCCCTGGCGGAACAGTCCGCCGCCGCCGCCGAATCGGTGCGCAGCCAGTCGGCCGCTCTGGTCGCGGCGGTGGGGCGCTTCCAGCTGGCCTGAGGCTGCGACGGCCGGCCGGGCCGCACGACCCTCAGGCGTAGCTCTCCCAGTCCCGCCAGGCCGGCGCCTCCAGGTGCGGGATGCCGTTGAAACTCAGCAGCATGTGGCGCCTGGGTGTGAAGGCGAACTCGGTGAGCGCGCTGTTGCGGATGCGCAGGTTCAGCTCGACGGCGGTTTCGTGCGGCGCCCCCAGCACCTGCGTCACCGCGGTGGCGATCGGCCCGCCGCTGGAGACGATCAGCACGCGCTGGCCGTGGTGCTGCATGCGCACCTCGTCCAGCACCGTCACGATGCCGCCGACGAAGTCGCGCCAGCTCGGCATCCCCTCGGGAGCGATCTCGCCCTCGGCCCAGCGGTTCAGGGCACGGCGCAGCACGCGGAAGTGCTCCCGGTAGCCCTCCCGGCTCCTGTCCGCGGCCAGCCGGTCGAACTCGGCGGGTGACAGCACGGCACGGATCAGCGCCTCGCTGTGATACTCGTTCAGCCCCGGCCGGACCTGCGGCTCGGGCGTGCCGCCCAGCCCCTCGGCCAGCGCGGCGTGCGACTGCGCATGGCGGCGCAGGCTGCCCATCAGCACGGCATCGAAGCCGATGCCGCGCTCGGCAAAGTATTCGCCCAGACGACGGCACTGGCGCTGGCCCAGGTCGCTGAGCCGGTCGTAGTCGGCCGCGCCGAAGGAGGCCTGGCCGTGACGGACGAGGTAGAGGGTGCTCATGGACGGATCGATACCGGTTGACAGCGGGTGACAGCGGAAGATCGGGCCGTCCCCTGGCGCCAGCGGGACGGCGCGCGCATTGTCGAGGCAGCACGACGGCCTGCCCTGTCCCGCCAGCGACGCGCGCGCAAGGCACGATCTTCCAGCCCTCCGGCGACCGATATAGTGCGCAGCGGTCCTGCGCCGGGCCTTCCGCACGCCCCCCTGCCACCACTCGCGCCCTGCCATGCTCGGTTCCCTGCTCGCCATCAGCCTCGGCGCCGCGCTGGGCGCCCTCCTGCGCTGGCTGCTGGGCGTCGGGCTCAACGGGCTGTTTCCCACCCTGCCGCCGGGCACGCTGGTGGCCAATCTGATCGGCGGCTACCTGATCGGCGTGGCGCTGGCGGTATTCGCCCAGCACCCGGAACTGCCGCCGCAGTGGCGCCTGTTCGTGGTCACCGGCTTCCTCGGCGGACTGACCACCTTCTCGACCTTCTCGGCCGAGGCCACCGCCCTGCTGCAGGCCGGCCGGCTGGGCTGGGCCGCGCTGCTGATCGGCACCCACGTGGCCGGCTCGCTGGCTGCCACGCTGGCCGGCCTGGCCAGTGCGACCTGGCTGCAGCGGGGCTGAAGCCGCCTGCGGCGCGCCTGTTCGCCCCCGTTGACCCCCGTTCGAGGGCGATACTCCGGCGCCACAGCGGCGAGAGAGGCCACCAAGGCCCGCTCGAAAGAGTAAACTGACGGGCGCAGAACTACACAGGACCGTTTTTTCAAGGTCTTGCTGATCGACCGACGGGCGGCGACGGCGCTGGGTGCCCCGCCTGTTCGGCTCCTTAGGAATTTCCCCGGTCTGACGTCTCTTGGGTGTTTCTGTCCCCGCCGGCACGGTGTCGGCGGGTGTTTGTGTCCAACGACTCGACAAGGACAGCCTCCATGAGTGCGACGAAACAGGGAACCGTGAAGTGGTTCGACGACGGCAAGGGCTTCGGCTTCATCACCCCCGAGGGTGGCGGCAAGGATCTCTTCGCCCACCACAGCGAAATTCGCAACGGTGGTGGCTTCCGGACGCTGAAGGAAGCCCAGCGCGTCGAATTCGAAGTCAAGGAAGGCCCCAAGGGCCTGCAAGCCGCGAACATCAAGCCGCTGTAAGGCGGCTGCGCAGAGATGGCCAAGGAAGAACTGATCGAAATGGGTGGCGTGGTGTCGGAAGTGCTGCCCGACTCGCGTTACCGGGTGACCCTGGAGAACGGCCACGAGCTGGTGGCCTACACCGCGGGGCGCATGCGCAAGCACAACATCCGCATCCTGGCGGGTGACCGGGTGTCGCTGGAGCTGTCGCCCTACGACCTGAGCAAGGGTCGCATCAAGTTCCGCCACCTGGACAACCGCGGCCCCGGCCCCGGCCCCGCGCCGGCCCCGCGCCGACGCTGAGCGGCTAAGGCCTCGCTGCGGCCTCGATCAGCAGCCAGCCTCGGCCTGGCGTTCGCGCAACCGCGCGCGCCGGGCCCGCAGGTTGTCCTGTGCCCTGGCCGGCAGTGGCTGGCGCGCCTGGGCGTCGATCGACTCGATCTGCCGCGCCCAGACGGCACATTCCCGAGTCCGGCGCTCCCGTGCATCTGCGCTGGCGTGCCAGTGCGCCTTCGGCCGCGATTCCCGGGCATGCGCGCGCGAGGGTGAGTCCCGACCCGTTGGCTCCCGCGCCGGCCCGACCGGATGCCGATCCGCCTGCGACAGCGCCGGCAGCTGCAGCGGCACGGCCTGCTGGCCCGGCGGGCAGCGGCCGTCCTGCACGTAGGACGTTCGACCGCCCCCCTGGCACTTGGTGACCTCGGCGCACGCGGCCGGGCCGACCAGCAGACCAGCCAGACACAGCCAGAGCCCTCGCCGGTCCAGGCCGGCAACTCCGGCAGGCCGTGCGCATGCGTCGATCCTCATCGCTGCCCGGCGCCCGTCGGCGCCGCCTCCGCTGCCGCAACCACCGCATCTTAGACGCCACGGACGGGCAGTGCGCCATCCGCTGCCCTGCTACGCTCGGCGCACGAGGGCGCGCTCGCAGCGCGCACCGGGACCGAAGGAACGCCACCGTGACTGCCCCGCCGCCCCACCCCCTGGACATCGCCGCCTTGCAGGCGCGTCTGCGCCGCTTCTCGGCCGAGCGTGGCTGGGAGCCCTACCAGACGCCGAAGAACCTGGCGATGGCCATGGTGGTCGAGGCCGGCGAGCTGGTCGAGATCTTCCAGTGGATGACACCGGAGGACTCCACCCGGGTGGCCGAACAGCCGGCGGTCCAGCAGCATCTGGGCGAGGAGATCGCCGACGTGCTGGTCTACCTGCTGCAGATCGCCGACCGCTGCGGCATCGACCCGGTCGCGGCGGTGGAACGCAAGATCGGCCTGAATGCGCTCAAGTACCCGCCGACGGTGTCCCTGCCCGAGGCCGGGACGACCATGCCGCCGGAATGAGAAGGCTGTGAACGATCCGGCCGCTCCCGCCGCTCACCAGCGCCGCACCCGGCCGGTGTCGAGGTGCACGAAACCGTCGCCGGGGTAGTAGCCGACGCCGCCGGCGCGCAGCTCCAGCGCCGCGTCGCGCAGATCGGCCAGCGCGACGCCCTGCAGGCGCACGTCCAGCGCGCGGCCCTCGAGGTGCAGGCTGCGCGTGGCCACGCCGCCGCCCCGGGTCGACTTCAGGCGGGCGTTGGTCTGCGGGGCCCGGTAGGCGGAGATGATCTCGAAGGCCTGCCCACCCAGGAGCTGCTTGAGCTGGTGCAGCTGGTCGAGCACGCCCGGGTCGATGCGGCCCACTTCGCCGCTGTAATGGTCACGCAGGAAGTGGTTCAGGCGGCCCAGCGAGTCGTCGAGGTAGCGGTCACCGACCGCGTAGACCAGCTCGACGCGCTCGCCGGTATGGGTGTGGGCCAGCGCGAGGGCGCGCGAGGGCGGCAGGTTGGCCCAGGCGGAGGCCGGAGCCAGCGCGGGCAGCAGGCCGGCGGCGGCCAGGCCGGTGCCGTGGCGCAGGGCGCGGTGGAAGAAGTGGCGACGGGGCGGCCGGGACGGGTACTTCATGGTCTTGCGGCGGGCGGTGAAACGGCGTTCGCCGAGGCCAGGCCCCGGAGCGACGCCAGGCGCGGCGCCTGCAGCGCCGCGTCGAGCGCGCGATCATGCCCGTAAACGTCGTCGAAGAAAAACACCCGGCCATCCTTCACGATCGCCGTGGTGTAGGCGATCAGCACCTGCCAGGGCTCGGCCAGGCGCACATGGGTGTTGCGCCCACCGGCCAGCGTCTCGCGCAGCCAGGCCTCCTGGCCCTCCGGCTGGCTGCGCAGCACCAGCTGCGCCAGTGCCAGCGGCTGCTCGATGCGGATGCAGCCGTGGCTGAAATCACGCCGGTCGCGGCCGAACAGCCGCGGCGCGGAGGTGTCGTGCAGGTAGACCGCCTCGCGGTTGGGGAAGACGAACTTGATCGTGCCCAGCGCATTGCGCGGCCCGGGGCGCTGGCGGATGCGCGCCTGCCCATCGGCGACGGTCTGCAGCGCCTGCGCGCTCGGCACGGTGGACAGCGAGCCGTCGGCGGCGACGATCTCGTAGCCCTCGCGGGCAAAGCGGCCGGGCGAGCGCGCCAGGTCGGGCAGCAGCTCGGCCCGGGCGATCGAGGCCGGCACGTTCCAGTAGGGGTTGAGCTCGACGCTGCGCAGCTCCTCGTGCAGCAGCGGCGTCTGGTTGCGCAGGGCCTGGCCGACGATCACCTTCATCTCCAGGCGCCGCTGCACCGAGCCGCCAGGCTGAACCTCGTAGGCGCGCAGCACGAACTCCGGCACGTTCACGACGATCATGCGCGGGCCGTTCAGCACCGGCGTCCAGCGCAGGCGTTCCAGCGCCCGCTCGATCTGGCGCACCCGCTCGGCCGGCGGCACGTCGAGCGCCGCCAGCGTCGTTCTGCCCAGTCGCCCGTCGGCCTCCAGACCGTGACGCTGCTGGAAGGCCTGCACCGCCGCCAGCAGCGCGCCCTCGTACCGCGGTGGGGCTGCGGCGGCAGATGCCGCCGGTGGCTGCGGCGGCCACCAGGGGGCGGCCTCCGCTGCCGTCAGATCGCCCAGCAGCACCAGCCGCTCGGCCAGCCGGCCCAGGCCCTCGTAGGCCATGCCGGGCTCGAGGGTGCGCGGGCGGCCTCGCCGCGCAGACGCTGGCAGCACCGGCAGCGTCTGCTGCCAGGCGGGGTGCGCCACCAGGCCGCGGTAGCGCACCAGCGCATCGCGCAGCTGGGCGTACTGCGGCAGCCGGGGCGCGGCCTCGCGCACCGCCTCGGCCAGGCGGCCACGCGCCAGGGCGGACTGCAGCAGGTTGGCCGGCTCGGTGGCGGGATCGCGCTGGGCCGGCTCGAAGTCGTGATGCAGCCGGCGCGGGTCGACCCGACCTTCGCGCAGGTCGCCGAGGTAGGCGCGCAGTGCCGATTCGAGCGTGCGGCCGAGCAGTTCGGCCGCCGGCGCATCGGGTGGACGGCGCTGCGCCTGCGCCAGCGCCTCGCGCAGGGCAGACAGGCCATAGTCCTCGGGCCGCAGACCGTGCGAGGAAGCCTCGGCCAGCAGGCCCAGCGCCTCCTGCGCCAGCGCCGACGGGCGGGCGCCGTCGAACCAGGGCGATGCGACGGCAGGCTGCGCCAGCAGCGTCGGCGTGACCAGGGCCAGCAGGCTCGCGCCGAGCAGGGCCAGAACGCGGCACCGGGCCCGGCGATATGCCGACCGGGTCCGGTCACGCCAGCCCCCCCCCACCGACCCGACAACGCTCGACTGCTGCATCGGCCGGATTGTCCCCGACCCGCCGCGCCAGGCGGTGCTCTCCCCCGGAGGCCGGGGAGGCCCGATGTGCAAGGACGGTCGCGGACCGGATCGGCCGGGGGACTTGCCAGCCCGGCGCGACGGGCGCAAGCTCGCTGGCATCGCCCCGGCTCCTCGCACCCGACCATGTCGAAGAAGAACGGCTCCTCCTCCGCGGACAAGCTCGGCAAGAGCGAGTACTTCGAGCAGCTCGCCACGCTGCAGCGCGAACTGGCCGACATGGCCCGCTGGCTGGCCCACAGCCGCCAGCGCCTGCTGATCGTGCTGGAAGGTCGCGACACCGCCGGCAAGGGCGGCGTGGCCAACGCCATCGCCGAGACGCTCAACCCGCGCCAGTGCCGCATCGTGGCGCTGGGCAAGCCCAGCGAGCGCGAGGCGGCGCAGTGGTACTTCCAGCGCTACGTGCCGCACCTGCCGGCGGCCGGGGAGATCGTGATTCTGGATCGCAGCTGGTACAACCGCGCCGGCGTCGAGCGGGTGATGGGCTGGGCCGACGAGGCGCAGGTGCAGGCCTTCCTGCGCCAGGCGCCGGTGTTCGAGAAGCTGCTGGTCGACGACGGCCTGCTGCTGTTCAAGTACTGGCTCACGGTCGACCAGGCCCAGCAGGAGGAGCGCTTCGCCGAACGGCTGAACGACCCGCTCAAGCGCTGGAAGCTCTCCGAGATCGACCTGCAGGCACGCCAGCGCTACGCCGCCTACGGCAAGGCCCGCGACGCCATGCTCGAGGCCACCCACAGCCCGCACGCGCCCTGGACGCTGGTGGACTTCAACGACCAGCGCCTGGGCCGGCTGACCCTGATCCGCCACCTGCTCGACCGCCTGCCCGACCACCCGGTGCCGGAGAAGGTGCTGGACTTCCCGCCCCTGGACCATGCCCCGCTGACCGAGAAGTTCACCTCGGCGCTGCGGCCGATCCCGCCGCTGCCGCGGCGCGCGAATTGAGAGGATCCCTGCGCCGATGACCTTCGACACCACCACCCTGCCGATCGACCCGGCCGTGGTCGGCCTGGCCGCCGCGCTGGCCGTGGGGCTGGTGATCGGCCTCGAGCGCGGCTGGCGCGAGCGCGAACAGGCCGAGGGCAGCCGGGTGGCCGGACTGCGCACCTTCGCGCTGATCGGCCTGTTCGGCGGCGTGACGGCGCAGCTGCGCGGCCCCTTCGGCGCCTGGCCGGTGGCCGCCGGGCTGCTCGGCCTGGCGCTGGTGACGATCGTCGCCTACAGCGCCTGGATGCGCAGCAGCGGCCGGCTGAGCGCCACCACCACGGTGGCCGCACTGCTGACCTTCGCGCTCGGCGCCCTGGCCGCATCGGGCTCGCCCGCCCTGGCCGCCGGCGTGGCGGTGGTCGTGGCGGTGCTGCTGGACCTGAAGTCCACCCTGCACCGCTGGCTGCGCCGCATCGAGCAGCGCGAGCTGAGCGCCGGCCTGCAGATGGGCGTGCTCTCGGTGGTGGTGCTGCCGCTGCTGCCCGACCAGGGCTACGGGCCCTACGAGGCGCTCAACCCGTACCGGCTGTGGTGGGCGGTGGTGCTGGTCTCCGGGCTGTCGCTGGGCGGGCATGTGGCCATGCGTGCCAGCGGCCCGCAGCGCGGCCTGCTCTGGACCGGGCTGCTCGGCGGTCTGGCGTCCTCCACCGCCGCCACCCTCACCCTGGCGCGCCAGGCCCGCCAGGAGCCGGCGCTGGCCTCCGCAGCGGCCGCGGGCATCCTGGCGGCCTGCGGGGTGATGTTCCTGCGCATGACGCTGATCGCGGTGTCGCTGCAGCCCGCACTGGGCCGGGCCCTGGCCGCCCCGCTGCTGGCCGCCGGCCTGACGCTGCTGGCACTGGCGCTGCTGCAGTGGCGCCGCCTCGGCGCGCCCTGGCAGCGCAGCCGCAGCCCGCAGGACGCCGCGCCCGGCCCGAGCGAGGAGGCGCCGCCCTTCGACCTCAGCGTGGCGCTGGGCTTCGCAGCCTTCCTCGGCGCGATGGCGGTGCTGGGCCGGGGCGCGCACGACCTCTTCGGCACCACCGGCCTGTACGGGCTGGCCATGGTCTCCGGGCTGGCCGACGTGGACGCGATCCTGATCACGCTGGCGCGCATGCAGGCCACCGGGACGCTGCCACTGGGCGCGGCCCTGCTGGCCACGCTGCTGGCGGCGGCGACCAACCAGGCCAGCAAGGCCGGCATCGCCTGGCTCACCGGCGGCAGCACGCTGGGCCGCCAGGTGCTGCTCGGCTACGCGCTGGCCACCCTGGCCGCAGCGGTGGGCGCGGGGCTGTCTGCCGCAGCCGGCTGGCTGGGTTGACCGATCCCGGCGGGCCGGCCGCCCGCGGATCCCGGCCTCACAGGGCCTTGGTGACCAGCTTGAAGTCCGGATCCTCGGTGAAGGTGCCCACCGAATAGCCCAGGCTGCGCATCAGCCGCAGCATGTTGTCGTTGTTGGCCAGCACCAGGCCCTCGATCTGCGACAGGCCCTTGCTGCGGGCGAACTCCATGATCGCGTGCATCAGCCGCGAACCCAGGCCCTGGCCCTTGAAGTGGTCGGAGACCACCAGCGAGAACTCGCAGGTGGTCTGGTCCGGGTTGGTGATGTAGCGCGACACGCCGATGATCTGCTCGGTCTCGGTGAAGCCCCCCTCGCCGTCGGGCTGGCGGTCCACGTGCACCGCGGCCAGGGCCATCTCGCGGTCGTAGTCGATCAGCGTGTAGCGCGCCAGCATGCGCGGCGGCAGTTCCGTCATCGCGCTGGCGAAGCGGAAGTAGCGGCTCTCCTGCGACAGGCTCTTGACGAAGGCCTGCAGCATGTCGGCGTCGTCCGGGCGGATCGGCCGGATGGTGTAGACGCCGCCGCCCTTCATCGGCCACTCGCTCTCGTGGCGGGTCGGGTAGGGCAGGATCGACAGGTGGTTGTAGTCGCGCGCGGCCGGGCCGGCATGCTCGACCACGATGCGCGCGTCCACCGCCACCGCGCCATGCTCGTCGACGATGATGGGGTTGATGTCCATCTCGCGCAGCTGCGGCAGCTCGCAGACCATCTCCGACAGGCGCAGCAGGATCTGTTCGACCGACTCCAGGTCCGCCGCCGGTGCACCGCGCCACTCGCCGAGCATCTCGGCCACGCGCGAACGCTCGATCAGCCGGTGCGCCAGGAACTGGTTCAGCGGCGGCAGCTCCATCGCGCGGTCGGCGATCAGCTCGATCATCGTACCGCCGGCGCCGAAGGTGATCACCGGGCCGAAAGGCTGGTCGGTGGTCAGGCCGATGTAGATCTCGCGCCCGCGCCGCTTGCCGCTCATCGGCTGGATCGTCACGCCGTTGATGCGCGCATTCGGCATGGCCTTGCCCACCGCGGCCAGCATGTCGTTGTAGGCGTCGCGCACCTGCGCGGCGCTGCCCACGTTGAGCAGCACGCCCTGCACGTCGCTCTTGTGGCTGATGTCGGGCGAATCGATCTTCAGCGCCACCGGGTAGCCCAGCTGGCTGGCGATCAGCATCGCCTCGCCGGCGCTGCGCGCCAGCATGGTGCGCGTCACGGGGATGTGGAAGGCTGCCAGCAGCGCCTTGGACTCCATCTCGGTGAGCACCTTGCGGCGCTCGGCCAGCACCGCCTCGATCAGCAGGCGCGCGCCCTCCACGTCCGGCTTGGGCAGATGCGACATCGGCGGCGGCGTCTGCTGCAGCAGTTGCTGGTTCTGGTAGAAGGTGGCGATGTTGTGGAAGGCATCCACCGCCGCCTCCGGCGTGCGGAAGCTGGGGATGGACTTGGCGTTGAGCATCTCGCGCGCGCCCTTGACGCGGTCGTCGCCCATCCAGCAGGCCAGCACCGGCTTGCCGGTGCTGTTGAAGGCCTCCAGCACGCCCTTGGCCACCTCGTCCGGATCGGTATCGGGCTTGGGCGAGTAGATCGCCAGCACGCCGTCGGCGCCACCGTCGCGCGCAGCGGCCTGCAGGGCCGCGCAGTACTGGGCCGAGCTGGCCTCCTCGCCCAGGTCGATCACCTGCCCCACCGAGGCCTGTGCGCCCAGCTTGCCGGTCAGTTCATGCTGCGTCTTGTCGCTCAGCGTGGCCACCTGCAGGCCGATCTCGTTGGCCCAGTCGGCTGCCAGCACGCCCGGGCCGCCGCCGTTGGTGACGATGGCCAGGCGCCGGCCCACCGGCCGGTAGCGCGAGGCCAGGCATTTGGCCGCGGAGAACAGCTGCACGAACTGGCGCACCCGTACCACGCCGGCGCGCCGCAGCGCGGCCTCGAAGACGTCGTCCGAACCGACGATCGAGGCCGAATGCGTCAGCGCCGCGCTGCTGCCCGCGGGCTTGCGGCCGGACTTCATCACCACCACCGGCTTGACGTAAGCGGCCGCCCGCAGCGCACTCATGAAGCGTCGCGCGTGCTGGATGCCCTCCATATAGACCAGGATGCTGTGGGTGGAGGCGTCGTTGGCCAGGAAGTCCAGTACCTGCGGCAGGTCCACCACGGTATTCGGGCCCAGCGAGACCACGGTGGAGAAGCCCACGCCGTTGTTGCGCGCCCAGTCCAGGATCGAGGAAGTCAGCGCTCCGGACTGCGACACCAGCGCCAGCGGCCCCGGTGCGGCCAGCGGACCGGCCACGCTGGCATTGAGCTTCAGGTGCGGGCGCTGGAAGCCCAGGCTGTTCGGCCCGAGCAGGTGCACGCCGTGGCGGCGCGCGATGGTCTGCAACTCGGCGCAGTTGCCGCTGGGCAGTCCCGAGGACAGCACCAGTGCGGCGCGGCAGCGGATGCGCCCGGCAATTTCCAGCGCCGCAGCAATCTGCTCGTGCGGCAGGGCGATGATGGCCAGATCGGCGCGGCTGTGCGCCAGGGCGCTGAGCGTGCCGGTCATCTGGCTGTCCAGATAGGTGATCTCACCGGCAAAGCCGCCTTCGGTCAGCTCCCGCACCAGGGTACGGGCCAGGGGATGGCGCGCCTCCGGCTGGTCGGGGTTGCCCGCGAAGACGACGATCGAGCGGGGCGAGAACAGCGGGGTGAGGAAGTGCTGGTCCATGGCGGCCGGGCAGTGAAGAAATGCAACCGCCGGAGCATAAGCGAGCCCCCTGCCCGATCCGTGCAAACCCTGACGGCTCTTGAGCAAGCTCAAGAGGCACCCGCGACATGTGCCGCGACCTGGGACCTGGCCCGTGATGCGACCGAGGCGGGTGCAGGCCGCGACCGGGGCGGGGCGGCCTTCGTCCATCCGGCCTGGCCTGTCCACCGGATCCGCAGATGCGCCCTCCCTCTTCCTTTCTTCTTCTTTATAAGACTGGTAGTCGTAGTAGAGCCCGCCCGGTCCTGTGGACAAGTCGCTTCGGTCCTTGTCGACACAGCACTTTTCGGCTTCCCGAGGCTGTGCGCAGACCCCGGGAGCCGCAGGGGACGGATCGGGCACAACCGGCCCGGCCGTGCCCGGACGGTGGATGACCGCCCGGTTGTACGGCTTCCATCCACAGGGTTGTGCGCCCGGCGAGGCGGTCTCGTGACGGCATGCGGGCGCTCCATGAAAGAAGCCCCGCGAACCGTCAGGATCCGCGGGGCTTGGGCGGGCGACCGCAGGGTCGCCCTCGGCCGACCGACGTCGGACCGGGATCAGACCGGGTGACGCGCCACCACCTCGGCCAGGCGCTCGCCGAAGCGGCGCGCGGTGGCCAGGTCGCCGGCGGGGATTTCGTCGACGCCGGCATCCGAGGGGGTGGTGGTCATCAGGCCGGACGACGAGGCCACGTAGTTGATGTCGTCGCGCGTGGCGGCCTTGTGGTTGCTGGGCATCATCCCGGTGCCCACCCACAGGCCCGAGTGCTGCATCGCCAGGGTCATGAAGTAGTGCAGCGTGCTGTGCTTGTCGCCGTTCATCGAGGCGGAGTTGGTGAAGCCGGCGAAGAGCTTGTCCTTCCAGGCCTGGGTGAACCAGGCCTTCGAGCTGGCGTCGGCGAACTTCTTGAACTGCCAGCTCACGCTGCCCATGTAGGTGGGCGAGCCGAACACGATCATGCGCGCGGCCTGCAGCTGCTCCCAGCCGCCCTCGGGCAGGTTGCCCTCGGCGTCGATGGCCAGCAGGGTGGCGCCGGAGGTCTCGGCGACGGTCTCGGCGATGCGGCGGGTGTGGCCGTAGCCGCTGTGGTAGACGATGACGATCTGCGACATGTGCAAAGCTCCTGAATGCGGGATGGCGAGGGAGATCCGCCTCGGCGTCGGTGGCGCGCCCCGGGCCCTTGCCCTGGCGCAGACTGCCATGCTAGGGGACGGGTCCGGTGCGGCGATTGCCGTCTTTCGTGCAGACCGTGCAAGCGGATCGAACGATGAGCGTCCCGGGGCCCGGCGGCCGGCCTCCGCGGCGACACGCTCAGCCCAGCGGCACGATGGCGGTCGGATCGATCACCTGGGCCAGCCCGGGCACCTCGGCATGCAGCCGGTCGGCCAGGAAATGCACCGAGTGCACCATCGCCACCGGGGCGAACCAGGCCAGCTCGGCCGCGCGGGCATAGACCGCGCGCCAGGCCTCGTCGACGCGTGGCGGCGCCGCCTGCAGGGCCGACGCGATCCGCCCGGCCAGCAGCTCGTCGCGGCTGCGGAAGGGGTTCAGGTTGCCACCCGGGGTGAGCAGCTGTGCATGGGTCAGGGCCGGCGGACCGAAGTTGCTGCTGAACAGCAGTGCGGGCAGGCGCTGTTCCCGGTCCGCCTGGATCAGCTCGGCCAGCCCGCGCAGCTCGCGCAGGCGCACACCCAGCGGGCGCAGCTGCGCGGCGATGGCCTGGCCGAGCCGGCGTGGCAGCGAGCCGTCGATGTAGGCCAGCTCGAACTCGAAGCCGCCGGCCCGACCCGCCTCGGCCAGCAGCGCCTGGGCACGCGACGGGTCGTGGGGGTAGCGCTGCTCGAGGGAGGGATCGTGCCCGGGCAGGCCGGCGCCCTGCAGCTGCTGGGTCGGCGCACCGAAGCGGCCCAGCAGCGACTCGGCCAGCGCCCGCCGGTCCAGGGCATGGTTGAGGGCCCGGCGTATGCGCAGGTCGCCCAGTTCGGGGCAGCGCAGGCCGGCACGGTCGGACAGCACCATGCCGGTCCAGCCCGCGGGCGAGGTCAGCAGCCGCACCCTCGCCGGCAGCCGGCCGGTCTGCGCATGAGCGGTCAGCGCGTCGCTGACCAGCAGGTCGAGCTGACCGTCGGCCATGGCACGCAGGCCGGCCTCGGCGTCCTCGAAAGGCACCATCACGATGCGTTGCCAGTGGATGCGCGCCGGGTCGTCGTAGTACGGGTTGGGCAGGAAGACCAGGCTGCGCCCGGCGATCGTGGTCGTCGGATCGAGGCGATAGGGCCCCGCGCCGGCGGTCTGGCGGGCCAGCAGCTCCGGCTGATCCAGGGCCTTCGGGCTGATCAGGTGGCCCGCCAGACCGTTGGTGTCGAACAGCTGCAGCAGGGCGGGCTGGGGTCGGCTCAGCCGAACCCGCAGGCGCTGCGCGTCGAGCACGTCCACATCGTCCAGCGCCGCCAGATGGGTTGCGAAGGGTCCCCCCCGGGCGGCCCAGTACAGGATCGAGCGGCGTGCCGCCTCCGCCGTGACCGGCTCGCCGTCGCCGAAACGCGCGCCCGCCCGCAGCGTGAAGGTCACCTCGCGCTGGTCCTCCGACAGCGCCCAGGCACGCGCCAGCCCGGGCGCCAGGCGGCCGTCGGGCAGGGTACGCAGCAGCGGCTCGTAGGCCGGCAGCAGGTGCATGCCGGCCCGTCCGTTGCCGCTCAGGGCGGGATCGAGGCTGTTTGGCTTGAAGGCCAGCCCGACGGCCAGGCGCTGGCCGCGCCGCCGCGGCAGCGCCTGCGGATCGGCGGGCTGCGCGGCCGCGCCACGGCACAGGGCCCAGGCCGCCGGCAGCAGGAGGCCGTCGCGCCGCCGCAGGCAGAAATCGTCGGGAAGGGGCATGGTCGGCTCGGATCAGGGGCTTCGGGACGCGTCGGCCAGCAGGCCGCTCGCGGTCGGAAAGTCGAAGCCCCGCAGCGCCCGCTCGAAGGCGTCGTGCTGCGCGGGCCCCAGGGCCTGCCGCAGCAGCGCTGCCTGGCGCTCGGCCAGGGCCAGACAGTCGGCATCGCCGTGATCGAGCTGTTGCAGCAGTTGCGCCCGCAGGGCGGCCCAGGCAGCCGGGTCGACCGGCGCGCCAGCCATGGCCGGCGTGGCCGCCACCGTGAGCCGCTGGGCGCGCAGGCCGTCGAGCAGCGGCTGCAGGCCGGCTCGCACCGCGGCCTGCAGCGGCTCGACGACGGCCTCGCCCTCGCCGCGCTGCAGCGCGCCTTCCAGGGCCTGTGCCGCCTGGCTGAGCGGCTGGGCGCCGATCTGTGCGGCCACGCCCTTGAGCGTGTGCGCCAGGCGCAGCGCCAGGGCGGCGTCGCCGTCCTGGCGGGCCTGCGCGAAGCGCTGCAGCCAGTCCGCCTGCCCGTGCACGAAGGTGGTCAGCAGGCTGCGGTAGAGCGACTCGCGGCCCAGGGCCAGGCGCAGCCCGGCCGCTGCATCCAGTCCCGGCACCTGCCAGGTCGTCGAGGCCGGCGCAGCCGCCGGCCCCGGCGGGCCGGGCGGCGACGCCGGTGGCTGCAGCGGCGTCAGCCAGCGCCGCAGGGCTTCTTCCAGCTGGCGCGGCTCGATGGGCTTGCCGAGGTGATCGTTCATGCCCGCCTCCAGGCAGCGCTGGCGATCCTCGGCCATCGCGTTGGCGGTCATCGCAACGATGGGCAGCCGACCGAAGCCCGGCAGGGCACGGATGGCCCGGGTGGCGCCCAGACCGTCCAGCACCGGCATCTGCATGTCCATCAGCACCAGGTCGTAGGCCGCCCGCTGCACCTGCGCGACCGCCTCGGCGCCGTCGGCAGCCAGATCCACCTCCAGGCCGAGCTCCTGCAGCAGGGCCTGGGCCACCTCCTGGTTGAGCGCGTTGTCCTCCACCAGCAGCACGCGGCGGCCCCGCAGCGGCTGGGGACCGGGCGCTGCGGCCTGCGTCGGGGCCGCCGGCGCCTCGGCGCCCAGGGCCCGCATCACGGCGTCGAAGAGTTGCGAGGCGGTCACGGGCTTGACCAGCACCTCGCAGACGCCGGCCTGCTCGGCGGCGCGGCGGACCTCCTCGCGCCCGAAGGCGGTCACGATCACCACCGGCGGGCGGGGCTCCAGCGGCAGCGTGCGCATCGCCAGGGCGGTCTCCACACCGTCCATTCCGGGCATCTGCCAGTCGAGCATGACCAGTTCCTGCGGGCGTCCGGCGGTGGCGGCGCGGCCCAGCGCCTCCAGGGCTTCGGGCCCGGAGGCCACCGCGGTGACCTCGAAGCCCAGGCTGCGCAGCAGGTCGCCGATGACGGCTCGTGCGTCCTCGTTGTCGTCGGCCAGCAGCACGCGCCGCCCGCGCAGGTCGGGGCGCAGCTGCAGGCGCTGCGCCGGGGAGCGTCCCCGCCCCAGCCGGGCGGTGAACCAGAACGTCGAGCCCACGCCCGGGCTGCTGTGCACCCCGACGCTGCCACCCATCAGCTCGGCCAGCCGGCGCGAGATCGCCAGCCCCAGGCCGGTGCCGCCGTAGCGCCGCGTGGTCGAGCTGTCGGCCTGCTGGAAGCTCTGGAACAGCCGCTCGCACTGGTCCGCGTCGAGGCCGATGCCGGTGTCGCGCACCGAGAAGCGCAGCAGCAGGCCGTTGGCGTCGGCCGCCGGGGTCGTGGCGGCGTCGGGTGCCGGCGCCTCGGGCAGAACCTCGACGCTCAGCGTGATCTGGCCATGCTCGGTGAACTTGACTGCGTTGTTGGCGTAGTTGATCAGCACCTGGCCGATGCGCAGCGGGTCGCCCACCAGCTGCGGCGGCACGTCCCGGGCGACGTCGATGAGCAGCTCGAGGCCCTTGGCCTGGGCCTTGTCGGCCAGCACCCCGACCACGTTGTCCAGCACGCGGTCGAGTTCGAACTCCACCTGCTCGAGCTGCATGCGCTGGGCATCGATCTTCGAGAAGTCGAGGATGTCGTTCAGGATGCCCAGCAGGTGCTGGCCCGAAGCCTGGATCTTGCGCGCGTAGTCGAGCTGGCGCGGTGCCAGCCCGGTGCCCAGCAGCAGGTGGGTCATGCCGATGACGGCGTTCAGCGGCGTGCGGATCTCGTGGCTCATGTTGGCCAGGAAGTCCGCCTTGGTGCGCGCGGCCTCCTCGGCCAGGGCGCGCGCGCGGGCCATCTCGGCCAGCGCGGCGCGCTCGGGGCCGATGTCCTCGAGCATGCCGACGATGCCGTGGTCCAGGTCGGCCGGATCGATCGCACTGGCCGACAGCCGTACCCAGAAGGTGCTGCCATCCTTGCGCAGCGCCTGCAGCTCGGCCACGTAGGTCACGCCCGCCTCCAGCTGCCGGCTCACTTCCGGTCCGGCGTCGCGCCAGGCCTGCGGATCGGCGTAGAGCTCCGAGGTGGGGCGGCCGTCGAGCTCGCCGCGGCCGTGGCCGGTGAGCTGTTCGAGGCGGCGGTTGCACTGGGCGATGCGGCGCTCGCGCACCAGCATGATGCCGACGTTGGCGGTGTCCAGGATCGCCTCGAGCCGCTCGTTGGCGTCGCGCAGCGAGTCGCCCATGCGGGCCAGTTCGGCGGTGCGCGCGGCGACGCGCTGCTCGAGGTCGAGCCGGTAGGCGGCCAGTTCGGCCTCGGCACGCTTGTAGGCGCTGATGTCCGACCAGATCACGTGCAGCAGTTCCTGCCCACCCTGGCGGATCGCGGTGATGAAGACCCGGGCGATGAAGGGTCGCCGTCGGCGCGCAGGTGCTGCCATTCGAACTCGACCACACCCTCGCGCAGCGCCTGGCGCGCATAGGCCTCGGCCGCCTTGCGCGAATCGCGCCCGTCGGGCTGGCAGGGCGGTGACAGGTCGGCCGGCGAGCGGCCGAGCAGATCCTCGAGCCGCTGCATGCGCAGCATGTCCAGCGAGGCGCGGTTGGCGGCGATGAAGCGGTTGTCGGCGATCAGGGTGATGGCCTGGCGGGTGTGCTCGAAGAGCACACGGAAGCGCTCCTCGCTGTCGTGCAGGCGGGCCTCGGCCTGGCGGCGCTGCCAGATGCCGGCCAGCCGCTCGGCCACCGCGTTCACGAGCTTGCGCTCCTCCTCCAGGAAGGGACCTTCGTCCTGCGTCGGCCGCAGCTCCCGGTAACCCACGGCCACCCGGCCGCAGACGCCATCGCCGCGCTGGATCGGCGCGGACAGCTCGACCACCGCGGCGTCGAAGGGGCCGGCGTCGTGGAACTTGCCGTCCCATTCGATGCGCGCCACCGCCACCTCCGGATGCAGCCAGGCAGGAGGCAGCAGGGCCACCACCTCGTCGAGCAGCATGTCCAGGGGCCGGGTCAGGTCCTCGCTGGCGCGGAACACCGCATACAGGCAGCGCTGTTCCTTGACCCGTTCGGCCAGCTCGGTCTGCAGCTGCTGCGCCTCGGTGATGTCGCGGGCGACCCCGAGCACGCCGAACAGCCGGCCCGAGGCCTCTTCGACGCGGGTCTTGGTGACCTCGTAGAGACGCTGCGCGCCACCGGCCAGGGCCACCTGCTGCAGTTCCGTGACCGGTTGCGGCGAGGCCAGTGCCCGTGCGTCGCTGGCCTGGAAGGACGCGGCCTGCGCCGCACCGACCAGCTCCACATCGCGCCGGCCGACGATCTCGGCCTCGGGACGGCCCAGCAGCCGCTCGTAGGCCAGATTGCAGGCCTGCACGCGGCCCTCGGCGTCCTTCAGCCAGATGGGGTCCGGCAGGGTGCGGAACAGAGTGCCCAGCCGCGCCTGCTGTTCGCGCAGCGCCGCGGTCTGCCGCTGCACCGCCGCACGCAGGCTGCGCAGCCACAGCAGCATCACCAGCAGCAGCCCCGACAGCCCGAGCACGCCATAGCCGGCCCACTGAAGGTAGGGCGAGCGCGGTCCGGGCAGCGCCTCGCCGAACCAGCGGCGCTGCAGCGCCACTTCGGCCTGCGGGTCGAGGCGGGCGAAGCCGGCCGCCACCTCGTGCGCCAGATCGCTGCGGCCACGTCGCACCGCCCAGCTGATGCGCTGGGTGTACAGCGCCGGACTGCGGCGAAAGGCGTCCTGGATGCCCATCTGCGTGAGCAGCAGTTCGGCCGAGGGCTGCGACATGCAGAACACCTCGACTTCCTGCAGCAGCGCGGCACGCACCAGCGCGTCGTTGCCCGGATACCTCAGGAGGTGGGTGGCGCCGGCCGCCTCGAGATGATCGGCGCAGTCGCCGCCCTCCTTCACGCCCACGACGAAGCTGCGCGCCGATGCCGCATCGCTCAGGCCGGCCAGGTGTGCGCGGTGGTAGAGCAGCACCGCAGCCTCGCTGTACGGCGCGGCCACTTCCAGGTGCAGTTCCGGCGGATCGCCCACGGCCACTCCGTCGAGCACGTCGGCCTGTCCGTCCAGCACCCGCTGCCGTGCCTGCGTCCAGGTCAGACCCTGCAGGTCGACGGGCCGCCCGCTCCGGCGGGACCACAGCGCCCAGCGCTCCACCAGGTAGCCCTGCAGGCGACCCTCGGCGTCCCGGCTGGCATAGGGGGGGCGGCTGTCGTCCAGCGCGACGCGCAGCGCGGGCCCGGGGAGCGCGTGCGCCACCGCACTGGAGGCGGACGGCGCCGCGGCCCAGGCCCCGATCACCCACGGGCAGACCGCTGCCAGCCACAACGCCTTTCCGAGCCCACGCATGGCGATCCCTGTTCGACGGACGCGGTCGAATCCGCTGCCGCAGTGTGCCACGCAGGCCCGAGGCGGTTCGCTGATGCTGCTCAGTGCCGGGACAGGTCGGGATCCGGCAAAACCCGCAGGTCCGGCACAGGCGCCGCGGGGTTCAGCCGGCGGCGGCCAGGGCCTGCTCGAAATCGGCGATCAGATCCGCAGGCTCTTCCAGGCCGAGGGAGACGCGCACCAGTCCGTCGGCGATGCCCATCTCGGCGCGTGCGGTCGGTCCGGCTTCCCAGAAGATCGTCGGCGCCACCGGGATCACCAGCGTCCGGGTGTCGCCCAGACCGGTGGCCAGCACGGCCAGTCGCAGGCGGTTCATCACGTCGTTCAGGCGGGCGGGATCCTTCAGTTCGAAGGACAGCAGCCAGGACGAACCGCCCGGAAACAATTCCGCCGCCCGGGCATGCTGCGGGTGCGAGGCCAGGCCCGGATAGGCCACCCGCGCCACCGCCGGGTGCGCCTCGAGAAAGCGTGCCAGGGCCAGGGCGCTGGCACTGGCGCGCGCCACGCGCAGCGTCAGTGTCTCCGCGCCCAGGGCGATGCGGTGTGCCTGCTCGGGTGCCAGCGCGCCGCCCAAGTCGCGCAGGCCCTTCTTGCGGATCTGCGCCAGACCCCAGCCGGCCGGGTCGCCCTTGCGATAGGCCGCGAAGACGTTCGGGTAGGCCGACCAGTCGAACCGGCCCGTGTCGGTCACCGCTCCGCCCAGCGCCGCACCGTGGCCGGCGATGGTCTTGCTCAGCGAATTCACCACCAGGCCGGCGTCCACCGAAGCCGGGCGGAACAGCGCCGGCGAGGTCACCGTGTTGTCCACCACGTAGAGCAGGCCGTGGGCGCGGCAGAAGGCCCCGATGGCGGCCAGGTCCGGCACCTGGGTACCGGGATTGGCAATCGTCTCGACGAAGACCATGCGGGTGTTCGGCCTCAGTGCGGCAGCGACGCCTTGCACCGAGGTGGCATCGACCTTGTCCACCGCCACGCCGAAGTCGCCCAGCGTGCCGAACACGCTGTTGGTGTTGCCGAAGACATGTCGGCTGGCGATCAGGTGGTCGCCGCTGCGCAGCAGCGTGAGGAACACCGCCGCGATCGCGGCCATGCCGGTCGAGAAGGCGATGCTGCCCAGGCCGCCTTCCATGCGGGTCAGCATCGACTCGAGGGCCGCACTGCTCGGCGTGCCCTGGCGCGCGTAGTTGTAGGCGCCCTTCAGGCTGCCCTGGAAGACCCCGATCAGGTCCTCGACGCGGTCGAAGCCGTACTGGACCGAGGTGTGGATGGGCTTGTGCAGACCGCCGTGCTCGACGCCGAAACGGCGGTCGGAGTGCAGCAGCGCGGTGGTGAGGTCGGAGGGATTCATGTCGCAGGGCAGCCGGAACGCGGATGGCGAGCATAGCGCCGCAGGCCCTGCGGCCCACCCGGGCCGGCAGCGGCGCGCTGCGCGCGGCGGCAGCCCGTTCCTTCTCTTGTTGTGATCATCTTTCAAACTGGTCGTGGTAGTAGAGGCCGGCCGATTCTGTGGATAACTCGACTTTCCGCAGCGCCGACAGCCACTTGCGTCGCCGGCAAGGCTGTGTGCCGCAGCCGGGACAGGCGGGGGAGCGATCGGCAACAAGTCCATCCGCGGGCGGGGGGGCTGTGGATGGCGGGTCGGTTGTGCCGGAACTGTCCACAGCCTTGTGCCTTGACAGGGCTGGCCGGGGCGGGTCAGATGCGGCCTGCGCTGTCCCGTGGGGCGGTGAAGCCCCTCTTTTTCGTCCTGGATCGCGCCGCATGGGCACCCCCGCCAACCCGCAGAAGTACGCCGTCACGAACGCCCCGAGCCACATCGACGGCACCGGGGCCTTCGCGGGCGAGGCCATCCCCGCCCGGCGCAAGATCGGCGAGATCCGCGGCGAGACGATCAGCGTGCACGAGGCCTGGCAGCGCGCGAAGCAGCTCGAGCGGATCATGATCGTGGAGGTCAACGAGCGCCGCGCCATCGATGCTTCCCGCTCGGCCGACCCGCTGCGCTTCACCAACCATTCCTGCCGCCCGAACGCGGTGCTGCGCATCCGCCAGGGGCGGGTCGAGATCTACGCGATGCGCGACATCGCCCCGGGCGAGGAGATCACCTGCGACTACGGTGAAACCCACCACGAGGGCCGGCTGGCCTGCCGCTGCGGTGCCCCGGGCTGCCGTGGCGCGCTCTGACGGTCCTTCGGTGCCGCCCGCAGCGGAGCGGGGGCGCCTCAGGCCGGTGGCTGGGCCGGCAGGGTGAGGGTGAAGCGGGCGCCCTGACCGGGCTGCGACTGCAGCGTCAGCGTGCCGCCCAGGCGCTCGGCCAGCGCGCGGGCCAGCGCCAGACCCAGGCCGGTGCCGCCATGCTGGTGGGAGACCCGGGCGTCGCCCTGGCGGAAGCGCTCGAACACCGCCTCCTGCATCTGCGGCGCAATGCCGGGCCCGGTGTCGACCACGTGCAGCTGCAGCCGGCCTTCGGGCCCCGGCGTCGCCTCCAGGCGCACTTCGCCGGCGGGGGTGAACTTGATCGCGTTGGACAGCAGGTTGTTCAGGATCTGCTTGAGTCGCAGGCCGTCGCAGAGCCACTCGGCCGGCAGCGTGGGGTCGATGTGCAGCTGCAGGGCGAGCTGCTTCTCGGCGGCGGCGACCTGGTAGAAGCCCACGGTCTGGCCCAGCAGTTCCTGCAGCCGTTGCGGCTCCGGATTCAGCGCCATCGCGCCGGCCTCGACCTTGGCGAGGTCGAGGATCTCGGTGAGCAGGGTATTCAGATGCTCGGCGCCCTTGCGGATCAGGCCGGCCTGCTCACGGAACACCGGCTGTTCGATGCGGCGCTCCATCAGCTCGGCAAAGCCGCGGATGCTGGTCAGCGGCGTGCGCAGCTCGTGCGAGATCGCGGCCAGGAACTCGCTCTTGGCCCGGCTGGCCGACTGGGCCTGCGCCTCGCTCAGCGCCAGCGCCTCGTTGCTGCGCTCGAGCCGGCGCAGGCTGGCCAGGAAGATCCAGGCCGCCGCCGCCACGGCCAGGCTGAGCAGGGCCGACAGGCCCACCAGCATGTTGCGGTAGCCGCGCCAGCCGGCCAGGGCTTCGTCCACCGCAGAGGAGACGAAGAGGTAGATCGGATACTCGGCCACGCGCCGGTAGGCGAAGATGCGCTCGACCCCGTCGATCGTGCTCGGCGCGGTGTAGTGGCCCTCCTGGCCGAGCTCGTTGCGGGCCAGCGGGCTGCCCGGTCCCACCTTGCCACCCATGTCCAGGGCCTTGCCGCCGATCACCCGGGCGCGCACGGTCAGGTCGGTGCCGGCCAGCGTCACGCCGCCGGAGCGGCCCAGCTCGACCTGACGGAACACGTCCTCGAAGTAGGCCGGGTCGAGCGAGGCCACCACCACGCCGAGCACCCGCCCGTCGGGCGCGTCGATGCGCCGGGTCAGCTGGATCGTCCAGCGCTTGGACACCTTGCCCAGCACCGGCCGGCCGATGAACAGGCCGCCGGCCGGCAGCCGGGCGGCATCCGGCGCCAGGGCCGGGTTCAGGTGCACCCGGATGTGCTCGCGCTCGGAGAGGTCGACATGGCCGGTGCGGCTGCCGTCGGGATCGAGGTTGCTGCCGACGAAGCGGCCGTCGGCTCCCACCAGGGCCAGCTGAACCAGGATCTTCGGCGCCAGGCCGGTCTCGTTGGCGATGTGGATCAGGTCGGGCTGCTGCCCCTGGACCACCGCGTCGCGCAGCCGCATCGTGGCCTGGTCGGTGCTGGCCACCACCCGCAGGGTCTGCTCCTGCAGCACCCGCACCAGGTTGCGGTTCTGCCGCACCTCGGCCGACAGCGCGTCGTCGTGCTTGTCGGCCAGCAGCAGGGCCACCGCCAGCCAGACCACCGCCAGCGTCGCGGCGGCGAACAGCAGCGCGAAGCGGCTGAGCGGGATGCGCGGCCGGACCACGCCGGTCGGGGTCACCGGGGTGGGCGGCGAAGCCGGGCAGCTGGGCGCGGTCGGAGTCATCGTGCGGTCCTCGGCGGCACCGCTTCCCACCGGCGCAGGCCACTGCCGGCGCGCGGGGGTCGACCTCGGCCGCCCAGGCCGCAGTGTGCCCTGTCAGGCGCTGCTGCTGCTGCGCAATTCGCGCCGCAGAATCTTGCCGACGTTGGACTTGGGCAGGTCGTCGCGGAATTCGATGTACTTCGGCCGCTTGTAGCCGGCGAAGTTGTCGTGGCAGTAGCGGGCGATGTCGTCTTCGTCGAGCGCCGGGTCGCGGCGTACCACGAAGAGCTTGACCGCCTCGCCCGAGCGCGGATCGGGCACGCCCACCGCGGCGCACTCGAGCACGCCGGGGTGCAGGTTGACCACCTGCTCGATCTCGGTGGGGTAGACGTTGAAGCCCGACACCAGGATCATGTCCTTCTTGCGGTCGACGATGCGCACGTAGCCGCGCTCGTCCATGATGCCGATGTCGCCGGACTTGAACCAGCCGTCGGCGCTCAGCACCTGGGCGGTCTCCTCGGGCCGCTGCCAGTAGCCGGCCATCACCTGCGGGCCGCGGATGCAGATCTCGCCGCGCTCGCCGATGGGCAGGTCGCGGCCGTCGTCGTCGCGGATGGCGATCTCGGTGCTGGGCACCGGCAGGCCGATGGTGCCGGTGAACTCCTTCAGGTCCAGCCGGTTCGCGGTGGCCACCGGCGAGGTCTCGGACAGGCCGTAGCCCTCGCAGACCGGGCAGCCGGTCACCTTCAGCCACTTCTCGGCGGTGGCCTGCTGCACCGCCATGCCGCCGCCGTTGGAGACCACCAGCTCGGAGAAGTCGAGGCGTGCGAAGTCCGGGTCGTTGGCCAGCGCGTTGTACAGCGTGTTGACCGCCGGGAACATGTGGATGCGGTGGCCCGACAGCGCCCCGATCAGGGCTGGCAGGTCGCGCGGGTTCGGGATCAGCAGGTTGCGCGCACCCAGGCGCAGCCCCATGAAGTAGCACACCGTCAGCGCGAAGATGTGATACAGCGGCAGCGCGCAGACCACCGTCATCTGCTTGTGGCCGACCTTGTCGAGCATCGGGCGGAACCACTGCTCGGTCTGCAGGATGTTGGCCACCACGTTGCGGTGCAGCAGCACCGCGCCCTTGGACACCCCGGTGGTGCCGCCGGTGTACTGCAGGAAGGCGATGTCGTCGCCGCGCACCGCCACGCGGCTGTGCGGCCGGCGAGCTCCTTCGGCGACCGCGTCGTTGAAACGGGTCACGCTGCGGCCCTCGGTGAGCGGCAGGCGGAACTCCGGCACCATCTTCTTCACGTGCCGCACGACGAAGTTCACCAGCGGGCCGCGCCACCAGTTCAGCATGTCGCCCAGGGCCACCAGCACCACGTGGCGCACCGACGTGTGCTCGATGATCTCCTCGAGGGTGTGCGCCACGTTCTCCAGCACCACGATGGCCTCGGCGCCGGAGTCCTTCAGCTGGTGTTCGAGCTCGCGCGGCGTGTACAGCGGGTTGACGTTCACCACCACCATGCCGGCGCGCAGCACCGCGGCCAGCGCCACCATGTACTGCGGGGTGTTGGGCATCATCAGCGCCACCCGGGCGCCGCGCGCCAGGCCGCGCTGCTGCAGCCAGCTGGCCAGCGCGCCGGAGAGTTCGTCCAGCGCATCGAAGCGCAGCGGCTGCTCCATGAACAGGCCGGCCTGGCGGCTGGCATGGCGGCGGAAGGCCGTCTCCAGCAGGTCGACCAGGCTGGTGGCCGGATCCTGCTCGATGTGCGCCGGCACGCCCGCCGGGTAGCTCTGCAGCCAGGGCGCCGCAGGCGTGGCGGGGGGAAACGCCTCGGCGGCGCGGGACAGGGCAGCGGAACTGGACATGGAGAGCGATCGTGGCAGAAGGCCGCGGCGGGCGCTTTGGGGCTTGTCCTAGCGGCCTGTCGCGGCAGCGACAGGCCGCCGGCCTCGCCGCGCTCACGGTGACTCAGCCGGGGGCGTCGATCTCCTGCAGCAGGCGCCGTGTGGACGTCTCGGAGAGGTTGAGCAGCTCGGCCAGTTCGGCGATGTCGTCGGGCAGCGCGGCGTCGTCCCAGCCCCGGCCGCTGTGGCGCGCCACCTGCACCGCCAGGCGCACCGTGCGCACCTGCGGGTAGATCAGCGCGTGGCCGGCGGCATGGTCGTCGGTGAGCTGGATCAGCAGCTGCGGCAGGCGCCAGACGCGCATCAGCTGCTGTTCGAGTGCGCCCAGCTCGATGTTCAGCACCTCGCGCTGCGCCGCGCGCGAGCGCAGGTGGGGGTCGGCCTGCTGGCGCCGGCCGATCTCCAGCGCCAGGTCCGGGGCATGGCACCACAGCAGCATTTCGGCGAAGTCGTGCAGCAGCGCGGCCTCGCGCAGCACCGGCGCGTCGCCGTCCATGCGGTGCACCGCGAAGGCCTGCGCGAAGTGCGCGGCGCGGTGGGCCCGCTGCAGCACCTGCTGCAGGCCCTGCCAGGCCTGCGGGTGGCCGGCCAGGCGGTCCTCGACGCGTTCGAGGGCCGCGAAGTCGCGGAAGAAGGGGCCGATGCCCATCATCAGCACCGCAGCGGTGACGGTCTCGGCGTCGGTGACCTGGCGCGCGTGCCGGTGCTGTGCGGTGTGCACCAGCACGCGCAGCGTCATCAGCGGGTCGTCGACCACGGCGCGCGCGATCATGGCCGCGTCGACACAGCCGCGTGCCTCCTCGGCCTGTGCGAGCAGGGCGATCTCGTCGGCGCTGGCGGCGAGCACGGGAATCGGCCGGGTGCGCAGCCACTCCGTCCAGGTGGCCAGGTCGGGCAGGGGCTGGGTCAGCATCGGGCACTCCGGAAGGCGGTGGGGGCGAGCGGCCCCGGGACCCGGCCGGTGTGCACCCACGGGTGGCCGGCAGGGCGAGGCCTGTCGGGATGATCGGCCGGCCACGGGGCGGACTGCAGTGCGGCACGGCGGCCCGCCCCTGCGCCGGGGCTCGAAGCGACGATTCCATCACGCGGCGGCCCGCCCGGCGAGGGGGGCCGCCGCGCGGCCGTCAGAGGCGATCGAGCTCGGGCAGCAGACCCACCAGCTGACCGCTGCGGTACAGCGCGCCGAAGCGCCGGCCGTCGATCTCCACGACGCCGAACTCCAGGTCGGCGCCCTCCTCGGCGCAGGCTTCGCGGGAGCGCTGCGCCAGCTCGGCAGCGCGCCGTTCGGCGCGCCGGCGCTGCCAGCGCTGCAGCCCGTCCGAGAGGGTGCGGCGCCAGTGGCGCCAGAAGGTGCGGGGGGCCGCGACGGGCCCGAGGCTCAGGGGTGCAGCCATGGTCGGCTTCCTCCTCGAGGCGACGGAGCCACCCGCCTGTCGCGGCGCGGCGTATCCGTCGGGGGTTCAGTTCAGGGTTCGCCCCGGTGCCGGGGATCCGGCCCGGTGGCCCGAAGCTCCCGGCGCAGGGCCTGGCGCTCGCGCTGGCGGCGTGCGCCGCCGTCGGGGCCGTGGCGGCCCGCGGCGCGCAGCCGCGCCGCGGCCACGAAGGGGTTGCGGGGCTTGGGCGGGCACAGCGTGAGGCGGCTGTGTGCAGCGGTGGACGGGGTCATGGCGGCATCTCCTGGCCGGGCGGGGCCGGCAAGTGCGGGGACATCGGGAGCCCGATGGACCGGATCGGGCGGGCGGATTCCGCGGCGGTACCGGGCATGGGCCGGAGCGTCGCGATCCGATCGAGTCAACGAACATTGATCAATTGCCCAAATGATAAACGAGTGTTTATCAACTTGGGAAGCCCCCGAGCCCGCCGCGAGGCTCCGGAGAAACCCGCGGACCCGACGCAAGCGGTGGGGTCAGCGCTTCGGCTTGAGCGGCGCCACCTGGCGCTGTGCCTGGGCCCAGAGCCGGGCGTCGTCCTGGGCGGGGGCGGCCGGCGGCTTCGGAGCGGTCGGTGGCGGCGCGGCGGGCACGAGCACCTCGCCGAGCAGGTCGAGCAGGCGCTGGCGGGCGCGCTGTGGATTGCGCCGGTAGTAGCTCAGCACCAGGTCGACGATGAAACGCTCGTCGTCGTCGCGCGGGCCTTCTCGGCCGTCCCGAGCCTGGGGGGCCGCAGCGGGCGCAGGTGGGGTGGCGCTGGAAGGCGGGACGACAGCACCCAGGGCGGCCCGCAGGTCCGCGCGGGCCGGCACGGCAGGGCTGTGCGGCAGGTCCAGCCAGCCGGCCGGCTTGCCGCAGTGCTGCTCGAACTGGCGCGCCAGGCGCTCGCCGATCTGGCGCGAGCGGCTCTTGATCTGGCTCCAGTAGCTGGGCTGGATGCCGATGCGCTCGGCGAAGCGCCGCTCCAGGCCGCGCAGCGTGGCGGCATCGGGGTGGCTGACGGTGGCACGCACGAACTCGTCGAACAGGGCCAGGGCATTGCGGTGACGCAGGGAGGCGACGTCGACGCCGGGCGAACTCATGCCCCGATGATAAAGCCGCCTTGCCTTGTACCCGCTGCGGTGCACCCGCGGGAAACCTGCCGGTGACGCGGCCCGGTGGTCCCGCTAGCATCCGGGCAACGCCCACTTGCCGCGCTGCCCATGAATGCCTCCGTTGCCGCGTCGATCCCCCTGCGTGTGCTGCGCCTGACGCAGCCCCTCGAATGGCTCGGGCGGGGCTGGCAGGATCTGCGCCGCACGCCGCTGGCCAGCCTGGGACACGGGCTGGCGATGGCGCTGGCCGGCTGGCTCATCGTCGCCGTGGCCGGGCAGCGTTTCTGGATCCTGGCCGGCGCCTTTTCGGGCTTCCTGCTGGTCGCGCCGATCCTGGCCACCGGGCTGTACGCGATCAGCCGGGCGCTCGAGCGCGGCGAGCCGGCGGGCTGGTCCACCGTGACCGCGGTGTGGCTGTCGCTGGACCGCCGCCTGGTGCTCTTCGGCCTCGGCCTGGCGGCTGCGGGCACTGGCTGGGTGCTGACCTCGGCGGCGCTGATCACGCTGCTGGCGGCGGCGCCGGTGCTCACGCCGGCGGACTTCCTGCGCGTGGTGGTTGCCAACCCCGAGTCGGGCCTGTTCGAGCTCTGGGTGCTGGCCGGCGGCCTGATGGCCGCGCCGGTGTTCGCCTCCAGCGTGGTGGCCATTCCCCTGCTGGTCGACCGCGGTCTGGGCGTGCGCGAGGCGGTGCAGACCAGCTGGCGGGCGGTGGCGACCAACCCGCTGCCGATGGCGCTCTGGGCTGCGCTGGTGATGGGGCTGACCCTGCTGGGCATGGCGCTGGCGCTGTTCGGGCTGGTGCTGGCGGTTCCCCTGCTGGGCCATGCCAGCTGGCATGCCTACCGCGACAGCTGCGGACGCAGCTGAGGCCGGCCCGCACGAACATGGCAGCCCGAACGCCCCGGCCTGGGGCGCCCGCGTATGATCGCGGCCGCGTCCCGCCGGGCGCCTTCGACGGGCCCCGCTGCCGGCCCGCCCCTTCCCGCTTTCGCTGCGCCCACCCATGTTCGGCTACAACGAGGAACAGCTTGCCCAGTTCGGCCTGACGGTCGGGGTCGGCGCCTTCATCGTCTACATGTTCTTCATCATCGCGCAGCTGGCGCGCGAGTCGAAGGCCGGGCGCTTCGGCACCTTCGTGCTCTTCCTGGTGCTGTCGGTGGGGATGCTGGGCTTCCTGGCGAAGAACGTGATCGCCTGGCTGATGGGTCTGGACTGACGGGCCGCTGCGCTGCCCGGCCCGGTCAGAGCACGATCTTGACCATCGGGTGCGCGGTCAGCGTGCGGTAGAGCGCATCGAGCTGCTCGCGGCTGGTCGCGGTGACGGTGATCGTCAGTCCCAGGTAGTTGCCACCCTTGCTCGGCCGGCTCTCCACCGTCGCGGGGTCGAAGCCGGGGTCGAAGCGGCAGGCCACCTCGACGATGGCCTCCAGGAAGCCGGGCACCTGTGCCCCCATCACCTTGATCGGGAAGGCGCTGGGGTATTCGATCAGGGACTGTTCGGGCGGGATCTCGCGCATCGTCGTCATCGTGTGTGCGCCGCAGGGCGAGCGGCGGGTTCGTTCGCGGATTGTCAGATCGATTGTTCGACCTTGGCGCGCTCGTAGGCCGCATGCAGGCGGGCATAGACCGGGCCGGGCTTGCCGCGCAGTGCCCCGTGGCCCACCGGCTCGCCGTCCAGCCGGGTCACCGGCAGCAGTTCGCGGCCGGCCGAGCTGATCAGGATCTCGTCGGCGATGGTCAGCTCCGCCTCGGCGATGGGCCGCAGGTGGCAGGCGATGCCTTCTTCCTCGCAGAGCTCGCGCAGCAACTCGATGCGGATGCCCGCCAGTGTGTGCGTCGAAGGCGGCACGCCGATCAGCGCGCCGTCGAGCACCGCCCAGACGTTGCTCGACGATCCCTCGGTGACCGTCATGCCGTGGCCGCTGTCGCGCAGCAGGATGGTCTCGGCGGCGCCGCGGTCCACCGCGATCTGCCGCGCCATCACGCCGCCGAGCAGCGAGGTGGACTTGATGTCGCCGCGCTCCCAGCGGAAGTCGCGCGCGGTGACGCAGGCCACGCCCTCGCGGCGCTGCGCCGGCCCGGGCGGCGTGTGCGGCTGGCTCATCAGGAAGACCGTCGGGGTCAGGCCGGGCGGCATCGGGTGCGCGCGGGGTGCCACGCCGCGGGTGACCTGCAGATAGGCCAGCTGGTCGGCGCTGCCGCTGTGTGCCGCCACCCGCGCGACCAGTTCGCGCAGCAGCGCCAGCCAGCCCTCGGGGCCCTGCGGGTCGGGAATGCGCGCCGCCTGCAGCGAATGGGCCAGGCGCGCCATGTGCTCGTCGAAGCGGAACAGCCGGCCACCGTAGACCGGGATCACCTCGTAGACCCCGTCGCCGAACAGGAAGCCGCGGTCGAGCACGGACACCCGGGCTTCGTTCAGTGGCAGCCAGCGGCCGTCGAGCCAGCAGGGGACGTCGGGAAGCAGCAGCGCGGCGGGCATCGGTGCAGACATCGGGCGGACTCTCCTCGGTCGCGGGAATTCGCAGTCACCGCCGGTGAGCGTACTCCCGCGCGGGCCTTCGGGCCAGCCGTTTGCCTGCCGCGCTTGCGTCAGCGCAGAGGCCGGCGTGCCGCGGGCCTGCGCATCACTTGATCATCAGGCGCAGGCTGTCCCAGGCGCGGCCCAGCGGCCCGGCCACCGGCACCGGCTCGGCCACCGTGACGGGCAGCTCGGCGATCACCTGACGGCCGGAGATCACCTTCAGCGTGCCCAGCTTCTGGCCCACCGACAGCGGGGCGAGCAGCGGATCGGTGCGGGTGAGCTGGGTCTGCAGCTTCGCCGCATCGCCGCGCGGCACGGTCACCACCACCGGGGTGAGTGAGCTGAGCTGGACGGTGGACTTCGTGCCCTTCCAGACTTCGGCGGTGGCGATGGGCTGCTTCGCGTCGAAGAGCTTGACCGCATCCCAGGCGCTGTAGCCCCAGTTGAGCAGCTTCTGCGCCTCGGTGGCGCGAGCCTCCTTGGAGGCGGCGCCCAGGATCACCGCCACCAGCCGGCGCGGGCCGGCGGGCATGTCGCGCTTCGCGGTGGCGATCAGGCAGTAGCCGGCGGCGTCGGTGTAGCCGGTCTTCAGGCCGTCGACGGTGGGGTCGCGCCAGAGCAGCAGGTTGCGGTTGGGCTGGGTGATCTTGTTGTAGGTGAACTCCTTGATCGTGTAGTAGCGCGTCTCGGCCGGGAAGTCGCGCAGCAGCCGGGCGGCGATCACCGACAGCTCGCGCGCGGTGCTCACGTGGCCTGGTGCGGGCAGGCCTTCGGGGTTCTTGAACTGGGTGACCTTCAGGCCGAAGGCGCGCGCCTGGCGGTTCATCATCGCGACGAAGTTCTCCAGCGAGCCGCCGACCGCCTCGGCCAGCTGCACCGTGGCGTCGTTGCCGCTCTGCACGATCATGCCCTTGATGAGGTCCTCGACCTTCACCGGCGTGCCGACCTGGATGTACATGCGCGAGGCGTCGTTCATGCCGGTGCGCCAGGCCCGCTCCGAGACGGTGAGCGTCTGCTCGAGCGTCAGCTTCTTCTCCTGCAGCGCCTGGAAGACCAGGTAGGCGGTCATCAGCTTGGTCAGCGAGGCGGGCTCCACCGTGGCGTCCGGATCGCGTGCGCCCAGCACCTGGTTGGCATCGACATCGAGCAGCAGGTAGGCACGCGCGGCGATTTCGGGCGCGGCCACCTGCGCCGAGGCCAGCAGCGGCAGGCCCAGACCGATGGCGAGGACGGCGCGGCGCAGGCCGCGGAGGAACGAGGTCGGGAAAAAGGTCATCGCAGGGGGTGTCGGTGCCGGGAGGAAGGATGCGCCCGGTCGGAGGGAGCCAGGTCGGGAAGGACGGAACGGGAGGACCGGTCTCGCACCGGTCCGGGCGCATCGGTGGAGATGCTGCGCCACCCGTGCCCGGGTGCCCAGCCTGCGTCCGCGCGCCTGTGACTCAGTGCCAGGAACGCACGATCAGGTTCCGCAATTGTGGTAACTGGCCGTGGAAGAAGTGTCCGACGCCAGGCATCACCACCACCGGCAGATGCTGCGGACGGGCCCAGTCGAGCACGGCCGACAGCGGCACGACGTCGTCGGCCTCGCCGTGGATCACCAGCGTGCGCTCCACCGGCACCGGGGCCGGCGTGGCGCGCTGGGTCGAGGGGCCCACCAGCAGCAGCCGCTCGGGCCGGTCGGCTTCGGGCAGGGCGGCCTGCGCCAGCGTGGTGACGTAGGCACCGAAGGAGAAGCCCCCCAGCACCAGCGCCTCGCCGGGCTGGCGCTGCGCGGCGATCACCGCCAGCAGGTCCTCGCTCTCGCCACGGCCCTCGTCGTGCGTGCCGGCGCTGCCGCCGACGCCGCGGAAGTTGAAGCGCAGCACCCGCCAGCCCAGCTGCAGCAGCGCTCGGGCCATGGTCTGCACCACCTTGTTGTCCATCGTGCCGCCGAACAGCGGGTGCGGATGCGCGAGCACGGCCAGGCCGCGCGGGGTCTGGTCGCCGGGCAGGTCCAGGGCGCATTCGATCGGCCCGGCCGCACCGGCGATGCTCGAGCGCTGGGTGTGCGCGTTCATCGCGGTGTCAGCGGCCGACGTCGGCCGGCAGGCGCAGGCGCTCGACCGGCTCGCCCCGCTTGAGGTGCGATTCGACGATCTCGTCGATGTCGCTGTGGTCGACGAAGGTGTACCAGACCGCCTCCGGGTAGACCACGGCCACGGGCGCTCCGGCGCAGCGGTCCAGGCAGCCGGCCTTGTTGACGCGCACCCGGCCGGGTCCGGCCAGTCCCTCGGCCTTCACGCGCGCCTTGCAGTGGTCGAACGCTGCCTGCGCCGCATGGTCGGCACAGCAGGCCTGGCCCCCGTCGCGCTGGTTCAGGCAGAAGAAGATGTGCCGTTCGTAGTAGCTCATGCGCGCGATTGTAGGAGGGGGCCGGCGCCGGCACGGTTCACGTCCGCGTGCGTCCGTGGCGAGCCTGTGGCGGTGTGGGCGCCTCCACCAGCCGGGCGATCAGGAAGCCCAGCGCGGCCAGCGGCCACAGCCAGCCGACCCACTGCGCCAGGCCGTGGAAGCGGATGAAGCGGCCCTGTTCCCAGTCGCGCAGCGTGGCGGCGAAGTAGGGGTCGGCGCCGATCTGGTTGACCAGCGCCAGCAGGGTCGTCAGCGCCACCAGGCCCAGCGCTGCCGTCAGCCGGCGTGGCAGCAGCGCCAGCACGCAGCCCAGCAGCAGTGCCAGAACCAGCGCGCCGCGCAGCGCGGGCCCGATCCAGGTGGCGGCATGCTCCGGGCCGAAGTTCAGCGCGGTCGACAGCGTCGCGGCGGCCGGGCCGATGGCCGCCGCGCCCAGCAGCAGCAGCAGGCGCTGCCAGACGTGCCGGGTCATCACGAAGCCCACCAGGCAGGGCGCCAGCAGGCCCAGCGCGATGGCCAGCAGCTCGAGTCCGGGCGGCAGCGGGCCCTCGGGCGAGGGCAGCCGCACCCAGCCCTCGAAGGCGCTGCCCGCCAGGGTCTCCTCCAGCCAGTCGGCCAGGCGGGCCAGCCCCTGGCCCTGTGCGAAGGGCAGCGGCGTCGGGAACAGCAGTCCCACCGGCCAGAACAGCAGCAGTGCCAGGCCGGTGGCGCCGTGCGGCACCAGCCAGCCCTCACGCACGCGCTGCCACAGGCGCAGCGCGCCCAGCGCCTCCAGCAGGAGCGCCGCCCCGGCGCCGACGGCCGTGCCGGCGCTGTTGAGGGCCCAGTCGATGCGCGAAGGCGCCCGCAGCGGCAGCAGGTGCTGCAGCTGCTCCATCAGCAGCGACAGCAGCACCCCCACGGCCAGGGCGTGCAGGCCGGCCGGCAGGCGGCGGTGGCCGTCGCGCAGCCGGGCGATCGCCACCAGCGCGCCCAGCGGCAGGTAGGCCAGGAAGTTGCCCCAGAGGTCGAAGCGCGACGAATGCGGCGCCGGCAGGCGGAACATCTCCCACCAGGCGCGCGCATCGCTGCCGTGCGGCCAGTGCCAGCCGCCGAAGGGGTGCAGGCTGGCGTAGACGATCAGCCCGATCCACACCCAGGCGACGGGCCAGGCCGAGGAGCGTGGGGGAGGCATGGCGCTCGCGCGCTGGTGTCGGCGGCCTCAGAAGGGCTTGAGCACCACCAGCAGCACGATGGCGGCGAACAGCAGGACCGAGACCTCGTTGTAGACCCGGTACCAGCGGTGGCTGCGGCGGTTGGCCGACTGCTCGAAGCCGCGCAGCAGGCGGCTGTTCACGTGGTGAAAGCCCAGCACGCCGAGCACCAGGGTGAGCTTGGCATGCATCCAGCCGTTGCCGGGGCCGCTCAGGCCGATGCCCACGCCCAGCCAGAGCCACAGGCCGCTGGCCAGCGCGATCAGCATCAGGCCGGTGGCGAAGCGCTGCAGCTTGCGCCCCATCAGCAGCAGCCGGTCACGCTCGGCCAGGCTGTCGGGCGCCACCATCGCGAGGTTGACGAAGATGCGCGGCAGGTAGAACAGGCCGGCGAACCAGCTGGCCACGAAGACGATGTGCAGGGCCTTGACCCAGAGGTAGGACGAAGACATGCGGCGATCATAGGGGCGAGGCGGCCTGCCTCGACCCCGCTCGGCGCAAGACCTGCCCGGCCCGGGGGCGGTGTCAGCCCTTCAGGCACTCGCTCATGAACTTGCGGCGTGCGTCGCCCTCGAGCTTCTTGCCGCCGGCTTCCTGGTTGCAGGCCTTCATGCGCTCCTGCGGGCTGGCCTTCTTGCCCGACAGGCAGCTCTTCATGAAGGCCTTGCGCTCGTCGCCCTTGCGCTCGCCGGCCTCCTGGTTGCACTGGGTCATGCGGTTCTGCTGGGCGCTGGGCTTGCGATCCGCACCGGAGGCGGCCGAGGCCGGGGCGGCAGGCTGCGCAGCGGCAGCCAGGGAGAACAGGGCGAGCGCGGCGGCGGTGATCAGGACTTTCATCGGAGTTCCAGGGTGAGGGGGAAAGGAGGTCGGTCTGGCGAGGCCGGTGCAACGGGCCGCATCGCCGCGACCCGGCGGGCAGCACTGCCCTTCAACGCGCCAGCCCCGGCGGCGGTGCACTGCCTGCGGTCCCGGCGGCAGCCGGCGCTGGCGCGTCCTGCGTCGTTCAGAGGATGCGCCGGGGATGTGCCAGCGTCTCGTGCGCGGCATGCAGGCGGCGCACCAGCACGCGGATGAAGGCCTCGTCGAAGAGGTGCCGGCAGCCGGGGCTCAGGCGGGCCAGCGTCTCGGGCGTGAAGGAGATCGTGGTGGCCTTCTCGGTGACCACCACGTCGGTGCTGTGGCGGCGCAGCTCCGGGTTCGGCGCCAGGTAGGCCATCTCGCCCACCGAGGTGCCCGCACCGAGCTGGGCGACGCGCCGGCCGTCGCGGTAGACCTCCACCGCACCCGAGGCGATGATGTGGAAGGTGCGTCCCTCCTCGCCGCGGTTGTAGAGCTTGTGGCCGACCGGGAAGCGCTGCCAGCGAGCGCGGTGCACCACCTCCCACAGCGCCACGTCGCCGAAGGAGGTGAAGAACTCCAGCGTGCGCAGCAGCGTGAAGCGCTCGGAATCCAGTACGCCCTGCAGCGCGCCGCGGGGCACCTGCTGGGTGCTCACCAGCTGCGACAGCGCATCGCCCAGCGCCTCCCAGGACGGGTAGCGGTCGTCGGCGCGCTTGGCCAGGCAGCGCTGCACCACCTCGTCCAGCGCCGGGGTGACGCCCTGGCGCAGCCCGACCAGGCTGGGCGCGGGCACGTGGCAGATCTGGTGCATCAGGCTGGCCTGGTTGGCCGCCTCGAAGGGCGCCCGCCCGGCGATCAGGTGGTAGAGCACCGCGCCCAGCGAGTAGATGTCCGCGCGCGCGTCGAGCTCGCTGCCGTCGAGCTGCTCGGGCGACATGTAAGCCAGCGAGCCCACGCGGTGCACCTGCGTCGCGTCGGAGGTCAGGTTCAGCGCGCTGCCGAAGTCGGTGATCTTGACGTCGGTGACCACGCCATGGGCTTCGACGGCCAGGATGTTGGCCGGCTTGACGTCGCGGTGCACCAGCCCCTGGCGATAGCAGTAGCCCAGCGCCATCGCGCACTTGAAGCCGATTTCGACGATCTGCTCGAGCCCGAGCTGGTGACCGGGCTGGCACCAGGCGCGCAGCGTGGTGCCGGGCACGTACTCCATGACCACGTAGGGCGCGACCGGGTCGGGCACGGCGTCGAAGATCTGCACCACGTTCGGGTGGTGCAGCCGGCCGGCCAGCGCGGCCTCGGAGGCGAAGAAGCGCGCGAAGACATGCCCGTCGACGCTGTCGGCCAGCGCCTGGGCGCGCACCCGCTTGACCGCCACCGAGCGGTCGTGGAACTCGTCGTGGCAGAGAAAGACCTCGGCCGTCGTGCCCTCCCCGAGCCGGCGCACGACGCGGTACTTGCCGATGCGCTCGGGCAGGACAGGAACGGTGGGATCGAACATCCCGCCATCCTAGCCGGCTGGGGCCCCGAAAACGACGCGGCCGACCCGACCGCCCGCATCCGCAAGCCGGCGCACGCGCCCTGCATCACGTCCGCGCCGGTCGGGACCCCCCCTTTAGAATCGCCGGATGATCCAAGCCAAGAACGAGTTGCTGGGTGCGCTGGGTGACGCACTGGCCGAACTGGCGCCGGATGCGGCGCTGCCGCCGGTGTTCGAAAGCCCCAAGCAGGCCGCGCACGGCGATCTGGCCTGCACCGCGGCGATGCAGCTGGCCCGTCCGCTCAGGCAGAACCCGCGTGCACTGGCGCAGGCGCTGGTCGAGGCGCTGGGCCGCCGGCCGGCCGTGCAGCGCTGGGTGTCTGCCATGGAGATCGCCGGCCCGGGCTTCATCAACCTGCGCCTCACGCCGGCGGCCAAGCAGAGCGTGGTGGCCGAGGTGCTGGCCGCGGCCGAGCGCTTCGGCCGCCAGCCGCCCAACGGGCAGAAGCTGATGGTCGAGTTCGTCTCCGCCAACCCCACCGGCCCGCTGCACGTCGGCCATGCCCGCCAGGGCGCGCTGGGCGACAGCCTCTGCCACCTCTTCGAGACGCAGGGCTACGAGGTGCTGCGCGAGTTCTACTACAACGACGCGGGCGTGCAGATCGCCACGCTGGCCACCTCGACCCAGTGCCGCATCCGGGGCCTGAAGCCCGGCGACGACGGCTGGCCCGAGAGCGCCTACAACGGCGACTACATCGCCGACATCGCCGCCGACTTCCTGGCGAAGAAGACGGTGCAGTCCGACGACCGCACCTTCACCGCCAGCGGCGACCCGGACGACCTGGACGGCATCCGCCAGTTCGCCGTGGCCTACCTGCGCCACGAGCAGGACCTGGACCTGCAGGCCTTCGGCGTGCAGTTCGACAGCTATTACCTCGAGTCCAGCCTGTACACCAGCGGACGGGTCGAGCAGACGGTGCAGCGGCTGATCGACGCGGGCAAGACCTACGAGAAGGACGGCGCGCTGTGGCTGAAGTCGACCGACTACGGCGACGACAAGGACCGCGTGATGCGCAAGTCCGACGGCTCGTTCACCTACTTCGTGCCCGACGTGGCCTACCACATCGCCAAGTGGGAGCGCGGCTACGGCAAGGTGATCAACTGCCAGGGCACCGACCACCACGGCACCATCGCCCGGGTGCGCGCCGGCCTGCAGGCGGCCGACGTCGGCATCCCGCCCGGCTACCCGGACTACGTGCTCAACACCATGGTGCGGGTGGTGCGCGACGGCGCCGAGGTCAAGATCAGCAAGCGCGCCGGCAGCTATGTGACGCTGCGCGACCTGATCGAGTGGACCAGCCGCGACGCGGTGCGCTTCTTCCTCATCAGCCGCAAGGCCGACACCGAGTTCACCTTCGACGTCGACCTGGCCCTCAAGCGCAACGACGAGAACCCGGTCTTCTACGTGCAGTACGCCCACGCGCGCATCTGCTCGGTGCTGGACACCTACGTGGCCGAGCGCGGCGGCGACCTCGCCGGTCTGGCGCAGGCGGACCTGTCCGCCCTGGTGGCACCCACCGAGCTGGCGCTGCTGCTGAAGCTGGCCGACTATCCGGACATGCTGGCCAACGCGGCGCGCGACCTGGCGCCGCACGATGTGGCCTTCTACCTGCGCGATCTGGCGGCGGCCTTCCACAGCTGGTACGCGGCCGAGCGCTTCCTGGTCGACGATGCGGTGCTGATGCGTGCCCGCATGGCGCTGCTGGCCGCCACCGCCCAGGTGCTGCGCAATGCGCTCGCCGTGCTCGGCGTGGGTGCGCCGCGCAAGATGTGAACCGGGCGGACTCGGGCAACCCCTGCGGCAGGAGCGACAAGGCATGAGTGCAACGGGCAACAGTGGGCAGCGAGGCGGCTTCGTGCTGGGCATGATCGTGGGGCTGCTGATCGGCCTGGCGCTGGCGCTGGGGGTGGCCCTGTACGTCAGCAAGGTGCCGGTGCCCTTCGTCGACAAGGTGCCGCAGCGCACCGCCGAGCAGGACGCTGCGGAGGCCGAGCGCAACCGCGGCTGGGATCCCAACGCGCCGCTGGCCAGCAAGGGCGCCCCGCCCGCGCCGCCGCCGGCCGCGCCCTCGGCAGTCGACGCGCCGGCCCTGCCGATGCCGCCGGCCTCCGCACCGGCGGCGCTGCGTGCGCCCGCGGCCGCGTCCGGCGCGGCCTCGGCGGTCCGCGGGGGCGAGCCCTTCATCTACTTCGTGCAGGTGGCCGCGCTGGCCCGCGCCGACGAGGCCGAGCAGCTGCGTGCCAAGCTGGCCCTGGCCGGCCTGGGCGCACGCATCACCGAGCGGGAACAGGCCGGCCGCATCGTCTACCGGGTGCGGCTCGGGCCCTACGATCGGCGTGACGATGCCGAGCAGGTGCAGACCGAGGCGGTGGATGCGGGCTATCCGGATGCCACGCTGGTGCGAGTGAACCGATAGCGTCCCGGCCGATCACAAGCGACGCGACACAGCCAACGCGACACAGCCCTACAAAGGACCCCCATGGATCGACGTGACTTCATCGGACAGGCCGGCGCGGCCGCCCTGCTCGGTACCCTCGGCGCGGGCGCCCAGGCGCAGACCGGTTTCCAGGAGGGCCGCCACTATGTGCGGCTCGCGCAGCCGGTGCCGGTGTCGGCGCCGGCCGGCAAGGTGGAGGTGCTGGAGTTCTTCTCCTATGGCTGCCCGCACTGCAGCGCCTTCGAGCCCGTGCTGGAGTCCTGGGCGAAGAAGCTGCCTGCCGATGTGGCCTTCCGCCGCGTGCCGGTGAACTTCCTCTACAACGCCGAACTGTTCCAGCGCCTGTACTTCTCCCTCGAGGCGATGGGCCAGGTCGAGGCGATGCAGCGCAAGGTCTTCGCTGCGGTACAGGTGCAGCGCGAGCGCTGGTCCAGTGCCGAGGCGGTGGCCGACTTCGTGGCCCGCCACGGCGTCGACCGGGCCAAGTTCCTCGAGCTCTACGGCTCCTTCGGCGTGCAGAACAAGGTGCTGCAGGCCCGTCAGCTGGTAGAGCGCTACAAGATCGACGGCGTGCCGGCGCTGGGCATCCACGGCCGCTTCTACACCTCGCCGTCGCTGGCCGGTGGCGACAATGTGCCGCCCACCGAGAGCCACCTGCGCGCGCTGGCGCTGACCGACCAGCTCATCGCGCGGGTGAGAAAGGGCTGAGTCCCCTATTCTTGCGGGCGTCCCGGGGCTAGAATCAAAAGCAAAATCCATGCCCCAAAGAGCCCGCCTTGTCGCACCTTCTCACGCTCCTGGCTGAACCTCCGTGCCGTCGCCGGTCTGGCGGCTGGCGGCAGCTCCTGGTCCTGGCGCTGCTGAGTGCCACGTTGACGGCACAGGCCGAGCGCGCCGATCGCAGCCAGGCGCTGCAGTTCGATGCCGGCCAGGTGCGCATCGACGGCAAGCGCGGCGTGCAGCTGCTCACCGGGGCGGTCGAGATCCGCCAGGGCACGATGCTCATCCGGGCCGAACGGGTCGAACTGCGCGAGACCGCCGCGGGCCGCCTGGTGGTGGCCGAGGGCTCGGCGCAGGCACCGCTGGTGCAGTTCCGCCAGAAGCGCGACGATGTCGACGAGTGGATCGAGGGCCAGGCCCAGCGCGTCGAGTACGACTCGGCCGCGCAGGTGGTGCGCCTGCTGCAGCGCGCCCAGGTGCGTGTGCTGCGTGCCGGCGCGCTGGCCGACCAGGTCGGCGGCGAGTCGATCGTCTACGACAACGCGCGCGACCTCTTCGAGGTGCAGGGCGGCGGCAGCGGCCGGGTGCGCGGCAGCATCACCCCGCGTGCGGAGGCCGGCCGGTGAATGCGACGGTCGAGCCGCGCAGCGCGACGCGGCTGGAGGCCGAGGGCCTGCAGAAGCGCTACGGCGCGCGCCTGGTGGTCAAGGACGTGCATCTTGCGGTCGACGGCGGCGAGGTGGTCGGCCTGCTGGGTCCGAACGGCGCGGGCAAGACCACCAGCTTCTACATGCTGGTCGGCCTGGTGCGCGCCGATGCCGGGCACATCCGCATCGACGGACGGGCGGTGGAGCGCCTGCCGATCCACCAGCGCGCCCGCCTCGGGCTGTCCTACCTGCCGCAGGAGGCCTCGATCTTCCGCCGCCTGACGGTGGAGGAGAACATCCGCGCCGTGCTCGAGCTGCAGCTCGACGAGCGGGGCCGGCCCTACTCCGAGGCCCGCATCCGCCAGCTGCTCGACGCGCTGCTGGCCGAGCTGTCCATCGAGCGGCTGCGCGACAGCCCGGCGCCGGCGCTCTCCGGCGGTGAACGGCGCCGCGTCGAGATCGCCCGGGCGCTGGCCACCCAGCCGCGCTTCATCCTGCTCGACGAGCCCTTTGCCGGGGTCGATCCGATCGCCGTGATCGAGATCCAGCGCATCATCGGCTTCCTGAAGGCGCGCGGCATCGGCGTGCTGATCACCGACCACAACGTGCGCGAGACGCTGGGCATCTGCGACCGCGCCTACATCATCAGCGAGGGCCGCGTGCTGGCCGAGGGCACGCCCACCGACATCGTCGAGAACCCCGACGTGCGCAAGGTCTACCTCGGCGAACACTTCCGCATGTGAGCGCGCCGCCGCGCGTGCGTCTGGCCGACCCCCATTTCGACCCCCATTTCCTGCCTGTTCCGACCCCGAGGACCGACCCGTGAAACCCTCCCTGCAGGTCCGCCTGTCCCAGCACCTGGCGCTCACCCCGCAGCTGCAGCAATCGATCCGCCTGCTCCAGCTCTCCACGCTGGAGCTGCATCAGGAAGTCGAGCAGATGCTCGAGCAGAACCCCTTCCTGGAGGTGGACGACGAGGGCGGCGCGTCGGGCGAGGCCGCTGCGGCGACCGAGCGGACCGAGGCGGCTGCAGCGGCGGGCAGCGCGACGGCCGACGAGGGCTGGGACAGCGGCAGCGGGACCGGCGAGGGCGGCAGCGTCGAGACCCCCGGCGCGGCCGAGGCCGAGCAGCCCGGCATGGAGCCGCTGGACTTCGACGGCGGGGCGCGCGACGAATGGGAGAACGGCACCGAGCGCGAGGACTTCGACGGCCGCGCCGAGGCGCCGGCCAGCCGCAACGCCGCACCCGAGGACGAGGACAGCGACTGGACCGAACGCAACACGGTCGCGCCCAGCCTGGCCGATCACCTGCGCGAGCAGCTGCTGGGCATGCGCCTGGCGCCCGAGGACATGTTCCTGGTGGAGTCGCTGATCGACTCGCTCAACGAGGACGGCTACCTGGCCGACCCGCTCGAGGACGTGGCCGAGCGCCTGGCCATCGCCCTCGAGGAGGCCAACCCGGTCGACCCGGCCGGGCCCGCGCCGGACGATGCCGCGGTGGCCGAGGCGGCGGCGAGCCTGCGCGAGGACCTGCTCGACCGCCTGCGCTGCGCGCTGGGCTGGCTGCAGAACCTGGAGCCGGCCGGCGTCGGCGCGCGCGACCTCTGCGAATGCCTGCAGCTGCAGCTGCGCGACCTGCCCGACAGTCCGGCCCGCGAGGCCGCCCTGGCGATCTGCCGGGGCCAGCTCGAGGCGCTGGCCCGGCGTGACCTCAAGCGCCTGATGGCCATCACCGGGACCGACGAGGACACCGTGCGCGAGGCACAGGCGCTGATCGTCGCCCTCGAGCCCAAGCCGGGGCGGCGCTTCACCCGCGCCGAGGCCAACATCGTCGTGCCCGACGTGATCGTGCAGAAGTCCGGCCGCGGCTGGAAGGTGGTGCTCAACCCGGACGTGATGCCCAAGCTGCGCATCAACGACCTGTACGCGCAGGTGCTGCGCCAGCACCGCAGCCAGCGCAGCGGCGACGAGGGCGGCGCCACCCTGTCGGCGCGGCTGCAGGAGGCGCGCTGGTTCGTCAAGAACATCCTGCAGCGCTTCGACACCATCCAGCGCGTCTCGCAGGCCATCGTCGAGCGGCAGAAGGGCTTCTTCACCCACGGCGAGATCGCGATGAAGCCGCTGGTGCTGCGCGAGATCGCCGACGAGCTGGGGCTGCACGAGTCGACCATCTCGCGGGTGACGACGGCCAAGTACATGAACACGCCCTTCGGCACCTTCGAGCTGAAGTACTTCTTCGGCAGCTCGCTGAACACCGAAGCCGGCGGCAACGCCAGCTCCACCGCGGTGCGTGCGCTGATCAAGCAGTTCGTCGCCGCCGAGGATGCGAAGAAGCCCCTGTCGGACAGCCAGCTCAGCCAGATGCTCGAGGAGCAGGGCATCCAGGTGGCGCGACGCACCGTGGCCAAGTACCGCGAGGCGCTGAAGATCGCCCCGGCCAACCTGCGCAAGGCGATCTGAACGTCCCTCCGGCCCCCCGGCGCCAGCGTGCCGGGGGACCGCGCAGGCGGCCACCCGGCTGCGGTGGCCGTGCATCGATCACGTGGGCGGCCGCTGCGGCCGGGCGCCGATACGGATTGCAGCAAATTCTGGTGTTTGTCTGAATGACACGGCACGCTGCCTGCATGGACCATGGCCTTCGGGAGACATCACGGCCATGGACGACACCACCCAGCATCGACTGCGCATCGCGCACCGCATCCACGACCTGCTGCTGCACGAGCTGGGCGAGGACATGGACGTGTCGCTGCTGCTGGGCCCGCCCGAATATGCCCGCGCCGTGCTCAGCCTCTGCCGTGCCTGCGGCAGCACCGAACTGGTGCGTCTGAGCGAACAGTTCGTGCAGGCCAGCGACGCGCAGGACCGCGCCGAGCGCCATGCCCAGCTGCGCCTGCCCGCGACCGCGGCGGTCGCGCCGACGCCGCCCGGCCGGCGGGCTGGGGCCTGAACGCAGCGCCGCCGGCCTCAGCCTGCCTCGCCGTCCACCGGCGGCAGCTCGCCGAGCAGCCCGATCAGCTCGTCCAGCGTGGCGTAGAAGCGCTCGATGAAGTCGCGCCCGATGTGCGCCTCGATCGCCTCGTAGACCGCCTCGATCTGCGGCGCCAGCGTGGCGGCCAGCACGCGGGCGCGCTCGGTCAGGCTCACCCGCACGCGGCGCTGGTCGTGCGCCAGGCGCTCGCGCGCCACCAGCCCCAGGTCGTCCATGCGCGCGAGCACACCCGCCAGGCTCGGGCTGGAGATGCGGCAGACCTCGCCGATCTGGCGGGGCTCCAGCGGGCCGCGTTCCAGCAGCGCGCGCACGATGCGCCACTGCTGTTCGGTGATGCCGTGCGCGTTCAGGATGGGCCGGAAGTGCCCGATCACGCTCTCGCGCGCGTGCAGCAGCAGCAGCGGCAGGTTGCGGTGCGTGAAACCGGCGCGCCGCAACTCGGCCGGGCCGGCCGGATCGGCGGCTGCGGCGGGCGACGGAGCGGGATCCGCGCCGGGCGATAAGGGTTGGCCAGCGGTTGACATGCTCACATCTTAGTGAATAATGGAATCACTAAGAGGTTAGTGAATTACCGATGCGCCCCACCCCGCCGACTTCGCCCCCCGCTTCGACCACGTTCGCGCCGACGGACGGTGCCGCCCGCGTCCGGATGGACGTCGCCCCCTGGCGGCTGTCCGGCGTGGTCGTGGCGGCGCAGCTCAACCACCGCGCGCAGCTCGCCGCGCTGGCCGAGGCTGCCCAGCGCGCGCCCTACAAGGCGCTGCCGAGCGCGCCGGTGCTGGCGGTGCAGCCGCGCAACACCCTGGCCCTCGATGGGGATGAGGTGACCGCCGGCGCCGATGGCCTGGACGTGGGCGCGACGCTGGGCATCGTCATCGGCCGGGTGGCCTGCCGCGTCGCCGCTGCCGAGGCGCTGGACCACGTGGCTGGCTACCTGGTGGCCAATGACCTGACCGCGCCGATCCCCGGTGACACGCCGCACTACCGCCCCGGTGTGCGCTTCAAGGCGCGCGATCGCTCCTGCCCGCTGGGCGCGGCGGTCGTACCCGCCGCGGCGGTGGCCAACCCCGATGCGCTGGCGGTGCGGGTGTGGATCGACGGCACGCTGGCGCAGACCACCGACACCGCCGAGCGCGTGCGCGGCGTGGCGCAGCTGATCGCCGACGTCAGCGAGTTCATGACGCTGAACCCCGGCGACGTGCTGCTGCTGGGCGTCTCGCAGGGCGCGCCGCGGGCGCGGCCGGGGCAGGCGGTCACCGTCGAGATCGACGGCGTGGGCCGGCTCACGAACCGCCTCGTCCACGATGACCCCTCCACCGGGAGCGCCGCATGAAGACCGCCCGCGTCGCCTATGCCGGCGCCCTCCACACCGCCTTCGAACACGCGCAGGGTCTGCGCCTGGCCGATGGCCGCATCGTCGCCGAGGACCAGGTGGTCTGGCTGCCGCCCTTCGAGGTGGGCACTGTGATCGCGCTGGGGCTGAACTACGCCGACCACCTCGAGGAGCTCCGCAAGGAGCTGACGGTGACTGCCAAGGACGAGCCGCTGGTCTTCCTGAAGACGCCCGGCGCGGTGATCGGCCACCGCGGCCAGACCCGCCGCCCGCAGGGCGTGGCCTTCATGCACTACGAGTGCGAGCTGGCGGTGGTGATCGGCCGCACGGCGCGCAACGTCGCCCGCGCCGACGCGATGGCCCACGTGGCCGGCTACACCGTCTGCAACGACTACGCGATCCGCGACTACCTCGAGAACTGGTACCGCCCCAACCTGCGCGTCAAGAACCGCGACGGCGGCACCGTGCTGGGCCCCTGGTTCGTGCCCGCCGAGGACGTGGCCGACCCGCACGCGCTGGGCCTGCGCACACTCGTGAACGGCCAGGTCACGCAGCAGGGCACGACCGCCCACATGGTCAATCACATCCCGGCGCTGATCGAGTACCTCAGCGCCTTCATGACCCTGCAGGCCGGCGACGTGATCCTCACCGGCACCCCCGAGGGCGTGATCGACGTCAACGAGGGCGACGAGGTCGTCACCGAGATCGACGGCATCGGCCGCCTCGTGAACCACATCGTCGGCGACGCCGTCTTCGGACGCTGACGCCGGCCGAGCACCCAGAACGAAGGATTCCCCCCATGCGCATCGACCACCTGATCGACGGCCAGGCCGTCAGCGGCCGCGACACCTTCGAGACCGTCGACCCCGCCACGCAGGAGGTGCTGGCCGAGGTCGCCCGCGGCGGCGAGGCCGAGGTGAACGCCGCCGTGGCCGCCGCCAAGGCCGCCTTCCCGGCCTGGGCCGCCCGCCCCGCCACCGAGCGCGCCGCGCTGATGCGCAAGCTCGGCGAGCTGATCACGAAGCACGTGCCCGAGCTGTCGCAGACCGAGACGAAGGACACCGGCCAGTCCATCAGCCAGACCGGCAAGCAGCTGGTGCCGCGCGCGGCGGACAACTTCCACTACTTCGCCGAGATGTGCACCCGGGTGGACGGCCACACCTACCCCACGCCCACGCACCTGAACTACACCCTCTTCCACCCGGTGGGCGTGTGCGCGCTGATCTCCCCGTGGAACGTGCCCTTCATGACGGCGACCTGGAAGACGGCGCCCTGTCTCGCCTTTGGCAACACCGCGGTGCTGAAGATGAGCGAGCTGAGCCCGCTGACCGCCGCGCGCCTGGGTGAGCTGGCGCTGGAGGCGGGCATCCCGGCCGGCGTGCTGAACGTGGTGCATGGCTACGGCGCCGAGACCGGCGAGCCGCTGGTCAGCCACCCGGACGTGCGCGCCATCAGCTTCACCGGCTCGACGGCCACCGGCAACCGCATCGTCAAGAGCGCCGGCCTGAAGAAGTTCAGCATGGAGCTGGGCGGCAAGAGCCCCTTCGTGATCTTTGCCGACGCCGACCTGGACCGCGCGCTGGACGCCGCGGTCTTCATGATCTTCTCCAACAACGGCGAGCGCTGCACCGCCGGCAGCCGCATCCTGGTGCAGAAGTCGATCTACGCCGACTTCGCCGCCAGGTTCGCCGAGCGGGCCCGGCGCATCACCGTGGGGGATCCGCTGGCCGAGTCAACGATCGTCGGCCCGATGATCAGCCCCGGCCACCTGGCCAAGGTGCGCAGCTACATCGAGCTTGGCCCGAAGGAAGGCGCCACGCTGCTGTGCGGCGGCATCGACCGCCCGAGCTACGCGCCCGAACTGCCTGCCGGCATGGAGCGAGGCAACTTCGTCTGGCCGACGGTGTTCGCCGATGTGGACAACCGCATGCGAATCGCGCAGGACGAGATCTTCGGCCCGGTGGCCTGCCTGATCCCCTTCGAGGACGAGGCGGACGCGGTGCGCATCGCCAACGACATCGCCTACGGCCTGTCCAGCTACGTCTGGACCGAGAACATCGGCAAGGCGCACCGCGTGGCCGCGTCGATCGAAGCCGGCATGTGCTTCGTCAACAGCCAGAACGTGCGCGACCTGCGCCAGCCCTTCGGCGGCACCAAGGCCAGCGGCACCGGCCGCGAGGGCGGCACCTGGAGCTACGAGGTGTTCCTGGAGCCGAAGAACGTGGCGGTGTCGATGGGCAGCCACCACATTCCGCATTGGGGCGTCTGAGCGCGTCTGTGCCTGCGAGCGTCACGATTCAACAGGAGACAACACCATGGGAAAACTCGCCCTCGTCGGCAAGATCACCCACGTCCCGTCCATGTACCTGAGCGAGCTGCCCGGCGAGCGCCAGGGCACGCGCCAGGACGCCATCGACGGCCACATCGAGATCGGCCGCCGCTGCCGTGAGCTGGGCGTGGACACCATCGTCGTGTTCGACACCCACTGGCTGGTCAACGCGAACTACCACATCAACTGCGCGCCGCACTTCAAGGGGCTGTACACCAGCAACGAGCTGCCGCACTTCATCGCCAACATGCCCTTCGAGTGCCCCGGCAACCCGAAGCTGGGCAAGCTGCTCGGCCAGGTCTGCAGCGAGTACGGCGTCGAGACCCTGGCGCACGACAACACCACGCTGGACCCGGAGTACGGCACCCTGGTGCCGATGCGCTACATGAACACCGACCAGCACTTCAAGGCCATCTCGGTGTCCGCGCTGTGCACGGTGCACTACCTCGACGACAGCGCGCGGCTGGGCTGGGCGATGCGCCGCGCGGTCGAGGACCACTACGACGGCACGGTGGCCTTCCTGGCCAGCGGCAGCCTGAGCCACCGCTTCGCCCAGAACGGCCTGGCGCCGGAGTACGCGTTCCGGATCTGGAGCCCCTTTCTGGAGACGCTGGACAAGGAGGTGGTCGAGATGTGGAAGCGTGGCGACTGGGCCACCTTCTGCGCGATGCTGCCCGAGTACGCCGTCAAGGGCCACGGCGAAGGGATGATGCACGACACCGCGATGATGCTGGGTGCGCTCGGTTGGTCCGAGTACGAAGGCCGTGCGGAGATCGTCACGCCGTACTTCGGCGCCTCGGGCACCGGGCAGATCAACGCGGTCTTCCCGGTCACGCCGGTGAGCGGCCGGGCGATTCCGGCGGCCCAGGCCTCGACCGCGGATGGCTACCGCGCCTTTCCCCGGCTGTGACATGTCCCACCCCCGTTGCGGCTGACGCCGCTCCCCCTCAAGGGGGCGCAAACAGCGGCCCGGCGAAGCCGGCTCCGCGGTTGCTGCGCAGTGAAGGCGTTCTGAGGCAGCATGTTCGCGTGCTCCACGCCTTGAACGACGGACCCGACCATGCCCCACCTCGTGATCCTCTACACCGCCAACCTCGATGCCCCCGCCGACCAGGGCGGCACGGACATGTCCGCGCTGTGCCGGCAACTGGCCGATGTGATGCTGGCACAGCGCGACGAGGCGGGTGGCCCCGTCTTCCCGCCCGGCGGCGTGCGTGTGCTGGCCTACCCGGCGCCGCACTTCGCGGTGGCGGATGGCGGGGCCGCGGGGCGTGAGGCGGGAGTGCCGGGCGAGTACGCCTTCGTCTACCTGAACCTGCGCATGGCGCGGGGCCGCTCCGCGGCGGTGCAGCAGGGCGTCGGCCGGGCGCTGGAGGCGGCCTGCCAGGCGCACTTCGCCAGCCAGCTCGCCAGCCGCCCGATCGGCGTGACGCTGCAGGTCGACGAAGGCCCGGAGGTCTTCGACGCCAAGAACAGCTCGCTGCACCCGCTGTTCCGAAAGCACTGATCCACCCGCCTCGGCCTCGGTCGAGGCAAAAGACAAGACCTGACCCCCATGCTGGAACCTGCCCTGATCCCACAGCTCGCCCGCCAGCTCTACGAGGCCCGCAAGACCCGCACGCCGCTGCGCCACTTCTCGAAGCAGCACCCCGGCATGACGATCGAGGACGGCTACGCGATCCAGCGCGAGTGGGTGAAGCTGGAGCAGGCCGACGGCCGGCGGATCCTGGGCCGCAAGATCGGCCTGACCTCGCGGGCGATGCAGCAGGCCAGCCAGATCACCGAGCCGGACTACGCCCCGCTGATGGACGACATGTTCTTCGAGACGGGGTCGGACCTGCCCTTCGACCGCTTCATCGCCCCGCGCGTGGAGGTGGAGCTGGCCTTCATCCTCGGTCGTCCGCTGAAGGGCCCGGGCCTGACGATGTTCGACGTCCTGGCCGCCACCGAATACGTGACGCCGGCGGTGGAGATCATCGACGCGCGCATCGAGCAGTTCGACCGCGACACGAAGGTGATGCGCAAGGTCTTCGACACCATCAGCGACTTCGCCGCCAACGCCGGCATCGTGCTGGGTGGGCGGCCGGTCAAGCCCGATGCGCTGGACCTGCGCTGGGTCGGCGCGATGCTGTTCAAGAACGGCGTGATCGAGGAAACCGGCCTGGCCGCCGCGGTGCTCAACCACCCCGCCACCGGCGTGGCCTGGCTGGGCAACAAGATCGCCCCCTACGGCGAGCAGCTCGAGGCCGGCGACGTGGTGCTGGCCGGCTCCTTCACCCGGCCCACGCCGGCAGCACGCGGCGACACCTTCCATGTCGATTACGGCCCGCTGGGCGCGATCGCCTTCCGTTTCACATGACCCCCCCCGAAGCGCCTTCGGCGCCTCCCCCTCCAGGGGGCCACGCCAGCGGCCCGGCGAAGCCGGATCCGCGGCGTGTGCTGGGTTCGACGGCTGCGTGCGCCCTGTTCGCCGCGCCAGCGCCACAAGCCACCTGAGACGAGCGATGCAGATTCCCCGCAACACCTTCCTCGACGCACTGCGCGCCGGCCGGACCCAGCTGGGTTTCTGGCTGGGCTACACCGACCCGAACGTGGCCGAGTCGCTGGCCGCCTGCGGCTACGACTGGCTGCTGATCGACGGCGAGCACGCCCCCAACGATGTGCGCCAGGTGCTGCAGCAGCTGCGCGCGGTGGCGCCCTACCCGGTGCACCCCATCGTGCGGCCGGTGCAGGCCGATGTGGCGCTGGTCAAGCAGCTCACCGACATCGGCGCGATGACCCTGCTGGTACCGATGATCGACAGCGCCGAGCAGGCCGAGCGGATGGCGCAGGCGATGCGCTACCCGCCCGAGGGCATCCGCGGCGTCGGAACGGCGCTGGCGCGCGCCTCGCGCTGGAACCAGGTCGAGGGCTACATTGCCGCCGCCAACGCGCAGATGTGCCTGCTGGTGCAGGCCGAGACCACCACCGCGCTGGGCAACCTCGCCGAGATCTGCGCCGTGCCGGGGGTGGATGGGGTGTTCTTCGGCCCGGCCGACCTGGCCGCGTCGATGGGCCTGCCGGGCCAGTCGGGGCATCCGCAGGTGCTGCAGGCGATGCTGGACGGTTTCCGCCAGGTGCGCGAGGCCGGCAAGGCGGCCGGTGGCATCGCGCCCGACCCGGCCACCGCCCGGCGTCTCCTGGACGGCGGCGCCAGCTTCGTGGCGGTCGGCCTCGACACCTCGATGCTGGTGCAGGCGGCGCGTGAACGCCTGAAGCTGTTCCGTCCCTGACCCCCGGGCCGCAAGGTCCTGTCGATCCTGGAGAGCCTGCGATGACTGCTGCCTTCATCCGTCCCGAACGTTTCAGCCTCGAGGAGTGGGAGGCCCGCGTGCAACTCGCGGCCTGCTACCGCATCTTCGACCACCTGGGCTGGACGGAGCTGATCTACAACCACATCTCGCTGCGCGTGCCCGGCCCGGAGGGCGACGCCGGCGGGTACCTGATCAACCCCTTCGGCCTGCACTACCGCGAGGTGCGCGCCTCCAACCTGGTCAAGGTGGACCGGGAGGGCCGCATCGTCGGCGGCAGCGACTGGCCGATCAACCCGGCCGGCGTCACCTTCCACGGCCAGATCCACGCCGAGGTGCCGGATGCGCACTGCGTGATGCACGTGCACACCACGCCGACGCTGGCGGTGTGCTGCCTGGAAGAGGGACTGTCCTTCACCAACTTCTACGCCGCGCAGCTCTGGGGCCAGGTGGCGTACCACGACTTCGAGGGCATCACGGTGCGCGCCGACGAAGGCAGCCGCATCCTCGACAGCGCCGGTGACAAGCGCGTGCTGCTGCTGCGCAACCACGGCCCGGTGGTGATCGGCCAGACCCTGCCGCACGCCCTGTCGCTGATGTGGCTGGTGCAGCGTGCCTGCGAGGTGCAGCTGGCCGCGCAGTCGATGGGCGGCAAGCTGCGCCCGATCCCGGTGCCGGTGCTGGAGCGCTGCGTGGCCGACTCGCTGAACTTCAACCCGAAATATGGCGCCGGGGCGGACAGCTTCGCCGCGCTGCAGCGCATCGTCGACGGCATCGACCCGAGCTATCGGAGCTGACATGTCCGCCACTCCCCAGAAGATCTGCATCGTCGGTGCCGGCGCCATCGGCGGCTTGATTGCCGGCTGGGTTGCCCAGCGTATCCCGGCCATCGAGGCCGAGGTCAGTGTGCTGGCGCGTGGCGAGACGCTCGCAGCCCTGCGTGAACGCGGCCTGCGCATCGACGAGGCTTCAGCGCCTGACGCGGCGCCGATCGTCGTCCACCCACGCGCTGAGTCCGACCCCGCCGCGCTGGGCGTGCAGGATGTGGTGATCGTCGCCGTCAAGGCGCCCGCGCTGGCGGCCGCGGCACCGGCGGTGTCGCAGCTGATCGGGCCGCGCACCCAGGTGGTGGTGGCGATGAACGGCGTGCCCTGGTGGTTCTTCGATGGCCTGCCGGGCCCCTGCCAGGGCCTGCGCCTGGCCAGCGTGGACCCTGGCGATGTGGTCCGAGCGGCTCTCCCGAGCCGCCAGATCGTCGGCTGCGTCGTGCACCTGGGCTGCAGCAACCTCGGCCCCGCGCACCTGCGCCACGGCATGGGCAACGGCCTGATCCTGGGCGACCCCTTCGGCGCCGTGCGGGCCGCGGTCGACGCCAGCGCACCGGCGCTGACCGGGCCGGACGACCCGCAGTCGCCCGAGCGCCTGGCCGCCCTGGCCGACCTGCTGCAGCGCGCCGGTTTCGCGGCCAGCGTGTCGCCGCAGATCCAGCGCGAGGTCTGGTACAAGCTCTGGGGCAACATGAGCATGAACCCGATCTCCGTGCTCACTCGCGCCACGCTGGACCGCATCCTCGACGAGCCGCTCACCCGCGCCTGGGCCAGCAGCCTGATGCGCGAGGCCCAGGCCCTGGGCAATGCCTTCGGCTGCCCGATCGAGCAGGACCCGGAGGAGCGCCACCAGGTGACCCGCAAGATCGGCGCCTTCAAGACCTCGATGCTGCAGGACTACGAAGCCGGCCGGCCGATGGAGATCGACGCGCTGGTCGGCGCGGTCTGCGAGATCGGCCGCCACCTGGGCCTGCCGACGCCGAACATCGACGCGCTGCTCGGGCTGGTGCGGCTGGCGGACCGCTCGCGCGGCTGAGCCGCCCGGCTCAGACAAAGCGCAGCGCCACCTCACCGCCACCCTGCGCCGGGTCGCCGACCCGGGCCGAGAAGCGCATGCCCGGCTGGGCCGCAAAGGCCCGGGTCAGCCCCCCGGTCAGCACGACGTCGCCTGCACGCAGCATCGCGCCGTCGCGCAGCAGCCGCTCGGCCAGCCAGGCCAGCGCGGCCATCGGGTGGCCCAGCGCGTCCGCCCCGCTGCCTTCGCCGAGCAGCTCGCCGTCGGCGCACAGCCGCACCGGCAGCGTGGCCAGATCGGCCTGCGGCGGCAGCGCCATCACCGGTCCGATCACGAAGCGCGCCGCCGACGAGTTGTCCGCGATGTTGTCCGCCGCCTTGAACTTGTAGGCCTCGTAGCGGGTGTCGACGATCTCCAGCGCCGCATGCACGCTGGCCACCGCAGCGGCGGTCTGGGCAGGATCCGGCACGTCGGACGCCATCACGAAGGCGATCTCCGGCTCCACCAGCGGGTGGATCAGCTCGGCCATCGCCAGCCTGCCGTCGTGCGGCACCCGGGTCGGCGCCGTCAGCACGCCGTAGTTCGGCTGGTCCACGCCCATCTGCGCGCGCATCGCGGCGCTGGTGTAGCCCAGCTTGTAGCCCACCCGCGGCTCGGCCAGCAGCGCTTCGGTGGCGCGGGCGATGGCATAGGCGAGCGCTTCGTCCAGCTCCGGCCAGCGGGTGGTCAGGGTGGTGATCGGCCGGCGGCTGCGCCGGGCGGCCACCAGGGCCTCGGCGGCGGCGGCGATGCGCTCGGCAAGGGCGGTCGGGGCATCGGGCATGCGGGCTCCTCGGCAGCATGAAAGGGCCAGCATAGGCCAGAAGCGCTGCGCGCGTCAGCGCCGGGGCGGTTGCAATTGCTTGCATCTGCGCTGCATCCAGCCCGCGGGCCGCAGGCTAGTGCTCGGTGTGAGGCCGCCATTCCGGCGCGCCGAACGCCCCAACCCGCAGGAGCTCCTCATGTCGACCCTTCGCCTTGCCCCGCTTTCCCTGGCCCTGGTGGCCGCCAGCCTGGCCGCCTGCGGCTCGATGTCCGGCACCGGCTCGATGCCGATGATGGCGCCTTTCAGCCAGGACGCTCTGCCCGACGCCGTCAAGGTGCCCGCCGGCCACCGCGTCGCCTGGGAGACCGTCGGCGTCGGCGAGATCACCTACGAGTGCCGCGCCAAGGCCGGCGCCGCCGATGCCTTCGAGTGGGTCTTCGTCGGCCCGAAGGCCGACCTGCGCTCGCGCCAGGGCAAGGTGGTCGGAGGCTACTGGGGCCCGCCGGCCACCTGGGCGGCGCAGGACGGCTCCAGCCTGACCGGTGCGCAGCTGGCGGTGGCACCGGCGGGCAGCGGCAACATCCCGCTGCAGCTGGTCAAGGCCAACCCGGCCAAGCTCGTCGATGGCAAAGGGGACCTGCAGGGCGTGAGCTACATCCAGCGTGTGGCCACCCGCGGCGGTGTCGCGCCGGCGCTGGCCTGCGGCAGCGCGTCGCTGGGCCAGCGGCAGGTGGTGACCTACCAGGCCGACTACATCTTCTGGAAACCCGTCTGAACCCGGGCCTTTGGCGGTGTGGGACAGTGGCCGCGTTGGGGGAGCACCCTCCCCCTTTGAGGTCCTCTGAACGCCATCTCCGCCGATGCCCCGGACGCCCGACGCCCCTGAGCTTCTCGATCACGAAGCCGCCTTGGAGGCCTGCGCCCGCGGCGAGCGCTTTGCGCTGCGGGTGATCTACGAGCGCGAGGGCCGCTGGCTGCTCGGCGTGGTGCAGCGCATCGTGCGCGACCCGGCGCGCGCCGAAGAGGTCTTCCAGGACGCGATGCTGCAGGTCTGGAGCCGCGCGGCCACCTTCGACCCCAGCCTGGGGTCCGGCCGCGGCTGGATCTACACGGTGGTGCGCCATCAGGCGCTCAAGGCGGTGCGCGGCGGCAGCGCCGAGGAGGCCATGGAGCCCCAGGCCCTCGGTGATCTGTCCGACGCCCGCCAGGCGGCGCAGCACGACGCGCCGGCCGCGGACGGACTCGATGCCGACCAGCTCGAGCGCTGCCTCGAGCGCCTGGAGCCCGAACGCCGCGCCTGCGTGCTGCACGCCTTCGTCGACGGCTACACCCACGACCAGATCGCCCGGCGCCTGGCCACCCCGCTGGGCACCGTGAAGGCCTGGATCCGCCGCTCGCTGCTGGCGCTGCGGGAGTGCATGGCATGAAACTCGACACCGCCGAGGACCGCAGCGCCGCCGCGGGCGAGTACGTGCTGGGCACGCTGACCGCGCAGGAGCAGGCTGCCTTCGAGACCGCCCTGGCTGGCAACGGTGCGCTGCGTGCAGAAGTGGGCTACTGGCAGGACCGGCTGCTGGGCCTGACCCGCCGCAGTTCGCCCGCCGAGCGCCTGCCCGAGGGCGGCTGGGCCCGCCTGGAGTCGCGACTGGTCGCCCTGGCACCCCGGCCGGCCGGGTCAGGTGCGGCGCGGCCGCCCTGGTGGCGGCGCCTGGGGTTCTGGCAGGGGCTGTCCGGCGTGGCGGTGGCGGCGGTGCTGGTGCTGGGCAGCCACCTGGTGCTGCGCCAGGCCCTGCCACCGGCGCCGGAGATCCGCTACGTCGCGGTGCTGCAGGATCCGCGTGGCGGCGGCAACGGCTGGGTGGTGGAGATGACCGCGGCACGCGATCTGCCGGGGCAAGGGCAGGGGCAGGGTGGCGAGTTGCGCCTGGTGCCCCTGCGGGCGGACTTCCAGGTGCCCGCCGACCGGGTGCTGCAGTTCTGGACCAAGGCCCCCGATGCCGCCGGCCCCAGTTCCCTGGGCCTGGTCCCCGCGGGCCGCGTCACCTCGCTGCCGCTGCAGCGCCTGCCCGCGCTGAAGCCCGACCAGCTGTTCGAGATCACCCTCGAGCCGCCCGGCGGCTCGACGATCGGCCGCCCCACGGGCCCGGTGCTCTACATCGGCCGCGCGGTGCCGCTGGGCACCTGACGCCTGGAGCCAGGGGCTTCCCCGGGGCTACTTCCACAGCTCCACCGCCTGACCGCGCTCGCGCAGCCGGTCGGCCTTGTCGCGGATGAAGCGCTGGAACTCCGGCTGGCGCTGCCAGGCGCGCTCGGCCACGTACTCCAGCGAGGTCGCCAGGTGGAAGGGCCGGGTGTAGCCATCCAGGCGGAACACCTCCCGCCCGGCGCTGGCCGGCCCGGCGGCGTCGAAGAACACCAGCGTCGGTGTGAAGCCCACCCCCAGCTCGCGCGCCCAGGCCTGCGCGGCCAGGCGCCGGCCGTCCGGCGTCGTGACCTCGCGGCGGTCGTTCAGCGCAAAGCGCACCACGTCCAGCCGGCGCAGCTGCGCCTGAACCTCCGGGCGGCGGAAACCCTGCTGATGCATCTCGTCGCAGGGCGCACAGCGGCGCGTCTCGAACAGCACCGCCAGCGGCCGGCTGCCGGACTTGCGCCGCAGGTCGAAGGGGGGCGGCAGGAAGAAGGGCTGCGCGTTCAGCTCGGCGCGTGCCGTCTCCTGCACATTCGCCGCCAGATACTCCGCCAGTGGCTGGCGCCGCTCGCCGCGGGCGATCACATGGTCCAGCGCCGCCGAGAAGCGCTCCGGCGGCTGGTAGCCGTTGAGCCGGCCGACCACCTGGCCGCTGCCCGGGTCGATGAACAGCAGCGTCGGCGTGAACTGCACCTTCAGCGCCTTGGCCAGCGCCTTCTCGGTGGTCTTCTTCCCGTCCAGCCAGGTCAGCTCCCGGTCGCCCCAGAGGTTCAGCGCGATGGCGACGAAGTTCGCCCGCGTCTTCTCGACGATGGCCCGCTGGCTGAAGTTGGTCTGCATCAGCTCGCGGCAGTAGGGGCAGCCGTCCTGGCCGATGTAGACCAGCAGGCGCTTGCCGGCCTTGGCCGCCTCGGCCATCTCCTCGGGGAAGTCCAGGAAGCTGTCGGTGAACCAGGGCGGGATGTCGATGGCGGCGGGGGCTTCGTGGGCCGCGGCCGCCGGGGTTGCGGCTGGGTCGCGGGCCGGCTGGGCGGGGCTGGCGGTGGCGCAGAGCAGGCCGGCCAGGGTGGTGGCGAGCCACAGCCGCCCGCGCGACTGCCGTGGCGCCGTCGGTGGGGGCAACATCGGTCGGGACATGCGGTCTCCTTGTCGGGTCCGCGCCGAGGCGGGAGGTACGCGCGGGCCCGTGCCAGTCTAGGGCGCCAGGGCCGCTGGCGCCATCCGCTGCGCGACGTCCCCCGGCGGGCGGGCCGGCATCAGGCCGGTGCCAGCCGCTGCAGCGTGGCCGGATCCCGCCGGCCGCCGTACCAGCGCGCCAGCAGCACGCCGAACACCGGCTCCTCGGGCGCCACCCGCTCGAACAGCGTCAGGCAGGAGCGCAGCTTCAGCGCGTCCACCGGTCCGAGGACCTGCTCGGCGCTGAGCGTCGGCGGCAATGCGACCAGCAGACCGCAGGCCTCACGTAGGCGCGGCCCCAGCAGCGGGTGGGCCCAGTACGCCTGGGCTTCATCGAGGTCGGCGATGCCGTACAAGCGCGCCGTTTCGCTGCGGCCCAGGCCATGCAGCTGCGGGAAGACGAACCACATCCAGTGGCTGCGCTTGGCGCCTGCGGCCAGCTCGGCGCGCACCTGCGGCCAGACCGGGGCCTGGGCGTCGACGAAGCGCTGGAGCGAATGCGCATCGGGCATGGGACTCTCCGCGGCGGAAGGCTTCAGTCTAGGGCGCAGGTGCGGGGAGGACAATCGCCGCATGAATCCGCCCACCGCCGCGCCGACGTCGCCCACCGACCCCCAGAAGTTCATCGCCCGCCTGCGCCAGAGCCTGGCCGACGGCAGCTTCCAGCGGCTGGTGCTGGGCCGGCCGCACGATGCCGAGCCGTCGCTGGAGAAGGTCCTGGCGCGGCGGGTGCTGCTGCGCGGGGAGGAGCACCTCTCGATGGTCTGGCGTCACCGCACCAAGGACATCACCAAGAACCTGCCGCTGGAGGCGGCGGTGGAGGAGGTGGCGCGGCTGGTGGCACAGCAGTTCCACCACGCGCACCTGGTCACCCGCGGGCACGACATCCAGCTGATGATGGGCAAGAAGGGGCAGTGGGGGCTGCGCATCGGCAAGGTCTCCGCGCCCGCCGCAGCGGCGGTGCTGCCGGACCCGGAGGCCCCCGATGCGCCGGATGCGGCCACCGCCCACGACCGGACCAAACGCCACGCGCTGTCGCTGGACACGCCCTTCCTGGCCGAGCTGGGCGTCACCGATGCGCAGCAGCGCCTGGTGCCGGCGATGGCGCGCAAGTGGCGGCAGATCAACAAGTTCGTCGAGGTGCTGGACCACGCCATCGCCCAGTCGCCGCTGGCGCAGCGCGATGCCGCGCAGCCGGTGCGGGTGCTGGACTTCGGTGCCGGCAAGGGCTACCTGACCTTCGCGGTGCACCACATGCTGCGCGCCGCCGGGCGGGTGCCGGAGGTGACCGGCGTGGAGCTGCGGGAGGACCTGACCACGCTGTGCAACGACGCGGCCGCGCGGCTGGGTTTTGCGCCCGGGCAGAACGCGGATGGCGGCGCGCTGCACTTCGCCACCGGCGATGTGCGCAGCTTCGCGGCCCGGCCGATCGACATCATGATCGCGCTGCACGCCTGCGACACCGCCACCGATGTGGCGATGCACCGCGGCGTTCAGGCCGGCGCGGCGATCATCCTGTGCTCGCCCTGCTGCCACAAGGAGCTGCGTCCGCAGATGAAGGCGCCGCCGCTGCTGCAGCCCATGCTGCGCCACGGCATCCACATGACCGAGCAGGCCGAGATGCTCACCGACACGCTGCGCGCCCTGCTGCTGCAGGCCAGTGGCTACGACACCCAGGTGTTCGAGTTCATCTCGCCGGAGCACACCAGCAAGAACAAGATGGTGCTGGCGGTGCGCCGCGCCCGGCCGCTGCCGGCGGCGCAGCGGCAGGCGCTGCTGGCGCAGGTGCAGGCGCTGAAGGCGCACTACGGCGTGGGGCGGCAGACGCTCGAGGCGCTGCTGGACGAGGCGCCGCCGCCGGCCGAACCCGCGCCGCATTGATTCAACCCAACGCAGGGCCCTGCGGCCGGACGGCCCGGGCTTGTGAACTTCCTCACGAACCGTTACAACGAAGCGGCTGCATGGGCGGCGCTGCGTGGGCCTGCAGTCTGGCCCGGGTGGGAGTGGGCGATGGTGCGTGCAATCGTGTGGCTGCTGGGCCTGCTGCTGCTGGCCGGGCTCGGGGGCTGTGGCGGCAGCGGGGGAGGCGGTGGCGGGCGGGCGCCCTTCATCGTCGCGACGGTGGTCGGCTTTCCGCCCGGGCAGGTGCCGCCGGGGGCGGTGCCCTCGGGGCGCAACAGCGCGGCCTTCGTGGTGGTGCTGGACGACGAGTCCGGCGAGCCGATCGCCGATGCCAGCGTGAGCGTCGACGGCGTCGCGCTGAGCTACGCGGCCGCGGACGGCGGCTACGGCGCCGAGCTCGACGTCACCCCCGGCGACCGGGTCGAGCTGCAGGTGCAGTGGCGCGGCGCCACCTACCGCGCCAGCGCCCGGCAGGCCACCGAGTACCCGACGATCACCCAGCCGGCCACCGGCGTCGTCTGGCCCCCGGAGAGTCCGCACGAAGTGCAGTGGAGTGCCGGCACGCCGCCGGCCGGCGCCAGCTACGTCTACGGCCTGGGGGTGCTGGCTGCCGACGGGCGGGTGATCTGGCCCGCCGACGGGTCCTTCGAGGTGCTGCCCGCCGCCAGCCGCAGCTTCACGCTGCCGGGCTACAGCCTGCCGCAGGGCGAGCACCTGCTGGTGGTGGGCCTGATCGCCGAGACGGACATCGCCGGGGCGGCGGCCGAGTCGATGCTGCTGGTGGGCGGCTTCACCTACCGCCCGGTGTCGGTGAGCAGCACCCCGCCCCCGGCCACGCTGAACAGCCTGGCCGTCGCGCCGACGCAGTCGGTGCTGGTGCCGGGGCAGACGCTGCAGCTGGCGGCCACGGGCCAGTACTCGGACGGCAGCCAGCGCGACCTGGCCAGCCAGGTGACCTGGACCTCCTCCGACCCGGGCCGCGCCACCGTGAGCGCCAGCGGGCTGGTCAGCGCGGCGGCCGGCGCCACTGGCACCGTGACGGTCACCGCGACGCTGCAGGGTTTCAGCGCCGCCTCGACGCTGACCTTCTTCCAGCCGGGCAGCTCGCCGCTGCCGCCGCTGTCGCAGTCGGTGACCTACCAGGGGGACTACGCGCACAGTGGCCGGGCGGTGCAGGCGACGGCGCCGGTCTTCCCGGCGGCGCGGGCCTGGTCGGTGGCGCTGTCCGGCCCGGCCAGCTATCCGGTGATCGCGGGCGGCCGGGCCTTCGTGCTGGCCGGCGCACCGCCGAGCGGGAGCGGCTACGGCACCACGCTGCATGCGCTGGATCTGGCCGACGGCCGCACGGCCTGGGGGCCGGTGGCGCTGTCGGGCACCTACTTCTGGGCCGGCCACGCCTACGACCAGGGCCAGCTGTATGTGCTGAACTACGACGGCCTGCTGCGCAGCTTCGATGCGGCCACCGGCGCGGCCGGCTGGTCGGTGCAGCTGCCCGGCCAGTACGCCTTCAGCTCGCCGCCCACCGCGGTCGACGGCATGGTCTACGTCGGCGGAGCGGGCAGCGGCGGCACGCTCTACGCGGTGGACGCGGCCAGCGGCGCGCTGCTGTGGACGGCTCCGGTGGCCAACGGCGACCACAGCTCGCCGACGGTGTCGCCCGACGGCGTGTTCGTGGCCTACCCCTGTCAGGTCTACAAGTTCGCCCGGCTCAGCGGCCGCCTGCTCTGGCAGCGCAACACCGGCTGCTCGGGCGGCGGCGGCCGCACCGCGGCCTATGCGAACGGCCGGCTGTACGTGCGCAGCGTCACCGGCGGCAGCAACGAGATCCTCGACGCGGCCACCGGTGCGCCGATCGGCAGCTTCGGCGGCACGGCGATTCCGGCGTTCACCGACACGCTCGGCTTCTTCCTGTCCGGTTCGACCCTGCAGGGCGTGCACAGCGGCACCGGCGCGGTGGCCTGGAGCTTCGCGGGCGACGGGCAGCTGGTGTCGCCGCCCTTCGTGCTGAACGACCGGGTCTTCGTCGCCTCGGCCAGCGGCCAGGTCTTCGCGCTGGATGCGGCCACCGGCGCCCAGGTCTGGAGCGGCCAGGCGGCCGCGGGTGCGAGCGCCACCGACGAGCACAACGTGTCGCAGCCCTACGCCGGCCTGGGCATCGGCGAGGGCTGGCTGATCGTTCCGGCCGGCCAGACGGTGAACGCCTGGCGCCTGACGGCACCCTGAGGGCGGGACCTGGGACCCGGGCCCGGGGCCCGGGGCCCTGCCGTCAGGTGCGCGGCGGGGCCAGGTCCGCCAGCAGGCGGGCCATCACCTCCGCGGTGCGCAGGGCGCTGTCGCCGCTGCTCGGGCAGCGACCCAGGCCGTTCCATTCGTGCACGATGGTCTGCACCAGCGGCTGGTGCACATGCGGCGGGTCGGGGATGGGCAGGAGCTGGGTCTGGCCGTCGACGGTCAGTTCGATCGCCGAGCCTCGGTCGGCCGACCAGCGGATGCGTCCGCGGCTGCCGATGATCTCGGTGGATTCCTCCGCGAGGCCGGCCGCATGGCACCACAGGGCGCTGCCGATCACGCCGCGGCCGGTGCCACGGTAGGCGCCGGCCTCGCCGCTGCCGGCGTGGCGCCAGGTGGCGGCGACGATGTCCTCCGGCGCCCAGGCCCCCGCCTGGTTGGCCGCCAGCCCCTGCACCTGCTCGAGCGGGCCGAGCAGCCAGTCCAGCGCATCCAGGCCATGGCAGGCGGCCTCGAAGAACAGCCCGCCGCCCGAACGCGCGGCATCGACGCGCCAGCGGTGCGCCGCGCTGGCCTGGCGATCGGCGCCGGGCAGCGGGCGCAACTGCCGCACGACGACCGCGCGCAGCGCGCCCAGGGCCTGGCCGGCCAGCATCTGGCGCACGGCGATGAAGCGCGGCAGCGCGCGGCGGTAGTAGGCCACCCACAGCGGCACCCCGGCGGCGCGGCAGGCCTCGACCATGCGCCGGCACTCGGTGGGGTCCAGCGCCATCGGTTTCTCGACCAGCACCGCCTTGCCGGCGGCGGCGGCGCGCAGCGTCAGCGCGCAGTGGCTGTCGGGGTGGGTGGCGATGTAGACGGCGTCGATGTCCGGCGCGGCCAGCAGCTCATCCACGCTGGCATGCCAGCGCGGCACGCCGTGGCGGCGCGCCCAGTCGGCCGCCTGTTCCGGCCGGCGGCTGGCCACCGCGACCAGCTGCGAGCCCTCGGCCTGCTGCAGTGCCGGGCCGCTCTTGACCTCGGTGACATCGCCGCAGCCGATCAGGCCCCAGCGCAGGGTCCGGGCCATGGGGATCTCAGCCCAGCGTGCGTCCGAAGAAGCGCAACGTGCGGTCCCAGGCCACCTGCGCCCAGGCGGCGTCGTACTGGGTGAAGGGGTAGCGGCCCGGCCCCTGCGCCGTCTCGTTGGCGAAGGCGTGGCCGGCCAGGTAGCGGTGGCCGGTGTAGGCCACGCCGGCGGCGCGCAGCTTCTCCTCCAGCGCATCGACGCCGGCGATCGCGAAGGCCTGGTCCTGTTCGGCCCAGTGCGCCAGCAGCGGCGCAGTGATCCTGCCGGCGTCGACGTACTCGAGCGGCGGGTAGCCGTACCAGACCACGCCGGCATCGGCCTCGGGCACCATCGTCAGCGACAGAATGGTCAGCGCCCCGCCCATGCAGTAGCCGGTCACCCCGACCTTCGTCGCGCCGCGCGCCTTCAGCGCCTGCACCGCACCGCGGATGTCCTGCGCGGCGGCGTCGCCGAAGTTCAGGCCGCTCATCAGGTGGTGGGCCTCCTCGGCCTCGACGGTGGACTGGCCGCGGTACAGGTCCGGCACCAGCGCGGTGTAGCCGGCGCGCGCCAGGCGCTCGGCCACGCCGCGGATCTGGTCGTTCAGCCCCCACCATTCCTGGATCACCACCACCGCCGGGGCCCCGGCGCTGCCGCCGGCCGGCTCGGCCAGATAGCCCTGCACGTCCTGCCCGTCGGGGCGCTGGAAGCCGATCATGCTGCCCATCGTTGCGATCTCCTGAGTCTGGAAGAAAGGGCGCCGGCCCGCTGCCGCCGCCTCACAGGCCCGAAGTAGAAGGCCTGTGCCCGGCCAGCGTCAATGCGCAGGCGCCGCCCGCGCCGCGCTGCGCCACCGCCAGCTTCCGAGGCGCGCTGGCCTAGACTCTCGCGATGGCGATTCCTTCCCGTGTGATCCTATGGCTGGCGGCGGCCCTGCTGGCCCTCGTCTTCGGTCTGCCCTGGGCCCTGTACGGACTGGGGCTGCGCTCGATCGCTGCGCTGCCCGAGCCGCCGGCGACGCTGCGGCCGGCTGGCGAACTGCGCGAGGTCTGGCAGCGCGCCGGCATTCCCGGCGAGCCGGTCGGCGCGGTGCTCGACCCGGTGAGCTACCTGGCCTCTGCCTCCGTGCAGGCCCGACCGCCGGCGATCACCGCCTTTGCCTGGCGTGTCGCTTCCGACCATCTCGCCCGCGAGCCCGGCAGCGGGCGCGGGCCGTTGCAGCAGCACCTGGCCGGAGCTGCCCTGACGATCTGGCTGACCCGGCACTGGACGGCCGAGGCCCTGCTCAGCCGGGTGGTCGAACTGGAGGCGGCCGGCCGCAGCGCGGTGCCGACGGGGCGCTGAGCCCCGTCCCGGCCGGCAGGGTCAGGACGTCCTGCGACCGCGCAGGGGCGAGCGCGAACCGATGCTGACCAGGTAGTAGAGGCGGTTGATCCAGCGCCGCCAGCCGGGATCCATGGACTCGGCGCCGCTGGCGCTGCGGTCCGGCTGGCCGGCAACCAGCTGCTTCTCCATCACCAGATAGGCCAGCCCGGCCGGCCCCTCGCGGGTTTCCTTCACCCGCGCATAGCCCTGCTTGCGATACAGCTCGATGGCCTGATGGTTTTCTGCCAGGACCCGCAGTCCGATCCGCGGCAGGCTGGCCTCGCGGGCGAGCTGCTCGGCCAGCAGCATGAACTTCTGGCCGATGCCGTGGCGCCGGAAGGGCTCGTCCACCGCGATCATGTTCAGCCACATCAGGTGGTTCTCGGGCTTGGGCTCGATGTGCATGAAGCCCGCCAGGGTGCCCCCGACCCGCGCGGCGTGGAAGCAGGCGGACTGGTTGCACAGGTGGTAGCGCAGCTCCAGTTCGTCGGCATGGGGGAAGAAGCGGGCCACCATCTGCAGGATGTCCATCCAGTCCGACATGCGGGCGGGTTCGACGTCTGCGCTCAGGGCCCGGACAACGGGTTCGGCAACGTGCACGGGAAGGGCTGGGGTCGTGGACGCGGCACGTGGGCCACGCATGACCTGGCTATCGGCAGACATGGAGACTTCCTGAGAGTTTCTTGAAGTGAAAAAACTATCAGGCAGGGTCCTCCTTTCCGGTATCCCGTGAGCGAGGGGTGCACCGACCGAGGGCCAGGGCCGTCCATTTCTGCACAGCTCAGGTGCGGACAGCGCGGCCATTGCGTGGCGAACGAACCGCAGGCGGGCCGGGCGCTGCCCCGCAAAGGGCCACGCGCCCGTGGCGGCGGTGGCCGGCACGGGCGCGTGGCGTCGGCAGGGCCGGACGGCGAGGATCAGACGGCGCGCAGCACGTCGCGCAGCTGCTGCACGGCAGCGGTCAGCGCCGACCCGCCCAGGAAGGCGCCGCCGGCGGGTCCGTCCAGCCGCTCGGCCAGGGCCACCATCGCGGGCGTGTCGCCCTGGGCGGCGGCCGCGCTCTGCAGGTCCAGCAGGGCTTCCTCGATGCTGCCTTCGGCGATCAGGTGCAGCACCGGCACCCCGTCGGCCGGCGGCGGGGCCGACGCCTCGGCGAGGGCCGGCTGCACGCAGTCCAGCCGTTCGGCCAGCCGCCGCGGATGCCAGGGGCGGTCCAGGTGCACCACGCCGGCCAGGTCGTGCACCAGGCGCAGGCGCGGGCGCACCGCGTCGTCGACCAGTGCGACCAGGGGCTGCGGGTCCTGGGCAAACCGTGCCGCGCCGTCGGCCAGGGCGGCATCGTCCATGCCGGCGTCGAAGACCTGGTGGCCGATGCCCTGCCGTTCCAGCACCCGGGCCAGGCCCTGCAGTGCGGCCGGCCACTGGCTGAAGACCACCAGCCGCACTTCCGGCACCCGCGGCGACAGCTCCTGCATCAGCGACAGCAGCGCGGCGGTCTTGGCCTCCGTCACGGCCTCGTCGGCCGGGACCACGCAGGCCTGGCGCATGCCCTGCACGGCGACGAAGAGCTCGCGCTGCTCGCGGCTGGAGAGGTCGCCGACGCGCTCCCAGCGGGCCACCAGGCGCTCGGCCCGCTCGCGCTGGGCCTGATGGCGGGCCCGCTGGGCCAGGTCCAGCGGCAGGGTCTGCACGTCGTCGTCGCCGGGCAGGGCCACCGCCGGCAGGGCAGCGTCGCTGCGGCGGCGCTGCAGCAGCAGGGGCAGCAGAGTCTCGCCGAGGCGGTCCAGGTCCCGCCAGCCGGCGCTGGCGGGCGTGCCCGGCTCGCCCGGCTGGGGGGCGTGGGCCTCCAGCAGGCGCCGCATCGGGCCCAGGCGCAGCGGGTCGAGCCAGCGCAGCAGCGCGGGCAGGGCCTGCGGGCGGGTCTGCAGCGGCCGGCGCGTCAGCAGCAGCGTGGCGCCTGGGTCCAGGCGGCGCAGCGCCGCGCCAGTGGCGCCCAGCCAGGGCGGCTCGTCGAGCAGGCCCTCGTCGATCACCAGCACATCGGGCGCCCAGGCTGCCAGCACGTCGACCTGGCTGCGCAGCTCGTCCAGGCTGATCAGGCGCAGCAGCGGTGCATCGTCGGCCGCCAGGCCTTCCAGGCCGGGGCGCAGGGCGAAGGAGGTCCAGCGCGCGATGGCGCGCTGCCAGCGGCGCAGCCAGCCGGCCGGTGCGGCCACCAGCAGGCGCTCGGCGCCGAAGTGGCGGCGCAGCAGCGCCAGCGTGGCGAGCGCCTGCACCACCTTGCCCAGGCCAGGCTCGTCGGCCAGCACACAGCGCCCGGCGCAGGCGGCCAGCAGCGCGGCCTCGAGTTGATGCGGTGCCACCGGGTGGCGCAGCAGGCCCTGCAGCAGGCCGGCATCGGTCGGGCCCGCCGGGTAGGCGGCCTCCAGTGCCAGCACGCGCCGACGGGTGTCGTGCTGCTCGCCGAGCAGGGCCCAGACGCCTTCCTCGACCTCGACGCGGTGGCCCTGGCGGGCGGCCAGGCGCAGCAGCTGCTGCAGCGCTTCACCGTCCTCGAGGCGCAGGCTGCCGTCGTGCGCGCTGGCAGCGCCGACCGCCTCGCGCAGTTCGGCCGCAGCCTCGCTGCCCAGGCGCCAGACGATCTGTCGCTGCGCGCCATGGCGCAGGTGCAGTTCGCTGTATGCCCGCCTTTCACCCTGGCGCAGAGTGGTCAGCAACTCCGGCCGGGCCTCGAGCCACTGCGCCAGCAGGCTGTGCAGGTGCGGGCAACGGCCCTGCGGATCGGCCGCGAAGTCCTCGCAGTCGCAGTGGCTGTCGCCCCCGGCCAGATCGCGCAGGCGCAGACGGTGCACCTGGCCGCTGCGGCGGTCGGTCACCTCCTGCCAGCCGAAGGGATCGTCGGTGGGCAGTGCGCAGGCGAAGCGTGCCGGGTCGGCCAGTTCGAGCAGCGGTGCCGGCTCGGCCGGCGGCGGCGCGGCCGCCTCGACCTGTTCGCCCTCCTGTTCGACCCCTGCACCGGTCTCGACCGCCTCGTGCCTGTCGATGACCAGGTCTTCGGGGGGAGACTCGCCGTCGCCTGCGGCCGCGGCATCGGACGCCGTAGCGGTCGTGGCGGCCTCGCCCCGGCCGCGACCGCGCCGACGCCGCGGCCGGCGGTTGCCGCTGTCTTCCTGGGGCGGGGTGTCCGCAGCGGGCGGGCTGTCTGCCGACGTGTCGGCCATCGGGGGGGCCTCGTCTGCGCTGGACAAGGCTGCAACGGCCGTGGCTTCGGCTGCGCTGGCCGGCGGGGCGGCTTCCGGGACCGCCGTCTCGGGGGCTGGTGCTGCCGCAGCCGGGTCGACCTGCGGCGTGGCGGCGGCAACGGCCTCCCGCTGCGCGCCGCGACGCCGTCGGCCGGTGCTCTGTCGGGTCTCGGGGGCCGGGGCGGCGTCGGCGACGACGCTCGAGATGACGTCGGACGGGGCCTCGACCATGCCGGGCGCCTCGGCCGCGCCGGTCGCGGGGGTCGCCGGCTGCGCTGCGCTGCGGCGGTTGCGGCGCCGGGGTGCAGCGGGAGGCGCATCTGTCTGCGCCGCGGCCGCGTCCGGCAGCGGGGCGGCCGCAGTGTCGGCGGTGGCCGCGAGGGCGACCTCGGTGGCGACTGCGGGCGTGGCTTCGGGCGTGACCTCGGGCCTGACCTCGGGCGTGGTGGCTTCGGCCGTTGGCGTGGCGCTGCGACGGCGGCCGCGCGGTGCGGCCGCCTTGGCGTTGCCGGTTGCCGGGGCGTCCGGCGAGGCTGAGGGGGCCGTCGGCGTGGCCGCCTCGGCGGGCGGCGCTTCGGCCGACGCTTCACTGGCACGGCGCGGGGCGCGGCGGCGCGAGGGGGCGGCGGGGGCCGGTGCTTCTGCTGCCGCCGTTTCTGCAGCCGCGGTCTCCGCGGGCGCCGGCGCAGCGGTTTCGGCGGCGGCTTCGACCGGGCCGGCGGCCTCGGTCCCCGCTGCGGACGAAGCCGCACTGCGACGGCTGCGGCGCTTCGGCGGGGCGGGTTGGACCGAGGGCGTCGGCGCCTCCATCGGCGCGACCGCTGCCGGGGTCGACGCCGCTGGGGTCTCGGACGCTGGCCGAGCCGAGGCATTCGACGCGGCCGCCGGCGTGCGGCGTCGCCGTGCCGGCGACGGCGTGTCGGGCTCGGCCGACGGGGCTGGCTCAGCGGCGGGCGATTCGGCCGGTGCAAGGGCGGCCGGTGCGTCGGCCTCGGCCGCGTCGCCGCGGCGCCGCCGGCGTGTGGGGGCAGGCGCCGCAGTGGGGGGCTGCACGGGGGGCGTGGGCGGCACCGGGTCGACGGCGACCGCGCTGGCAGGCAACTCGGCGGCCGGTGTGCGACGGCGGGCGCTGCGGCGCGGCGCGGCCGGTTCGGGCGCCGGGGTCGGGACGGATTCGGTCGGGGCGGCAGCGCGGGGGCTGCGGCGCTTGGAAGCGGTGGGCATCGGGCAGTATCGGGTTCGGCCGGGGCGCGACGGTGCGCAAGGTGCGCCGGGTGCGCATGCAGGGATTCCTGCGCCCGGTCGTGCATCCTAGCCGCTGGCGCAGCCGCCACATGCAACGCGGCGTTCGCAGGCGGCCGGGCCGCTTCCTTCTTCACTGCCCGCGCCGGTCGCGGGGCGCCGTCGCGCTCAGACCGACAGCGCGCCGGGGCGGTGCCCCCAGACCAGCAGGTAGTTGTGCGGGGCACTGGCCGGGCGCTCCTCCAGGATCTCGAAGGGCGGCAGCAGGGCGCGCAGTTCGTCGACCGAGAGGTGGTCCTCGGTGAACTCCGAGTGCGGGAAGCCCGAGTCCATCACCATGTAGCCGCGCTTCGACCTCGACAGCACCTTGCGGATGTACAGGCGCTGCACCGCACTGGGCAGCTCGGAGAAGGCCAGGTTGCTGACGACGAGGTCGTAGTCTTCGTCGCCGGCGCACTGGTTCAGCGTCAGGCAGCGGTAGGTGCCGCGCAGCGCGAAGCTCTCCAGGTAGCGCGAGATCAGCGCCAGCACCGGCGGCAGGTCGAACAGGTCGACGCGCGAGATCGCGAAGATGCGGTCGTCGATCAGCGCCTGGCCGCCGTAGCCGGGGCCGATCTCGGCGACCTTGCCGCCGAAGTCGGCGCCGAACAGGCACTGCAGGTCCGAGGCCACCTTGACGTAGCGCAGCGTGGTCGGGCTGATCGCGCCGGTCTCCGGATACACCTGGGTGATCGGGTCGCCCACGCGGTCGTTCTCCTTGAACTGCTCGATGCGCGCCAGCAGTTCGGGCGTCTGCCGGCGGATCACTTCGATGTACTCGGCCCCCATGCCCCGGCGCACATGCTCGAGGATGGCCTGGTAGCTGGGGTGGCGCTTGAAGCGGCGGAAGGCCCGGTAGTCGCGTGCGGCGCGCTGCACGCAGGCCACGTAGGCACCGCGCTCGCTCTCGGCGCGGTTGCCGTCCACCGAGATGTACTCGCGCGGCCCGAGCGCGCGCAGCCACTGCGAGCGGACCAGGTTCCAGGCCAGCGCCGGGTTCTCCAGCGACTTCGAGACCTTGCGGTGCAGGGCGGACAGCATGGGGCGGGGCTCCTTCCTTGTTCGTGATACAAGTCACGCAAAAGCGTAACGCAATGTATCTCAAAGTAAAGTCGTCCGGCCCCGACCCGGGTCGTGGACGCGGCGTGCCCGCCGCGCGTCAGCGGTCGCCGGCCAGCCAGCGCTCGAGCTGCCCCTTGCGGTCGTTGCCCCAGAAGGGCTCGCCGTCGACGACGAAGAAGGGTGCGCCGAAGACGCCGGCGGCCACGGCGGCCTCGTTCTCGCGCCGCAGGGCCTGCTTCCAGACCGGGTCGGTGACGATCGCATCGACCTGCTCGCCGTCCAGGCCGAACTCGACCGCCAGCGCGCGCAGCTGGGCGGCATCGCTCAGGTTCACGTTGCGGGTGAAGTAGGCGCGCAGCCCGGTGTGGGCCCAGCGCACCGCGCGGGCCGGATCGTCGGCACCCTGCGGCGAGGCCAGCCAGGTGAACAGCCTTGCGGCCTGGTGGGTGGCGATCGGGAAGGGGTCGGGCTGGCGGTAGGGGACACCTTCCAGCCGGGCCGAGCGGGCGAAGTCGCGCAGCACGTACTCGCGCTTGAGCGGGTAGGCCACCGGACTTTTCAGCTCGGCGGCCTGGAAGGTCACACCCAGCAGCATGGCATGCCAGTGCACCGGGCGGCGGTGGCGCGCCGCCAGCGCCTCGATCCATTCGGAGGCGATGTAGGCGTAGGGCGAGGAGAAGTCGAACCAGAAGTGGATCGGCGCGGCGGGTGCGGCAGGGGTCTGAGGCATGGCGCCACGGTAGGCGCTCGGGCCCGGCGCGTCCATGCCGGTCGACCCGCGGACGTGGCGTGCATGCCGCAGCCACGGCGCGGTGGCGGCCGGTCCACCTTGAGGGCCATCAAGACAGGCCCGCGCGGCGGCCCTAGCATGCCGCCACCATGCTGGATCCGATCCTGGCCGTTCTGGCCGTGTCCCTGGCGCTGTGGCTGCGGCCCTGGCGCGTCGTCGGCCCGCTCGGGCCGCCCTGGCCCTGGCTGGCCTGGTGCGCCGCCATGCCGCTGGTCTGGGGCGTGGACCACTACGTAGGCAGCGTGGTGGTGCAGCCGCTGTCCGGCGCGACCCTGCTGCTGCTGATGGCCGGCTGGCCGCTGGCGGTGCTGGGCATGCTGCCGGTGGCGGTGATCACCGCGCTGACGGCCCAGCTCGACTGGCTCGAGGCGCTGCACCGCTACGTGTGGCTGGGGCTGGTGCCGGCGACCTTCGCGCTGGGTCTGGGGGCCCTGCTGCGGCGCTGGCTGCCGCATCACCTGTTCATCTACATTCTCGGGCGCGGCTTCATCGGCACGGCGCTGTCGGCGGCGGCGGCGGGCTGGCTGTCGGCGCTGCTGCACGGCGGGCCGCCGGGCGTGGACGAGGAGCTGCTGATGGTGGCGCGCTGGCTGGCCGCCTGGGGCGATGCCTTCCTGGCGGGCATGCTGGTGTCGATCTTCGTGGCCTTCCGGCCGCAGTGGCTGGCCACCTACTCGGACCGGCTGTACCTGCCGCCCTCCTCCGCCCCGCCGCCCGGGCCGCCGCCCGGGCCGCCGCCCGGCTCGATGTCACCGCCGCGCTGAGAGGGTGTCCCCGGGTCCGGCGGCTCGGCCGCCGGTCCGCCGATCCAGCGGTTGCGGCCCTGCCGCTTGGCCTCGTACAGGTGCTGGTCGGCCTGTTCGATCACGCCCATCCAGTCGCCCTCGCGCGGGCGCTGCGGGTCGGGCGGAAAGGCGGCAAAGCCGATCGAGCAGGTCTGCGCCAGTGCCTGCCCGTCCGGCAGCACGAAGGGCTCGTCCGCGACGCGGCGACGCAGCCGCTCGGCCAGCGACGGCGCGCAGGCACGCCGGCTGCCGCGCGCGACCACCAGGAACTCCTCGCCGCCCCAGCGCACGATGTGGTCGGAGTCGCGGAACACCGCCTGCAGCCGGGTCCTGAACTGCTGCAGCACCGAGTCACCGGCGGCATGGCCGTGGCGATCGTTGACCTGCTTGAAGTGATCCAGGTCGATCAGGAAGAACAGCAGGTCGCCCGTGCCGTGCGCGCGGTCCTCGCGGCGCGCCGAGCCGCCCTCACGCAGGCGCTGCGCACGGGTTTCGTGCTGGCGCACCGCGTGGGCGACGTCCTGGTCGATGGTCTGCATCAGGTAGCGGCGGTTGCGCAGCCCGGTCAGCGGATCGGTGAGGCTGAGGTCCTTCATCGCCGCATAGGACGCGCGCAGCTCGCCGTTGCGCCGTTCGAGCTGGGCCCGCGCGGTTTCCAGCGCGTCGAGGGCGCTGCGCAGCTGCTGGTTGAGCGCGTCCAGCGCCTGCGCGCGCTGCGTCTGCGCCTGGGCCAGCAGGCGCTGCCGCTGTGCTTCGGCCTGCGCCCGCTCGGTGCCCAGGCGCACCTCCAGGGCCACCGCGCGGCGGTCGGCCTGCTGGCGTTCGCGCGCGTCCCGCAGCGTGCAGGCCCGGCGCAGCAGGGCAAAGGCGCGGGCATGGTCGCCGCCCCGTGCCAGCTCGGCCGCCAGCTCGTCGAGCAGCGTGGGCGGCAGCTGCAGGTCGGGGCTGGCGTCGGCCCGGTGCAGGGCCTGCTCGAGGGCCTCGCGGGCGGCGGGCAGGGGCGTGTCGTCGGGGCAGTCCGCCTCGCTGCGCGCGATGCGCGCCAGCAGGCGCAGCGCGTCGATGTGCGAGGGCAGGTCGCCACTGTCGGCGGACAGCGCCAGGGCGCGCCGGGCGTGGGGCCGGGCCTCGCCGGGCCGGCCTGCGCCGAGCAGGGCTTCGGCCAGCGCCTGGCTGGCGAAGCGGGGCATCTCCTGCAGGTCACCCTCCGGCGGCACGGCCAGGATCTGTTCGCACAGCCCGCGGGCGGTCTCCCACTCGCCCGCCGCCAGTGCGATACCGGCCCGCGCCTGGGCGGCGATGTACCAGGCCTTGGCCTGGCGCACCGGGGCCAGCAGCGCCAGCGCCTCGTCGGCCAGCGCGGCTGCGGCGGCATGGCGGCCGGTCTTCTGCAGGGCCAGCGCGGTGCAGGCCAGGGTGACGCCGCCCACATGGGGCCAGCCGGTGGCACGCGCCTGCGGCAGGCATTCCTGCAGCAGTTCGAGCGCGCCTTCCGCGTCGTTCATGTCCAGGCAGAGCGTGGCGGTGTTGTTGCGGTCGATCAGCGCGCGCCGCAGCTGCCCGCTGCGCAGCGCCAGTGCAGCGGCCTGCAGGCCGTGCTCGATGGCCTGCCCATAGCGGCCGTCGGCGGCCAGGCCGTGGTGCATGAAGCCGTGCGCCAGCGCGGCCACGGCGGGGCGCGGATCGTCGAGCCAGGCGCGCACCGCCTCGCCATGCGCGGCCAGTGCCCGCGCCGGGTCGGCAAAGGCCTCGAAGCACAGCAGCGCGAGCCGGGCCTGGTCGACCCGCTCCACGTCCCCGGCGCGTCCGGCTTCGACGGCCGACCGCGCGACGGCGGCCTCGCGGGCGTCGTAGCGCCCCCGATCGTTCACCAGCGAGGCCTCCAGCCAGGCCAGATCGGCGCGCAGCAGGGCATCGTCGCCGGCGGCCGCAGCGGCCTGGGCCAGCAGGGCCTCGGCCTCGTCCAGCCGAGCCTGCAGCCAGGCCACTTCCGCGCGCACCAGCGCCAGGCGGCCCGCATGCGGCTGCCAGAGCGCCGTCGGCTGCGCCTGCACCGCCTCGGCCAGCGCCAGCGCCCGGTGGCAGTCGCGCTGGCGCAGGTGCCAGGCCAGCTCGACGGTGCAGCCGGTTCGCGCCGGCCCGTCGGTGGCGGCTTCCAACCGGGCCTGCAGCGGCGGGAGGGATTCGTCGGGGGCGAAGCGCAGCATGACGGCGGGGAGGGTGACGCCGCGATTGTCGCCGCGCCTGCGCGCCCGGTGCATCATGCGCCGTCCTGCCCTGTGGAGCGATGGCCATGACGACCCTGCCCGAGCCGCCCTACTTCGCCGTGATCTTCGGCTCGCAGCGGCGTGATGTCGACCCCGAGGGCTATGCGGCGACCGCCGCGCGCATGACCGAGCTGGCCGCGCAGCAGCCCGGCTGCCTGGGGGCGATCAGTGCGCGCGGGCCGGACGGCTTCGGCATCACCGTCAGCTACTGGACCAGCGAGGCCCACATCGCTGCCTGGCGGGAACAGGTCGAGCACCGCCTGGCCCGGGAGGCCGGGCGTGCGCGCTGGTACACGCACTACACGCTGGAGGTGGCGCGTGTCGAGCGTCGCTACGTCTGGACCGCCTCGGCCTCCCCGGAACCGGGGGGGGCTTCCGGGGTCGCGCCGTGAACTGCGCCGCCCGTCGCCGGCTTTGCGCAAACCGGGTCGAAAGTCCGCATGCGGTCGGCCTTAGCATCGCGTCCTTGCTGTCACCCCGGGCGTGCCAGGCTGGCCTGCCGCCCCCCATGCCATGGCCGCCCAGTACCGCCTGTCCGTCTGCCCGCACGACACCGCCAAGAACCTGGCGGGCTGGTTCCTGCTGAACACCTACCTGCAGCGCCGACTGGGTTTTTCGATGCACTTCGAGCCCAGCGACAACTTCAACGTCGAGCGCGAGGCGGTGCTGGCCGGCGGGGCGGATTTCGTCTATGCCAACCCCTTCAGCGCCTGGCGCTTCCACCAGCAGCGCGGCTTCGTGCCGGTGGCCAAGCCGGTGGAGGTCTGCGACGAGACCCTGCTGGTGGCCCGCGCCGGCGCGGCGCCCGACCCGTCCCAGGGCCTGACGATCGCCTCGGCCACCGACAAGCTGATCGTGCACTTCCTGGGCCTGACCGTGCTGGACGAACTGGGCTGGCCGCTGTCGAAGATGCGCTACGAGTTCGTCGGCAACCACCTGAAGGCCGTGCAGGCCGTGCTGGGTGGCAAGGCCGACGCCGGCTTCGTCTTCAACGAGACCTGGCAGGGCCTGTCGGCGAGCAGCCGGTCCGCGCTGCAGGTGCTGGGCGAGACGCGCAGCCGCCAGGCCTGCCACTGCTTCTGCATCGGACCGGCGCTTCTGCCCCGCCTGTCCGAGATCCGGACAGTCCTGTGCAGCATGCACGAGGACCCTGCCGGGCAACGGGTGCTCGAAGACCTGCGCTTCCGCGCTTTCGAGCCCCTCGAGGAGGGGGCACTGGCGGCGCTGAGCCACCTGCTGCCGCCCGAAGCGGCGTAGTTTGTCTGGAATTCGGACAATGAACTGTCCGGTTTCCGGTCGAGTTTGCCTGCCGCCGGCGGTGATGGCGCCGCCGAAACGGCGCTCGGGCCCGTCGTTCGGTCTGGGAGCCCGGCTTTTCGGCTGAAATCTCAGGGTTTGCACCGAGTCTGTGCATGTTGGCACGGCCTGTGCGTCAGAGGGGGGCACCGGTCCCGACCGGACCCTGATGACCTGCGCCCCGGCTCGCCGCGTTGGCGCCCCACGCTGGAGACATGCGATGACCGACTGCCGAGAGACTGCTCCTTCCCTGTCCGTGGCCCGCCGCCGCGGCTTCACCCTGGCCGGGGTCGCCGCGGCCGCCCTGGCGGTCTGTGCCCCGCTGCCGGCACTGGCCCAGGCCAAGGGTGAGGTGAAGATCGCCATCATCGTCAGCAAGACCGGCCCGCTGGAGGGCTACGCGAAGCAGACCCTGACCGGTTTCGCCCTCGGCCTGCAGTACGCCACCGGCGGCACGATGACCGTGGCGGGCAAGAAGATCACCGTGATCGAGAAGGACGACCAGGGCAAGCCCGACGTGGGCAAGGCTGCGCTGGCCGCTGCCTACGCCGACGACAAGGTGGATCTCGCGGTGGGCCCGGTGGCCTCGCCCGTGGCGCTGGCGATGCTGCCGGTGGCCGAGGAGTACAAGAAGATTCTGCTGGTCGAGCCCGCGGCGGCCGACTCGATCACCGGCGACAAGTGGAACAAGTACATCTTCCGCACCGGCCGCAACAGCAGCCAGGATGCCGCGGCCAACGCCGCCGCGCTGGACCAGCCGGGCAACGTGATCGCCATCCTGGCCAACGACAACGCCTTCGGCCGCGACGGCGTCAAGGCCGCCAAGGAGTTCACCAGGAAGGCCAAGATCGTCCACGAAGAGTACCTGCCGGTGGGCACCACCGACTTCACCGCCGGCCTGCAGCGCATCATCGACAAGCTCAAGGACCAGCCGGGCAAGAAGTACATCTCGGTGGCCTGGTCGGGCTCGCCCACGCCCTTCGGCAAAATCGCCGACCTCGAGCTCGAGAAGCGCTACGGCATCAAGCTGGCCACCGGCGGCAACATCCTGTCGGTGATGGTGCAGTACAAGAACTTCCCCGGCATGGAAGGCGCGCTGTACTACTACTTCGGCATCCCGAAGAACCCGGTCAACGAGTGGCTGGTGGCCAACCACTACAAGCAGTTCAAGGCCCCGCCGGACTTCTTCACCGCCGGCGGCATGAGCGCAGCCATCGCCGTGGTCGAGGCGCTGAAGAAGACCAACGGCGATACGAACACCAACAAGCTCATCGCCACGATGGAGGGCATGAGCTTCGAGACGCCCAAGGGCAAGATGACCTTCCGCAAGGAAGACCACCAGGCGATGCAGGACATGTACCACTTCCGCATCAAGAACGACCCGGCCTTCGCCTGGGGCGTGCCGGAGCTGGTGCGCGTCATCCCGGCCAGCGAGCTGAACATCCCGATCCGCAACCAGCGCTGACGCGCCGGTTGCGGACGAGTCCGCCTCCGTTGAGTTCCCCCCAGCCCCCTCCAGGAGGGGGCTCCAGCATGGTTGACTGAGGTCCGGCCCAGGCCGGCGCGTGCCTGCGATGCTTGAAACCCAAGAACTGACCATCCGCTTCGGCGGCCATGTGGCGGTGGACCATGTGTCCTGCCGCTTCGAGCCGGGCACGCTCACGGCCATCGTCGGTCCGAACGGTGCGGGCAAGACCACCTACTTCAACCTGATCTCCGGCCAGCTGCCGGCCAGCGAGGGGCGGGTGCTGCTGGACGGCGAGGACCTCACCGCGCTGCCGGCGCCGCTGCGCACCCGGCGCGGGCTGGGGCGGGCCTTCCAGCTCACCCAGCTCTTCCCCAACCTGACGGTGCGCGAGAACGTGCGCCTGGCCATCCAGGCCCGCGAGGCCGGGCGGGGCAAGGCCGGGGGCATCGCGGGCATCGACTTCTTCCGGGTCTGGCTGGATCGCAAAGCCTGGATCGACGAGGCGCAGGCCATCCTCCAGCAGGTGCGCCTGGGCGACAAGCACGACGTGCACGCCAGCGCGCTGCCGCACGGGGACCAGCGCAAGCTGGAGGTGGCGCTGCTGATCGCGCTGGACCCGAAGGTCTTCATGTTCGACGAGCCCACCGCCGGCATGAGCGTGGACGAGGTGCCGCTGGTGCTGGACCTGATCCGTGCCCTCAAGCAGCGCCGCGACGTGACCATCCTGCTGGTCGAGCACAAGATGGACGTGGTGCGCGAGCTCTCCGACCGCATCATCGTGCTGCACAACGGCCAGCTCGTGGCCGATGGCGAGCCGGCCGCGGTGATCGCCAGCCCCGTCGTCCAGCAGGCCTACCTCGGCATGGCCGCGCAAGAGCCGGAAGGAGCAGCCGCATGAGCACGGGCCGAGCGCCGGGCCGCTCCCAAGCCGGCCCGCATCCCCTTGGGGGATCGAACGGCGTACCCGCCGGTCGAGGGGCAAACATGATCCTGGAATTGACGGGTGTGCACACCCACATCGGCGCGTACCACATCCTGCACGGCGTGGACTTCGCGGTACCGGCCGGCGAGGTGACGATGCTGCTGGGCCGCAATGGCGCGGGCAAGACCACCACGCTGCGCACGATCATGGGCCTGTGGCGCGTCTCGCAGGGGGACGTGCGCTTCCAGGGCCAGAGCCTGAAGGCCCTGGGTACGCCGGAGATCGCCCACCAGGGCATCGCCTACGTGCCGGAGAACATGGGCATCTTCACCGACCTGACGGTGAAGGAGAACATGGTGCTGGCGGCCCGCTCGGCGCGCAACGCCAGCGAGCTGGACACGCAGCGGCTGGAGTGGATCTTCGGCTTCTTCCCGGCGCTGAAGAAGTTCTGGCTCTACCCGGCCGGCAAGCTCAGCGGCGGGCAGAAGCAGATGCTGGCGGTGGCCCGCGCGATCTGCGAGCCGCGTGCGCTGATCCTGATCGACGAGCCCAGCAAGGGCCTGGCACCGTCGATCATCCAGAACCTGGTCACCGCCTTCGGCGAGCTCAAGCGCCAGAAGACCACCATCCTGCTGGTGGAGCAGAACTTCATGATGGCCCGTGCGCTGGGCGACCGCGTCGCGGTGATGGACAACGGCCGCGTGGTGCACACCGGTGACATGCGCGAGCTGGCCGAGGACGAGTCGATGCAGCAGCGCCTTCTGGGACTGTCTCTGGGAGCGCATCAGTGACCCACCCCCGCAGCGGCTTGCGCCGCTCCCCCTCCAGGGGGCGCCTCCAGCGGACCGGCCGAGCCGGATCCGCGGCGGCTGCTGGCCAGGCGCACCCCGGGAACTCCGATTCGTCATGAACAGCATCGCTATGAACACCACCCCCGCGGCGGCTATCCCCAAGGCCGACTTCGACTGGAAGCCGCTGCTGATCCTGTTGGGGCTGATCGTGCTGGCGCTGCCGGCCGTCGGCAGCCCCTCGTCCTGGCTGACGCTGACGGCCGCCGGCATCGCGATGGGGCTGATCATCTTCGTCATCGCCTCGGGCCTGACGCTGGTCTTCGGCCTGATGGACGTGCTGAACTTCGGCCACGGCGTGTTCATCGCGCTGGGTGCCTTCGTGGCCACCAGCGTGATGGGCGGCATGGCCGGCTGGGCGGGCGACAGCGGCTGGGCCCAGTTCGCCAGCATCTTTGCCGCGATGGCGGTGGCCATGGCGGTGGCCGGTGCGATCGGCTGGGCCTTCGAGCGCGTCATCGTGCGTCCGGTCTACGGCCTGCACCTCAAGCAGATCCTGATCACGATGGGCGGGATGATCGTGGGCGAGGAGATCATCAAGGTGATCTGGGGCCCGCTGCAGATCGCCCTGCCGCTGCCGGACGTGCTGCGCGGCGCCTGGTACCTGCCGATCGCGGACGGTCTGGGTGGGGGCGACGCGGCCATCGAGAAGTACCGCGTGCTGGCCGCGGCGATCGGCCTGCTGGTGTTCGCCGCGATGGGCCATGTGCTGGCGCGCACCAAGGTGGGCCTCTTGATCCGTGCCGGCGTGCAGGACCGGGAAATGGTCGAGAGCCTGGGCTACCGCATCCGGCGCCTCTTCGTCGGCGTGTTCGCGGTGGGTTCGGCACTGGCCGGCCTGGGCGGCGTGATGTGGGGCCTGTACCAGCAGAGCGTCACCCCGCAGATGGGCGCGCAGGTCAATGTGCTGATCTTCATCGTCATCATCATCGGCGGGCTGGGCTCGACGCTGGGCTGCTTCGTCGGCGCGCTGCTGGTGGGGCTGATGGCCAACTACACCGGCTTTCTGGCGCCCAAGGTGGCACTGTTCTCCAACATCGGCCTGATGGTGCTGGTGCTGCTGTGGCGCCCGCAGGGCCTCTATCCGGTCACGAACCGATGAGGGCAGGATCATCATGCTGAACCGACTCCTGTCCCACGACCTGCCGCGCAGCCGCTGGCTGGGCCTCGCGCTGCTTCTGATCGTCGCCGCGCTGGCGGCCGCGCCCTTCCTCTTCCCCGGCGCCAAGGCGCTGGCGGTGGCGGCCAAGGCGCTGGTGTTCATCCTGCTGGTGGCCAGCTTCGACCTGCTGCTGGGCTACACCGGCATCGTCAGCTTCGCGCACACCATGTTCTTCGGCATCGGCGCCTACGGTGTGGCGGTGGCCAGCACCCGGCTCGGCCCGGGCTGGGACAGCATCGGCATCGGGCTGCTCGGCGCGCTGGTGCTGTCGCTGGGGCTGTCGATGCTGATCGGGCTGTTCTCGCTGCGCGTCAAGGCGATCTTCTACGCGATGATCACGCTGGCGGTGGCCTCGGCCTTCATGACGCTGGCCTCGCAGCTGTCGGATGTCACCGGCGGCGAGGACGGGCTGACCTACAAGAACCCCGAGTGGCTCAGCCCCTCCTTCGAGCCCTTCGAGAACCCGGTGCTGGGCCTGGTGGTCGACGGCCGGATCTTCACCTACTACCTGATCCTGGTGGCGGTGGCGCTGCTCTTCCTGCTGCTGCTGCGCATCGTCAACTCGCCCTTCGGCCGGGTGCTGCAGGCCATCCGGGAGAACGATTTCCGCGCCGAGGCGCTCGGCTACCGCACCGTCGTCTACCGCACCTGGAGCAATGTGCTGTCGGCCGGCTTCGCCACCGCCGCGGGCGCCCTGCTGGCGCTGTGGCTGCGCTACGTGGGGCCGGACACCACGCTGAGCTTCGAGATCATGCTCGACATCCTGCTGATCGTCGTGATCGGCGGCATGGGCACGATGTACGGCGCGGTGGTCGGCAGCGTGCTCTTCGTGCTGGCGCAGAACTACCTGCAGGACCTGCTGAAGGTCGGCGCCGCGGCGCTGGAGGGCGTGCCGCTGCTGTCGCAGATCGTCTCGCCGGACCGCTGGCTGCTCTGGCTGGGGGTGCTCTTCGTGCTGTCGGTGTACCACTTCCCCACCGGCATCGTCGGCCGGCTGCGGGCGATGGCGCTGCGGCTGAAGGCCTGAGGCCGCGCCGTCCACGTTCCTGTCCGTCCCCCGTCGTCGACGACGCTCCTGCGCAGCGCCGCCGGCCCCGTGCGCCCCCGCAGGCCGGCGGCGCGAAAGGCTCTGCCATGCCCACGCCGCCCGTCTCCTGCTACCTGAACTGCCTCGGCCGCGAGATCCACTACCTGGACTGGGGGGCCGAACATGCCGAGACCGTGATCGCCTGGCATGGCCTGGCACGCACCGGCCGGGACATGGACGACCTGGCCGCACACCTGTCGTCGCGGCGCTGGCGCGTCATCTGCCCGGACACGATCGGCCGTGGCCTGAGCCAGTGGAGCCCCGACCCGGCCGGCGAGTACCACCTGGACTTCTATGCCCGGCTGGCCACCGCGCTGCTCGACCAGCTCGGGCTGGAGCGGGTGCACTGGGTCGGCACCTCGATGGGCGGTGCGATCGGCACGGTGGCCGCGGCCGGCCCGCTGCGCGGGCGCATCGGGCGGCTGGTGCTCAACGACAACGGCCCCAGCCTGGCTGCGGCGGCGATCGAGCGCATCCGCACCTACGCGGGCAGCCCGGCGGCCTTCGCCACCGTGAGCGAACTCGAGCAGTACTTCCGCAGCGTCTACAAGCCCTACGGCTGGCTCAGCGACGCCCAGTGGCGGCGCCTGACCGAGACCTCGGTGCGCCGCCTGCCCGACGGCCGCGTGACGCCGCACTACGACCCGGCGATGGTGCAGCAGTTCATCCACCACCCCGACGACTACGAGCGCTGGGCCGAATGGGACACGCTGGACCTGCCGGTGCTCTGCCTGCGCGGCGAATCCAGCGACCTGCTGCTGCGCGACACCGCCGACGCCATGCGCGAGCGCGGCCCGCGGGCGGTGGTGGTCGAGATCCCCGGCTGCGGCCACGCGCCGGCCCTGAACACGCCGGATCAGTTCGCGCTGGTGGAGCGCTTCCTGGCAGGCGGCTGAGAGGGTTCCGCGGCCACCACGGCCCCGGGCGCCGGAGGGCTGCCCGGGGCGGTCGGCAGGGAGTAGGCTGTGGGGTCGCATCACCGCCCGGCTTTCGGCCTGCTCACACCGCCATGGATCACGCGCACCCCTCGAGCCCATCCGCTGAGCCCCGCCGCAGCGGCGCCAGTGCCTATCCCCACCTGTTCCGCCCGCTGGACCTGGGCTTCACGCAGCTGCCCAACCGGGTGCTGATGGGCTCCATGCACACCGGCCTGGAAGAGGGGCGCGACCTGAGCCGCCTGGCCGCCTTCTTCCGCGAGCGGGCCGAGGGCGGTGTGGGCCTGATGGTCACCGGCGGCTTCTCGCCCAACCTGGTCGGCCAGCTCAAGCCCTTCGCGGGGACGATGGCGACCTCCGCCGCGGCGCGGCGCCACCAGGTCGTCACCCGCGCGGTGCACGAGGCCGGCGGCAAGATCGCACTGCAGATCCTGCACGCCGGGCGCTACGCCTACCACCCGCTGGCGGTGGCCCCGTCCCGGCTGCGTGCGCCCATCTCGCCCTTCAAGCCGCTGCCGCTCTCGGCCGCCGGGGTGGAGCGGCAGATCCGCGCCTTCGTCAACGCCGCCTGCAAGGCCCGCGAGGCCGGCTACGACGGCGTGGAGATCATGGGCTCGGAGGGCTACTTCATCAACGAATTCCTCTCCGCGGCCACCAACCAGCGCAGCGACGCCTGGGGCGGCGACTACAGCCAGCGCATGCGCCTGCCGGTGGAGATCGTCGAGCGCACCCGGCAGGCGGTGGGGCCGGACTTCATCCTGATCTTCCGCCTGTCGATGATCGACCTGGTGCCCGGCGGCAGCTCCTGGGACGAGACGGTGCAGCTCGGCAGCGCCGTGGCCCGCGGCGGCGCCACGCTGATCAACACCGGCATCGGCTGGCACGAGGCGCGCGTGCCCACCATCGCCACCAGCGTGCCGCGTGCGGCCTTCGCCTGGGTGACGCAGAAGATGAAGGCAGCCTTCGCCGCCGCCGGCCTGGCCACGCCGCTGATCACCTCCAACCGCATCAACACCCCCGAGGTGGCCGAGCAGGTGCTGGCCGAGGGCTGCGCGGACATGGTGTCGATGGCCCGGCCGCTGCTGGCCGACGCCCACTTCGTGCGCAAGGCCGCGGCGGGCCGGGCCGCCGACATCGCCCCCTGCATCGCCTGCAACCAGGCCTGCCTGGACCACATCTTCCAGAACCAGCTGGCCAGCTGCCTGGTCAACCCGCGCGCCTGCCACGAGACCCTGCCGGAGCTCACGCCCCGCCCCGCCGCCCAGCCGCGGCGCATCGCGGTGGTGGGCGCCGGCCCGGCGGGCCTCACCGCCGCGGCGGTGGCGGCCGAACGCGGCCACCAGGTCGACCTGTTCGACGCCGCACCCCTGCTGGGCGGGCAGCTCCAGCTGGCGCGGCAGGTGCCGGGCAAGGAGGAGTTCGACGGCCTGCTGCACTGGCTGGCCCGCCGCCTGGAAACCAGCGGTGCGCGCCTGCAACTGAACCGCCGCGTCGACGCCGACGCGCTGGCCGGCTACGACGCCGTGGTGGTGGCCACCGGCGTGCGACCGCGCGACCCGCAGATCCCCGGGCAGGACCACCCCAAGGTGCTGAGCTACCTCGACGTGCTCAACGGCCACCCGGTGGGCCAGCGGGTGGCGGTGGTGGGCGCGGGCGGCATCGGCTTCGACGTGGCCGAGTACCTGGTCGCCGGCGGCCACTCCAGCACGCTGGACCGCACCGCCTGGCTGGCCGAATGGGGCGTCACCGACCCATCCCAGGCCCGCGGCGGTCTGGCGCCGGAAGGTCCGCAGCCCGGCGCGCCGGCCCGGCAGGTCACCCTGCTGCAGCGCAAGCCCGGCAAACCGGGCGCCGGCCTGGGCAAGACCACCGGCTGGATCCACCGCGCGGCGCTGAAGATGAAGCAGGTGCGCATGATCGGAGGGGTGAACTACGAGCGCATCGGCGACGAGGGCTTGCTGATCACCCACGGCCCGAAGCGCGAGGACCCGACCTGGATCGCCTGCGACCACATCGTGCTCTGCGCCGGCCAGCTGCCGCAGCGCGAGCTGGCCGATGCGCTGCAGGCTCGCGGGGTGGCGGTGCAGGTCATCGGCGGCGCCCGCGAGGCGGGCGAGCTGGACGCCAAACGCGCCATCGACGAGGCCTGGCGGCTGGCGGTGATGCTCTGACCGCCACGTTGCGGGGCCGGATCGGAAGCAATCACGGGGCCCGGCAGGGACCGGGCCGGGCTTCCTAGAATGGCCGGTTGCCTTCTCGAAAAGCACCCGCCATGCCGTCCGCACCGACCGGTTCCCAGCTGCCCTCGCCGTCCACCACGTCGGGGGGCGGCGGCCTGATCCGCATCCGCGGTGCGCGCCAGCACAACCTCAAGAACCTCGATCTGGACATCCGCACCGGCGAGCTGACGGTGGTGACCGGGCCCAGCGGCTCGGGCAAGTCCAGCCTGGTGTTCGACACGCTGTATGCCGAGGGGCAGCGGCGCTACGTCGAGACCTTCAGCGCCTACGCGCGCCAGTTCCTTGACCGCATGGACCGCCCTGCGGTGGATGCGGTGGAGGGCGTGCCGCCGGCGATCGCCATCGACCAGACCAACCCGGTGCGCACCAGCCGCAGCACGGTCGGCACGATGACCGAGCTGAACGACCACCTGAAGCTGCTGTTTGCGCGGGCCGCGCAGCTCTTCGACGCACAGACCGCGCAGCCGGTGCGCGAGGACGACCCGCAGAGCATCTGGGCCGACCTGGCCGCGCGCAGCGAGGTGGCCGGCGACCCGCGGCTGGTGGTGACCTTCCCGGTCGAGCTGCCGGCCGGCACCACGCCGGAGGAGATCGAGGGCTGGCTGGCGGCCTCGGGCTACACCCGCGTGCAGGCCGAGCGCGAGGTGGCCACGCCCACCGGGCCGCGCAAGGTGCTGGACGTGGTGGCGGATCGCTTCCGCTTCTCTGCCGCCGAGAAGGTGCGCGTGATCGAGGCGCTGGAGGCCTCGCTCGAGCGCGGTGGCGGGCGCTGCACGGTCTACGCCGCGAAGGAGGACGGTGAACCCGAGCTGTGGAGGTACAGCCGGGGCCTGCACTGCCCGGAGAGCGACCGGCGCTACAGCGCGCCGCAGCCGGCGATGTTCTCCTTCAACTCGGCCTACGGTGCCTGCGAGACCTGCCGCGGCTTCGGCCGGGTGATCGGGGTGGACTTCGGCCTGGTGATCCCGGACCACAAGAAGACGCTGCGCGGCGGCGCGATCAAGCCGCTGCAGACGCCGGCCTGGAAGGAGTGCCAGGACGACCTGATCAAGTACGCCGGCGACGCCGGCATCCCGCGAGACACCGCCTGGGCGCAGCTCACACCGGCGCAGAAGAGCTGGGTGATCGACGGCTCGCCGAACTGGAACGGCCAGTGGAACCAGCAGTGGTATGGCATCCGGCGCTTCTTCGAGTACCTCGAGAGCAAGGCCTACAAGATGCACATCCGCGTGCTCCTGTCCAAGTACCGCAGCTACACGCCCTGCGGCGACTGCGGTGGCGCGCGGCTCAAGACCGAATCGCTGCTGTGGCGGCTTGGCACGAAGGAGGGCGCGGATGCCGTGCTCGACCCGGCGAAACGCTTCCTGCCCAAGGGCGTGGGCTGGACCCGCGACGCGCTCGAAGCCCTGCCCGGCCTGGCGCTGCACGACCTGATGCTGCTGCCCATCCACCGGCTGCGGCGCTTCTTCGATGCCCTGACTTTTCCGTCTACGCTGCTGGACGAGGCGCTGCAGCTGCTGCTCGACGAGATCCGCACCCGGCTGAAGTACCTCTGCGACGTCGGCCTGGGCTACCTGACGCTGGACCGGCAGAGCCGCACGCTGTCGGGCGGCGAGGTGCAGCGCATCAACCTGACCACCGCCCTGGGCACCTCGCTGGTCAACACGCTGTTCGTGCTGGACGAGCCCAGCATCGGCCTGCACCCGCGCGACATGCACCGCATCGTCGAGGCGATGCTGCGCCTGCGCGACGCCGGCAACACGCTGGTGGTGGTGGAGCACGACCCGGCGGTGATGCTGGCGGCCGATCGCGTGATCGACCTCGGCCCCGGCCCGGGCACGCAGGGCGGGCGCATCGTCTTCGACGGCACCCCCGAGGAGCTGAAAGCCGCCGAGACGCTGACCGGCGCCTACCTGGGCGCGCGGCGCTCGATCGGCCTGGGCCTGAGCCGCCCGGTGCTGGACAGCACGCCGCGGCTGATCCTGGAGGGTGTGCGCGAGCACAACCTGCGCAACCTGACGGTGGAGTTCCCGTTGCAGCGCCTGGTCTGCGTGACCGGCGTGAGCGGCTCGGGCAAGTCCACGCTGATCCAGGACGTGCTGGCGCCCGCGCTGGCGCGTCACTTCGGCCAGGCCACCGAAAGCCCGGGCGAGTTCGACCGCCTGCTGGGCGCGGACTGGCTGTCCGATGCGGTGTTCGTGGACCAGAGCCCGATCGGCAAGACGGCGCGCTCCAACCCGGCCAGCTTCGTGGGCGCCTTCGACGCGGTGCGCGAGCTCTTCGCCGCGCTGCCCGCCGCCCGCGAGCGCAGCTACAGCGCCGGCATGTTCAGCTTCAACGCCGGCGACGGCCGCTGCCCCACCTGCGGCGGCTCGGGCTTCGAGCACGTCGAGATGCAGTTCCTCAGCGACGTCTACCTGCGCTGCCCGGACTGCGACGGCACCCGCTACCGCGCCGAGATCCGCGAGATCCAGCTGGAGCGCGGCGGCAAGGAACTCAGCATCGCCGACGTGCTGGAGCTCACCGTGGCCGACGCGGTGCGCCTGTTCGCCGCCGACCGCGAGGTGGTGCGCGCGCTGCAGCCGCTGGCCGACGTGGGGCTGGACTACGTCAAGCTCGGCCAGCCGGTGCCCACGCTGTCGGGCGGCGAGGCGCAGCGCCTGAAGCTGGCCGGCTTCCTCGCCGAGGCGGCGAAGAACGCCAGTGCCAGCCGCCAGAAGCTGGCCAAGAAGGGTACGCTCTTCCTCTTCGACGAGCCCACCACCGGCCTGCACTTCGACGACATCGCCAAGCTGATGCGCGCCTTCCGCAAGCTGCTGGAGGCGGGCCACTCGCTGCTGGTCATCGAGCACAACCTGGACGTGATCCGCGCGGCCGACTGGATCGTCGACCTCGGCCCCGATGGCGGCGAGGACGGCGGCGAGCTGGTCGCCGAGGGCACGCCAGCGGACCTGCGCGCCCACCCGCGCAGCCACACCGGCGCGGCGCTGCGCGACTACGACACCAGCCTGGGCCAGGGCGGCCTGGCGGTCGAGGAAGGCCGGCCGCTGCAGGCCGTGGTCAAGGCGCGCCGCGACGAGGCGAAGCGCCTCACCGACAACCTGATCCAGATCGTCAACGCGCGCGAGCACAACCTCAAGGGCCTGAGCGTCGACATCCCGCGCGGCCGGTTCAGCGTGGTGACCGGCGTGTCGGGCTCGGGCAAGTCCACGCTGGCCTTCGACATCCTGTTCAACGAGGGCCAGCGCCGCTACCTGGAGAGCCTGAACGCCTACGCCCGCAGCATCGTGCAGCCGGCCGGCCGGCCGGAGGTGGACGCGGTCTACGGCATCCCGCCGACGGTGGCCATCGAGCAGCGCCTGTCGCGCGGCGGGCGCAAGTCCACCGTGGCCACCACCACCGAGGTCTGGCACTTCCTGCGCCTGCTCTACGTGAAGCTGGGGCTGCAGTACTGCCCGAAGTGCTCGGACTTCCACGCGCCGATGGACGAATGGGTGGCCGTGCAGCCGCAGACGCCCGAGCAGATCGCCGCGCAGCTGCTGCGCCCGGTGGAGGAGGGCGGCTACCGCGGCCAGCACATCGGCCTGCTGGCGCCGCTGGTGATCCACCGCAAGGGCCTGTACACGGATCTCGCCAAGTGGGCCAAGGGCAAGGGCTACACCCACCTGCGGGTGGATGGCGAGTTCCTGCCCGTGGCGCCCTGGCCCAAGCTGGACCGCTACAAGGAACACACCGTCGAGCTGCCGGTGGCCGACCTGGTGGTGGATGTGGCCCACGAGGCGCATCTGCGCGCCAAGCTGGCCGAGGTGCTCGAGCACGGCAAGGGCGTGCTGCACCTGCTCACCCCGCTCAAGGGCCTGCAGACCGCGATGGCCGCCGGCCAGAGCGGGCGCATCGGTCGCACCAAGGTGTTCTCGATCAAGCGCGCCTGCCCGGTCTGCGGCAGCAGCTACCCCGAGCTGGACCCGCGCATGTTCAGCTACAACAGCAAGCACGGCTGGTGCCCGGACTGCGTCGGCACCGGCCTGACGCTCACCAAGGAGCAGCGCAAGGCTCTGGACGACAGCCAGGCCGAGCGCGACCCTTCCGGCCGCGAGAAGACCTTCGCCGAGCCCGAGGTGGAGGACCTGGCCGACACGCCCTGCGGCAGCTGCGGCGGCGCGCGGCTGAATCCGGTGTCGCGCGCGGTGCGCTTTCGCGGCCGCTCGATCGCCGAGCTGGCGGCGCTGTCGGTCGACGACGCGGCGCGCTGGATCGCGAAACAGAAGCTCGACGGCCGCGAGGCGGCGATTGCCCGCGACGTGATCGGCGAGATCCGCAGCCGCCTGAGCTTCCTGGCCGAGGTGGGCCTGGGCTACCTGACGCTGGACCGCGCCGCGCCCACGCTCTCGGGCGGCGAGGCGCAGCGCATCCGCCTGGCCGCGCAGCTGGGCAGCCACCTGCAGGGCGTGTGCTACGTGCTGGACGAGCCGACCATCGGCCTGCACCCGCGTGACAACCAGGTGCTGCTGGATGCGCTGCACAAGCTCGGGGCGGCGGGCAACACGCTGGTGGTGGTGGAGCACGACGAGGACACCATCCGCCGCGCCGACCACATCATCGACATCGGCCCCGGCGCGGGCAAGCGAGGGGGCCGGATCGTGGCGCAGGGGACCGCGGCCGAGCTGATGGCGCAGGCCGACTCGATCACCGGCCGCTTCCTCAACGCGCCGCTGAAGCACCCGCTCCAGCCCCGCCGGCCGGTGGACGCCGACACGCCCGGCCTGACCCTGCGCGGTGCGAACCTGCACAACCTCCAGGCGGTGGACGTGGAGATCCCGCTGGCCCGGCTGGTGGCGGTGACGGGGGTGTCCGGCTCCGGCAAGTCCACGCTGGCGCGCGACGTGCTGCTGGCCAACGTGCAGGCCATCGTCGCGCACAGGATGCTGGGCAGGAAGGCCGAGACGACGCCCCGCCCGGCCTGGGTGGGCTGCAGCGGGCTGGAGGGCTGGAGCAACGTCGACCGGGTGCTGGAGGTGGACCAGACGCCCATCGGCAAGACGCCGCGCTCCTGCCCGGCCACCTACATCGGCTTCTGGGACCTCATCCGCAAGCTCTTCACCGAGACGCTGGAGGCCAAGGCGCGCGGCTACGCCGCCAACCGCTTCTCCTTCAACACGGGCGCAGGACGCTGCCCGGCCTGTGAGGGCCAAGGGATGCGCACCATCGAGATGGCCTTCCTGCCCGACGTCAAGGTGCCCTGCGACCAGTGCCACGGTGCGCGCTTCAACCCGGAGACGCTGGCCGTCACCTGGCGCGGCCGGAGCATCGGCGACGTGCTGCGCATGGAGGTGGACGAGGCGGTGGAGTTCTTCGCCTCCATGCCCGGCATCGCCCACCCGCTGAAGCTGCTGCAGGACGTGGGCCTGGGCTACCTGACGCTGGGCCAGCCCAGCCCGACGCTGTCAGGCGGCGAGGCGCAGCGCATCAAGCTGGTGACCGAACTCAGCAAGGTGCGCGACGACATCGGCCGGCGGGGCCAGAAGGCCCCGCACACGCTCTACGTGCTCGACGAGCCGACGGTCGGCCTGCACATGGCCGACGTGGAGAAGCTCATCCGCGTGCTGCATCGCCTGGTCGACGCCGGCCACAGCGTGGTGGTGATCGAGCACGACCTGGACGTGATCGCCGAGGCCGACTGGGTCGTCGACCTGGGGCCGGAGGGCGGCACCGGCGGCGGGCGGGTGGTGGTCTGCGGCACGCCGGAGGCGGTGGTGAAGAGCCGCAGCCACACGGGGGTGGCGTTGAAACCCGTCCTGAAGCGCTGATTCGCTCGCAGGGAGCCTGGACGCCGGGGTTGCGACCTGGGTGGCGCGGCGGCACGCCGGCTGAGGGCCTCGGGCCGCGGCCGGGCCACCGGCGCGGTCTGTCAGCCCGCCGGGTGAGGCTGCGCGGGCGGCACCGGGCGGGCCGCCCGGGTCAGCCACAGCGCCAGACCCGCCAGGCCGAGCAGCATCAGCAGGCCGGCGCCCCAGACGATCCACAGCAGCGGCATCAGCCAGGCCATCGCACTGTCCACGCCCGGCCAGACGGCCTGCAGGCTCTCGAACATCGAGGCGACCAGGTCCAGCAGGCTGCGCAGCGCCTCCAGGTCGACCCACAGCGCCAGCCACTGCGGCAGCGGCCAGTCGGCCAGCACGCGGCCCCAGTCGTCGGGGGCGCCGCCGCTGCCCGAGAGCAGGCCGGCGGCCCAGCGCAGCAGCGCGGCGCCGGCCCAGCACAGGCCGGACCAGAACAGGGCCAGCAGACCGAACAGGGACCAGATCAGCGTTTTCATGGGGTGGGGCGCAGCGCGGCGCAGGTGAGAGACCGGGAAGAAGATCCTGCCTGCGCCGACGGGTTCCGTGGGCCCCGGGGGATTTGCAGGTCAGCGCACCAGCACCAGCAGCCAGTTGACCAGCATGCGCGCCTCCTCGGCGCTGATCGTCGCGGCGTTGGGCGGCATGGTCGCGGCACCGGTCTTGCCGACCCAGTGGCGCGCCTTCGGGTCGGCGCCGGTCATCACCGTGTCGGTGAGCTTGCGGTAGGCCACCGGGTCGTCGCGGTACTTCAGCGCCACCTCGCGCCAGGAGGGGGCGATCGGCGGCAGGCCGTCGGCCCGCGGCGGCTTGGGATCGATGCTGTGGCAGGCCATGCAGCCCTTGTCGGTGGCCAGTTGCCGCATCGCGGCGTCGTTTTCGGCGGGCGTGGCCTGGGCCATGAAGGGAATCGTGGCGAGCAGCAGGGCGGACAGCGTGGCAGGACGGAAGGGGTGCATGGCAGGACGGGGAAAGGCGCGACGTGGGCAATCGCCCGGCCCCATTGTTCCACCGCGCCGGGTCAGCGGCACAGCGCCTCAGCGCCCTTGTCGCAGCGTCTGCCGCGCGGCGTCGAAATCGAAGCGGCGCACCTGAGCCTGCAGGGTGTCGAACTGCGCACCCAGACGGGCCTGCAAGTCCGCCGCGTGCGTCTCCAGAAGTGCCGTGGCGGCGATGTCGCCCTCGTGCAGCAGGGTGTCCAACGCTTCGAGCCAGGCCGCGGTCGTCGCGACCTCGGTGGCGGCGTCGGCGTCGGCGCCGGGCCGCGGCGGTGCAGGGCGCGCTGCCGGTGACGGGGCCTGGGATGCGGCCTGTGGTGCCGCCGGTGATTCCGCCCCTGTGGACGCAGCCGGCAGAACCTGCCGCAGGACCTGCAGGGCCTCGCGCAGGGCGGCCGCAGACGACTGCCAGTGGCGAGCGACCTGCGGGTCGGGGTCGCGCAGGCAGGCCTCGAGGTCGCCGGCCCGCTCGGCGAGGGTGGTCAGGCCCAGCGTGCTGCCGGCCCCGCGCAGCCGATGTGCCAGGTGTCGCAGGGCGCCGGCGGGCCCTTCGGCCGCCTGCGCACCGGCGGCCGCATCCAGCAGCGCGCAGGCGGGCGGCAGCTCGGCGGCGAACTGGCGCAGCAGGGCCAGGTACGAGCCGGTGCGACCGCGCACCGCACCCAGGCCGAAGTCCACATCCACCCCCGGCAGGGCCCGCAGCCGGGCCAGAACGGCCTCGTCGGCGGGGGCGGGTGGCGATCCGTTCGCGCCGGCACCCGGGGCGCCCGGCCCCCGGCCGTGCAGGCCGCGCGGGCGCGCCGGGCCGTCCGGCGCGCCCGGCGGGGGGGCATCGCCGGCCTGGTGCAGCCAGGCCTGCAGCGCGGCGTAGAGCTTCGCCGGCTCCACGGGCTTGGTCAGCATCTCGTTCATGCCGGCGTCCAGGCAGGCGCGGCGGTCCTCGGCAAAGGCATTGGCGGTCAACGCCAGGATGGGCACCTCGGCCCAGCCCGGCAGCCGGCGGATGGCCCGGGTGGCCTCGAGGCCGTCCATCTCGGGCATCTGCATATCCATCAGCACCAGGTCGAAGCGGCGTGCGCGGGCCTGCTCGAACGCCTGGCGGCCGTCGTGGGCGACCGTCACGTCCAGCCCCACGGCATGCAGCAGCTCCAGGGCCACCTCGACGTTGATCAGGTTGTCCTCGGCCAGCAGCACGCGGGCCCCGCGGTGCTGCCGGCGCAGGCCGGCCTCGGCATCGGCCAGGGGGTCGGCGGCGGGGGGCGCGGGCATGGGGCCATGGCCGCGCTGCAGCGGCACGTCGAACCAGAAGGTGCTGCCCTGCCCGGCGTGGCTGCGCACGCCCACCTCGCCGCCCATCGCCTCGATCAGGCGGCGGGTCAGCGCCAGGCCCAGGCCGGTGCCGCCGAAACGGCGTGCGGTCGAGCCGTCGGCCTGCTCGAAGGCACGGAACAGCCGGGCCTGCTGCGCCTCGGTCAGCCCGATGCCGGTGTCGGCCACCTCGAAGCGCACCCGCAGCGCCTCGCCGTCCTGGAACAGCAGCAGGGCGCGCAGCGCGATCTCGCCGCGCACGGTGAACTTGACCGCGTTGCCGGCGAAGTTCAGCAGCGCCTGGCGCAGCCGGGTGGCATCGCCGCGCAGCCACAGCGGCACGCCGTCGGGGTCGATGTGCAGGCGCAGGCCCTTGGCCTCGGCGGCCTCGCGCACGATCGAGGCCACGTTGTCCAGCACCGCCGAGAGGTGGAAGTTGCGCTGCTCGAGTTCCAGCCGGCCGGCCTCGATCTTGGACAGGTCGAGCACATCGTCGACGATGGACAGCAGGTGCCGCCCGGCGCTTTCCATCTTCTCCAGCCGCTCGGCCTGCAGCGGCTCGAGGATGTCGCGGCGCAGCAGGTGGTTCAGGCCCAGGATGGCGTTCAGCGGCGTGCGGATCTCGTGCGACATGTTGGCCAGGAAGCTGCTCTTGGCCTGGTTGGCGGCCTCGGAGGCTTCCTTGGCCTGGAGCAGCTGGCGGTGCGTTTCCTGCAGGTCCTGCGTGCGCTCGGCCACGCGGGCCTCGAGGTCCTCGGTGAGGCGCTGCAGCGCGGCCTCGGCCTGCTTGCGCGGCGAGATGTCGCGGGTGATGGTGACGAACACGTCGCGCCCGCCGATGCGCGCGCTCTGCAGGCTGACCTCGGCGTCGAAGTGGCTGCCGTCCAGGCGGCGGTAGCGACTCTCGTAGACGACTTCCAGACGCTCGCCGGCCGGCAGCTGTTGCGCGAGCGTCTCGCGCGGGCGCAGGGTGTCGAAGTCCCAGAGGTGCAGCGCCGGCAGCTGTGCCATCGTGCCGCCGAGCATCTGCGCGAAGCGCTCGTTGGCCTCCAGCAGCCGGTAGCCGGCGTCGAAGATCGCGATGCCCTCGACCGCGTTGCGGATCAGGGTGCGGTGCCACTCGGCCTCGTTCTCCAGTGCGGTGCGCGCCGCCTTCTCGGCCGTGATGTCCTCCGAGATGCCGAGCAGGAACTCGGCCTCGCCGCGTTCGTTGCGCAGCGCCAGCTTGCGCGTGCGCAACAGGTGGCGCCGGCCGTCGCGGGTGGTGATCTCCTCCTCCTCGATCTCCATCACGCCGTCGCTGGCGAGCACCTCGCGGTCGCGGGCGATGAAGAAGTCGGCCTGCTCGCGGGGGAAGAAGTCGTGGTCGCTGCGGCCCAGCAGCTCGCCGCGCTGCCAGCCCAGCAGCTGCTCGCCGGCCTCGTTGAACAGCACGAAGCGCAGCTCGGCGGCCTCCTTCAGGAAGATCATGTTCGGGATGTGCTCGACGATCGAGTCGAGCAGCCGGCTGGTGGCCTGCAGCCGGGCGGCCTTGTCGTCGGCGTCGCGCAGCGCCTGCCGCCCGGTGGCCTGCAGCGCCAGCACGGCCGCGGCCAGCTCGTCGATCTCGTCGGGCCGGGCCGGCGCCGCTGCCGGGGCAGTCGGTGGGGTGCGGCGCAGGTCGTCGGGGGTGACGTTGCGCAGTTCCGCGGCCAGTGCCAGCAGGCGGCGCGTCAGCAGCCCCTGGTAGACCAGCGAGGACAGCAGCGCGATCAGGACGATCACCAGCGCATGGCCGCCGAAGCCCAGCGCCAGCTCGCGCACCCAGCCCTGACGCAGCGCGCCCAGGTCGGTGACCAGGGTGAGGGTGCCCAGCTCGCGGGTCTGGCCCTCCTCGACATGTCGCAGCGGCAGCGAGACCGCCAGCGTGTCGTCCGACAGGGCCTGACGGCGCACTTCCAGCGGGGCCATCCCGGTCTGCTCCAGGCGCACGGCAGCGACGTCGGGCAGGGCCTCCAGGCTGCGCAGCTGCAGCTCGACCTGCTTCTGGTCGAAGGCCCAGGCACTGCGCGCCAGCGACGGCAGCACGAAGGCGCCCATGGCCTGCAGGTTGGTCTGCAGCGCCTGGACGCGCTCGCGGTAGGTATGCACCGCCATCGCCGCGGCCACCAGCAGCGAGCTCAGGCCGCCGACCAGCAGGGTGCCCAGCAGCAGCCGGCGCGCCACGCGGCTGCGCAGGCCGAGGCGGTCCAGCCAGCCCGGGATGCAGTGCGCTGCGGCGTCGGCCACGGTGGCGTCGTTCAGGGGCCGGTGTGTGCGGCGGTGAGCAGACGCTGGTAGCTGCCGTCGACCTTCATCTCGCGCAGCGCCTGGGCGAGCCGCGGCACCAGGGCCTCGTGCCGGCGGTGCAGGTACAGGTACATGTCCACGTCCTTCAGCGCGGGCGACAGCGGGGCGATGCCGCGCAGGCCCAGCTCGCGCACCAGCGCCACGCCGTCGGCCCGCGTGTACAGCGCCAGCTGCACGCGCCCGCTGTCGAGCATGCGGAACATCTGCTCCGGCTGGTCGACCTGCGTGACCAGGCGCGCCTTCGTCGCCGCGTTGGCCTCGAACATCTTCCAGCCGAGGATGAAGGCGACGCTGTAGGGCTGCAGGCTGTCCCAGCCCTGGTCGAGACGGATCGAGGCATCCTTGGCGAAGGCGACGAAGCTCACGCCCAGGAAGCGCTCCGGCACCTGCACCAGATTCGGGTACTGCGCCGCGAGGCCCGCCACGCGCAGGCCCTCGCCGTCGATCTCGCCGAGGTTGGCCGAATGCAGCGAGCGCTCCGAGGGCAGCGTCACCATCCTGAACTCGAGCCCGATGCGGCGGAAGGCCTCGCCTGCCAGGGCCTGCAGTGCGCGGCGGTCCAGCGGCGTGTTGTTGGTGCTGATCGTGACGACCGGCGCGGCGTCGGGGGCCTGCGGCTGGGCCAGGGCGGCGGTCCACGGCAGCGCACAGGCCAGCGTCAGGGTCAGCGCCCGGCCGGCGGCCAGGCAGAGGATGCGACGGGCAAGGGACATGGCACCTGCAGGTGAAAAAAGCGAGCCCGGCCGGCGCAATGTCACCCCGGCCGGCGATGCTGTCGATTGTCCGTCAGCCGCACCCGCCCCGGCTTCCGGGGGGACGGCCCGCGGCGCACAGCCGTTGCAGGTGCACGGCTTCGGCGCGGCGCGTGCATGGGTGCCGGGCGCCGTGCCTGTGCGGCGGGCCTCAGCGGGGCGTCGCCGCGGGGTCGGCGTCCCGCTCGGCCAGCCGTTCGCGCAGCCCCTTTGCGGCCAGCGTCATCGGGGTGCGGTGCGCCGTCCAGCCGCCCTGCCAGGACGGCGTCAGGCTGCGCAGGCGCCGGCCGATCGCCACCGCACGCCGGTACAGCGCTGGGTGCTCGTTCATCCAGGCCCAGGCGCGCCAGGCCAGGGCCTCCTTCCAGTCCTTGGCACTGGCCTGGCCGCCCAGCGGTTCGTGGCCCGGCTCGGGGTCGTGCTTGGCGGCGCGGCGCAGCTGCATCAGCAGCTCGGGGATCGGGATGCCCACCGGGCAGACCTCGGCGCAGGCGCCGCACAGGCTGCTGGCGGTGGGCAGGTCCTGGGTGGGTTCCAGGCCGAGCAGGTGCGGCGAGATGATCGAGCCGATCGGCCCCGGGTAGGTGGTGCCGTAGGCCAGTCCGCCGATGCGCGCGTAGACCGGGCAGTGGTTCATGCAGGCGCCGCAGCGGATGCACTGCAGCGTGGCGCGGAAGTCGGCATCGCGCCAGGCCTGGCTGCGGCCGTTGTCCAGCAGCACCAGGTGCACCTCCTTCGGCCCGTCCAGCTCGCCCGGGCGGCGCGGCCCGGTGATGGCGTTGAAGTAGGTGGTGACCGCCTGGCCGGTGGCCGAGCGCGTGAGCAGGCTGAACAGCGGGAGCACGTGCTCGAAGCGCTCCACCACCTTCTCGATGCCGGTGATGGCGATGTGCACCTCGGGCACGGTGGTGCACATGCGGCCGTTGCCCTCGTTCTCGACGAGACACAGCGTGCCGGTCTCGGCGACCAGGAAGTTGACGCCCGAGACGCCCACCTTGGCGTCTCGGAACTGATTGCGCAGCACGCGCCGCCCGATGGCGATCAGCGCATCGACGTCCTCGGTGTAGGGCGTGTCGGGGATCTCCTGGGCGAACAGCGCGGCGATCTGCTGCTTGGTCTTGTGGATCGCCGGCATGATGATGTGGCTCGGCCGCTCGCCGGCGAGCTGGACGATGTACTCGCCCATGTCCGACTCCAGGCAGTCCACGCCCTGCTCGGCCATGCGGTGGTTCAGCTCGATCTCCTCGCTGACCATCGACTTGCCCTTGATCATCCCCTTGGCGTCGTGCGTACGGGCGATGGCCAGGAAGATCGCGTTGGCCTCTTCGGGGGTGGCCGCCCAGTGCACCTGCACGCCGCGCGCGGTCAGGTTCTGCTCCAGCTGCTCCAGCAGGTCGGGCAGGCGCGACAGGCTGTAGCGGCGGATCGCCTCGCCGACGCCGCGCAGCGCGTCGAAGGCCGCGGTGTCGCTGAAGTGGCCGGCGCGCTTGGCCTGCAGGAAGTCCATCGCGCTGCGAAAGCTCGCGCGCAAGTGGGCGTCGCTCACCGCCTCGGAGGTGTTGGCCTTGAAGTGGCGCGGATCGACGAAGTGCAGCGGCGCGGCGGTGGCGGCGGAGGAATGGGATGCAGCGCTCATGCGGCAGCTCCTGGCGCGGCGGCCGAGGTCATCGGGGCGGTCAGGTCGTCGACGAGGACGATCACCAGCGCCTTCGGGCCGTGGGCGCCGAAGGCCAGCACCTGCTGGATGTCGGCGGTCTTGGACGGGCCGGTGACCAGCAGCAGGTTGGTCGGCATGGCGGCTTCGGGCGCCAGGGTGCGCAGCGCGGCGGGCAGGCCGGCGTAGAGCGTGCTGGCGCGCAGCAGCGCCACGTGCAGCGGCGGCACGAGCGAGAGCGTGCGCGGCTCGTCGGCGCCCGGGCGCAGCACCAGCGTGCCGGTGTCGGCGATGCCGGCCTCTGTGAAGGTGAAGCCGGCGTCGATGCGGTCGAACAGCTCGCCCTTCCACTGTTCGATCGGGCGGTCGAAGACGGTCATCTGGAGGCCCTGCAGGGCGGCGGCCAGGTCGGGTCGGGCCGCCGCAGCGCGACCCAGCACGAGGCGGCGCACGCCCCGCGCCTCGAGCGCCGCGCGCACCGCCTGCGGCCAGTCGGCGGGGCGGGCGTGCAGCACGTCGGCGCGCCAGCCGCGCGCCGCGGCCTCGAAGGGCGCGACCAGCGTGGCCGGGTCGATGCGCTCGCCCAGGCTGCCGTGGCCGAAGGGGCCCTGCAGGTAGGCGTCGAGGCTGGGCGCGGGCAGGGCGGTGGTGGGTACGCCGCGCAGTCGGCCGAGGATCCGGCTGCGCGCGGCGAGGGTGTTCGGGATCGTCATCGTGGGTTCCGGTCGGATCGGCGGGTTCAGTCGGTCACCACCCGGGCCGCGTCGGGGGCGCCGAGCACGCGCTCGCGCAGGAAGCTGGCCAGGTGCACGCAGCGCGGCAGGGCTTCGCCGCCGGCGCGGCGCTTCTCGGCGGCGTGGTGCAGGTTCAGCAGGCAGCCGCAGTCGGCGCTGACCAGCACCTCGGCGCCGGTGGCGGCCACGGCGTCGAGCTTGTCGTTCACCATCGCGCCGGAGATCGCCGGGTGGCGGGCCGAGAAGGTGCCGCCGAAGCCGCAGCACTCGGCCACCCGGGCGTGTTCCACCACCTCCACGCCGGGCAGGGCGCGCAGCAGCGCCTCGCTGGGCAGGTGCGTGGCCATCTCGCGCCGGGCCGAGCAGGAGGTGTGCAGCGCCACCTTGATCGGGCGTTGCTGCCGGGCCGCGGCCGTGAACTCGGCCAGCCCCAGCACATCGCGGGCGAAGGCGCTCCACTCCACCACCCGCGCGCCGATCGCCGCTGCTTTCGCCGCGAGCGCCGCATCGCCGGCAAACAATTTCGGCCAGTGATGCACCAGCATCCCGGCGCAGGAGCCCGAGGGCACGACGATGGGCCAGGGCTCGGGAAAGAGATCGAGCTGGGCCGCGGCCACGCGCCGCGCCTCCTCGGTGTAGCCGCTGGTGTAGGCCGGCTGGCCGCAGCAGCCCTGGTCGGGCGGGAAGACCCCCTCGATGCCGGCGGCGCGCAGCAGTTCGAGGGCGTCGACGCCGGCCTGCGGCGCCATCAGGTCGACCACGCAGGTGGCGAAGAAGTAGACGTGGGTGGGGCGTTCGGCGGGCATGGGGGTCGGCGCGGCGGGTGCGGAAGGCGGGACGCGAAGGGCGGAAAGGTGCCCATCCTGCGCGCCCCGCTGCCCGGCGCTACAGTGGTCAGACCAATTTTCTCTGCCGCAGCGATCCTGCCCCGGTCCCGCGGCGATTCTCCTGCCCGCCTGCACGATGAAGCACCGCCTGAACGACCGCCTGCCCGACCAGCTGGCCCGCCGGCTCGAGCGTGCCATCGTCACCCGCGAGCTGCGCCCGGGCGAGCGCCTGCCGGCCGAGCGGGCCTGGGCCGCGCAGCTGGGCGTCTCGCGGGCGGCGCTGCGCGAGGCGCTGCGGCTGCTGGCCGAACGCGGCCTGGTGCAGCAGCGCCACGGCGCCGGCAGCTTCGTCGCCGAGCGGCCCGACGAGCGCCGCGCCGATCCCTGGACCCAGCTGCTGCAGCGTCAGCCGCTGATGCAGGCGGATCTGCTGGAGTTCCGCGAGATGCTGGAGATCCGCTGCGCCGAGCTGGCCGCCGAGCGCGCCGACGCCGCCGATCTGGCCCGGCTGGCCGAGCGCCACGCCGCCGTCGCCGCGGCCTATGCCGGGGCCGACCGCGCCGAGCAGGTGCGCGCCGACGTGGCCTTCCACCGCGCCATCGCCGATGCCACGCGCAACCCGGTGTTCAGCTACCTGGTGGCCACGCTGCTCGAGCTGCTGCACGAGCATGTGCAGCTCAGCATCGCCGACCTGGCGCCGGACTCGGCCGAGGCGCGCGACCTGGCCGCGCAGCACGCCGCGCTGTGGCAGGCGCTGCGCGCCCACGACCCGGCGGGCGCCGCGGCGGCGGCGCGCCGGCACATCGGCTTCGTGCGGCAGCGCTGGGCGCGGCGCATGGCGGGGATCGACGACTCGGCCTGACGCGGGTGGACCGTTGCAGCCCGCGAGTCACAGCCCGCGCAGGAAGTCCTGCAGCAGCGCATTCACCTCGGCGGCCCGCTCGCGCTGGATCCAGTGGCCGGCGCCGGGCAGCAGGTGGCAGCCGCGCAGGCCGGGCAGGGTCTTCGGGAAGGCATCGATCTGGGCGCGCGAGGCGGGAAACTTCAGCACTGCATCGCGCTCGCCGGCGATGAACAGCGCGGGCTGGCGCAGCGGCTGGCCGTACCAGGGCGCCAGCAGCTGCGCGTTGCGGCGCAGGTTGCGGTACCAGTTCAGCCCGCCGCGGAAGCCGGCGCGTTGGAACTCGGCGGTGTAGTACGCCAGGTCGGCCTCGCTCAGCCAGGCGGGCAGCGTCCCGGGGTCCACGGTGTGGTGCAGGAAGCCGCGGCCCGGCGCCATCAGGCCGAAGGCCAGGCCCGGCGGCGCATCGCCCGAGCCGCTGAAGTGGATGCGCCGCAGCGCGGCGGCCACGTCCTGCTCGAACTCGGCTTCGGCCACGCCCTCGGCCTGGAAGTACTGCATGTAGAAGGTCGAGATGCCGCGCCGCTCCAGCGCCGTCGGCAGGTCCAGCGGGATGGGCGGGCTGTAGGGCACGCTCATGCCCACCACGGCGCGGAAGAGGTCCGGGCGCAGCAGCGCCGCATGCCAGGCCACCGGCGCGCCCCAGTCGTGGCCGACGATCACCGCCTCGGTCTCGCCGAGCGCCTGCACCAGGCCGACCATGTCGCCCACCAGGTGCAGCAGGGTGTAGCGGTCGACCTCGGCGGGCGCGTCCGAGCCGCCGTAGCCGCGCATGTCCGGCGCCACCGCGCGAAAGCCCGCCGCCGCCACGGCGGCCAGCTGCGCGCGCCAGGAGTACCAGGATTCCGGCCAGCCGTGACAGAACAGCACCAGCGGGCCCTGGCCCTGCTCGGCCACGCGCAGCTGCAGGCCATTCACGCGGTGGGTGGTCAGCGTGGGGGCGGCGATCGGGTGGACGCGGTCGGTCATCGGGCGGTTCCTCCGGGTGAAGCGGCGGTGCCGGGATCGGCCATCCCCCACCGGTCGCGGGCGCGCCGGCATTTTGCGTCGCCGGGCTGGACTTCGCGGCAGGGCGAGGGGCGCTGCGCGTACTGGCTGCAGGCCACGGCGTCGCCCACCCGGCCCTGCAGCGCCGCGCAGCGGGGCCGGGCCTGGTTCGTGCCGCGCAGGCAGCTCAGCAGTGGCGTGACGGGCTCCAGCAGCTCGGCGGGCAGGCCGTGCACCTCGGCCTCGGCCCAGTAGAAGCTCACCCGGAAGGCTGCGCAGCAGGCGCCGCAGCGCTGGCAGTCGAAGGGCGCGGGATCCGGCGTCGGTGGGGTCATCGCGGGTCGTCGCAGGTTTCGCAGCCGGCCGCGGCCAGCCAGGGGTCGCGGTCCTCGCCACCGAAGACCTCGACCAGGAAGTCCAGCACCGCCCGCGTGCGCGCCGGCAGGTGCTTGCGCGAGGGCATCGTGACCCAGAGCGTGGCGCTGAACAGGCGCCACTGCGGCAGCACGCGCTCGAGGGCATGCTCCATCAGCGCATCCTCGATCACGTAGGACGGCAGGCCGGTGATGCCCAGCCCGGCCAGCGCGGCGGCGTAGTTGGTGTCCACATGCGCGGAGCTCAGCAGCGGCCGGCGCGGCACGTAGAGCACCGACGCGGCGGCCTCGCCGTCGTCGCCGGCCGGGCTGCCGCGGTGGAAGGTGATGCCGCGCTGCAGGTCGGTGATCGGCGGCAGGATGGCGTCGTGCGCGTCCAGTTCCTGCGGGTGCTGCGGCCGCCCGCGCCGGTCGAGGTAGTCCGGCGCGGCGCAGAGGATGGTCTCGGTGCGGGCCAGCCGCCGGGCGATGTAGTCGCCGGCCAGCGGGTCGCGCGACCAGACGATGCTCAGGTCATGCGTCTCGGCGCCGGCTTCCACCGGGCCGAAGGCGTCGATCTCGAGGCGCAGCCGCGGCCAGCGGGCGTACAGCCGTGGCAGGTGCTTGACCACCTGGTGCACCGACACGGCCGGTGGCATCAGCAGCCGCACCAGCCCCTGCGGCTCCTGGGTGTCGGCGGCCACCCGGGCGGCGGCCTCGTCCACGTCGGCCAGGATCTGCCGCACCCGTTCCAGGTAGTCCGCGCCCACCTCGGTCAGCGCCAGGCGCCGGGTGGTGCGGTTGAGCAGGCGCGCGCCGAGGTGCTCCTCGAGCTCGGCCACCAGCCGGGTGACCACCGCCGGGGCCAGGTCCAGGGCCCGGGCCGCCGCGGCGAAGCCCCCTTCGTCCACCACGCGGGCCAGCACCCGCATTGCGCGCAGTTCGTCCATGCCTGGATTATTGCTGTTTCGGCAATGGATCGTTCCGTTCTTCATGGTTTGTTCGTGAGGTGCGAATGCCTAAAGTTCACCCCATCGATGAGTCGCCACCCGGACGGCTCACCGAAGCGGGTCACCGGCTCCAACGTTCCGGCCGACCCTTCCTCGGAAACCGATCTCGAAAGGAACCACACCATGAAGCGCTCCACCCTCCTCGTCGTTGCCGGTCTGATCGCCGCGCTGGGCAGCCCCGTGATGGCCCAGGAAGCCGAGGCCGACGCCTTCGCGAACCTGCAGCTCACCAAGACCCGTGCCGAGGTGATGGCCGAACTGGCGCAGGCGCGCCGCGACGGCACGATCAACGCCTGGAGCGCGCGCTATGTCGAGCCGGTGCGCACGAACTTCAGCCGCGCCGAGGTGCGCGCCCAGACCCTGGCGGCGATCCGCAGCGGGGAAGTCGACGCGATCGGCCGCGAGGCCTACGACGGCCGCTGGCTGCCGCGCCGCCCGGCCGGCACCGTCGAGGTGCTGGCAGGCACGGCCGGCGCCCCGCAGGCGCACTGATCGGCCCAGCGCCGGCTCGGTGAACCGGTGGGGCGGGGGCGCAGGCCGCCAGAATCGCGGCCTGTGCCCGTTCCACCACCCGCCATGCCGATCGACCTGTCCATCCTGCCTGCTTCCCTGGCCGAACCCTGCCGCAGCGTCGAATGTGCGGTGGCCGACTTCAGCTCCGTGGCGCGCGGCAAGGTCGTGGCACGGGCGGACTTCGAGGCCCTGGGCGGCTGCCGGCTGCCCTCGGTGGTCTTCGGCGTGACCCTCACCGGCGGGGAGCCGCCGGAGGTTTTCGGCCCCCTGCTGCCCACCGACTACCGGGACGTGCTGCTGCGGCCGGACCTGGCCACCGCGGTGCCGGTGCCCGGTCGCCCCGACCGTCTGAGCGTGATCTGCGAGCCCGCCGGCGCTCTGCCTCGCGCCGACGGGCCGGCGCTGGATGCCGCCGCGCTCTCGCCACGCGCCGCGCTGAGGCGGGTGCTGGACCGGCTGGCCGAGGCAGGCCTGAGCGCCCGGGTTGCGCCGGAGCTGGAGTTCTTCCTGCTCGAGCGTGCGGCCGACGGGAGCCTGCGCCCGGCCGGCGTGCCGGGGGGCAGCGGTTCGCGCGAAGGGGCGCTGGAGATCGCCTCGCTCGAGCGGGCGGCGCACTTCTCGGCCTATTTCGACGCCCTGTTCGAGGCCTGCGCGCTGCAGCGCGTCCCGGTCACCGGCTTCGCGCACGAGTCGGCAGCGGGCCAGTACGAGGTGAACTTCGCGCCCGGCGAGCCGCTGGCGATGGCCGACGCGGTCTGGCGCTTCAAGCGCCTGGCGCGCCAGACGGCGGTGCAGCAGGGCTTCCTGGCCAGCTTCATCGCCAAGCCCTTTCCGGGCCAGCCCGGCACCGGCCTGCACTGGCATGCCAGCCTGCAGCATCTGGGCGGGGTGCCGCATGGCGGCAATGCCTTCTGTTCGGACGGCGGCCTGGACACGCCCTGTCTGGCGCATTTCATCGGCGGCCTGCAGGCCCACGCGGCCGAGGCGCTGGCGCTGCTGGCGCCCTGGGCGCATTCCTTCGAACGGCTGTGCCGCGCCGATGCCTCGCCTGTCGATGCCCGCTGGGGCGAGGACGACCGCAGCGTGGCCTTCCGCCTGCCGCCGGCCAGCCCGGCGAACCGGCGCGTCGAGCACCGCCTGCCCGGCGGCGATGCCAGCCCCTACCTGACCCTGGCGGTGCTGCTCGGCACTGGGCTGCTGGGCCTCGAGCAGTCGCTGCCGCGGCGCGACGACGGGCCGGCACTGCCCCGGTCGCTGCCGGCGGCCCTGGAGCTGCTGCAGGGCAGCAGCGCGCTGCGCCGGCTGCTGGGCGACCCCCTGGTCGAGCTGTTCGTCGCGCTCAAGCGTCACGAACTGGCCGAGCGCGCGGCGCTGGCCGATCCGCTGCGCGACTGGGACCTGCGACATCTCGTCGAACAGGCCTGAGGTCGGGGCGGCCGGGGCCGGCAGGCTGTGGCGCCGGTCGCGACACGTTGTCGAGACGACAATGCGGTGAACTTTGTCCGTCGCCGTGCATCACTCAACGGTCCACTGGATGATCCGGACGCGGCAGATCAGCAGGATCGGGCTGCCGACGCACCGGACTCCGGGGGAAGTTTCCAGGATCGCTCCCGATCCGCACCGGTCCGCCGGTGCAACGTCACGCCGAACATCGACGCCTCGCTGCGCCCGGACCCGATGAACCTGCTCGCTCCGATCGTTCTTTTGCCCCTGGTCGCCGGCACCACCCTGTGCTTCCTGGCCGGCCGGGTGGAGACACCGGCGCGCCGGCGTCTGACCGCGGTGCTGGCCGCCGTCGTGGCCGGCAGCGCACTGGCGCTGCTGCTGGCGCAGGCGCCGGCGGTGTTCGACGGCCAGGTGCTGCTGCATCACACCCCCTGGGTGCCGGCGATCGGCCTGAATGCCGGCTTTCGCCTCGACGGTCTGGCCCTGCTCTTCGCCGGGCTGATCACCGGCATCGGCCTGCTGGTCATCCTCTATGCGGCCTGGTACCTGCACCAGGACGACCCGGCGGGCAAGTTCTTCGCCACGCTGATGCTCTTCATGGCGGCGATGCTGGGCATCGTGCTGTCGGACAACCTGCTGCTGCTGCTGGTGTTCTGGGAGCTGACCAGCATCTCGTCCTTCCTGCTGATCGGCTACTGGGGCGGGCGCGAGGAGTCGCGTGCCGGCGCGCGCATGGCGCTGGCCGTCACCGGCGGGGGCGGGCTGGTGATGCTGGCCGGCATCGTGCTGCTCGGGCAGATGGCCGGCAGCTTCGAACTCTCGGAGATCCTCGGGCGTCGCGAGCAGGTGCAGGGCCATGCCCTGTACCCGCTGGCCCTGGGGCTGATCCTGGTGGGCTGCTTCACCAAGAGCGCGCAGCTGCCCTTCCATTTCTGGCTGCCCGAGGCGATGGCCGCCCCCACGCCGGTGTCGGCCTACCTGCACTCGGCCACCATGGTCAAGGCCGGGCTGTTCATGATGATGCGGCTGTACCCGGTGCTGGGCGGCAGCGTGCTGTTCGAGAACGTGGTGGCCACGGTGGGCCTGGCGACGATGGTGTTCGCCGCCTTCGTGGCGATCTTCAAGCATGACCTGAAGGGGCTGCTGGCCTACTCGACGGTCAGCCATCTGGGCCTGATCACCTTCCTGATCGGGCTGGGTTCGCCGCTGTCGGCCGTGGCGGCGGTGTTCCACATCCTCAACCACGCCGCCTTCAAGGCCGCGCTGTTCATGAGCGCGGGCATCGTCGACCACGAGACCCACACCCGCGACCTGCGCCGCCTGGGCGGCTTGATGGCGCTGATGCCGGTGATGGGCACGCTGGTGCTGCTGGCCAGTGCCGCGATGGCCGGCCTGCCGCCCTTCAACGGCTTCATCAGCAAGGAGATGATGCTCGAAGAGGCGGTTCAGGCCGGCGCACGCCTGTGGGGCGACTTCGGCGCCGCGGTGCCCCTGCTGGCCACGCTGGGCGGCCTGTTCTCGGTGGCCTATTCGCTGCGCCTGGTGCACGCCACCTTCTTCGACGGCCCGCCGAAGGACCTGCCGGTGGCCCATCCGCACGAACCGCCCTGGGGCATGAAGGCGCCGGTGCTGCTGCTGGTGGCGGTCTGCGTGGCGGTGGGCCTGGCGCCGATGGCCATCCTCGGTCCGCTGGTGCAGGTGGCGGCCAGCGCGGTGCTGGGTCAGCCGGCGCCCGAGTTCCAGCTGGCGCTCTGGCACGGGCTGAACCTGCCGCTGGCGCTCAGCGCCCTGGCGGTGCTGGGCGGCGCCACGCTGTATGCGGCGCTGCAGCGCGGCGGGCGCCTGAACCGCTACCTGCCCAGCGGCCGGGGCGGCAAGGCGATCTTCACCGCCGGGTCAGAGGGCCTGTTCTCGCTGGCCGGCCGGCTGACCGCCTTGCTCGAGAACGGTTCGCTGCAGCGCTACCTGGCCTGGATGATCGCCACCGCGCTGCTGCTGGCGGCGCTGCCGTTCTGGCGCGCCGGGGTGGCGCTGCCGCAGGCCGGCAGCCGCGAGCTGATGCCCGTCTCGCCGCTGGCGCTGGGCATCTGGCTGCTGGTGCTGGCGATCGGGGCGGCGCTGCTGGTGCTGCACCGGCAGCGTTACGTCGCGGTGGTGCTGACCGGCGGCATCGGCCTGGCGGCGTCGCTGGCCTTCGTGGCCCTGTCGGCGCCGGACCTGGCCATGACCCAGCTGTCGGTGGACGTGGTGTCCACCGTGCTGCTGCTGATGGGGCTGGCGCTGCTGCCGGCGTTCACGCCGACCGAATCGAGCGGCCTGCGGCGCGCGCGCGATGCGGCGCTGGCGGCGGCCGGCGGCGGGGGCATCGCCTGGCTGACCTGGCTGATGCTCACGCGCGACTTCGACAGCATCTCCTGGTACTTCCTCGAGAACGCATTGCCCAAGGGCGGTGGCAGCAACGTGGTGAACGTCATCCTGGTCGACTTCCGCGGCTACGACACCTTCGGCGAGATCACCGTGCTGGGCATCGCGGGGGTGGGGGTGCTGGCGCTGCTCGACGGCCTGCGGGTGCGCCGCGAGACCGCCGATCCGGCCGGTCGCCCCTGGAGCTATGCCCGCGAGCCGCTGCTGCTGCGCATGGCGGCCCGCCTGGTGCTGCCGATGGCGCTGCTGGTGTCGGCCTACATCTTCTGGCGCGGCCACAACCTGCCGGGGGGCGGCTTCATCGCCGGTCTGGTCACCGCGGTGGCGCTGGTGCTGCAGTACATGGCGCTGGGGCAGACCCGTGCGGAGGCGCTGCTGCACGGCGCGGCAGGGCGGCGCTTCACGCGCTGGATCGGCACCGGCCTGGCGATCGCCTGGGCCACCGGTGTGGGTGCGTTCTTCTTCGGCCGCCCCTTCCTGACCAGCGCGTTCGGCCACCCCAGCGTGCCGCTGCTGGGTGAGCTGCCGCTGGCCACGGCGGCGCTGTTCGACCTGGGGGTCTACATCACGGTGGTGGGCGCGACGATGCTGATGCTGTCGGTGCTGGGTGCGACGAGCAAGACGCCCACGGGTGGCGTGGGAGGAGGCCGGTGATGCCGAGTCTGGAGTTCCTGGTGGCCACCGGCATCGGCTGGGTCACGGCCGTGGGCCTGTACCTGATGCTGCGCGGGCGCAGCTTCCCGGTGGTGCTGGGGCTGACCCTGCTGGGCTACGCGGTGAACGTGTTCATCTTCACCATGGGCCGGCTGTGGAGTGCGGCACCGCCCATCCTGACCGGCCGGGAGCCGGTGGCCGACCCGCTGCCGCAGGCGCTGGTGCTCACGGCGATCGTGATCGGCTTCGCCACCACCGGCTTCGTCGTCGAACTGGCCCTGCGCGGCCGCCACGAAGGCGGCAGCGACCAGGTCGACGGCCGACCGGATGCGCCCGGCCAAAACGGAGACCGTGACGGAGGCCGCGCATGATGACCAGCTGGCTCGACCACCTGCCCATCCTGCCGGTGCTGCTGCCAGCGGCCACCGCGATCCTGCTCCTGCTGCTGGGCGACCACGGCGGCGACGCGCACGGCAGCCACGCCCACCCGAAGCTGCGCTGGGCCCGGCGCCTGGCGATGGGCTCGGTGCTGCTGGGCCTGGCGCTGGCGGTGCAGGCGGTGCTGCTGGCCGACGACGGCACGATCCGCGTCTACCGCCTGGGGGACTGGCCGGCCCCCTTCGGCATCGTGCTGGTGCTCGACCGCCTCGGCGCGGCCATGCTGCTGCTCACCGCGCTGGTGGCGCTGCCGGTGCTCGGCTACGCCAGCGGCGGCTGGGACGCGCACGGGCGGCACTTCCATGCGATGTTCCAGTTCCAGCTGATGGGCCTCAACGGTGCCTTCGTCACCGGCGACCTGTTCAACCTCTTCGTCTTCTTCGAGGTGCTGCTGATCGCCAGCTACGTGCTGATGGTGCACGGCCAGGGGCGCGAACGTGTGCGGGTCGGCCTGCAGTACGTGGTGCTCAACCTGGCGGCCTCGGCGCTGTTCCTGATCGGCGTGTCGCTGCTCTATGCCGTGACCGGCACGCTGAACCTGGCCGACCTGGCGCTGCGGGTGCCGCGCCTGCAGGGCGGCGAGGCCGCCGTGGCCCAGGCCGCCGCGCTGCTGCTGCTGGTGGTGTTCGGCTTCAAGGCCGCGCTGGCGCCGCTGTCGCTGTGGCTGCCGGCCACCTACGCGGCGGCCTGCGCGCCGGTGGCCGCGCTGTTCGCCATCATGACCAAGGTGGGCGTCTATGCGATCTGGCGGGTGCACGGCGTGGTCTTCGGCGGCGACAGCGGCGCCGCAGCCCTGCCCGCCGACAGCGTGCTGCTGCCGCTGGCCCTGCTGACCAGCGCGGTCGGTGTCGCCGGGGCCCTGGCCGCGCCGACGATGGAGCGGCTGGTGGCCTGGCTCACGGTGGCCTCGGTGGGCACCATCCTGGCCAGCATCGGGCTGGACGGGCAGGCCGCCTGGGGGGCGGCGCTCTACTACGCCGCCAACAGCACGCTGGTGGTGGCCGGGCTGTTCCTGCTCACCGAGCTGGTGGCCGCGCAGCGCGGGGAGGCCGCCGACCGGCTCGAACCCGCCTCTCCGGTGGCCCAGCCGGTGCTGCTGGGCCTGATGCTGCTGCTGGCGGCCGCCTCGGCCGCCGGCCTGCCCCCGCTGCCGGGTTTCATCGGCAAGCTGATGATCCTGCAGGCCGCATCCGCGCATGCCTGGCAGGCGCTGGTGTGGACGGTGCTGCTCGGCGTGGGCTTCCTCACCCTGGTCGGTCTGGCGCGTGCCGGCAGCCTCCTGTTCTGGCACGTACGCGAGGACCTGCCCCGCTCCGGCGCCTCCGGCGCCAGTCCGGCGCTGCTGGCCGCCACCCTGCTGCTGCTGGCCGCCACCGTGGCGATGAGCGTGTTCGCCGCCCCGCTGCAGCGCTATGCCGATGCGGCCGCCGCCCAGCTCGCCGACCGCCAGGCCTACGGCCTGGCGGTGCTCGGCCCCGACCTGCTGCAGCGCGGCAGCACCCGTCCCTACCGTTTCGAGCCGGCTGCTGCGCCGGCGCCTGTGCCGGCTTCCGAGGCCCCGCGATGACGCCCCCGAGCTCTTCCACACCCCCTGCGGCGCCGCCGCCCCGTCGGCCCGGCTGGCTGCCCTATCCCGCGCTGTCCGCGCTGCTGGCGCTGGCCTGGCTGCTGCTGCAGCAGAGCGCCGCGCCGGCGCAGCTGATCACGGCCGGGCTGCTGGCGCTCATCCTGCCCGGGCTGCTGCGCCACTTCATCGGCCCGGCGGCGCGGCTGCACCGTCCGTGGGAGGTGCTGCGCTTCACGGCCGTGGTGCTCTGGGACATCGTGGTCTCGAACTTCACCGTCGCGCGCATCGTGCTCGACCCCGCGGCGCGCCCCAGGCCGGCCTGGGTGCCGGTGCCGCTGGACAGCCGCGACCCGACGGTGGTGACCCTGCTGGCCACGGTGATCACCACCACGCCCGGCACCGTGTCCTGCGTGGTCGACGAGCTGGCCGGCGAGATCCTGGTGCACGCGCTGGACTGCGACGACCCGCCGGCGATGGCCGCGCAGATCAAGCAGCGCTACGAGCTGCCGCTGCGCCGCATCTTCGAAGGAGTTGCCGCATGATCGTCGCCTGGGCCCTGGACTTCGCCTTCGCCTGCGTGGGGGGGGCGCTGCTGATCTGTGGCTGGCGCCTGCTGCGCGGCCCCACGCCGGTGGACCGCGTGCTCGCGCTGGACACCCTGTACATCAATGCGCTGGCCCTGGTGGTGCTGCTGGGCATCCGCCAGGGCAGTGCGCTCTACTTCGAGGCCGCGCTGCTGATTGCGCTGCTGGGCTTCGTCGGCACCGTGGCGCTGGCCCGTTGGCTCAGCCGCGGCGACGTCATCGAATGACCGCTCAGGAGAAACCGACCCCATGGCACTCGACTCCCTGCACTGGGCCTGGCAGGCCCTGATCGCCGCGCTGCTGGTGCTCGGCGGTGTCTTCACCCTCGTCGGCGCCGTCGGCATGCTGCGCTTTCCGGACTTCTTCATGCGTCTGCATGCCCCCACCAAGGCCACGACGCTGGGCGTCGGCGGGGCCCTGCTGGCCAGCATGGCCTACCGCTGGGCCAGCGGGGGGCTGGGGCTGCAGGAGCTGCTGATCACCCTGTTTCTCTTCGTCACCGCGCCGGTGTCGGCCAACCTGCTGGCCAAGGCGGCGCTGCACCTGCGCCTGCCCTCGCGCGCCTCCTTGCCGCCCGGGCATCCGCGGCCCTGAACGCCGCCGCGTGGCCTGGGGCCCACGCCGAAAGGGCCCCGGACGCACGAACCGACACGCGCGGCGGCGACAGGCGTCACACATTCGTCACAATCCGGACGCGCCGGGCCGCCGCATCGGAGCCGCGGCCGGCGCAGCCTGCCCGATCCGGGGGACGGAGAGCGTGTGGAACTGTCGAACCTTGCACAAATAGAGAAGGCCGCCCGGCGCGGCCGCAATGATTCCCTGCGGCTGGGCGTGGGGCTGATGTTCGTCGTGGGCATCATGCTCTACACCGGCCTGACCCAGAGCCTGACCGGCCCGAACGGGGTGATGCTGGTGGCCGCCGCGATGATCGGCGGCTACATGGCGATGAACATCGGCGCCAACGACGTGGCCAACAACGTCGGCCCGGCGGTGGGCTCGCGCGCCATTTCGATGGCCGGTGCAGTGGCCATGGCCGCGGTGTTCGAGGCCGCCGGCGCCCTGATCGCCGGGGGCGACGTCGTCTCGACCATCCAGAAAGGCATCATCCGGGCCGACCTGGTCGCCGATCCCCAGCGCTTTATCTGGCTGATGACCGCCGCCCTGCTGGCCGCCGCACTCTGGCTCAACCTCGCCACCGCGCTGGGCGCACCGGTGTCCACCACCCATTCCATCGTCGGGGCGGTGCTCGGCGCCGGTCTGGCCGCCGGGGGGGCCGAGGTGGCCAACTGGAGCCAGCTCGGTGAGATCGCCGCCAGCTGGGTGGTTTCGCCGGTGCTGGGCGGGCTGGTGGCGGCGGGCTTCCTCTACTGGATCAAGCGCAGCATCACCTGGCAGGCCGACATGGCCGACGCGGCGCGCCGCCAGGTGCCGCGGATGATCGGGCTGATGGTCTTCGCCTTCTCGACCTACCTGGTGCTCAAGGGGCTGAACCGCATCTGGAAGGTCGGGTTCGCGCCGGCCGTCGGTCTCGGCCTGGCCTGCGGCCTGCTCGGCTGGTGGCTGGCCGTGGCCTGGGTGAAGCGCCGCGGCGCCTTCCTCACCCACCACAAGTCCAGCGTCAACGAGCTCTTCACGCTGCCGCTGATCTTCTCGGCCGCGCTGCTGAGCTTCGCGCACGGTGCCAACGATGTGGCCAACGCCGTCGGCCCGCTGGCGGCGGTGGCCGAGGCGGTGCGCAGCGGCGGCGTGGGCGACAAGGCGGCCATTCCCGGCTGGGTGATGGTGGTCGGTGCGGTGGGCATCTCGCTGGGCCTGCTGCTCTATGGCCCCAAGCTGATCCGCAAGGTGGGCAGCGAGATCACCGAGCTCGACCAGATGCGCGCCTTCTGCATCGCCATGTCGGCCGCGGTGACCGTGATCGTCGCCTCGCAGCTCGGCCTGCCGGTCAGCAGCACCCACATCGCCGTGGGCGGCGTCTTCGGCGTGGGCTTCCTGCGCGAATACCTCAAGCGCCGCCAGGCCGGCGTGCTCGAGATCATCCGCCTGCACCACATGGGCGAGGACAAGGCGGTGGTCGAGGCCTTCCTCACCCGCTTCCAGCAGGCCGGGCTGCCGGAGAAGCGCGCCATGCTCGAGGAGCTGCGCGCCCAGACCTCCGCCGCCCCGCTCGACCGCCAGGAGCGCAAGCAGCTCAAGAAGGTCTACCGGCAGGAGCTGGTCAAGCGCAGCGAGGTCACCAAGATCGTCGCGGCCTGGATCGTCACCGTGCCCGCCACGATGCTGCTGGCGGCCTTGCTGTACTACATGATCTTCGGCATGGTGCACGCCTGACGGTGCGCTGGCCGCTCACCGCGTACCGGCCACCGTGTACCGGCCGGAGGCCGCCGCGCAGCCGCCGGGCGTGGAGGCGATGCGGGTCCAGGTGAGTGTGCCGGTCAGGGCCGTGGCGTCCTGGCCGGCGGGGCCATCGAAGCGGCCCGCCAATCCGCTGCGGTAGAGGCAGTCTGCCGTCGGATGTGCCCAGTTCAGCCAGAAGTCGTCGCCGGAAATGCCGCCGTCGGCGGCCCGATCCAGCCAGGGCCCCGCCGGAACCGGCGCAGTCGCCTCGGCTGCGAGGTCGCAGCCCGACTGCCGCAGCGTCCACTGCTGCGTCACCTGTCCACCGTCCTGCGCCTGGCTCACCACCGTCCACGCGCCTGCGACCGGGCGGCAGCGCGGTCCGTCCGTCCTGTCCGCACCCTCGCCGCCGCATCCCGCCAGCAGGGCCAGGACGAGCCGCATCGGCCATCGGCGAACGACGCGCAGGCGCCGGAGGGCAGGGCCGGTCACGGGTTCCATCAGGACCTTCATGGCTGCAGTCTGCGCCGCCTCGTCTGCGGGCGGGTTGAGCCGCCTCAGACCGCCACGGGCACCGTGCGGCCCGCGCGGGCTGCGGCCGCGGGGCGGTCAGGCCGCGCATGCGGTAGAACACCGGTCCACCTGCCGAATCACGACCCGTCTCGACCATGAATCCGACTTCCCTGCGCATCGCCGATGGCGATGTCACCCTGCGCCCCGCCCAGACGGCCGATGCCGAGGCGATCGTCGGCCTGATCGGCGAGCTGGCCGAGTTCGAGGCGCTGAGCCACCTGCTGGCCGTCACCCCGCAGGCCCTGCGGCAGCACCTGTTCGGTCCGCAGCCGGCGGCACAGGCCCTGGTGGCCGAGCTGCTGCCCGCAGCGGGTGGCCCGTCGCAGGTGGTCGCCTTCGCCCTGTGGTTCACCAACTTCTCCACCTTCCTGGGCCGGCCCGGCCTGTACCTGGAAGACCTCTACGTGCGCCCCGCCCACCGTGGCCAGGGGCTCGGCCGTCGGATGCTGCGGCAGCTCGCCCGGCTGGCGGTCGAGCGTGGCTGCGGCCGCTTCGAGTGGAGCGTGCTGGACTGGAACGCCGATGCCATCCGTTTCTACGAGAGCATGGGCGCCCGCGTGATGCCGGACTGGCGCATCTGCCGGCTCGCCGGGGAGGCCCTGATCGCCTGCGCCGAGCCTGAAGCCCCGGCGCCGGCGGCGACCTGAAGCGGGTTGAACCCTGGTCAAACTTCCTGCCGGTCGACCGGTGCGGGCGGGGCAAGGGCGTCGTCCAATGGCCTCAGGGTGGCGCTGCCATCCATGCATTCGAAGGAGGTCGACCATGAAGAACGCCCTGCTGGCCCTGTGCGGTGCCCTGCTGCTGAGCACGGCAGCGGTCTGCGCCCCACTCGACGAAGGCCGCCTGTCCACCTGGGCGCAGGCCACCGCGCTGCCCGGGTACCGCTTCGGGGGCGTGGATCAGCCCGATCCGGGCGTGCTGATGGCCGTCTGGGTCAACGGCCGCGAGGAAATGGTGGGCCTGCAGCTGCGTCCTTTGGCCGAATTCGAGCAGCAGGCCCGCCAGGTGGTGAACCGCCGCAAGCCGCAGGCCTTCACCTACCGGGGTATGCCGGCGCTGTACAGCGATGCCCTGGCCCCGTCCGGTTCCGTGTCGGTGCGCCATGAGGGACTGGGCCGCACGCTGGTGATCATGAACATGGGCCAGCCCAAGGCCTTCACGCAGGCCGAGCTGGTCAGGTGCCTGGACGCGATGGACCTGGGCCGTCTGGGGAAGTAGACGCCAGGACCCTGCCCGGGGGCATGCGGCCCGCTGCCGGCCGCTGCCGTCCGGCGGATCGATGGCGGTCTTGCCAGATTGCAATCAGCATGCGCATTGTGTTGACTCAAATCATCAGCATAGATATTATTTTGACGAGCGCCGGCAGAGGGTGAATGGCGCAGCTCAACCAGGAGACAGGTGATGCAGTTCTACAAGAATGGCTTTCGCGGCGGCAACCCGGACGTGAAGGAAGCGGCGCCCAACCGGCGCAACCGCGGCGTCAACGAGCCGCTGCCCGAGAAGGTGGATGTGCTGATCTCCGGCACCGGCCCGGCCGGCCTGTGCCTGGCTGCGCAGCTGGCGCAGTTCCCGGAGATCGAGACGATGATCGTCGAGCGCATGCCCACCAACATCATCAAGGGCAAGGCCGACGGCATCAACACGCGCACGATGGAGATGTTCCAGGCCTTCGGCTTTGCCGACAAGGTCAAGCGCGAGACCTACTGGGTCAACCAGACCGCCTTCTGGATGCCCGATCCTGCCAACCCCGAGCACATCAAGCGGGTCGGCCGGGTACAGGACGTGGCCGACGACAGCTCGGAGATGCCGCACATCCTGATCAACCAGGCCCGGCTGCACGAGCTCTTCCTCGAGGTGATGAAGAACTCGCCCTCGCGCCTCGAGCCCGACTACGGCTGGGAGGTCGTGGGCCTGACCATCGACCCCGACGCCACCGAGTACCCGGTGACCGTGACCCTCAAGGACGCCAGCGGCATCAACTGGTGGGCCACCCGCACGGTGCGCGCCAACTATGTGGTCGGCTGCGACGGCGCCCACTCGGCGGTGCGCAAGGCCATCGGCGGCGTGCTGCACGGCGACGCGGCCAACCAGGCCTGGGGCGTGATGGACATCCTGGCCAACACCGATTTCCCCGACGTGCGCCAGAAGTGCCTGATCTCGTCGGCGAAGGAGGGCAACGTGCTGCTGCTGCCGCGCGAAGGCGGCTACGTGTTCCGCATGTACGTGGAGCTCGACAAGCTGCAGGACGGCGAGAAGGCGGCCAGCCGCAAGTTCACCCAGGACGACATGATCGCGGCGGCCAACCGCATCATCAAACCCTACTCGATCGACGTGAAGGAGATCGTCTGGTGGTCGATCTATGACATCGGCCACAGCATCACCGACAAGTTCGACGACGTCGGTCCGGACGGCGACCGCGACCCGCGCGTCTTCACCGCCGGGGACGCCTGCCACACCCACTCGCCCAAGGCCGGCCAGGGCATGAACGTGTCGATGCAGGACACCTTCAACCTCGGCTGGAAGCTGGTGCACGTGCTGCAGGGCCGCGCCGACGCCAGCCTGCTGCGCAGCTACTCCAAGGAGCGCCTGACCGAGGCCAAGCGCCTGGTCGAGACCGACCATGAGTGGGCCCGCATCATGTCCGCGCCCACCACCCAGGCCGAGCGCGAGGGCCGGGAAGAGCCGCGCATCATCCGCCAGTTCAAGGCCAACCTGGAGTTCACCGGCGGCACCGCGGTCAAGTACGACGCCTCGAAGCTCTTCGCCGCCTCGGCACACCAGGCGCTGGCCAAGGGTGAGGAGATCGGCCGCCGCTTCCATTCGGCGCCGGTGGTGCGGCTGTCCGACGCCAAGCAGATGCAGCTCGGTCATGTCGCCGAGGCCGACGCGCGCTGGCGCCTCTACGCCTTCGCCGGCCGCGCCGACAGCTCGGCACCGGGCTCGGCCATCCACCGGCTGGCCGACTGGCTGGAGACGAACCCTGCCTCTCCGGTGGTCAGGCACACCCGCCCCGGCGAGGACGTGGATGCGGTGATCGACTTCCGCGCCGTGTTCCAGCAGACCTTCGACCAGCTCGCCTACGAGCAGATGCCCTCGCTGCTCAAGCCCAAGACCGGCAAGCTCGGCCTGCAGGACCACGAGAAGGTCTTCTGCGTCGACCACAAGGGCCTGGGCGACATCTTCGACATGCGCGGCATCGACCGCGAGCGCGGCTGCATGATCGTCGTCCGCCCGGACCAGTACGTCGCGCATGTGCTGCCGCTGGACGCGTACGAGGAACTGTCGGCCTTCTTTGCCGGCATCCTGCGGTGAGTCGAGGCGACCGGGGCGCAGACCACCGAGCAATCTCGGCGCCCCTTCACCCCGGCACCGGCCGCGCCTCACCCGCGCGGCCGTTTTCATTTCGATCGGCGCCGCCGGATCACTGGCCGCGACCGCTGCCCGGCCACACCAGAGCGGCAGCCCGGACGACGGGAGTCAGTCCAGCCTACAGCCCCTCCCTGGAGTCACCCAGCCACAGCTCCACACGCCGACCAGCCTGAGAGCCCGCTGGCTGCGATCTTTTTCACATTCATCACCCGCGACAGGTCAAGTCGGCCCGTCACATGGCTCGCCGAACCGGCCGCGCCCGGGTATGGTGTAGGGAATTTTCAGAACAACGCATGGATGGGAGACTGGCGTGAACATCCTTCCCCAGGTCCAGACGCAGATCGCGACGAACCGCTGCCACACGAAGCGCGGCGTTGCGGAGAGATTGCGAAGTCAGTCTCACACTGACGAAGTTGCACGCCGCCAAGGGCCTGGAATCCACACCGCCGCCATCCTCAGCCGGCAAGGCTGTCGGACCCGCGCAATACGGAGGATGAGGAATGGCGGTTGCTGTACGTGGCGATGACGCGGGCGACGCATCGGCTGGTGCTGGCGGGGTGTGGGGAGTCAGGGGCGGTGGAGATGGTGGCAGGGGTATTGGGGGCGGCGGTGCGCGCGGCTGCTGTGGCGTGAAGGCCTACCCTTTAGAAACCTCCGGAGAGGTTCGATCAACCACGAAATCTTCTTCCGGCCTATTCAAGAAAATTCTCTTGTTTTCGTCATCGTGACCCATTCAGCAACAAGCGACTCCAGGGTCGCTGTCCTCGTTGACTGCGACAACACCGCCCCCGAGGTATCGGTACGCAGGCTGTGCATCTGCCGCGCTCGAGGTTTGGACAACGGACTTGAGCAAGCTAACACCTTCTCTACGGCAGCGCCAGACTGGGTGCTGCCACCCAGCCTCTTCGGTTGAGCGACGGCTCTGGCCGCAAGCGGTCTCACACGAGTCGGCAAACCGGATGACCGCCTCGCATTCGTGACCGGCCAGCCAAGGGTGTTTCGGACGCTGTCGCTGCCGAAGGACCGCTGTCACCAACGTCGAACTGGTACTCCCGACCCAAACCGGCCAGCCGGGTTGCTCCGAAGCTGCCGGACGGCGAGCCATCGCTTCTCTGAATCCGCGTCTACGAAGCGGCCGTTCGTGATCTCACACACCCGGCCAGGAGCGGACGCTGCAGTTCGGCGCCGATACCAGTCATTCGAAGCGCGTTGGTCAGCCTGCTCCCTTGGGGTGCACAGGGCGCAGTTCAGGACCTCCATCCACGCTGACTCTTTGCATGCTCTCGGCCGGCTACACCGCAGCCGTTGATTCAGGCCGGTACTCGCCTGGCCCTTGCGTCGCGCCTTGCCAGGCGCTCAAGCAGGTGATCAACTTCGCTGCGCGCAGTGGCCGTCAACGGCGCGCCGGGCTTGCGCAGGGCCGCGGAACTGAGCAGCCCGCGCAGCTGCAGGATGTACTTGCGCACGGCCAGGCCGCAGCCAGGCTGTTGCTCGTAGCGCAGCAGCGGCAGGTGGACGTCGAAGTGGTCGTGCGCCGCTTCGCGTTCGCCGGCGGCCGACAGGCGCACTACATCCACCAGCATGTCGGGGAAGGCGTAGCCGGTGTTGGCGCCGTCGGCCCCGCGCTCCATCTCGTAGTCGAGGAACAGGCCGTTGTTGCCGCACAGGATGGCGACGTGGCGCATCGAGCCGTCGGCCTCGAATCCGCGCAGCGCGGTGATCTTCTCCAGCCCCGGCCAGTCCTCGTGCTTCAGCATCACGCAGCTGGGCAGCGCCCGCACGATGCGACGGATCACTCCTGGCGTCATTTGCACAGAAAACGTCAGTGGTTAGTCCTGCAGCACGAAGGGCACATCGGCGCCGATGGATTCCACCGCCTGCTGGTAGTAGCCGACGATCTGGTCGTCGGTGCGCAAGGAGTTCGGCGGTGCGATCATCACACCTGCCGCACCGCGATCCATCACCTCGCGCGTCAATGCCCGCATGGCCGCAAAACCCGGTGCCGACACACCCACCACCACCGGCAGATGGCCTGCGCGGCGGATCATCTGCGTGGCCACGGCCAGGCTCTCCTCGTGCTCCAGCTTGGGCGCCTCACCCAACTGGCCCAGCACCGTGATGCCGGTGGCGTCGCAGCCCAGGTAAAAGTCGGTCAGGCGATCGATCGAAGCGGTGTCGATTCGGCCGTCGTCAAAGAACGGCGTCGGCGCGATGGGGTAGACGCCGCGGGCGTCGGCGGTCAGTGCGGTCATGCGGTGGTGCTCCTGTGTTCAGTCCTGTTCCGTGGAAGGCGCGGCCATCAACCGGATCTTGCGGGTGTCTGCAATATGGCTCACGCCCAGCATGGCCATGTCGCGCGACACCTCGTCGCGTAACAAGGTGATGCCCTTGCGGACGCCCGCCACTCCGGCCACGGCGGCAGCGTAGTTGAAGGGCCGGCCGATGAAGACGAAGGCAGCGCCCAAAGCCAGGGCCTTCAGCATATCGGTGCCACGGCGAAAGCCGCTGTCGATCATCACTGGAATGCCAGGGCAGGCCTTCACGATGGCGGGCAACACGCGCATGGGCGACACCGTGCCGTCGAGTTGGCGGGCGCCGTGGTTGGACACGATCAGGCCATCGGCGCCGTGGTCCAGCGCCAACTGCGCATCGCGCACGTCGAGGATGCCCTTGAGCACCATCCGCCCGGGCCACATCGCGCGGATCGTGCGGATGTGCCGCCAACCCAGGTGGCCGCGGTCGGAGAAGTCACGCAGCACGTTGGCCGACAGGATGGGCGCGCCGCGGCGGGCATGGTTGTTCTCGAAGTGCGGCATGCCGTGCCGCAGCAGCGTCTGCAAGAAAGTGCCGAACAGCCAGCGCGGGTGTGTCAGGTCCTGCCAGGCCAGGCGGGCACTGGGCCGCAGCGGCGTCGAGAAGCCGGCGCGGATATTGTTCTCGCGGTTCGACGCGATGGAGGCATCCAGCGTCAGCACCAACGTGCCGTAGCCGGCCGCGTTCACACGCTCGATCAAGGCCACGATCTCGTCTTCGGCGCCGGGCAGATAGGCCTGGAACCAGGCCTGCGGGTTGGCCTGCACGATCTCTTCCATGCGGATCAGCGACGAGCCGCTCATGATCATCGGCACGTTCTCGTTCGCTGCCGCCTGCGCCAGCACCAGGTCGCCGCGGTACGCCGACAACGCGCTGATGCCCATGGGCGCGATGCCGAACGGCGCCGACCATTCGCGTCCAAACAAGGCGGTCTGCGTGGACCGCTTGGACGTGTCCACCAGCACCCGCGTGACGAACTCGAACCGCTCGAAGGCCTGGCCATTGGCCTGCAGCGTCTGATTGCGCTCCACCCCACCGCTGACATACGCAAACACCGGCGCCGGCAGGTGCCGGCGCGCCGCCGCCTCGAAGTCGTCGAGGCAGAGAATCTGGTTCAGCCGGGACGGCATGATGGTCGTACCCGCCGTCATCCCGCGGTCACTTGTCCGTCCAGGGCGCCGTTTGCCACAACTGCCGGAAGTCGGCCTCGTCTGACTTGAGTTCCTGTGCGTACGCGGCCGGAGCCAGATAACGCAGCGGCGCGAAGTAGCCGGCGGCCTTGGCCTGGAACTCCGGGTCCGCAGCCGTCTTCTGAAGCGCATTGACCAACTGCTCGCGGATTGCCGGTGGCAGGCCTTTGGGCGCCGCCACGCCACGCAGCGATGCCATGATGACGTTGAATCCCTGCTCCTTGAAGGTCGGGATGTTCGGCGCCAGAGTCGAGCGCTTCTCGCTCATCTGCCCCAGGTGGCGCAGCGGTGTGCCGCCCTTCTGGTACTGCAGTGCCTCGCCGATGTTGATGGCGGCCACCATGATCTGCTTGCTGGCCACAGCGTTGTGCACCTCGGCAGCGCCCTTGAACGGCACGTGCGTCAGTTTGACGCCTGCGGCACGCTCGAAGGCGAGCGCGGCCAGGTGGTCGTCGGAACCGATACCTGTGGTGCCGTAGGTCACGGCTCCGGGGTTGGCCTTGGCGTAAGTCGCCAGCTCAGCCAGGCTCTTGATGGGCGTGTCGGCATGCACCGAGAAGTTGCCCGGATCGTCGATGACGTTGCCGATCAGGTCGTACTTCTCCCAATGAAAGGCGACCTTGCGCTCGATCGGGATCGTCAGGACGTTGGGCGTGTTGATGAAGCCGACGGTGTAGCCGTCCGGGGTGGCATTCATCAATTCGGTGAAGCCCAGCGCGCCGCCCGCTCCGGGCTTGTTGAGCACGACGAATGCCGTGCTGCTGCCCAGGTGCTTCTGCATGAACTGCGCGGTGAGCCGGGCGATGATGTCGGTGCCGCCGCCCGGAGCGTACGCGATCACCATCTTGATCGGCTGCTCGGGATAGGCAGCATGCGCGACACCAGGGGCGAGGACAGCCGCGACGGCAGACAGGTTGAGGACAAGACCCGGCAACAGCCGGCGCAGGAAGGTAGAGCGGGGGGTCATGAGAATGTCTCCTGTAGTGATCGATGGTGCGTGGGGGCGTTGACTCAGATCAGCCCAGGATGCGCTTGCGGCGCTTCTCGAATTCGGGCCAAACCTCGGGATTGATCAGTCGAGGGGGGCGCTCGCCCGCCAGCAGGCCGACGATCTGCTCAGCGCTGATGGTGGCGACATTGCGGCGACCCTCGTGGGTCACGCCCGCCACGTGAAAGGTGGCGAACACGTTGTCCATCGCGAGCAGGGGGTGATCCAGCGGTGGGGGCTCCTGGTCCCAGACATCGATGCCCGCACCGGCTAGGTGGCCTGAGGTCAAAGCCTGCACGAGCGCCGCTTCGTCGTGGATACCGCCACGCGCAGTAGTGATGAAGATCGCGCCCGTCTTCATCCGCCCGAAGGTCTCGGCGTTCATCATCTTCAAGGTGCTCTGGTCGCGGGGGCAGTGCAGCGAGACGAAGTCTGACTGCGCCAGCAGCTCCTCGAACGTCACCGGCTTCGCGCCACGCCGTTCGATCTCTTCAGCCGACAGGTACGGATCGGTGGCGATCACGTCCATGCCGAATGCGCGGGCCAGTGCGGCAACGCGCCTGCCGATGTGGCCGATGCCAACCAAGCCCACGGTGTAGCCGCGGATCTCATGGCCCATCACATCCTCGCGGGCATAGCCGATCTCGCGGCGCATACGGCGATCGCCCTCGATCATCCGACGCGAGACACCCAGCATCAGGCCAAGGGTGTGTTCTGCGACCGAGGCTGCGTTCCCGCCAGCCTGGTTGACGACGGCCACGCCAGCTGCCGTGCAGGCAGCCACGTCCACCGTGTCGTAGCCCGCACCGCCCGCCGATACACACAGTAGGTTCGGGCAACGCGCGAGCAGCTCTGCCCGCGCGAAATAGGGCTGCGGCAGTTCGTCCTTGGCTGCGGAGATGTGATAAACGTGCGCCGCGGACAGCAGGTCCCAGGCGACAGAGGGATCACCAGCCACGGGGAAGACGGCCAGCGAAACGTCAGTTGCGCCTGCCAGGCCCTCGTCAAAGGCGCGGTCGATCCACAGGTCCGAACGGACCACCTGCTTCTGGATGGCGGTCATCTCAGCGGGGCTCCGTGTTGCAGCCGATGCGCTTGAGCGTGGCATCGATCCAGGCTGTGTCGAGCGTGCCCGCAGCAATGTCCGCCAGCATCTTCTTCTCAGCCTCCATTTTCTGGTGCGTCGCGGCCAGCACGGACTCGGCGTCGTCGATGGGCACGCACAGCAGGCCGTCCGCATCGCCGACGACCAGGTCACCGGGCTGGATCACCATGCCGTCGATCGAGACCGAGACGTTGATCTCTCCGGGTCCATCCTTGTACGGCCCACGATGGGTGACACCTGCCGCATAGAGCGGGAAGCTGCCTTGGCCGATCTCCTCCGAATCCCGCACGGCGCCGTTCAGCACCACACCGGCCACACCGATCTTGACGGCCGTGGCCACCATGATCTCGCCAAACAGCGAGTTGGTGAGATCGCCACCGGCATCGACCACGATCACGTCGCCCGCCTTGGCCATGGTCAGCGCCTTGTGAATCATCAGGTTGTCGCCGGGGCGGCACTTCACCGTGAGCGCAGGTCCGGCGAGAGGGCCGCTCTTGTGCATCGGTCGCAGGCGGGGCCCCGCGGCGGACATGCGGGCCATGCAGTCGCTGATGTTGGCCACGGGCAGGCCCTTGAAGGCCTGGACGAGCTGCACCGAGACTTGGCGCTTGCGCTCTAGGATCTGCAAACCGACCATGTTGTGTTCGCCGTTGGTTGAAGTTGATGGGATGGAATGCCACGTTGTAGGTCTGCCTTGGGTCGGGTCCGGACAGCCGGTCCGTAGATCGGGCCGCTGGACAGCGGTCGCTGTCATCAGCCAAGCGCTCGTCCGTCTGCAAAGCGCTGATGTGCGCAAGGCGGTGCATTGGAACTCGCCCTTCTACGGGGTGGGGGGCCAGGGCTGGTTCCTGAGCCTCCACTGCTTCACGCACTACGTGAAGCTGACCTTCTTCCGCGGGGCTTCGCTGCTCCCCCTGCCCCCCGGGCGCCTCCTCGCAAGCGGAAGTGCGCTACCTCGATCTGCGGGAGGATGACGCCGTCGCGTAGCCATGAGCGTCGCGCGCGGGGTTAGCCCCGCCCCTTCGCCTGCACCAGCAGTCCCACGGTGGTCCAGTCCAGCTCGCCGCCGCCGCTGTCGCACAGTTCGCCCACCAGGCGCCGATGATGCGCTGGCCGTGCTTCGCTTGGCGGCGGGCCACGCCGGCGGTTCGGGTCATCGAGTCTCCTGTCTTCTCTTGCGTGTGCTGCGCGCGAGTGTCGGGCGCCGGCGCGGCTGCGTCCAATACGGAATGCCGCGCTCATTGATGCCCGCGCAGTCTGGACCGGGCCTGGCGCGGAAATCCGCGAGATCGTTCCCGCACGAGGTCTTTGTCATTCGTTTTCCTCTGGCACCAGCGCATCCTCCCCGGTCCTGTCCTCGCCTGCCGCGCGCTGCACGCCTCGCCCTGCCCCGATCTGCTGCGCCACCAGCAAGGTGACCTGGCGGAACGAGCGCAGCGCCGGCATGTCTTCCTTCGACCGCAGCCACCCCAGCGCGACGTGCACCGGCTCCGGCCTGTCCTCGATTTCCAGGAAACGCACGCCCCTGGACTGCAGGTTGCGCACCGTCCCAGGAATGATCGCGAGACCGATGCCCGCCCCGACGAGTCCGGCCACGGTGTGGATCTGGGTGGCCTGCTGCACCACGCGCGGCGTGAAGCCGGCTCGCAGACACATCGCCATGATCCGCGCGTGGAACAGCGGGCTGCCACGGCGCGGGAACATCACCATCGGCTCGTCCTGCAGCTCGCGCAGGCGCACTGCCTTGCGCCGCGCGAACCGGTGCGTCTGCGGAACCGCGATCAGGAAAGGATCTTCCAGCACCGCCTGTACCTCCACTTCCGAAGGCGCGGGCTGGGGACGCAGCAGGCCCACGTCGATCATGCCGCGGGTCAGCGCCACATGTTGTTCGGCGATCGGCATCTCGTGCAGTTCGACCTCGATGTCCGGATAGAGGTGGCGAAAGCGCTCGATGATCGACGGCAGCAGCCCGTACGTCGAGGAGTGGATGAAGCCCACCGACAGGCGCCCGAACTCCCCGGCGCCGGTGCGCCGCGCGTCGATCGCGGCGCGTTCCACCTCCTCGAGGATGAGGTTGCTGCGCTCCAGGAACAGCTGGCCGGCGGGGAGCAGTTCCACCCGCCGCTGCGTTCGCCGCAGCAGGGGCGTGCCGATTTC
>JAKLLA010000004.1 GCA_023150375.1 Burkholderiaceae bacterium
CCGGCCTGAGCTTCGGTGACGTGGACGTGAGCGGCCGCAGCGACAGCGACAGCGCCAACGACGTGCTGACGGTGACGCTGAGCGTGGGCCACGGCACGATCACGCTGGCGGACCTGACCGACCTGACGGTGACCGCAGGTTCGGACGGCTCGGCGACGATGACGCTGCAGGGCAGCCTGGCGGCTCTGAACAACGCGGTGGCCACGCTGACCTATGCGCCCGATGCGGACTACACCGGCGCGGATGCGCTGTCGGTCGAGATCGACGACGGCGGCAATGTCGGCAGCGGCGGGACGCTCTCGGCCTCGACCTCGGTGGCGATCACGGTCACCGGCGTCAACGACGCTCCGGTGGCCACGCCGGCGGCGCCGAGCTTTGCCACGATCGACGAGAACGACACCGGCCATGCCGGCAACCTGGTGAGCGATCTGGTCGACGGCCTGGGCCAGACCGGCATCGTGGACGTCGACACCGGTGCGGCCAACGAGTTCACCGGCCAGGGCATCGCGGTCTATGGCCTGAGCAACACCGGCCCGGGCGCCGGGACCTGGCAGTTCAAGATCGGCAGCGGGCCCTGGCAGAACGTCGGCCTGGTCGACGCCTCGCAGGCCCTGCTGCTCGGGAGCAGCGACAGCCTGCGCTTCGTGCCCGACGAGGAGAACGCCACCACCGCCACGCTGAGCTACTACCTGTGGGACGGCGCCAGCGGCGCGGCCGGCAGCAAGGTGGACGTGTCCACCCGCGGTGGCACCACGGCCTTCTCGCTGGCCGGTGACGAGGCCTCGATCGAGGTCACCCCGGTCAACGATGCGCCGACCCTGGACATCAACGGCAGCGGTGCCGGCATCGACGGCGACATCGCCTTCAGCCCGCGCGGCGATGCGGTGGCGCTGTTCGATGCCAACCTGACGATCGGCGATGTCGACGACGGTGACATCCTCACCGGCGCCGAACTGGTGATGGACGAGGACTACACCCTCGACAACGCCTTCGGCACCACCTACGAAACCCTGGCGACGACGGCGGCCGGCGGCATCTACACCGGTTCGCTGGGCGCGATCACGATTTCCGGCAACGGCACCAGCGCCAGCCCGCTGCTGCTGTCCGGCCAGGGCACGGCGGCGGACTACAAGGCTGCGCTGCTGACCCTGGTGTACGACAACACCAACCCGAACGCCTATGCCGGCGTGCGGCCGGTGAGCGTGACCGTCTACGATGCGGCCAGCACCACCGGCGGTGCCGGCGCGACGGGCTCGGCCGTGGCCACCCTGAGCATCCAGGTCAACTGGGGCGCGGTGGCCGACCTGAACGGCGAGGACGACCTCGGGCGCGACCATGCGGTGGCCTACACCGAGAACGCCTCCGGCGTGATGATCGTGGCCTCCGATGCGTCGCTGACCGACCAGGACGGCAACATCGCCAGCGTCACGGTCACGCTGACGAACCCGCAGGATGGCGCGAGCGAGTGGCTGTTCGTCGACCCGGCGCAGATCACGGCCTTCGCGGGCATCGGCATCACGGTGTCGGGCAACAACAGCCATGAGATCACCCTGACCGGCGACCAGGACGGCACCTACTTCCAGCTGGCGCTGCGGGCCATCCAGTACCGCAATGTGCTCGACAGCATGGACACCACGCCGCGCGTGGTGACGGTGGAGTCGGTGGACGCGGACGGCCATGTCGGCGTGTCCGCCACCACCGTCATCAACCCGGTGTCGGTGGACGACCTGCCCACCGGCAGCGTGACGATCACCAACACCACCGACGGTGGTCGTGGCACCACCACGGCCCAGCAGGGCGACGTGCTGAGCGCCTCCAACAACCTGGCCGATGCCGACGGCATGACCACGTCGACCGTGGTCTACCAGTGGATGCGCGACGGCGTGGCGGTGGACGGTGCGACCGGGACCACCTACACGCTGACCCAGGACGATGTCGACGCGGTGATCACCGTGGTGGCGTCCTACACCGACGACGACGGCTACGACGCCGACGTGGCGAGTGCGCCGACGAACGCCATCGTCAACGTCAACGACGCCCCGGTGCTGACCAGCGGCGACCAGGACGGTGAGGTCGACGAGGATGGCCTCGCCGGTGCCGGCAGCGCCAGCGGCCAGCTCACGCTCACCGACCTGGATCCGGCCGACACGCACAGCTACACCATCGAGCCGGGCGACGAGGCCAGCCACGGCACGGCCAGCGTCGACGCGAACGGCGCCTGGACCTACGTGGTCGACGATCTCGACGCCCTGGTGGACGCCTTGGCCGACGGCGAGACGCTGTCCGACAGCTTCACCCTCACCGTGACCGACGACGGCACGCCGCCGCTGTCGGTGACCCAGGTGGTGAACCTGCTCATCCATGGCGCCAACGACGCCCCGGTGGTGACGGTGGTCGACGTGACCGGTGCGGTCACCGAGGACGTCCAGACCGCGGGCGAGCTGCTCGACAGCGGCTCGGTGACCTTCGCCGACGTGGACGGCAGCGATGTCGTGACCGCCTCGGTGGCGCTGGTGGATGCGGTGGCTTCGGTCGGCGCGTCGGTGAGCGAGGCGCTGAACGAGGCGCTGGCCACGGCGCTGGCGATCGACCGGACCGGCGCGGCCAACCACGGCAGCGTGGCCTGGGACTTCGCCCTCGACAACACGCTGGTGCAGTACCTCGGCGCGGGCGAGACGGTGACGGTGACCTACCGCATCACCCTGACCGACGACTCCGGCACCGGCAATGCCGAAGCCACGCAGGACGTGACGCTGGTGATCGGCGGCGCCAACGACGCGCCGACGATCGCCACGGTCACCCCGGCGGTGGCCGAGGACGACCAGGCCGCCACCACCACCGACGCCGACCTGAGCGGCTCGCTGGGCGGCGCGGATGTGGATGCGAATGCCGTGCTGGTCTACGGCATCTCCGGCGGCGTGGCCGACCTGGACGGCGACGGCAACCCTACCGGTACCGTCAGCCGGGTCGGCAGCTTCGGCACCCTGACGGTGCACACCGCCACGGGTGAGTACCTCTACGTCAAGAACGACGCGGCGATCGAGGCGCTGGACGACGGCGAGACCCCGACCGACAGCTTCACCGTGACGGTGGACGACGGCGTGGCCGCCGTGGTCAGCCAGCCGCTGGTGGTGTCCTTTACCGGTGCGGACGATGCGCCGACGCTGGCCGCACCGACCGATGCGAGCGTAGCCGAGGACGAGCAGGCCGCCGCCACCACCGATGCCGGCCTGAGCGGCAGCCTGGTCGGGGACGATGTGGACGGCGAGACGCTGACCTACGGCATCGTCGGCGGCACGCCGGACCTGGACGGTGACGGCAACCCCGTGGGCACCGTCAGCCGGGTGGGCGCCTACGGCACGCTCACGGTGGATGTCGCCACCGGCGCGTACAGCTACGCGAAGAACGCGGCGGCGATCGAGGCCCTGGACGACGGCGAGTCCGATGTGGACGCCTTCACCTTCAGCGTCGACGACGGCGACGGTGACCTGGTGACGCAGGCCTGGCAGGTGGCCGTCACCGGCGCGGACGACGCGCCGACGCTGGCCGCCGTGACCGCCGGCAGCATCGTGGAAGTGCTCGACAGCCCCGACACGACGGCATCGGGCCTCTCGGGCACGCTGGCCGGCGCGGATGTCGACGTCGAGGATCTGACCTACGGCATCGACGGCGGCGTGGCCGACCTGGACGGCGACGGCAACCCCACCGGGACCGTGCGCCTGGCCGGCAGCTACGGCACCCTGGTGGTGAACACCGCCACCGGCGCCTGGGAGTACCTCGAGGACAGTGCGGCCATCGACACGCTGCAGGTGGGCGAGAGCGACACCGACAGCTTCACGATGACGGTGAGCGACGGCGACGGGGCGGTGGTCGCGCGGCCGTGGTCGGTGACCCTGGGCGGTGCCAACGACAGCCCGTCGGACATCGGCCTGTCGAACGCGACGGTGGTGGAGAACACCCCGATCGGTGGGGGCGGCCTGGTGGTCGGCAGCCTGTCGACGATCGACCCCGACCACGACAGCAGCTTCACCTACGCCATCGTCGGCGGCCAGGACGCGCTGTTCTTCGATGTGGTGGCCGGCAACCTGGTGTTCCGCAACGGCACGGTGCTCAATGCGGAGCTGAAGGCTGGCTACGACGTCGTCATCCGCAGCACGGACCCGCTCGGCCTGTCGACCTACAAGACCTTCCTGGTCTCGGTGTCGGATGTGAACGAGTTCGGCGTGACCGCACCGGTCTTCGACGTGGTGCCGATGCGCGACGGCCTCGAGCCCAACACCATCCCCGAAGACGCCGAGGTGGGCGACTTCATCGGCGTGACCGCCGAGGCGATCGACGGCGATGCGACGAACAACACCGTCAGCTACAGCCTGGTGGGCAACCTGGCCGGTGCGGCCTACACCGCCGGGGAGTTCACGATCGACGCGGCGACCGGCGAGATCTTCCTGGCCCGGACCTTCGATCGCGAAACCGACGGACTCTCGCGCACGGTGTACGTGAAGGCGACGTCGGCCGACGGCTCGTCGGCGGTGCGCTCGCTGAACCTGACGATCGCCGATGTGGACGAGTACGACGTTGCCGCGCCGGTGGACATCGATCCGCTGACCGATGCGGTGGTCGAGAACGCGGCGGTGGGCAGCAGTGTGGGCGTCGTGGCCCGGTCGAGCGACGCCGACGCCACGACGAACGCAGTGACCTACCGTCTGGTGAACGAGGACGGCAGTCCCTACACTGGCGGCGAGTTCGCCATCGGCGCGAGCAGCGGCATCGTGACCGTGGCCGGCCCGATCGACCGCGAGGCCGGCGCGACGCGCACGTTGTATGTCGAGGCGGCTTCGGCCGATGGCTCGACGGCGGTCAGTGAGTTCACGGTCGCCGTGGCGGATGTGAACGACAGCGCACCGATGTTCGGCAGCGGCGAGGCCGGAAGCGTCGAAGAGAACACCCCTACCAGCACCGTGATTTACACGGCGCAGGCCACCGATGCTGATCCGACGCCAGCGTTCAGCACCGTCACCTATGCGCTGAAGCCGGTGGACGATGCGGTGCTGCTGGACATCGATGCGGTCACCGGCCAGGTCACGCTGAGGGCTTCGGCCGACTACGAGGCCAAGGCCAGCTACACCTTCACCGTGCTGGCCAGCGATGGCCTGCATGTGACGGAGCAATCCGTGACCGTCGACGTGACGCCGATGGAAGAGGAGGCCACCGGAACACTGAGTGTGACCGGTGCGGCCGAGGAAGGCGGCACGCTGACAGCCGAGCTGTTGGCTGCGGACGCTGATGGGGCGATCAGCGCGGTCGACTACCGCTGGCAGGAGCAGCTGGAAGGCATCTGGACCGACATCGACGGGGCCGACAGTGCCGTACTGAGCCTGAGCGATGCGCAGAGTGAGGTGGGCCGTATCGTCCGGGCGGTGGCAGTCAGCACCGATGCGCTGGGTGGCACGACCGAGTTCGTCGGTGAGGCGCAGACCATTGCCAACGTCGACGATCCGGCCGAATGTGTGCTCCAGGTGTTCGGCAATGCCGAACAGGGCGGTGAGCTCTATGCCCAGCTGTTCACCCGTCTGGGTGGGCCGATGGACGATCTCGACGAGAACGGATGGGTGGACCTGCCGGTCGACCCGGACGGTGCGGTGCAGAAGTCCTTCCAGTGGCAGGGACTGGTCGATGGAAATTGGGTGGACATCCCGGGGGCTGCTTCGGCCTCGCTGCAGATCCTCGACAACGAAGCAGTGGTGGGGCGCGCGATTCGTGTGGTTGCGACCACGGTCGACGAACTGGGCGGGACCACGCGTCACTACAGTGAGCCCCTGTCGATCGCCGATGTCGACAACTGGGACGTCACGGACGCACAGGATGTCAACGCCGCCGCGAACGTCGTGGCCGGCAACGCGACGGCGGGCAGCACGATCGGCATCACGGCGCAGGCGGTCGACGCCGACGTCACGGCCACGGTGCGTTACAGCCTGGTCGAGGCCGACGGCCGCGAGTACCGTGGACGTGAGTTTGCCGTCGATGCCGTCAGCGGTGTGGTGACGGTGGGGTCTGCGCTGGACCGCAATGTCAGTGCCGTTCGTACCGTGCATGTCAAGGCGACGTCGGACGACGGGTCCAGCTCGATTTCTGCCTTCACGGTCACCCTGGCAGGACTGGAACGCGTCGGCGGCTCGGAGAACGACAGGATGATCGGCAGCGCCGCGGGCGATACGCTGTTCGGCGCAGCGGGGCACGACAGTCTGTCGGGCGAAGACGGAGACGACGTGCTCGTCGGCGAAGACGGCAACGACACGATGGTCGGTGGCAACGGCACGAACCGGTTGGTCGGAGGCAATGGGGATGACCTCTATGTGGTGACCTCTTCCACCGACACGATCGTGGAGTTGCCGGGGCAGGGGCACGATCGTCTGTGGGCAGGCGTGAACTACACCCTGGGTGCCGGGGTTTCGGTGGAGAACCTGACGCTGATGGGATCTGCCCGGCAGCTGACTGGCAATGAACTGGCGAATGCCATCTGGGGAAGCTCGGGCGACGACACGCTGTCCGGCCAAGGCGGCGACGACACGCTGAGCGGCGGTTTGGGTCACGACACCTTGGTGGGTGGCGATGGCAGGAACCAGTTGGCTGGAGGCGCAGGCGACGACCTGTATGTGGTGACCTCAGCTTCCGACAGGATCGTGGAGTGGGCGGGCCAGGGGCTGGATCGTCTCTGGGCAGGTGTCAACTACACACTGGGTGCCGGAGTCTCCGTGGAACGTCTGACACTGATGGGATCTGCCCGGTACTTGGCAGGCAACGAGCTGGCGAACGGCCTCTGGGGCACGTCAGGCGACGACACGCTGTCCGGCCAGGGGGGCGCTGATTCGCTCAGCGGCGGGGGCGGTAACGATTCCCTGCTGGGTGGGGACGGCAACGACATCTTGGACGGAGGACAGGGCAACGACACGCTGGTGGGCGGTGACGGCACGAACCGGCTGGTGGGCGGCGCAGGCGATGACCTGTATGTGGTGACCTCCTCTTCCGACCGGATCGACGAGTGGGCTGGGCAAGGTCAAGACCGTATCTGGGCAGGCGTGGACTACACCCTGGCTGCCGGGGTGTCGGTGGAGCGCCTGACGCTGATGGGATCGGCACGACAGTTGACCGGAAACGAGTTGGCGAATGCGCTCTGGGGTACTGTGGGCGATGACATGCTGTCCGGCCTGGGAGGCGACGACTCGCTGAGCGGCGGTGTCGGCAACGACTCCCTGTTGGGTGGGGACAGCAACGACGTCATGGACGGAGGACAGGGCAACGACACGCTCGTCGGTGGGTCTGGCTCCGACCGCCTGACCGGCGGCGCCGGTGCCGACCAGTTCGTCTTCGACGCGGCGCTGAACGGCCTGACGAACGTGGACCGCATCACCGACTTCGCGGCAGGCGACACCATCAAGCTCAGCGCGCTGGTGTTCACCCAGCTGACCAGCGGCGGCAGCCTGGCGCCGTCGCAGTTCCACGCCGGCGCAGGCCTGACGGGTGCCACGGCCGGCACGCCGGGGGCTGGCATCTTCTACGACACCGCTTCCGGGGCGTTGCATTACGACGCGGATGGTGTCGGGGGTGTCGCGGCAGTGAAGTTCGCGATCATCGGTTCCGGCCACGCCCTGACTGCGGACGACTTCGTGGTCGGCAGCTGACGAGACGGCCTGCCCGCGACCGCGCGTCGCGGACCACGCCACCGGACCCGACTGGGCCGGCATGTCCCCCGAGCGATCGGGCGGGCAGGCCGGCCCTTCTTCATGCCGGCGCCGCCACGGTCCGGGCCTGGCCGCACCGCGCGCCGTTAGAGTGCGGCATCCGCGAGTGCCGCCCGATGAGACTGCTCTTCGTTCACCAGAATTTTCCCGGCCAGTACAAGCACCTGGCGCCGGCGCTGGCCGCGCGCGGCCACGAGGTGCTGGCGCTGGGCATGACCGAACCGCGCCCGATGCCCGGGGTGCGCTGGCTGCGCTACGGCAGCCGGCGCGGCAGCACTCCCGGCGTGCACCCCTGGGTGCTGGACTTCGAGACCAAGGTGATCCGCGCCGAGGCCTGCGCGCGCGCAGCCCGCCAGCTGCGCGAGGCCGGCTTCGTGCCCGACCTGATCTGCGCCCATCCCGGCTGGGGCGAGGCGCTGCTGCTGCGCGAGGTCTGGCCGCAGGCGCGGCAGCTGCATTTCGTCGAGTTCTTCTACGGCGCCGAGGACCGCGATGTCGGCTTCGACCCGGAGTTCCCGGCCGATCCCTTCGAGACGCGCTGCAGGCTGTCCATCAAGAACACCAACAACCTGCTCAACCTGGGGCTGATGGACTGGGGCTGCAGCCCGACGCAATGGCAGCGTCAGACCGTGCCCGAGCCGCACCGCTCGCGCATTTCCGTCGTCCACGACGGCATCGACACCGATGCGCTCTGCCCGGACGACTCGGGCGAGCTGGCGCTGACCGACGACCAGGGCCGCGCGCTGCGCTTCACGCGCGAGGACGAGCTGGTCACCTTCGTGAACCGCAACCTCGAGCCCAGCCGCGGCTACCACCGCTTCATGCGCGCGCTGCCGGCCCTGCAGCGCCAGCGGCCAGACGCGCGCGTGCTGCTGATCGGCGGCGACGGCGTGTCCTACGGCGCGGCGCCGCCGGCGGGCAGCTGGAAGCAGATCTTCCTGGACGAGGTGGCCGCGCAGCTGGACCTGTCGCGGGTGCACTTCGTCGGCAAGCTGCCCTATGCCCAGTACGTGCAGGCGCTGCGGCTGAGCCGCGCGCATGTCTACCTCAGCTACCCCTTCGTGCTGTCCTGGTCGCTGATCGAGGCGATGAGCCTGGGCGCACCGATCGTGGCCTCCGACACCGCGCCGGTGGCCGAGGTGGTCGAGCAGGGCCGCAACGGCTGGCGGGTCGACTTCTTCGACCGCGAGGCCCTGGCCGCGCGCATCGCCGCCTGTCTGGCCGACCCGGCCGCGATGGCCCCGCTGCGCGCCGCGGCCCGGCAGACGGCGGTGTCGCGCTACGACCTGAAGCGCGTCTGCCTGCCGGCCCAGCTGGCTCTGGTGGAGGCGGTGGCCCGCCACGGCCGGCCCGACGGCGGGGCCTGATCGGCCCGGGTGGCGGCGGCTCAGAGCTGTCCGAGCGCGTGCAGCAGCAGCCCGACCAGCCCGCCCACCAGCGTGCCGTTGATGCGGATGAACTGCAGGTCGCGGCCGATCGCCAGTTCGGCGCGTTCGCTCATCTCGGCCGGTGACCAGCGCGCCAGCTGCGCTTGCAGGAAGCGCGCCGCGGCGCCGCGGTGGCGCTGCACCAGCAGGGCCAGGGCATCGGCCACCGCCTGGTTGATCTGCGCGCGCAGGGCGGGGTCGTCCTGCAGCCGCTGCCCGAGCAGGCCGAGCAGCCGGGCCAGGCCTCCACCGACCTCGACGCCGACGCCGACGCCGACGCCGACGCCGACGCCCGCAGCGGCCGACGCCGGGGCCGGCTCGACCAGCGTGGCCCGCAGGCGGGCCTTCAGGCGCGGCCACAGGCCATGCAGCCAGGCCTGCACGCCGGCGCTGGCCAGCGTCTCGGCCTGCCAGTCCTGCCACTGGGCGCGCCAGGCCGGCGACTGCGGCAGGCTGCGCAGCCCCTCGGCCACCCAGGCGTCCAGCCGCTCGCGCCAGGGGTGGGCGGGGTCGCTGCGCAGGGTCTCGAGCTGCTGCACCAGGGCCTGCGACAGGCGCGGCGCGGCCATGCGGATCATGCCGCGGTAGAGCGCGTTGTCGATCTGCAGAGCCTGGGTCAGGAAGTCGGCCAGCGCGCCCTGGCGCTCCGGGTCGGCCAGGGCGCGCTGCAGCGCGGCGGCCCCTGCGTCGAGCAGGCGCTGGTGCCCGCCGCGCTCGGCCAGGCGCTGCAGCGCCCGTGCCGACAGCGGCGGCAGGTCCAGCCGGGCCAGCTCGGCCTGCACGCTCTCGGCCAGCCAGGCGGCCACGCGGCGGTCGTCCAGGCCGTCGAGCAGCACCGGCGCGGCCTGCAGCAGGGCGTCGGCCAGGCGGCGGGCGCTGTCGGGCTGCAGCAGCAGCTCGGCCAGGCGGGCGGCGGGGTCGCCTTCGGCCGCCTCCTTGCGCAGCGCCTCGGGGGTGAGCAGGTGGGTCTCGACGAACTCGCCCAGGTTGCGGGCGATGTCGTCCTTGCGCGCCGGCACGATCGCGGTGTGCCAGATCGGCAGGCCCAGCGGCCGGCGAAACAGGGCCACCACGGCGAACCAGTCGGCCAGCCCGCCCACCAGCGCGGCCTCGGCGAAGGCCGCCACCCAGCCCCAGGCCGCCTGCTGCGGCTGCAGCGTGCGCGCCAGCAGCAGCAGCGCCGCGACCGCGGTCAGCAGCGCGGTGGCGCCCCACTGCATGCGGCGCAGGCGCCGTCGGGCGACCGCGTCGCGGGTGCCGGGCTCGAAGCGTGGGGTCACGGGCGAGGTCACGGGCGGGGGGACGGGCGGGATCGGATCGGACGGGTCGGGCATGCGCGGCGGTCTTCGGGGCGCGGCCGGGGCACCTTCGAGGCCCCAGCGGGCTCGGCCGCGAACAGGTCCGATCGACGGCGGAGCGATTCGCCGGCCACCTTAGCACGCCGACCTGCGGGGAGATGCGGGGCGCCGAATAATCCGGCCCGACCCCCATTCGCGGAGCGCCCCGATGAACTTCCTGCCTGTCAGCCCGGCCCGAGCCGCACGCCACGGACCTGCCGGATGTCTGCCGCCCCCCCGCTGCGGCGCCGGCGTCGACCGACGCCGCCTGATCGCCGGGCTGTTTGCGCTGGCGGCCGGCAGCGCCTCGGCGGCCTTGCCGGCGGGCAGCCGCGCGCCGGACTTCACCGCCCAGGCTGCGCTGGCCGGCCGTGCCTTCACCTTCACGCTGTCGAAGGCGCTGGCGCAGGGGCCGGTGGTGCTGTACTTCTATCCGAAGGCCTTCACCTCGGGCTGCACCGTGGAGGCGCAGCAGTTCGCCGAGGCCAGCGAGCGCTTCAAGGCGCTGGGCGCCACGGTGGTGGGCATGTCGGGCGACGACATCGGCACGCTGCAGAAGTTCTCGGTCGAGGCCTGCCGCAGCAAGTTCGCGGTGGCCGCCGATGCGGGCGGCAAGGTCATGAAGGCCTACGACGCCCGGTTGATGATGCTGCCCGACACGGCCGACCGGGTGTCCTTCGCGATCGCCCCGGACGGTCGCATCCTGCACGTCCACGAGAACCTGGCCGCCGACGGCCATGTGGAGCAGATGCTCGCTGCGGTCGAGCGCTGGAAGGCCGCGCAGAAGCGCTGAGTCCGTCCGGGCGGCGCCGCAGGCTCGCCGCGCGGCCAGAAAAAAGGCCCGGACCTGCGGGAGGGCCGGGCCTGAAAGGAACCTTCGCCGGCCGATGCGGCCGGAGGGGGAACCTAGGAGACAAGGGGTCGGGCGCCCGGTCGCAGCGACCGGGGCGCAGGGGGCCGGTCAGGCGCGCTTGGTGCTCTTCTTCACGGCTTCGGCGGCGGCCTGGGCGGTGCTCTCGGCGCTGGCGGTCAGGGTCTTGAAGTTGGCTTCGGCCACGCTGGCCGCCTGCTTGGCAGCCTTCTGCACGCTGTCGAAGGCGCTGGTGGCGTTGGCCATCGCGGTCTTGACGGCGGCCACGGCGCTTTCGCTGCCGGCCGGGGCGTTCTTGGCGGCGGCCTCGACCATCGCCTGGAACTGGGCCTGGGCCTGGGCGACCTGCGCCTCGGCGAACTTGGTGACTTCGGCCTGGGTGGCCGCGGCGATGTCGGCCACCTGCTTGCCGTAGGCCACGGCCTTCTCCTGCGCCGGTTGCAGCAGCTCGGCCTGCAGCTTCATCAGCTCCTGCGGGTCCTTGGCGGACAGGGCGGCCTTGGTCTTCTCGGCGGCGTCGTCCAGCGTGCTGCGGGCGGCGGCCATGTTCAGCTCGACCAGCTGCTCGATGCCCTTGAAGGCCTGCTGGGCGAAGCCCACCAGCGCGTCGAGGTTGGCCTTGTTGGCGGCGGCGATCTGCTCGGGGGTGATGGTCATGACGAACTCCTGCGGGGGCCTCGCGGCCGGATGGGGGGAGCCCTTTCGGGCAACTTTTGCTGCACTGCAGCATGGAATGGAGTATTGGGGAAGGTGGGCGGCTTTGCAAGATGATTTGCTGCAGTGCAGCAATCTTTAGGGACAACACTCTAGACGCGGCCGACCGCGCCTGTCGCTGCCGCTGGAGTCGACCGGTGCGCACACTCGGACACAATCCGTGGCCGACAAGGCCGTGTCGCCGCGCCACCCGGGCGTGGCCGGCCGACCCCCGCGGGGGATGGAGGGCGCGCGATGCAATCTTGGGAGCAGGTGCAGGCCTGGCTGGCCCAGGCCCTGGCGGCCGGGGAGGGTGGGCTGCCCGGGCGGGTGCTGGCGGTGCTGGGCATCGTGCTGGCGGCCTGGCTGGCCGGCCGGCTGCTGCGCGCGGCGGTGCTGCGGCTGGCGGCGGCGCGACGCCTGGACGAGCGGCTGCAGAACCCCGGCTTCGGGGCGCTGCTGGCGCAGATCGCGCAGGGACTGGTCTGGCTGTTCGCGCTGCCGGCGCTGCTGGACGCGCTGAACCTGCAGGGGCTGCTGGCGCCGGTGAACGCGATGATGTCGCGCCTGCTCGGCTTCGTGCCCAACCTGATGGGCGCAGCGGTGGCCTTCGGGGTGGGCTTCCTGATCGCGCAGGTGCTGCGGCAGCTGGTGTCCGGCCTGGCGCTGGCGGCTGGCTCCGAGAAGCTGGCCCAGCGCATCGGCCTGAGCCCGGCGCTGGGCGAGCGCACCCTGGCCGGCCTGCTGGGTTCGCTGGTGTTCGCTCTGGTGCTGCTGCCCACCCTGGCCGCGGCGCTGCAGAGCCTGGGCATCGAGGCGGTGGCGCAGCCGGTCAGCCAGCTGCTCGAGCAGGTGATCGGGCTGATCCCGCGGCTGGTTTCGGCCGCGGTCATCGTGGTGCTGGCGGTGATCCTCGGGCGGGTGCTGGCCGGGGTGGTGGCGGCGCTGTGCGTGGGGCTGGGGCTGAATCGCCTGCCCGCGCGCATCGGCCTGGGCGAGCGCTGGCGGCTGGCCGGGCGCGACCCGGCCGAGTGGGTGGGCACGGTGGTGATGGCCACGGTGGTCTTCGTCGGCGTCACGCAGGCCAGCGAGGTGCTGGGCTTCGCGATCCTGACCCGCGCGGTGGCCACGCTCGGCCTGGTGCTGGCCAACCTGCTGGTGGGCGCGCTGGTGCTGGCCGTGGGGGGCTGGCTGGCGGTGCTGGCTGCGCGCGCGGTGCAGGCCCGCGGCGGGCGCCATGCGGCCTGGGTGGCGCAGGCCGTGCGTGCGGCGCTGCTGTTCTTTGCCGCGGCGCTGGCGCTGCAGCAGGCCGGCCTGCCGGCGGGCATCGTGATGCTGGCCTTCGGTGCGGTGGTGGGCTCGATCGCCCTCGGCCTGGCGCTGGGCGTGGCGCTGGCGCTGGGCCTGGGGGGGCGGGCGGTGGCGCAACGGCTGCTGGAGCGGGCCTTGGCGCCGGCGGCCGAGGCCGCCGCGGGGACACCGCCGCAGACACCGCCGCAGACACCGCCGCAGACGCCCCCGCAGACGCCCCCGCAGACGCCCCCGCAGACGCCGCCGGGACCACCCTCGCCAGGTGGACGGTCATGAGCCGGTCCGCAGCGTCCGGTCCCGATCGGGAGGGCGGCCGGTGAACGCGCTGCGTCGGCGCTGGCAGGCCCTGCCGCTGCTGCCGCGCTTCCTGGTCGCCGGGGTCGTGGCGCTGCTGGCCGCGGGCGGCCTGCTGGAGGCGCTGGCCCCGGCGGGTCTGTCGCCCGGGGCCGTGCTGGCGCTGGGGGGCGGCGCGCTGCTGGCCCTGGGCGCCTGGCAGCTGCGGGGCCTGGTGCGTTCGCTGGAAGCGCTGGCGCGCGAGGCCGACACGCTGCGCCGCGACGACGCGCCGCCCGAGGCCCACTTCGGCCTCCCGGAGGGGCCGGCCGAGCTGCGCCGCCTCGGCCAGGCGCTGCGGCGCACGGTGGACGCCTTCCGGCAGCGCCAGCAGCAGCTGCTGGCGCGCAACCTGGCGCTGGGCGCGCAGCTCGAGACGCGCACGCACGAGCTGTCGACGCTGCAGGACCTCTCGGTCGGGCTGGCCAGCCACGCCGAGCTGCCCGAGCTGGTCGACGACACCCTCGGCGCGCTGGCGCAGACGCTGGCCTTCTCCAGCGCCTCGGTCTGGGCCCGCGAGGGCCTGGCGCCGCGCGCGCCGGTGGTGCTGCTGGGCTGGCGTGCCAGCGAGGCCGCCGCGCCGCTCGCCGGCGACGACCCCACCGGCATGCGCCTGCCGCGCAGCCACCTGCAGCGCTACGAGCAGATCGAGCGCGACGGCCGCCCGGTGGTGGAGAACCGGGCGCGCCAGAGCCTGCTGTCCTGGCTGTGGTCCTTCGTCACCGACGACAGCCGCAGCGCCGCGCTCTACCGCGCCACGCGGGCCTGGATGGCCGTGCCGCTGAAGTTCCGCGACGAGGTGCTCGGCGTGCTGCGCGTGGACCACCAGGAGGACGACTACTTCAGCCCCGAGCGCGAGCGCCTGCTGACCGCGGTGGGCAGCCAGGCCGCCCTGGCGATGCGCTACACCCAGCTGCATGCGCAGGAGCGCGAGCTGGCCGTGATGGCCGAGCGCAACCGGCTGGCGCGCGACCTGCACGACGCGGTGTCGCAGACCCTGTTCGCCGCCAACCTGGTGGCCGCCGGGCTGCTGCGCCGCCTCGAGCGTGCGGCACCCGACAGCGTGGAGGCGGCGCTGCGTCGCGAGATCGAGACCCTCGAGCGCCTCGAGCGCGGCGCGCTGGCCGAGATGCGCCTGCTGATGTTCGAGCTGCGCCCCGACGCGATGGAGCGCGCCGCGCTGGCCGACCTGCTGCAGCACGGCATCGAGGCGGCGCGCTGCCGCGGCGAGCTGAACCTGCAGGCCCACCTGGACCGGCACGACGGCCTGCCCGCCGCCGTGCGCCTGCAGGTCTACCGCATCGCCCAGGAGGCGCTGACCAACCTGCTGCGCCACAGCCAGGCGCGCGAGGCGGTGGTGGAGTGGCGCGTCAAGGCTCCCGGCGTGGCCACGCTGCGGGTGGCCGACGACGGCGTCGGCTTCGACCCCCAGGCGCTGCCGCCCGGCCACTTCGGCGTCGAGGGCATGCGCAGCCGGGCCGCCGAGATCGGCGCGCGGCTGACGCTGGTCAGCGCCCCCGGCGAAGGCAGCGAGCTGCGCCTCGAGCTGGGGGCCGGGCCGGTGCCGGCCGCCGCCGACACCGCCACCGACACGGCTGCCGACACCGTGCTGCCGACGCCGGCGGCGCCGCCCGAAGCCGGACGACCCTCCGGCCCCCCCGACCTGTCCGGCCTGCCGCCCTGGGCCGGGGCGCCCGGATGAGGCGGCCCGCCGCGGCCGGCCGGGCGATGTCCCTGCGATGGAGAAGCTGCCGATGACTGCCGAGACGATCCGTGTCTTCGTGGCCGACGATCACCCGATGATCCGCGCCGGTCTGCGCGCGATGATCGCCTGCGAGGAGGGTCTGGCCTGCGTCGGCGAGGCCGCCCAGGGCGAGGAGGCCCTGGCGCGCATTCCCGCCTGCGCCCCCGACGTGGTGCTGATGGACCTGATGATGCCGCGCCTGGACGGCATCGAAGTGATCGCCCGCCTGCGCGCGACGCTGCCGGCCACCCGCTTCGTGATCCTCACCAGCCTGCTCGATGCCGCCGAGGTGCGCCGCGCCATCGATGCCGGGGCGAGCGGCTACCTGATGAAGACGGCCTCGGCGCAGGAGCTGGTCAACGTGATCCGGGCGGTGCACGGCGGGCGCCGCGTGCTGGACGCCCAGGCCACCGACGCCCTGGTCGGTGCCCAGCAGCAGCGTTCGCCCGGCGCCGACCTGACCCAGCGCGAGCGCGAGCTGCTGGCGCTGATGGCCGACGGGCTGAACAACCAGGAGATCGCCGCACGCCTGGCCATCGCGGTGCCGACCGTGAAGTTCCACATCACCAACATCCTGTCCAAGCTGCAGGTCGACAACCGCACCGAGGCGGTGATCCTGGCGCTGCGCCACCGCCTGGTGCCCACGCGCTGAGGCGGGCACCCAGGCCGGCACGCACCGGCCCGGCCGACCTATCCCCAGGTCGGGGTCGGGCCCCGACCGGCGGGGCGTGCCGGTGCGCGGGGCGCGACCTACCCTCCTGGCATCCCTTCCGGGTGGCGGGTGCCGCCCGGGGGCGAATCAGGAGCTCCACGATGCGCCACCTGCCTCTTCACGCCGCCCTGCTCGCCGGCCTGCTGGCCGGCGCGAGCCTGCCGATCCGTGCCCAGGCCCTCGACGACAGCCTGCGTTCGAGCACCGTCGCGGGGCCGTCCGACCACGCGCGGGCCCCCGTCCCGACCGGGGCCGTGCGGGTCGACCCGCGCTGCCCGGCCGTGCAGCCGGCCCTGCCGCTGCGCCGGCCGGAGGGCGGCGCATGATCCGACAGACGCTTTCCGACCGGCTGCGCTGGTGGGCCACCCTGCTGGAGGGCCGCAGCATCGCCGACCGCCAGCACGGCTGGAGCGGCCTGTGGCTGAGCAGCGAGGATGCCGGTGTGCTGGTGCGCCTGCTGCGCGAGGCCGCCGCCCAGGGCAGCCTGCCGCTCGAGATCGGCCGCAGCGAGCCTGCCCCGCATGGCCGGGCGGGCCGCCCGGGCGACGACGACGACTGGCCCGACACCCAGCCCTTCGGCCTGGACGACGGCGAGGCGCCTCAGCGGCCGAGGCCGGCCGCGCCGCCCGCCTCGAGGCGGCTGAGCTGGTCCTGATGGCCGGCGTCGGCGCGAACGGGACGGGCGCAGGCCGGGGCGGATCCCCGCTGGGCCGGCGCGGCGCGCTCGGCCAGAATGGGCGCCGCGGCGCCAGCCCCCGGCGCCGGCGGAGCCCTGTCATGCCCACTGTGTTCGAGCGCCTGCTGTCCGGCGAGCTGCCCTGTGCGAAGGTCTACGAGGACGCGCATGTCTTCGCCTTCATGGATGCCGGCCAGGTCAACGACGGCCACGTCATCGTCGCCACCCGCCGCCCCTGCGAGACGCTGCTGGACTGCAGCGAGGAGGAGGCGGCCGCGCTGATGCGGGCGGCCCGGCGCATCGCGCAGGCCCTGCAGGCCGAGTTCGCCCCCGAGGGCTTCACCGTGCTGCAGGCCAACCGCGCGGCGGGCTGGCAGACCGTGCCGCACCTGCACCTGCATGTGCTGCCGCGCTGGTCCGGCGACGGCGTGGAACTCGGCTGGCCGCGCAAGGAACCCGGCCCGGAGCGCCTGCGCGAGCTGGCCGCGCGCATCGTGCCGCGGCTGTGCGAGGACGGCGCCGCCTGAACGCGCCGACTCAGCGCGCCGACTGAGCGCGCCGACTGAGCGCGGCGCCCGAGGGGGCCGCACCGGGCGGGCCGCCCCCGGGGCGGCAGCCGCGTCAGAACTTCATCGTCACGCCGGTGGTCAGCAGGCTGTCGGTGGACTTCACGCCGAGGCCGGGATCGGAGTTGTAGGCCACGCCGAGGCCGACGTTCAGGCTCAGCGCCTGGGTCATCGCCACCGCCAGGCCGACATCGAGGTTGGCGCGGAACTCGCCGCGGTCCTTCAGGTTGGGCAGCACGACCAGGCGCTGCTTCAGCGTGGTGCTGGGCGACAGCGCGTGGTGGTACTCCTCGCCCAGCAGCAGCGCGGCATAGCTGTAGCGCGTGCGCGGCGTAGCGTCGTCACCCAGCACGGTGGCCTCGGCATAGCGGTCCGAGGTGTAGGCCAGGCCGCCGAAGACGTTCAGCGACGCGGCGGGAATCTTCAGCAGGTGGTAGCCCGCGCCGACGCTGGCCAGGCCGCGCAGCTTCAGGTTGGCCAGGCGGTTGCGCTCCAGGTCCAGGCCGGCGAAGCCGAACACCATCGGGCCGAAGTTCAGGTCGTAGCGCCCGCCCGCGCGCAGCTGGTCGGCGGTGGTTTCGGTGTCGCCGCTGTCGGCGTTCTCGGCGCTGCTGCGCAGCACGCGGCCGTACAGGGTGAACTTGTCGGCCTGGGTTTCGCGCAGTGCGTCGGCGTTCAGCGACAGGCTGGCCGCGCTGTGGTTGCCGCCGGCGAAGCTGGCGCCCAGGCCGAGCGAGCCGCGCAGCACGCCGTCGGGCTGGCTGGCCACCTGCTGGGCCAGCGCGGCGCCGGACAGCGCGAGCGCGCCGGCGGCCAGGATCAGGGAGGGGATGGGACGCATGGGCAGGCTCCTTCGTGGTTGAAATCAGGCACGGGCCGCCACCCCGGCGGCCGTTCCCTGTCATTCTGGAATGTGACGGATCTCACGCACCCCGACTGCGGTCGAGGTTCGGCACAGGTCCCGGGGTGGGGCGGCGCCGGCGGCGGCGGTTCCAACCCGGTTTCATCCTGCGCGGGCGCAGGGTGACCGGCCGGCCCTGGCGTGTACGATGGACCGGGCAGTGCCGGCCCGGTCGGCCGGCCAGGAGTCCTGACCGTGAACCCTCGCAAGATCCTCGTCGCCCAGGGTGGCGGCCCCACCGCCGTGATCAACCAGTCGATGGTCGGCGTCGTGCTCGAAGCGCGCCGCCACCGCGGTGTCGAATTCGTCTACGGTGCCCGCCACGGCGTGCGCGGCATCGTCAACGAGGATCTGGTCGACCTGACGCAGGAGACCAGCCACAACCTGGAGCTGGTCGGCGCCACGCCGGCCGCGGCGCTGGGCTCGACGCGCGACAAGCCCGACCTGGCCTACTGCCAGGAGATCTTCAAGGTGCTGCAGGCCCACGAGATCGGGCAGTTCTACTACATCGGCGGCAACGATTCGTCGGACACCACCCGCATCGTCAGCGAGCAGGCGCAGGCCGCCGGCTACCCGCTGCGCTGCATCCACATCCCGAAGACGATCGACAACGATCTGGTCGGCAACGACCACACCCCCGGTTTCCCCAGCGCGGCGCGCTTCGTCGCGCAGGCCTTCGCCGGCGCCAACCTGGACAACGCGGCGCTGCCGGGCGTCTACGTCGGCGTGGTGATGGGGCGGCACGCCGGCTTCCTGACCGCCGCGTCGGCGCTGGGCAAGAAGTTCGCCGACGACGGCCCGCACCTGATCTACCTGCCCGAGCGGGTGTTTCAGATCGACAAGTTCCTGGCCGACGTGAAGGCCACCTACGATCGGCTGGGACGCTGCGTGATCGCGGTCAGCGAAGGCATCCACGATGCCCAGGGTGCGCCGATCATCGCCACGCTGGCCAAGGACCTGGAGCATGACGCGCACGGCAATGTGCAGCTCTCGGGCAGCGGTGCGCTGGCCGATCTGCTCTGCGAGGAGATCAAGGCCAGGCTGAAGATCAAGCGGGTGCGCGGGGACACCTTCGGCTACCTGCAGCGCAGCTTCATCGGCTGCGTGTCGGACGTGGACCAGCGCGAGGCCCGCGAGGTGGGCGAGAAGGCGGTGCAGTACGCGATGTGGGGCGGGCGCGATGGTTCGGTGGCGATCCAGCGCACCGGCACCTACAGCGTCGACTACGACCTGCTGCCGCTGGAGGCGGTGGCCGGCAAGACGCGCACGATGGAAGACCACTTCATCAGTGCCTGCGGCACCGATGTGACGGACGCCTTCCGCCTCTACCTGCGCCCGTTGCTGGGCTCGGGCATGCCCGATGCCTTCCGGCTGCGGCCCAACCCGGTGCCGAAGGTGCTGAACCGGGGTTGAGCCGGGGTCGAACCGGCGTCGAACCGGGAAGCCGCGCTCAGCGGTCGTTGGCGACCCGGGCGCGGCGTGCCGCGGCCTGGGCGGCCTTGCGGCGATCCTTGCCGACGAAGGGCAGCGGCGCCTGGCGCCGGTCCTGCGTCTGCACCGCTTGCAGCGTCACCGTCGGCGCGACGGTCTGCAGCGGCGCGGCCCGGCGTTCACGCGGGGCGAAGTCGGCCTTCGGCAAGGCCCGCCACCAGCTGCGGCGCTGGCGCGGCAGCAGCGCGTCCAGCGCGGCGGCGAACAGGGCCAGGCCCAGGCAGGCGGCGGCGATCGTGAGCGGGTTCATGCGGCAGGGTCCTCGGGGTCGGTGCAGCAGGACCGCCCTCTGCGGACCCCTGCTGCCCGGCATATCGGCGGCCGCCCGCCGGACTCGAGGACCGTGGCGGCCTTCACCCCGCATTCGCGGGGGAGGCCGGTGCCGCCTGGCCGGACTTCAGCGCGGCCGCCGCCGCCGCGTGGTCCGGGCCGGCGCGGCGGGGGGCGCGTCGGCCGGCGGGCTGAGCGGGGATGGTTCGGCGGCGGATCCGGCCGCCGCTGTCGCTGCAGCAGGCACGCCGGAGGTGGCGTCCGAGGCGGCCGCGGGAGCCGCCGCGGCCGCAGCCGGCGGACGGGCGGGCCGCTTCGGTCGCCCGGGGTGCAGGTCGTCGGCCAGGCGCTGCAGGCGCTCGGCGCAGCGGCGTCGGGCGTCGGCCTCGTCGCCGGCCTCGCCCAGGGCCAGGGCGGACTGAAAACGCGCCAGCAGCTCCATCTGCGTGACCACCGAGTCGAGCTGCGAGGGCTTGAGCTGCAGCTGCCGGGTGGCCTCCTGGTAGCGCTGCTGCAGTGCCGCGAGGCTCGCGTCGCCCGCCGCTCCCTCGGCGCCGAGCCGGCCGTCGCAGAGCTGCTCGACCAGCTGGGCCTCGACGGGCATCAGCGCGGTCCAGGGGTCGGGCTTCTCCTGGTGCTGCACCGTGGCCAGCGCCCCGGCCATGCGGGCGAGCGCGGTCGCGTCCGTCGCGCAAAGGCGGCGCCGTTGCGCAGCGAGCAGGGCCTCGAGGGCCAGCCGGTTGAGCAGGGGGTAGGGCTGCGGCGTGCCGACCGCGCCGGCCTGTTCGTAGGCCCGGGCGCTGTCCTGCAGGGCCTGCTGCAGCTCGGCCTGGCGCGCCTGGCGCGCCGCCGGGTCCGGCCGGTCCCGCGCACCCGGTTCGGCGTCGGCCAGCAGCCGGCGCGCCAGGATGCCCGCCAGCCGCTTGTGGGCGCTGCCGATCAAGGCGTGGTATTCGACCCGATGGGGCGCGCTGCCGTCCGGGCCCGGCTCGTCGGGCAGCAGGGCGAACAGAGCCTGCAGGCGGGCAAGCGCGCGCCGCACCATGGCCTCGTCGTCGGTGGCTTCGCCGTGGCGGGCCTCCAGGTTGGCCAGCTGCTCCAGGTCGGTGAGCTGCACATCGCCGCTCGGGCTGCCGTCGGGCTGCGGCCGGTTCTGTCGCACGCGCAAGGCACGCCGGTAGGCCTCGGTGGCGCGCTGGAACTCGCGCAGGTCGCGCCAGGTCTCGGCCAGCGAGGTGAGCACGTCCGGCCGCTCCTGCCAGGTGGCGGGCCAGCTGTCCTGCAGCTGGCGCGCCAGGCGGTCGACCCGCTCGCGCCGCTCCCGCTCGATCGACTGCGCACCGCGCGGGCGTTGCCGGCGCATCAGGTCGGCCCGGATGCGCGCCAGCGCGTCGAGCATTTCCTCCGGCGACACCGCCGCATCGGCACTGCCGGCCGCCCGACCGCCGCCCGGCGAGCCCAGGGCGCGCCAGCCCGGGTCGCCGTAGGCCTGGAAGGCGCCCCAGGTGATGTCCTGGCGGTCGCGCCGCCACACCGCCTCGCGTGCGGCGAAGACCGCATCGCCGAAGGGGCGGCCTTCCTGCAGCAGGCTGCGGTAGAAGGTCTCGCCGAAGGCCTGGGCGCCCTGGTCGTTCACCGCCCAGCCGGCCACCACCACGCAGCGCACGCCGATGTCGATCAGCTCCTGCGCGATGCTGGCGGCCAGCAGGTTGCCCTCGCGACCGTGGTCCACATCGGCCTCGCCCGCGTCCGGGTCGGTACGGCCGAGGTGGCAGCAGTTCAGGAAGACCAGTTCGGGCACCGACTCCATCGCCCGGATCTCCGCGGCCGTGATCAGCAGGCCGTCGGAGAGCAGCACGCCGCTGCGTCGGCTGCCGTCGGCGTGGCGCAGGCCGTACTCGCCGTGCGCCGAGATGTGCAGCAGGCGCCAGGGCCGGCGGTACAGCGCGGCCAGCACATCGGCGGCGCGCTGCTCCGGGCCGACCACGGCGGTGACCTCATGCTGGCAGGCGCGCAGCAGGCTGGCGATCTGCTGCGCCTCGGCCTCGGCGCCCGGCAGGTCGGGCGGCGTGGGGCGCGGCTGGCCGTCGGCGCGCGGGAAGGCCGCCCCGAAACCCTCCAGCGAGGGGTTGCCCACCACCAGCGCGCTCAGCCCCACGCTGGGCCGCAGCGCGCGCCGGTACTGTGCGGTGACGAACTGCCGCACCATGGCCGTACGCAGCGCCAGCGGCTTGGGGTCGCGCCGGCCGGCCTCGTCGGCCAGCATCAGCTCCCAGGGCAGGTTGGCGGTGCGGGCATCGACCACCATCACCACCTGGTCGAGCTGGCGCGCGGCCTCCTTCAGGTCGTGCGGCACCATCAGCTGGAAGAGCATGCGGCCGAAGTCGTCGCGCCAGACCGGCTGGCGGATCTGCTGGCGCACCAGCGTTTCGATCAGGCCGGGCTGGCGCTGCTGCATCAGCGATTCGGCGCGGGCACGCTGGCCCATGTAGAGGAAGTGCAGCTGGGTCGGCAGACCGCGCAGCGGCCCCGACTCGACCGGGCTGGCCACGCTGCGACCGGCTGGGCACAGGCGTGTCACTGTGGCCTGGCAAGGCAGCCGCGCCTCGCCCGACCCAGACGTGTCTGCCGGCAGTTCGACACCGGACGGTGTGCCGGCGCGCATCGGGGCGGCGGTGACCATCAGGCGCGGCCAGTAGGCGTTGCCGTTGCCCGCGTCGTAGAGCCGGTAGCGGCTGCTGGGCTGGCGGTCCAGCTCGCGCGCCACGACCAGCTGCTGCGACAGCTCGGTGGCCTGCTGGGCCAGGCGCGGCTGCAGGTGGCGCAGGGCGTGGGCGGCGCTGATGGCGGTGTCGAGGTAGAGCTCGACGATGTCCAGCCGTTCGATGCGCAGGTCCAGCCCGGTGGTGTCCCGGAAGCGCTGGTTGGCCTCGAGAACGCCGCGCACCAGGGCCTCGACGGCGCTGGCCGGGGTCAGGTTCGCCGAGGAGTTGTAGCCCAGCAGCAGCGAGGCCAGTTCGAGCGCGCGCGGCTGGCGGCCCAGCACGTCGGCGGCCTGCATCAGGTAGCGCAGCGCCCCGCTGCGCACCGCGGCGGTGAGCTGCTCCGGCGTGAGCGGGCTGTCGTAGCGGCCCAGCCCGGTGACCACTGCGCCGGTCAGGCTGCCGCGCGCCTCCTCGGCGGCGTTCGGGCGGTGCACCACCGCGATCGCGCTGCCCAGCGGGCCCGGGTAGAAGTCCAGCCGGTAGCGCTCGGAGAGCTCGCCGTCGAGCAGCTCGCGGTCGATCAGCGACTGCGGGCCGGCGATCGGGTCCTGCTCGTAATGGCCCACCAGCAGGGGCTGGTCGACGAAGCGCAGGTCCATCGCCCGCACCTGCACCGACAGGCGCCGGCGCGGGGTCGCCGCGGGCACCGGCCGGCGGTTCGGCGCACTGCCCAGCAGCCGCGCGCCCAGGCTGCGGGCGTCGACGAGTTCGGGCGGGCCGGCGTCGTAGTGGCGCGGCTGGTCGGCCTCGATGGCACGCACCGCCGGCGGCGTGGTGGCGAGCAGCTCGGTGCGGCCGAACTGCAGCAGCTCCTCGAGGGCGCGGAAATGCTCGGCCTCGGCGAGCAGGTCGCCGTGTTCGGCCGGCAGGTAGTACCAGGCGCCCAGTCCGCCGATGCGTCCGGAGGCCCAGGTCACCGTGCCGTCGCCGCGCGTGGTGGCCACCAGCTTGATGCGGCCGTCGGTCACGCGCAGGCCGCAGGGCGTGCTGCGGGCCACCCCGGCGACGTAGACGCTGGCCGCTGCGTAGGCCGCCGGCAGGCTGGGCCGGGCCTCGCCGTCGGCGCGCCAGAGCCAGCTGGCCTGGTCGAGCACCTCCTGGCCGGGCCGGCCCACGCGGCCGTCGCCGAACCACAGGTCGGTGACCTGGCCGGCCAGCTGCCGCCAGGTCTCGGCGCGGTCGAAGGCCCAGGTGCCGCCGCCGTCGTCCTGCCCCTGGAACTCGTCGACGAAGCCGCGCTTGGGCAGCAGCTGCAGCGGGCCGCGGAAGCCGGCCACCAGGTCGAGCACCTGCTGCATGTCGTGCCGCAGGTCCAGCCGCACCAGCATGCGCAGCGTGTCACCCTTGCCGATCAGGTTGGCGACCATCGAGTAGGCGCCCTGGTTGGGCGTGCCGCACTGCACCAGGCGGGCGCCGTCGCGGGCCATCAGCCGGTCCATCAGCGCGCGGTGCCGGTGGATGCAGGCGCGCACCACCAGCCCGCCCATGCTGTGCGCCAGCAGCCGCAGCGGCTGCGCGGTCTGCGCCAGCAGGGGCTCGAGGAAGGCCGCCAGCCGGTCGGCCAGCACGTCCAGCGGCTGGCGCCAGTCGTAGGGGAAGCGCTCGACCCGGTGCGTGCGCGACAGGTGCTCGCACAGGGCGCCGTAGGACATGCCGAAGAGCTCCTCGGCCTCGATCGGGTCGGGCCGGTCCCAGCCGATCTTGGCCAGCCCGCCGCGTGCCAGGTCGAGCGGATCGAGCCAGACGCGGTCGCGTGACGCCCGGGTCGGCGGGCCGCGGCGCACGCACAGGTGCGAGCCCATGACGCCGGGCAGCAGCACCACGATCGGGCGATCCGCCCCTTCGCCGCTGCGCGTGGTGGCCGCCTGCAGCGCGGCCTCGAAGTCCTCGGGCGCGGGCAGCGGCTGGAAGTCGGCGACGCTGCCCGGGTCGTCGGTCAGCAGCCAGTCGCCCAGGGCGTCGCGGGTGTCGGCCTGGGTGAAGTAGCGGAAATGCGAGACCTCGCCGCCGCGCGCCAGGCAGACCCGCGCGCCGGCCGAAGGGGCCACGCCGGCGAGCATGGCCCGCGTGTCCACCACCAGGTCGTGGTCGACACGGTCGAAGATCAGGTGGTCGGTGAGCAGCACCGCCAGGCGCTGCAGCAGGCCGGCGGCCTGGATGTCGCCGGCGATCACCGCCATCTGCAGCCCGGGGCGCACCGGCGCGTCGCGCAGCAGGTCGGCCAGCGGCCCGTCGGGCAGCATGGCCTCCAGGCCGGGCACCAGGTGGGGGTTGGTGCGGTGGCGCACCAGCTCGACGACGACGCGCTTGAAGGCCTCGTAGTAGGGGCTGCCGAACAGCCCCGGCACCCGACCGAGCAGGTTCAGCAGGGTGGACAGGAAGACGTCGATCTGCCCGCCGGCCAGCCGGGTACCGGCAGCCGGGCAGGCCACGCGCACATAGCGCTGCACCACGATGCCCTTGTGGCGCAGCGTGTCGAGCAGGCGGTGCAGCAGCTCGCGCTGCGCGGCATGGGCCTCGGCCAGCTCGGCCTGCACGCGGCGGGTCTCCCGGGCGTCGGCCTCGCCCAGGCCGGGCAGGCGCTGGCGATAGCGCTCGATGCGTTCGCGCGCGGCCTCGTCCAGGCAGAGCAGGTCGCCCACCAGTCCGCCGCGCGAGTGCGAGACGAGCTGCACCTGCGCGCCGGCGGGCAGGCAGTCGAGCAGGGCCAGGGCGTTCTCGATCGGGCTTTCCGACAGGCTGCGGTGCTCGAAACCGTAGATGCCGCCCGGAAAGCGCTGCTCGAGCGCCGACCACCAGCCCCGGCCGGCGTGGCGCAGCTCGCCGAAGCTGCCCAGCGTGTGCGAGGCGGTGCCGTGCAGGAAGATCAGCAGCGGGTGCCGCTGCGGATCGGCCGCGATGCGGGGGTCGAGCCGCGCCAGCGGGGCGCCTTCCAGCCCTTCGCCGCCGTGCCAGGCGTACAGCCCGCAGCCCAGCGGCAGGCGCTTCTCGATGGCCCACATCAGCGCACGCGCGCCCAGCCGGCTGGCGCCCAGCGCCGCGCGGTCGACCAGGCGCGCACCGAGCAGCTCGCAGGCCTCCTGGACGATCCCGTCGGGCGCGCTGCCCACGGCGAAGCCGTAGACGCGGCGCACGAGCCCTCCCACCGCATCGCCCAGGGCGCTGCGGCTGGCCGCGTCGTCGGCGCGCAGGCCCTCGAAATGGATCGCGCCGTCGGCGCCGAGCAGGTCGGGGCGGGCCCGGCGCAGCGCGGCCTGCAGGCCGTCGGCCCGGGTGAGCAGCACATCGCCGTCCTCCAGTTCGAGCAGCAGCAGCTCGTCGTCCTGCGCGTCGCGCCGCTGCGCACTCGGCCCGGCGGCGCTGCGGGCCGCGTCGCCCACCTCCCAGGCCCAGCGGGGCTGCAGCAGGTCCGGCGGCAGGAAGGCCGAGCCGGCGGACTCGCCCGATCGGGTGGCCGAGGCGAAGAGATCCGGCAGGCGGGCCTGGGGAATCTCCTGGCCCGCCAGGTGCAGGGCAATGCTCATCGGTCACCTCCTGGCCCGGCGGGCCGCTGGGTTCGGCGCGCGGCGCGGCCCGGCCCGCCGACAGGCCGGCGCCTCCTGATCGATCAGGTGAAGATGCGTCGGCCGCGCGCGGTCTTGCTGCCGACGATCTGCGGCGTCTGCGGGTAGCTCGGCGACGGCAGGTAGCGCTGGGTCAGCTCGCGGTGCCAGTCGGCATAGGTGGCGCTGGCCGGCAGCTCCTTCAGCACCTTCAGCGCGAAGTAGGTGAAGGCGCCGTTGGGCCGGCCGCGAAAGCGCGCGTCGTAGCTGAAGAAGTTCGGCCCTTCCTGGCAGCCGGCCAGCAGCAGGTCGCCCGAGGCCTTCAGCAGCACCGAGTGGAAGGCCGAGGCGCCGCTCACCCCGGGCAGCACCGCATACGGACGGCCGCTGGCCTGACGCGGCAGGCGATCGGCCGGCAGCCAGTTGCCCATCGGCAGGAAGCGCGGGCGCACCGGGCTGGTCTCGTCCTCCTCGGCCGAAGTCGCCGCGCGCGAGACGGTGCCCGAGTGGCAGCTGTCGGCGATGAACACCAGCTTCACGCCGGCGCGCCGGGTGGAGAACAGCGCGTGCAGCTCGTCGTCGCTCAGGGTATGGCCGGCGGTGACGATGTCGTGCGGGCACAGGCCCTCGTCGAGCCCGTCGGCCTCGTCGCCGTTCTCGTCGGGCTCGTAGCTGCCGTGGCCGGAGAAGGTGATCACGACGGTGTCGCCGCGGCGGGCCGCTGCGATCACCCGCCGCATCGCCTCCACCATGCCGGCCTTGCTGGCCTGGGCGTCCAGCAGCGTGGTGACGGCATAGTCGCGCGCGGCCAGCGCCGCCGCCCAGTCCTGCGCGTCGTTGACGCAGCCGGCCAGGTCCATGTCGGTACCGGGGTAGTCGTTGATGCCGATGCACAGGGCAAGTCGGGCCATCGCAGTCCTCCTGGAGCGTCGATCCGGGTCCTGCCGCCCGGTGGCCGGGCCAGTGTAGGAGTCGGGGGCGCGCCCTCACAAGCCAGCCGCCCGGGATGCGGGGGCTGTGGTTGACGGGGGCTTACCTTCGTCACGTTTGGTAGCGTATCGCGACCTGCCTGCCCAGGTCACGCCGGAACGGCGCCCGGTCGGTGGTTCCCGATCGGGCGACTTCGGTGAATCCGCCCGGCCAGCGGGCCGTCCGCGATCGCCCGGCCGCGGAGAGGGCGTGGGGCGCGGGTAAGCTGTCCGCCTCGTCCCACCCTGCGACCGCCCGGATGTCCGACACGCCCCTGCCGCCCTCGCTGCATGCCCAGCTGCGCCAGCGGGTGCCCAGGCTGCGCCTGACGCCGCTGCTGATCGGGGTCAACGTGCTGGTCTTCGTGGTGATGCTCACCCAGGGGGCCGGCCTCTGGCATTCGCCCAACCATGTGCAGCTGGCCTGGGGGGCGAACTTCGGCCCGGCCACCCAGGACGGCCAGTGGTGGCGCCTGGCCAGCGCGATGTTCCTGCATTTCGGCGTGCTGCACCTGCTGCTCAACATGTGGGCCCTGTGGGACAGCGGCCAGATCGTCGAGCGGCTGTTCGGCCCGCTGCGCTTCGCTGCGATCTACCTGCTCGGCGGCGTGGCGGGCAACCTGCTGTCGCTGGTGGTGCAGCAGGGCAAGGCGGTGTCGGGCGGCGCCTCCGGGGCGATCTTCGCCGTGTTCGGCGCGCTGCTGGTCGGGCTCTGGCGCGAGCGGGAGGATCTGCAGCCCAGCGAATTCCGCTGGCTGTTCTGGGGGGCGGCAGGCTTCGCCGCCCTGTCCATCGCCGCAGGCCTGTTCGTCGACGGCATCGACAACGCGGCGCATGTCGGCGGCTTCGTCGCAGGTGGGCTGGCCGCTGCGGTGCTGGCTCAGGCGCTGCAGCGGCGCCGGGTGTCGTCCGCACCGGTGCGTGTGGGCGCGGCGCTGCTGCTTGTCGGGTCGACCGTGCTGCTGCTGCGCCTGATTCCGCCGCCGGCCTATCTCTGGCACGAGGAGTTGCAGCTGCGCCAGGAGATCAGCGCGTTCCTGAAGGAGGAGGCCCGCATCGGCGAGGCCTGGCGAGACATCGTGCAGGACGGCCAGCACGGGGGGGCCTCCTTCGACGAGCTGGCCGGGCGCATCGAGACGGCCATCGGCGACCGCTACGCGGCCAGCTTCGAGCAGCTGTCGCAGGCACCGGACGATCCGGCGCTGCCGTCGGCCGCCAGCCTGAATGCGCTGCGGCACTACGTCCAGCAGCGCCGTGATGCCTCGCGCCAGCTGGCCGAGCGGCTGCGCGCACCCGGCCAGGAGGTCGACCGCTTCGGCCCGGCATCGGCGCGACCGCCGGGCGCACCCGGACCGCGCGCCTCGACGGCCTCGCCGTGAGGCCGGCCGGGTCCTGCCTTACTGCGCGGTGAGCGAGACGGAGCTGCTGTTGTTGCCGGGGTTGGGGTCGGTGGCGTCGGCCAGGGCGCTGCCCGTCAGGGGGTACACGCCCGCCGTCGCGGGACGCAGATAGAGGTAGCGGGTGCGCGAGGCCCCGCCGGCCAGGCTGCCGAAGCTGCAGGTCACCTGCGTGGTGCTGGCCTGACACTCGCTGCCGCTGCCGCCCTTCACCCAGGCCAGGCCGCCGGGCAGCGGCAGCACGAAGCGGGCGTTGCCGGCCGTGCTGCTGCCGAGGTTCTTGACGGTGAAGGAGAACTCGGCCGCCGTACCGCGGGTCACGACGGCTTTCGTGGCCTTGAAGACGGTCAGGCTCATGTCGGCCTGGCTGCCCGTCGGCGGGGGCGCGGCGCCGATGGTCAGGGCCAGGGCCTGGCTGTCCGCCTGGCCCCGGCTGTCGGTCACCCTGACCGTGAAGTTCGCCGTGCCGGCGAGGGTGGGGGTGCCGGCCAGCGTTCCGGCGCTGTCCAGCGACAGCCCGGCGGGCAGGCTCCCGCTGGCCAGGCTCCAGGCATACGGCGCGGTGCCCGCGCTGGCCGCCAGCGTGGCGCGGTAGGCGCTGCCGACCGTGCCGGCCGCCAGGGTGGTGGTGACGATGTCGGGCGGCGGGCTCACCGGGGCGGTGGCCACCGCCAGGCTGAGCGCCTGGACATCGCTGGCACCGGCGGCATCGGTCGCCGCGACGGTGAAACTGCTGCTGCCCGCAGCCAGCGGCGTTCCGGCGATCGACCCGCTGCTGCTCAGCGTCAGGCCGCCGGGCAGGGCGCCGCCGCTGAGCTGCCAGGTGTAAGGGGGCCGGCCGCCGCTGGCCGCCAGCTGGCTGCCGTAGCTGCTGCCCGCGGTGGCTGCCGGCAGCGCCGTGGTGAGAATGTCCAGCGCCGGCGGCAGGAGGGAGGATTCGTAGGCGCCCAGGTCCCAGGCGCCGTTGACCGGCCGCAGCTGGCCGTCGTAGTCCCGCTCGGGGGCCTGCAGGGCGGTTCCCATGTCGATGGCCGGGGAGGTCGCCTTCAGGCGGAAATCGCCGCCACCCACCAGCTGTGGCTGGGTCAGGAAGTGCGGGCTGCCCAGCATCTCGCCGCCCCAGTCGCAGCGCGGAAAGCCGGTCGGGCCTGCCAGCAGGTTGTGGGCGATCGTGAAGTGGCCGGCGACGTCGGCATGGCCGTTGTGCGAGATCGGACAGCCGGTGAACTTCAGCGCCTTGTGCCCGTTGTCGTGGACGATGTTGTTGGCCACGTAGAGGTTGCCGAACTCCGGGTGCACGGGAATGCCGGCCGTGCGGGTGTAGTGGATGCCGACCTGGCCGTTGCCGACGATGGTGTTGTTGACGATCCGGATGTCGCGGATGTTGCCGGGGGTCGGCGCCGGGCTGCCGCACTGGCCGAAGGCATCGCCCCAGACACCGATGTGGATGCCGTGGCGGCTGTTGTCGTGGATCAGGTTGTTGGCGACGGTGACGTTGCGCAGCGCGCCGCCACACTCCGAACCCAGCGCGATGGCGCTCTTGGCCACGTTGTAGATCCGGTTGCCTTCGATGCGGATGTTGTAGGTCGGCTTGTCCCAGGCATCCACGTAGATGCCGACCTTGCTGTTGTTGTAGACCGTGTTGCCCTGCACCAGCACGTCGTGGGCACCCTGCTTGATGTCGATGCCTTCGCCGCCGTTGCGGTCCAGCCCGTTGTCGTGCACCACGTTGCGGGTGACGGTGACGAAGCTGCTCTCGCGCAGGATCGACAGGTTCTCCTGGGCACCGCCGTTGTTGGCCTTCTCGATGTCGTTGCGGTCGACCACGACGCGCGTGCCGTAGCCGACCACGATGCCCGACAGGTAGGTGTCGAAGACCTTGTTGTCGCGGATCTCGACGTCGGCGCAGTCGTAGCAGGAGATGCCGAAGCCGTTGGCGGAGGTGTTGTTCTGCACCTGCAGGCCCACGACGCGGATGTGGCGGGTCGGCTGGCTGGCGCTGCCCCGGATGGCGAACACGCCGTTCCAGTAGTCGCTGGGCGTCTTGCCGGTGGCGTCGAGGATCGGCGTCTCGCCGGGATAGCGGGTGAAGGTGATCGGCTGGCCGGGCAGGCCCGAGCGGCTCACGCGTACCACGGCGTTGTAGGTGCCGCCCCGGATGTAGACGGTATCGCCCGGCAGGGCCAGGTCGGCCGCCTTCTGGATCGTGCGCAGGGGCGCGGCCTGCGTCCCGGGCGAGCTGTCCTGGCCCGTCGGGGCTACGAAGAGGTCGGCGGCCTGACCGGCCTGGGCGAGCGGCAGCAGCGCCAGGGCGGCCCAGCGCCATGCGGGATGGTTCATGTGCGTGCTTCTTGTGGGAGTGGATCGGGGAACCCGTATCCGTATCATCCTGCGCCCGGATGCTCCGGATGTAACGGCCGCGCCGGGCCGGCGCGCCGGCAGGTCGAGCCGGCGGGCGAGGGTGCAGCGCATCCCGCGGTGGCCCTGCCGAGCGGCCCCGACAGGGGGGGCGACGGCCCGCCGGGTTACCGGCGTCACGTCTGGTTGCGTTTGATCCGGCCCGGTGCGTCGTCAGCGCGACGGGTTGGCCCGGCCCCCGGATCGGGCCGGCGCGCGCAGCGTGGCGCCACGCACCTCGAAGTGAACCCGCTCGACCCGCTGGCCGCCCAGGCGCAGCTCCAGCCGGTGCCGGCCGGGCCAGGGCGCCCAGGCCAGGCGGGCGCCCTGGCCGAGGCGGCGCCCGTTCAGCCACCATTGGCCGGGTTCGCCCTCGAAGACGATGCGCTGCACCGCCGGCGGGATGTCCGGGTCGATCGCGAACAGGCTGCCGTCGCGCGGGCTGGCGATGCCACGCAGGTCGGTGGCCTCGCCGCGGGTGTGGCCGCCGCGCTGCAGGCTCGCCAGCTCGGTGCCGGCCAGGAAGACTTCGGCGGTGGGCAGCGTCGGGCCGTGCCCGTCCCCGGTCAGGGCGATCAGGCGGCGGTGCACCCCCGGGGGCGGTGCCGGCGCGCGCGAGGGCTGGTCCGCATGCAGCCACTGGACCAGTTCCCGCCAGATCGGTGCGGCGCCGCTGCTGCCGCTGACCTGCTGCATCGGCGCGCCGCTGGCGTTGCCCACCCAGACGCCGACGGTGTAGCGGTCGGTCCAGCCGATGCACCAGTTGTCGCGCAGGTCCTTGCTGGTGCCGGTCTTGACGGCCGCCCAGCCGCGCGTGACCAGCGGGCTGTCCAGCCCGAAGGTCAGCGCCCGGGCCGCGTTGTCGGCCAGGATGTCGCCGACCAGGTAGGCCGCTGCCGGCTGGCTGGCCTGGCGGGTCGGCAGCGGCGCCGCGCCAGCGGGGGGCGGCAGCAGCCGCACCGGGCTCCAGCGGCCGCCGTTGGCCAGGCTGCGGTAGGCATTGGTGAGGTCCAGCAGGGTGACCTCGGCCGTGCCCAGCGCCAGCGCCGGCCCGTGGTGGCCGCCGTGGCCCGGCAGGGCCAGTCCGTGGGCCTGCAGCCGGGCGAACAGCGGGTCCGGCCCGAGCCAGTGGGCCAGCTGCACCGCCGGCACGTTCAGGCTGGAGGCCAGCGCGGTGCGCGCCGACACCCAGCCGTGGTGGCGCAGGTCGTAGTTGCGCGGCGCGTACAGCCCGTCGCCGGCGATGCGCCCGCCCGGCCGGTCGTCCAGCAGGCTGGCCGGGGTGATCAGGCGGCGCTCGAAGGCCAGCGCATAGACGAAGGGCTTGAGCGCCGAGCCCGGCTGGCGGCGCGCCAGCACCGCATCCACCTCGGCGGCCGCCGACAGCCCGGGCCCGGAGGACCCCACCCAGGCGCGCACCTCGCCGCTGGCGTTGTCCAGCACCAGCAGCGCAGCGTCCTCCACCTGCTGCAGCGCCAGCTCGGCCAGGTGGCGGCGCAGCAGCTGCACCGCGGTGCGCTGCAGGCCTGCGTCCAGCGGCGTGACCCAGCGGCCGGCCGCGGAAAGAGGGGGGCCGGGCGGGGCGCCCGGCGCCTGCGGCTCGGCGGCCTGGGCGGCCCAGGCCGCACGGGCATAGTGGGGCGCCCAGCGCAGCGGCTCCACCGGGTCGGCGCGGGCCGCGGCGCCGCGCGCCAGGGCCTGGCCGGCCAGGCCTTCCAGCCCGTCGCAGCCCAGCTGCTGCAGCTGCAGCAGCTCGCAGGCGCGCCGGGTCACGGCGCTGCGGCTGGCATTGGGCGCGCGCAGCAGGGCGGCCAGCAGGGCGGCCTCCTGCGCATCCAGGCCGCTGGGGTGCTTGCCCAGCAGCAGCCGCGAGGCGGCCGGCAGCCCGAGCAGTTCACCGCGCAGCGGCACGAGGTTCAGGTAGGCCTCCAGGATCTCGCGCTTGCGCCAGCGCGCCTCCAGCTGGCGCGCTGCGGCGATCTGGCTCAGCTTGCCCAGCAAACTGCGCCCGCCCGCGGGGCGGGCCAGGTCGGCATCGATCAGGCCGGCCAGCTGCATCGACAGCGTCGAGGCCCCCTGCACCGGCGCGCCCGACCCCAGCGCGCGCAGGTTCGCCCAGGCGCTGCGCGCCAGGCCGCTCCAGTCCACCCCGCCGTGGGTGAGGAAGCGCCGGTCCTCGCCCAGCACCACCGCCACGCGCAGCGCGGGGGAGAAGTCGTCCAGCGCCACCCAGGGCAGGCGGCGCACGCGCGGATCCACCCGCAGGGTCTGCAGCGGCTCGCCGTGGCGGTCGAGCAGGGTCAGGTCCGAGGGCTGATGGGCGGCGCGCAGCTCGGCCAGGCTGGGCAGCGCGAGCGCTGCGCGGCTCGCCGCCAGGGCCAGGGCGCCCGCGAGCAGCCACCCCGCGGCGCGCAGGCGGCGGTTCCGGAGGGGCGCGGGGGGGGCGGGGCGGCGCAGCATGGGCGGACATTCTGCGGCGTCGCTGCGCGAGCGGCGACGCATTTCTTGAACCGCATCAAGCCATCCACCACCTCGTCGACACGGGCATGCCGGGGCGCACGGGCCGGCTGGCAGACTGCGCGGACTTGATCGATGTCACGGTTCACGGCGATGCAGTTCATCCCGCTCGAAGAAGTCCGCCGCCCCACGCTCGCCCCTGGCGCGTGGGCGCTCTGGGCCCTGGGCTTCCGGCCCTTCTACCTCGCGGCCAGTGCCTTCGCGGCGCTGTCGGTGGCGCTGTGGGCGCTGCAGTTCGGCGGCCTGTCGGTGGGGCTGAGGCTGCCCGGGCCGCTGTGGCACGCGCACGAGATGGTGTTCGGCTACACGCTGGCGGTGGTGGTGGGCTTTCTGTTCACCGCCGGGCGCAACTGGTCGGGCCAGCCCACGCCGACCGGCCGGCCGCTGCAGGCGCTGCTGCTGCTCTGGCTGGCCGGGCGCCTGGGGGTGTTCGCCCTGGGCGCCTGGCCGGACCTGGCCCTGCTGGGCTGGGCGGTGATGGCGCTGAACGTGGCCTTCCCGGTGGCGGCCGGCCTGGCGCTGTGGCGCACGCTGCGCGCCGGGGCGAACCGCCGCAACGACTTCTTCCCGCTGGTGCTCGGTGCCATCGCCCTCGCGCAGGCGGCCTTTCACCTGGCCGAACGCGGCCTGCTGCCCGGGCTGGGACGCGGCGGCGTGCAACTGGCGCTGGATGCGGTGCTGTTCGTGATGGCGGTGATGGGCGGGCGGGTCATCCCGATGTTCACCCACAACGGCGTGCCAGGCAGCGACCCGCAGCGCCACCCCTGGGTCGAGCGGCTGGCGCTGGGCGGTGTGCTCGCGCTCTGGGCGGCCGATGCGCTGGCCGGCGTGCTGCTGCCGCTGGCGGGGTGGCCGGATCCGGCCCGATGGGCCGCCGGCGCAGCCGGGCTGCTGGCGCTGCTGGCCGCCGCCGCGCACGCCTGGCGCTGGGCCCTCTGGCAGCCCTGGGCGACAAGGCGCGTGCCGCTGGTCTGGGTGCTGCACCTGGCCTACCTCTGGATTCCGCTGCACCTGTTGCTGCGTGCCGTCGCCGAGGCCGGCGGCCTGCCGCCCAGCGTGGCCACCCACGCGCTCACCGTCGGCGCGATCGGCGGCCTGACGATCGGCATGATGGTGCGCACCGCCCGTGGCCACACCGCCCGGCCGCTGCAGGCCGACCGCTGGGAGGTCGCCGCCTTCGCGCTCGTCGCGCTGGCCGCGCTGCTGCGCGTGGGCCTGCCGCTGCTCTGGCCGGCGACCCTGCTCGAGGCCGTGTGGAGCTCCGCCCTGCTCTGGGCCCTGGGCATGGGCCTGTACGCCTGGCGCTACACACCCATCCTCACCCGCGCCCGCCTCGACGGCCGCCCGGGCTGAGCCAGGACACACGGAGGTCCCTGCGGACCTCCGTGTGCCTGGCGAAGCGGCCCGGCATGCAGGCCGGGCCGTGGGGCAGCCGGAGGCGAAGCGGCCCGGCCTGCAGGCCGGGCCGTGGGGCAGCCGCAGGCGAAGCGGCCCGGCATGCAGGCCGGGCCGCACCCCCTCCTTCGTGGGTTCAGCGCGGGATGGCCGCAATGCCGGCCAGCCGGGCGGACTTGAGGTCCATCTCGAAGGCCTGCTTCTGGCCCGCCCACTCCAGGTAGGTCTTCTTCCCCTGGGCGATGGCCGCATCGAAGGAGGCCGAGCCGAGCATCGTCGTTTCGATGACGACGAAGGCGGGGTTCTCGTGCTTGTCCGGGTCGTCGATGAACACCCCCATCATCGCGTGCCCGGGCCCGGTGATGATCAGCGGCTCGATCGCGATCTTGCGCAGCACGGAGGCCAGCAGCACCGAGCCGTCGATGCAGTTGGCCTGCGCGGTGCGGATCGAGTCGCTCGGGAAGCGCACGATCTGGCTGGCAACGCGGGGGGACTCGCCCGACGAGGTCGTGATGCTCGAGTACTTCACGCCCAGACGCTGCAGATGTTCGTAGACGGCGCGGGTCTGGTTCATGACGGCCTGTCGGTCCTGCTGGTAGCCCACCGCCGCGACGTTGCGTCCGGCGAAGCTGTCGCGGATCAGCGTGTCGATCCAAGGGGCATCTTCGGTGACGAAGCCGGCGAAGATCCAGGGCATCCTGAGCACACCCCGGGCGGTCTGCGCGGCCAGCGGTGCGTCCTGGATCGAGCGAACCCGCGTGGTCAGGGTGCGCGTGCCGGCATCCCGGCCGTCGATGGTCACCGACCAGCTCACGTTCACGGGCGTGGGCTGGGTCACGCTGCGCAGCCGGTCGAAGCGGTAGCGGATGCGCGGGTAGAGGTCGTGGGTGCCCACCTGGGCGAGGTCGAAGAACTGCTCGGTGGGCTCGGCCATGTCGTCGATCAGGACCCGGATGCCGACCCGCGTGTTGGCCTGGGTCGTGCGGATGCGCAGGCCGATCAGTCCCCAGGGGTCGCCGTGGTAGGGCACCGTGGCCGATGCGCCGGCCACACGTGCGGCTGCGTCCTGCGCCGCGCCGGCCGGCGGCGCCAGCAGGGCCCGGCTGCGCTCGAGCAGGGCGGCCCCTGAGCCGGGCGATGCCGCGGCCGTCGTCCTGGCCGTGGAGGCGCTCGGACGCATCGTCGCGGTGGCGAAGATGTAGGCGGGAAAGAGGTCCTCGAGATCCAGCTGCGGCTGCCACATCGACGCCAGCATCGGATCACCGCCGCCCGCGGGCACCGTTGTGCCGCCGCCGGAAGGTCCGGGCGACCAGCCCGGGGCCACGGGGGTGGGCGCTGGCCAGGCCGGCGGGCCCGGCGCAGCGGCCACCGCCACCATCACCCCCTCCTGCAACTGCACGTGCTGCACCGTCCCACCGCTGCGCAGCAGGCGACCCACGCCGACCAGCTGGTTGTCGCGGAACTCGCCTTCGAGCATGTCGCCGTTGGCGTAGAAATAGCGCGCTCGCCCGTTGACCTTGCCCAGCCGGAACTCGCCTTCGAAGCGGCGGCCGTCGCTCCAGCTGTAGACGCCTCGGCCGCTGGCGTGGCCGTCGAGGAAACTGCCTTCGTAGCGGTCCTTGCCGATCGCCCGGCCCTGGCCGCTGGCCCAGCCGGCGATGCAGCCGCCGGCGTAGCTGCCCTGCAGGTTGGGGTTGCGCACCGCGCAGCGGCCGTCCAGGTACTGGGCCTGCACCAGGGCCGGGGACAACAGGCCGGCCAGGCCCGCCAGGCCGAAACCGGCCAGCCATGCCGACGTCGACCGGTGCTTCTTGGAGGGGGAGGCGTAGGTCATGGGCGCATGCGGTCGGACGGAGAGCCAAGGGCGAGGGGCGAAGCGGATCGGGGCCGGTCAGAGCACGATCTGGTGGCCGCGTCCGCCCACGGCCATCACCGGGGTCTGCTGCGGGTTGCCCACGCAGGCCTTGCCGTCACGACACATGCGCCGCGACAGGTCTACCACGGGCAGGTGCACCCTTTCGGTGAACAGCCGGCCCAGCGGCACCCGACCCCGTGTCTCGCGCAGGGCGCGGAACAGTGCGGTGGTGAACAGACCGCCGTCCTGCGTCTCGAGGGAGACCTCCTGTGGCTGCGAGGCGGTCAGGATCGCGAAGTCCTGACCGGTCGGCGTGGCCGGCGGGGTCTGGGCGACTCGCAGCGCATCCGGGCCCCGCAGGTCCACGCCGGCCTGCGCGCCGCGCGAGGACAGCTGCACCGTCGCCACATTCGTCGCCGCGCCCCCGGAGTGGCAGGTGTCGTTGACCCAGACCACCCGGCCGCGCATGTTGCGCGCCATGCTCTGCAGCTCCCAGAAGTCGAGGTTGGCGTCGTTGCGGGGCCGGAAGTCGGCCAGCACCGGCATGCCGAAGCCCGAGGGGGAGAAGTCCTTGCTGCCGCCGTGCGCGGAGATGAAGAGCATCAGCAGGTCGTCCGGGCCGACCTCGCGCGCCAGGCGCTTCATGTGGCCGCGCACCGCATCGCTGGTGGCCGCAGCGTCCTGCAGGACCACGGTGCGGTCGGCGCCGAAGCCCAGTTCGCCCAGCACCTGCGTGACCAGTCGGACATCGCGGGCCACACCGCGCAGGTCGGTGATGCCCGAGATGCCGGCAGCCCGAAGCATCGAGTAGTCCGACATGCCGATCACCAGCGCCCAGCGACGCGCCGGCGTCGGCAGCGGGCCGGCATCCGGCGCCGGACCGGGTGTCGGGGCAGGGGCCGGCGCGGGCGATGGCGCGGGTGCCGGCGAGGGGGCGGGGGCCGGCATGGGCGCCGGAGCGGGTGCCGGCACCGGCGGTGCGGCCGGGGCGGGCGCGACCGGTGCCGGTGCCGGGGCGGCGGGCATCGGCGGGACCGGCGGCGGGGGCTCCGGCATCGAGCCGGCGTCACTGCCCTGCGGCGGCGGCTCCACCGGCAGCGGCAGCGCCGTCACCAGCATGGCGCTGCTGGGGGCCGGGCCGATCAGCTGGGCCAGCTCGGCCTCGCCGATCTGCTTCAGCCGCGAGGCGGTCTTCTCCGCCAGATCGGCGGCGGCGCGCCGGGCGGCCAGTTCCAGCGCACGCCGGGTGCCGAACTCGCGGCTCTTGGCGTCGAGCTGGGTGAACATGCGCCCCACCGCCTCCTCGGAGGAGAGGATGTGGCGTCCGACGAAGACACGCGACTCCAGGCGCACCTCGGCGATGCCGCCGTCCTCGCGCGGCACCTCGCGCAGGTGCCGGTAGGCGGAGACGACCATCGAGTAGCCGGCGTCCTCCGCAAAGGTGACGACCACCTCCTGGCCGCGGTCCATGACCTTGTAGACCTCGGCGGTGGGCTGCAGCACGCGCAGGCCGCGCTGAAGGAACTCGGCCTCGAGCGCCTGGATGGCGGTCTGCACCGTCGGGTCGAGCCGGGTCGGCGCCTGCGGATCGGCCGGCCGGTACAGCACGGTGAGGGTGTCGGTGCGGATGCGCGCGGCCAGGGCGGCGGGCGCCTGGGCCAGCAGCGGCAGGGCGGGCAGGGCCGGCCACCAGGGCGCGGTCAGCAGGCCGAGGGCGAGGCGGCGCTCGGGCGCGGCGGGCAGGTCGGGCGTGGCGTCCATGGCGTTCACTGCTCGATGCGCGTGCCGGTGGCGGAGTGGTCGGTCAGGATGACGAAGTCGCCCACCTGGACCTGGTAGCGCTTGTCCTTGCGGATCACGTCGCACTGGCTGGTCGCCGAGCCGACGCCATCGCAGCGCAACGCGGCCACGGCGCGCATGTTGGACAGTTCGTCGTCCTTGCCGATGCGCACCTTGTCGGCGCGGAAGACGACCATTTCGTCACCGCCCTGCAGGCCGTTGCGCAGGCCGCCGATGATGCCGATGTTGTCACCGTCGACGCTGCTGACCTTGCCCATCGGGCGCAGCGACAGGTCCAGCCGGGTGGCGAGACGGTCGAAGGCGCGCTGCATGGCCCGCTCGTAGTCGATGCCCATGCGGTTCTGGACTTCCGGCTGGCTCTCCCGCTCGCCGGGCAGCAGGGTCTGGCGATCCCCGGTGCTGCCGCCGGTCTCGCCGACGACGACGATCGGCGCGTCCCAGATCGGCTTGCCGTCGTAGCGGTTGACCAGGTTGGCGCGCAGACGCACCTGCGTGACCACCACCCTCACGCCCCCTTCGATGCGGCGCAGTTCCTGGGTGGTGCCGACGAACATCGCCTCCACCAGGTAATCGCTCTCGGAGGCCACCACGCTGCGGGTGTTGTCCAGCACCTCGTAGCGCTTGGGCTTGGCGATGGTGTCCCGGAAGCGTGTCTGGATCTGCACCGGCGTCACGCCGATCGAGCGGGCCACCGCGGCCGGGAAGAGCAGCTTCTCGTTGCTCGGGTCGCCCATGCCGCCGACCTGCGTGTACAGGCGCAGCTTCTCGCCCTTCTCTGCCAGCACGATGCGGCGGTAGTCGGCCCCTGCGGGCATGCGCACTGCGCCGGTGCTGACCTCGGTTTCGGGCTTGGCATTGGGGTCGACCTTGTCGCCCCCGAAGCTGATGCAGCCACTCAGCGCGGTGGCCAGCAGGGCCATCGAGGTGCCGTGCAGCAGCCGGCGGATCGGTTGGGGCGAAGCGGTCATGGGCGGTCTCTTCGAGTTCGGGGGAGGGAGGGGGAGAGGGGCTGTGCGACGTCGCTCAGGTCGTGCCGGGCTTGGGGTCGGCGGTTTTGTCGCCGCGCTTGCGCGGCGTCGGCTTGGGCTTGGGAGCGCTCTTGTCGCCGTTCGCCTCGCCACTTTCGGCCCGCGTGCGCACCGGTGCGGGCGCGACGCTGTCCTGCAGCATCTGCCGGCAGCCGTCCACCAGGGCCTCGTAGGCATAGATCGATTCCATCGAGGGAATCGGACGCACCGTGACCTTGCCCAGCTGCAGGGCCGCGTGACGGGCGTCGCCCTCGCGGTTGATCAGGATCAGGCGCATCAGGTCCTCGTGGTCCCATGCCAGGAAGCCCGGCTTGTCCTGGCCCTGCGGGTCGCCGGCGAGCTTCTTCTGCAGCTCGGCGATCGGGCGCGAGCGCAGGTCGGTGCGGCTGCGGTGATCGCGCTGCAGCAGGTCCTCGCCCAGGCGCGCCAGGGTCGGGTTGGCCCTGGCGTCGAAGGCGCTGGCGAAGCTGAAGCTGCCCTCGTCCTTGTTCCAGCGCACCTGGTAGTCCTGCGCGAACTGCTCGCGCGCCTTGCGGCTCAGGCCGGCGTCGAGAAGGCGCCCGGCCTCGGGGCCGTTGCACTGGTAGAGGCGGTAGAGCAGCCCCGGACTGTCGTTGCGGAACAGGGCCTCGCGCAGCCGGGCTTCCTCCCCGCTGTCGCGGATCGCCTCGAAGACGGAGTCCGCGGAGCGCACTTCGTCGACCTTGCCATCCTTCTCGACCCGGAAGCGCTTGAGCGACTTGGTGAAGGCGCCCAGTCCCGAGCCGGTGGCCTGGGCGGCCTTCACTGCCATCGGGCCCAGTTCGAAGGCCAGCGCGCCGAGCAGCGGCGACAGCGCCAGCAACTCCTGGTACTGCCTGCGCTGGGCGAGCTGGCCGACCTCGCGGCCGACGTAGGCGCCCAGGAAGGCGAAGGCGGCGATGCCGGTGGCGGTCTTCAGGATGCCCTGTGTCTTGCGCACCGCGCGGCCCGACTTGGCGCTGTAGTCGCGAAAGCCCTCCGGATCCGTGGCGCGCAGGTAGCTCAGGGCCAGGTTCTGCGCACCCAGGTCGGTGGAGAACTCGGCCAGCGACATGCGGGCCACGCTGCTGCGCAGTTCGCCGAGGCGGGCTTCACCGAGGGTGCGGGCGAGCCGCTGCGTGTCGCCGCTGCCCAGCAGCCCGTAGAGCGCTGCCGCAGCCTTCTCCCGGCGCTCGAGCAGTTCGGCGTATTCGGACTCCATGCCGTCGAAGTCGGCCTGGGCCTTCTCCAGCAGCTTGCGCGACAGCCGGGCGGCGATCACCATGGCGGCCAGGTTCACCGCCTTCTGCATCTGCGGCGGGGTCAGCGTTTCGGCCGCGGGCAGGCTCACGGTCTCCTGCGCCAGCTCGGTGGGGTTGCCCAGCAGCAGTCCGAGGTGCTCCCGGATGCCGTCCATCGGGCCGCCGCCCGGGCTTTCCTTCAGATAGTTCTCGAACACCGTGAGCGCGCCCTGGACCGCGAGCACCTTCAGCTGCGCGACCGGATCGGCGCCGCCTGCGCCCTCGTCGGACACGCCCATCAGATGGGTGGCCGCCGTGGCCAGTCCGTCTCCGCCCAGGACGCGGCGCATCGTGCTCAGTTCTGTGACCAGATCGACACCGGTGACCGTCTGCTTGCGAAACAGCATCTGCAGGCCGGTGCGGTCCCGGGTCGCTGCCGGCGCGCGGGCCTGCAGGCGTTGTCCTGCCACGGCCTCCCGGCCCGGGGCTCGGACCGGCTCGATCTTCAGGTCCGGCATGTCGGGTACCTTCATGCCTGCGCAACCGCTCAGCAGCAACAGGGCGGGCGCGAGCCAGGCGGTGCGACGCGGCCAGCGGGGCTGCCGGGCCGACCTCGGGCCGTCGCGGAGCATGCCAACCTCTCCCATTTCTTCTCCCCCCCAACGGACCACCCATGCCGTCTGCGCGTGCAGGCATGGCGCAGCCCCGCCCGGTGAGCAAACGGTCACCAGGCGCGAGTCGTTCCTGTCATCCCGACCGTGCGGCCAACCGATTCGCGCGTGCGCAAGGCGGCTGACTCCGGGCCGAAGAGATTCGTATGGAGGCGGATCAGCGTCCGCCGTTGCCGCTGCAACATCGACTTCGCCGTCGATGGAGCGGACGCAACCTTGCCCTGTCCGCGGCATCCCGCCGCGCCCCCCGCATGACCTGAGCCATGATCCCTCTTATGTGTGTGGGTTCTTGAGATGTGCTGGATTTTGCGGATCCGGCCGGGGCTCGTCAATCGCGGGCTGTACCGCAGGGTGCGGCGCCGACGCCACAGTGCCCCGGGGGCTGCGGCCACATGGCAGCATCCCGACCTGTGTGCCGCGCGGCCCCCCTCCCGATGGCACTGCGGCAGCGTCAGGAGCAGGATTTCCCGTGCAGAACGTCTCGATCGACTCCCCTTCCCGCATCGCCCTCGTCACCGGCGCCGGCAGCGGCATCGGCCGGGCCACCACGCTGGCGCTGCTGCGGGCGGGCTGGTGCGTGGTGCTGGCCGGGCGCCGGGCGGCGGCGCTGCAGGCGGTGATCGACGAGGCGACGCAGGCCCTGCCGGACGCGGACGTGCCGGCCCGCACCCTGGCCGTGGCGGCCGATGTGACGCGGGAGGCCGAGGTCGAGGCGCTGTTCGCCGCCGCGGTGGCGCGCTTCGGCCGGCTCGACTTCCTCTTCAACAACGCCGGCGTCTTCACGAAGGGCGTGTCGATCGAGGACATGAGCCTGGAGGCCTGGCAGGCGCTGGTGGACGTGAACCTCACCGCCGTTTTCCTCTGCACCCGTGCGGCCTTCCGGCAGATGAAGGCCCAGCAGCCCCCGGGCGGGCGCATCGTCAACAACGGCTCGATCTCGGCGCATGTGCCGCGCCCCGGCTCGGTGGCCTACACGGCGACCAAGCACGGCATCACCGGCCTGACAAAGACCGCGGCGCTGGACGGCCGGGCCTGGAACATCGCGGTCGGGCAGATCGACATCGGCAATGCCGCCTCCGACATGACCGCGGCGATGCAGGCCGGCATCCGCCAGGCCGACGGCTCCATCCGGGTCGAACCGGTGATGGACGTGCAGCACGCCGCCGACGCGGTGCTGCACATGGCCAGCCTGCCGCTCGGCGCCAACGTGCTGTTCATGACGGTGATGGCCACCCACATGCCCTTCGTCGGGCGGGGCTGAGCGCGCCGGGCAGGGGCGGCGGCCGCCGCCGGGTGCCCTGGCGGGACCTCAGGCCGGGTCCGCGCCGCTCGCGCAGGGCGTGACCTGCAGGTGCCGCAGATAGAGGTCGGTGTCCGGCAGTTCGGCGCGCAGCACGTCGAAGGCCTCTTCGGCGACATGATGGGCGCTGTCGCAGTGACCGGTGCCGATGCGCAGGGTCAGCGTGGCCTCGTCCGCGCCGATGTCCAGCGCGACGATCCGGCCTGCCCGCACGATGTCCATTCCAGAGGCCGGATCCACGACCCGACCGAGCCGGGACATCACGCGCCGCAGGGCCTCGGCGGGACCCACCAGCCGGGGCGGCGTCGAACCCGCTGGCGCCGCGTGGGGGGCATGCGGGTGGATCCGGATGGCGGGGCGCAAGGCAGGCATGCCCGGATGATGCCTGTATCCCACCGGATGGAGGGGTTTGTCCCGCCTGCCATCCGGGGTACCCCGGAGAGGCGCGGGCCTGCGTCAGCCGGGCGTCATGGCCCAGCCCAGACGGCGCCGTGTGGCTGTGCTGACCCGGGCGGGGCTCCATTCCACGTCGGGGTCGTGCGTGAGGTAGATGTCCGTGTCGGGCAGGCTGCGCTGCATGGCCCGGAAGGCCTCGTCGGCGGTGAGGTCGCTGAGCGGGCAGCTGGCGCCGGCGCTGACGAGGCACAGCTCGGCCTCGCCGTCCGACAGGCGCAGCGACTCGATCAGACCCAGGTCGACGATGTTTTCGCCGAAGGCCGGGTCCTGCACACGACGCAGGGCATCCAGGGTGCGCAGCAGGGCATCCACCGGACCCGACAGCAGCAGTTCGGGCGCGCCCGCTTGCGGCGGGGCGGTCTGAGCGGGGGCAACGAGGGGCGACATGGCGATACCTCCACGGAATCGGGCCCCGAGGGGGCCGGGAGCGGCAGTCGCGGTGATCCAAGAAACAATCTGACAGCCTGAGTCGCCACTATCCACAGCCCGTGTGGGTGAGCGTTTGCGTCGCATCAAAGCCCGGCCGCAGGCCGATCCGCCGGGCCGGCCCTTGTGCATTGCGTTGCGCCAGGTCAGGGGCGGGGCGCTTCGTCCGCCAATGGCGGGTTGTGGTGGCTTGGACACTACCCCTAGTGGCTGCGCAGGCTTGAAACACTACCGATAGTGTCCGGCGTGCTATCGTCTCGCCCGTTGTGACGTTTCCGCCCGCGCTGCCCCGCGCCGGCCGGAGCCGCTGCGGCCACCCCGGCGAAGGACTTGCGTCGACCTGCAGGCCCCCGAAGTGGTCATGCCCCGTCGCGGCCGGGTGCCCCCACAGAATGACAGGATCCTCGAGATGAACGAACTGCTCGGGCAGGACATGCCCCTCTTCTCTTCCGACGCGGCGGCCGTGCCGGCTGCGGCGACCGTCCGCAGCGCCACGACGCTGCCGCCGCAGCCTATCAGTGCTGAAGTGTTGATAGAGAAGTACGCCAAGGGCGACGAAACCAGCGTGGATGCGGTGCGCCGGCGTGTCGCCCAGGCCCTGGCCACCGTCGAGGCGCCCGAGCGGCGTGCGCACTGGGAGGCGCGCTTCCTGTGGGCGCAGGAGCGCGGCTTCGTCCCCGCCGGGCGGATCGCCTCGGCCGCCGGCACCACGCTCAGCGCCACACTGATCAACTGCTTCGTGCAGCCGGTGGGCGACTCCATCGCCGAGGCCGAGGAGGGCTTTCCCGGCATCTACACCGCGCTGACCGAGGCGGCCGAGACCATGCGCCGCGGCGGCGGCGTGGGCTACGACTTCAGCCGCATCCGCCCGCAGGGTGCCTGGGTGGGCTCGACGCAGAGCCACGCCAGCGGCCCGGTGAGCTACATGCGTGTGTTCGACCGCAGCTGCGAGACGGTCGAGTCCGCCGGTGCCCGTCGCGGCGCCCAGATGGGCGTGCTGCGCTGCGACCACCCGGACATCGAGACCTTCATCCACGCCAAGGACCAGGGCGACCTGCGCAACTTCAACATCTCGGTGGGCGTGACCGATGCCTTCATGCAGGCGGTCGAGACCGACGGCGAGATCGAGCTGGTGCACCGTGCCGAGCCCGGCGCCAAGCAGAAGGCTGCCGGTGCCTACCAGCGCGCCGACGGGCTGTGGGCCTACCGCAAGGTGCGCGCGCGCGATCTGTGGGACCAGATCATGCGCTCCACCTACGACCACGCCGAGCCGGGCGTGCTCTTCCTGGACCGCATCAACCAGGACAACAACCTGGGCTACTGCGAGACCATCGCCGCCACCAACCCCTGTGCCGAGCAGCCGCTGCCGCCCTACGGCTGCTGCTGCCTGGGTTCGGTGGACCTGACGCATTTCGTCACCCGCCCCTTCGAGACCGATGCCGGCTTCGACGACGCGGCCTTTGCCGAGGTCTGCGCGGTGGCGGTGCGCATGCTCGACAACGTGCTCGATGCCACCGTCTGGCCGCTGCCGGCGCAGCAGCAGGAGGCGGCCAACAAGCGCCGCGTCGGCCTGGGCTTCACCGGGCTGGGCGACACGCTGATCATGCTCGGTCTGCGCTACGACACGCCCGCGGCCCGCGATGCGGCCCGCCGCATCAGCGAGGTGATGCGCGACGCGGCCTACAACGCCAGCGTCGAGCTGGCCCGCGAGCGCGGCGCCTTCCCGCTGTTCAACGCCGACCTGTACCTCAGCCGCGGCAGCTTTGCCTCGCGCCTGCCCGCCGCGGTCAAGGACCGCATCCGCGAGCACGGCCTGCGCAACTCGCACCTGCTGTCGATCGCGCCGACCGGCACCATCAGCCTGGCCTTTGCCGACAACGCCAGCAACGGCATCGAGCCGCCCTTCAGCTGGACCTACACGCGCAAGAAGCGCGAGGCCGACGGCAGCTTCAAGGTCTACAACGTCGAGGACCACGCCTGGCGCCTGTACCGCCACCTCAAGGGCGAGAACGCGCCGCTGACCGATGCCTTCGTCACCGCGCTGGAGATGAGCGCCGAGGCCCACGAGGCGATGGTGGCCGCGGTGGCGCCCTGCATCGACACCTCGATCTCCAAGACGGTCAACGTGCCGGCCGACTACCCGTACGAGGACTTCCAGGACCTCTACACCGTGGCCTGGAAGTCCGGCCTGAAGGGTCTGGCCACCTACCGTCCCAACAGCGTGCTGGGTGCGGTGCTCAGCGTCGAACCGGCCAAGCCCGAGGCGCCGAAGGAAGAGGCCAAGGCTGCCGAGCCGCCCCCGCTGACCGTGCAGGCCACCGTGCTGGACGACAGCACGGCCAACCAGCGCCTGCGCCTGGACCGCCTGCCGCAGCCGGTGCTGGCCTCGCTGCGCTGGCCCAAGCGCCCGGACATGAACGCCGGCAACCCGGCCTGGAGCTACATGATCCAGCACCCGCACGGCGACTTCGCGCTGTTCGTGGGGGAGCTGCCGGCCGAGGCCGGCCCGGATGCCGGCCTGTTCGAGCGCAATGTGCCCTTCGAGGTCTGGGTCAACGGTGCCGAGCAGCCGCGCGGCCTGGGCGCCCTGGCCAAGACCCTGTCGCTGGACATGCGCGCCAACGACCCGAGCTGGCTCAAGCTCAAGCTCGACGCGCTGGCCACGGTGGCCGAGGAGCGCGCCTTCGAGATGCCCTTCCCGCCCAACGGCGAGCGGCGGCTCTTCCCCGGCGTCGTCGCGGCCACCGCGGCGGTGATCCGCTGGCGCTGCGAGCAGCTCGGCGCGCTGCAGGAAGGTGGCTCGACGCCGGTGCTGGACGCCATGTTCAGCCGCAGCGAGCCGCGCACCGGCACCGACGGCACGCTGGCCTGGGCGGTGGACATCGACAACCCGGCCACCGGCGAGCAGTTCACCCTCACGCTCAAGGAAGTGAGCCTGCCCACGCCCGACGGCGGCCATGTGACGCGGCCCTGCGCGATCGGCTTCGCGGGCAACTACCCGCGGGCGCTGGACGGCCTGGCGCGCCTGCTGTCGCTGGACATGCGCGTCATCGACCCGGCCTGGATCGGCATGAAGCTGCGCAAGCTGCTCAATGTCGGCGAGCCGCTGGGCCATTTCATGGCGCCGGTGCCGGGACAGAAGCGCCAGCAGATCTGGCCGAGCACGGTGGCCTATGTGGCCCGTCTGGTGCTGCACCGCTACGCGATGCTGGGCGTGCTCGACGAGACCGGCGAGCCGGTCAATGCGATGGGCGTGCTGGCCGCACCCGCCGAGGCGGCGGCTGCGCCTGCCGCTGCGGCGCCCTCCGCCGCGCCTGCGGCGAAGGGCCGTGCGGCCAGCCAGACGATGGCCGGCAAGCCCTGCCCCGAGTGCGGCAACGCCACCATGATCCACAAGGACGGCTGCGACTTCTGCACCAGCTGCGGCTACGTCGGCGCCTGCGGCTGAGCCAGCTTGCGACGGGGTCGCTCGGGCGGCCTCGCCGTGTCTGCCTGGAACGGCAAGGGGCGGGCCGGGTGGTGCGGCCGCCCGGCCCGCCGGTTCAGAAGCGGTAGCCCACCGCCAGGCCCAGGCCGATCGGGTCGAGATCGAGGTCGATCGACTGCCCGGTGGACAGGCGCGCCTTCGTCTTCAGCCAGGTTCTGGACAGCTGGGCGTCGAGCGACCAGCGTGCATCGAAGGCCCAGGCCGCGCCGAGCTGCAGGGTGGGGCCCAGGCGCGAGTCCAGCGCCAGCGTCGTCGGCTCAGCCGGCGAGCCGCCGGTGACCGCGGTCAGGGTGGCGTTGCTGCGCGCCTTGAACTTCGCGTAGGTCAGGCCGGCGCCAAGGTAGGGGCGCAGACTCGCGCCGGCATCGCCGAAGCGCCACTGCAGCAGCAGGCTGACGGGCTGCAGCCTGACCTCGCCGATCTTGCCGACCCCGGCCAGCGCGCCGTCGGCCACCAGGTCGTGGCGCAGCGGCAGACTCAGCGGCAGGTCCAGCACCAGCCGGTCGGTCAGCGCGTAGCTCAGGCCGCCGCCGACGGCGCTGGCCGAACGCAGGTCCATCCGGGTGCCGGGCGTGCCCGGGGCGGACAGCGCGCCGCTGTCGACCTGGGGGCGCAGCTGGACGGCGCCGGCGCGCAGCGTCCAGCTGCCCGGGGTCTGTGCGGCAGCGCTCAGGGCAACACCGCCCAGGGCGCAGAGCAGGGAAATCGACCGCAGTGTCGAGGTCATGGCGCGTCTCCGTGGCGTTGGCCGGGCATCCGTCAGAGCCGGCCGCTGCGGGCCAGGTCGATGGAGATCTGCTGGTACACCAGCTGGTGGCCGTAGGGCGTGGGGTGGAAGCCGTCCGAGAACAGGTAGCGCTGCCACCAGTCGCCGCCGGCACCCACCGGCGCGGCGGCCGTCAGGGCTGCGTCGGTGCAGGTGGCGAAGTTGTAGGTCGGCAGGCCGTCGCCGCCCAGGCCGGTGGCCGGGCAGGCGGTGTCCTCGACATTGCTCAGACCGTACTGGGCCGGCTGGGTGATCCGTTCGTCGAACATGCGGCCGAACTGCACCAGAACCACCCGTTCGTCACCCCGGACCAGGGCGGCCAGCGTGTCGTTGAAGGCGCCCACCCAGGAGCGGAACAGGGCTTCGGACTGCTGCCGCGCCGCCGCGCCGGCCTCGGCGCCGGCCCCCGCCGCGACCTGGGCGGCGATGCCGTCGAGCACCATCTGGAAACGCGGCGTGTGCGTGATCGCCGGGATGTCGAGCAGCACCACGTGGCGGGCGCCCTTGTCCAGCGCATGCGTGCGGATCGCGGTGTGGAAGCGCTGCGCCAGCGCCTGCATGTACAGGCCGCCGAGCAGCGCGCTGCCGTTGGGCTGGGCCAGGGTGGTGGCGATGGTCGAGGCGTCCAGCAGGCTGCCGGTGAGCGCCAGGTAGTCCGCGGTGTCGCCGCCGGCGGCCTTCAGGTAGGCGCCGACCAGGTCGGCCGCGTCGTTGCCGCCGCCGTCGATCAGCAGCAGGTCGTCGTCCGAGTAGTTCCCGGCGGCGCCGGCCAGGCTCAGCTGCGTCGTGATGGACAGTGGCGAGGTCGGGGCCGTGAGGTGGTTGATGCGTCCACCGCCGATGGCGTAGTTGCTGCAGCCGGGCGTCGGGTTGAGCGCGAAGCCGCTGTCGTTGGCCAGGAAGACCGGGCAGGGCGCTGCGGTGCCGTAGAGCGCGGCCACATGCTCCGGGTAGATCTTCGAGGCGCTGCCCTGCACGGTGAACTTCAGGCCGAAGGTGCCGCTGTCGGCCAGGCTGTCGCCGAACACCTTCACCGAGGTGATCTCCGTGTCGGTGCGCGTGTCGCTGCCGCCGCCTCCGCAGGCTGCCAGCAGGGCCGCGAGGGCGCAGGCGGCCAGGCCGGTCCGCAGTTGGATCATGGGCTGTCTCCTCGTCGTCTCGATCTCGAACGGGCGTTCGAGGCATGAACGACTATAGGCAGCCGGCCCCGGCGCCCGTCAGCAGGCAAACCCTAGCGGCGCAGCGCGTGGGCGCTCAGTCGGCAATCGCAGTGCTCAGTCGGCAATCGCAGTGTCCGCGCGCGGTGGCACGGCGGCCGGTTCGATGCGCGATGCCGGCGCCCCGGCGCTCGACGCGGCTTGCTCCGTCGGTCCGAAAGCCGGGGTCGGCTCGCAGCCCGGCACCCACAGGACGACCGTCGTGCCCTCGCCCGGCCGGCTGTGCAGTTCGACGCGGCCCTGGTGGATTTCGATGATCTCGCGCACGATGGACAACCCCAGCCCGGCACCGAGCACATGGCCGCTGGGGTCGGCGCGGTAGAAGCGGTCGAAGGCGCGCTCGCACTCCTCCTCGGTCATGCCCACGCCCTGGTCGCGCACACGCAGCCCCAGCCAGGTCTGCGCGGCATCGTGGCGCTGCAGCAGGTCGACCTGCACCGTGGTCTGCGGCGGCGAGTATTTCAGCGCGTTGCCGATGACATTCGTCAGGGCCTGCTGCAGCTTGGCCGCATCGACCTGGGCCAGGGCCGGCTGCGCACCGACTTCGACGCGGATGCGCCCGGGCGCATCGGGCGGCAGCAGGGCCTCGCCGGCCTGTTCGGCCAGGCGACGCAGGTCGACTTCCTCGGCCACGAAGTCGCGCCCGCGCAGGGAGTCGATGCGCGCCAGGTCGAGCAGCTCGTCGACCAGGTGCTTGAGCACGCCGGCCTGCCGGTGGATGATCTGTACGGCGCGCTGGCGGCGCGACTCGTCCACGCGGGCGTGCAGCATCAGCTCGGCGAAGCCGTAGACGCTGGCCAGCGGTGTGCGCAGTTCGTGGGCGGCCGTGGTCAGGAACTCGTTCTTGAGCCGCTCGACCTCGGTCTGGTAGGTGATGTCGCGGAAGTAGTAGACGCGCTGCGCACCGGCCTCGCGCCGCCGTCGGTCGAGCACCCGCCGCGGCGGGCCGGCCAGCACGATGTGGGCCTCGCCCTGCTGCAGCGGCGGCATCACCTCGCCGTCGTGGGTCAGACCGTCCAGCCACTCGTCGACGGCCACCTCGCTCAATCCGATCAGGTCCTCGGGCCGCAGGCCGAACCAGCGGCTGAAGGCCGGGTTGGTCAGGGTCAGGCGGTGCTCGCCGTCCTCGCCCAGCTCGAACACCAGCACGGCGTCGGGCAGCAGGCCGCTCACGGCGGTCAGCGTGGTCAGCCGCCCCTCGGCCTGCAGGCTCTGCTGCTGCATCTCGCGTTCGGACTGGCGCTTGCGGCGCGCCAGCGCCGCAATGCTCCAGTACAGCAGCAGGTCGATCGACAGGCCGCAGACCGCCACCAGGTTGGACTGCCAGGTGTCGGCGGCGGCCTGCGCGTCGCTGCCGGTGTAGGCAATGGTCCAGGTGCGCCCGCCGAACACCAGGGCGCGGCCGCGCTGCATCGGCCGGGTGGCGTCGGCGACCGATTCGACCGCTTCGCTGCGGTAGAAGACCCGGCCGCCGTTCGGCTCGCTGCCTTCGTGGATCTCGAAGGCGATGCTGCCGATGTCGCTGCCGAGAATGCCGCGCATCAGGTCCTGCACCCGGAAGGGGGCATAGACCCAGCCCCACAGCCGCTGCGGCTCGACGCGCGTGGTCGCGGCGCCCAGGCGCCCGTCGGCATGCCGGTAGACGGGCAGGTAGACCAGGAAGCCCGATTGCACGTTGCGGCCGTCCTCCTGGACCAGCCGGACCGTGCCGGACATGGCCGGCAGGCCGCTGTCGCGGGCCCGCAGCATCGCCTCGCGCCGGACCGGCTCGGAGGCCATGTCGAAGCCGAAGGCGCGCAGGTTGCGCCCGCTCAGCGGCTCGAGATAGACGATCGCGGTGAGCAGGTCCCGCTCACCGGCCGGGTGCACCCGGTAGTCGGGGAAGCCTTCGGCGCGCACGGCCTGCTCGTGGGCGGCGCGCTCGTGCGGACGCAGCAGCCGCGTGATGCCCACGCCCTGGATGCCGGGGTAGTGACGCTCGGGCTGCACGGTTTCCACGTAGCGGCGCCAGGCTGCCCGGTCGACGTCGGGCTGGGCGGCCAGCAGCGCCACGCCGCCGCGCAGCATCGCCTCGTAGGAAGCCATGCGGCGCTCGATGCGGGCGTGCACCTCGTCGGTGCGGCGCTCGAAACGCTGGCGGGCGTCGTCCAGGGCGAAGTGGCGGGTGGCCCACCAGGCCAGTCCGGTCAGCAGCAGCGAGCCCAGCAGGATCGCCAGCGCGATGCCGGGGCGGTGCAGCCAGGGTTCGAGGCGGTCGATCCAGCGCGGCGGACGCGCCTGCGGCCGCCCGGCCAGCCGGTGGTGCTCGATGATCTCCATGTGCCGCGCCGCAGGGCTCGTCAGACCAGCCTGGAGACCACGTCGAGCAGCTGACGCGGGCTGAAGGGCTTGGCCAGGTAGGCGTCGGCGCCCGCGGCCCGGCCGGCCTCGATGTCGACCTTCTGCCCGCGTGCCGAAAGCATCACCACGCGGGTACGCCGCCGGGTCGGATCCGCCCGCAGCGCGCGGCACACGGCCAGGCCGTCCATGCCGCCTGGCATCATGACGTCGAGCATGACCAGCTCCGGCGCCAGGCGCCGCACCGCCTGCAGGGCGCTGGGGCCGTCCTCGGCCTCGTGCACCTCGTGCCCGTCGATCTCGAGGGTCATGCGCACCAGCTCGCGCAGATCGGGCTGGTCGTCGACGATGAGGATGCGTTTCATGGCGGAAGGCAGGCCGGCCTGGATGGGATGCGGCGCATGTTGGCGCGCAGGTGTGGCGACCGCGCCGGGATAAGCGCAGCCCGCAGCGGCCATCTCTGCCCTTTGCGCCGCGGGGCTTGGCATAAGGTCTGCCGTCGACCTCCTGTCTGCTGCGAAAAGATGCCCTCCGCCTCCCCTTCCCGGCTGCAACGGCCGCCCCGGCGTGCCCTGCCGGCCGAACGACGCCTCGATGCGGCCCTGCCCATTGCGCTGGCCGCCAACGTCGTGCTGCTGGCCGGCCTGCTGGCGCTGGATGCCGGAGACGCGCTGCCGTGGTGGCTGCAACTGCCGCTGTGGCTGCTGCCCGCGGTGCTGGGTGCGGCCTGCCTGCGGCTGTCGCCGCAGCGTCCGCTGGCTGCCTGGGGCAGTGCGGCGGTGCTGCTGGGGCTGCTGGCCGGACAATGGGCGGTGGCCGGGCAGGCCCGGCCGCTGCTGCTGCTCAACGGCCTGCTCGTCGTCGGGCTGCTGCCGGCCTGGCGGCGTCCCGCGCTGGTGCTGGTCGCCGGCGTGCTGGTGGCGCTCCTGCCCTGGCTGCTGACCGCGGTCGGGCGCGGGCCGCTGGCCAACCCCTGGCTGCGCAGCGCATCGGCGCAGGCCAGCTACCTGGCGCTGCTGGGCGCCCACACGCTGCTGCAGGTTTTCACCGCGCATGCCAACGCGCACCGCGCCCGCGAGCGCTTCGACATGCACTTCCTGGTGCGGGCCATGGGCACCGAAGGGCCGATCCGACTGGGGCTGTCCGCGGTGCGGGCCGAATCCGCCCTGGGCGAGCGGCTCAAGCAGGTGCAGCAGCGCATGGCCGACACGCTGCGCCAGGTGCATCGGGCGGTGCAGGGTGTGCAGTCGGCCTCGCAGGTGCTGGAAGTGGATGCCCGGGAGCTGGGGGAGCGCACCGAGCGCAGCGCTGCCGGTCTGCGCGAGGCCGCGATGACCCTCGAGCAGATCAACCTGATCGTGCAGAGCAGCGCGCAGGCCGCGCTGCAGGCTCGGGCCATGGCCGTGCAGGCGGCGGCCCAGGCCGAGCAGGGTGGCACGCTGTTCGAGCAGGTCAGCGCCCGCATGCGTGACATCGATGCGGCCTCGCGCAGCATGACCGAGGTGATCGACGTCATCGAAGGCATCGCTTTTCGCACCAATCTGCTGGCGCTGAACGCCGCGGTGGAGGCCGCCCGGGCCGGTGAGCGCGGCCGCGGCTTCGCGGTGGTGGCCGGCGAGGTCCGTCAGCTGGCCCAGCGCGCGGCCAAGGCCGCCGGCGAGATCAAGACGCTGATCGAACGCTCGAACAGCACCGTCGCCAGCGGCAACGCACTGATGGCGCAGGCCGGGCAGACCATGGCGTCGATCGTGGCCTCCTCACGCCAGGTGGGGGGCGCCTTCGAGCACCTGTCGGCCGACACGAACGAGCATGCCGGCAGCATCGAGGCGGTCACCACCGCAGTGCGCGAACTCGACGAGATGACCCGGCAGAATGTGGCCGTGGCCGAATCCTCCCGGCGCATCGCCCAGGACCTGGCGGCGCAGGGCCGCATGCTCGAGGAGGTGCTGGGCGCCTTCCGGCTCGGGCCGCAGGAAGCCGCGAGTGCCGGCCCGGGCAGCCCGCCCTTGCCGGTGAGCCGCGCCACGGCCGCTGCGCCCGGGGCGGCGGGGGCGCAGCCGACGGTGCCGGCCGCGCCGGCCGCAGTCGCGAAAGCGACCGCACCGACGCCCGGGGCTTCGGGCCCGGCACCGGCCCTTTCCCCGGCGCGGACGCCGGCCACCGCCGTGCCGGCCGACGACAGCAACGTGGTCTTCTTCTGACGGCGCGGCGGCCGAGGGCGGCTTACAGCACCTCGATCTGCACCTTGCGCGGCTGGGCGTGCTCGGCCTTGGGAATGCGCACGCGCAGCACGCCCTGCACGAGTTCGGCGCCGATCTTCTCGGGGTCGAGTTCCTTGCTCAGTGTGAAGGTGCGGCGGTAGCGCGACAGCGTGACCTCGGCGTGGCCGGGTTCGAGCCCGGCCGGGGCGTCGAGCGACAGCTCGGCCTCGATGGACAGCTGGTCGCCGTCCACGCGCAGATGCAGGCGGTCACGCGGCACGCCGGGCAGGTCGGCGAACAGGCTGATGCCGGTGGCATCCTCCACCACGTCCACGGGGGGCAGCAGGGCCGGTTCGGGGCGGGCAGGCTCGGCAGGGCGGTTGGCAGGGGTGTTCATGGCGGGCTCCTGGCGGTGGGTGTGCGGGGCAGGTGTCACTGAACCTCGATGCGACGCGGCTGGGTCGCGGCACGGCGCTGGATGCTCACGTGCAGCACACCGTCGCGGTAGCGGGCCGTCACCGCATTGGGATCGATGTCGTCGGGCAGGCTGACGACCCGGCGGAAGCGCCCCTCGAAGCGTTCGTCGACATGGCGGGTGGACTTTTCGTCGCTTGCCGGGCGGCTGCGCTCGCCGGACAGGGTGAGCACGCCGCGCTCGAGGTGCACATCGATGGCGGCCGGGTTCATCCCCGGGGCGAAGGCGTAGACCTCCACGGAGGTCGGCGTGCTGCCCACGTTCAGCGCCGGGTAGCCGCCCCGTCCCAGACCGCGGATGGACGGCGAGGCGTCGATGCCCGACTGGAACTCGCGCTGCAGGCGCTCCAGATCGGCGAAGAAGTCGCGGGGGAAGAGGCTGCGATACATCATGGCTCTGGCTCCGAGGCTGGGGGATTCGCGATGCCGGGGCATCGCCCTGTCCGGTCAGTTAGGGGCAGCGGGGCCGGCTTTCAAGGGGCTGTACTAGCATGCGCGGCGGCCGTCGAAGGACGGCGCCCCCATCCCTGCCGAGGAGACCCGACCCATGAAATTCGAGACCATCGCCGTGCACGGCGGCTACCGCCCCGACCCCACCACCAAGGCGGTGGCGGTGCCGATCTACCAGACCACCAGCTACGCCTTCGACGACACGCAGCACGGCGCGGACCTGTTCGACCTGAAGGTGGCGGGCAACATCTACACCCGCATCATGAACCCCACCACGGCGGTGCTGGAGCAGCGCCTGGCCGAGCTCGAAGGCGGCATCGGCGCGCTGGCGGTGGCCTCGGGCATGGCGGCGATCAGCTACGCGATCCAGACCATCGCCGAGGCGGGCGACAACATCGTCTCGTCCTCCACCCTGTACGGCGGCACCTACAACCTGTTCGCGCACACCTTCCCCCAGCTGGGCATCGAGGTGCGCTTTGCCGACCCGCGCGATCCGGCGGCCTTCGCGGCGCTGATCGACGCGCGCACCAAGGCGGTGTTCTGCGAGTCGATCGGCAACCCGCTGGGCAACGTCACCGACTTCCAGGCCCTGGCCGACGTGGCCCATGCCGCCGGCGTGCCGCTGATCGTCGACAACACCGTGCCCACGCCCTACCTGTGCCGGCCCTTCGAGCATGGCGCAGACATCGTGGTGCACTCGCTGACCAAGTACCTGGGCGGCCACGGCAACTCGATCGGCGGCGTGATCGTCGACTCCGGCAAGTTCCCCTGGGCGCAGCACCGTGCGCGCTTCCGTCGCCTGAACGAGCCGGACGTGAGCTACCACGGCGTGTGCTACACCGAGGCGCTGGGCGCGGCGGCCTACATCGCCCGTGCCCGCGTGGTGCCGCTGCGCAACATGGGCGCGGCGCTGAGCCCCTTCAACGCCTTCCTGATCCTGCAGGGCATCGAGACGGTGGCGCTGCGCATGGACCGCATCTGCGACAACACGCTGGCGGTGGCGCAGTTCCTGAAGGGCCACGCCAAGGTCAAGTGGGTCAACTACGCCGGCCTGGCCGACCACGCCGACCATGGCCTGGTGCAGGCCTACATGGGCGGGCGGGCCTCGGGCATCCTGACCTTCGGGGTGCAGGGCGGCCTCGAGGGCGGCGCGCGCTTCCAGGATGCACTGAAGCTGGTGACCCGGCTGGTCAACATCGGCGACGCCAAGTCGCTGGCCTGCCACCCGGCCTCCACCACGCACCGTCAGCTCAGCGAGGCCGAGCTGGCCAAGGCCGGCGTGACGGTGGACACCGTGCGGCTGTCGATCGGCATCGAGCACATCGACGATCTGCTCGCCGACCTGGCGCAGGCGCTGGACGCGGTCTGAACCGGCGGCCAGGTCGGCCGCGCGGGTTCGGCGGGCCGGACCTGTCCGCGGCGCGCGGCCTGCGACTCAGGCGGCGAGGCGCAGCGCCAGTTGCAGTGGCTCCCGGCTGCCGGGCAGGCGTGCCGGCAGTCGGTGCAGTTCGGCCCGCGGCGGCGAGGCGGTCGGCGCATCGGCCGATCCATCGGCCGACGCGCTGGCATCCGTGCCGATGAGTTCCCCGATCGCGCAGATTTCCTGCCGCAGTGCCTGCCAGTCCGGCGCGGTCACCGGGCTCGCGGAGTCGGCGCCGTCGGCGCTGGGGATGCTGCAGGTGCTGCGGGTGCTGCAGGCGCCGGGGGCGGTGAAGATGTCTCGGTCGCCCCGGACCCGGTCGGCTCGCTCGCGCAGGGCCTGATCGACGGGCGGCAGGCTGTCCGCCGCCCCGGCGAGGGCAGCTTCGCACCGGGCCGTCCGGGCGCGCCGCTGCTGCAGCCAGGCACCGGCTGCGCCCAGTCCCATCATCCACAGCAGTGACGCCCAGACCGTGGCGCGCGCGGCGCCGGCCGCGTCGGCCACGGCGGCGTCGCGTTCGGCGCGCAGCTTCTGCAGCGCCGGCGTGGTGGGCGCCGCGGCGGCCAGGTAGCGCTCGTGCAGTCCCAGGGCGTCACGTTCGAGCTGGGCGCGTGCGGCGGAAGCGATCTCCAGGCGGTCGATGCCGTGCTGGATCGCCCCGGCCGCCGCCAGGGTGCTCGCGGCCATGACGATCCAGAGCAGCCGGGGCCGCAGCAGGTCGGCGGCATGACGAGGAAGACGGGAACGGATGGTCGACGCAATCTTCACGGGGCCTCCTGCGGGGTGTGGACGGGCGCCGCCTGCCTGAGCCAGGCCGCGGCGGATCGGATGCAGCGCATGGTCCGGCCGGAAGGGGGTGGACTTGAATTGAAAAAGCCGCACTTTCCGCTGCCATTTCAGGATGACGACGGGAAATGCGCAAAGTGGCACAGCCGTTTGCCCCTGCGTTTGCACCTGCAACCGACTGCCGGAGGGTTGTGTCCGGATGCAAGGCCGGATCGGCCCACCACGACGACCCTTCAAACCCCGGCAAACAATGGGGCGATTTCCCATCGACGCAGCGCTGCCGCGGGCTGGCGCCTGTCAAGTCCCCCACTGGGGCCTCCGTCGGGACGCTTCCGGTCAGGCTGCCGACGCAGGAATTTGGTTACGCGTCTCCTGCCCGGGCTGTGCGCCAATGCGTTGCGGCGCCACAGCCGGGGACTCGGTTCCCGCTTCGTGAGCCCGGGCCCACCCGGGATCCGGTGCCGCAGGATTCGCCCGCCCGCGTCGGAGTTGGTCGAACCTACCGCCAATCGACTCAGGTGCAGTGTGCGCCAGAGACAGTCGATTGGCGGTGGGGACCGCTCCGGCGCCGGGTCGTCGGCCCGGACCGGCGCATATCGCGCGCTACAGTCGGCGTCGCCGACCCTGCGGGCCCTGCCGGGGCGGCTTCGATCCCGATGCCTGCGCCCCGAACCGCCCCCCCTTCTGTCGCATCGCCCACCTTCGCGGCCGACGAGTTGCGAGCGCTCGCTGCGGCCGCGGCCGTGCCGGTCGCCGCGGACCTCCCCGCCGATGCCGCCACCGTGCTGCAGCTGGCCGCGCGCACCATGTTCGACCTGTTCGCCCAGACCGCCCAGGGCATGATGGTGGTGGACCGCGAGCACCGCATCGTCTGGATCAGCGAGGGCTACAAGCGCTTCCTGCCCGGTCTGGGCTTCGACAGCGAACAGGCCTTCGTCGGGCGGCGCGTCGAGGAGGTGGTGCCCAACACGCTGATGGCCCAGGTGATCGACACCGGCCGGCCCATGCTGCTGGACCTGCTGACCAACCAGGCCGGCAGCTTTCTGGTCAGCCGGCTGCCGCTGCGCCATGCCGACGGCCAGGTGCTCGGCGCGGTCGGCCTGGTGCTGCTCGACCACCCCGAGACGACGATGCAGCCGTTGATGCTCAAGTTTGCCCGCCTGCAGCGCGAGCTCGAGGATGCCCGGCGCCAGCTCGCCGCGCAGCGCCGGCCCAAGTACCGCATCGCCAGCTTCATCGGCTCGAGCCCGGTGGCCATGGAGGTCAAGCGCCAGGCACGGCGCGTGGCGGCCACCTCGGCCAGCGTGCTGCTGCTGGGCGAGACCGGCACCGGCAAGGAACTGCTCGCCCAGGCGATCCACGCCGCCTCGCCGCGCGCCGGGGCGCCCTTCGTCGGCGTCAACATCGCCGCGGTGCCCGACACCCTGCTCGAGGCCGAGTTCTTCGGCGTGGCTCCCGGGGCCTACACCGGAGCCGAGCGCAAGGGGCGTGACGGCAAGTTCAAGCTGGCCGACGGTGGCACCCTCTTCCTCGACGAGATCGGCGACATGCCGCTGGCCCTGCAGGCCAAGCTGCTGCGTGCGCTGCAGGAGCAGGAGGTCGAGCCGCTGGGCAGCAACCAGGTGCACAAGGTCGACGTGCGGGTCATCGCCGCCACCAGCCGGGATCTGCCGGAGATGGTGGCCGGCGGGCAGTTCCGCGCCGACCTGTTCTACCGACTGAACGTGCTGCCGATCCGTCTGCCCGCCCTGCGCGAGCGGCTGGAGGACCTGGAGGCGCTGGTCGAGGCGCTGCTGGAGGACATCGCCCGCCGCAGCGGCCTGGCGCACCGCACCGTCGGCGAGGACGCGCTGGCACTGCTCGCCTCGCACCACTGGCCCGGCAACATCCGCGAGCTGCGCAACGTGCTCGAGCAGGTGGCGCTGCTGGAGGACGACCTCGTCCTCGGCGCGGCGGCCTTCCGCGCCGTGCTGCCGGCCGGGCCGGGCGCAGCGACGACGGCGCCGGTGGCGCGCCAGCGCGACGCGGCTGCCGAGGCGGCCGGCACCGGACAGGCGCTGCCGGTCGTGCCGCTGCCCCAGGCGGTGGCCGAGCTGGAGCGGCGCGCCATCCTGGATGCGCTGGCTGCCACCGGGGGCAACAAGGTGGCTGCTGCACGCCGGCTGGGCATTGCCCGCGCCACCCTGTACGAGAAACTGGCGCAGTGGCGCCAGACGCCCGACGCAGCCGCCGACGACCGGTAAGGCCTGTGTCGACCGGTGGCGCCCGCTGGCGTCGCCGGTCCGCCCGGCTCACAATCACGGCGCTGCAAGGAGGTCGTGCCATGTCCGCCCGTCTGTCGCCCGCCTCGATCCTCGCCGTGCCGACGCTGCTCGCGAGCCTGTTGCTGCCGATGCCCGGCATGGCTCCGGCGCAGGAGCCGGGGGCCACGCACTCGCAGGTCCAGCCCGAGCTGGATCGCCTGGGCCGCCAGATCGTGCAGACGCGCTGCAAGCGGCCCCAGTCGGTCAAGCGCGAGCGCGTGCCCAGCGCACGCAGTCCACGCATCCTCGACGTGGTCTGGACCACGGCCTGCCCCGGCTTCGAGGTGGTCACCTTCACGCCCTCCGGCGGGCGGGCCCGGCCGATGGCGTTGACGCTGACGGCCGCGCACCCGCAGGTCCCCGGCGCCCTGGGCGTCGGCAGCCCGGTCGAGGCGGTGCATGCCGAACTCGGCCCGCCCTGGTCCACCGAAGGCGACGACCTGGTCTACGCGCTGCATCCCGAGCGTCCCAACGACGATACGCTGACCTTCCGCATCGAGCGCGGGCGGGTGGTCGCGCTCGAGTGGAGCTGGGATACGGAGTGAGTGCTGTCCCGCCGGCTTCCGTCGGGGGAGCCGGGGCGAGACAACCGGGCACCCTGGCGCCCCATCCGGCGCGGCGCATCGGCTCGGTGCCTGGCGCGGCCTGGCTTGCTGTGCTATATTCGCGAGCTTTTCGGGCGTGGGGCTTTCCGCGCCCGTTTCGTCGTTCCGGTGTGCCGGGTTCGAGTGCCTTCGTCGAGAAGGTGGGTCGGCGCGGTCTGCCGGGGCAATTCAGTCAGCCCGACCAATCGTTGTCGGGCATTGGAGAAGAACCATGACGACAGCCAATCCGGGCGAGCGCCTCGGTTTGCTGGGCCGCAAGGTGGGCATGATGCGCATCTTCACGGACGACGGCGATGCCGTGCCCGTGACCGTGCTCGACGTGTCCAACAACCGCGTCGCCCAGGTCAAGACCGCCGATGTCGACGGCTACAGCGCCCTGCAGGTGGCCTTCGGGTCGCGCAAGGCCTCCCGTGTCACCAAGCCCGAAGCGGGCCACCTGGCCAAGGCCGGTGTCGAGGCCGGCGAGCTCCTGAAGGAGTTCCGCGTCAGTGCCGAAGTCGCCGCCGAGTACAAGCCGGGCGCCCAGGTCCCCGTGACCCTGTTCGCCGCTGGCCAGCAGGTCGATGTGCAGGGCACCTCGATCGGCAAGGGCTACGCCGGCACCATCAAGCGCCACAACTTCGGTTCGCAGCGTGCCTCGCACGGCAACAGCCGTTCGCACAACGTGCCGGGCTCGATCTCGATGGCGCAGGATCCGGGCCGCGTGTTCCCGGGCAAGAAGATGACCGGCCACATGGGTGACGAGACCGTCACCACCCAGAACCTGGACATCGTGCGCGTCGACGAGGCCCGCCAGCTGCTGCTGGTCAAGGGGGCCGTGCCGGGCGCCAAGGGCGGATTCGTGACCGTGCGTCCCGCCGTCAAAGCCAAGCAAGGAGCCAACTGATGCAGCTCGAGCTCCTGAACGAGCAGGGCCAGGCGGCCGCCAAGGTCGATGCCCCTGACACCGTCTTCGCGCGTGACTACAACGAAGCGCTGGTGCACCAGGTCGTGGTGGCCTATCAGGCCAACGCCCGCCAAGGCACCCGCAAGCAGCTGACCCGCGCCGAAGTCCATCACTCGACGAAGAAGCCGTTCCGCCAGAAGGGCACCGGTCGCGCACGCGCCGGCATGACCTCGTCTCCGCTGTGGCGCGGGGGCGGCCGGATCTTCCCGAACACGCCGGACGAGAACTTCAGCCACAAGCTGAACAAGAAGATGTATCGCGCCGGCATGGTGACGATCCTCTCCCAGCTCGCCCGCGAAGGCCGCCTGGCCGTGGTCGACTCGCTCAAGGTCGAGGCGCCCAAGACCAAGCTGCTGGCCGACAAGCTCAAGAAGATGAACCTGGATCACGTGATGGTGATCGCCGACGAGGTGGACGAGAACCTGTTCCTCGCCTCGCGCAATCTCGTCAACGTGCTGGTCGTCGAGCCGCGTTACGCCGATCCCCTGTCGCTGGTCTTCTACAAGAAGGTCATCGTCACCAAGGGCGCGATCGACAAGCTGCAGGAGATGTTCGCATGAGCGCCGCCAAGTTCGATGAGGGCCGTCTGGCCCAGGTGCTCGTCGCGCCGATCATCTCGGAGAAGGCCACCAGTGTCGGTGAGAAGCACAACCAGGTGCTGTTCAAGGTGCTGCTGGATGCTTCCAAGCCCGAGATCAAGGCTGCCGTCGAGCTGATGTTCAAGGTCGAGGTCGCCTCGGTCCAGGTGGTCAACATCAAGGGCAAGACCAAGCGCTTCGGCGGCCGCATCGGCCGTCGCAACCACCTGCGCAAGGCCTATGTCTCGCTGAAGCCGGGTCAGGAACTGAACTTCTCCGGGGAGGCCGCGTAATGGCTGTCGTCAAGGTCAAACCGACTTCGCCCGGCCGTCGTGCCGTGGTGAAGGTGGTGCACAAGCACCTGCACAAGGGCGCGCCCGAGGCGTCGCTGCTGGAACCCCAGAAGCAGAACTCCGGCCGCAACAACAACGGTCACGTGACCGTGCGCCACAAGGGCGGTGGTCACAAGCATCACTACCGCGTGGTGGACTTCCGTCGCAACAAGGACGGCATTCCGGCCAAGGTGGAGCGCATCGAGTACGACCCGAACCGCACCGCGCACATCGCGCTGGTGTGCTACGCGGACGGCGAGCGTCGCTACATCATCGCCCCGCGCGGCCTGGAAGTGGGTCAGACGGTCCTGAGCGGCGCCGAGTCGCCGATCAAGGCTGGCAACACGCTGCCCATCCGCAACATCCCCGTGGGCTCGACCATCCACTGCGTCGAGATGCTGCCCGGCAAGGGGGCGCAGATCGCCCGTTCGGCCGGCACCTCGGTGACGCTGATGGCGCGTGAAGGCACCTACGCGCAGGTCCGCCTGCGCTCCGGCGAAGTGCGCAAGATCCACATCGACTGCCGCGCCACGATCGGCGAGGTGTCGAACGAAGAGCACAACCTGCGCCAGTACGGCAAGGCCGGTGCGATCCGCTGGAAGGGCATCCGCCCGACCGTGCGCGGCACCGCCATGAACCCGATCGACCACCCGCACGGTGGTGGCGAGGGCCGTACCGGCGAGGGCCAGGCTCCTGTGTCGCCGTGGAACACGCTGACCAAGGGCTTCCGCACTCGCAGCAACAAGCGCACGCAGACGTTCATCGTCTCGCGTCGCAAGAAGTAAGAGGGGAGCGCAGCAATGTCTCGTTCGCTCAAGAAGGGCCCCTTCGTCGATCACCACCTGCTCGACAAGGTCGAGAAGGCCGTGGCCACCAAGGACAAGAAGCCGGTCAAGACCTGGTCGCGTCGCTCGACCATCCTGCCCGAGTTCATCGGCATCACGATCGCGGTGCACAACGGCCGCCAGCACGTGCCGGTGTACGTGACCGACCAGATGGTCGGCCACAAGCTCGGCGAGTTCGCGCTGACCCGTACGTTCAAGGGTCACCCCGCGGACAAGAAGGCCAAGCGCTGAGGAGCCCGACGCAATGGAAACCAAAGCAATCGTCCGTGGCGTGCGCCTGTCCTGCGACAAGGGCCGCCTCGTGGCCGACATGATCCGCGGCAAGCCGGTGGATCAGGCGCTGAACATCCTGACGTTCTCGCCCAAGAAGGCCGCCGGGATCATCAAGAAGGCGCTGGAGAGCGCGATCGCCAACGCCGAACACAACGACGGCGCGGACATCGACGAACTGCGCGTGACCTCGATCTACGTGGAGCAAGGTGCCACGCTGAAGCGCTTCACGGCCCGTGCCAAGGGCCGTGGCAACCGCATCAGCAAGCCCACCGCGCATATCTACGTGACGGTCGGCAACTGAAAGGCTGGTAGAAGACCATGGGACAGAAAATCCATCCGACCGGTTTCCGCCTGCCTGTCACGCGCAACTGGTCGTCGCGCTGGTACGCCGGCAACCGTCAGTTCGCCGGCATGCTGGCCGAGGACATCGAGGTTCGCGAGTTCCTGAAGAAGAAGCTCAAGAACGCGGCCGTCTCGCGCATCCAGATCGAGCGCCCCGCCAAGAACGCGCGCATCACCATCTTCTCGGCGCGTCCGGGCGTGGTGATCGGCAAGAAGGGCGAGGACATCGAGAACCTGAAGGTCCAGCTCGCCAAGATGCTGGGCGTGCCGGTGGCGGTGAACATCGAGGAAGTGCGCAAGCCCGAAGTCGATGCCCAGCTGATCTCCGAGTCGATCACGCAGCAGCTCGAGAAGCGCATCATGTTCCGCCGTGCGATGAAGCGCGCGATGCAGAACGCCATGCGTCTGGGCGCCCTGGGCGTGAAGATCATGTCGTCGGGTCGCCTGAACGGCATCGAGATCGCCCGCACCGAGTGGTACCGTGAAGGCCGCGTGCCGCTGCACACCCTGCGTGCGGACATCGACTACGGCTTCTCGGAGGCCAAGACCACCTACGGCGTCATCGGCGTCAAGGTGTGGGTCTACCGTGGCGATCGCCTGGCCAACGGCGAGGCGCCGGTGATCCGTGGCGAAGACCGTCCGGAAGACGACCGTCGCCGCCGTGGTCCGCGCAGCGACCGCCCCGGTGATCGTCGTGGCCCGCGTGGCCCGGGTGGCCCCGGCGCAGGTCGCGGCCCGCGTGGCGAAGGTGCCGGCCCGGCCGCCGAAGGCGCAGGTGCCAAGCGCGTCGTGCGTGCCGCCGCCCCGGCCGCTGCCGCGAAAGGAGAATAAGGAATGTTGCAACCGTCCCGTCGCAAGTTCCGCAAGGAACAGAAGGGCCGCAACACCGGCGTCGCCACCCGTGGCGCCGACGTGTCTTTCGGCGAATTCGGCCTGAAGGCGACCGAGCGTGGCCGCATCACGGCCCGCCAGATCGAAGCGGCCCGTCGTGCCATCTCGCGCCACATCAAGCGCGGTGGCCGCATCTTCATCCGCATCTTCCCGGACAAGCCGATCTCCCAGAAGCCGGCCGAAGTCCGGATGGGTAACGGCAAGGGCAACCCCGAGTACTACGTGGCCGAGATCCAGCCGGGCAAGGTCCTGTACGAGATCAACGGCGTGCCCGAGGCCCTGGCCCGTGAGGCCTTCACCCTGGCTGCCGCGAAGCTGCCGCTGCGCTGCACCTTCGTGACGCGCGGCTTCGGCGCCTGAGCCCAAGGAGCATAGAGATGAAAGCATCCGAACTCCGCGCCAAGGACGTCGCTGCCCTCGAGAAGGAAATCAGCGAACTGCTCAAGGCCCACTTCGGCCTGCGCATGCAGAAGGCCACCCAGCAGCTGACCAACACCGGCGTGCTGAAGCAGACGCGTCGCGACATCGCGCGCGCCCGCACCATCCTCGCCGAGAAGAAGAAGGGAGCCGCGTGATGAGCGAAGCCCAAGCCACCACCCCCGCCAAGGTCAAGCGCACCCTGGTCGGCAAGGTCGTCAGCGACAAGCGCGCCAAGACCGTCACCGTGCTGGTCGAGCGCCGTGTCAAGCACGAGCTCTACGGCAAGATCGTGGCCCGTTCGCGCAAGTACCACGCCCACGACGAAAAGGGCGAGTACAAGATGGGCGATCTGGTCGAGATCGCCGAGAGCCGCCCGCTGTCCAAGACCAAGAACTGGGTCGTGACCCGTCTGGTCGAGAAGGCGCGCGTGGTCTGACACCGCACTGAAAGCACGCGGCGCGTCGGGGTCATCCAGACCCCGGGCTCCGAGGAAACCGGCTCGCTGGGATACTGGCGGCCGGTTTTTGTTTTTCGGCCCATCGGTCATCCAACGAGGAGCGCAACGCCATGTTGAAAGTCGGGGACAAGCTGCCCGCCGTCACGCTGTACGAATTTATCGACGTGCCCACCGAGGGCTGTTCGCTGGGCCCCAATCCGGTGGACGTCGCCAAGGCGGCGGCCGGCAAGACCATCGCGCTGTTCGCGCTGCCCGGTGCCTACACCCCGACCTGCTCGGCCCAGCATGTGCCGGGCTACGTCGCGCAGGCCGAGGCCCTGAAGGCCGCCGGGGTCGACGAGATCTGGTGCCTGTCGGTCAACGATGCCTTCGTGATGGGCGCCTGGGGGCGGGAGCTGGGCACCGCGGGCAAGGTGCGCATGCTCGGCGACGGCAGCGCCGACTTCGCCCGGGCCACCGAGCTGACCCTGGACCTGACGGCCAAGGGCCTGGGCCTGCGCTCGCAGCGCTACTCGGCGCTGATCGAGGACGGCGTGGTGCAGACCCTGAACATCGAGGGCCCCGGTAAGTTCGAGGTCAGCGACGCCGCGACGATGCTGGCGCAGGCGAAGGGCTGAGGCCGGCGAGGACGCCTTCCTGATCCGGCGACGAGGCGCCCTGCGGGGCGCCTCGTCGTTTCCGGGCCGGGCTGCGCGGGGCGGCGGTTCACGCCACCGACGCGATGAAGCCGCCGCCCAGGCAGACCTCGCCGTCGTAGAGCACCGCCGACTGGCCCGGCGTGACGGCCCATTGCGGGCCCTCGAAGTCCAGTCGCAGGCGGTCCGGGGTGTCGTCCAGCGTGAGGCGGCAGGCCTCGTCGGCCTGCCGGTAGCGGGTCTTGGCCGAGAGGCGGCCCGTCGCCGGCGGCACGCCGGCGCACCAGTGCACCCCGTCGGCCTGCAGCGAGCGGCTGAGCAGCCAGGGGTGGTCGTGTCCCTGCACGACGTACAGGGTGTTGTTCGCCAGGTCCTTGCGCGCGACGAACCAGGGCGCATGCTCACCGCCGCCGCGCCGGGCACCCTTGTCCTTGACGCCGCCGATGCCGATGCCCTTGCGCTGGCCCAGCGTGTAGAAGCTCAGGCCCACGTGTTCGCCCAGCAGGCGCCCGCGGTCGTCGCGGATCGGGCCGGGGGTCTTGTTCAGATAGCGGTTCAGGAACTCACGGAAGGGGCGTTCGCCGATGAAGCAGATGCCGGTGGAGTCCTTCTTCCTGGCGTTGGGCAGGCCGATCTCGGCGGCGATGCGGCGCACCTCGGTCTTCGGCAGCGCGCCGACGGGAAAGAGCGTCACGGCCAGCTGGGCCTGGTTCAGGCGGTGCAGGAAGTAGCTCTGATCCTTCGTCGGGTCGCAGCCCTTGAGCAGTTCGTGCCGGCCGGACGCGGCATCGACGCGGGTGCGCGCGTAATGGCCGGTGGCAATGCGCTGTGCGCCCAGGCGCATCGCATGGTCCAGGAAGGCCTTGAACTTGATCTCCGCGTTGCAGAGGATGTCCGGATTCGGGGTGCGGCCGGCCTGGTACTCGCGCAGGAATTCGGCGAACACCCGATCCCTGTACTCGGCGGCGAAATTGACATGCTCGATCTCGATGCCGATCACGTCGGCCACCGCGGCCGCGTCGAGGAAGTCCTGACGGGACGAGCAGAACTCGCTGTCGTCGTCGTCTTCCCAGTTCTTCATGAAGATGCCGACCACTTCGTGGCCCTGCTGCTTGAGCAGCCAGGCGCTGACGGCCGAATCGACGCCGCCGGACAGGCCGACGACCACGCGGGAGGGTTTCATCGCCCCGATTCTCCCCCGGGCGCCGGGCCGCGGTCGGCGTCCGTGACCGACGCATGGGTGAGGATCAGGTCGAGCGGAAAGCGCCGCCCGGCCAGGTGATCCGCCAGGCACTGCAGGACCAGCGGGCTGCGCAGCCGGTCCGAGCGGGCCCGGATCTCGTCGGGCCGCAGCCACAGGGTGCGCACGATGCCGGTATCGAGACGCCTGCCGGGCAACGGCTCACCGACCGTGCCGACGAAGGCGAAGCGCAGGAATGTCAGATCCTCGCAACGCTCGGGGGCGCGCATGCGGGACAGATAGATGCCCAGCAGGTGGCTCGGCTGCAGGGCTCGGGCGGTTTCCTCCAGGGTCTCGCGCACCACGGCCTGCAGCGGAGACTCGCCTTCGTCGAGGTGTCCGGCCGGATTGTTCAGCCGCAGGCCATCGACTGTCTCTTCTTCGACCAGCAGATAGCGTCCGGCTTCCTCGACGATGGCCGCAACGGTGACATGGGGCTTCCAGCGCAATCCAGACATGCCCGCATCCTAAGCGCAGTGGCGCAGCAACCCCGGGGTGATCCGGATCATTCGCAGCGTGGTTTCAGCGCAGGAACACGTGTAAGCTAAATTGTTTGTGGAGCAGGACCTCGCGAGGAGGGGACAACATGCGGATCGGAGTTCCGAAGGAAACGGCGCCGGGCGAGAAGCGCGTCGCCACCGTGCCCGACGTGGTGGGCAAGCTGATCAAGCTGGGTTTCTCGGTCGCGGTGGAAAGCGGCGCCGGGGATGCGGCGAACTTCGCCGACGAGACCTACGTCGCCGCCGGTGCCAGCGTGCTACCCCGCGCCGCCGACATCTGGGGCGGCAGCGACATCGTCTTCAAGGTGCGACCGCCCAGCCTGGACGAGGTGGCGATGCTGCGCGAGGGCGCCACGCTGATCGGCTTTGTCTGGCCGGCACAGAACCCCGAGCTGATGGCGGCGCTGCAGGCGAAGAAGGCCACGGTGCTGGCCATCGACTGCCTGCCGCGCCAGCTCAGCCGCGCGCAGAAGATGGACGCGCTGACCTCCATGGCCGGCGTCAGCGGCTATCGCGCGGTGGTGGAGGCGGCCAACGCCTTCGGCCGCTTCTTCAACGGCCAGATCACCGCCGCGGGCAAGATCCCGCCGGCCAAGGTGTTCATCGCCGGCGCCGGCGTGGCGGGCCTGGCGGCCATCGGTACCGCGGCCAACCTGGGCGCGATCGTGCGCGCCAACGACACCCGCGCCGAGGTGGCCGACCAGGTGACCTCGCTGGGCGGCGAGTTCGTCAAGGTCGACTACGAGGAAGAGGGCTCGGGCGGCGGCGGCTACGCGAAGGTGATGAGCGAGGGCTTCCAGGCTGCGCAGCGGGCGATGTATGCCCAGCAGGCCAAGGAATGCGACATCATCGTCACCACCGCGCTGATTCCCGGCAAGCCCGCGCCGCGGCTGATCACCGCCGAGATGGTGCAGAGCATGAAGCCCGGCAGCGTGATCGTCGACATGGCGGCCGAGCAGGGCGGCAACTGCGAGCTGACGGTACCCGGCGAGGCCGTGGTGCGCCACGGCGTGACCATCGTCGGCTACACGGATCTCGCCAGCCGGCTGGCCAAGCAGAGCTCGACGCTGTACTCCACCAACCTGCTGCGTCTGGCCGAGGAGCTGTGCAAGACCAAGGACGGCGTCATCGACGTCGACTTCGGCGACGACGCGATCCGTGGTCTGACCGTGATCAAGGCCGGCGAGCTGACCTGGCCCGCCCCGCCCCCGAAGCTGCCGGCCGCCGCCCCCAAGCCCAAGACCGCCGCGGTGGCGGCACCGGCCGCCAAGGGCCACGGCCACGGCGCCGGCGAGCCGATGTCGGCGAAGTCGCTGGCCATCGTCTTCGGCGTCGGTGCGCTGCTGTTCTGGGGCGTGGGCGCCACCGCGCCGGCGAGCTTCCTGTCGCACTTCACGGTCTTCGTGCTGGCCTGCTTCGTCGGCTACATGGTGGTGTGGAACGTGACGCCCTCGCTGCACACGCCGCTGATGAGCGTGACCAACGCGATCAGCTCGATCATCGCCATCGGGGCGCTGGTGCAGGTGGCGCCGCCGCTGGACGCCGCCGGTGCGGTCGACCGCCCGAACGGGCTGATCCTGGGGCTGGCGGTGTTCGCGCTGGTGCTGACGGCCATCAACATGTTCGGCGGCTTCGCGGTGACGCGGCGCATGCTGGCCATGTTCCGCAAGTGAACAAGCACGAGGCACAGGAGCGGACATGAGCAGCAGTCTCTCGACGATGGCCTACATCGGGGCCACCATCCTCTTCATCCTCAGCCTGGGCGGGCTGAGCAACCCGGAGACCGCACGGCGCGGCAACCTGTTCGGCATGGTCGGCATGGCGATCGCGGTGCTGGCCACGGTGCTGGGCCCGCGGGTGACCGCCGGGGGCATCCCCTACATCGTCGCCGCGCTGGTCGCGGGCGGCGCCATCGGCCTCTTCGCGGCGAAGAAGGTGCAGATGACGCAGATGCCCGAGCTGGTCGCGCTGATGCACAGCCTGGTCGGCCTGGCGGCCTGCCTGGTGGGCTTCGCCAGCTACGTCGACACCTCGACGGTGTTCCCCACGCCGGCCGAGAAGGTGATCCACGAGGTGGAGATCTATGTCGGCATCCTGATCGGCGCGGTGACCTTCTCCGGCTCGATCGTCGCTTTCGGCAAGCTCTCCGGCAAGATCGGCGGCAAGCCGCTGCTGCTGCCCGCGCGCCACTGGCTCAACCTGGCAGCGCTGCTGGTGGTGGTCTGGTTCGGCCGCGAGTTCCTGGCCGCGCACGACATCGCCGCGGGCATGACGCCGCTGCTGGTGATGACGGTGATCGCCCTGCTGTTCGGCATCCACATGGTGATGGCCATCGGCGGCGCGGACATGCCGGTGGTGGTGTCCATGCTCAACAGCTACTCCGGCTGGGCGGCCGCGGCCACCGGCTTCATGCTCAGCAACGACCTGCTGATCGTCACCGGCGCGCTGGTGGGCAGTTCGGGTGCGATCCTGAGCTACATCATGTGCCGCGCGATGAACCGCAACTTCATCAGCGTGATCGCCGGCGGCTTCGGTGGGGGCGCGCCCGCGCCCAAGGCGGCGGGCGGCGAGGCCGCCCAGCCGCAGGGCGAAGTGGTGCCGGTCAGCGCGGTGGAGACCGCCGAGCTGCTGCGCGAGGCCAGGAGCGTGATCATCGTGCCGGGCTACGGCATGGCGGTGGCGCAGGCCCAGCACACGGTCTACGAGATCACCAAGCTGCTGCGCGACAAGGGCGTGAACGTGCGCTTTGCCATCCATCCGGTGGCCGGCCGCATGCCCGGCCACATGAACGTGCTGCTGGCCGAGGCCAAGGTGCCCTACGACATCGTGATGGAGATGGACGAGATCAACGAGGACTTCCCGGAGGCGGACGTCTCGATGGTCATCGGCGCCAACGACATCGTGAACCCGGCCGCCCAGGACGACCCGGGCAGCCCGATCGCGGGGATGCCGGTGCTCGAGGTCTGGAAGGCCCGGACGTCGATCGTGATGAAGCGCTCGATGGCCAGCGGCTACGCCGGCGTGGACAACCCGCTGTTCTACAAGGAGAACAACCGGATGCTGTTCGGTGACGCCAAGAAGATGCTCGACGAGGTGCTGGGCGCCCTGAAAGCCTGACAGGGCGCGGTCGGACGGGCGGCGCAGGTCCGCTGCGCCGGGCGCTGTCACCCCGGATCTTCCCCTGAGCAATCCCGGGGGTCGGGGTGACGGGGCTGGCGCAGAATCGTCGGCGACGCAGCAGCGACCCGCCCCTGGTCATGGATCCCGTCTGGTTGAAACAGTACCCCGCCGGCGTGCCGGCGCAGATCGAGCCGAGCGCCTGCGCCACGCTGGTGGCGCTGATGGAGGAGGCCTTCGCCCGCCATGCGGCGCGGCCCGCGCTGCGCTACATGGGGCAGGATTTCAGCTACCGCCGCCTCGACGAGGCCTCGCGTGCGCTGGGGGCCTGGCTGCAGGCCCAGGGCCTGGGGCGCGGCGATCGCGTGGCGATCATGCTGCCGAACGTCCCGCAGTACCCCGTGGCGGTCGCGGCAGTGCTGCGGGCCGGCTTCGTCGTCGTCAACGTCGATCCGCTCTACACCCCGCGCGAGCTGGCCCACCAGCTGTCCGACAGCGGCGCCAAGCTGCTGATCGTCCTGGAGAGCGTCGCGCACATCTACGAGCAGATCCGCGCCGAGGTGCCGGTGCAGCAGGTCGTGCTGGCGTCGCTGGGCGAAATGCTGGGCTTTCCGAAGTCGATCGTCGTCGATGCGGTGGTGCGGCATGTCCGCAAGCTCGTGCCGCCGTTCCGGCTCCCCGACGCGGTGCGCCTGCGTGACGCCCTGTCCGCCGGTGCCGCCCTGACGCTGCGGCCGGCGCAGCCCGGCCCGCAGGATGTCGCGGTGCTGCAGTACACCGGCGGCACCACCGGGGTCAGCAAGGGGGCGGTGCTGCTGCACCGCAACCTGGTCGCCAACGTGCTGCAGTGCGAGGCCTGGTACCAGCCTGCGCTGCGCCGCATCCCGCCCGGCGAGCAGCTCACCCAGGTCTGTGCCCTGCCGCTCCATCACATCTTCGGCTTCAACACCAACCTGATGCTGGGCCTGCGCGTGGGGGCCTGCAACCTGTTGATTCCCAACGTGCGCGATCTGCCGGCGCTGTTCAAGACGCTGGCGGGCGAGCGCTTCCACAGCTTTCCGGCGGTCGATACCCTGTTCCACGCCATGGCGCATCATCCCGACTTCGCCACGGTCGACTGGACCCACCTGAAGATCTCGGTGGGCGGGGGCATGTCGGTGCACCAGGCCACCGCACGGCTGTGGCTGCAGAAGACCGGCTGCCCGATCTGCGAGGGCTACGGACTGTCGGAGACCTCTCCCACCGTCACCTGCAACCCCACCGACAGCACCCTGTTCACCGGCACGGTCGGCCTGCCGCTGCCCGGCACCGAACTGCGCCTGCTCGACGACGCCGGTCAGGAGGTTGCCCTCGGCCAGCCCGGCGAGATCGCGGTGCGCGGGCCGCAGGTCATGGCCGGCTACTGGCAGCGTCCCGACGAGACCGCCCGGGTGATGACCACCGACGGCTTCTTCCGCACCGGCGACATCGGCCTGATCGACGAACGCGGCTACCTGCGCATCGTCGACCGCAAGAAGGACATGATCCTGGTGGGGGGCTTCAACGTCTACCCCAACGAGGTCGAGGATGTGCTGACGCAGATGCCGGGCATCCTGGAGTGTGCGGTGGTCGGCGTGCCCGACGAGCGCAACGGCGAGACCGTCAAGGCGGTGGTGGTGCGCCGCGACACTTCGGTCACGGAGGCGGACATCCGTGCCTACTGCGAGCAGAACCTCACCGGCTACAAGCGCCCGCGGCTGATCGAGTTCCGCGACGGGCTGCCCAAGAGTGCGGTGGGCAAGGTGCTGCGCCGCCAGCTGAGGGCCTCGGCCACCGTCTGACGGCGGCCCGGTCCCTGCGTTGCCGCCCGCGCTTCGAAACAAGCGCATGTCCCGGTTGCGCAATGTTGCGCATCGAAGTCAGCCCCGCGGGCATGATGCCGACCGATGGCCGAGTACTTCCGCAAGACCGACGCGGGCCGACGTGAGCTTCGCGAACGTCGCCTCGGCCTGCCGCGCGTGGCGCGCAACCTGCTGCTGATCATCGACGGCACGCGCAGCGTGCGCGACTGGGTCGGCATGATCCAGGGCGCGTCGCTGCAGGATGCGGCTGCGCTGCTGGACCTCGGCCTGATCGAGGAGGGCCGCGGGCGACCGGCCGGTGACAGCGAGCTGGCGGGGCTGGCCCCGACCGGACCGGCAACGCTGAGCGGTGCTCTGCCGACTCTGCCGGCCGCCTGGACCCGTCCGGGAAGGCTCAGCGAGCTGGGCGGGCTGCCCTCGCCGGGCGCACAGCCCCGCCACGCCGCAGCGCTGGGCGGCGACCTTCCTACCCTGCCGGTGGCGCTGGAGACGCAGCCCGCCGGGCTGGGCGAGGCTGGCTCCTGGCGCCTGTCGCATCAGGCCCTGGCCGATGGGGTGCCGGAGGGGGCGCTGCCGGCGTCGGCACGGCCGGCCTCCGGCCGCCACGGTGCTGCGGCGCAGGACGAGGACGCACCCTCCACCCTGCCGGGGGAATGGGACTCGGGCGCGGCGGGCTTCGTCCCCCTCGATGCCGGCGCTGCCGGGCGCAGCGGCCTGAGTCACGCCGAATTGCACGCGCGCCTGAGCGCGCTGGTGCGAGAGACGCTCGGCCTGCTCAAGGGCTACCGTTACACGCTGCGCATCGAGCGGGCCGGCAGCCTCCTCGAGCTGGAGGCGGTGGCCATGGCCTTCGTGGTCGAGGTGCGACGCCTGCGGGGCGACGCGATGGCGCGACGCGTCGAGCGCGCGCTCGGACTGGCGCAGGGCTAAGCTGCGGCCCATGTCCGAACTGCATCCTTCCCCGCCCGCCGCCCTGCCCGTCGACGCTCGGCCCGGCGCCGGATCCGGCGGCCCCACGGCCGTGGTGGCCGCGATGGCGCAGGAGCTCGACGCCCTGCTGGCGCACCCGCAGGCCGACTTCCGCGTCGAGACCCACGCCGGCCGGCGCTTTCATATCGGCCGGCTGCACGGCGAACCGGTGGTGCTGGTGCTCTGCGGCATCGGCAAAGTGGCCGCAGCCACCACCGCGGTGTTGCTGGCCGAGCGCTACCGGGTGGCCCGGCTGATCTTCACCGGCGTGGCCGGCGGGCTCGGGGCCGGCGTGCGGGTCGGCGATGTCGTGGTGGCCCAACAGCTGCTGCAGCACGACATGGACGCCTCGCCGCTGTTCCCGCGCTGGGAGGTGCCGCTGACCGGTCGCAGTCACTTTCCTGCCGATGCGGAACTGAGCGCCGCCCTGGCCGAGGCGGCCGCGCAGGTGCTGGCCGAGCCGGGCCACTACGGAGCCGAGGCCCGGGCCGAGGAGGTGCACGCCCTGGGCGTGCACGCGCCGCAGCTGCACCGCGGCCTGATCGTCAGCGGCGACCGCTTCGTCGCCTCGGCCGACGAAAGCCGGGCCCTGCAGGCCGCGCTGCCGCAGGCGCTGGCCGTCGAGATGGAGGGCGCGGCCATCGCCCAGGTCTGCCACGACCTGGGCCTGCCCTTCGCGGTGCTGCGCACCGTCTCCGACCGGGCCGACGACAGCGCGCATGTGGACTTCCTGCGCTTCATCGAGGTCGTGGCCGCGCATGCCAGCGCCGCCATCGTCGGCCGCTGGCTGAAGCGCCGAGTGAAGCGCTGAGGGCGGACCCGGCCGAGCCGCTGCGCGCCGGGCGGCCAGGCAGCTGGGGAGCGACTCAGGCTGCCGGCAGCCGGCCTTCCTCCACGGCGTGGCAGGCCACCAGCGTCCCGTCGACGGGGCGCAGCGCCGGGCGCTCCTGCCGGCAGCGGGCGTCGGCGGCCGGGCAACGCGGATGGAAGCTGCAGCCCGGCGGCGGCGACAGCGGATTGGGCACCTCGCCCTGCACCGGGGTGCGCGCGCGCCCGCTCATGCGCAGGTCCGGGATCGCGTCCAGCAGCATGCGCGTATAGGGGTGACGCGGCTGGGTGAACAGGCGGCGCTTGTCGGCGCGCTCCACCAGGCGCCCGAGGTACATCACCCCCACCTCGTCGGCCACATGCCGCACCACGGCGAGGTTGTGCGAGATGAACAGGTAGGTCAGGCCCCGCTCGCGCTGCAGGTCCTTCATGATGTTGAGCACCTGGGCCTGCACCGACACGTCCAGCGCCGAGGTGGGCTCGTCGCAGACGAGGAACTCCGGCTCGGTGGCCAGGGCCCGGGCGATCGAGATGCGCTGGCGCTGGCCGCCCGAGAACTGGTGCGGAAACTTCTGCGCGTCCGCCGCCGCCAGGCCCACCGACTGCAGCAGCGTGCCCACGCGGGCGGCGAGGGCCTCGCGCTCGGTCACCAGGCGGTGCTCGCGCAGCGGCTCGCCGACGATGTCCAGCACCTTCCAGCGCGGATTGAGGCTGGCGTAGGGATCCTGGAAGATCATCTGCATGCGCCGGCGCAGGGCGCGTGCCTGCGGGCCGGCGAAGCTGCGGGTGGTGTCGATGCCGTCGAAGAGCACCGTGCCGGCCGTGGGCGGATACAGCCCGACCAGCATGCGCGCGACGGTGCTCTTGCCGCAGCCGGACTCGCCCACCAGCGCGAGGGTGCGGCCGCGCCCGATCGTGAAGCTCACCCCGTCGACCGCGTGGACGAACTGGCGCGGCCGGCGCTCGAGCACCCGGTTCAGCCAGGGGGCCGAGACATCGAAGCGCCGCACCAGCTCGCGCACCTCCACCAGGGGGGGCGCCGTGTCGGCCACGGCAGCGGCGCTGCCGGATGGCTGCAGGGGCGCCGTCATGCTGCGGCCCCCGGGGCATGCAGCCAGCAGGCCGCGCGCGTGCGCCCGGCGTCCATCAGCTCCGGGCGGGCCTGCCGGCAGCGCGCGATCGCGCGGTCGCAGCGCGGGTGGAAGGCGCAGCCGGTGGGAATCGCATGCAGCCGCGGCATGGCGCCGTCGATCTGCAGCAGCCGCTCGCGGTCCTCGTGCATCGCGGGAATCGAGCCCATCAGGCCTGCCGTGTAGGGGTGTGCGGGGTGGTGGATGATGTCGGCCACCGGGCCGATCTCGGCGATGCGCCCGGCATACATCACCGCGACGCGGTCGCTGGTCTCGGCGATCACGCCCATGTCGTGGGTGACCAGCATCACTGCGGCGCCATGGTCGCGGCACAGGCGGCGCAGCAGGGTGATGATCTGGGCCTGGATCGAGACGTCCAGCGCGGTGGTGGGCTCGTCGGCGACGATCAGCCTCGGCTCGGCCGCCAGCGCCAGGGCGATCACCACCCGCTGGCGCATGCCGCCGGAGAACTGGTGCGGATAGTGGTCGATGCGCGCTTCGGCCGCCGGGATGCCGGTGTCCTGCAGCAGCCGGATGGCCCGCTCGCGCGCCTGCGCGGCCGACAGCGGCAGGTGGGTGCGGATGGTCTCCACCAGCTGCTGCCCGACGGTGTAGAGCGGGTTCAGCGAGGTCAGCGGATCCTGGAAGATCGCGCCGATGCGCCGCCCGCGGATGCGGCGCATCGCCTCGGGGCCGAGCTGGTCGATGCGCTCGCCCTCCAGGCGGATCTCGCCGCCGGCGATGCGCCCGGGCGGCTCCAGCAGGCCGATGATGGCCGCGCCGGTGAGCGACTTGCCCGCGCCGGACTCGCCGACCACGCCGAGCACCTCGCCGGCGCGGATGTCGAAGGACACATCGTCCAGCGCACGCAGCGTGCCTTGCCGGGTGGGAAACTCGACGCGCAGTCCACGCACCTCGAGCAGCGGGGGAGAGGAGTTAGTCATTGCGGTGGTTCTGCCCGACATGCGCGAGCGGTGACGCGAGTGCCCCGCGTGACCCGGCAGTCGCCGCGGAACCGGCTTTGCAGGGCCGCGGGCGACGCCCCCCTGGGGGGGGGCGGCGAAGCCGCTACGGGGGGGAGTCATCTCAGCCGGGGGTTGAGCGCGTCGCGCAGCCAGTCGCCCAGCAGGTTCACCGACAGCGCGATCAGCACCAGCATCAGGCCGGGGAAGATGGTGATCCACCATTCGCCGGAGAACAGGAAGTCGTTGCCCACCCGGATCAGCGTGCCCAGCGAGGGCTGCGTCGGCGGCACGCCCACGCCGAGGAAGGACAGCGTGGCCTCGGTGATGATGGCCAGCGCCACCTGGATGGTGGCCAGCACCAGCACCGGACCCATCACGTTGGGCAGCACGTGGCGGAACATGATGCGCAGCGGATGCACGCCCACCACGCGGGCGGCCTGCACATACTCCTTCTGCCGCTCCACCAGCGTCGAGCCGCGCACCGTGCGGGCGTACTGCACCCAGTAGCTCAGCGAGATGGCCAGGATCAGCACCGCGAAGGCCAGTTCCTCGTGCGCCTCGGGGAACATGGCCCGGCCGGCCCCATCGATCAGCAGCGCGATCAGGATGGGCGGGAAGGACAGCATGACGTCGCAGACCCGCATGATCACCGCGTCCACGCGCCCGCCGACGAAGCCGGCCAGCAGCCCCAGGCCCACGCCCACCACCACCGACAGCAGCACCGAGGCACCGCCCACCAGCAGCGAGATGCGTGCGCCGTACATCAGTGCCGACAGGATGTCGCGGCCCTGGTCGTCGGTGCCCAGCAGGTAGCGGGCCTGGCCGCCTTCCTGCCAGGCCGGCGGCAGCCGGGCGTCCGACAGCTCGAGCGAGGCCAGGTCGAAGGGATCGTGCGGCGCGACCCAGTCGGCGAACAGCGCGCAGAAGATGCACAGCGCGGCCACCGCCGCCGCGATCATCGCCACCGGCGAGGTGCGGAAGCTGTACCAGACATCGCCGGCGAAGAAGCGTCGAAGGGCAGCGCGCATGGAGGAGGCAGGCAGGTTGGATCGACCGAAGCCGGGTTCAGGCCGGGACAGGGCCGGGGCTCAGTGCCCGCCGCTGCTGCCCTCGACGCGCAGGCGCGGGTCGACGGCGAAGTACAGCAGGTCCACGACGAGGTTGATGACCACGAAGATCAGCGCGATCAGGCAGAGGTAGGCCGCCATCACCGGAATGTCGGCGAACTGCACCGCCTGGATGAACAGCAGGCCCATGCCCGGCCACTGGAACACCGTCTCGGTGATGATCGCGAAGGCGATCAGCGAGCCCAGCTGCAGCCCGGTGATCGTGATCACCGGCACCAGCGTGTTCTTCAGCGCATGGCCGAAGTGCACCGCCCGGTCGCTCAGGCCGCGCGCGCGGGCGAACTTGATGTAGTCGCTGCGCAGCACCTCGAGCATCTCGGCGCGCACCAGGCGCAGGATCAGTGCCAGCTGGAAGATCGACAGCGTCACCGCCGGCAGGATCAGGTGCTTCCAGCCATCGGCCGTCAGCAGGCCGGTGCTCCAGCCGCCGATGCGCACCACCTCCCCACGGCCGAAGCTGGGCAGCACGCCCAGCGTGACCGAGAAGATCAGGATCAGCAGGATGCCGATCAGGAAGGTGGGCAGCGACACGCCCAGCAGCGACAGGCTCATCACCACCTGCGCCAGCCAGTGGCCGCGCCGCAGCGCCGCGTAGACCCCCAGCGGGATGCCCACCGCCAGGGCGATCAGCGCGGCGCTGAAGGCCAGCTCCAGCGTGGCCGGGAAGCGCTCGGCGATCAGCTCCGACACCTTGCGGCCCTGGCGCAGGCTGGTGCCGAACTCGCCCTGGAGCGCGTTGCCGACGAAGGTGGCGAACTGCACGACGAAGGGCTGGTCCAGCCCCAGGTCGGCGCGCAGCGCCTCGCGTTCCTCGGCAGTGGCGTCCTGGCCGAGCAGGTTGGTGACCGGATCGCCCACATACTGGAAAAGCATGAAGGCGATGAAGGCCACCGCCAGCATCACGGCCAGCGCTTGCGCCAGCCGGCGCAGGATGAAGGCAAGCATGCCGCGGCGGTCAGTTCACCTTCACCAGCCGCAGGTCGATGCGGTTGTCGGCCCGGTGCACCACGCTCACGTTCTTCTTCATGGCCCAGGGGATCACCTGGTTGTGCAGCGGGATGTGCGAGACGTCCTGGTGGCTCAGCAGCAGCGCCTGCTCGATCAGGTCGTTGCGGTTCTTCTGGTCCACTTCCTTCTTGATGCGCTCGACCAGCGCGTCCATGCGCGGGTTGCTGTAGCGCCCGACGTTGTAGTTGCCGTCACCCTGCGCGCCCACCGAGCGCACCAGCGACTGCAGCGAGTACAGCGCGTCGAAGGTCGGCACGCCCCAGCCGAGCATGTAGATGCTGGCCTCGTAGCGCTGGATCATCGGGAAGTAGGTGGTCAGCGGCAGCGTGCGCAGCTTGGCCTTCACGCCGATCTTGGCCCACATCGCGGTCACCGCCTGGCAGATTTCCTCGTCGTTGATGTAGCGGTTGTTCGGGCAGGCGAAGTCCACCTCGAAGCCGTCGGGGTAGCCCGCTTCGGCCAGCAGCTTCTTCGCCGCCGCGACGTCGTAGGGCCAGCGTGTGTCGGCGCGCTGGGTCCAGCCGTTGACCTGCGGGGCGATCAGCGTGCCGGTGGGCTGGGCCAGGCCGCGCATGGTGGTCTTGGCGATGGCCTGGCCGTCGATGGCCTGGTACAGCGCCTTGCGGACCTTGACGTCCTTGAGCGGGTTCTTGCCCTTGACGTTGCTGCCCGGCAGCTCGTCGCGGAACTGGTCCATGCCGAAGAAGATGGTGCGGTTCTCGGCGCCGTCGAGCACCTTCAGGCTGCCGCCGCTGCGCAGGCGCGGCAGGTCGGCCGGCGAGGGGTCGAGCACCAGGTCGACCTCGCCGGACAGCAGCGCGGCCACGCGGGTGGCCTCGGCCTTGATCGGGGTGTAGATCACCTCGGTGACGTTGCCCTCCATCTTGCCCCACCAGGCGGGGTTCTTCTTCAGCACCAGCTTGACGTCCTGCTCCCAGCTCTCGAGCCGGTAGGGGCCGGTGCCGTTGGCGTTGCGGTGGGCGAAGTTCTCGTCCTTGGTCTTGGCGTCCTTGGGCTCGACCGACTTGTTCTTCTCGGCCCAGTCGCGGTCCATCATGCGCAGCTCGGTGAGCTGGCGCAGCAGCACCGGATTCGGGCCCTTGGTGAAGATGTCCACCGTGAGCGCGTCGACCTTGACCACCCGGTCGATGCCCTGGGTGTAGACGCCGTAGTTCGAGGTCTTGGCCATCGCCCGCTCGAGCGAGAAGACCACGTCGTCGGCATCGAAGGCCGCACCGTCGTGGAACTTGACGTTCGGGCGCAGCGTCAGGCGCACCTGCGTGGGGCTGACCTGCTTCCACGCCGTAGCCAGCATCGGCTCGAGCGCGAAGGTGCGGCTGTTGTAGTAGACCAGCGACTCGTACACCGCCGCGTGCACCCCGTTGCCCAGCGCGTTGTTCTGCGAATGGACGTCCCAGGTGGGGATGTCGCTGGCGCTGGTCCACTTGAAGGTGGCCGCGGCGGCCGTGCCGCCCAGGGTGCAGGCAGCCAGAGCCGCTGCCAGTGCGATGCGCGAAGGGATCATGGTGTGCTCGGGAAGAGTCCGTGAAGGTGGCGAGTTCAGCAAATCACGTGCCGTTGCGCCAGCGGGGATGCCCGGGGATGCTAGTCTCCCGCCGGTCCGCACCGCCCGGCGGGGCCTCGAGGTGGATCAAGGAACGGTCGTTCGGGCGGCGGGCCTCAGGGGTGCGCCGCCACCACCTGCGCCACCGCGGCCGTCAGCCGCCGGGCATAGTCCAGGTGCAGGAACTCGTTCGGGCCATGTGCGTTGCTCTTGGGCCCGAGCACGCCGCAGACCATCATCTGGGCCTGCGGGAAGCCCTGCTGCAGCAGGTTCATCAGCGGGATCGTGCCGCCCTGGCCGACGTAGCCCAGTGGCGTGCCGAACTGGTCCTGCGAGGCCGTCTGCAGCGCCTGTTCGAGCCAGGGGTTCAGGCTCGGTGCATTCCAGCCGGTGGCGCCTTCGGCGCCGACGCGGCCGTCGGGCTGGAAGGTGACCCGCGCGTTGTACGGCGCATCGGCCTCCAGCAGCGCCTTGAGTTCCCGCGCGGCCGTCGGGCCGTCCACCGGCGGGGGCAGGCGCAGGCTGAGCTTGAAGGCGGTGGACGGGCGCAGCACGTTGCCGGCGTTGCCGATCGCCGGCAGCCCCTCGGCGCCGGTGACCGACAGGGTGGGGCGCCAGGTGCGCGCCAGCAGTGCCTCCACCGGGTCGGTGGTGGTCGGCAGCGTCGGGCCACCGTCGGCGCCGCAGGCCCAGGGCATGCGTTTCCAGACCTCCTCGCCCAGGATCGCCGCGGTGGCGCGGGCCTGCGCCAGGCGCTCGGCGGGAATCTCGCAATGCAGGCTGGCCGGCAGCAGCCGGCCGGTGGCGCTGTCCTCCAGGCGGTCCAGCAGGTGGCGCAGGATGCGGAAGCTCGAGGGCACCACGCCGCTGGCGTCGCCCGAGTGCACGCCCTCGTCGAGCACCTCGACCTTCAGCGTGCCGGTGACGTTGCCGCGCAGCGAAGTGGTGAGCCAGAGCTGCTCGTAGTTGCCCGCGCCGGAGTCCAGGCAGACCACCAGGCTGACCTGGCCGAGCCGGTCGCGCAGGGCGTCCAGGTAGGCCGGCAGGTCGCCCGAGCCGCTTTCCTCGCAGGTCTCGATCAGGCCCACCACGCGCGGGTGGGGCAGGCCCTGCGCCCGCAAGGCCTGCAGCGCGGCCACTGCGGCGTAGACCGCGTAGCCGTCGTCGGCGCCGCCGCGACCGTACAGCCGGCCGTCCTCGAGCTTCGGTGTCCAGGGGCCCAGGTCGCGGCGCCAGCCGGTGAACTCCGGCTGCTTGTCCAGGTGGCCGTAGACCAATACCGTGGGTGCGGCGGCTGCGTCCGGCTCGGGGCGGGTGGCGGCCATCTCGAAGAACAGCACCGGGGTGCGCGGCTGGCCCTGGGCGTCGGTCAGGCGCACGATCTCGACGCTCAGGCCGGGCAGCCGCTGGGCCTCCACCCAGGCGGCGGCGCGCTGCACCACCTGGTCGATGTGGCCGTGCGCGACCCAGTCGGGGTCGAACATCGGGCTCTTGGCCGGGATCGCGATGTAGTCCGTGAGCTGGGTGACGATCTGCTCGTCCCAGCTGCGGGCGGTGTGGGCGGCCAGGGCGGCAGGGTCGAGGACGGGCAGGCGGTCGGGGGCGTTCATGGCAGCTCGGGCTCCGGACAGGCGCATCGCGCGGGCAGGGCTGCAGTGTAGGCCGCGGCGCCTGCCCCCGGCGCCGACGCTGCCGCCCTGCGGTGGTCCTGCGAACCCTTCAGTGCCAGGCCTGCTCGAGCAGGCGGGGCAGGGCCGCGACCCGCTCGATCAGGGCCGGCGGCAGGCCGTGACCGATCAGGATGCGGTCGTCCTGCCAGCGCAGCGTGCTGCCCCCGCCGGGCAGGGGGCGCAGCCGCAGCGCCAGGGGCAGTTCCACCGGCGCGTGCTCGTCACGCTGAATCACCGCCGTGGTGTCACTGCTGGCGCCCAGCACCAGCCAGCGGCTGCCCCCGCGCGGCTGCAGCGTGGCAAAACAGGGCCAGCCCAGCTCGGCGGCGGCGCGCTGCAACCGCTCGAGACCCTGCTCCGGCGAGGTCGGCACCCACCAGCCCCAGGTGCCGGTCTCGTCGGCTGCGCCCTCCATGGCCGCGAGGCTCACCAGCGCCAGGCTGCTGGTCTGCCAGCAGTGCCAGGGGCGGTCGGTGAGCTCGGCGAACGGGGCCTCCAGGGTCAGACCGGCCGGTGCGGCTGCCCGAGGGGCGGGTCGGGCCGGGGCGGGTCGCAGGGCTTCCAGGGCGGGGCTCAGGGATGGCATCGGCAGATTCCTCGGTCAGGCTGCATCCCCTGCGGGCGGCGAAACCGCTGCAGACGGGACGGTTGCGTGCAAAGTGCGCATCCTGATCCCGTTCGCTGACGGGGCTGTGTCAGCCTGTAAGACCGGCGTCAGGCCTGCTGGGGTGGTTCGGGATGCCCCGCGTGGGCGGCCGCTCCACCGGAGGACGGCCGCCATGCCGGCAGGAGCGGGTGCAGCCCCGGCGTCGGTGCGGGGCAACATCCGCTCACATCACTGGGGGCTCAGCCGCGGGCGATCTTGAACACCGCAGTGCTGGCCCGCAGGTTCGGCAGCCGGCGCACGATGCGCCCCTCGTGCAGGCCGAAGGCTTCCAGCACCTGCAGGCCGCACTGGCGCGCCAGCACCTCGAAGTCGGCGAAGGTGCCCACGCGGATGTTCGGCGTGTCGTACCACTGGTAGGGCAGGGCCTTGGTCACGGGCATGCGCCCGCGCAGCACGCTCAGCCGGTTCGGCCAGTGGGCGAAGTTGGGGAAGGCGACGATGCCGATGCGCCCGACCCGGGCGGTCTCGCGCAGCATGGCCTCGGCATTGCGCAGGTTCTGCAGGGTGTCGAGCTGCAGCACGACGTCGAAGCTGCCGTCGGCGAAGATCGCCAGCCCCTCTTCCAGGTTGCGCTGGATCACGTTGACCCCGCGCTGCACGCAGGCCAGCACCTTGGCGTCGTCGAGCTCGATGCCGTAGCCGCTGCAGCGGCGTTCGCGCATCAGCAGTTCCAGCAGGCTGCCGCCGCCGCAGCCCAGGTCGAGCACATGGCTGCCCGCGGGCACCAGGTCGGCGATGAGGTGGTCGGTCTGGCGGTCGATCACGGCAGGCTCCTGCGCAGCACCGGGCAGGGGGTTGCGCGTGCGCTCATGCGCCCACCTCCCGGGCCACCCGCTCGAAGTAGGCCCGCACGATGGCGTGGTAGCGCGCATCGTCGAGCAGGAAGGCGTCGTGGCCGTGCGGCGCATCGATCTCGGCGTAGGCCACGTCGCGGCGGTTGTCCAGCAGGGCCTTGACGATCTCGCGCGAGCGCTGCGGCGAGAAGCGCCAGTCGGTCGTGAAGCTGACCACCAGGAACTTCGCCGTGGCCCGGGCCAGCGCCGCACTCAGGTCGTTGCCGAAGGGCCGTGCCGGGTCGAAGTAGTCCAGCGCCCGGGTGATCAGCAGGTAGGTGTTGGCGTCGAAGTACTCGCTGAACTTGTCGCCCTGGTGGCGCAGGTAGCTCTCGATCTGGAACTCGATCTCCTGCGTGCTGTAGGCCAGCTCGGCCGAGCGCAGTGCGCGGCCGAACTTCTGCTCCATCGAGTCGTCCGACAGGTAGGTGATGTGGCCGATCATGCGTGCCACCCGCAGGCCGCGCCGCGGCAGCACGCCATGGGCGTAGAAGTGGCCGCCGTGGAAGTCCGGGTCGGTGATGATCGCGCGCCGCGCCACCTCGTTGAAGGCGATGTTCTGCGCCGACAGGTTCGGCGCGCTGGCAATCACCAGCGCGTGGCCCATGCGCTCGGGGTGCTGCAGGGTCCAGCTCAGCGCCTGCATGCCGCCGAGGCTGCCGCCCATCACGGCGGCCAGGCGTTCGATGCCCAGGCGGTCGAGCAGGCGCGCCTGCGCCTCGACCCAGTCCTCGACGGTCACCACCGGGAAGTCGGCGCCGTAGGGCCGGTCGGTGGCCGGGTTGCGGTGCATCGGGCCGGTCGAGCCGAAGCAGGAGCCTGGGTTGTTCACGCCGATGACGAAGAAGCGGTCGGTGTCCAGCGGCTTGCCGGGGCCGATCATGTTGTCCCACCAGCCCTCGCTGCGCGGCTGGCCGGCGTAGCTGCCGGCCACATGGTGGCTGGCGTTCAGGGCATGGCAGACCAGCACCGCGTTGCTGCGCGCGGCGTTGAGCTCGCCGTAGGTTTCGTAGACCAGCGTGTAGTCGGCCAGGCTGGCGCCGCTGCGCAGCGCCAGCGGTTGGGCGAAGTGCAGGCTCTGGGGGGTGACGTGGCCGAGGGATGCCATGGCAATCTGAAAAAACGAACCCGGCGTCGCAGCAAAGGGCGACCACCGGGTTGGTTTGCCCCTCTTTAGCGGCATTTCTAGAGCGCCCGCAAGTCGGACAAATCGGCGCTGCCCGGCAGTATAGGGGAGCCTCCGGCCTGGCGGGAACGGCCCCGCGCACGCAAAAGGATTCACGGCCGATGGCCGGTCTCCCCGTGAACCCGGGATGGGCCCGACGGGGGGTCGAAGCGGAAAATTCTCACGAACGGCGTCCAGGGTCGGGCCCGTCCCGCCGGGGCGGCCTGACGTCCGGGATGCGCGCGCAGGGTGCGCGCGACACAGGCAGGAGGAGTTGCGCATGAGTGCCGTACCCGGCTGGCAGCCGACCATCGTCGCGCCGCTGCCGACCGACAGCGAGGCCGCCGCGCCGGCTGTGCCCGGACCGCGTCGCCGCGGTCCGGCGGGCGGCAACGGGTGGGTGGTCGGCGTCGTGCTGCTGGCGGCCGCCCTGGCGGCGTGGCCGCTGTGGCCGGTGCTCGGCGTGGGCCAGGCGCTGGTCTGGCTGGGGTGTGGGCTGCTGGCCGCCGGACTGGTCTGGCGCTGGCAGGCGACGCGGCGGCGCCATGCGCGGGCCCGGCGGCGCCAGTCGGAGCGCCTGCGCGTGGCCGAGGCGGCCCTGCAGGCCACCCGGGCCCGTCTGCAGCAGCACGACCAGGCCGTGGCGCGCCGTGCCGAGGCGGCCCGGCAGCTGCGCGAACTGCACGACAGCGTCGGCGCCCGGCTCGTCTCGGCGTTGGCACTGGCGCAGCAGATCCCGGTCCAGCCGGGGGGCCTGATGCCGGAGGCTGCCCCGGCCCTGCTCACCGAACTGCGCCGGCAGGTCGAGGCGAGCCTGCTGGAGCTGCGCCTGGCCCTGGTGCACCTCGACGAGCAGCCGGGTCGTCCCCTCATCCATGCGCTGGCCGACCTGCGTGAGCAGGTCGAGCCGATGCTGGCCGAGTCGGGCATCGCGCTGGACTGGACGCTGGGCGAGGGCCTCGATCAGGTCGAACTGGGGGCCCGCACCACGATGCAGCTGCTGCGTCTGGCGCAGGAGGCGCTGTCCAGCGTGGCCTGCCACGCCGAGGGCGCACGGCGTGCCCGTCTGAGCGTCGATCGGCTGGAGGGCGAGGCCGGACCACACCTGCGGCTGGTGATCGGCGACGACGGTTCGCCGCCGAAGCCGGTGCAGGGCTTCGCGCCGACCCAGCCGCCGCTGCGCAGCCAGCTGGGGCCGGCGCGCTGGCAGCGCCATGCCCACGCGCTGGGTGGGCAACTGCTGGAGGTCGAGGCCGACCGCGGCTGGCAGGTCGACCTGGTGCTGCCGCTGCCGAGCGCGCGCTGATCCCGGCCTCGCCGACCCGGGGGTCAGGCCGCGGGGGGGAGCGTCTGCGCGAAGCTCGGCCGCTGCGCCAGCTTGTCGGCCAGGCGCACGAGGTTCGGATGGCGCGCGCGCCAGTCGATCGCGGGAAAGCGGAAATCCAGGTAGCCCAGCGCGCAGCCGCAGGCGATGTCGGCCAGGCTCAGGTGCAGCCCGCAGCACCAGTTGCGCTCGCCCAGGGCCTTGGACATCGCGACCAGGCTGAGGTCGACCTTGCCGAGCTGGCGCTCGATCCAGGCCTGCGATCGCTGCTCGGCCGTGCGACCGCCCCAGTGCTGCTCCATGCGCGCGGCGATCGCGGCGTCCATCACGCCGTCGGCCAGGGCCTCCCAGGTGCGCACCTCGGCACGCTCGCGCCCCCGCTCCGGGATCAGGCGGCCCACCGGCGACAGGGTGTCGACGTACTCGACGATGACCTTCGAGTCGAACATCGCCTCGCCGCCCTCGAGCACCAGGCAGGGGACCTTGCCCAGCGGATTGCTCTGCACCACCTTCGGCTGCGCCGACCAGGGGTCGTCCAACTCCAGCTTGTACTCGAGTTTCTTTTCCGCCAGCACGATGCGCACCTTGCGCACGTACGGGCTGGTGTGGGAACCGATCAGTCTCATGCGGGAAGCCGGGCCGGGGGAGAGGTTGGCGAGGGGAGGGCGAACACGCCCCGATTCTATCGAGCCCACCCCGGACGGCCGGCCGCCGGGGGGGGCGGTGCCGGCCACGATCCGGGCGCTGTGCCGTCAGGCAGCCTGCAGCCGGCCGCGCAGCGCCGCGTGCAGCGCGTCGTCGCAGCGGCGCATCAGCAGGGCCACCGTGTCGCCCGAGCGCGTCAGCGCGTGGCCGCAATGCACCTGCACCTGCAGGCCCTGCGCCAGGGCACTCCAGTCGTGTGTGGCCACGGCATGGGTGATGCGCTCGGCGATGCGGCTGCTTTCCTCGCTGCCGGAGCGGTGCAGCAGCACGGCGAACTCGTCGTGCGTCCAGCGTGCCGGCAGGTCGCCGCTGCGCAGCAGCTGGCGCAGCAGGGCTGCCACGGTGCAGAGCACACGGTCGCGCACCAGCGGGCCATGGCGGGCCGCGAGCTGGCCCGCATCGGCCACCGCGACGCAGAGCACCGTGCAGCGGGAGCGGCCGACGTCGGCGCGCTGCAGCAGCCCATCGAGCCGCTGGATGAACTGGTGCCGGTCGGCCAGCCCGGTCAGGCTGTCCTCGCTGGGGCGGGGAACCCCCGCGTGACGCTGCCGCAGGCGCATGCGCAGCGCCAGCTCGTCGCGGGTGGCCAGCGTCCGCCGGGGCAGGGCGAGCGTGCGGGCCTGGCGGCGCAGCCGGGCGCGTTCGCGCTCGAGTTCCAGCGCCTGCGCGGGACGTCCGTCCTGCGCCAGCACGCGCGAGAGCAGGCCGGCCGCCAGATCGGCCAGGGCCAGGTGCGACAGCTTCGTGGCCTCGTGCATCACCTCCCGGGCGGTGGCCTCTGCCTGCGCAGGCAGGTTCAGGGCGCGGGCCACCTCGGCGCTGGCGCACAAAGCCAGCAGGTCCAGCCAGCCGTGTTCGCGCCGCACCAGCGGGCGGATGCGTCCCAGCAGCTGCTGGGCCAGCAGCGGCTCCCCGGCCCAGCAGGCGTGCAGCACCTGCACCCAGCCGAGCAGGAAACGCCCGGGACGCTGCGTCACCGCGTTGGGCACGCCCGGGCTGCGCTCGCAGCAGCCCAGCGCCTCTTCGATCACGCTGCCCAGCCGGTCCAGCGCGGCGCGGCGCTGTGCGGCCGACTGGTCGTCCAGGCTCAGCACCGTGGCCAGTGCGCAGCCACAGGCGCGGTGGATGGCCAGGTGCGCCACCCAGTCGCCGCGCCCGAGCCTGCGGGCGCGCTCGATGCCGGTCTGGAAGGTCTGTTCGGCGGCTTCGGCCTGGCCGGCCCAGGCCTGCGCGAGGCCGAGCGGATCGGTGGCCAGCACCAGCGCCAGCGGCTCGGGGCCCTCCTCGGCCAGCGCCTGCGCCTGCAGGCCGCAGTCCAGCGCCTCGTCGAGGCGGTGCAGCGCGGTCAGTGCGGTGCAGGCCAGCGCCAGCGCCTCGACCTCGCTGTCGGCGACGTCCTCGAGGCCGAACAGGCCGGCCGCCTGCCGGGCCGCGGCCAGGGCGTCCAGGTAGGCCGCCTCACGCAGATCGCAGCGCGCCTGGTACAACAGGCCGCGGGCTTCCAGGACGGCGTCGTCCACCTCGCGGGCGCGCTGCGCCAGTTGCGTGGCCAGTGGCCGGCAGCCGGCCACGTGGCCCTCGCGCCACTGGGCCTGGCAGGCGGTGTCGAGCTCGTCCAGACTGAGCAGGTAGGTCATGCAGGCATCCCCCGGTGTTGTCGGCCCGGCCGTCGTGCCCGCGGCGCGCGGTCGGCCCTGTGTGGCCTGTGGGCCAAAGTATGGAGGCCTCTGCCGGATCGGCACTGTGCAGGAGTCGACGTTTTTTGCCGGATCGGGCATCGGCCCCTGACCTTCAGGGGCGTGGGCGGCGCACGTCAGGCCGGCTGGTCCTGCAGGACCGACCAGGGCCGCTGCAGCGCCTGCCTCAGGGCCTCGGGCGGGCAGGCCGGGTCGACGCCGCCCTGCCGGGCGGCCAGGTCGAGATCGGCCTCGGCGAGCAGGCTGTCCACTGCGGCGCCCAGGGCCAGCAGCCGGCGGGTGTGGCGGTCGAGCCCCTGCCACTGCGGCGCAGGACGGACCCGCTCGCGCAGGAAGCGCACCACGCCGCCGGCCAGTCCCCAGGCGGCGCACAGGGCGCTGCCGTAGGCGGCGTGGTCGACGCCGAAGGCCTGCGCCTCGGCGGCCAGCAGCGCGTCGCGGTCGTGGCCCAGTCCGGCCAGCAGGGCGCCGTAGCGCTGCGGTGCGTGCGCCAGCAGCACGGCCTGGCCGCTGCGCGAGAACAGGCCGGCGGTGTGGGCATGGAAGGCATCGAGTTCCAGCGCGGCGGCGCTGCGGCCCATCAGCAGCCCGCAGCGGCTGGCCTGCTGCCAGAGCGCCTGCATGGCCGGCGAGGGCGCAAAGGCAGCGCGCAGCGCGGTCTCGAAGGTGAGGGCGGCCACCTCGCGCAGGCCGAGGTAGCGCAGCGCCTCGCCCACCGTCTCGACGCGGCGCAGCAGGCCGAACATCGCGCTGTTGACCGTGCGCAGCAGCGCGCCGGCCAGCGCCAGGTCGGTCTCGATCAGTGCCGCGATCTCGCCGCCGGGAACCTCGTCGCGCTCGAGCAGCGTCAGCAGGCGCAGCAGCGTGGCTGGGCAGGCGGGCAGGTCGGCGTCGAGCCGGCGCAGTTCGTCGGGCAGGGGCATGGCGGGCAGCGGGGAGCGGTCGGCAGCGAAGGGTCGTCTCGGCTGCGATTGCAGCAGACGGCCGGCCCCTGGCGGCCAGACCCCGGCCGCGCCGCGGGCCGGTCCCGGCCTTTGTTCACGCCGCGCCCCGGCGATGGCGGATCGCGCCGTGGGCTGCGGGGCGCGCACCGGGGCTGGCCGGTGCCCGGCCGATCACCCTCAGGGCTGCGGCCGTGGCGCCAGCAGCGCTTCGCACTGGCGCCGCGGTGGTGAGCCGGCACGCTGCTGCTCGCACACCGGCTGCAGGGCGGCCGCAAGGCGCTCCAGGCGGGCCGGACCGTCGGCGATGCCGGCCTGCCAGGTCCGCAGCCGGCTGGCCATGCGGGCCAGCTCGCGCACGTTGCGCTCGTGATAGACGTCGGGTTGCCGGCCCAGCTCGGCCAGGATGCTGCCGGCCAGCTGCTCGATGGCCTCGCCGTCCTCGGGGCTGCTGTCGATCAGCAGGCCGAGGTGGCTGCTGCCCCACTGCAGCCGGGTCGCCGGACCGCGCGCGCTTTCCCAGGCCTGGCGCGACCAGCGCAGGGCCTCGGCGCTGCGTCCCTGCGTCTGGGCCAGCCGGGCCAGCTGGCCCATCAGGAAGTGCGGCGCCAGGCTGCGCGGCAGCTCGGCCGTGAGCAGGGCCTGCGCCTCGGCGGTCAGGCCGGCATCGGCCAGCAGGCGCGCCGCGGTGGGGATGACGCTCTGCCGCTCGGCCGGCTCGCCGGCTTCGCGCGCCACCTGGGCCACGAGCTGGCGGATTTCCTCGCGCAGTGCGGCCGAGACATCGGCCTCGCCGCGCAGCCGGTCCAGCCCGGCGAGGTCGACCCGTACCTGCAGGGCGCCCAGCCGGTCGGTGCGCGAGAGGGTCGCGTCGCCGGCCAGGCGCCGGGCGGCCTGCTCCCAGACCTGCTGGAGCTGGCGGCGCTGCGGGCTGCCCGCAGCGGTCAGCGCCTGCAGCAGCAGGGGCGCTTCCTGCGTCACCAGATCCATGTGCTCGCGTGCGCTGCCACCGTCGCCCAGCAGGCGCAGCAGGGCGGCGCCGGCGGCTTCGCGCAGGGCCTCGTCGGTCAGCAGCCGGCCCCGTTGCGGCTGGGCGGCCGCCGCGACCGCGCGCAGCAGCAGCCGGGTCTGCGAGGCGCGCAGACCGGCCGGGCAGGCGCGTGCCAGGCGCGCCAGCACGTCGGCCCGGGCCGCTCCGGGCGCGAGCACGCGGTCGTCGCTGTCCCAGGCGTACCAGGCGAGCTGGCGCCATTCGTGCACCGGCAGGTCGCGCCCGTCCAGCGCGTCGGTCAGCACGGCGCGTACCGGCCGGCTCGGGCTGCGCGCGGCCGAGCCGCCCAGCACCGAGCGCAGCGCATTGACGTACAGCGCGGCGTCCAGCTCGCCGGGCAGCCGCGTCAGCTCCTCGCCCTGGGGGCTGAGCAGCAGCATGCTCGGATAGCCGCGTACCCGGAAGCGCTCGCCCAGCCGCTGGGCGCCGGGCAGATCGCCATCGATGTGCACCGCGATGAACTCGCGCGCCAGCATGCGGAAGTCCTCGCGCACGAACAGCGTGCTGCGCAGGTGCTGACAGGGAGGGCACCACTGCGCGCCCCAGTACAGGAAGAGCGGCTTGTTGTCCTGCCGGGCGCGGGCCAGGGCCGCGTCCACGTCGGCCGGCCGGGCGGTCTCCAGCCACTGGATGCCCGGCGTGTAGGCCGCAGATGCCGGCCCCGTGCCGCCGAGCAGGGCGGCGGTCAGCAGCAGTGAGGCCAGCACAGCCGGGCGGCTCGGGCGGGGGCAGGCAGGGGAGCGAGGCGGGGTGCAGGACATGGCAGCGCGGATTGTGCAAGCGACGCGTCGCCCGCGCAGCCGCTGCCCCCGCGACAGCGGGTCAGCCGCTGTCGACGCAGCGCGCCGCGCCGCCGGCCCCCAGCCAGAGCTGCGCATCGCCGGCGTACGCCGTGGGGGTGGCCCGCGCCAGCGCCATCCAGATGCCGAAGGGCAGGCCGGCCTCGTGCGACAGGGCGCGGGTGGGGGCCGGGCGCAGCAGCTCGAGCCGGGCGGCGGGGGTCTCGTCGCCCTGGGTGGGGTCTGGCGCGGCATCGACCGGCCAGGCGCGCAGCACGCCGCATTCGGGGGGGATGTCGTCGGCTTCGCCGATGCCGGCGGCCAGCACGTAATACAGCGCGCCGGCCATCTGCAGGTAGGCCTGCCGCTTGGTCGGCCGCCGCAGGTCGGCCAGCAGGTCGGCGCGGCGCACCTTGATTTCGTGCACCACCGGCTGCAGGTAGGCGGCCACGCTGGTGTGCCGAACCGAGTAGACGTCGGGCATGGCCATCTGCCAGCGCTCCTGACCCGGTTCGCCCACGCGGGCGCGCAGCGACAGGCCGCACCAGGCGATGCGCCCTTCGCGCGCCAGCGCACGCGCTACCTGTGCCACCAGGTCCTCGTGGGCATCGCGCGCGCGTCGGTTGTGCTGGGCGGTCGCGGCAAGCCAGCGCAGCCCGGCATCGCTCAGGCGCAGGGTGGTACGGCCGTCGCGGTCGGTCTGCCGCTCCAGCAGGCCGGCGACAAGCAGCTCGGCTTCGATCAGGTCCTGGCTGGGCCAGCCGGCCGAGCGCCAGATCTCGCGCAGCCGCCGTCGGTGCGCAGCGCCGAGCAGCGGGGCCGCCGGCGTCCGGATCGGCACCCCGGTCGGACCGGCGGCAGGGACGGCCGGCGGGGCGTCGGGCGGGACGTCGGACTGGACGTCAGGCGGGGGGGCGGCGGCGCGCATGCCGCCAGCCTAGCGCAGCCGGCGGCGTGGCCGGCTGTCGGCGCCAGGCGGCAGCTCAATGCAGCTCGCCCAGCAGGCTCTGGAAGGTGTCGAAGTCCACGCCGTCGGGCAGCAGGTGCTCGGTGATCTCCAGGCCGTCCGCCGGGCTGCCGCCTTCCAGCCAGGCCCAGCTGCGCTCGACCCGGATCGCCGTGCCGCGGCTGGCCGGGCGCAGGCTCTGCCGCAGCAGGCGCGACAGGGCGGCGTCGATCCGCACGGACTCGGGGATCGTCAGGTCGAAGGCGGCGCTGCTGGGGATCATGGGAGGCTCCTGCTGCGGTGGGTGGGGGGCGATGGCGTGATCTTGGCGCAGCACCAGCAGCCTGCCCATCACCCCGCGGTGGGGACGAAGGGGGTGGGGCCGGCTCCCCCGCTGCCCGAGGTGCCCCCCCCCTGAATGGGGGGTGAGGGCTCAGCTGCCGGGCGGCAGGGTGGCCAGGAAGTCCTGGACGGCCTTGGCGAAGGCGTCTGGCTGCTCGATGACACTCAGGTGTGCGGTGGGCAGCCTGCGGCAGGTGGCGCCGGTGATGGCGGCGGCGATGGCTTCGGAGAGCGCGGGCGGTGTGCCGCTGTCCTCGCTGCCGGCCAGCACCAGGGTCGGGCAGCGGATCGCGCCGATGCCTGCTTCGAGGTCCAGCCCCGCCACTGCATGGCAGCAGCCGATGTAGCCCTGCGCGTCCTGGCTGACGAGGCGGCGGCGGATGCGCGCCACGGTGGCCGGCTGCGCGGCGCGGAAGGTCGGGGTGAACCAGCGCTGCAGCGTCGCGTCGGCGATCGCCTCCAGGCCGCCGGCCTCGACGCTGGCGATGCGCTGCGCCCAGACCGCGCCGGCGCCCTCGGGGAGGCGGGCGCTGGTGTTGGCCAGCACCAGCGCCTCCACCCGGTGCGGCTGTCGCAGCGCGAGCGTCTGCGCCACCATGCCGCCCAGCGACAGGCCGACGAAGACCACCGGCGTGCCGGCCGGCAGGGCCGCGTCGATCACCCGGGCGGCGTCGTCGGCCAGCGCTTCCAGTGTGTACGGGCCGGTCGGGGCGGCGCTGTCGCCGTGGCCGCGGTGGTCGTAGACCAGCACGTGGTGCCGCTCGCTGAGGGCCACGGCCAGTTCGTCCCACATCATGCGGTCCGCACCCAGCGCGTGACTGAGCACGATGTGGCGCGGCGCCGGGCCGGCGTTGCCGGGCCGGCGCGGCTCGAACAGGCTGTAGGCGATCGTCGGGCCGGGCCCTGCCGTGCGGCCCGGTCGGCCGATCCCCGGGTGGGTCGCGGCGGTGGCGGACTTCGGCGCCACGGCGGCGGCGAAGTCCGCGGCCTGCGGTGTGTCGCCGGCGGCCAGTTCGCGCAGCAGCCGGGCGGTGATCGCATGGGCGGTGTTGGCCGCAGGCACGCCGGCGTAGATCGCGGTCTGGATCAGGGCCTCGCGCAGTTCCTCCGGACTGAGCCGGGTGTCCGGCTCGCCGCCGGCCAGCGCGGCGCGGCAGTGCAACTCGAACTCCTCCCAGCGGCCCAGCGCGGTGGTGATGACCAGCACGAGCAGGCGGCGTGTCTTCGCGTCCAGACCGGGCCGGCCCCAGACCTCATGCCAGGCGTAGCGGGTGATGAAGGCCTGGAAGTCCGCCGTGAAGGCGCTGGCGTTGCCGATCGAGCGGTCCACCCAGGCGTCGCCCAGGATCCGGCGCCGGTTGCGCATGCCGCGTTCGAGGTCGGTGTCGAAGCCGGGCCGGGTCGTGGCCCCGGTCGGTGGTGGCGAGGCGTCGTGCGGTTCCATGCCGGTCATGCTGCCGCAGCCGGCGTCGGGCCGAGCGCTGGCGGGGGAGCTGGGTGCCTGAAGTGTGCGCATAGCGCCCGGACGTTTGAATATCGAACAATGGATCGCTAAGCTTGATCCAGGCCAAACTTCGACGACGCCCGCTCCTGCGCAGCCCCCCATGGACCGCCCTCTGCCCGACTCCTCGGCGCGCAGCCCGTCGCCGCTTGCCGGACCCCCGAATGCGGCCGGTGTGGCGCCGCGCCGCGATCTGGTCGGCGGGCTGGAGAAGGGGCTGCTGGTCATCGAGGCCTTCGACCAGGACCGCGCCCGCCTGTCGATCAGCGAGGTGGCACAGCGCGCCGGCCTGAGCCGTGCTGCGGCGCGTCGCTACCTGCTGACGCTGGCGCACCTGGGCTACGTCGATCACGACGGCAAGGGCTTTGCCCTGAGCCCCCGGGTGCTGCGCCTGGGTCAGTCCTACATGCACTCGGCGCGCCTGCCCCGGGTGCTGCAGCCCGAGCTGCAGCGTCTGGCGGCGACGATGCAGGAAGCCACCTCGGCGGGGGTGCTCGACGACGCCGATGTGGTCGGCCTGGCCGCGGCCACCGGTGGACGGGTGGTCTCGACCACCCTGCAGGCGGGTACCCGGGTGCCCGCCTACTGCACCGCCAACGGCCGCGTGCTGCTGGCTGCCCTGCCGCCCGCAGCGCTGGAGGCCTGGCTGGCCGCGCAGGCGACCCGGCAGGGGCTGCGGCCGCTCACGCCGCGCACCCTGACCCAGCCCGAGGCCCTGCGCCAGGAGCTGCAGCGTGTGCGCAGCCAGGGCCATGCCCTGGTCGACCAGGAGCTCGAACTCGGTCTGCGCACCCTGGCGGTGCCGTTGCGCAACCACCGCGGCGATGTGGTGGCCGCCCTCAACGTCAGCGCGCTGGCGGCCCGGGTCAGCCTGGAGACCCTGCGCGAGCGCTTCCTGCCCATTCTGCTGGAGGCGCAGCAGCGCCTGCGGCCGCTGCTCTGACCTGCCGCGGGCCGGCGCGTTCGTGGCCCTGCCTTCCTTCCCTGATCTCCTGCGACTGCCCATGAGCGACACTCCCCTTCCTTCCCGTACCCAGGTCGTCATCGTCGGGGCCGGCCCCGCGGGCCTGCTGCTCGGCCAGTTGCTGCAGCGTGCCGGCATCGACAACGTCATCCTCGAGCAGCGCAGCGGCGACTACGTGCTCGGCCGCATTCGCGCCGGTGTGCTCGAGCAGGTCTGCATCGACCTGCTCGACGAGGCCGGCGTGGGCGAGCGCATGCACCGCGAGGGGCTGGTGCACCACGGCATCGAGCTGGCCTTCGGGGGCGCACGCCACCGCATCGACCTGAGCGCACTCACCGGCGGCAAGACCGTGATGGTCTACGGCCAGACCGAGGTCACGCGCGACCTGATGCACGCGCGCACCGCCGCCGGTGCGCCCACCGTCTACGAGGCGCAGGAAGTCGCGCTGCACGACTTCGACAGCAACCGCCCGCGCGTGAGCTGGACGAAGGACGGCCAGCGCCACGAGATCGCCTGCGACTTCATCGCCGGCTGCGACGGCTTTCACGGCGTGTGCCGTGCCAGCATCGACGCCGGGCGCATCGAGCACTTCGAGCGCGTCTACCCCTTCGGCTGGCTGGGCATCCTGGCGGACGTGCCGCCGGTGTCCGACGAGCTGATCTATTCCAACCACGAGCGCGGCTTCGCGCTGTGCAGCATGCGCAGCAAGACCCGCGTGCGCCACTACGTGCAGTGTTCGCTGGACGACCGGGTGGAGGACTGGAGCGACGAGCGCTTCTGGGACGAGCTGCGCCGCCGCCTCGACCCGGCGGCCGCCGCGTCGATGGTCACCGGCCCCTCGATCGAGAAGAGCATCGCCCCGCTGCGCAGCTTCGTCGCCGAGCCGATGCGCTTCGGGGCGCTCTTCCTGGCCGGTGATGCCGCGCACATCGTGCCGCCCACCGGCGCCAAGGGCCTGAACCTCGCCGCGGCGGACGTGCGCTACCTCAGCCGTGCCTTCGTCGAGTTCTACGCAGAGCGCAGCCGCGCCGGCATCGACGACTACTCGCGCAAGGCGCTGCGCCGCGTCTGGAAGGCCGAGCGCTTCAGCTGGTACATGACCAGCCTGCTGCACAAGTTTCCGCCCGGTGCCGGCGACACCGGTGCGGTGGGCCACCGCATGCAGACCGCCGAGCTGGACTGGCTGGTGCACTCCGAGGCCGGCATGACCGCGCTGGCGGAGAACTACGTCGGCCTGCCCTTCGAGGAGTGAGGCCCCGACCCGTCGCGCCCGAGGGGGAGCCGGATCCACGGCGGCGACGTGCCGCGTGACAGCGGCGGCGGCGGGGTTCGGGCGGCAGGGGCTTGTGGCAGGATGTGCGGCCCATGGTTCCTGCCGAAGCGCACGATGATCTGCCGGCCTGGCGACGGCGCCTGAGGTGGCTGCTGGGCGACTGGGTCGACGAGGTCGACCGCGCCAGCCTGCGCGCCGACCTCACGGCCGGCCTGCTCGGCGCGCTGCTGGTGCTGCCGCAGGGCATCGCCTTCGCCGCGCTGGCGGGGCTGCCGCCGCAGTACGGGCTGTACTCGGCCATCGTGCCCTGCATCGTGGCCGCGCTGGCCGGCTCGAGCCGGCATGTGATGTCCGGGCCCACCAACGCCAACTCGCTGGCGCTGGCGGCCATGCTGGCGCCGCTGGCGGCCACCGGCAGCCCGGCCTACATCGAGCTGGCGCTGGCCGTGACCCTGCTGGTCGGGCTGATGCAGCTGGCCGTCGGCCTGCTGCGCCTGGGCGCGCTGGCCAACTTCATCTCCCCGGCGGCCCTGCTGGGCTTCACCAGCGGCGCGGCGCTGCTGATCGCCATCCATGCGCTGCGTGACGCGCTGGAGTCCGGCGTGCCGGGCGGGCTGGGGGCCCTGGCCACCCTCGGCGCGCTGGCCGGTTCGCTGCCGGCGCTGCATCCCGCCGCCCTGGCCGTGGCGCTGGTCGCGCTGGGTGGGGCCGTGGCGGTGCGCCGGCTCTGGCCCCGGGCGCCGAACCTGCTCGCCGGGCTGGTGCTGGCCAGCCTGCTCGGCTGGGGCCTGGGGCAGGGCGGCGGCGTGCCGCTGGCGCTCACCGGGGCGCTGCCGGCGGTGCTGCCGCCGCTGCACTGGCCGCAGGTGGACTGGACGCTGCTGCCCGCGCTGTTCGACAAGGCGCTGGCGCTGGCGGTCATCGCGCTGGGCCAGTCGTTGTCCATCGCCAAAGTGCTGGCGGCGCGCTCGGGCCAGCGCCTGGACGTCAACCGCGAGTTCGTCGGCCAGGGCCTGTCCAACGTGGTCGGCGGCGTCTGGTCCTGCTACCTGTCCTGCGGATCGCTGAACCGATCGCTGCCCAACCTGCAGGCCGGCGCGCGCACGCCGCTGGCGGCGGTGGCCTCGTCGCTGTGGCTGCTGCTGGGGGTGGCGCTGCTGGCCGAGCCGCTGGCGCAGGTGCCGCGCGCGGCCATCGCCGGGCTGCTGCTGCTGGTGGCCTGGAGCCTGATCGACTTCACCCAGTGGCGCCGGCTCTGGCGGGTGGACCGTGCCGAGGCTGCCGTGGCGGCGGCCACCCTGGCCGCCACGCTGACGCTGCGCCTCGAGAGCGCGATCCTGCTCGGCGCCGGGCTGGCGCTGCTGGTCTACCTCTGGCGCAGCGCCCGGCCGGCCATGCGCGTGATGGGCTTCGAGCACGACGACCCGCAGCGCCGCTTCGTGGTGCTGGCACAGGCCCGGCAGGCGCTGCCGGAGTGCCCGCAGCTGCGCCTGTTGCGCATGGAGGGCTCGATCTTCTTCGGTGCGGCCGCCCATGTCACCGAGCGCCTGCATGCCTTGCGCAGCAGGCCGGACGCGCCGCGCCACCTGCTGGTGATGGCCAAGAGCATGAACTCGATCGACCTGGCCGGCCTGGAGGTCTGGGAGGCCGAGCTGCGCGAGCGTCGCGCGCTGGGCGGCGACCTCTACTTCCACCGCCCGCGTCCGCAGGTGCTGCAACTCTGGCGGCGCAGCGGCTTCCTCGACCGGCTCGGCGCCGATCACGTCTTCCCGGACAAGCGCAGCGCGCTCGCGGCCATCCATCCCCGGCTCGATGCCGCGCGCTGCGCCGGCTGCCGCATCCGCCTGTTCCGCGAATGCCAGCGTGACGACCCGGCCGCCGCGATCTGATGCCGAGGGCTTCCGACGGCCTCCGACGGGTGCCTAGATCCGCCAGCCCATCAGCAGGCCGATGCGGTGCGAGCCGGCCTTGAAGCGCGTGCCCCAGGCCTCGAAGTCGGGCGCGCGGGTCAGCTTGCCCTCCACCCCCATCGAGAAGCCGCCGCGACCCACCGCCCACATCGCGCCGGCGCGGGCGTACCAGCCGTCGCTGCGGTCGCGGTTGGCGCCCCAGTCCATGCGCAGATTGGCATAGCCGCCGCCCAGCCAGATCCGGGCGGTGTCGCCGGCCGGCCACTCGCTGCGCAGCCCGGCGGTGATCTCCTGGTCCTCGCCCGCGAAGAGCGGGAAGAACTTGGTCTCGTAGCCCAGCTCGGGCTGCACCCACCAGCCGGCCGGCTGGAGGCTGAGCGTGCCGGCCAGCGAGACCAGCCGGTCGCCCTCGCGCTGCCAGGCGCGGCCGACCACCAGATCGAGCCCGAGGTCCAGGTCCTGGGCGGCCACCGGCGCGGCCAGGGCCAGGCCCAGCAGCGTGATCAGGCCGCAGCGGTGCAGGCGGGAGGAGGTCATCGTGGTCTCCAGGCTGTGACGAAAATCACAGGCTAGCACCGCGCCGGATGCGCGCGACGCGATCTGGATCAGACGTTGAACAGGAAGTTCAGCACGTCGCCGTCCTTGACGACGTACTCCTTGCCCTCGGCGCGCATCTTGCCGGCGTCCTTGGCGCCCTGCTCGCCGCCGAACTTGACGAAGTCCTCGTAGGCGATGGTCTGGGCGCGGATGAAGCCGCGCTCGAAGTCGGTGTGGATCACGCCGGCGGCCTGCGGAGCGGTGTCGCCGACGTGGATGGTCCAGGCGCGCACCTCCTTCACGCCGGCGGTGAAGTAGGTCTGCAGGCCCAGCAGCTTGAAGCCGGCACGGATCAGGCGGTTCAGGCCGGGCTCGTCCTGGCCCATCTCGGCCAGGAAGAGGGCGCGGTCCTCGTCGCTCATTTCCGCCAGGTCGGCCTCGGTCTTGGCGCAGATGGCCACCACCGGCGCCTTCTGCGCCTCGGCGTAGGCCTTCAGGCGCTCGAGCAGCGGGTTGTTCTCGAAGCCGGTCTCGCTGACGTTGCCGACGAACATGGCCGGCTTGGCGGTGATCAGGCACAGCGGCTTGAGCACGGCCAGCTCCTCCTTGCTGAAGTCGATCGAGCGCACGGGCTTTCCCTGGTCGAGGGTGGCCTCGCACTTCTTCAGCACCTCCAGCAGGCGCTGCGCTTCCTTGTCGCCGCCGGCGCGGGCCAGCTTGGCGGTGCGCACGATGCTCTTTTCCACCGTGCCCATGTCGGCCAGGCAGAGCTCGGTCTGGATCACCTCGATGTCGGCGATCGGGTCGACGCGGCCGGCCACATGGATGACGTTCTCGTCCTCGAAGCAGCGCACCACGTTGACGATGGCGTCGGTCTCGCGGATGTGGCTGAGGAACTGGTTGCCCAGGCCTTCACCCTTGGAGGCGCCCGCCACCAGCCCGGCAATGTCCACGAACTCGACGATGGCCGGCAGGATGCGCTCGGGCTTGACGATCTCGGCCAGTTTGCCCAGGCGCGGATCGGGCACTTCCACCACGCCGACGTTGGGCTCGATGGTGCAGAAGGGGTAGTTCTCGGCGGCGATGCCGGCCTTGGTCAGGGCGTTGAAGAGGGTGGACTTGCCGACGTTGGGCAGGCCCACGATGCCGCACTTGAGGCTCATGGTGGGGATCTCGGAAAGGGCGCTGCGGCGCGCGCAGCGCGCGCCGTCCGGCAGGGCAGGAAGCCCCGGATTGTAGGTGGGTGCTCCCGCGCCGGCCGGCCGGGCGTCACCGCCTGGCTGCCTACAATCGGGCGCCATGAGTCCTGCCCTCGATCCTGCCCTGGCGGCCGAAGCGCCGCAGGTGTGCATCCACGGCGCCGGTGCGGTGGGGGCCTGCCTGGCGCTGGCCCTGTCGCGCCGCGGCGTGCCGGTCGCGCTGGTCGATGCCGCGCTGCAGCGCCCGGCAGGCAGCAGCCCGCGCGAGGATGTGCGCACCTACGCGCTCAACGCCGAATCGGTGCAGCTGCTGCGCCAGCTGCGCGTCTGGGACGCCCTGCCGGCCGATGCCCGCACGGCGGTGCTGGAGATGGCGGTGGCAGGCGACGCGGGCGGCTCGATCGGCTTTTCCGCCTGGCAGCAGGCGGTCACCGAGCTGGCCTGGATCGTCGATGCCGCCGCGCTCGACCAGGTGCTGGCCGAGGCGCTGCGCTACGCGCCCCATGTGCACCGGGTGGCCGCGCCCGTGGCGGCGCCGCTGCAGGCCATCTGCGAGGGCCGCGCCTCGGCAACCCGGGCGGCGCTGGGGGTGCGCTTCGAGCAGCAGCCCTATCACCATGTCGCGGTGGCCGCGCGCCTGACCAGCGACCGGCCCCACCTCGGCGTGGCCCGGCAGTGGTTCCAGAGCCCGGCGGTGCTGGGCCTGCTGCCCTTCGACCGGCCGCAGGCCGGCCACAGCTGGGGGCTGGTCTGGTCGCTGCCCGAGCCACAGGCGCAGCAGTGGCTGGTCGCCGAGCCGGCCGAGTTCGAGGCGGCGCTGAACGCGGCCACGGGCGGCGTGGCCGGCACGCTGCGGCTGGCCTCGGCGCGGGCCGGCTGGCCGCTGATCACCGGCCGGGCCGCGCACAGCGTGGGCGAGGGCTGGGTGCTGCTGGGCGACGCCGCGCATGCGATGCACCCGCTGGCCGGCCAGGGCCTGAACCTGGGCCTGGGCGACGTGGCCTGCCTGGCGCCGCTGCTGGCCGAGGCGCGCGCCCGCCAGCCCTGGCGCAGCCTGGGCGACGCGCGCACGCTGCGCGACTACCAGCGCCGCCGGGCCGCCCCCACCGAGGCGATGACCCGGATGGTCGACGGTCTGTGGCAGCTTTTTTCCCGCGAGGAGGCGCCGCTGCGGGAACTGCGCAACCGCGGCATGACTCTGGTGGATCGTCTGCCGCCGCTGAAGCGCTGGCTGACGCGCCAGGCGCTGCACGGCTGAGACGCTGCGGACCTGCGAACGCCCGCCGCCCTTCCGAACCGGCCCATCCAGGAGCCCCCGACGATGTCCTTCGCCCCCTCCCGCCTGCTGCGTGCCGGCCTGCCCCTCGTCGGCCTGCTGGCCGGGCTGTTCGGCGCGGCCGTCCAGGCCGACGAGGCCACCATCCGCAAGACGCTGGCCGAGCGCTACCCCAACCTGCCGAAGGTCGACGAGGTGCGCCCGGCGCCGGTGGCAGGCCTCTGGGAGCTGCGCTTCGGCACCGAACTGATGTACAGCGATGCCCGCGGCAACTACCTGATCCAGGGCGAGATCATCGACACCGCGGCCAAGCGCAACCTGACCGAGGAGCGCCTCGAGAAGCTCACCGCGATCGACTTCTCCACCCTGCCGCTGAAAGACGCCATCGTCTGGAAGACCGGCAACGGCAAGCGCCGCATCGCGGTGTTCGCCGACCCCAACTGCGGCTACTGCAAGAAGTTCGAGCGCGACCTGCTGGCCGTCAAGGACCTGACGGTCTACACCTTCCTGCTGCCCATCCTGGGCGGCGATTCGCCCGAGAAGTCGCGCGCCATCTGGTGCGCCAAGGACAGCACCGCGGCCTGGCGCAACTGGATGGTCGAGGGCCAGAACCCGCCGCGGGTGATGGGCCAGTGCGACAGCAGCGCGATCGAGCGCAACCTGGCGCTGTCGAAGAGGCACAAGGTCAACGGCACGCCGGCCATCGTCTTCGAGGATGGCAGCCGGGCGCCGGGGGCGATTCCGCCGGCCGAACTCGAGAAGCGCCTGGCGGCCTCCGGCAAGTCCTGAGCCGGGGCCGGCCGGGCCGCGTCCACGGCGGGCGCCGCAGCGCCCGGTGGTTCAGCGGTGCGTGAAGTTCGGCGCGCGCTTTTCCAGGAAGGCGCCCATGCCTTCCTTCTGGTCGGCGCTGGAGAACAGCGCGTGGAAGAGCCGGCGTTCGAACAGCAGGCCCTCGGCCAGCGGGGCCTCGTAGGCGCGGTTGATGCTCTCCTTCACCGCCATCAGCGCCAGCAGCGAGTAGCCGCACATGGCCTGCGCGGCCTTGGCCGCCTCGGCATGCAGATCGGCGGCCGGCACCACGCGGGCGACCAGGCCGGCGCGCTCGGCCTCCGCGGCATCCATCATGCGCCCGGTCAGGGCCAGGTCCATGGCCTTGCTCTTGCCCACGGCGCGCGGCAGGCGCTGCGTGCCGCCGGCGCCGGGGATGATGCCCAGCTTGATCTCGGGCTGGCCGAACTTGGCGGTGTCGGCCGCCAGGATCATGTCGCAGGCCATCGCCACCTCGCAGCCGCCGCCCAGCGCGAAGCCGCTCACCGCGGCGATCACCGGCTTGCGCACCTGGCGGATGGTGTCCCAGTTGCGCGAGATCAGGCCCTTGCGGTAGGCATCGGGGAAGTTGAAGGGGTTCATCATCGCGATGTCGGCGCCGGCCGCGAAGGCTTTCTCGCTGCCGGTCACCACGATGCAGGCGATGCCCTCGTCGGCGTCGAAGGCCAGCAGCGCCGCGCCCAGTTCGTCCATCAGCGGGTCGTTCAGCGCGTTCAGCGCCTTCGGGCGGTTCAGCGTGATCCAGCCGTAGCGCAGCGGGCCTTCGCCGCGGGTCTCGACCAGGATGTTCTCGTAGACAGTGCTCATCGTCGGGGGTCCTCGCTCGGTGTTCGCGGCGCAGCCGCTTGGCGGCGGACTATACGGGGCACGGCGCGCCGGTTGCGGGGCACGGGGCGACCTGTCGTGCGAGTCCCGGCAGGGGTCGACTGTCGCCCGGGCGCCACGCGGGCGCAACAGGCCGGGGCGATCGACCGGAACTGTTGCGAATCTGCATCGAGATCGGGGGTTCGATCTGACCTGCATCAAGCGCGCCGGGGCGCGGGCCGTTGCCTTGGCGCGAATTGCGCTCACTCAAGGTGACAGGCGGGGTCCGGCGGTGCAATGCGCACCAGCCCCGGCAACACCGACCGGGTCCCACCTACCTACCGGAGTCGTTCATGAAGAAGCTCAGTCTCACCCTGCTCGCCCTGGCCGCCGCTGCCGTCGCTCCCGCCGTCCAGGCGCAGGCCGCCGGTGATCTGGTCGCACGTGCCCGCCTGGTCTACCTCGACCCGGCCAACAAGGACGACATCGCCGGTCTGGACGTCACGGTCAACAGCAAGGTCATCCCCGAGGTCGACTTCACCTACTACGTGACCCCGAACTTCGCCGCCGAGCTGATCCTGACCTATCCGCAGAAGCACAACGTCAAGGCCAACGGCACCAAGGTCGGCACGCTCAAGCACCTGCCGCCGGTGCTGACCGCCCAGTACCACTTCACCGGCATGGGCGCCTTCAAGCCCTACCTGGGCGCCGGCATCAACTACACCCGCTTCATGAGCGTGGACCTGCCCACCGGCCTGGAAATCGAGAAGAACAGCTTCGGTCTGGCCCTGCAGGCCGGCATGGACTTCGCGCTGGACAAGCAGCTGTCGCTGAACGTGGACATCAAGAAGGCGATGATCCGCACCGACCTGAGCGCCGGCGGTACGAACCTGGGCACGATCAAGGTCGATCCGCTGCTGGTCGGCGTGGGCGTCGGCTACAAGTTCTGATGACCTGAGCCGCAGGCGGTTGCCGGGGCGATGCCGGGGGGCGTCGCCCGTCACGGACCGCATGCGGCAGAATCTCGAGGAGGGGGCCATCGGCGGCTCGAGGCTGCCGGTGCTGCACCAGGGCCGGCTGCGGCGACGGGGGTCGCTGCAGCCGGCATTTTTTTGTCTGCCGTCGCCCCGGGCTGGCGGCGGTGCTGCCCGCCTGCTGCTCAGGCGTCACGCTGCCAGAACACCCCGTCCTCGGTGAGCATCGCGTCCAGCGGCACGTCGTGCGCCTCGGCTTCGAGCCAGGGGATGTAGCCGTGGCCGTAGCCGATGCCGGCGGTGTAGGGGCGCGGCCGCAGGGTCGCCAGGGTGCGGTCGTAGAAGCCGCCGCCGTAGCCCAGGCGCACCCCCTTCGGGCCGAAGCCCACGCAGGGCGCCAGCAGCAGCTCGGGGTGGAACTCCTCGGTGTCCTTGGGCTTGAGGATGCCGAAGGCGTCCTCCTCCATCGGGCAGCCCGGGTACCAGACATGAAAGCGCAGCTGCTTGGTCTGACGGTCCATCACCGGCAGGCCGATGCGGCGCTGCGCTTGGGCCTCGCTCCAGCGGTACAGGGCGGGCAGGGCGTCGAATTCGCCCTTGATGGCCCAGAAGGCGCCGATGGTCCGCTCCGGCCGGCTCAGCAGCCACACCCGCAGCACCTCCTGCAGGTGCACGCTGCGCTGGTGGCGGTCGCTCATGGCCAGGCGTTCGGCCTGCAGCTGGCGGCGCAGCGTGAGCTTGTCGCGGGGGGGCTCGGGCAGCTTGAATCCAGGGATCGTCATGGCGGCGGGGCGGACAGACCGGGTGCCGGCGATTGTGCGGGCACGGCCGGGCCAGGGCAAATCCAGCCGGGCCTGTCGGCCGCGCCGGCCGCCGGCCTGTCGGCGTGGGCCCACAGACGGTGTGCAGGCCATGAAAAAGCGGGCGATGCCCCAGGGGCATCGCCCGTCACGAAGGCGGCACGGTGCCGGCCTATCGATCGACTCATCACTGAAGCGGGACCGGTTCCCGCCTGCGTCAGATCCGGCGCGCGGAGGCGGGTTCCACCGGCTCGGCGGCGGCACTGCGCGCGCTGCGACGACCGGTGATCACGACGGGTTCGAGCACGGTCACCGTGACCGTGGCAGCCTCGGTGGATGCTGTGGCGCCGCTCGCGCGGGGCGTCGTGTCGGCCGGAGCCTGCAGCAGCGCCAGGGGCAACACCAGCAGCCCGGCGGCCATCGCCAGCAGCGTGGCCGCGAAGACGCGGTCGTTGCGACGGTCAGGGGTCTGGAAGGTCGGGCTGCGCAGGTCGGTGGTCATGAGGGGCTCCTGGGAGTTCGCGGTGGCGGTGTCGATGGAGGGCACTGTAGGCAGGCCCTGCCGATGCGCCCAGCCGTCTGCGACGAACGCCGCGCCGCGGCGCATGAACTGCATGCAGCGCCGATGAATGCACGGGCAGGATCCCGGCCCGATCCGGTCCGACCCGGACAGTCGCCCGCAACTGCGCTACAACCGGGTCCTGTACACGCCGCCGACGCGGTCGGGATGAGCCCGGCCGCTGCCGCCGGCTCTGGATCCGCACCGCGAATGAACCGATCGATCCCGCTGCTGCGCAAGGGGAGCGCAGCCTTTGTCCTGCTGGCCCTGGCCGCCCTGCCGGCCTGGAGCCAGCCGGCGCCTGCCGAGCCCGCACCTTCCGGGGCTGCCGCCGCCGCGCCCGTGCTGTCGGAGCTCGACGCCCGCGTCGTCGACGCCCAGGACGCCTGGCGCAAGCGCGACCGGCCGCGCCTGGTCGCGCAGCGCGATGCCCTGGTCGCCGCGCGGCACCCCTTGGCCGGCTGGGCCGACTACTGGGCCCTCAATGCGCGGCTGAACGAGGCCACGCAGGAGGAGCTGAACGCCTTCTGGGCCCGCTGGCCGGGCAGCTACGTGGAGGACCGGCTGCGCAACGACTGGCTGCTCGAGCTGGGCAGGCGGCGCGACTGGCGCAACTTCGCCGCCGAGTACCCGCGCTTTCGCATGAACGACGACCGCGAGGTCGGCTGCTACCACCTGCTGCTGCGGCACCAGGCCGGCGAGGAGGTGCGCGAGGCGGCCCTGCGCCACTGGCAGGCCCAGCGCGAGGCCGACGACGGCTGCGCGCTGCTGGCCGCCTCGCTGCTGGCGGCCGGTCGGTTCACGCCGGCCGAGGTCTGGCAGCGTGCCCGCCAGAGCGCCGAAGCCGGCCGGCCGCGCCCGCTGCGCCAGGCCGTCGCGCTGCTGCCCGATGCGCCCGCCGATCGCAGCGTCACCGAGGCCTACGAGCAGCCGCAGCGTTTCCTGACCCGTGCTGCGGCCGCGGCGGGCCGCCCGCCCGCCGAGCTGGTCCTGATCGCGCTGGTGCGCCTGGCCGCCGGTGATCCCGCGGCGGCCGCGCAGGCGCTGCAGACCCAGTGGCAGGCCCAGCTGCCGGGCGAGGCGCAGGCCTGGGCCTGGGCGGCGCTGGCCAAGCAGGCGGCCTGGAAGCTGCTGCCCGAGGCCGATGCCTGGTTCCAGCAGGCCGCGGCGCTGTCCGCACCCGGGCAGCCGGGGCGGGCGATGACCTGGAGCGACGACACCCTGGCCTGGCGGGCCCGCGCTGCATTGCGCGCGCCCGATGCGCAGCGCTGGCAGCGCGTGCTGGACGCGATCCAGGCCATGGGCGCGGTGCCGCAGGCCGATCCGACCTGGGTGTACTGGAAGGCGCGTGCCCTGCAGGCCCTGGCCGGCGACGGCCCGCAGGGCGATGCCCGGCGCGTCGCGGCGCAGGTGCTGTTCGAGCGCATCGCCGGGCAGTACCACTTCTACGGCAAGCTCGCCGCCGAGGCGCTGGGCCGCACGCAGCCGCTGCCGTCGCGGCCGGCCGCGCTCACCCCGGCCGAACGTCGCGCGGTCGACGAGCACCCCGGCCTGGGCCGTGCACTGGCGCTGATCGCCCTGGGTCTGCGCAGCGAGGGCGTGCGGGAGTGGAACTACAGCCTGCGCGATCTGAACGAGCGCGAACTGCTGGCCGCCGCGCAGAGCGCCTGCGACCGCGAGATCTGGGACCGCTGCATCCATACCAGCGAGCGCACCCGCCTCGAGGTGGACATGGCGCAGCGCTTCCCGATGCCCATGCGTGCGTCGGTGCAGGCCGCGGCGGCGCAGGCCGGGCTCGATCCGGCCTACGTCTACGGCCTGATCCGGCAGGAGTCGCGCTTCGTCGCCGATGCCCGCTCCGGCGCAGGGGCCTCCGGCCTGATGCAGGTGATGCCGGCCACCGCGCGCTGGACCGCGCGCCGCCTGGGGGTGCCCTTCACGCAGGAGATGATCACCGACCGCGACACCAACCTGCGCATCGGCACCGCCTACCTGAAGTTCGTGCTGGACGACTTCGGCGGCTCGCCGGCGCTGGCCTCGGCGGCCTACAACGCCGGGCCGAACCGGCCGCGCCGCTGGCGCGAGGGGCCGGTGCTCGAGGTGGCGGCCTGGGCCGAGAACATTCCCTTCAACGAGACGCGCGACTACGTCAAGAAGGTGCTCTCCAACGCCAGCTACTACAGCGCGCTGATGAAGGGTGAGTCGGCGGTGCAGCTCGGCGCCTGGCTGGGACCGCCGGTGGGGCCCCGCCCGCCCGAGGCCACCCCGGAAAACCGCGAGCTGCCGTGAGCCTGCCGCCGAACGAGACGATGAGCGAGATGCAGATCTACCTGGTCGGCGGCGCGGTGCGCGACGAACTGCTCGGCCGCCCGGCCGGCGACCGCGACTGGGTGGTGGTGGGCGCCACGCCCGAGGCGATGGCCGCGGCCGGCTACCTGCCGGTGGGGCGGGACTTCCCGGTCTTCCTGCACCCGGCCACGCACGAGGAGTACGCGCTGGCGCGCACCGAACGCAAGACCGCGCGCGGCTACCACGGCTTCGTGTTCCAGACCGGCGCGGGCGTGACCCTGGAGGACGACCTGGCGCGCCGCGACCTGACCATCAACGCGATGGCCCGCGATGCCGAGGGCCGCCTGGTCGACCCCTGGGGTGGCGCGCGCGACCTGGCCGAGCGTCGCCTGCGCCACGTCGGCCCGGCCTTCGCCGAGGACCCGGTGCGCATCCTGCGGCTGGCCCGCTTCGCGGCACGCTGGCCGGACTTCCACGTCGCGCACGAGACGCTGGCGCTGTGCCGCCACATGGTCGCGATGGGCGAGGTCGACGCCCTGGTGCCCGAGCGCGTCTGGCAGGAGCTGTCGCGCGGGCTGCTGGAGCCGCGCCCGTCGCGCATGATCGAGGTGCTGCGCGACTGCGGCGCGCTGGCGCGCCTGCTGCCGGAGGTGGAGGCCCTGTTCGGCGTGCCGCAGCGCGCCGACTACCACCCCGAGGTGGACAGCGGCGTGCACACCCTGATGGTCATCGACATGGCCGCGCGGCTGCAGACCGCGCTGCCGGTGCGCTGGGCCGCGCTGGTGCACGACCTGGGCAAGGCCACCACGCCGCCGCAGGTGCTGCCGCGCCACATCGGCCACGAGCAGCGCAGCCTGGACCTGCTGGGGCCGCTGTCGCAGCGCCTGCGCGTGCCGGTGGACTGCCAGGGCCTGGCCGAGCTGGTGGCGCGCGAGCACGGCCATGTGCACCGCTGCGAGGGCATCGGCGCGGCCGCGCTGGTGCGCCTGCTCGACCGCTGCGACGCCTGGCGCCGCCCCGAGCGCTTCGAGCAGATGCTGCAGGCCTGCGAGTGCGACGCGCGCGGCCGCCTGGGCTTCTCCGAGCAGCCCTACCCGCAGGCCGACCGGCTGCGCGCCGCCTTCGCCGCCGCGCGGGCGGTGGACAGCGCCGCGGTGGCCCGCGCCGTCGTCGCGGCCGGCCAGAGTGGTCCGGCGGTGGGCCGGGCCCTGCATGCGGCGCGCTGCGACGCGGTGGCGGCCTGGCTGGAGGCCGCGACGGTGTCCCCCGCGTCCGGCTGAAGCCGGTCCCGCCCCCGGGGACGTGGCGTCGCGTCCTCCCGGCCGTTCAGAGCCAGCGCGCGATCAGCGCGGCCAGCAGGCTCAGCAGCACCGCCGATCCGAAGGGGAAGTACCACTCCCGGCCGCGCACGCGCAGGGTGAAGTCGCCCGGCAGCCGGCCCAGGCCGATCTTCTCCAGCCAGCCGCGCAGGCCGTTGAACACCACGAAGGCGGCCAGGGTGATCAGCAGCCAGCGCATGGGATCACGGCGACGCCGCCGCGCAGGGAGGTCATAGGGTGTGGGTGCGGTCGCCCTGGGCGAAGCCGATCGGCTCGAAGTCGGTGCCCGCCGCGCCCAGCGCCAGCACCTTGAACAGCTCGCCCATCTCGTGCTCGGTGACCAGCTTCAGGGCCATCGCGCGCTCGCGCAGGTCGGCCGCCTCGAGGTCGGCCAGCAGGCCGCAGTTGAACAGGAAGCGCGCCTGGCTGGTGTAGCCCAGCACCGCCATGCCGGCCTCCTGCGCGGCCAGCGCCATCGCGGTGAAGTCGACGTGGGCGGTGAGGTCCTTCAGGCCGACCTCCACCAGCGGATCGGCGTCGGCGCGGTGGCCGCGGTGGCACATCAGCGTGCCGCCGCTGCGCTGCGGGTGGTAGAACTCGTGCTCGGGAAAGCCGTAGTCGACGAAGAAGGCCGCGCCGCGCTTCAGCCGCGCGGCCAGCGTGCGGATGAAACCCGCGGCGATGCGCGGCAGCTCGGTCACCGTGCCGGGCACGAAAGGGCCCTCGACCGGCAGGCGCAGGCCGGTGGGGCGGTCGGCCCAGCCGAAGGCGCCGCCGGGCTGCAGCGTCACGCCGCGCTCGAACCACTGCGCGCCGTCCCAGTGCAGCAGCGCCACCGGCATGGCGTCGAGCACCTCGTTGCCGACCACCACGCCCTCGACCGCCTCGGGCAGCTCGCTCACCCAGTGCACCCGGTCGGCCAGCGCCGGGACCCGTTCGGCCAGGGTGCGGGCTTGACGCGCGCGCAGGGTGCCCGACAGGTCGACGATGGTGTAGCGCTGCGGCGCGCAGCCCAGCGCGTCCAGCGTCTGCAGCAGCTGGGCCGCCAGGGCCCCGGTGCCGGCGCCGAACTCCCACACCTCGTGCACGGCGCAGGCCTGCAGGGCCTGCGCCACCTGGCGCGCCAGCGCGCGGCCGAACAGCGGCGAAAGCTCCGGCGCGGTGACGAAGTCGCCCCCGCTGCCGTCGGCGCGCGGCATCTGGCCGAACTGCCGGTCGTCGCGGCAGTAGTAGCCCTGCCCGGGGGCGTAGAGGGCCAGCGCCATGAAGCGCTCGAAGCCGATCCAGCCGCCCGCGGCCTCGATCTCCCCGCGGATGAGGCGGGTCAAGTCCGACGCCGCCGACGCGTCCGGGGGGCTGGCTACACTGGCGGATTGCCCGCGACGATCCTCGTTGTCCACCTGCCGATTGTAGGGAGCCCCGCCTTGTCCCCCGCCGCCGCCCGCCCCGCCCCGGCCGAACCGGCCGAACCCGCGCCAATGCCGCTGCGTCCCTGCACCCTGGTGACCGGTGCGGCGCGCCGCGTGGGCCGCGAGATCGCCCTCGAGCTGGCCCGCGCCGGCCACGACATCGCGCTGCACTACCGCGGCGCCCAGGCCGAGGCCGAGGCCACCGCCGCCGAGCTGCGCGCGCTGGGCGGCGATGTGGAGCTGTTCCAGGCCGACCTGGCCGACGAGGCCGCCTGCCGTGACCTGGTGCCGCGGGTGCTGGCCTGGTCGGGCCGGCTCGATGCGGTGGTCAACAACGCCTCGCTGTTCGAGCACGACGACGCCGCCAGCTTCGGCCATGCGGCGATGGAGCGCCACTGGCGTGCCAACACCGCCCCGGCGGTGCTGCTGGCCCAGGCGCTGCATCGCCACCTGGAGGAATGGGGCAGCTCGGGCTGCGTGGTCAACCTGCTCGACCAGAAGCTGGCGCAGCTGAACCCGGACCACTTCTCGTACACCCTGTCGAAGGCCGCGCTGCAGGCGGCCACGCAGATGCTGGCGCTGGCGCTGGCGCCGCGCCTGCGCGTGGTCGGCGTGGCCCCGGGCGTGACCCTGCCCTCCGGCCCGATGACCGAGGCCGAGTTCGCCGCCGCGCACCGCCTCACGCCGCTGGGCCGCTCGTCCACGGCGCAGGACGTGGCGCGGGCGGTGCGCTTCGCCCTCGAGTCGCCGGCGCTGACCGGCAGCACGCTGTGGATCGACGGCGGCCAGCACCTGCTCGGCCAGCCGCGCGATGTCTTCTACCTCCTGCCCCGCGAGGCGGCGCCCGCGGCGTGAACGCCGCCTCCCCGAAGGAACCTTCCCCATGATCAGCCAGCTTGCCCATCCCTCGCTGATGGACTGCCGCCGCCTCTTCCTGCGCAACTACGAGGTCTGGATCAACATCGGCGTGCACGACTTCGAGAAGCGCGGCGAGCAGCGCGTGCTGATCAACGTGGAGCTGTACGCGCCGCTGGCCGAGACCACGCCGCAGCACGACCAGCTCGACGAGGTGGTCGACTACGACTTCATCCGTCGCAGCATCGCCGAGCGCGTCGCGCGTGGCCACATCCACCTGCAGGAGACGCTGTGCGACGATGTGGCCGCGCAGATGCTGGCGCACCCCAAGGTGCGCGCGGTGCGCGTCTCCACCGAGAAGCCCGACGTCTACCCGGACTGCGAGAGCGTCGGGGTGGAAGTCTTCAAGATCAAGCCCGCCGCCTGAAGGTTGCCCAGATGAATGCGATGAACGAGTCGGTTGCTCCCGTCGATGCGCAGTCCGGGCCGGCCCCGGACGCGGCGGCCGCCCGCCGGGCCGCCCACGAGATCAACAAGCTCAGCAAGCGGCTGCACCGCCAGGTGGGCGAGGCGATCACCGACTTCAACATGATCGAGGAGGGCGACCGCGTCATGGTCTGCCTCTCCGGCGGCAAGGACAGCTACGGCCTGCTCGACATCCTGCTGGGCCTGCAGCAGCGCGCACCGATCCGCTTCTCGATCGTGGCGGTGAACCTGGACCAGAAGCAGCCGGGCTTCCCGGCGCACATCCTGCCGGAGTACCTGCGAAGCCGCGGTGTCGAGTTCCACATCGAGAACCAGGACACCTACAGCATCGTCAAGCGTCTGATCCCCGAGGGCAACACCATGTGCAGCCTGTGCTCGCGGCTGCGCCGGGGCATCCTGTACCGCGTGGCCGGCGAGCTCGGCGCCACCAAGATCGCGCTGGGCCATCACCGCGACGACTTCCTCGGCACCATCTTCCTGAACATGTTCTTCGGCGGCAAGCTCAAGGGCATGCCGCCCAAGCTGGTCAGCGACGACGGCCGCCACACCGTGATCCGCCCGCTGGCCTACGTGGCCGAGAAGGACCTGGAGCGCTGGGCCGCGCACCGCCAGTTCCCGATCATTCCCTGCAGCCTCTGCGGCAGCCAGGAGAACCTGCAGCGCGTGCAGATGAAGCAGATGCTGCGCGAATGGGACCAGAAGCACCCCGGGCGCATCGACAACCTGCACCGCGCCTTCGCCCACGTGGTGCCCTCGCACCTGATGGACCGGAACCTCTACCCCTTCACGACGATCCGACCCACCGGCGTGGCCGATCCGGCGGGGGACCACGCCTTCGACGAGGACGACGACGAGAGCTGTGCCTCGCCCGCCGGCGTCGCGGCGGGCGAGTCCGCCGTGCCGGCCGAAGCCCCCATCGCCTTCATGACGCGGCGCTGAGGGCGGGGCGGCCCGAGCCGCCCGCCTGCCGACGCAGCGCCATCCCGCCTGCCTGCCAGGCCGACCACCGAGGAGTTGCCATGACCGCCCCTGCCCCCGCGAGACTGCCCCGCCTGCCATCGCGCCGCCGCCTGGGCGGCGGCCTGCTGGCCCTGGCCGCGCTGGCGGCGCTGGGCGGCTGCGCCTCGATGAACCAGATCACCGTCGACGTGGCCAGCTTCGGCAGCTGGCCGGCCGGGCGGGCGCCGGGCCAGTACGCGATCGAGCGGCTGCTGTCGCAGAGCCAGGGCAGCGTCGAGCAGCTGCGCCTCGAGGCGGCTGCGCGCGCTGCGCTCGAGCGGGCGGGCTTCCGGGCCGCGGCCGATGCCGCCTCGGCCGACGTGCTGGTGCAGGTGGGCAGCCGCGAGGGCCGCGTGCTCGACCCCTGGGCCGACTTCAACTGGGGCTGGCGCCTGGGCCTGTGGCGCGGCTTCGGCCCGCCGGGGCTGCGCCATGGCGGCGCCTTCGGCTGGTCCATCGGCGGCGCCTGGCCGGTCGAGGCCACCCGCGACGTACGCGAGGTGGCGCTGCAGCTCCTCGACCGGCCCACGCGCCGCCCGCTCCTCGAGGCGCATGTGCGCTACGAGGCCCGCGTGGTCGGCGACCAGGTGCTGCCCGCGCTGTACGACGCGGCGCTGCAGGGCTTTCCGAACCTGCCCAGCGGCGAGCGCCGGGTCACCGTCTCGCTGCTGCCCGGGGCTGCGGCGCCGGCGCCGGCGGCTTCGAAGTGATCACTCGCCGGCGGTGGCCAGCGCGTGCCGCGCGGCCCCGCGGGCGGCCACCGGCGTGAAGCTGCGCAGGTCGCGCGCCCAGCCGCGCAGGGTCTCGGCGGCCTGGGCGCGCTGTGCCGGGGTGGTGCGGTTGTGCAGCTCGGCGGCGAAGCGGCACTGGTGGCGGAACAGCTCGCTGCGGTAGCGCTGCATCGCCTCGCTGCTCGGGCGCACGATGCGCAGCAGGGTCTCGCGCGTGGCGTCGGTGCGGGCCTTGTCGGGCGGCGCGGCGGCGGTTGCCGGTCGCGCCCCGCTGCCCTCGGCGGCGGCCAGCCGTTCGAGCAGGGCCAGCATCTCGCGCTGGTCGGTCTGGCGCTCGCCCAGCCAGCGCTGCGCGTCCCAGGGCGAGGCGCGGCTGCGCTCGGCCACGAAGTCGCGCTGGGCCCGGTCGAGCCGCCCGTAGAGCATCTCGGCACGCTCGATCACCCGCTCGGCTGCCGCGCGCTCGCGCGCCTGCGGGTCGGCGGGCAACTGCTCCTCGCGCCACTCCTGGTTGAGGCGTTCGAAACGCTGCGCGAGGTGGGTGCGCTGCGCCGCGCTCAGGCGGGCGCCGATCGTGGCCACGGCCGGGGCGGCCTGGGTCAGGTAGAGGTCGCGGCGTCGCTCCAGCGTCTCGATCCAGCCGCAGGCCTGGGCCTCGCCGGCATCGCGCAGCGCCTCGCCGGCGGCCTGTTCGAGCAGGGCCGCGTCCTCGGCCAGCGCCGCCTGGCGGTGCCAGGCCAGCCACTGCGCCAGCGCGGCGCGTACCGCCGGGGTCTGGGCGTCGTCGAAGTCGACGTAGCGGTCCAGCCACCAGTAGCCCAGCCACTCGGCCTGCCCGTAGCCCAGCTTCAGTGTGCTGCAGCCGCCCAGCGCCAGGGCCAGCAAGGCGGCGGTGAGCAGGGCGCGCATCGGCCCTTTGCGGCGCCCCAGCGTGCGCCGTGTCACGGCCGACCTGCGCTGCGGCCCGGCACCGTCATGCGGCCGGCCGATAATGGCAGATTCTTCGCAAGGCAAGCATTCCAAGGATCTGCGCATGAGCCTCGACGTCGTGATCATGGCCGCCGGCAAGGGCACCCGGATGAAATCGTCGCGGCCGAAGGTGCTGCACACCCTGGCCGGTCGGCCTCTATTGCAGCACGTTCTCCAGATGAGTGCAGGCCTGGGCGCCGAACGCCTCATCACCATCACCGGCCATGGCGCCGAAGCCGTCGAGGCCGAGATGCGCGCCGCGCTGCCCGACGCCCCGCTGGCCTTCGTGCGCCAGGAGCCCCAGCTGGGCACCGGCCACGCCGTGCAGCAGGCCGTGCCGGAGCTGGCCGAGTCCGGCAGCACCCTGATCCTCAACGGCGACGTGCCGCTGGTGCGCGCCGAGACCGCCCGCGCGTTGATCGAGGCCTGCGGTGGCGAGCGGCTGGTGCTGCTCACCGTGCTGCTGGCCGACCCCAGCGGCTACGGCCGCATCCTGCGCGATGCCAGCGGCGAGCGCGTGCTGGCGATCGTGGAGCACAAGGACGCCACGCCCGAGCAGCGCGCCATCCGCGAGGGCTACACCGGCATGATGGCCGCCCCCACCGCCCACCTGAAGCGCTGGCTGGCCAACCTGAAGAACGAGAACGCGCAGAAAGAGTACTACCTGACCGACATCGTCGCGATGGCCGAGGCCGAGGGCGTGCCGGTGGTGGCCACCCTGGCCTCGGGCGAGACCGAGGTGCTGGGCGTGAACAGCCCGGTGCAGCTGGCCGACCTGGAGCGCCGCTTCCAGCAGCAGCAGGCCGAGGCGCTGATGGAGGCCGGCGTGCGCCTGCGCGACCCGGCCCGCTTCGACCTGCGCGGCGCGCTGCGCTGCGGCCGCGACGTGGAGATCGACGTCAACTGCATCTTCGAAGGCGAGGTCGAGCTCGGCGACGAGGTGCGCATCGGCGCGAACTGCGTGATCCGCAATGCGAAGATCGCCGCCGGCGCGGTGATCCACCCCTTCACCCACATCGATGGCGAGGCCGCCGGCGTCGAGATCGGCGAGGGCGCGCTGATCGGCCCCTTCGCCCGGCTGCGCCCCGGTGCCCGGCTGGGGGCGCAGGTGCACATCGGCAACTTCGTCGAGGTGAAGAACTCGACGCTGGCGCGCGGCGCCAAGGCCAACCACCTGGCCTACCTGGGCGACGCGGTGGTCGGCCAGCGCGTCAACTACGGCGCCGGCAGCATCACGGCCAACTACGACGGTGCCAACAAGCATCGCACCACCCTCGGGGACGATGTGCATGTCGGCTCCAACTGCGTGCTGGTCGCGCCGGTGACCGTCGGTGCGGGCGCGACCATCGGCGGCGGCTCGACCATCACCAAGGACGTGCCCGCCGGCCAGCTCGCCGTGGCGCGTGGCCGCCAGGCCTGCCTGAGCAACTGGACCCGCCCGGTCAAGGCCGCCGGGAAGCCGGCCGACTGACGATGCCGCGCAGGCACCCGTGCGGCCGCGCCCCGGCGGGGCTGCCGAGATGACGCGGGCCGTGCCCACCGCGGCGGCGGCGCGTGCGGCCGAGCTCGACGCCGAGGTCGAGCGCCACCGTGGCGCGCTGCCCGACGGCCCGGTGGCCGACGATGCACCGCTCACGCTGCCGCTGCCGCTCGATCCCACCCATTACGCCCTGCTCGGTCTCGAGGAGCAGGCCGACGCCGCCGCGGTCGACGCGGCGGTGCAGCGCCTGGCCGCCTCCGGCGAGGCGTCGGATGCCGCCCGGCGTCTGGCTGCGGCGGTGCTGTCCGACCCGCTGCGCCGTCCGGTCTACGACGCCTGGCTGGCCCGCGAGCGCGACTGGCAGCGCCGCGCCACGCCGGCGCCCGGGCTGCGCGGCCAGCTGCAGGCGGTACGGCGCCGCCTGCGGGCGCTGCTGCCGATCCTGCTGACCGCTGCCTTCGGGCTGGGCCTGCTGGCCTGGCTGCTGGCCGGGCGTTCGGCCTGAGGTGCGCAGCGCGCGCCTCGGGACGGCCTTGCCTGCGATCCTTGCATCGCTAACCCGGCGGGGCCGGCGGCAGCGTGATGGCCAGCCCCGCCTTGGCCCGGTGCACGCTGAAGAAGCAGCGCACATTGCGCACATTGGCGTCGTCGGTGAACAGCCGCCTGGCCAGCGCCTGGTAGGCCGGCATGTCCGCCACCTGGGCAATCAGCACGAAATCCGGCCCCCCATTCGTCCGATAACACTGCTGCACACCCGCATCGGCCACCGCGCGGGCCTCGAAGGCGGCCAGCCGCTCGGCCGACTGGGTGTCCAGCGTCACCTCCACGATCGCGGTCAGCCCGTGGCCCAGCGCCTGCGGCGACAGCACCGCCACGGTGCGCTCGATCACCCCGGCCTCGGCCAGCCGGCGGATGCGCCGCAGCCCGGTGGCCGGCGACACATGGGCCGCCTCCGACAGGGCCTGGTTCGAGCGGCCCGCGTCGCGCTGCAGTTCGGCCAGCAGGCGCAGGTCGATGGCGTCCACCGAGATCGGGGGGGTCATGCAATAAAACTCCAAACGACTGTCGATCGTGAACGATACGTGCATCGCACTGCTGCGTCGAGGAATTATTGCGTGAACCGTGACATTTGGATGATTCCTTTCATGCGGACCCGCCTACCATCGCGGCCAGCCGGATGCGCGGGGTGCGCGTCCCTTTCACCCGTCGTCCAGGGGTAGCGTCTCATGTGTGGCATCGTCGGCGCCGTCAGCCAGCGCAACATCGTTCCCATCCTCATCCAGGGCCTGCAGCGTCTCGAGTACCGCGGCTACGACTCCTGCGGCGTCGCGGTGCACCAGGGCGGCGAGCTGCGCCGCAGCCGCAGCACCTCCCGCGTGGCCGAGCTCGGCGCGATGGTGCAGCAGGACGGCATCGAGGGCCTGGTCGGCATTGCCCACACCCGCTGGGCCACCCACGGCGCCCCGGCAGTGCACAACGCCCACCCGCACTTCAGCCACGGCGTCGGCCAGGAGGCCAAGAGCGCCCGTGCCGGGCGCATCGCGCTGGTGCACAACGGCATCATCGAGAACCACGAGGAGCTGCGTGCCGACCTGAAGGCGCGTGGCTACGAGTTCACCAGCCAGACCGACACCGAGGTCATCGCCCACCTGATCGACTCGATCTACGAGGGTGACCTGTTCGACGCGGTGCAGCGCGCCATCGTCCAGCTCCAGGGCGCCTACGCCATCGCCGTGTTCTGCCGCGAGGAGCCGCAGCGCGTCGTCGGCGCCCGCGAGGGCTCGCCGCTGGTGCTGGGCGTGGGGCAGGGCGAGAACTTCCTGGCCTCCGACGCGATGGCGCTGGCCGGCGTGACCGACCAGATCATCTACCTCGAGGAGGGCGACGTGGTCGACCTCCAGCAGGGCAAGTACTGGGTCACCGCCCGCCAGGGCGATGCCTTCGTGCGCGTCGAGCGGCCGGTGCGCACCGTGCATGCCCACAGCGGCGCGGCCGAGCTCGGCCCCTACCGCCACTACATGCAGAAGGAGATCTTCGAGCAGCCGCGCGCCATCGCCGACACGCTCGAGGGCATCGAGGCCATCACCCCGACGCTGTTCGGCGACAAGGCCGCCGAGATCTTCCCGCAGATCGACCGCGTGCTGATCCTGGCCTGCGGCACCAGCAGCTACGCCGGCCTGACCGCCAAGTACTGGCTCGAGAGCATCGCCAAGATGCCCTGCGCGGTCGAGATCGCCAGCGAGTACCGCTACCGCGAGAGCGTGCCCGACCCGCGCACCCTGGTCGTCACCATCAGCCAGAGCGGCGAGACCGCCGACACCCTGGCCGCGCTCAAGCACGCCCGCGCCCAGGGCATGACGCACACGCTGACCATCTGCAACGTCGCCACCAGCGCGATGGTGCGCGAGTGCGAGCTGGCCTTCATCACCCACGCGGGCGTCGAGATCGGCGTGGCCTCCACCAAGGCCTTCACCACCCAGCTGGTGGCGCTGTTCCTGCTGACCCTGGTGCTGGCCAAGCAGCGCGGCAGCATCCCCGAGACCGGCCTGGAAGCCGGCCTGCGCAACCTGCGCCACCTGCCCGCCGCGGTGCAGTCGGTGCTGGCCCTCGAGCCGCAGATCATGGCCTGGGCCGACGGCTTCACCGGCAAGCAGCACGCCCTCTTCCTGGGACGCGGCCGGCACTACCCGATCGCGCTGGAAGGTGCGCTCAAGCTCAAGGAAATCAGCTACATCCACGCCGAGGCCTACCCCGCCGGCGAGCTCAAGCACGGCCCGCTGGCGCTGGTCGATGCCGAGATGCCGGTGGTCACCATCGCCCCGGCCGACGACCTGCTGGAGAAGCTCAAGAGCAACATGCAGGAAGTGCGCGCCCGCGGCGGCCAGCTCTACGTCTTCGCCGACGCCGACACCCGCATCGTCGGCAGCGAAGGCGTGCACGTCATCCGCATGCCCGAGCACTACGGCGCCCTCAGCCCCATCCTGCACGTGGTGCCGCTGCAGCTGCTGGCCTACCACACCGCCTGCGCACGCGGCACGGACGTGGACAAGCCGCGCAACCTGGCCAAGAGCGTGACGGTGGAGTGAGGGGAGGAGCGGCGCGGGAGCGCCGCTCCTGGCCGACAAGGCCGTGGGCTTCGACGGTGCTGCTCAGCTTGGCGCGGTCGGAACCCGACATCACCCGCATCAGGTCGAACTGGCTCTTCGAGCCGGCCCTTCTGGCCGTGCGGGCCACCCGCCCCAGGTGGGCTGGCAAGGCGCGGGCGATGGCCTCGGCGATCAGGGTGCCGGGGTCGCGGCGGGTGTCTGCCCACAGATCCACGTACACCACCTCGACAAAAACAGGGAGTCGGCGGTCCCGCGCATCGCGGTCACCGCGCCCCGTCAGCGCTTGATGAGCTTGAAGCTCACCTGATAGCGGTAGAAGCTGATGCTGGGCACGGCCACCAGGGCCCAGTGCAGCTTCTGGTCGTCGTCCAGCGCAATGATCGCGCCCTCCACGGTCTGGTGCGGCTCGGCGATCTGCTCCATCACATAGCCCATGTAGCGCAGCGTCTGGCCCACCACCGCGTCCGATGCGCGGCCGCGCTTGAGTTCCACCACCAGCAGGTGCTTGCCGTCCTTGCTGATGGCGAGGATGTCGATGGGCCCCGCGTCGGTGCCGTACTGCTGGCCCACCAGCTCGCCGTCCTCCTCGTAGATCTTGAAGTCCTGGGCCAGCTCGGTCTGCGCCCAGTTCTTCACCAGGAAGTCCTCCAGGTGCTTCTCCATCGCAAAGGCCACCGGGTCTTCCACCACCGGGTCGGTGGCGACGATGCGGGGCGCGGCCTGGCCGGGCAGGGCGGCCAGGAACTGCTCGATCTCCTGGTGGTACTCGGTGATGGTGCTCACCGTGCCGATGGATCCGGTGGAGTTGCGCAGCGCCTCGCTCATGGCCGCGCGGGCTTCGGCACGGCGATGCCATTCACGCGTCATGCTCGGGGCGTGGCCAGTGAACGGCAGGTTGTGGTCGCGCGGACCCATCGGCCTTTACCGGAAGGGGGTGTCGAAATGCTGCCCTGGGCCCCCGGCGGGTACAGGACCATCGCTCTGAATGGGCAGAGCGCCGTGCGGGCCGCGGGCACGTTCAACGCGCGACCCCAGTGGCGCATGGCGCCGAATCGCGGCCGGCCCGGCCCGACGCACCGGATCGGGTGACCTCCGCTCCTTCCCCGCCACGCTCGCCGCGCTGGAGGCCGGCAAGATCGTCGGCGAGGGCGAGGTGCCGGAGGTCATCGACATCTGCGACTTCGCGGTCGGTCTGTCGCGCCAGCTGTGCGGCCTCACGATCGCCAGCGAACGCTCCGGCCGCCGCAGGATGTAGAAGTGGCAGCTGCCTGGGCGTGATCAGCGCGCTTGGCAGGGCCCGGTCTGGCCTCGGGGATCCCCACCCTGTCCACCGTCGCCGCCGCGCGGCACACTGGCGGCCCTGCCTGATCCCGGAGCGACCCCGATGCCCACCCATCTCGTGCTGACCGTCATCGCCGCCGACCGGCCCGGCCTGGTCAGCCAGCTGTCGGACACCATCACCGCCGGCGGCGGCAACTGGCTGGATGCGCGCATGGCCAGCCTGGCCGGGCAGTTCGCCGGCATCCTGCTGGTGGGGGTGGCCGAGGAGCGGGCCGATGCGCTGGCCGCGGCGCTGCAGGCGCTGCCCGGCCTGCGGCTGGTGGTGCACAAGAGCGCCGCGGACGCGGCCGGGCCGGGCTCGGCGGCCGAGCCCGCCGGGGCGACGCTGCGCCTCGAGCTGCTCGGCCAGGACCGGCCGGGCATCGTGCGCGACATCTCGCGCGCGCTGGCCGACCGGCAGGTCAGCATCACCGACTTCCAGACCGAGCGCAGCAGCGGCTCCTTCTCCGGCGAGGCGATGTTCAAGGCCCGGGCGCTGCTGCAGCTGCCGCCCGGGCTCGATCCCTTCGACCTGCGCCAGGCGCTCGAAGGCCTGTCCGACGAGTGGATGGTCGACCTGGGCGTGCCGCCGGCGGCCTGAAGGTCGGCCGCGGAATCGGATCATCGGCCGCGCCGCGGGCGCGACGGAGGGGGACATGTCGCTGAGCGTGCTCGACATCTTCAAGATCGGCATCGGGCCGTCCAGTTCGCACACGGTCGGGCCGATGCGGGCGGCGCGCCGCTTCGCGCTCGGGCTGGGCGAGTCGGGCCGGCTGGCGCAGGTGCGGCGCCTCCAGGTGTCGCTGTACGGTTCGCTGGGCGCCACCGGGCGGGGCCACGGCTCGGACAAGGCGGTGCTGCTCGGCCTGGAGGGCGAGCAGCCCGAAAGCGTCGACACCGACGCGGTGCCGGCCCGCCTCGAGGCGCTGCGCCGGGCGCGGCGCCTGACCCTGCCCGGCGGCCACGGGGTCGACTTCGACGAGAAGACCGACCTGCTGATGTACCGCCGCGAGAGCCTGCCCTTCCACCCCAACGGCATGCGCTTCACGGCCTTCGACGCCGCGGGCGAGCGCCTGGACGAGCGGGTGTACTACTCGGTGGGCGGCGGCTTCGTGGTCGACGGTGCGGGCTCGGACGCGCCCCGGCTGGTGGCCGACCGGCGCGCGCTGCCCTACGCCTTCGGCAGCGGTGACGATCTGCTGGCGCTGTGCCGGCGCACCGGACTGTCGATCAGCGACCTGATGCGGGCCAACGAGGCCGCCTGGCGGGAACCCGAGGCCACCGCCGCCGCGCTGCGGCAGATCTGGGCGGTGATGGAGGAGGGCGTGCGCCGCGGCTGCCGCACCGAAGGCGTGATGCCCGGCGGCCTGCGGGTGCCGCGCCGTGCCGCCGCGCTGCACCGCCAGCTGGTGGAGCGCCCGGAGGCGGCGCTGCGCGATCCGCTGACGGTGATCGACTGGGTGAACCTCTACGCCCTGGCGATCAACGAGGAGAACGCCTGCGGCGGCCGGGTGGTCACCGCGCCCACCAACGGCGCGGCCGGCATCGTGCCGGCGGTGCTGCACTACTACATGCGCTTCGTGCCCGGCGCCGACGACGACGGGCTGCAGCGCTTCCTGCTCACCGCGGCGGCGATCGGCATCCTCTACAAGGAGAACGCCAGCATCAGCGGCGCCGAAGTGGGCTGCCAGGGCGAGGTCGGCGTGGCCTGCAGCATGGCCGCGGCGGCCCTGTGCGAGGTGCTCGGCGGCACGCCCGAGCAGGTGGAGAACGCCGCCGAGATCGGCATGGAGCACAACCTCGGCCTGACCTGCGACCCGGTGGGCGGGCTGGTGCAGGTGCCCTGCATCGAGCGCAACGCGATGGGGGCGGTCAAGGCGATCAATGCCGCGCGCATCGCGCTGCGCGGCGATGGTCGGCACTTCGTCTCGCTGGACCGGGTCATCAAGACCATGCGCGAGACCGGCGCGGACATGAAGACCAAGTACAAGGAAACCGCCCGCGGCGGTCTGGCGGTGAACGTGATCGAGTGCTGAGCACCCTGCGGACGGGCCCGCCGAGAACCCGTGCGCCGGCGCGGCCTGGGCGGCGTCGGCACACTTCGCGTTCCCATCCGCCCGCCTGCCCGCCCCGCCATGCCCCGCTTCGGTCTCGAACATTCCTACGCGCGCGAGCTGCCCGGCTGCAGCGTGCCCTGCAGGCCGGTGCCGGTGGCCGCGCCGCGGCTGCTGTATGTCAATGCGCCGCTGGCCGAGGAGCTGGGGCTCGACCCCGGCCCGTGGCAGGGCGAGGTCGGCGACGCCCTGTTCGCCGGCAATCGCCTGCCCGACGATGCCGAGCCGATCGCGCAGGCCTACGCCGGGCACCAGTTCGGTGGCTTCTCGCCGCAGCTGGGTGACGGGCGCGCACTGCTGCTGGGCGAGCGCATCGACGGTGCCGGCCGGCGCCGCGACATCGCCTTCAAGGGCTCGGGGCGCACGCCCTTCTCGCGCGGGGGCGACGGGCGCGCCGCGCTGGGGCCGATGCTGCGCGAGGTGCTCATCGGCGAGGCCCTGCATGCGCTGGGCATTCCGACCACCCGGGCGCTGGCGGTGGCGGCCACCGGCGAGGAGGTCTGGCGTGACCGCCCGCTGCCCGGTGCGGTGCTGACCCGGGTGGCGGCCAGCCACCTGCGCGTGGGCACCTTCCAGTTCTTCGCCGCGCGCGGGGCGGTCGAGCCGCTGCGCCGTCTGGTCGACTACGCCATCGCCCGCCACGACCCGGCGCTGGCCGCGGCGCCCGACCGTGCCCTGGCGCTGCTGCGCGCGGTGGCGCAGCGCCAGGCCGAGCTGCTGGCCCAGTGGCTTTCGGTGGGTTTCATCCACGGCGTGATGAACACCGACAACATGACGATCTCCGGCGAGAGCATCGACTTCGGTCCCTGCGCCTTCCTGGAGGCCTACGATCCGGCCACGGTATTCAGCAGCATCGACCACGGCGGACGCTACGCCTACGGCAACCAGGCCGCGATCGCGCGCTGGAACCTGGCCCGCTTCGCCGAGGCGCTGCTGCCGCTGGCACTGCCGCCCGGTGCGGCCGAGGAAGGGCCCGAGCAGGAGGCCGCCCTGCGCCAGGCCGCCGAGCGGGCCGGCGTGGTGATCGACGCCTTCCCCGCCTGGCACGCCGCGGCGCTGCGTCGGCGCTGGCGCGCCAAGCTCGGGCTGGATGGCGCGTCCGGTCGGGACGATGCCGCGCTGGACGCGGCCGACGATGCCCTGCTGCGCGACTGGCTGGCGCTGCTGCAGGCCCAGGCGGTGGACTTCACGCGGGCCTGGCGCCACCTGGCCGATGCCGCCGAGGGGCGCGAGGCGCCGCTGGCGGCGCTGTTCGCCGAGCCTGCCGCGCTGTCGCCCTGGCTGGCGCGCTGGCGTGCGCGCTGCGAACAGGACGATGTCGCCAGCGGCCGGCTGGACCCGGCCGCGGCGGCCCGCGAGCGTGCCGCGCGGCTGCGCGCCGTGAACCCCTGGATCATCGCGCGCAACCAGCGCGTCGAGGAGGCGCTGGCCGCAGCCACCGACGCCGGCGACCTCGGGCCCTTCGCGCAGCTGCTGCAGGCGCTGCGCGAGCCCTTCACCGAACGGCCCGATCGCCCCGACCTGGCGCGCCTGGCCGAACCGGCGCCGACGGCCTTCACGGCGGCCTACCGCACCTTCTGCGGCACCTGAGGAGCGGTGGCCCGCGCCCCTTCCCGCCGGTGCGGTGGCCCGCGGATCGCGTAACCTCGCGGGGCCACACCTTGTGACATCTTCACGCCGCCCCATCTATGCGGCACCGATCCATCGAACCCGGAGGTTCCGCGGCCATGAACCAGCTTGTCTCCACCGATGCCCCCGAGGGCACGCTGCGCATGATGCACATCGTCTACGCCCTGCATGCGCTGGGGCTGGTGATCGGGGCCTTCGGCGCGGCCAGCGTGCTGGGCTCCTTCCTGTTCGGCTGGCCGTCGATCATCGCGGTGATCCTGAGCTACCTGAAGCGCGGCGAGGCCCGCGGCACCTGGCTCGAGTCGCACTACGACTGGGCGATCCGCACCTTCTGGTTCGCGCTGCTGTGGGCGATCCTGGTCGCGCTGGTCTCGATCCCGCTGGCGGTGGTGCTGGTGGGCATCGGCACCTGGGTGCTGGGCATGTTCCTGCTCGGCCTGTGGGCGATCTACCGCATCGCGCGCGGCTGGCTGCGGCTCAAGGACGGCCAGGCGATGCCGGCGCGTTGAGTGTGCGGCGGCGCGGCCGCCCGAGCCGCGCCGCCTTCTTTCCCTTTGTTCCCCACCTTGCAAGGATGTCCCGATGCCGCTGAAGCTGTTCCTCAAACCCGGCGCCTGCTCGCTGAGCCCGCACATCGCCCTGGAAGAAGCCGGCCTGCCCTACGAGACCGAGTCGGTCGACCTGGCCCGCAAGGTCACCGCCTCCGGTGGCAACTTCTTCGAGATCAACCCCAAGGGCTATGTGCCGGCGCTGCGGCTGGAGACCGGCGAGCTGCTCACCGAAGGCCCGGCGATCGTGCAGTACATCGCCGACCAGGTGCCCGAGCGGCAGCTGGCTCCGGCCCACGGCACGATCGGGCGCTATCGCCTGCAGAGCTGGCTGAACTACATCGGCACCGAGCTGCACAAGTCCTGCAGCCCCTTCTTCAACCCGATGGCCAAGGACGACTGGAAGGCCGCTGCCCGCGCCAACCTGGAGCGCCGCCTGCGCCATGTCGACGACCACCTCGGCGCCGGTTCGGCCTACCTGCTGGGCGACCACTTCAGCGTGGCCGACGGCTACCTCTTCACCGTGCTGAGCTGGATGAAGCCGATCGGCTTCGACCTGTCGCCCTATCCGAACCTGCAGGCCTTCCAGGCCCGTGTCGCGGCCCGTCCGGCCGTGCAGGCCGCGCTGAAGGCCGAAGGGCTGGCCTGAGAGGCTGAGAGTCTTTCACCCATGCCCACCTCGCACCCCAAAGCGCCCCCGCTCGTCGTTGCAAATGCTCGCCATAGCTCGGGCTATGGCAGCGCTTTGCGCCTGGATCCGGGACGCTTCGAGGTGCCTTTCGGTCAAGGCCGAAAAACTCTCAGCCCCTGATCCGGCGGTCGGGCCCGAACCGGCATCGACCGGCGGGCTCGGCCGCGGCGCTGCGACTTCCTGCGCAGCCGATGGCATGGCCGGCCGGGGCGACCGACCCGGGGCGGCGCGGAACCCGGCGCCCGCCCGCGACAATCGGCCGATGCGTTTGCCCGTCCCTTCGTCCGTCCCGTCCTTCACCCTCGGGCCAGCGATCCTGCCTGCGCCCGCCCCGCGGCCCCAGCGGCGTCCGGTCCTGCACCTGGCGGCGCTGGCCGCCCTGATCGGGCTGGTCGGCTGCAGCACGCCGCCGACGCTGCCGCCGGCGCCCGAACCGACCCCGGTCCCGGTCCCGGTCCCCGTTCCTACGCCGGCTCCGGCTCCGGCTCCGGCCCCAGCTCCGCTGCCGCCGCCAGCCCCGGCCCCCGTGCCGCCGCCATCTCCCGCACCGGCGCCCCTGCCACCCCCCGCGCCGCTGCCGCCGCTGCCACCGGCGCCGCCGCCTCCGGCGCCGCCGGCGCAGGTCAGCCCCTTCGAGGTGCTGGAGGTGGCGCTGCGGGTGCTGCCGCCGGGGTTGAAGCAGCGCCGCGCCTGGGCCGAGGACATCGCCACCAGCTTCGCGGCGCTGTCGATTCCGGCGCAGCCGCACAAGGTCTGCGCGCTGGCGGCCATCATCGAGCAGGAGTCGACCTGGCAGGCCGATCCGCCGGTGGCCAACCTCTCGCGCATCGCCCGCGCCGAGCTGGAGAAGAAGCGCGAGCGCTTCGGGATTCCGAAGCTGGTCTTCGACCTGGCGATGCGCAAGACCTCGCCCGACGGGCGCAGCTACCAGCGGCGCCTGGACACGCTGCGCACCGAACGCGAGCTGTCCGACCTGTTCGAGGACATGATCCGCGAGGTTCCCTTCGGCGCGCAGATCTTCGAGGGGCAGAACCCGGTGCGCACCGGCGGCTCGACCCAGGTGAGCATCGCCTTCGCGCAGCAGCTCATGCGGGAGCGTGCGTACCCCTGGCGCCCGGCGGGTCCGGCGCGGCAGGAGGTGTTCCAGCGGCGCGGCGGGTTGTACTTCGGCGCGGCGATGCTGCTGGACTATCCGGTGTCCTACAACCGCATGCTCTACCGCTTCGCGGACTACAACGCCGGTCGCTACGCCAGTCGCAATGCCGCCGTGCAGGCCTTGCTGGCGCAGCTGACCGGGCAGGCCATCGTCCCGGACGGCGACCTGCTGCGCTACCAGGGCAGCGAGCCGTTGTCGCCGCGCAGCGCGCCCAGCCAGGCCTGGCGTGCCCTGCTGGCGCTGCAGCCCGAACTGGGGGTGGGGGCCGCGCAGATCGAGCGCGACCTGAAGCTCGAGAAGCGCTTCGAGTTCGAGCAGTCGGTCACCTATCGGCGCCTGTACCAGCTGGCCGAGCGGCGCGGCCTGAGGCCGGCGCGCGAGCGCCTGCCCGACATCGATCTGGCCAGCCCGAAGATCCAGCGCAAGCTCACCACGGCCTGGTTCGCCGACCGCTGCGAGGCGCGCTACCGGGCCTGCCTGGCGCGCGACACGGCCACGGCCGAGGCGGCGCCCTGAGGTCCGCGCCGACGAAGCCGCCGCGGGCAACGGTCCGCCGCAGGCGGACGATCTGCGGCTACGAATCCAGGTCCATCAGGCAGGAGACGGTGTCCTTGCCGCGCGGGTCCAGCGAGGCCACGCGGCGGTGTCGCATCCGGCCGAACAGCCAGGTGGAGGTGGCCACCGCGATGCGCTCCTGCCCGAGCTTCTGGGCCACGCGCAGGGCGGCCGGGTTGTTCGCCGAGCGCCAGGCGAGGTGGCGCGAATAGCCCTGCTCCAGCGCGTAGGCGTCGGACAGCAGGTTGAGCGCGCGGCTCAGGTCCCGGCCCCGCCAGGGGCGCAGCGTCACCGCGTCGTAGGTCAGGAACTCGCCCGGCAGCAGGCGCAGCCGCATGCCGATCTCGTCGACCGATTGCGACTCGAAGGCCAGCCAGACCATCGCGACCACCTGCTGGCCGTGCAAGGCCAGCGCCACTTCCTTGCCTTCGGCAATGCGCCGGTCGATCACTTCGCGGCACAGGCCGAAATGCTCGACCAGCTGGCGGCGAAACGGCGCGATGCCGGCGGCACCGACCACGGTGAAGCGGAAGGCCTCCCAGATGTCGGGCAGGTCCGATGGCGTCGGCCGCAGGTCGTTGGCGAAGAAGATCAGCTGCTCGCGTCGCCAGACCGGGCGCAGCGCCTGGCGCAGCAGGCGGCCCAGCACGGTGGTCAGGCCATCTTCCCGGATCACCCGCAGACGGTGCGTCCACCCCGCCGACGGTCGCATGACGGTGGCTTCGGCCGGCCGGGTGGGACGACGGGATGTCGGGTTGGAAATGGGAAGGGAGCCCATTGGCGAATGCTAGCGCCGAAGCAGCGAGCCTGAACAGGGGGAGGAAGGTAACGGTCCGGCAAAGCCGGGCCGCTCCATATCGGGCCAGACCATCGATACGCTCGATCAGAAAGGTTTTTTCAATTCTAGGGAGTGGGGGCCGTCCCGGGCGGTGAATTTACCGTTCGACACTGCAGACACACGGACAACCCCCCGAGCGCGGGAGAGCGTCCGACCGTCAGTTCGAAGCGGTGCACGGCGACGATGCGGCGCACGATCGACCAGCCCAGGCCGCTGCCGGGCTGATTGCTGCCCGGCACCCGGAAGAAGCGTTCGCCCAGGCGGGCCAGCTCGGCCTCGGACAGCCCGGGGCCGCTGTCGGCCACCTCCAGGCGCAGCGTGTCGTCGGCCTCGCGGCCCAGGCGGACCTGCACCGTGGCGCCATCCGGGCTGTAACGGATCGCGTTGTCCACCAGGTTGCGCAGCAGCACCGACAGCAGGGCGCTGTTGCCGCTGACCTGGCAGGGGCCCTCGTCCTCCAGGGCGAGGGTCTGGTCGCGTGTCAGGGCCAGCGGGTAGAGGTCGGCCAGCACCTGCTGGGCCAGTGCGTGCAGGTCCACGGGCTGCATCGGCGGGCTGGCGCCGGCCTCCAGCCGCGACAGGGTCAGCAGCTGCTCGACCATGTGGGCGGCCCGGTCGCAGCCGGCCAGCGTGGCCAGCAGCGCATGGCGGCGTCGGCCGGGGTCCGCCTCTCCCAGCGCCACCTGGGCCTGGGTGCGGATGGCGGCGATCGGGGTGCGCAGTTCATGGGCTGCGTCGGCGGTGAAGCGCCGCTCCGATTCCATCAGCTCGGCGATGCGGGCGAACAGGTCGTTGAGCGCGTCGAGCATCGGCCGCATCTCGCGCGGCGGGTTGCGCATCGCGATGGGGTAGAGGGTCTGGGGGCGCCGGCGTGCCAGGAAGTCGCCGATCTGCCGCAGCGGCGCCACCCCCCGGTGGATCGCGAACCACACCGCCAGCGCCAGCAGCGGCAGCGCCAGGATCATCGGCAGCAGGATGCTGCGCAGCACGACGCGGACGATCTCGGTGCGCGACTCGTGGCGCTCCCCCACCAGCACATGGAGCCGGTGGTTCGGGTCCTCGGTGGCGAAGATGCGCCAGGCCGTCGGCCTCGGCGGCGTGGCCATGTTGCGGCCGGGCACGCTCATCAGCGTTACGTTGCGCAGCCCGGTCTCGAAGGGGCTGTGCAGTGCGACCATCGGCGCATGCGGGGCGTTGGCCGAGCGCAGCAGCAGCCGCCCGTCGACGAAGACCTGGTAGGTGACCCGCGGCGCATAGCGGTGCAGCAGCGGGGCGTCGCCCAGCTCCAGGGAGGCGCCCGGCGTCTGGCTCGCCCAGTCGAGCTGCCGGCTCGACTGCAGCAGCAGCAGGGCGGCCGCCTGCGACAGGTGGCCGTCGAGCAGTTCGTCGAGTTCGTGGCGCACGTCGCGCCAGGTCATCGCCGCGGTGGCCAGCCAGATGCAGAGCATGGCCGCCAGGACCATCGTCACCAGACGGCTCTGCAGCGAGCCGGGCAGCAGCTGGTGCAGCCGGGCAAGGCGCGGCGCGGCGGGCGGCTCCATGCGGACCTCCCGGCTCAATCGCCGGCGGGGTCGCGGGCGATCAGGTAGCCCACGCCGCGCACCGTGCGGATGAAGGTGCTGCCGAGCTTGCGGCGCAGGTGGTGCACATGCACCTCGACGGTGTTGCTCTCCACCTCCTGGCCCCAGCTGTAGACATGCTGCTCGATCTGCTCGCGCGACAGCACCCGCCCGGCGTTGAGCATCAGCGCGTGCAGCACGTCGAACTCGCGGGCCGAGGTGGAAACCGGCTGACCGTCCAGCGCCACGGCCCGCGAGGCGGGGTCGAGCGTGACCGCGCCGATCTGCAGGCATTCCTGCGGCTGGCCGTGCGAGCGCCGCACCAGGGCGCGCAGCCGTGCGGCGAGCTCGTCCAGATCGACCGGCTTGACCACGTAGTCGTCGGCGCCGGTGTCCAGGCCGCGGATGCGGTCGGGCACGCCGTCGCGGGCGGTCAGCACCAGCACCGGCACGGTGATGCGCGCGCGCCGGATCGACGCCAGCACGAGCAGGCCGTCCATGCGCGGCAGGCCGAGGTCGAGCACGGCCGCGTCGTGTGCCGCGGCGCGCAGCTCGCGCTCGGCCGCTTCGCCGTCGCGGACCCAGTCGACCTGGAAGCCACGCTGGCGCAGGCCGGCACGCAGGCCGTCGCCGAGTTCGGGGTCGTCTTCTGCAAGGAGGATGCGCATGGCGGGGATTGTCGGGGTCGCGGGGGTGGCCGGTCGTGCGGGGCACGTCGCCCTGCTGCCGCGCGATGTTCGGTGCGCCGACTTAGGCGGCTCTTAACCTGCGGGGCGGCCCACCGGACGCGCCTCGGGGGCCTCGAGGCAGACGTCGCTGCGCGGCAGCGCCACACAGGGCAGCACCTCGCCGCTGGCGCGTTCCTCGGCGCTCAGGCCGGGCCACTCCACCCGGTAGATCACCGCGCCCCACCGCAGCCGGCAGCGGCAGGCCCGGCAGGTGCCGTTCTGGCAGGATCGGGGCAGGCGCAGCCCCGCATCGCGCGCGGCCTGCAGCAGGCTGCGGTCGGCCGGGGCATCCACTTCCCAGCCGCCCGGCTCGATGCGCAGGCGATGCACGACGGGGCTTGAATCCGGCGGCGGCGCAGCCACCTGCGCCGGGTGTCTTCCCTCCGCGAGGTCGTGTTCCGGTGACTGCATCCCTGCTCTGGCTCCTGAGTGTGGCCCTGATCGTGGTCGGCCTGCTGGGCACCGTCCTGCCGGCGCTGCCGGGCACGGCGCTGGTGCTGGCGGGCATCGTGCTGGGGGCCTGGATCGATGACTTCACGCGCGTCGGCGTGTTCAGCCTGGCGCTGGTGACGCTGCTGGCGGTGCTGGCCTGGGTGCTGGACTATGTGGCCGCGTTGCTGGGGGCGCGTCGCGCCGGTGCGAGCCGGCAGGCCCTGATCGGCGCGGCCGTCGGCACGGTGGCCGGCCTGCTGATGGGGCTGGTCGGCGTGCTCTTCATGCCGCTGGTGGGGGCCGCGGTGGGCGAATACCTGGCGCATCGCGACGAGCAGCGGGCGGTACGGGTCGGCGTGGCCACCTGGCTGGGCCTGCTGGCCGGCCTGCTCGCCAAGGTGGTGCTGGCTTTCTCGATGGTGGGCGTGTTCGTCGTCGCGCTGCTGGTCTGAGAACCTTCGAGCGGCTCCGCCCTGCCCGCTGTCCACGCATGGCCGGGCCATGCACAGGTTCTCAGTCCTGCGCCAGTTCGCGCACGAAGGTCACCGGGACCGCACTGGTGCGCAGCACCTCCTGGGAGACCGAGCCGAGCAGCAGCGCCGAGAGGTCGCTGCCGCCGTGCGCGCCCATGACGATGGCGTCGCAGCCGTTGCGCTCGGCCATCTCGACCAGGGCGTGGGCGGGCTCGCCGCTGGCGATCTCGGTCTCGTAGTCCGCCCCGGCGGCATCGAGCAGGGCCTCGGCGGCCGCCACCAGATCCTCGCCCGCACGGGTGCGCACCTCGCGCAGCACGTCCGGGTCGTGTGCGGTGACGACTTCGTAGAGCGTGGCGGGCTCCTGCACGTTGCCGACCACGAAGGTCGCGCGCAGGCCCTCGCTGCGCAGGTGCAGGGCATGTCGCACTGCATGCAGCGCGAGTTCGGAGCCGTCGACGGCCAGCAGGATCTTCATGGGATACCTCCAGCGCCGATGCTACTGCGGCCGGCCGCCGGCGGCTTGTCGCCCGTCAGGAAGGCGCCGGGCCCACCGCCGGTGGGCCCGCGGCGCGACTCAGGATCCGCGGTAGGTGGCGTACGACCAGGGGCTCACCAGCAGCGGCACGTGGTAATGCCCGGCGGCCGTGGCGATGCCGAAGTCCAGCCGCACGGTGTCGAGGAAGGGCGGGTCGGGCAGCGCCACGCCGCGCGCGCGGAAGTAGTGCGCCACCTCGAAGCACAGGCGCCAGCGGCCGACGGCCATCGCGGCGGCATCCAGCAGCGGGCCGCCGTCGGGGCGACCGTCGGCGTTCAGGCGGAAGGTCCGCACCGTCTCGACCGTCTCGCGGCCCGCCTCGTCCAGGCCGAGGCGCTGCAGCGCGCCCTGCATGCCGCTGGCCGGCGTGCCGTGCATGGTGTCGAGGACGTGGGTGCTGAGATGGCCCATGGGCGCGGTTCCTGTCGGTTCAGAAGCGATGCCGCACGCCGAGCGACCAGCCGTGGCCGCTGGACAGCCCGTCGACCTTGTCGCTCATCGCGACGGCGTACAGGTCGGTGCGCTTGCTGATGAAGTGATCGTAGCCCAGCGAGAAGGTGGTCCGTTCGGCCCCGGTCTTGGGGTCGAGCCGGCCCCACTGCGCCAGCACGGCCCCGGCGCCGACCGGCACCTTGGCGCCCAGGCCGGCGATCCGGTAGTCGTTGCCGGTGCTGTCGTTCTTCACCGTGCCGTACTGCGCCATGGCTTCCAGCACGCCGAAGTTCCACTTCGCGCCGGCCTGCCAGGTGCGGGTGTCCGCCACTGCGCTGCTGCCGTCCTTCTCGACGTCCTGGTAGACCAGCGAGGCGGCGAAGGGGCCGCCGCTGTAGCCCAGGTTGACGCTCCAGTTGCCGCCGTTGCTGCTCTCCTCCTGCACGGCGGTGGCCAGACCGAAGCCGAAGCCACCCCAGCGCGGGCTGCTGTAGGAGATCGAGTCGCTCCAGCCGGTGTCGCCGGTCACGGTGCCGCTGGTGAAGTAGTGGCGGATCGCCGGCGAGTAGCCGAAGGAGTCGCCGAAGGCATTGAACAGCAGCGTGGAGACGAACAGTGCGGTGGTGTTGCGGCCGATCGTCAGCGTGCCCAGGCTGGCGCTGCGCAGGCCGACATGCGCGTTGCGGGCCCAGAAGGTGTCGCCCCCGAAGCGGCCGGCCTCGCCGCGATCCACGCGCAGGAAGCTTTCCATGCGGAAGATCGCCGCCACGCCGCCGCCCAGGTCCTCGCTGCCGTGCAGGCCGAACCAGCTGGTGGTCATCTTGCCGCTGTCCACGGCGCGGTCGGTCTGGCCGCCGGGCGCCTTGGTGGCGCCGACGCTGGCGTCGAACAGGCCGTTCAGGGTGACGCTGCCCTGCGCCTGCGCGGCTCCGGCAGCCAGCAGTGCGAGGCCGAGCAGCAGGGCCCTGGGGGTGGACGGATGCATGGTGAACTCCATTCGGAAGGGTTGGGAAAGGGAAGCGGAAGAAGGGGACACAGGTCAGGGCAGCGCGGCGCCGGCCTCGTACCAGCGGCGGATGAGGGCACGCTCGGCCTCGGTCAGCCCGGTGGCGTTGTTCAGCGGCATCTGGCGCAGCAGGACGACCTGCTGGTAGATCGCCTGGGCGTGGCGCCGGATCAGGGCGTCCTCGTGCAGGGCGACGTTCTTGTTCTGCACCTGGGCGTTGTGGCAGACCAGACAGCGTTCGGCCAGCACGCGGCGCAGTTCGGCGCCGCCGGGTACGGCGTTCGTGGTGGCGACCGGTTGCGGCGCCGGGGCCAGCGCCCAGGCCAGCGTCGCCAGGATCGCGCAGCCTGCCGCCGCCCAGCCCCAGGGGGCGGGTCGACCCTGCACGGCCGCCCGGTGGCGCGCCACGAAGCTGTGGCGGATCAGGGCGCCGGCCAGCATCAGGGCCATCAGCACGGCCCAGTTGTGCGCCGCGCCGGTCAGCCAGCCGTAGTGATTCGACAGCATCGCCACCAGCACCGGCAGCGTGAAATAGGTGTTGTGCACGCTGCGCTGCTTGGCGCGCTGGCCGTGGCGCGGATCCACCGGTTCGCCGGCCTTCATCTGCGCGATCACCTTGCGCTGGCCGGGGATGATCCAGAAGAACACGTTGGCGCTCATCGCCGTGGCCAGCATCGCACCCACCAGCACGAAGGCGGCCCGTCCGGCAAAGAGCTGGCAGGCCGCCCAGCTGGCCAGGGTCACCGCGCCCAGCACGGCGGCGCCGACCCAGAGGTCGCCGTGGCGGCGCGACCCCAGGCCGCGGCACAGCCCGTCGTAGAGCAGCCAGAAGAGCAGCAGGAAGCCCAGCGCCGCGGCGCCCGCGGCGGCGCCGGACCAGTCGTGCACCTGCCGGTCGACCAGGAAGCTGTCGGCCTGGAAGAGGTAAAGCGCTGCGAACAGCCCGAAACCGGTCAGCCAGGTCGAATAGCTTTCCCAGTAGAACCAGTGCAGGTTCGCGGGCAGGGCAGGCGGCGCGACCAGGTACTTCTGCGGGTGGTAGAAGCCGCCGCCGTGCACCGCCCAGAGTTCGCCGTCCACCCCCTTGGCCAGCAGGGCGGGGTCGGTGGGGCGGGTCAGGCTGCTGTCGAGGAAGACGAAGTAGAACGACGAGCCGATCCACGCGATCGCGACGATCACGTGGGCCCAGCGCAGCAGCAGGTTGGCCCAGTCGAGCAGGTAGGCGTCCAAGCGGAGTTCCTCACGGGTCGGGATGCCCGGACGCAAGATCCGGGCCTTCCCTCACCACAGCGGGCTCTGTGAGGAACGGGTGTCGCGACCACGCCGGCCGGCTCCGGCTCGACGGGGCGCCGCGGCGACGCCTGCTCAGTGTATGCAAAGGCGGGTCGGAAGGGGCCCCTTGGTACCCCGTGACAGCGCCCGCGCCGGCCGAGACCGGACGGGCCGGACCCCAGCGTGGTGCGGGCCTCGTGCCGGGCTGGTGCCCGCCTCCCCACGGATGGGCGACTTTCCTTCGGGTCGTTGCGCAGGCCGGAATGCGGGCGTGGTGTATACACTCTGCCACCGCACCGACCGGTCCGACGCTGCCTGCCTCCTCCGCCATGCCTTCGTCCCGTACCCGCCGCGATGCGGCTGCGCCGGCAGCGGCCGAGCCGATTTCGGCCACCGACCGCATCGTCGCCTCGATCACCCAGGCCATCGTCGAACGACGCCTGATGCCCGGCACCAAGCTGGCCGAGCAGCGCATCGCCGACATCTTCGAGGTCTCGCGCACGCTGGTGCGTCAGGCCCTGAACCAGCTCAGCCGCGACCGGCTGGTCCGGCTGGAGCCGGCGCGCGGCGCCTTCGTCGCCACCCCCAGCATCGACGAGGCCCGGCAGGTCTTCGAGCTGCGCGTCATGCTCGAAGGCGCCATGCTGCGTGCCCTCGGCGGGCGCATCACGCCGGCGCAGATCGCCCGCCTGCGCGCCCATCTGGCCGAGGAGCGGGCGGCGCTGGCCCGCGGCGACGTCTCCGGTCGGACCCGGTTGCTGGCCGACTTTCACGTGCTGCTCGCCCGCCAGCTCGGCAACGACGTGCTGGCCGAGGTGCTCACGGACCTGCTGCACCGCAGCTCGCTGATCTCGCTGATGTACCAGTCGGCCCTGTCGGCCGAGCATTCGCAGCACGGGCACGAGGCCATCGTCGACGCCCTGGCTCGCGGCGACGTCGATGCTGCGGTGGCCGAGATGGCACGACACCTGCAAAGCGTCGAGCGCAACCTGCGCCTGGACCCGCGCGCCCCCGACCTGGCGGAGGTGCTGCGCCCGTGAGCAGGGTCTGCCACGCGTCGTGCAGTGCCTCGCCGCCCCACCGCCCGCGGCCTTCGCCGGCTGCGCCCTTGCCCCGATCGCCACGACATCGACCGCCATGACCCTGCGCTACCCCCGCGACCTGGCCGGCTACGGCCGCAACCCACCGCACCCGCGCTGGCCCGGCAATGCCCGGGTGGCGGTGCAGTTCGTGCTGAACTACGAGGAGGGGGGCGAGAACTCGGTGCTGCACGGCGATGCCGGCAGCGAGCAGTTCCTGTCCGAGATGTTCAACCCGGCCGCCTTCCCGGCCCGGCACCTGAGCATGGAGGGCATCTACGAGTACGGCAGCCGGGTGGGGGTGTGGCGCCTGCTGCGCGAGTTCGAGCGGCGCAGTCTGCCGCTGACCGTCTTCGGCGTGTCGATGGCGCTGGAGCGCTGCCCGGAGGTGACCGCTGCCTTCGTCGAGGGGGGCCACGAGATCGCCTGCCACGGCTGGCGCTGGATCCACTACCAGAACACCGACGAAGCCACCGAGCGCGAACACATGGCCCGCGGCATGGCCATCATCGCCCGCCTCACCGGCGACCACGGCCAGCAGCTGCACGGCGCCGGCTGGTACACCGGCCGCGACAGCCCCAACACCCGGCGCCTGGTGGCCGACTGGGGCACCGGGCACCCGGCCTTCACCTACGACAGCGACTACTACGGCGACGACCTGCCGTTCTGGCTGCAGGTGCGCCGCAGCGACGGTGCGCTGGCGCCGCACCTGGTCGTGCCCTACACGCTGGACTGCAACGACATGCGTTTCGCGCTGCCGCAGGGTTTCAGCCACGGCGACGAGTTCTTCGAGTACCTGCGCGATGCCTTCGACGTGCACTACGCCGAAGGGGCCGAGCGGCCGGCGATGATGAGCATCGGCATGCACTGCCGGCTGCTGGGCCGCCCGGGGCGCATGCGGGCGCTGCAGCGCTTCCTCGATCACCTCGAGCGGCACGACCGCGTCTGGGTGACCCGCCGCATCGACATCGCCCGCCACTGGCGCGACACCCATCCCTTCGACCCCTCGACCGCCTTCCTGTGGGAATGAGTCCGGCCGCCACGATGTTGACCCTCGACACCCTCCATCGCGCCGACCGCGGCGAGTTCGTCCGGCTCCTGGACGGCATCTACGAGCATTCGCCCTGGATCCCCGAGCGCGCCTTCGCCCGGCGCCCGGCCGGCGGCTTCGTCCACCTGGCGCAGCTCGAACGTGCACTGGTGGAGGTGGTGCGCGAGGCCAGCGAGGCCGAGCAGCTCGGCCTGATCCGCGCGCACCCGGAGCTGGCCGGCAAGGCGATGGTGGCGAACACGCTGACGGCCGAGTCCACCGGCGAGCAGAGCCGCGCCGGGCTGACGGCCTGCACGCCGGAGGAGTTCGCGCGGCTGCAGGCGCTCAACGCCGAATACAACCAGCGCTTCGGCTGGCCCTTCATCCTGGCGGTGCGCGGCCCGCGCGGCGAGGGGCTGACGCGGCAGCAGATCATCAGCACCTTCGAGCGGCGCTGCCACGGCACCCGGGAGTTCGAGTTCGCCGAGTGCCTGCGCCACATCCACCGCATCGCGCAGATCCGCCTGAACGAGAAATTCGGCTTCGTTCCGGCGCAGGGCAACCGGGTCTGGGACTGGGCCGAGGCCCTGGCGGCCGACAGCGAACCGGGCTTCGCCGAGCGCGGCCAGCTCACCGCCACCTACCTCAGCGACGCGCACCGCGCCTGTGCCGCGAAGCTGATGCGCTGGATGCGCGAGGACTGCGGCTTCGACGAGGTCACGCTCGACGCGGTGGGCAACGTGGTCGGCCTGTACCGCGGCGCGCACGAAGCCGCACCGCGCCTGCTCACCGGCAGCCACTACGACACGGTGCGCAATGCCGGCAAGTACGACGGCCGCCTGGGCATCCTGGTGGCGATGGCGGCGGTGCGCGAGCTCTCCCGCACCGGCCGGCGGCTGCCCTTCGGCATCGAGGTGGTCGGCTTCGCCGAGGAGGAGGGGCAGCGCTACAAGGCCACCTTCCTGGGCTCCGGCGCGCTGGTGGGCGCCTTCGACCCCGCCTGGCTGGCACAGACCGATGCCCACGGCGTGACGATGTGCGACGCCATGCGCGCCGCCGGCCTGCCCGGCACGATGGAGGCCATCGGCGCGCTGGCGCGTGACCCCTCGAATTACCTCGGCTTCGTCGAGGTGCACATCGAGCAGGGCCCGGTGCTGGACGATCTGGACCTGCCGCTGGGCGTGGTCAGCGCCATCAACGGCAGCGCGCGCTACCTGGGTGCCTACACCGGCGTGGCCAGCCACGCCGGCACCACGCCGATGAACCGCCGCCGCGACGCGGCCACTGCCGCCGCCGAGCTGGCGCTGTATGCGGAGGCCCGGGCGTCGGCCGACGAGGGCTCGGTGGCCACCGTCGGCCAGCTGCAGGTGCCGGCCGGCTCGGTCAACGTGGTGCCGGGCGAATGCCGCTTCAGCCTGGACCTGCGTGCGCCCAGCAACCCGCAGCGCAACGCGCTGGTGGCCGACGTCAAGGAGCACGCCCAGCGCATCGCCGAACGTCGCCGCGTGGCGCTGACGCTGGAGGAGACGATGGTCGCCTCCGCCGCCCCCTCCGACGCGGCCTGGAAGGCCCGCTGGGCCGCGGCGCTGCAGTCGCTCGGCCTGCCGGTGTTCGAGCTGCCCAGCGGCGCCGGACACGACGCGATGAAGCTGCACGAACGGCTGCCCCAGGCCATGCTCTTCGTGCGCGGCGGCAACGCCGGCATCAGCCACAACCCGCTGGAAACCGTCAGCAACGACGACGCCGAGCTGGCGGTGCAGGCCTTCGCGCGGCTGCTCGAACAGCTCGCCGCCGAGAAAGACCCCCGATGACCCGACCTGACCCGACCCCACCCCCCGCGGACGATCACGCCCGGCTCGACGCCTGGATCGACGCCCACTTCGACGAGGAGGTCGCCTTCCTGCAGCAGCTGGTGCGCGTGCCCACCGACACGCCGCCCGGCCACAATGCCCCGCACGCCGAGCGCACCGCCGAGCTGCTGGCCGGCTTCGGCTACGCCGCCGAGCGCCACCCGGTGCCCGCCGCCGAGGTGCAGGCCTGCGGCATGCAGTCGATCACCAACCTGATCGTGCGGCGCCGCTTTGCCGGGGCCGGGCCGGTGGTGGCGCTGAACGCCCACGGCGACGTGGTGCCGCCCGGCGACGGCTGGACCCACGACCCCTACGGCGGCGAGGTGGTCGACGGCCGGCTCTACGGCCGCGCCGCGGCGGTGAGCAAGAGCGACTTCGCCAGCTATACCTTCGCGCTGCGCGCGCTGGAGAGCCTGGGCCTGCCGCTGCGCGGCGGGGTGGAGCTGCTGTTCACCTACGACGAGGAGTTCGGCGGCGAACTCGGCCCGGGCTGGCTGCTGGACAAGGGCCTGACCCAGCCGGACTATCTGCTGGCCGCCGGCTTCAGCTACCAGGTGGTGACCGCCCACAACGGCTGCCTGCAGTTCGAGGTCACGCTGCACGGCCTGGCCTCGCACGCCGCCTACCCGCACACCGGGGTGGACGCGCTGCAGGCCGCGACGAAACTGCTCACCGCGCTGTACGCCCACAACCAGGTGCTGGCCCGACGGCACTCCCGGGTGCCGGGCATCGACCACCCCTACCTGAACGTCGGCCGCATCGAGGGCGGCAGCAACACCAACGTCATCCCCGGCAAGGTGGTCCTCAAGCTGGACCGTCGCATGATCCCGGAGGAGGAGAGCGCCGCGGTGGAGGCCGAAGTGCGCGCCCTGATCGAGGCCACCGTGGCCGGCTGCCCGGGCATCCGCCTGGAGCTGCGCCGCCTGCTGCTGGCCGAGTCCTGGAAGCCCGACGCGCGCAGCGCGCCGCTGGTCGAGGCCCTGCAGCGCCACGGCGAGGCGGTGTTCGGCGAGCCCATCCCCACCTCCGGCACGCCGCTGTACACCGACGTGCGCCTGTTCGGCGCGCGCGGCGTTCCGGCGGCCATCTACGGGGCCGGCCCGCGCACCGTGCTGGAGTCGAACGCCAAGCGCGCCGACGAGCACCTGGTGCTGGAGGACCTGCGCCGCGCCACGAAGGTGGTGGCGCGCAGCCTGCTCGACCTGCTGCGGCCCGAGGCGCAGGCGGCGTGACGGGCGACCGTTCGGCCCGCCGTCCGGCCCCCTGCGTCGCTGCACTGCGGCATGACGGGCTGCGATCGGCGACACTATCGCCTTTGCACCGGTGGCAATGTCGGCGCGTCGCGCGTGCCGAACATTGAGTTCCCATGGCTCAAGACGACGAAAAGACCCGCATCGACAACGACGGCCTGCGCTACAAGAGCAAGGCTCCAGGATCGCCCTTCGGCGGCAAGGGGGCCTTCGTCAGCGGCACGATGTCCTGCCTGTTGTGCGGCAAGCACCGCCCCCGCTCCATGCTCAAGGGCAAGCAGGTGCTGGGCAAGACGCAGATGGTCTGCGCCCCCAACTGCAAGGAGCTCGACGAGATCCTCGCCGCCAACAAGGGCTGAGCCTTCGGGCCGGCCGCCCCGGGAGGGCGTGCGGGCCCGCCAGGTCCGGCCGTGATCGGGCCATGAACCTCAAGCAGCTGGAGTACTTCGTCCAGGTGGCCGAGCTGGGCAGCTTCAGCCGGGCCGCCCAGGTGCTCGACATCGCCCAGCCGGCGCTGAGCCGCCAGGTGCGGGCCCTCGAGGTGGAGCTGGCCGAGACGCTGCTGCTGCGCAACGGCCGGGGCGTGCTGCTCACCGAGCCGGGGCGGCGCCTGTTCGAACATGGCGTGGCCATCCTGCAGCACGTGGCCCAGGCCCGCGAGGACATGGGGGCCAGCCGCGACGAGCCGGTGGGCCGCATCGCGCTGGGGCTGCCGCCCAGTCTGAGCCGCCAGCTCACGCTGCCGCTGATCGACCATTTCCGCCGCGAGCTGCCGCGTGCCCGCCTGGCCGTGGTGGAGGGGCTGTCGACCCATCTGGCCGAGTGGATCACCTCCGGTCGCATCGACCTGGGTCTGCTGCACAACCCGGAGCCCAACAGTGCGCTGCACATCACGCCGGTGCTGCAGGAGCCGCTCTGCCTGGTCTCGCCGGTCGGACCGGGGCAGTCGGGCGGGCTGGCACCGCCCGTGCCCTTTCGCGAACTGGCCGACCATGCGCTGGTGGTGCCCGAGCGCCAGCATGTCGTCGGAGCGCTGCTCGAGACCCAGGCCACGCTGGCGGGGCTGCGGCTGGACATCGCCTGGGAGGTCTCCAGCGTGCCGGCCATCGTGGACCTGGTCTGCGCCGGCTACGGCCATGCCGTGCTCACCCCCAGCGCGGTGCAGGCCTCCGGCCGTGCCGCCCAGCTCAGTGCGCGGCCCCTGGTCGAGCCCAGCCTGAGCAGCGTGATCTGCCTGGCCCGTTCGGCCACCAAGCGGCCCGGCGCCCTGCTGCGCGAGGTCACGCGCATCCTCGCCGCGCTGATCCGCGCCCTGCCGCAGGGCGGCGGCAGGGCCGCTTGAGCCGCGCTGGCCCGGCCGGGTGCCGCCCGCCGTCGACGTCCGCCTCGATGCCGCACTGCGATATCAGCTAGTGTCCGGCTTGCCTGGACGGCATGGCTGCCGGCCCCGCAGAATGTGGGCTTCTTCACCGTCACCCCGCCGGGCTTTCCTCATGGTGCAAGCTGCGATCCAGGGCATTTCGTCGATGGCCACCCGCGCGCTGCTGGCCGAGCTCACCGAGGCCTACACCGCGCGCAGCGGTGTCCCGGTGGCGATCGAATCCGTCGGCGGCGTGGATGCGGCCCGGCGCGTGCAGGCCGGCGAGGCCTTCGACGTGGTGATCCTGGCCGCCGATGCGATCGACCGGCTGATCGCCGCAGGCTGCGTGCGTCCCGGCAGCCGGGTCGATCTGGTGCACTCCGGGGTGGCCGCGGCGGTGCGTGCCGGTGCGCCCCGGCCCGACATCGGCTCCGAGGCGGCCCTGCGCGAGGCGGTGCTGGCGGCCCGCACGCTCGGCTGGTCCACCGGCCCCAGCGGCGTGGCGCTGGCCCGGCTGTTCGAGCGCTGGGGCATCGCCGACGAGATCGGCCCGCGCGTCGTCACCGCCCCGCCCGGCGTGCCCGTGGGCGCGCTGGTGGCCCGCGGCGAGGTGGAGCTGGGCTTCCAGCAGCTCTCCGAGCTGATCCACGTCGAAGGCATCGCCCTGCTCGGCACGCTGCCGCCCGAAATCCAGATCACCACCACCTTTTCCGCCGGCCTGTGCACTGCCGGCACCCAGCCCGAGGCGGTGCAGGCGATGCTGGCCTTCATGACCTCGCCCGAAGCCGACGAGGCCAAGCGCCGCCAGGGCATGACGCCCGCCTGAGAACCTGCGAAGGCCGGACCGAACACCGGCCGGTGACCCGCAGCACCCCTTCCGGACCCCCCAGGAGACTCCCGACATGATCATCGACGTCCACGGCCACTACACCACCGCACCCAAGGCGCTGGAAACCTGGCGCAATGCGCAGATCGCCGCGCTGAACAACCCCTCGGCCATGCCGAAGGTCAGCGACCTGAAGATCAGCGACGACGAGATCCGCGAGACCATCGAGACCAACCAGCTGGCCAAGATGAAGGAGCGCGGCAGCGACCTGACCATCTTCAGCCCGCGTGCCAGCTTCATGGCCCACCACATCGGCGATTTCCAGGTCTCCAGCACCTGGGCGGCGATCTGCAACGAGCTGTGCTACCGCGTCAGCCAGCTCTTCCCGGACCATTTCGTGCCGGCCGCGATGCTGCCGCAGAGCCCGGGCGTCGACCCCGCTACCTGCATCCCCGAGCTGGTCAAGTGCGTGGAGCAGTACGGCAACGTCGGCCTGAACCTCAACCCCGACCCGTCGGGTGGCCACTGGACCAGCCCGCCGCTGACCGACCGCCACTGGTACCCGATCTACGAGAAGATGGTCGAGTACGACATCCCGGCGATGGTCCACGTCAGCACCAGCTGCAACGCCTGCTTCCACACCACCGGCGCGCACTACATCAATGCCGACACCACGGCCTTCATGCAGCTGATCCAGGGCGACCTGTTCAAGGACTTCCCGACCCTGAAGTTCCTGATCCCGCACGGCGGCGGCGCCGCGCCCTACCACTGGGGCCGTTACCGCGGCCTGGCGCAGGAGCTGAAGAAGCCGCTGCTCGAGGAGCACCTGCTGAACAACGTGTTCTTCGACACCTGCGTCTACCACCAGCCGGGCATCGACCTGCTGACCAAGGTGATCCCGGTGGAGAACATCCTGTTCGCCAGCGAGATGATCGGTGCGGTGCGCGGCATCGACCCGCAGACCGGCCACTACTACGACGACACCAAGCGCTACATCGAAGCCTCCACCCAGCTCAGCGCCGAGGAGAAGCAGCTGGTCTACGAGGGCAACGCCCGCCGCGTGTTCAGCCGGCTCGATGCGCAGCTGAAGGCCAAGGGACGCTGAGCCGGCCCGGCGAAGGCGCGATTCGCCGGGGGCTCCCGGGACGAAGGTCAGCCCTTCGCCGCCGCATCCCGCGCATCCTGCTCGGCCTGCAGGGTGCGCCACATCAGCTTGCCGGTCGCGCTGCGCGGCAGCGTGCCGACGAACTCCACCTGGCGGGGCACCTTGTAGGCGGCCATGTGCTCGCGGCACCAGGCGATCAGGTCTTCGGGCGTCACCGCCACCGGAACGCCTTGGGCATCCGTGCGCAGGATGACGAAGGCCTTGACGCTTTCGCCGCGGTAGGGGTCGCGTGTGGCGACGATGCAGACTTCCTGCACCGCCGGGTGCCGGTGCATCAGGGCTTCCACCTCGGCCGGCCAGACCTTGAAGCCGCTGGCGTTGATCATGCGCTTGAGGCGGTCGGCCAGGGTGAAGTAGCCCTGCGCATCGACGCGGCCGAGGTCGCCGGTGCGAAACCAGCCTACGCCGTCACGCTCGAAGAAGGCCGCCGCGGTGGCCTCGGGCTGGCGCCAGTAGCCGCGGAAGACCTGCGGGCCGCTGACGACGATCTCGCCCACCTCGCCCGCCGGCAGCGGACGCAGCGTGTCGGGGTCGACCACCTCCGCGCGTGTGCCGATGTAGGGAATGCCCAGGCACTGCCGGCGTGCCGCGCCGCGCGGGTTGTTGTGGGTGGGCGCGGCGGTCTCGGTCAGGCCGTAGCCCTCCAGGTACTCCAGGCCGAACTGCTCGCGCAGCCGGGTGGCCACGGCCTCCGGCATCGCCGCGCCGCCGCCGCCGATGTAGCGCAGGCTGGACAGGTCGTAGCGCGCCAGGTCCGGCGCACCGAGCAGGTCGATCACCATGGTCGGGATGTTCGGCCAGTGCGTCACGCGCTGCTGGGAGATGGCCGCGGCGGCCATGTCGCGGTCCCAGCGCGGCAGCAGCACGATCGAGGCCCCCAGTCGGATCGACGCCAGCATCGCCATCACCATGCCGGTGATGTGGAACATCGGCACGACGACGAGCATCACGTCGCCCTCGCGCAGGTCGTGCCACCAGCGGCTGGACATCGCGTTGTGGATCAGGCTGGCGTGGCCGTGCATGCAGCCCTTGGCGGCGCCGGTGGTGCCGCTGGTGTAGGGCAGGATGGCCAGGTCCTGGCCGTGCGTGTGCAGCGGGCCGGGCGTCAGGCCCAGGGCGAGCAGCTCGCGCCACTCGTGCAGGCGGCCCTGGCGGGGCTGCGGTCGCTCCCGGCGCGGCAGCAGCCAGCCTCGCCAGTGCGCCGGCCAGGCGGCGGCACGGGCCTCGGCGTCCGGCGGCAGCAGCTCGGCGAAGTCGAAGGTGACGAGATGCTGCAGCGCCTGCTGGCCGGCGAGGCCGTCGTTGGCCCGCACCAGCTCGCCGACGATGTCCGCCGAAGCGATGGCGCAGCGTGCGCCGGAGTCGGTGATGTAGTGGCCCAGCTCGTCGGCCTTGTTCATCGGGTTGACCGGTACCACCACGGCGTCGGCCCGCAGGATGGCGTGGAAGGCGATCACGAAGGCGGGGCAGTTCTGCATGAACAGCAGCACCCGGTCGCCGCGGGCCACGCCCAGAGCCTGCAGGGCGCCGGCCAGCGCCTCGGCCTGGGTCGCCAGTTCCAGCCAGGGATAGCGGCGGCCCAGGAAGTCGAGTCCCACCTCCTGCGGCTGCGCCTCGGCGCGGCGCGCCAGCGCCAGCCAGAGCGATTCGTCGGGCACGTCCAGCGCGCGTGGCACGCCGGCGGGCCAGACGGCATGGTGCGCGGCCGGCGGTGGTGCGGCGTGGCGGAAGACGGGGCCTTCGGGAGGGCGGGCTGCGGCGTCGGTCATGGGAGTGCCCGAGAATGAGTCAAGTTCATTGACATTATCGAAGCCGGCGCTGGAGCGCCCCACCGTGTTTCCACCGACAGGCCGGCGCTGCGCCGGGCCGATGCCGGCCGGCACAATCGCCGCCGGCGGATTTCCGCCGTCTGCCCGGACCGCTCCGATGAAATCGCTCCGCTACCTGCTGGCTCAGCGCTACGCCTGGATGGAGGCCCGCCTGCACGAGGGCGCCGAGCGCGCGGGCTACGGCTACATCACCCCGGCGATGTCGCGCATGTTCGGCCAGATGGGCCGCGAGCCGATCGGCCTGTCCGAGCTGGCGCGCCGCCTGATGGTCTCGCGCCAGGCGGTGCACCAGCTTGCCGGCGAGGCGCTGCGCCACGGTCTGGTGGAGCTGGTCGACAGCCCCAGCCACAAGCGGGTGCGGCTGCTGCGGTTCACGCCCGAGGGCGAGGCCATGTACGCCAGCGGCACACGCGACCTGGGCGAGATCGAACAGCGCCTGGCCGAGCGCCTCGGCGCCCAGGACATGGCTGCGTTGCAGCGCATCCTGGCGCAGGACTGGGGCGATTGAGGGCCGGGTGCCGGCGGGGCGACCGGCCGAGGCAGGCATGCCGCCTTGGGATAGCAGTTAGTGCGTCCTTTGCCTTGTCGGCATGGCTGGGGCTGGCCAGAATGCAGATCTCTCTTCTCGGACGCGTCGCAGAAAGGCCGCCATGTACGAACTCGGTGTCGTCTATCGAAACATCACCCGCGCCGATCGCGCCACGGCCGATGCCCTGGCCGCCTTCGGCTCCGCCACGGTGCACGAGGCCATGGGGCGCGTCGGCCTGATGAAGCCCTACATGCGGCCGATCCAGCAGGACGTGCAGGTCAGCGGCACTGCCGTGACCGTGCTGCTGCAGCCGGGCGACAACTGGATGATGCACGTCGCTGCCGAGCAGATCCAGCCGGGCGACCTCGTGGTGGCCACCGTCACGGCCGACTGCAGCGACGGCTACTTCGGTGACCTGCTGGCCACCAGCTTCATGGCCCGCGGTGCGCGCGGCCTGGTCATCGAAGCCGGCGTGCGCGACACCAAGGTGCTGCGCGAGATGGGCTTTCCGGTCTGGAGCCGCTACGTGTCCTCCAAGGGAACGATCAAGGCCACGCCGGGCTCGGTGAACATCCCCATCGTCTGTGCCGGCGCCTGGGTCAATCCGGGCGACGTGGTGGTGGCCGACGACGACGGCGTGGTCTGTGTGCCGCGGGCCATTGCCGCGAAGACGCTGGAGGCCGCGGCCAAGCGGGAGGCCAACGAGGGCGCCAAGCGCGACCAGCTCGCCGCCGGTGTGCTGGGCCTGGACATGTACAAGATGCGTGAGCCGCTGGCCGCCGCCGGCCTGAAGTACCTCGACTGAAGCAAGGAGCCTCGCGCATGAGCAAACCCACTTCCGGCGACTTCACCAAGACCGCGGGCTGGCTGGACTGGTACAGCGGCCCGAGCAAGCCGCGCTTCCAGCTGCCCGCCGGTGCGGTGGACGCGCACTGCCACGTCTTCGGCCCGGGCGCCGAGTTCCCCTACGCCCCCGAGCGCAAGTACACGCCCTGCGACGCGTCCAAGCAGGCGCTGTACGCCCTGCGTGACCACCTGGGCTTCGCGCGCAACGTCATCGTGCAGGCCACCTGTCACGGCGCCGACAACCGCGCGATGGTCGACGCCTGCGTCTCCAGCGGCGGCAAGGCGCGCGGCGTGGCCACCGTCAAGCGCAGCATCTCGGACGCCGAGCTGCAGCAGCTGCACGACGCCGGTGTGCGCGGCGTGCGCTTCAACTTCGTCAAGCGGCTGGTGGATTTCACGCCGAAGGACGAGCTGATGGAGATTGCCGGGCGCATCGCCAAGCTGGGCTGGCATGTGGTGATCTACTTCGAGGCGGTGGACCTGCCCGAGCTGTGGGACTTCTTCACCGCGCTGCCCACCACGGTGGTGGTCGACCACATGGGCCGCCCGGACGTGAGCAAGCCCCTCGACGGCCCGGAGTTCGCGCTGTTCCTGAAGTTCATGCGCGAACACGGCAACGTCTGGAGCAAGGTGAGCTGCCCGGAGCGCCTGTCCGTCACCGGCCCGAAAGCCCTGAATGGCGAACAGGCCGCCTACCGGGACGTGGTGCCCTTCGCCCGTCGCGTCGTGGAAGAGTTCCCCGACCGCGTGCTCTGGGGCACCGACTGGCCGCATCCCAACCTGAAGGACCACATGCCCGACGACGGCCTGCTGGTGGACTTCATCCCGCAGATCGCGCCGACGGCCGAACTGCAGAAGAAGCTGCTGGTCGACAACCCGATGCGGCTGTACTGGCCGGAAGAAATCGGCGTTGCCTGACCCAGTCCGGCCCCTGATCCGGGATGATCGGGGGCCCGGGCGACGGCGGCAGATGTCCGAGCCCGCAGGGCGAGTTTCTGCCGCTGGCGAACGGGTATCCCGGTCGTCCCGGCCTGCGCCCACATTCCAGCGAACCGGAGGCAAGCCCATGGCCCTCGACAAACCCTACCAGGACGTGCCCGGCACGATCATCTTCGACGCCGACCAGTCGCGCAAAGGCTACTGGCTCAACCAGTTCTGCACCTCGCTGATGAAGGCGGAGAACCGCGCGCGCTTCAAGGCGAACGAGCGGGCCTACCTCGACGAGTGGCCGATGACCGAGGAGCAGAAGCAGGCGGTGATGGCGCGCGACCTGAACTGGTGCATGCGCACCGGCGGCAACATCTACTTCCTGGCGCGCATCGGCGCCACCGATGGCCTGTCCTTCCAGCAGATGGCCGGCTCGATGACCGGCATGACCGAGGCCGAGTACCGCGACATGATGATCCAGGGCGGCCGCTCGCCCGAGGGCAACCGCTACCTCGGCGAGGACGGCGACGCCCAGCCGCACCGCCAGCCGCAGGGCGCGGCCGGTCGGAAGAACAAGCAGGAAGGAGCCTGAGATGGCCCATATCACCGCCAGCGTCTACACCTCGCACGTGCCCGCCATCGGCGTCGCGCTCGACCTGGGCAAGACCCAGGAGCCCTACTGGCAGCCCCTGTTCGCCGGCTATGAGCCGAGCAAGCAGTGGATGAAGGACAACAAGCCGGACGTCGTCTTCCTGGTCTACAACGACCACGCCACCGCCTTCAGCCTGGAGGTGATCCCCACCTTCGCGATCGGCTGCGCCGCCGAGTTCGAGCCGGCCGACGAGGGCTGGGGCCCGCGCCCGGTGCCCAAGGTGATCGGCCACCCGGAGCTGGCCGCGCACATCGCGCAGAGCGTGATCCAGCAGGACTTCGACCTCACCATCGTCAACAAGATGCCGGTGGACCACGGCCTGACGGTGCCGCTGAGCCTGATGTGCGGCGAGCAGGACCCGAAGACCGGCGCCTGGCCCTGCCCGGTGATCCCCTTCCACGTCAACGTGGTGCAGTACCCGGTGCCCTCGGGCCGTCGTTGCTTTGCGCTCGGCCAGGCAATCCGCCGTGCCGTCGAGTCCTTCGACGAGCCGCTGAAGGTGCAGATCTGGGGCACCGGCGGCATGAGCCACCAGCTGCAGGGCGCGCGCGCCGGCCTGATCAACCGCGCCTGGGACAACGCCTGGCTGGACCAGCTGATCGCCGACCCGAAGGGCTGCTCGGAGGTGCCGCACATCGACTACGTGCGCGAGGCGGGCAGCGAGGGCATCGAGCTGGTGATGTGGCTGATCGCCCGCGGCGCGATGGCCGATGTGGCCGGCGGCCCGGCGCCCACCGTGAAGCATCGCTTCTATCACGTGCCCGCTTCCAACACCGCGGTGGGTCACCTGATCCTCGAGAACAACATTTAAGGAATCCCCATGAGCAGCAAGATCAAGGTCGCGCTGGCCGGCGCCGGCGCCTTCGGCATCAAGCACCTGGACGGCATCAAGAACATCGCCGACGTCGAGGTGGTGTCGCTGATCAGCCGCGACCTGGACAAGACCCGGGAAGTGGCGGCCAAGTACGGCATCGGCCACTGCACGACCGACCTGGCCGACAGCCTGGCGCTGCCCGAGGTGGACGCCGTCATCCTCTGCACGCCCACGCAGATGCACGCCAGCCAGACGCTGGCCTGCCTGAAGGCGGGCAAGCATGTGCAGGTCGAGATCCCGCTGTGCGACGTCTACCGGGAAGGCCAGGAGGTGGCCGAGCTGGCCGCGAAGTCCGGCAAGGTGGCCATGGTCGGCCACACCCGCCGCTTCAACCCCAGCCACCAGTGGGTGCGCCAACGCATCACGGCGGGCGAATTCAACATCCAGCAGATGGATGTGCAGACCTTCTTCTTCCGCCGTACCAACATGAACGCGCTGGGCCAGCCGCGCAGCTGGACCGACCACCTGCTGTGGCACCACGCCGCGCACACGGTGGACCTGTTCGCCTACCAGGCGCGCAGCCCGATCGTGAAGGCCAACGCCATCCAGGGCCCGATCCACCCGACGCTGGGCATCGCGATGGACATGAGCATCCAGCTCAAGGCCGCCAACGGCGCGATCTGCACGCTCAGCCTGTCCTTCAACAACGACGGCCCGCTGGGCACCTTCTTCCGCTACATCGGCGACACGGGCACCTACATCGCCCGCTACGACGACCTGGTCAACGGCAAGGAAGAGAAGATCGACGTGTCCAAGGTGGACGTGTCGATGAACGGCATCGAGCTGCAGGACCGCGAGTTCTTCGCCGCGATCCGCGAAGGCCGCGAGCCCAACTCCTCCGTGGCCCAGGTGCTGCCCTGCTACCAGGTGCTGCACGACCTGGAGCAGCAGCTCGACGCCGGCTGATCCGGCGCGTCGGCGGTGGGACAGCGGGGACAATCGCGCCCATGCAGATCTCCCAGCTCCGACAGCGCCTTCGGGCCCTGGGCGCCAACCCGGCGCACGAGGCCCGTGTGCTGCGCCACTGGGCGCTCGCCAAGCCGCAGGACAGCGGCCGGCGGCGCAACCAGCACTACCTGCCCCAGGCCCTGCGCGAGGCCCTGCCCGGTATCGAGGCCGAGCTTGCCGGCCTGGCGCGCCTGCACAGCGTGCACCCCGGCGAGGACGGCTCCGAACGCCTGCTGCTCAGCCTCGCCGACGGCCTGCTGGCCGAGAGCGTGCTGCTGCCGCGCGACGGCCTGTGCATCAGCAGCCAGGTGGGCTGTGCCGTGGGCTGCCGCTTCTGCATGACCGGGCGCGACGGCCTGCAGCGCCAGCTCAGCAGCGGCGAGATGGTCGCCCAGGTGGTGCAGGCGCGCAGCCGCCGGCCGGTGAAGAAGGTGGTGTTCATGGGCATGGGCGAGCCCGCTCACAACCTGGACGCCGTGCTGGAGGCCATCCAGCTGCTCGGCCACGAGGGTGGCATCGGCCACAAGCAGCTGGTGTTCTCCACCGTCGGTGACGAGCGCGCCTTCGACACCTTGATGGCCTTGGGCCAGGGTGAGGCCAGGCCCGCGCTGGCCCTGAGCCTGCACACGACGAAGCCCGAGCTGCGCGAGCACCTGCTGCCGCGCGCGCCGCGCATCGCCCCGGCCGAGCTGGTGGCCCGCGCCGAGGCCTACGCCCGCGCCACCGGCTACCCGGTGCAGTACCAGTGGACGCTGATGGACGGCGTGAACGACGGGCCCGAGGAGATCGAAGGCCTCGTTGCCCTGCTGTCAGGCACCTATGGGGTGCTCAACATGATTCCCTACAACCAGGTGGACGGCCTGCCCTACCAGCGCCCCAGCTGGGAGAAGGCCGCCGAGATCGCCCGCACGCTGCACCGTCGCGGCATCCTGACCAAGCTGCGCCAGTCGGCCGGCCAGGACGTGGACGGCGGCTGCGGCCAGTTGCGCGCCCGCGTGCTGGCGCCGCACCGCCGCGGCGACGTGGTGCCGATCCAGCCCATCCCCTGAATCGCTCTCTTCAACAGGTTCCCTCCATGTCGACGAACTCCCGCGCCCTCGGCCCCTTCCGCGTCCACCCCGTCGGGCTGGGCTGCATGAACCTGAGCCACGCCTACGGCGTGCCGCCCTCGCCCGAGGCCGCCGAGGCGCTGCTGCTGCGCGCGCTCGACCTGGGCGTGGACTTCTTCGACACCGCCGCGCTCTACGGCTTCGGCGCCAACGAGGAGCTGGTCGGCCGCGTGCTGGCGCCGCACCGCAGCCGCTTCCTGCTGGCCAGCAAGTGCGGCATGACCGGCGTGGCGGGCGAGGACGGCGTCAAGCGCCGCGTCATCGACGGCCGTCCGGCCACGATCCGTGCCACCTGCGAGGAGGCCCTGCAGCGCCTGCGCACGGACGTGATCGACCTGTACTACCTGCACCGCCGGGACTTCCAGGTGCCCATCGAGGAGTCGGTCGGCGCACTGGCCGACCTGGTGCGTGCGGGCAAGATCCGCACGATCGGCCTGAGCGAAGTCTCGGCCGACACGCTGCGCCGCGCCCACGCGGTGCACCCGATCACCGCGATCCAGACCGAGTACTCGCTGTGGACGCGCAACCCGGAGATCGCGGTGCTCGACGCCTGCCGCGAGCTGGGCGTGGCCTTCGTTGCCTTCAGTCCGCTGGCGCGCGGCTACCTGCCGGGCACGCTGCGCGACGTCAGCGGCTTCGACGCCAAGGACATCCGCCGCGCGATGCCGCGCTTCGCCCCGTCCCACTACGCCGCCAACCTGGCGCTGCTGGAGGGCTTCGCCGCGCTGGCGACGGAAATCGGCTGCAGCCCGGCGCAGCTGGCGCTGGCCTGGGTGCTGGCGCAGGGCGAGAACGTGACGGTCATCCCCGGTACCACCTCGATCGCGCACCTGGAGGAGAACCACGCCGCCGCCGACCTGCGCCTGACGCCGGCACAGGTCGCGCGGGCGGGTGCACTGATCGGCCGGCACAACGTGGTCGGGGCGCGCTACAACGCCGCCACGCAGACCGAGATCGACACCGAGGAATTCGAGGCGCGGGCCTGATCCGTCGCAGCGGCGCGCCGCCCCATGCTCGAGGTCCTGACCCTCACCCTGCCGATCTTCCTGCTGATCGGGCTGGGCTTCGTCGCGGTGCGGGCCGGGTGGTTCGCCGCGGCGGGCCTGCCGGCGCTGGCCGGCTTCGTGGTGCGCTTCGCGCTGCCCGCGCTGATCTTCCTGGCGCTGGCGCGGCGCGACTTCGCCGAGGTCCTGGATGCGCGCTTCCTGACCGCCTATGCGCTGGGCTCGGTCGTGGCGGGGGGGCTCGGCCTGGCCGCCTCGCTGCTGCGTGGCGCGGGGCTGGAGCGCGCCGCCTTCGTCGCGATGGGGGTGTCCTGCTCGAACACCGCCTTCATCGGTTTCCCGCTGGCCCAGCAGTTCGTCGGGCCGCAGGCCGGCATCGCGCTGGCACTGTGCCTGATGGTGGAGAACCTGCTGATGATCCCGCTGTGCCTGGCGCTGGCCGGCACCGGCAGTGCCGCGCACCTGCGCTTCGGGCGGGCCTTCCTGGGCGCGCTGGCGGCGCTGCCGAAGAACCCGCTGATCCTCGCGATCGCGGCCGGCTTTGCCTGCTCGCTGCTGGGCCTGCCGCTGCCGGCGCCGCTCGGGCGGGCGGTGGAGCTGCTCTCCGGTGCCTCGGCGGCGGCGGCGCTGTTCTACATCGGTGGCACCCTGGCCGGGCTGTCGGCCACGCGCACGATGATCGGCGAGGTGCTGCCGGTGGCCGCCGGCAAGCTGCTGCTGCATCCGCTCGCGGTGGGCGCCGCGCTGTGGGCGGTGGCGCCGGCCTCGTCGGCCCTGCAACAGGCCGCCGTGGTGATCGCGGCCGGGCCGATGCTGGCCATCTACCCCATCCTGGCGCAGCGCCACGGCCTGCAGGGGCCCTGCGCGGCGCGCATGGTGGGCACCACGCTGGCGGCCTTCGTCAGCCTGTCGTCGCTGCTCTGGCTGCTGAAGACCTTCGGCGACCGGCTGCTGCCGGGCGGTTGACGCGCCGACTCGACGCGCTGACTCGACGCGGACGGGCGGCAGACCGGGACGCAGGGCAGGCCGCCCGCGGCCAGCGGCCTGCCCTGCGCCGTGGGGCAGCGTCGAGGTTGCGGGGCGGTGTCGGCCGCTTCAGGCGACCTGGGCCGCCGGCGCGGCGCGGGGGCGGCGGCGCACCCGCACGACCACGTCCACCTCGGCCACTTCCAGGTCCTCGCCCAGGGCGGGCAGGCCCAGCACCTGCACATGGCCGTCGGGCAGGTCGCTGACCTCGCCGGTGTCCACGTCGTAGACATGGTGGTGCGGCGTCAGCGTCGAGTCGTAGACGGTCGAGATGCCGTCGATCACCAGCGGGCGCAGCAGGCCGTGCTCGACGAAGAGCTGCAGCGTCGCGTACACCGTGGCGCGGGAGATGTCGGGCAGCTGCTCGCGCGCCAGGCTCAGCACCTGCTCGGCCGTCAGGTGGGCCGGGCGGCACAGCATCACCGCGCCGACGGCCAGGCGCTGCAGGGTCGGCTGGATGCCGGCGGCGCGCAGGCGGCTGGACAGGGCGGCGAGGTCGGCGAACATGCAGGAACTCCGGATCAGGCAGAACGGGAAGGGCCGCGGTGCGCCTGGCGCTGCCGCAGCCCTCGGATCCTTCAGGGGCCGTCCGCCGCAGCGGACCGCCCATGCTCCGACGTCACTTCGCCCAGGGATCGGGCCGCGGCGTCTTGTCGCTCGAGGGCGGCAGGATCGGCAGCATGAAGCTGGGCTGGTCGCCGGTCAGGGTCTTCAGGAAGGACACGATCTTGGCATTCTCGTCCTTCGTGAACTTCTTGCCCAGCTGCAGCCGGCCCATGATGTCCACCGCCTCGGTCAGGGTGTTGGCCGCGCCGTCGTGGAAGTACGGATAGGTCATCTCGACGTTGCGCAGCGTCGGCACCTTGAAGTTGAAGCGGTCGGCGTCCTTGCCGGTCACACCGGCGCGGCCTTCCACGCCTGCGGTGTTGCCCTTGTACGGCTCGACGATGCCCATCTTCTGGAAGGAGTTGCCGCCCACGGCCGGGCCGTTGTGACAGGCGGTGCAGCCGCTTTCCTTGAACAGCTTGTAGCCGGCCAGCTCGTCGGCGCTCAGCGCGTCCTTCTTGCCCAGCAGCCACTGGTCGAAGCGGGAGTTCGGCGTCACCAGGGTCTTCTCGAACTCGGCGATCGCCAGCGTCACCTGGTCGATGTCGATCCTGTCCTTGCCGAAGACCTGCTTGAACTCGCGCTGGTAGGCGGGGATGGACTCGAGCACGCCGATGGCCAGGGTGTGGCTGAAGGCCATCTCACCCGGGTTGGCGATCGGGCCACCGGCCTGCGCCTTCAGGTCCGCGGCGCGGCCGTCCCAGAACTGCGCGACGTTCAGGCTGGAGTTCAGCACCGTCGGGGCATTGATCGGGCCCTGCTGCCACTTGTCGCCGATGGAGGTGCGGATGTTGTCCGTGCCGCCCATGCTCAGGTTATGGCAGGAGTTGCAGGAGATGAAGCCCGACTTGGACAGGCGCGGGTCGAAGTACAGCTTCTTGCCCAGTTCCACCAGTCCCAGGTCGATCTGCTTGGCCGGGGCGATGGGTTGGATCGGCTCCTGGTTCTGGGCGACTGCACCGGCGGCCGCCAGGGCAGCGGCGGCAGCCAGGACCAGGGGCACGAAACGCGTACGCATGATGGGATCCTCAATCCGTTCTGGCATCACCGGCGGGGGCAGGAACGGCAGGGTCCCGAGCCGGACGATCTGGACTCGATCCAGACCGCGGACGGATTACAGCGGGCTGCTCGGGCCTGTCGATTGACCGGGAGCAGGGCCTGCCGGGCTGGCCCCGAGGGCTTTGACAAGGCGCAAACCATGGTCGCGAGTCGCCGACCCGCGTGGCGCCGACTGTTGCGTCCGGGGTACGAAATCGGCCGTCTTCAGGGCTGCTTCAGGTTTCCGGCGGCGATTTCCGACTGATTTGCTCGGTTCGGCAGGGCGGGTGCCCCGAAACGACTGCGGGGCCTGGTGGCGGCCGGCTCGGCCGCCGGGTACTCGCCGAGCCCTGGCCGATGGGTCGCGAGGACGCGGTCGTGGCCGAGGTGCACCGGATCCGGCGGCGCGGCGGGACCTGCCGGTGTCTTCGGGGCGCCGGGACAAGGCGGTTCGCCGCCTCCCGGCGTGCCGGGAGGCGCCCGCTCGCCGCCGGGTCCCGGTCAGCGCCCGGTTACCCCGGCCCGGTTGTCGCCCCAGCGCTGGATGGTCATCGGCAGGCCGGCCCGGCTGGCCCCGCTGGCGCGCATGCGGGGTGCGCTCAGGGTCTGGATGTCCTGCGGTACCGGCACCGACAGCAGCGCGGTCGGGCCGGCCAGGAAGATCGTCCGCCCATCCGGCGCCACGCGCATCAGCGGCGCTGCCAGGCAGCCGGTATCGCCGCCACCGGCCCAGTTGCAGGCGTAGGTGTAGCTCTGCGCGATCTCGAAGCTGCCGAGCACCGGCAGGGCGGTCGTGCCGGGCGCAGCCGCGCTGCTGTCGAGCACCCAGAGGGTGGGCAGCGAGTCGCCGCTGTAGAAGCTGTCGCTCACGCCGACGACATAGAGCCTGCGCCCGTCGGGCGCGAACTGCGCGGCCGCCACGGACTGGCCGCCCGGCAGCGCGATCTGGCCCACGGTGCCGAAGTCACCGTCCAGCACCTTGGCATGATCGGTCAGCACGAGCCGGCTGGCGTCGTCGTTGAAGGCGGACCGGAAGAAGAAGGTCTCCGTGAGGGGCGCGGTCAGCAGGCGATCCTGGCGCTGGTCGAGGAACAGCATCGGCGGACTCGGACTGATGCTGGCACTCTGCGACAGCAGCAGGCGCCCACCGTTGCCGGAGACGATGCCCCAGGGGCCGTAGTAGAAGGAGGTCGACAGGCTGCCCGGGTCCGGCTGGGCGTAGGCCTGAGCCAGCAGATCGAAGGTCGTCAGCGTGTTCCAGCCGCTGCCACGGGCCAGCCAGACCCGCCCGTCGTTCGTCACCGGCAGGGTCCAGTCCAACGCCCCCATGTAGAGCGCTTCCGTGCCGCTCGCGTGGCGGCTGCGCAGGGCCAGGGTGGCAGGATCGAGCAGCTGCACCTCGCCGGCCGAACTGCTGGCCACCAGCGTGTCGCCGTCGGGGCTCAGCGCAATGCCGTTCAGGCCGGCGATGGCGACCGAGCCGGTGGACACCCAGCTGCCGGAGCTCCAGCTCCAGCGCTGGATCTGCCCGAGGTCGCCGTTGAGCAGCAGCAAGGCGCGGCGGGGCGCGTCCAGCAGCAGCGAACGCTTCGTGCCCGTCTGGGCGATGCGCGTGGCCGGGGCCGGGGCGGGCTCGATCACCTGGAAGCGGGCGCTGCGGCTGGGCAGATCCAGCGCGTTGGTGACCTGCACGGTGTAGCTGCCGGCGGCCAGGGCCGGCAGACTCAGGCCCAGCTCCCGGTCGGTGTGGCGGGTGAACGTGGCGCCCTCGACGCCGACGACGCGCAGCCGTGCGCCCAGGTCGGTGACCGAGGCCAGTCCCGAGCCGCTGACGAGCAGGGTCTGGGCCGAGCCGGCCCGGCGGACCGCGGGGGCGGCGAAGCGCAGCTCGGGCAGCGCCTTCGTCACCGTCACCTCGAAGCTCATGGGCGAAATCGCTTCGCCGGCCGAGACCGTGACGCGCGCACTGCGGCTGCTGCCGTTGGCCTGGGCGGCCAGCGCAGTGCGATCGACGTGGTAGCGCAGGTCGCCGCCCGTGCTGCCGCTGGACGTGTCCAGCACCAGCCAGGACTGGTCGCTGCGGGCGGTCCAGCTGCGCGCCGGCCCGCCGGCCAGGGCGACCGTCGCCGAGCCGTTCAGGGCGCTGGCAGGGGTTTCCGCGTCCACGCGCAGGGTGCGGTCGGCGATCCGGACCAGGCCCGGTCCGACGGTCAGGGCCACCGACACCGACATCGGCTGCGTGTATTCGTCGCCACGCACGGTCAGCAGGGCGGCATAGCTGCCCGCCGGAAGGGCAGACGCGGCCGCTGCGAGCCGGTAGCCTGGCTCGGTCGGCGTGGCGGTCAGCCAGCCGACCTGGCCCCCGCTGGTGTAGCTGATCTCGTGGGTCAGCGTCGGCTTCCAGGTGGGGGCCGAGACGGTCACGTCGACGGACGCAGAGGCACCTTCCACGGTGCTCAGTTCCACCGTGGCGGGCGTGATGGCCAGGTTGTGCTCGCCCCCCGGCGGCGTGGTGGAGGTGAGTTCCAGTCCGATGTTGGCCAGGCGGTCACCCGCACGCACGATCGGATAGCCGTTGTAGACGCCCACCGGCAGGCTGCGCGTGCGCAGCGTGAAGCCGCTGGCGTCCTGGCTGTCGAGCCGGGCCCAGGCCGGCAGCGACTCGACGCTGAAGCTGCTCGCGCCGGCGGGCAACTGCACCGCGTAGCGCAACGTGCCTTCCTGGCCGCTGACGACCGACAGGCTGCCCGCCGTCGGGGTCACCGTCAGTCCGGGCAGGACGTTCACCACGTAGTCGACGGTGTAGGGGGAGCCCGAGAACTGCGTGCGGCACTCGGCATCCTTGCAGGCGTGCACGTACAGCGTGCCGCGGTAGCGGCCGGGCGCCAGCGAGGTGTCCGCGTACAGGTCCGCCCAGGCCGTCCGGCCATCGTCGCTGAAGGACAGCAGCACCTGCGACAGCCCCGGGCCGCTCGAAGTGCTGGCCACATGGACGGCGCGGTCGTAGCCGTTCAGGTCGAGGGTGGCCGTGACCCGGGCGGGCTGGTTCGGGCCCCCCTGTTCGTGGTCGATCGAGACCGATGTCCGATCCAGTCGCACCTCCGGATCGTCGCCTCCACCGCCGCCGCCCCCACCCCCACAGGCGCTCAAGGCCAGCGCGACGAGGCCGATCAGGCCCAGCCACCCCCAACGCGCGGACACGCGCGACCGGCTCGATCGGGACATTCGTTCTCTCCTGCCGCCGAGCTGCGGGCGGTCTGCTGTGTCGATGGGCCGGATTGTCGGCGAAGGCTTCCTCGGCCAGCCGGCGGCGCGACCCGTTGCGCGATCCACCGCCCCCTGCATTCGAGGGGGGGTGGTGGCGCCCGGGCCGACGCTTCAGCCCTTCGGAACCAGCGTCCCCAGGTCGAACCCCACGTCCCCCGCCTGCTCCGGCGTCGGGCTCACACCCGCGTCCAGCAGCTTGCGCGCCTGCAGGTGGTCCTTGGCGGCGTTGACCGAATCGACGGCGATCAGTCGGCCGGCGCGGAAGTGGTAGACGGAGAACGACGTGCCCGCGGCCATGTCGCCGCGGACGGCCCAGGCGTCGGCGCCGCCGGACAGGCCGGCCATCTGCAGCTTCCGGTCGTACTGGTCGCTCCAGAACCAGGGCGTGGCGGTGAAGGGCCGGGGCTGGCCGAGCAGGGCGGCCGCGGCGGACTTGCCCTGTTCGGTGGCGTTCTGCACCGACTCCAGCCGCAGCAGGCTGCCATCGGCCAGGCGGCGGGCGGTGCAGTCACCGGCGGCGACGATCCGCGGGTCGGCGGTGCGGGTGCAGTCGTCCACCACGATGCCGCGGTCGCAGGCCAGGCCGCAGGCCGCGGCGAGCTGGTCGTTGGCGGCCACGCCCACGCCCAGCACGACCAGGCCGCAGGGGTGGCGGCTGCCGTCGGCCATCAGGACGGCGCAGGCCTCGCCGGCGGCATCGAGCTCGATCGAGGCGATGCGCGCCTCCAGCACCAGGTTCACGCCGTGCGCGCGGTGCAGCGCGGCGTACCAGTCGGACAGCAGCGGCGCCAGCACGCGGCCGAGCAGGCGCGGGGCGGCTTCCAGCACCGTCACGGCCAGGCCCTTCTTGCGGGCGGTGGCGGCCACTTCCAGGCCGATGAAGCCGCCGCCGATCACCAGCACCGGCAGGCTGCGCTCGGCGCAGGTGGCCAGGCGCGCGGCGATGGCGGACGCGTCGTCCTTGCTGCGCAGCGGCAGCACGTTGGGCGCGCCGATGCCCGGCAGCGGCAGGCTGCGCGGGGTGGAGCCGGTGGCCAGCACCAGGCCGGTGTAGGCCAGTGTCTCGCCGCCGGCCAGCCGGACCTGCTGCGCGGCACGGTCGATGGCCTCGACCGTCACGCCGGTGCGCAGGGTGATGCCCTTCTTGGCCAGCATCTCGGGCGCACGCATGATGAGCTGCGCCTCGCCGATCTCGCCGGCCAGCCAGGCCTTGGACAGCGGCGGGCGGTGGTAGGGGCCGTGGGGCTCGTCGCCGAGCATCGTGATGGCGCCGGTGTAGCCGCCGCTGCGTAGCGCCTCGGCGGTCTGGGTGCCGGCTTGCCCCGCTCCGACAATGACGATGTGGCCGCTGTCCATGATGTCGGCTTATTCCTGCGTGGCCGGCAGGCGGACGGTGGCGCCGTCCATCGCGGCGCTGGCCTTGATCTGGCAGGCCAGGCGGCTGTTCGGGCGGCGCTCGTCGGCCACGTTCTCCAGCATGTCCAGTTCGCCCTGCGACGGCGCGGCCAGCACCTTGGCCATCAGGTCGTCGACGTAGCAGTGGCAGGTGGCGCAGGCGCAGGAGCCGCCGCACTCGCCGAGGATGCCTTCCACGCCGTTGGCGGTGGCGGCCTGCATCAGGCTCCAGCCTTCCGGCACGTCGAGGGTGGTGGATTGGCCGTTGGCTTCGATGAAGGTGATGTTGGGCATGGTGGACCGGATGGATTCTGAAAAGGAGAAGGGGCTACCCCGGACGAGGCTGCGGCCCCGCCCACCGCGCACGGTGCCGGAGCCGCCGAAGTCAAGGCAGAAAGGTTACTGCACCGCCAGGTCCAGCACCAGCGGGCTGCGGAAGGTGGACGAGGGCATCCAGGCGAGCTGGTCGGCCACCCGCGTGTAGTTCGGCACCACCTTGTGGAACTCGTCGAAGGCGATCTTCACCGCCAGGCGGGCGATCGCGGTGCCCAGGCAGGCGTGCACGCCACCGCCGAAGCCGAGGTGGCCGCGCGGCTTGCGGCTGATGTCGTAGGCGTCCGGGTTGGGGTACTGGCGCTCGTCGCGGTTGCCGCTGCCGTAGGCCAGGCAGACGAAGTCGCCTTCCTTCATGGTCTGGCCATGCAGGGTGACGTCCTTCATCAGGCGGCGGCGGAAGCGCTGCGCCGAGGTGTTGAAGCGCAGGCTTTCCTCGATCGCGTCGGGCAGCAGTTCCGGGTTGGCGACCACGGCGCGGCGGGCGTCGTCGTAGGTGGCCAGGTTGTAGGCGAACATCATCATGAAGCCGCCCAGCGATTCCACGCCCGCCATGATCAGCGTGGTGGTGGTCAGCAGCACCTCGCGGTCGTCCAGGCGGTCGCCGTCGATTTCAGCCAGCGCGAAGTTGCTGATCAGGTCGTTGCGCGGCTCGGCGCGGCGCATCGCGATGACCTTGCCGGCGTACTCCTGCATCCAGTTGTAGGCGGCGATGTGCTCGGGGCCCTTGGTGCGGGTGCGCGAGTCGCTCTGCACCATCAGCACCGCGTTGTCGCGCACGATCTGCTCGTCGACGATGGCCTCGTCGCCCATCGGCAGGCCGAGTGCGGCCATCAGCACCTTGACGGTGAACTGGGAGGACACGTCCTTGAAGTCGAAGGTGTTGACGCCCTGGAGCTGGGCGAACACGCTGCGGGCGACGTCGCGGATCGGCTCCTCCAGCGCCATCAGGTTGCGCTTCATGAAGGCGTGCTGGATCAGGCCGCGCAGGCGGTCGTGCTTCGGGGGGTCCGAGCTGCCGAGCGTGGCGCCGGCGCGGCCGGGCAGCTCGGTCATCAGGTTGCCCGACGCCGACGAGTAGGTGGGCCAGTCCTGCCCCGCGCTGACGATGTCGGCGTAGCGCGAGAGGATCCACATCTGCGCTTCCTCGCTCCAGAAGCAGGGCGCCTCGTCGCGCAGCCGCTTGTAGTACGGGAAGGGGTCGGCGTCGATGGCCGGCGAGTAGGGGTCGAAATGCAACTGGCCGAGGCTCATGGCTTGTCTCCTGCGCTCGGGGTGGGAATGTGCAGGCCGTGAAGCGCTGCGGTGCGGGGTGAATTCTTGCGGAAGGTCAAGCTTCGGCGCAGTGGACGGAAGTGCCTGAGAACTTGCACTTTCGACGTACATTGACTGACATGAGCGCCAGCACGATCCGCCGCCGCAGCCCCGACCGCCTGCCCGCCTTCACCCTCTACGGCGAGGCGCCCAGCGGTCCGGGCGCGCTGGTGCTGCACATCGAATCCATCGACTCGCGCAGCCGCCTGTACGACTGGGAAATCGACGCCCATGTGCATCAGGGTTTGCACCAGGTGCTCTGGCTGCGCACGGGCCATGTCGTGGCGATGTTGGACGAAACTCGCATCACGGCGCAGGGGCCCAGCGCCCTGGTGATCCCACCTGGCGTGGCGCACGCCTTCAGCTTCTCGCCGGGCAGCGACGGCCACGTCTTCACCGTCAACGCCACCCGGCTGGCCGAAGGCGAGGCCCCCGGACAAGGAGGTGTCGGCGAGGCGCTGCAGACCCTGTTTGCCCGGCCACGCAGCCTGTCCCCGACGCCCGACGGCGCAGAGGTGGAGCGGCTGCAGGCGCTGTTCGAAGCCCTGCTGGCCGAGCACCAGGCCAGCGATGCCTCGGCCGCATCGGGCAGCCCGGTGCCGCTGTGGCTGGCGCGCGCGGTGGTCTGGCGCCTGGCCCAGCTGGCGCTGCGCGAGGACCGCGACAGCGCCAAGGGCAGCCCGGGCAGCCGGCGCGCGGCCTCGGCCGACCGGCAGTCGCTCTACACCCGCTGGGTGGTGCTGATGGAGTCGCACTACCTGGAGCACTGGCCGGTGTCGCGCTATGCCGAGCGGCTGGGCCTGTCGACCGAGCGACTCAACCGCATGGTGCGCGCCGAGACGGGCCTGAACGCTCAGGCCCTGCTGCACGCCCGCCTGGCGCGCGAGGCCTGCCGCCGCCTGGTGCACGTGGCCGCGCCGGTGTCGCGGCTGGCCTTCGAGCTGGGCTTCGAGGATCCGGCCTACTTCTGCCGCTTCTTCAAGCGCCACACCGGGCTCAGCCCGCGGGACTTCCGCTCGCAGCAGCAGGGGCTCGAGCGCGGCGGCGGTCGGGAGGCGGGGGCTCAGTCGCGCTGAGCCGCCGCATCGGGGCTGCGAAGGCCCGCCTCGGCCACCACCGCCTCCACATGCGCGCGCAGCCAGCGGTGCACCGGGTCGTCCTGCAGCCGCTGGTGCCAGACCAGGTACATCGGCATCGTCGGCGTGGCCACCGGCACCTCCGCACGGGCCAGGCCCTGCAGGGCGCCCATCGCCAGCAGGGACGGCGCCGTGGCCAGCCAGGGTCCGCCGCGCAGCATCGCCGCCAGGCCGGCCATGCCCGGCACGGTGGCGACGATGCGGCGCTGCACCCCGCGTGTGGCCAGCCAGAGGTCCAGGTCCAGGCTGCGCCGAGGCTCGTAGAGCACGGTGATGTGCTCGGCCGCGAGGTAGTCGGCCGCATCCGCCGGGGCGGCGCGCTGCGCGGGGTCGAAGAAGACGCGGTAGCGGTCCTCGAACAGGCGCTTCTGCAGGATGTCGCTGCCGTCCGGTGGGCGCGGGGTGATGACCAGCTGGCAGCTCTCGTCGCGCAGCATGGCCGCCTCCGGTGCGCCGGAGGGGATCACCCGCAGCGTCACGCCCGGCGCCTCGGCGCGCAGCCGGCGCAGCAGCGCGGGCAGCAGCAGGTCGCGCTGCAGGTCGTTGGCGGCGATGGTGAAGCAGGCCGCCAGCCGCGCCGGCTCGAAGCCCGCGGTCAGGCTGAAGGCGCGCAGCTCGCCCAGCAGCGTGCGGGCGCGCTGCACCAGCAGGTCCGCCATCGCGGTGGGCCCGATGCCGCGGCCGGACTTGACGAACAGCGGGTCGCCGACGATGCCGCGCAGCTTGTCCAGCAGGTGGCTCACCGCCGACTGCGTCACGCCCAGGCGCTGCGCGGCGCGGGTGATGGAGCCCTCCTCGTGCACGGCGACCAGCAGCTGCAGCAGGTGGCCGTCCAGGTCCAGGTGGTCGGCTGATCGATCGAAACGGCTCATGGAAGCATTCAGTCGATATGGCTTTTTCAGAAGGATGATGCCTTCAATACTGGAGTCCTCGTTCAGGCGTTTTACCGCTTGATGTTTGACAAGTGATTCCGAGCGAGGAGACCGCCCGTGAGCAACAAGCCCCAGATCCCCGGCACCGTGATCTTCGACAGCGAGCAGGCCATGAAGGGCTACGCGCTGAACAAGATGTGCTACTCCTTCAACGAGAAGGCCAACCGCGACGCCTTCCTCGCCGACGAGGAAGCCTACATGGCCCAGTACGGCCTGAACGAGCAGCAGGCCGCCGCCATCCGCGCCAGGAACGTGCTGCAGCTCATTGCCGCCGGTGGCAACGCCTACTACCTGGCCAAGTTCGCGGGCATCTTCGGGCTGGACATGCAGGACATCGGTGCCCAGCAGACGGGCATGACCAAGGAAGAGTTCAAGGCCAAGCTGGTTGCCGCCCGGGGCTGATGTCTGCCCCCGGACTCGGAGTACCGAGTCCACCCCCCGAGGGGGTGCTCAGGCCGCTTGGGAGCGGCCCGGCGCTGGCCTGAGGCCCCTCGACGCGAACCCCCTACTTCGGAGATATCCATGGCCAAGATCATCGGTGCCGTCACCACCTCGCACGTGCCCGCCATCGGCGGCGCCATCGCCAAGGGCAAGCAGCAGGACCCGTACTGGAAGCCCTTCTTCGACGGCTTCAACCCCATCCGCCAATGGCTGGGCGACCACAAGCCGGACGTCGTCGTCGTCATCTACAACGACCACGGCCTGAACTTCTTCCTCGACAAGATGCCGACCTTTGCGATCGGCGCCGCGCCCACCTACACCAACGCCGACGAAGGCTGGGGCATTCCCAGCGTGCCTCCCTTCACCGGGCACCAGCAGCTGTCCTGGCACCTCATCGAATCGCTGGTGGAGGAGGAGTTCGACCTCACCACCTGCCAGGAGATGCGGGTCGACCACGCCTTCACCCTGCCGATGGCGCTGCTCTGGCCGGACCAGAAATGGCCCGTCACCGTGGTGCCGGTGTGCATCAACACCGTGCAGGCCCCCGTGCCCAGCGCCAGGCGCTGCTGGAAGCTGGGTGAGGCCATCGGCCGCGCCGTGGCCAGCTGGGCCGGTGACGAGAAGGTGCTGATCCTGGGCACCGGCGGCCTGAGCCACCAGCTCGACGGCGAGCGCGCCGGCTTCATCAACAAGGACTTCGACCTGAAGTTCATGGACAGCCTGGTCGGCGACAACCCCGCCTGGGCCACCCAGTTCAGCGGCCACGAGCTGGTCGAGCAGACCGGCACCCAGGGCATCGAACTGCTGATGTGGCTGGCCACCCGCGCCGCGCTGGGCGAGAAGGTCAAGGACGTGTTCCGCAACTACCACATCCCCATCTCCAACACCGCCTCCGGCCTGATGCTGATGGAGCCGGCGGCCTGAGCGGCTGTCGAGAGTCCCGTCCCTTGCTTCTTGAAGCCCGCCTTGGCGGGCTTTTTTGCGTGCGCTGCTGCGCCCTGTCCGTCCGGTGTGCCCAGATCAGGCGGCTTGCAGGGAAATCTCGACCCGGGCTCCGCAGGCGGACGCCATGTTGACCAGCGCGTCCAGCGAGAAGCGGCTCAGCCGCCCGCGCATCAGGTCGTTCATGCGCGGCTGCGTCACACCCGCATGCGCAGCGGCTTGCGCCTGCGTCCAGCCCTGGCGCTCGACCAGTGCACGAATCTGCCGGGCCAGCTCGCTGCGCAGGCGCAGGTTGGCCGCTTCCTCAGGCGTGTCGGCCAGGGCGTCCCAGACCGATCGGAAGGTGTTGTCTTCAAGGGCGTTCATCGTCGAGTCCATGGGTCATGTCCGGCTCCGGGTCTTGCCAGCCATCAGTTCGGTCCAGCGTGTCTTTGCCAAGGCCAGATCGCGTGGCGATGTGGCCTGTGACTTCTTCTGGAAGGCATGCAGCACGTAGACCGCATCGGCCAGCCGGGCCGTGTAGATCACGCGGAAGGTACCGCCTTCATCCCAGATGCGGATCTCCTCCACGCCCGGCCCGATGCTGGGCATCGGTTTGAAATCCACCGGCTGCTCCCCTCGCTGCACCGCATCGAGCTGAAAGCCCGCGTCCTGCCGGGCGTCGGGCGGAAAGGCCCGCAGCTGCTTCAGGGAGTCGCCGAGGAAGGTGATCGGCTTCATGTGGAAACTATATCCATTTGGATAAATGCCGACAAGGCTGGCTGTCGCGCGGAGGTTGCGGTGGGGAAACCGAGTCAGGGCGGGTTGCAGCCGGTGATGCCGCTGCGGCGGATGTTGACGATGGTGCTGGTCCTCGGCGCCGCAACGGGGCCACTCCCGCTGTGGGCAGCCGATACCGGGCCGGCGGTCGAATTTGAATGGTCCGTTCCCGCGGCACGTCTCGAGCGGGCGCGGGGTGATCTCGGTTTTCGCGACGATCGGATCAGGGCCGAAGTCAGCACGGTGGGCAGCGATCGCGGCCTGCCGCTGATCTACATCCTGGTCGGTGCCGCGAGCCTGAGCGAGCTGTCGCGGGCGCTCTACGACATCTACCGCGACCTCGAGGCGCAGGACGAAGGCGCATCGATCATCGATGCCACTGGCAAGAAGCTGATCATCACCCACGACCTGAAAGGCCCGGCGGGCAAGATCCTCGTGCGACAGCCCGGCGGCAAGGTCGAAGTGCTCGACGGTCGCAAAGGCTACGACAGCGCCAAGTGGCTGGAGCTGCTGGAGGCGGTGGTGAAGGGCGCGGGCGGGGTGGCCAAGTGACGCCCCACCGTGCCGGATGGGGGGCTGGCGCCGCGCATCCGGAATCGCGCTCGGGATTGGCGTGGCCTGCGTACTCACGCTGGCTTCGACGCTGGTAGCAGCCAAGGCCACCATCGAGGATCTGGAGCCCACCGGCCCGCAGCCACAGGTGGTGTTGACCGACGGTGGTAAGCCTGAGCCGCTCTACAGGGCCAGCCACGCGTTGCTGATCAGTGCGGCCAACTATCAGGGCGTCAGCAAGGGCGGCTGGGAGCTATTGCCGGCCACGGCCCGTGAAATGGACGACCTGGCCGGCGCGCTGCGCAACCACGGATTCAGCGTGCGTCGGGTCAGCGGCGTCCCTTCGAAGTGCCGCAGGTTGTGCGTCTCCAGTGTGAGCACCTCGGTCAGTGCCTGGGCGGCTCGAGACTCACCGCTCGGCCGCCGGCCCGGCCATGGCCTGCAGCGAGGCCTGGCCCAGGAGTCCCGAGCGGGTCATGTGGTGGGCGCTGGCCCACGCGTCGATGCGTTGGACCAGGTGTGCCGGCAGGCTGATGTTCAGGCGCACCGGCCGCGCATCGATGCGGTTCAGATCCACCTCGGCCAGTAGCCACCCCCCGCCCTGGAAGCGCGCATCGCCGGCGAGTTGCTCCAGCGGTGTCGGCGCAGGCACGGACTCGGGCTCGCCGCAGAAGTGCGCCTGCACGGCCTCCTGGATCGCGGCCGGCAGATCGTCCCAGCGGTCGGCCGCGGCAAAGCAGCCGGGGAAGTCGGGGAAGGTCACGCCGTGGGCGTGGTCGGCGTCGCCGGTGTGCACGTAGACGGTATAGAGCATGACGGAGAGCCTTTCCTGAACGTTTCCCTGCTGCGCCTCACAGCCCGGCCTGCGACTCAGCCGTCGGTCCCATCCACCGGCAATTCACGCCACTTGGCCAGAGGGTCACCGGCAGGTGCCCCGTCTCGTGGCGGGACGAACTCTTCGCCGTCGCGCGGTGCTGCTGCCAACAGCCTGAAGAAGGCTTCCAGCTCGTCCGGATCCGGTTCGGATCGAGGGGGTGGTTCGTTGATCAATTGTTCAACACCGCCGGGCAACTCGGCACCCGGGTCAGTGCAGCGCAGGCCACTGGGCCGAGGTTGGAGATGCCCAGGGTGGCGCCGGTGATGGGTGTGTTGTCGCTGCAGACTGTGTTACCCCAGGTGCTGGACTGGATGTCGAAGCCGTAGGCGGCTGTGCCGCCCAGGCTCATCGTGTTCTTGCGCAAGACGTTGTGGTTGCCGTAGGCGATGCCGGCTTCGATCTTCTGGTGGACCTGGATGCCGTCTTTCAGGAAGGCGTTCAGGCCGCTGTTCTCGACGCTGTTGCCATAGATCATGTAGCCGTCGCCCTTGACGTCGAGGAAGCTGTCCGCACCGTTCTTGTCCAGGGTGAACTGGCTCAGGCTGGGACGGTCGTAGCGGTTGCCGATGATCTGGCCGCCGGAGGTGCCTGCCTTGATGTCGATGCCCTTCTTGGAGTTCTCGACGGTGAAGCCGGTCAGCTTCCAGTAACTGGCCTTCAGGTGGAAGCCTGGCCGCCCGGCTGCGTCAGGATCGTGCTGCTCGAAACCTGCAGGGTGATCGGCTGGCCCTTGCGGCCGGAGACCGTGGCGACGAACTTGCCCTTGCAGGTGCCGGCAGCGAGCTGAATGGTGTCGCCGGGTTTGAGCTTGCTGCTGTCGCCGATCAGGGTCGCCAGCGCGGCGGCCTGGCTTGCCTCACTCCAGCCGCCCGTCCTGCCCCAGCATCGCCGCGGTCACCAGGGTGATGCCCGCCGGGGTGAGGTGGAAGCCGCGGGCGCGGTCGGCGGCGGGTCCAGGCCGGCGGTGAAGCCGTCGGGCAGGCGGCAGTGCTTGTCGACGATGGCGCGGCGCAGGTGCAGCTGGCGGCCGCCGGTCACGTCGGGCAGCAGCAGGGAGTCTTCCACCCGGCTGCCAGGGCCCAGGCGCACCTTGGCGAAGAGGATGCTGTGCTGCACCTGGGCACCGTGCAGCACGCAGCCGCTGGCGACCAGGGACTGGCGGGCTTCACCGGGGCGCTGCGGACCGTCGTCGATGAACTGGGCCGGCGGCAGCTGGCGCTGCTGGCTGAGGATCGGCCAGCGGTCGTCGTGCAGGTTCAGGGTGGGCTGCGGCAGCAGCAGGTCGAGGTTGGCCGCGTAGTAGGCGTCGACGGTGCCGACGTCGCGCCAGTAGGGCGGTGCGTCGGGCGGGCCGACGGCGCTGTCGGCAAAACGGTGCGCATGCACCGGGATGCGCTCGATCAGGGCCGGGATGAGGTCGCGGCCGAAGTCGTGGCTGGAGCGGGGGTCGGCGGCATCGCGGGCCAGTTCGGCCAGCAGCAGGTCGGTGTCGAACACGTAGATGCCCAGACTGGCCAGGGCGCATTCGGGCCGGTCGGGCAGGGGGCGGGGGCGGGCGGGCTTTTCTTCGAAGGCGACGATGCGCTGCTGCTCGTCCACCGCCATCACGCCGAAGGCGCCGGCCTCTTCCAGCGGCACCTCGTGGCAGGCCACCGTGAGCGCGGCACCGCTGTCGGCGTGGTCGGCCAGCAGGCGGGCGTAATCCATCTTGTAGACATGGTCGCCGGCCAGCAGCAGCACATGGCGGGGCCGCACCTCGCGCAGCAGGTCGCGGTTCTGCCAGACGGCATCGGCGGTCCCGGCGTACCAGGCCTCGCCGCCCTGCTGCTGGGCCGGGGCGATGTCGATGTACTCGCCCAGGTGGCCGGCCAGGAAGTTCCAGCCCCGTTCGACATGGCGGATCAGGCTCTGCGCCTTGTACTGGGTCAGCACGCCGATGCGGCGGATGCCCGAGTTGACGCAGTTGCTCAGCGGAAAGTCGATGATCTGCAACTGGCCGGCGAAGGGCACGGCCGGCTTGGCGCGGCGGTCGGTCAGCGGCCCCAGCCGGCTGCCGCGGCCGCCGGCCAGGACCACCGCGTAGCAGGTGGCGCACAGGGGGTGGCGAGCTTCATGGGTCGTCATGCCCTGTCTCCTCGAAGGGGGCCTTCGTCGTGCGGGGCCCGCGGCCGGCGGCCCCGGGGCAATGCGTGACATCGTACCGGCGGGCGGGGCGAGTTTCTAGAATGGCCGCTCGGTGAACTTCCTTCGAGCGAGCCTGCCATGTCCCCGTCCTCTGCCGCTGCTGCCGTGACTTCCTCTGCCGCCGGCCTGGCCGGGCGCCTGCAGCGCAACCGCCTGTCGCGCCGCGACACGCTGTGGCTGTTCGGCGCCGCCGGGGCGGCCTCGGTCCTGCAGGGCTGTGCCGTGTCGCCGGTGACCGGCGAGCGCATCCTGGTGGGCCTGAGTGCCGAGCAGGAGAAGCAGATCGACGCGCAGCAGGCGCCGCAGCAGTTCTCGCAGGACCTCGGCGCGATCCAGGACGATGCGGTCAACCGCTACGTGGTCGGCGTCGGCCAGCGGGTGCAGGCCGGCGTGCAGCGCCGCGACATGCCCTACAGCTACCGGGTGCTGAACGCCAACTACGTCAATGCCTACACCTTCCCGGCCGGGGCGATGGGGGTGACCCGGGGCATCATGACCGAGCTGCGCGACGAGTCCGAGCTGGCCGCGCTGCTGGGCCACGAGCTCGGCCACGTCAATGCCCGCCACGCGGCGCAGCGCCAGGGCCAGGCGATGGTCGCGCAGGTGGCGGTGGTGGGGCTGGCGGTGGCCGCGGGCGATTCGGCCTGGGCGCCGCTGGCGGGCATCGGCGGGCAGATCGGGGCGTCGGCGCTGCTGGCCAGCTACTCGCGCGACCACGAGCGCGAGGCCGACGCGCTGGGCCAGGACTACCTGGTGCAGGCCGGCTACCCGGCGCAGGGCATGACCGGGCTGCACCAGCTGCTGGTGGACAGCCACGAGCGCGAGCCCAGCCTGCTGGAGACCATGTTCTCCTCGCATCCGATGAGCCGCGAGCGCCTGGACACGGCGCGCCGGCTGGCCGAGACGAAGTACGCCGCCAGCGCCAAGGCGCCGCCGCAGCGCGAGCGCTTCATGGACAGCACGGCCAGCCTGCGCCGGCTCAAGCCGGCCATCGATGCCTGCAAGAACGGCGAGACGGCGCTGGCGAAGAAGTCGCTGGAGCCGGCGCAGCAGCAGTTCGCGCAGGCGCTGCGCCTTGCGCCGCGCGACTACGCGGCCAACCTGCGCATGGCGCAGACCCTGCAGGCGATGGGCCGGGCGGGCGACGCCGCCCGCTTCGCCCAGACTGCGCGCGAGGTCTACCCGCAGGAGGCCCAGGCGGTGAAGCTGGCGGCCACGCTGAAGCTGGGCCTGCGCGACCCGGCCGGCGCCTACGCCGACCTGCAGGCCTACGACCGGCTGCTGCCGGGCGATGCCGGCGTGCTCTTCCTGAAGGGCGTGGCGCTGGAAGGGCAGGGCCGGCGCGAGGCGGCGGCGCAGCACTACGCCGGCTTCCTGCGCATCACGCAGCAGGGCCAGGCGGCGCAGTACTCGGCCGGCCGGCTGAAGGCCTGGGGCTACATCAAGTGACCCCCCCGAAGCGGCTTCGCTGCCTCCCCCCAGGGGGCCACACCGGCGGACCGGCGTCGCCGGATCCGCGGCGTTCGCTCGCCGAATCCGGGGGGCCGGAACGAGCGTCGGCGAACACTCGCGGCGCCCACCCTCGGCCGCGGGGCGGGTCAGCGGCTGGCGGCGGGGGCCGGGCTGCGCGGTGGCGCCTTGGCGACGCGGGTCTTGCCGCCGGTGCTGATCAGCAGCACGGCATCGCCCTCGGCGAAGTCCTCCTTGCCGCGCGCCTGCACGATGGCGCGGCGCTCGCCGCTGGGCAGCTGCAGCAGGATCTCCACCGCCTCCTCGCGGGTGCCCTGGCGCTCGATGGCGTTGCCCACGACGGCGCCGGCCACCGCGCCGATCACCGCCACTGCGGCGCCTTCGCGCCGCCCGCCCACCGAGCCGCCGGCAATGCCGCCCACGGCGCCCCCGGCGACGGCGCCGATGCCGCTCTGCTGGCCCTCGACCACCACCGGGCGCACGTTGAGCACCACCGCGTCGAGCACGGTGGACAGTTGCTGCGCGTCGCGCGGCTGCACCACGTCCGGGCTGGTGGTGCTGCAGCCGGCCAGCAGGGCCAGCAGCAGGGTGCCGGCCAGGGCGGCGCAGGAGGGGGCGGTGTTCATGGTGCGACTTTCGCAGGTTCCGGGTCAGCCGTGCAGCCGGCTGTGGCGGGGTACGCTGGCCATCAGGAAGTCCATCTGGTCGGCCAGGATGCGCCGGCCGCGCAGGATCATGTCCTCGTGCAGGCTGGGCACGTAGGGCAGGTAGTACAGCTCCTGGCGGGTTTCCTGCAGCAGACGGTTGCCCTTGCGGCCGTTGCAGGCGCGGCAGGCGCTGATGCAGTTCATCCAGCTGTCGTCGCCGCCGCGCGAGGTGGGCACGATGTGCTCGCGGGTCAGGTCCTCGGGGTGGAAGCGCTGGCCGCAGTAGGCGCAGAGGTGGCGGTCGCGGGCGAAGAGCTTGGCATTGCTCAGCGCCGGCACCTGCCGCCAGGCGCGGCTGGGCACCGTGCCGCGCACTGCCACGATGGCATGCAGCGCCAGACGCGACTGCAGGCCGGTGCGCCGCTGGATGCCCCCGCGCAGCACCAGCACGGGGTCACCCAGCGTCCAGGCGATCTGGTCGCTGGCGTAGAGGGTGGCAGCCTCCTTCGGCGTGATCCACGCCTGGGGGCGGCCGGAAACGTCGAGCTGCAGCACTTCCATGACCGGCTCCTCGCAGCGCAGGATAGTGCAAGCCGGGCCGGACCTTCAACCGCCGGGTCATGACGACGGCCTTGCCGGGCCGTTGGGCGATCGGTTCCGGGTTTGTCTAGAGTCTCGACTCTAGGGATTTGCAAGCCCCTCCCGATTGCCAGCGCGCCGGCTTTCCGCAGAATAGAACGATCGTTCGATTTTTGCCCAGCGAGACACGCCCCTTGAATCCTGAAGTGAGCACGACCGCCGCTGCCCCGCGCCCTGGCCGGGGGGGCGCCCGCTCGGCCCACAAGGGCCAGCAGACGCGCGCCTCGATCCTCGATGCTGCCCTGACGCTGGCGTCGCGCCAGGGCCTGGAGGGCCTGTCCATCGGTGCGCTGGCCGAGGTCACCGGCATGAGCAAGTCCGGCGTGTTCGCCCACTTCGGCTCGCGCGAGGAGTTGCAGATCTCGGTGATCCGCGAGTACCACAACCGCTTCGAGGAAGAGGTGTTCTTCCCCGCGATCCGCGCCGAGCGCGGCCTGCCCCGGCTGGTGGCGATGTACGACCGCTGGGTGCGCCGGGTGAGTGTGGAGATTCATTCCGGCTGCATCTACATCAGCGGCGCCACCGAGTTCGACGACCGGCCCGGCCCGGTGCGCGATGCGCTGGCCGCGATGGTGCGCGCCTGGCACGACGCGCTGCGCAAGGCCATCACGCTGGGGCGCCAGGCCGGCCATCTGCAGCCCGACACCGACCCGGCGCAGATGGCCTTCGAAGTGCACGGGCTGATCCTGGCGCTGCACCACGATGCCCGCTTCCTGCGCGCCAGCGGCGCGGTGGAGCGGGCCCGCATCGGCTTCGAGCATGTGCTCGAACGCTACGTCACCCCCGCAGCGCCTCCCTGGCGCTGATTCCGATGTTCCCGGTGCCCCCGCCCTGGGCGGGCGGCGCCGGGCCTGATCGCCGATTCGAACCCGAGACCCACAAGGAGCCGACATGCCCCAGTACACCCCCCCGTTGCGCGACATGCGTTTCGTCCTGCACGAGGTGCTGCACGTCACCGAGGCCTTCAAGGAGATGCCGGCCTTCGCCGAGATCGACGCCGACACCGTCGACGCGGTGCTGGAAGAAGGCGGCAAGTTCGCCGCCCAGGTGGTCTTCCCGCTGAACTCCAGCGGCGACCGCGAGGGCTGCACGCTCGACAAGATGACCCACGAGGTCACGGCCCCGCAGGGCTTCAAGGCCGCCTATGCCCAGTACGTCGAGGGCGGCTGGCCGGCGCTCTCCTGCGACCCGGCGTACGGCGGCCAGGGCCTGCCGCACACGGTGAACCAGTGCTTCTACGAGATGCTCAACAGCGCCAACCAGGCCTGGACGATGTATCCCGGCCTGTCGCACGGCGCCTACGAGGCCCTGCACGCCCACGGCACGCCCGAGCAGAAGGCGCTGTACCTGCCCAGGCTGGTCAGCGGCGAGTGGACCGGCACGATGTGCCTGACCGAGCCGCACTGCGGCACCGACCTGGGCCTGCTGCGCAGCAAGGCCGAGCCACAGGCCGACGGCACCTACAGGATCACCGGCGAGAAGATCTTCATCTCCGCCGGTGAGCACGACCTGGCCGCCAACATCGTCCACCTCGTGCTGGCGCGCCTGCCGGAGGCGCCGGCGGGTTCGAAGGGCATCTCGCTGTTCGTGGTGCCGAAGTTCCTGGTGAATGCCGACGGCTCGATCGGCGCGCGCAACGCGATCCACTGCGGCGCGCTGGAAGAGAAGATGGGCATCCATGCCAACGCCACCTGCCAGATGATCCTGGAAGGCGCCGTGGGCACCCTGGTGGGCGAGCCCCACAAGGGCCTGCAGGCCATGTTCGTGATGATGAACGCCGCCCGCCTGGGCGTGGGCAACCAGTCGCTGGGCCTGACCGAGGTGGCCTACCAGAGCGCGGTGGCCTACGCCAAGGACCGCCTGCAGATGCGCGCGCTCTCCGGCCCGAAGGCTCCAGACAAGCCGGCCGACCCGATCATCGTCCACCCGGACGTGCGCAAGATGCTGCTCACCGCGCGTGCCTACGCCGAAGGCGGCCGGGCGCTGGCGGTCTACACCGTGCTGCAGCTGGACAAGGAACTGCACCACCCGGACGAGGACGTGCGCAAGGAAGCCGCCGACGAGCTGGCGCTGCTGACGCCGATCATCAAGGCCTTCCTGACCGACAACGGCTGGATCGCCACCTCGCACTGCATGCAGGTCTTCGGCGGCCACGGCTTCATCCAGGGCACCGGCGTCGAGCAGTTCGTGCGCGACGCGCGCATCAACATGATCTACGAGGGCACGAACACCGTGCAGTCGCTGGACCTGCTGGGCCGCAAGGTGCTGGGCGACAACGGCAAGAAGCTCAAGGCCTTCGGCAGGAAGATCGCCGCCTTCGTCGAGGAGGAGGGTGTGCGCGAGGACATGCAGGAGTTCATCAACCCGCTGGCCGACCTGGGCGACAAGGTCACCAAGCTGACGATGGAAATCGGCATGAAGGCGATGGGCAACCCCGACGAGGTGGGCGCCGCCGCGGTGGACTACCTGCGCGTGGTCGGCCACCTGGCCTTTGCCTTCCTGTTCGCGCAGCAGGCGAAGATCGCGCTGGACAAGCAGGACAGTGGCGACCCCTTCTACACCGCCAAGCTGAACACCATTCGTTTCTACTTCGCCAAGCTGCTGCCGGAAACTGCCAGCCTGATCCGCACCGCCCGCGCCGGCCTGCAGCCGCTGATGGCGATGGACGAGGCGCTGTTCTGACCCGGACCTGTCGAGGAGACCGACATGCACAAGAAGCCCCTGATCGCCGCCGCCCTGCTCGTTGCGGGTGGCGCCGCCTTCGCCCAGACCACCCCGGTGGGCCTGTGGAAGACCATCGACGACGAAACGAAGGCCGAGAAGTCCTACGTGCGCGTCGTCGAGGCGGGTGGCGTCGTCACCGCCAAGGTCGAGAAGATCCTCGATCCGGCCAAGGCGGACGCGAAGTGCGACAAGTGCTCGGACGACCGCAAGGACCAGCCGATCCAGGGCATGACGATCGTCAAGGGCGTCAAGGCCAACGCGGACGACAAGGGCCTGTGGGACGGCGGCGAGATCCTCGACCCCAACAACGGCAAGACCTACAAGGTGCGGATGAAGCCGATCGACGGCGGCAAGAAGCTGGAGGTGCGCGGCTACATCGGCGCGCCGTTGCTCGGCCGCACCCAGACGTGGATCCGCATCGAATGACCCAAGGAGATTCCATGAACCGATTCAATGTCCGCCAGGTCGCCGTGCTCGGCGCCGGCGTGATGGGCGCGCAGATCGCCGCCCACCTGGTCAACGTGAAGGTGCCGGTGGTGCTGTTCGACCTGCCGGCCAAGGAAGGCCCGAAGAGCGCGATTGCGCTGAAGGCCATCGACAACCTCAAGAAGCTCAAGCCCGCCCCGCTGGGCGTGGCCGACGACGCCACGCGCATCCGCGCGGCCAACTACGAGGACGACCTGGCGCTGCTGGGCCAGTGCGACCTGGTGATCGAGGCAATCGCCGAGCGCATGGACTGGAAGCTGGACCTGTACACCAAGATCGCCCCGCACGTCGCGGCGCATGCGATCGTCGCGTCCAACACCTCCGGCCTGAGCATCACGAAGCTGGCGGAGGCGCTGCCGGCGTCGATCCAGCCGCGCTTCTGCGGCATCCACTTCTTCAACCCGCCGCGCTACATGCAGCTGGTGGAGCTGATCCCGACGCCGACCACCGAGGCTGGCCATCTGGACCAGCTCGAGACCTTCGTCACCACCACCCTGGGCAAGGGCGTGGTGCGCGCCAAGGACACGCCCAACTTCATCGCCAACCGTGTGGGCATCGCCGGCATGCTGGCGACCATCCACGAGGCACAGAAGTTCGGCCTGAGCTATGACGTCGTCGACGATCTGACCGGCAAGAAGCTGGGCCGCGCCAGCTCCGGCACCTTCCGCACCGCGGACGTGGTCGGCCTGGACACGATGGCGCACGTCATCAAGACGCTGCAGGACAACCTCGCGGACGATCCCTTCTTTCCCTCCTACGCCACCCCGGCGGTGCTGACCACGCTGATCGGCGCGGGCGCGCTGGGCCAGAAGGCCAAGGCGGGCTTCTACAAAAAGGTGGGCAAGGACATCCTGCGCTTCGACGCGGCCACCGGCGACTACGTGCCCGGCGGCAAGAAGGCCGACCCCATCGTCGATCGCATCCTGAAGAAGCCGGCGGCCGAGCGGCTGAAGCTGCTGCGCGAGTCGACCAACCCGCAGGCGCAATTCCTCTGGGCCATCCTGCGCGACAGCTTCCACTACGTCGCGGTCCACCTGGCACACATCGCCGACTCGGCGCGCGAGGTGGACTTCGCGATGCGCTGGGGCTTTGGCATGAAGCAGGGCCCCTTCGAGCTCTGGCAGGAAGCCGGCTGGCAGCAGGTGGCCACCTGGGTGAAGGAAGACATCGAGGCCGGCAAGGCCCTGTGCGCCGCCCCGCTGCCGGACTGGGTGTTCGACGGCCGCACGGGGGTGCATACGCCGGAGGGCTCCTGGTCGCCGGCGCAGGGCGCCTACCTGCCGCGCTCGGCGCTGCCGGTCTACGCGCGCCAGGTCTTCCCGGAAAGCCTCGCCGGAGCCGGTGCAATCGATCCGCTCAAGACCGGCACCGAGCTTTTCAAGAACGACGAGATGCGTCTGTGGACGCTCGACGGCGAGGTGCTGATCGCCAGCATCACCAGCAAGATGCACCTGATCGGCACCGGCGTGATCGAGGGCCTGGCCAAGGCCGTCGAGCTGGCCGAGGCGGGCTACCAAGGCGTGGTGATCTGGTCGCCGGACGACGTGTTCTCCGCCGGTGCCAACCTGGAGTCGCTGCTGCCGGTGTTCATGAAGTCCGGCGCCAAGGGGATCGCTCCGATCGTCAAGGAGCTGCAGGACACCATGCTGCGCCTGCGCTACGCCCACGTGCCGGTGGTGGCCGCGGTGCGCGGCCTGGCGCTGGGCGGTGGCTGCGAGATCGCGCTGGCCTGTGACCGCCGCGTCGCGCACATGGAAAGCTACGTCGGCTTGGTCGAAGTCGGCGTGGGCCTGCTGCCGGCCGGTGGTGGCCTGACCTACATCGCCCGCCGCGCCGCCGAGCGCGCCCCCGCGGGCGCCGACCTGCTGCCCTTCCTGAAGGACAGCTTCCAGGCCGCCGCGATGGCCACGGTGGGCACCAGCGCGCTCGAGTCGCGCAAGCTGGGCTACCTGCAGGACGGCGACGTCATCGTCGCCCACAAGGATGAGCTGCTGCACGTGGCCGTCGGCCAGGTCAAGGCCATGGTCGATGCCGGCTACCGCCCGCCGCCGCGCGCACAGATCCCGGTGGCGGGCCGCAACGCGATCGCCACCATCAAGGCCTCGCTGGTGGGCATGCGCGACGGCGGCTTCATCACGAAGCACGACTTCCACATCGCCAGCCTGATCGCCGACGTGGTCTGCGGTGGCGAGCTGGATGCCGGCACGGTGGTGACCGAGGAGTACCTGATGGCCCTGGAGCGCAAGCACTTCTGCGCGCTGCTGGAGCATCCCAAGTCACAGGAACGCGCGATGGGCCTGCTGCAATCCGGCAAGCCGGTCCGGAATTGAACGGAGCGACGAGACCATGAAACAAGTTCAAGACGCCTACATCGTCGCCGCCAGCCGCACCCCGATCGGCAAGTCCGGCCGCGGCTACTTCCGCAACACCCGTGCGGACGACCTGCTGGTCACCGCGCTGCGCTCGGCGCTGGCGCAGGTGCCGACGCTGGACCCGGCCGCCATCGAGGACGCCGTGATCGGCTGCTCCTTCCCCGAGGGCGAGCAGGGCATGAACATGGCCCGCATCGCGGTCGCCCTGGCCGGCCTGCCCAACGGCGTGGGCGGCGTGACGGTGAACCGCTTCTGCGCCTCGGGCCTGACGGCCATCCAGATGGCGGCCGACCGCATCCGCGTCGGCGAGGCCGACGTGATGATCGCCGGCGGTGCCGAGTCGATGAGCCTGGTGCCGATGGGCGGCAACAAGCCCTCGTTCAATCCCGCGGTGTTTGCCCGCGACGAGAACGTCGGCATCGCCTACGGCATGGGGCTGACCGCCGAGAAGGTGGCGCAGCAGTGGAAGGTCAGCCGAGAGGACCAGGACGCCTTCGCGCTGGCCTCGCACCAGAAGGCCATTGCCGCGCAGCTGGCCGGCGAGTTCGCCGACGAGATCTGCCCGGTGGACGTGATCGAGCGCATCCCCGACCTCGCCACCGGCGAGATCACGCTGAAGTCCCGCACGGTGAACCTGGACGAAGGCCCGCGCCCGGACACCTCGCTGGAGGGCCTGGCCAAGCTGAAGACGGTGTTCGCCGCGCCGAAGGACCCGACCGGCAAGGCCACGGGCCTGGGCAGCGTGACGGCCGGCAACAGCTCGCAGACCAGCGACGGCGCGGGCGCGCTGATCCTGGCCAGCGAGGCGGCGATCAAGCGCTATGACCTCAAGCCGCTGGCGCGCTTCGTCAGCTTCGCCAGCCGCGGCGTGCCGCCGGAGATCATGGGGATCGGCCCGATCGCCGCGATTCCCGCCGCGCTGGGCTACGCCGGCCTGAAGGCCGAGGACCTGGGCTGGATCGAGCTGAACGAGGCCTTCGCGGCCCAGGCGCTGGCGGTGATCCGCGACCTCGGGCTGAACCCGGCCGTGGTCAACCCGATGGGCGGCGCCATCGCCCTGGGCCACCCGCTGGGCGCCACCGGTGCGATCCGTGCGGCCACCACCGTGCATGCGCTGCGCCGCAAGCAGCTCAAGTACGGCATGGTGACGATGTGCGTGGGCACCGGCCAGGGCGCCGCGGGCATCTTCGAGCGCGTCTGATCCCCGCGCGGCCCGGTGCCGTCGGGATCTGATACAAACAGCCGCCGCACCGTCCGGGTGCCGGCGGCTTTCCTGTCTTTGCGGGGTTTGCCGCTTCGCCAGCCCCCGACGCGCGGACTGCCCGCGTGGCCGGGACCGCCCTAGCATCACTCACGAGTCGAGACCGCCATGACCGAACCCACCCTCAAGACGGCGACGCTGCGCGGCGTGGCCACCATCGAGATCGCCCGGCCCGAGAAGAAGAACGCGCTGACCGCCGCGATGTACCAGGCCATGGCCGACGCGCTGCGCGCGGCCCACGACGACCCGGCCGTGCGCGCGGTGCTGATCACCGGCCAGCCGGGCATCTTCACCTCGGGCAACGACCTGGAGGACTTCCTGCAGCGCCCGCCGGCCGGGCTCGACTCGCCGGTGTTCCAGTTCATGCAGGCGCTGATGGGCTGCGACAAGCCGATCGTCGCCGCGGTCACCGGTGCGGCCATCGGCATCGGCACCACGATGCTGCTGCACTGCGATTTCGTCTACGTCAGCGACGAGGCGCGGCTGGCGATGCCCTTCGTTGCGCTGGGGCTGGTGCCCGAGTTCGCCTCCAGCGTGCTGGTGGCCGAGCGCATCGGCCACGCCCGCGCGGCCGAGAAGCTGCTGCTGGGCGATCCCTTCACCGGCGCCGAGGCGGCCGAGTGGGGCATCGCCAACGCCGTGCTGCCCGCCGGCGAGGTGGTCGCCCATGCCCGCCGGGTCGCCGAGCGCTTCAACGCGCTGGCCCCGGCCGCCGTGCGCGAGAGCAAGCGCCTGATGCGTGCGCGCGACCGTGCCCGCCTGCCCGAGATCATCGCGGCCGAGGGCCAGCTCTTCCGCGACCGCCTGCGCAGCGAGGAGGCCCGCGAGGCGATGCAGGCCTTCTTCGAGAAGCGGGCGCCCGACTTCTCCCGCTTCGGCTGAACGCCCTGCGCGTCCATGGTCCTGCCCGCGTACCACGCCCCGCCCGAAGCCCCGCTGCCTCGACCGGCGACGCTGGCGCTGCTGCGCACCGGGCTGGCGCCGCTGCTGCTCTGGCAGGGCCTGCGGGTGCGGCGCCGCACGCCGCGGCTGCCGGAGGCCACCGGGCCGCGCCATGGCGTGGCCGGCCATGGCGCGGTGCGGCTGCGCCTGCTGGTGGTGGGCGACTCCTCGGCGGCCGGGGTGGGCGTGCGTGCGCAGGACGAGGCGCTGGCACCGCAGCTGGCCGGCTTCGTGGCCGGGCACCTGAGTGCGGCCACCGAACGGCAGGGCCGGGGCAGTTCGGCAGTGGCCTGGCAGCTGGTGGCGGCCAGCGGGCTCACCGCGCACCAGGCCCTGGCGGCCATGGCCGCCACCCGGCTCTATCCGGCCGACCTGCTGGTCACGGTGCTGGGGGTCAACGACGTGATCGAGGGCACCCGGCCGAGCGACTGGCTGCGCGATCTGGATGCGATTCGCGGCCATGCCCGCCACCGCGCGAAGGTGCGCCACACGGTGCATTGCGCTCCGCCGCGCATGGACCTGATGCCGGTGTTTCCCCAGCCACTGCGCTGGATCATGGGCGCCGCCGCGGCCCGGCTAGACCAGGCGCTGCGCGGCCATGTGCGCCAGTCGCACCGGCGCACCCGCTTCGTGCTGCCCTTCGATCCGTCGCGCGAGGATCCGCGCGAGTGGCTGGCACCGGACGGCTTCCATCCCAATGCGGCGCTGTACCGGCGCTGGGCGTCGGAGCTGGCCGACCACATCGACCTGGACCTGTCGCAGTCGCACCTGCGCCGGGCCGTGCTGCCGAGCAGCTTCCAGGCCAGCGGCTTCGGCACGCTCGATGCCATGAGCGGCTACAGCGGCCTCGGTGAGTTGAACTGACCCCGCGAAGCGGCTTCGCCCCGGCTCCCCGGCGTCGGGCCGCCGAACCGGCGCGCCCCGTCAGGTCGGCACGATCGGGCGGGGCTGGCCGCTGCGGTCGATGGCCACGTAGGTCAGGTGCGCATCGGTCACCTTGACGATGTGCGGGTCGGCCGGGTTGCGCTCCGCATAGACTTCGACATGAACCGTCACCGAGGTGCGCCCCACCCGGGTGACGGTGGCATAGAAGCTCAGCAGGTCCCCCACCGAGACCGGCTGCTTGAAGACGAACTGGTTGACCGCCACCGTGGCGATGCGCCCGCGCGCCACGCGTGCGCCCGGCACGGCGCCGGCGATGTCCACCTGCGCCATGATCCAGCCGCCGAAGACGTCGCCGTTGGCGTTCGAGTCGGCGGGCATCGGCATCACGCGCAGCACCAGCTCGCGCTGCCAGGTGTCGCTGCCGCCGCCGGTCAGGGGGGGCATCGCTGCCACGGGGAGCGGGAGGTCGTCGGAAGCGGTCATCGGAGAGTTCCTGCCATCACTTGCACTGCAGCCATTCTTTCACGATGCGTCGCGCCGCCGTCCACGATCTGCCCCTGCCGTCCCATTCACCCGCAGCGCCTCGCAGCGACTGGATGACCCTGCGCCGCCTCGGCCCCTACTTCTGGCAGTACCGCGGCCGGGTGGCGCTGGCGCTGCTCTTCCTGATCGCGGCGAAGGTGGCCAACGTGGCCGTGCCGGTGCTGCTCAAGCACCTGGTGGACGGGCTGGGGGTGGCGGCCGGCGATCCGCGCGCCCTGCTGGTGGTGCCGGCCGGCCTGCTGCTGGGCTATGCGGGGCTGCGCTTCTCGACCACGCTGTTCACCGAGCTGCGCGAGCTGGTGTTCGCGCGCGCCACGCACGGCGCGGCGCGGCAGATCGCGCTGGAGACCTTCCGCCACCTGCATGCGCTGAGCCTGCGCTTCCACCTCGAGCGGCAGACCGGCGGCATGACCCGCGACATCGAGCGCGGCACGCGCGCGCTGCAGTCGCTGGTGAGCTACTCGCTGTTCACCATCGTGCCCACCCTGGTGGAGCTGGTGCTGGTGCTGGCGCTGCTGGGCGGGCGCTTCGACATGGGCTTCGTCGTGATCACCGTGGTGGCATTGCTGGCCTACGGGGCCTTCACGATCGCGATGACCGAATGGCGCACCCATTTCCGCCGCGAGATGAACGAGCTCGACTCGAAGGCGCACAGCCGGGCCGTGGACGCGCTGCTGAACTACGAGACGGTCAAGTACTTCAACGCCGAGGACTTCGAGGCGCGACGCTACGACGAGGGGCTGGATGCCTACCGGCGCGCGCAGCTGAAGTCGCAGAGCACGCTGTCGCTGCTCAATGCCGGGCAGCAGGCCATCATCGCCGCGAGCCTGGTGGCCATGCTCTGGCGGGCCACCGAGGGCGTGATCGCGCAGCGCATGACGCTGGGCGACTTCGTGATGGTCAATGCGCTGATGATCCAGCTGTACATCCCGCTGAACTTCCTCGGCGTGCTGTACCGCGAGGTCAAGCAGAGCCTCACCGACCTGGACAAGATGTTCGGCCTGCTGGCGCGCGAGCGCGAGGTGGCCGATGCCCCCGGCGCGGCTGCGCTGGAGGTGCGCGAGGCCACGGTGCGCTTCTCGCACGTGGACTTCGCCTACGACCCGAAGCAGGGCCGCCAGGTGCTCTTCGACGTGAGCTTCGAGATCCCCGGCGGCAGGACGGTGGCGGTGGTGGGGCCCTCCGGCTCGGGCAAGAGCACGCTGGCGCGGCTGCTCTACCGCTTCTACGACGTCGCGCCGGGCGGCGGCGCCATCACGATCGACGGCCAGGACCTGCGCAGCGTCACCCAGGACAGCCTGCGCCGTGCCATCGGCATCGTGCCGCAGGACACCGTGCTGTTCAACGACACCATCGGCTACAACATCGCCTACGGCCGCCCGGAGGCGACACAGGCGCAGATCGAGGCCGCCGCGCGGGCCGCGCACATCCACGACTTCATCGTCGCGCAGCCGCAGGGCTACGCCACCGTGGTGGGCGAGCGCGGGCTGAAGCTCTCCGGCGGCGAGAAGCAGCGCGTGGCGATCGCCCGCACCCTGCTGAAGAACCCGCCCATCCTGATCTTCGACGAGGCCACCTCGGCGCTGGACTCGGCCAACGAGCGCGCCATCCAGGCCGAACTCGAGAGCGCCGCGCAGGGCAAGACCGCGCTGGTGATCGCGCACCGGCTGTCGACCGTCGTCGACGCGCACCAGATCGTCGTGCTGCAGCACGGCCGGGTGGCCGAGCGGGGCAGCCACGCCGAGCTGCTGGCGCTGGGCGGCGTGTATGCGCGCATGTGGCAGCTGCAGCAGAGCCGGCCTGAACCCGGGGCGACGGGAGGGTGAGCCCGTAGGTCGGCCGCCGGGGGCCCTGGCTACACTGGCCGCGTGGAAACCAAGTGGCTCGAAGACTTCGTCAGCCTGGCCGAGACGCGCAGCTTCTCGCGCTCGGCCCAGCTGCGGCATGTGACCCAGCCGGCGTTCTCGCGCCGCATCCAGGCGCTGGAGGCCTGGGCGGGGGTGGACCTGGTGGATCGTTCCTCCTACCCGACCCGGCTGACCCCGGCCGGCCAGACCCTGCTGCCGCAGGCCCTCGAGGTGCTCGGCCACCTGCAGGCCGCGCGCAACCTGATGCGCGGCCACCAGAGCAGCGGCCAGGACATGATCGAGTTCGCGGTGCCGCACTCGCTGGCCTTCACCTTCTTCCCGCACTGGGTGATGGAGCTGCGCCAGCGCTTCGGTGCCTTCAAGAGCCGGCTGGTCGGCCTGAACGTGCACGATGCGGTGATGCAGCTCACCGAGGGCAGCTGCGACCTGCTGCTGGCCTATCACCACCCCTCGCAGCCGCTGCAGCTCAACCCCGAGCGCTACGAGATGCTCAGTCTCGGCCACGAGACCCTGGCGCCCTACGCCAAGGCCGACGCCGACGGCCAGCCGCTGTTCCGCCTGCCCGGGCGCACCCACGAGCCGGTGCCCTACCTGGCCTATGCCTCCGGGGCCTACCTCGGGCGGCTGGTCGACCTGCTGCTCAAGCAGGCCGGCGAGCCGCTCTACCTCGACCCGATCTACGAGACCGACATGGCCGAGGGTCTGAAGGCCATGGCGCTGGAGGGGCACGGCCTGGCCTTCCTGCCGGCCAGCTCGGTCAAGAAGGAGCTGCGCGCGCGCAGCCTGGTGCCCGCCGGTCCGCGCCACAACGGCGTGCCGGCCTTCGAGGTCACCATCGAGGTGCGCCTGTACCGCGAGCGCCCGGGCCCGCGTGGCTCCAAGCCGGCGGCCCAGGAGCTCTGGAACTTCCTGCAGCAGCGTGGCAGCGCCGCCGCCGGCCGCTGAGCCGGCACTGCCCGGGCTGCAGCCGGCGGCCCGACCCCGGCGTCGACCGCGCCTCGGGGCGCTGGCGGGCCTGCTGGCCGGCCTGGCGCTGGTGGCACTGGCCGGCTGGGCGGGCTTCGGTGCCAGTGTGCGCCAGGGCACCGACACCCTGCGCGCCGAGGCGAACCACCAGCTCGACCTGTTCGCCCAGGTGGTGCAGGGCCTGGTGCGCCGGCTCGAGCCGCTGCCCGGCACGGTGCAGCTGGCCACCGAGGTGCAGGCCCTGCTGGCCCGCCCGGATGCCCCGCGCATGGCCGCAGCGGCCGCCTACCTGCGCCGCCTGAACGCCCACCTCGGCAGCGCCACGGTCTTCGTGCTCGACCAGCGCGGCCAGGTGCTGGCGGCCAGCGATCCGGCGCTGCACGGCCAGGACCTGTCCTTCCGGCCCTACTTCCTGGAGGCGCTGTCGGGCCGGGTGGGGCGCCATTTCGCGATCGGCCTGCAGGACGGCCGGCCGGGCTACTACGTCTCGCATCCGATCCACGACGGCGCCCGGGTGGCCGGCGTGGCGGTGGTGAAGATCGACCTCGAGCCCATCGGCCAGGCCTGGGAGCAGCTCGGCGCGCCGGCGCTGCTGGCCGACTCGAACCAGGTGGTGATCCTGTCCTCGCGCCCGGAGTGGCGCTACACCGCGCTGACGGAGCTGAGCGTGGAGCGGCGCGTCGCGCTGCAGACCACCCGCCTGTACGCCGACCAGCCGATCCGCCCCTTCCCGCTGCAGGTGGACCTGCGCATCGACGAGGACAGCCAGGTCATCGAGGCGGTGCTGCCCCGCGGGCTGGGCGAGCCGGCCGTGCCGCCCGGGCGTGGCGCCGCCGAGGCGGCCGGCACGCCGCGCGGCATGCTGGTGCTGGGGCGCACGCTCGACGGCATGGACTGGCGGCTGCTGATGTTCGCCGACCTGCGGGTGGTGCGCAGCCAGGCGCTCACCGACGCGCTGCTGGCCGCGCTGGCCGCCGGCAGCCTGCTGATGGGCGCGCTGCTGTTCAACCAGCGCCGCCGCATCCTGCGCCAGAAGCTCTCGGCGCACCGCGAGCTGGAGGCCCAGGTGGCCCGGCGCACCCAGGCGCTGAGCGAGGCCAACGCGCGCCTGCAGCAGGAGGTGGCCGAGCGCGAGGCGGCCGAGAAGACCCTGCGCGCCGCCCAGGACGAGCTGGTGCACGCGGGCAAGATGGCCGCGCTGGGCCAGCTGGCCACCGGCATCACCCACGAGCTGACCCAGCCGCTGGGGGCGATCCGCACCCTGTCGGCCAACGCGGTGCAGTTCATGGACCGCGGCCAGCACGACGTGGCCGCCGGCAACCTGCAGATCATGGCCCGGCTGGCCGACCAGATGGGCGCGATCATCGAGCCGCTCAAGGGCTTCGCGCGCAAGTCCTCGGCCCGGCCGGCGGCCACGCCGGTGGCGCAGGCGATGCGCAACGCGCTGTTCCTGCACGATCACCGGCTGCGCCGCGAAGGCATCGAGGTGATCGACGCGCTGCCGCCCGACCTGTGTGCCTGGTGCGACCCGAACCGCCTCGAGCAGGTGCTGATCAACCTGATCGGCAACGCCGCCGACGCCATGCGCGAGGCGCCGCAGCGCCGGCTGCGCCTGGGCGCGCGGGAGGTCGGCGGCATGGTCGAGCTGCACGTCTGCGACAGCGGCAGCGGCCTGCCCGAGGCGGTGCGCGCACGGCTGTTCGAGCCCTTCTTCAGCACCAAGGCCGAGGGCGGCGGGCTGGGCCTGGGGCTGGCGATCTCGCGCGACATCGCCCGCGAGGCCGGCGGCGAGCTGGAGGCGGACAATGCTCCCGACGGCGGCGCCTGCTTCACGCTGCGCCTGCCGCGCCCGCCTGCCGACCTGCCACGTCCCGATCACTCGCCGTCATGAACCGCCCCCTCACCGTCCTGCTGGTCGAAGACGACCTGCCCATGCAGCTGGGCTGCCAGCAGGCCCTGCAGCTGGCCGGCCTGTCGGTGCGGGCGGTCGACCGGGCCGAGGCGGCGCTGCCGCTGCTGGCGGCCGGCTTTCCCGGCGTGGTGGTCACTGACATGCGCCTGCCCGGCGCCGACGGGCTAAGCCTGGTGCGCCACTGCCGCGCCCTCGAGCCGGAGCTGCCGGTGATCATGATCACCGGCCACGGCGACGTGAGTCTGGCGGTGGAGGCGATGCGCAGCGGCGCCTACGACTTCATTCCCAAGCCCTTCTCGCCGGAGGCCCTGGTCGAGGTGGTGCGCCGGGCGATGGACAAGCGCGCCCTGACGCTGGAGGTGATCGCGCTGCGCGAGGCGCTGGCGCGCCAGGACGGCGAGTCCTCCCGGCTGGTCGGCCGCTCGCCGCAGATGGTGGCGCTGCGCGCGCTGGTGCAGCGGGTGGCGAACTCGGCGGTGGACGTGCTGATCCGCGGCGAGACCGGCACCGGCAAGGAGCTGGTGGCGCAGGCGCTGCACGAGCTGTCGGGGCGGCGCGGCGCGCCGCTGGTGGCGCTGAACTGCGGCGGCCTGCCCGACACCCTGCTCGACAGCGAGCTGTTCGGCCACGAGGCCGGTGCCTTCACCGGCGCCTCCCGGCGGCGGGTCGGCAAGATCGAGCATGCGCACCGCGGCACGCTCTTCCTCGACGAGGTGGAGAGCATGCCGCTGGGCGTGCAGGTCAAGCTGCTGCGCGTGCTGCAGGACCGCATCGTCGAGCGCCTGGGCAGCAACACCCGCGTGCCGGTGGACTGCCGGGTGGTGGCCGCCACCAAGGACGACCTGGCGCAGCGCGCGAAGCAGGGCAGCTTTCGCAGCGACCTGTACTACCGCCTGAACGTGGTCACGATCGACCTGCCGCCGCTGCGCGAGCGGCGCGAGGACATCCCGCTGCTGCTGGAGCACTTCTGCCTGCTGGCGGCCAGCCGCTTCGGCCTGCCGGCCCCGGGCGTCGGCGAAGCGCAGCTGCGCCGCCTGATGGCGCACGACTGGCCCGGCAACGTGCGCGAGCTGCGCAACGTGGCCGACTGCCTGGTGCTCGGCGTGCCCAGCGAGGTGCTGGGCCCTGCGGGCGGGGCCGAGGTGGCCACCACCGGTCTGTCGCTGGCCGAGCGGGTCGACGAGTTCGAGCGCAACCTGATCCGCGAGGCGCTGCGGCGCGAGGGCGGGCATCTCGGCCGCAGCGCGGCGGCGCTGCGCATCCCGAAGACCACGCTGGCCGACAAGCTGCGCCGCCACGGCCTGCAGGCCGGCCGCAGCGGCGAGGCGGAATCGGTCTGATCCGACCGCCCGGGTCTGCCTCCCCTGAGCGGTCTGGCCAGGGGCGCCCCGATCGTGCTGCCGGCACGGAAATCCGTTCGCCGCCCGCCGGCCTTGTACGGATTTCCGTATCCCGGCAGTGGCGCAAGGCCCCCTCGCCGGGCCGGGGCGGCGGTGGTGGCCCGGGCATCGGGCCCGTCCCAAGGGCAGCGCAGCGCCACCGGGGGTGGGCTGTGACATCTGGCACGAAGCGTGCAATCCACGGTCCGGATTTCCGAACTGCACCGTGAACCTGCGCGCCTTCGTCCTCGCCTGCTCAGCCGCTGTGCTGCCGCTGGCCGCTGCTGCGGCCGGTGCGGCGTCGGCTGCCGAGGCGCCACCGGGCACGCTGGGACGCATCGCCGCCACGGGCACGATCAACCTGGGCCACCGCGAATCGTCGGTGCCCTTCTCCTACTACGACGCCAACCGCCAGGTGGTGGGCTATTCGCACGAGCTGATGCTGCGCGTGGTCGAGGCGGTGAAGGCCGAGCTGAAGCTGCCGGCGCTGACCCTGCGGCTGGTGCCGGTGACCTCGCAGAACCGCATTCCGCTGGTGCAGAACGGCACCGTCGACCTGGAGTGCGGCTCCACGTCGCACACCGCCGAGCGGGCCCGGCAGGTGGCCTTCTCGACCTCCTTCTTCGTCGTCACCACCCGGCTGCTGGTGCCGCGCGACGGTCCGGTGAAGGACTTCCCCGACCTGGCGGGCCGGCGCGTCGTGGTCACCGCCGGCACCACCTCCGAGCGGCTGCTGCGTACCTACGGCGAAGCGCGCGGCAAGCGCATCCAGGTGGTCACCGCGCGTGACCATGGCGAGGCCTTCCGTGTGCTCGAGGACGGCCAGGTCGATGCCTTCATGCTCGACGACGCCCTGCTGCACGGCGAGCGCGCCAAGGCCCGCGAGCCGCAGCGCTGGGTGGTCACCGGCACGCCGATGTCCACCGAGGTCTACGGCTGCATGATGCGATCGGGCGATGCGGCCTTCAAGGCCGTCGTCGACCGCGCCATCACGCGCGCGCTCACCTCCGGCGAGGCCCGGCGCATCTACACCCGCTGGTTCCAGCGGCCCATTCCGCCGCGGGGGCTGAACCTCGAATTCGCGCCTTCCGAGGCGCTGCTGACCCTGTTCCGCCGGCCCGACGACCGGCCGCTGCCCTGAGGGGCCGAGCGCGCCGCAACCCGGGCCATTCCTTCCCTCCCTGCCACCCTGATGGAGTCGCGATGAACCCCTGCAAGTTTTCCCCGACCGCCCGTGCCGTGCTCGCCGCGGTTGCCCTGACCGCCCTGACCGGCGTGGCCCAGGCCGACACGCTCAAGAAGATCAAGGACTCCGGTTCGATCTCGCTGGGCGTGCGCGAGTCCTCCGGCCTGTCCTTCACGCTGGGCAACGGCAAGTTCGTGGGCTTTCACACCGAGATGGCCGAGCGCGTGATCGCCGACCTGCAGAAGCAGCTCGGCCTGTCCAAGCTGGAGATCAAGTACCAGCCGGTGACCTCGCAGAACCGCATTCCGCTGGTGCAGAACGGTACGGTCGACCTCGAGTGCGGCTCGACCACCAACAACGCCACGCGCCAGAAGGACGTGGCCTTCGCGGTGACCACCTACGTCGAGGAAGTGCGCATGGCGGTCAAGGCTGCCTCCGGCATCACCTCGATCGGCCAGCTCGCGGGCAAGAAGGTGGCCACCACCACCGGCACGACCTCGGTGCAGCACCTGCGCAAGCACGAGCGTGCCAACGGCATGAACTTCGAAGAGGTCTACGGCAAGGACCACGCCGACAGCTTCCTGCTGCTCGAGTCCGGCCGTGCCGACGCCTTCGTGATGGACGGCTCGATCCTGGCGGCCAACATCGCCAAGTCGAAGAACCCGGCCGATTTCAAGATCGTCGGCGAGGTGCTGAGCGTCGAGCCGATCGCCTGCATGCTGCGCAAGGACGACGTCGCCTTCAAGAAGGCGGTGGACAGCAGCATCCAGGGCCTGATCAAGAACGGCGAGCTGGCCAAGCTGTACGACAAGTGGTTCATGCAGCCCATCCCGCCGGCCAACACCCGCATCGGCCTGCCGCTGTCGGAGGCCACCAAGGCCGCCTGGGCCAACCCCAACGACAAGCCGATGGAAGACTACGCGAAGAAGTGATCGCGCGTTGACGTCCGGCGGGGCGCGGTGGCATCGGCCGCCGCGCCCCGGGTATTTCGAAGACCCGAGGAGGAGGCCGCGTGGCAACTTGGGATTGGCAGGTGTTCTGCAAGGACACCCTCGAGGGTGAGGTCGTGACGGGCTGCTTCGGCAGCGGCGGCGACATCACCTACCTGGACTGGATGCTCTCGGCCTGGGGCTGGACGCTGTCGGTGGCGCTGCTGGCGCTGGCGGTGGCGCTGGTGGTCGGCTCGCTGATGGGCATCCTGCGCACCACGCCGAACAAGTGGCTGGTGGGCATCGGCAATGCGTGGACGGAGCTGTTCCGCAACATCCCGCTGCTGGTGCAGATCTTCCTCTGGTACCACGTCGTGCCGGCGCTGGTGCCGGCCCTCAAGGATGTGCCCTCCTTCCTCCTGGTGGTGCTGGGCCTGGGCTTCTTCACCTCGGCGCGCATCGCCGAGCAGGTACGCGCGGGCATCGAGAGCCTGCCGCGCGGACAGCGCTACGCCGGCCTGGCCCTGGGCCTGACGCTGGCGCAGACCTACCGCTACGTGCTGCTGCCGCGGGCCTTCCGCATCGTGATCCCGCCGCTGACCAGCGAGAGCATGAACATCATCAAGAACTCGTCGGTGGCCTTCGCGGTGAGCATCGCCGAGCTGACGCAGTTCGCGATGCAGGCGCAGGAAGAGACCTCGCGCGGCATCGAGATCTACCTGGCGGTCACCGGCCTGTATTTCGTTTCGGCCTTCACGGTCAACCGCATCGCGCACTTCATCGAGCAGCGCGTGCAGGTGCCGGGCATGCTGGGGAGCGGGAAATGACACTCGACTTTTCGTTCCTCACCGGGCAGGTCCTGGTCGACTTCGTCGCCAAGGGGCTGCTGTTCTCGATCCAGCTGACGCTGGTGGCCATGGTCGGCGGCATCGCGCTGGGCACCGTGCTCGCGCTGATGCGCCTGTCGGGCAAGAAATGGCTGGAAGTGCCCGCCGCGGCCTATGTCAACCTGCTGCGCTCGGTGCCGCTGGTGATGGTGATCCTGTGGTTCTTCCTGCTCATCCCGCTGCTCACCGGCCGGCCGATGGGCGCGGAGCTGTCGGCCATCATCACCTTCACGGTGTTCGAGGCGGCCTACTACTCCGAGATCATGCGCGCGGGCATCCAGAGCGTGCCCAAGGGCCAGGTGCATGCCGGCTACGCGGTGGGCATGACCTACGGGCAGACCATGCAGCTGATCGTGCTGCCGCAGGCCTTCCGCAACATGCTGCCGGTGCTGCTGACGCAGACCATCATCCTGTTCCAGGACACCTCGCTGGTCTATGCCATCGGCGCCTACGACCTGCTCAAGGGTTTCGAGGTCGCGGGCAAGAACTTCAACCGGCCCATGGAGACCTACCTGGTCGCCGCGGTCGTGTACTTCGTCATCTGCTTCTCGCTGTCGATGCTGGTGCGTCGTCTGCAGAAACGCATTGCCATCATTCGATAAGGAGCCTGCCGTGATCGAGATCAAGAACGTCAGCAAGTGGTACGGCAGCTTCCAGGTTCTGACCGACTGCACGACCACGATCCAGAAGGGCGAGGTGGTGGTGGTCTGCGGCCCGTCGGGTTCGGGCAAGTCCACGCTGATCAAGACCGTCAACGCGCTGGAGCCCTTCCAGAAGGGCGACATCATCGTCAACGGCACCAGCATCGCCGACCCCAAGACCGACCTGCCCAAGCTGCGCAGCCACGTCGGCATGGTGTTCCAGCACTTCGAGCTGTTCCCGCACCTGAGCGTGACCGAGAACCTCACGCTCGCGCAGATCAAGGTGCTGGGCCGCAACAAGGACGATGCCCTCCAGCGCGGCCTGAAGATGCTCGACCGCGTCGGCCTGATGGCGCACAAGGACAAGTTCCCCGGCCAGCTCTCGGGCGGTCAGCAGCAGCGCGTGGCCATCGCCCGGGCGCTGAGCATGGACCCGATCGTGATGCTCTTCGACGAGCCCACCTCCGCGCTCGACCCCGAGATGGTCGGCGAGGTGCTCGACGTGATGGTGCAGCTGGCCAACGAGGGCATGACGATGATGTGCGTCACCCACGAGATGGGCTTCGCCAAGAAGGTCAGCCACCGCGTGATCTTCATGGACGCCGGCAAGATCGTCGAGGACTGCAGCAAGGCCGAGTTCTTCGGCAACCCGGATGCCCGTTCGCCGCGCGCGAAGGACTTCCTGTCCAAGATCCTGCAGCACTGATTTCCCACCCCCGTTGCGGCTGACGCCGCTCCCCCTCGAGGGGGCGCCACCGGTGGACCGGCAAAGCCGGATCCACGGTGGCTGCTGGCCAAGGGCGGCCCCGATCGGGCTTCGATGGGACAATCCAGGCATGTCCTCCGATGCCTTGACCCTCACCCGCCCCGACGACTGGCACCTGCACGTGCGCGACGGCGCCGCGATGGCCGCCGTCGTGCCGCACACCGCGCGCCAGTTCGGCCGCGCGATCATCATGCCCAACCTGCGCCCGCCGGTGACCACCGCGGCGCAGGCGCTCGATTACCGTGCGCGTATCCAGGCCACCGTGCCGGCGGGCGTGGACTTCCAGCCGCTGATGGTGCTGTACCTGACCGACAACACCCCGCCCGAGGAAGTGGCGCGGGCCCGTGCGGCGGGTGTGGTGGCCTTCAAGCTCTACCCGGCGGGCGCCACCACCAACAGCGATGCGGGCGTCACCGACATCCGCAAGTGCTACGCGACGCTGGAGGCCATGCAGCGCGAGGGCCTGCTGCTGCTGGTGCACGGCGAGGTGACCGACCCGGCGGTGGACGTGTTCGACCGCGAGGCGGTGTACATCGACCAGGTGCTGATCCCGCTGCGCCGCGATTTCCCGGGCCTGAAGATCGTCTTCGAGCACATCACCACGAAGGAGGCGGCCGAGTACGTGGCGGCCGCCGACGCGCTGACCGGCGCGACGATCACCGCGCACCACCTGCTCTACAACCGCAACGCCATCTTCACCGGTGGCCTGCGCCCGCACTACTACTGCCTGCCGGTGCTCAAGCGCGAGCTGCACCGCGAGGCGCTGGTGAAGGCGGCCACCTCCGGCTCGCCGAAGTTCTTCCTCGGCACCGACAGCGCGCCGCACCCGGCGCACCTGAAGGAGCACGCCGCCGCCTGCGCCGGCTGCTACACCGCGCTGCACGCGATGGAGCTGTACGCCCAGGCCTTCGACCGGGCCGGGGCGCTGGACAGGCTGGAGGGCTTCGCGTCCTTCTACGGTGCCGACTTCTACGGACTGCCGCGCAACGCCGGCACGATCACGCTGAAGCGCGAGGCCTGGACGCTGCCCGAGTCGCTGGCCTTCGGAGACGCGCAGCTCAAGCCGCTGGGCGCGGGCGAGACGCTGGACTGGCGCTTCGTCGGCTGACCCTTCTGTCCCTGCCTGCCTGCCTGCCTGCGGCGCGGGCGCGGGTCCCGCGGTGGCACCGCGTTGCCGTGGCGGTCTCAGGCCGCGGGCAGGCGCGCGAGCAGCCCGGCCAGCGCGTGCCGGGTCGCGGCCGCGCGCACCGCGGCGCGGTCGCCGTCGAAGCGGCAGTGTTCGGTTTCCACCCGGCCGTCGGGAAGGCGCCAGCCGAACCAGACCGTGCCCACCGGCTTGGCCGGGCTGCCGCCGTCCGGGCCGGCGATGCCGGTGACCGACAGCGCCAGCGCGGTGCCGGCGCGCTCGGCGGCGCCGGCGGCCATCGCCCGGGCCACCGATTCGCTGACCGCGCCGTGACGGGCGATCGCCGCGGCCTCCACGCCGAGCAGTTCGGTCTTGGCGGCATTGCTGTAGGTGACGAAGCCGCGGTCGAACCAGTCGCTCGAGCCGGCCAGGTCGGTGCAGGCTGCGGCGATGCCGCCGCCGGTGCAGCTTTCTGCACAGGCCAGTCGCCAGCCGTCGCGGCGCAGCCGGTCGGCCAGTTCGATCACCAGGTCGGCGGTATGTCGGGTGGGCATGGCAGGTTCCTCCGGGACGTCGTGGATCAGGTGCCGGCGCGCCAGACGGCCACGAACAGGGCGATCGAGAACAGGGTGCAGCCGGCAGCGACCAGGTCGTCGAACAGGATGCCGAAGCCGCCGCGCCAGCCGCCGCCCTTGAAGTGGCGATCGGCCCAGCGCACAGGGCCCGGCTTGGCGGCGTCGAAGTAGCGGAACAGCGCGAAGGCCACCAGCTGTCCCCAGAAGCCGCCCAGCGGGCCGAGCAGCCAGAGCACGCCCCAGAAGGCCAGGATCTCGTCCCAGACGATCGCGCCGGGGTCGTCCAGCCCGGCGTGGCGGGCGGTGGTGGTGCAGGCCCACCAGCCGATCCCGAAGCCCAGCACCAGCATCAGCCCCCAGCCGGCGGGTCCGGCGGCCTGCTGGACCCAGCGGTCCAGCAGCACGAAGCTGGCCCAGCCCCACAGCGTGCCCAGGGTGCCGGGCGCGCGCGGACTCAGCCCGCTGCCGAAGCCCAGGGCGATCCAGTGCGCCGGGTGGCGTCGCATGAAGGCGGCGTCGAGCCGGCGCGGTGGCGCCGCGGCGGGGCGGGCCTCGAGGTCGGTCACCTCGTCGGGGGGCGGAGAGGGCGACATGGGGGGCGTGGTCAGCGGGCTCAGGCGCGGAAATGATCGAAGGCCTGGCCCTCGAAGGCGATCGGCCGGCCCGCGGCGTCGCACAGGCGCAGCCCCGGGGCGGAATCGATGCGGCCGATGCGGCGCAGTGCCACGCCGCTGCGCTGCCCGGCGCGTTCGACCAGGCCGCGCGCGGCGCAGGGCGCGGTGAAGAGCAGCTCGTAGTCGTCGCCGCCGGTGAGCAGGCAGCGCAGCTGCCAGTCGTCGGTCTGGGCCGCCAGCACGGCGCTGCGGGGCAGGGTGTCGACCTGCAGGGTGGCGCCGAGCGCGTCGACGCCGTCGCCCGCGGTGCCGCCGTCGCGCTGCGCCAGCGCGGCGCCGGAGCGGCGCAGCACATGGCGCAGGTCGCCGAGCAGGCCGTCGGAGAGGTCGATGGCCGCGCTCGCCACGCCGCGCAGCATCAGACCCAGCGCGACCCGCGGCTGCGGCAGCTCCATCGCCCGGCGCACCTGCTCGAAGGCTTCGCCGGGCAGGGCCAGGGTGCCGCGGAAGACTTCCAGCGCAAGCCGGGCGTCGCCCAGGCCGCCGCCCACCGGATGGCTGACCCAGATCTCGTCACCCGGCCGGGCGCCGCTGCGCAGCAGGGCCGCGCCCGGCGGCACTTCGCCGAAGACCGTGATGCACAGGCTCAGCGGCCCGGCGGTGGTGTCGCCGCCCACCAGGTCGAGGTCGTGGGCGTCGGCCAGGGCGTGCAGGCCGGCGGCCAGGCCGGCCAGGAAGTCGGCGTCGACCCGCGGCATCGACAGCGCCAGCGTGTAGGCCAGCGGCCGGGCGCCGCAGGCGGCGAGGTCCGAGAGGTTCACCGCCAGCGCCTTGTGGCCCAGGCGCTGCGGCGCCACGGTGGACAGAAAGTGCCGGCCCTCGACCAGCAGGTCGCAGGAAACCGCCAGCTGCTGGCCGGGGGCGGGCGCCAGCAGGGCACAGTCGTCGCCGATGCCCAGCGGGCTGCGCCGCACCGGGCGCCGGAAGAAACGGTCGATGAGGTCGAATTCGCCGAGGGGCATCGCTGCAGGCGCCGCTGTGGCGCCGAGCGGGCGCCGGGGTCGATACGGAAGGGGGCTCGATTATCGAGGGGCGGTGCGCGGGCAGCGCCCGGGCCTCTCAGCCGAGCCCGGCGTCGCGCAGCGCATTGGCCAGCTCGACCGCGGAGCGCACGTTCATCTTGTCGAACACCCGGGCGCGGTGCACCTCCACCGTGCGCACGCTGATGTCCAGGCTGTCGGCGATCTGCTTGTTGGCACGGCCCTGCACCACCAGGCGCATGACTTCCTGTTCCCGCTCGGTCAGCTCGCCGAGCAGGCGGTGCAGCCGGGCGCGCTCGCCGGCCTCGGCCTGCGCGGCCGCACTGCGCGCCAGGGCCTCCTGGATACGGTCGACCAGGCCGTTGTCGGAGAAGGGCTTCTCGACGAAGTCGAAGGCGCCACGCTTGACCGCCGCCACCGCGGTGGCCACGTCGGCATGGCCGGTCAGGAAGATCACCTGCGCCGGGCCGACCCAGCCGCGCTCGAGCAGGCGCTCGAACAGCGCCATGCCGCTCATGCCGGGCATGCGCATGTCCAGCAGCAGGCAGCAGGGGCCGTCGTCCAGGCGCAGCTGGCCGGCTTCGAGGCGGCTCCAGAAGGCGTCGGCGCTGGGATGGGGCTCGGGCAGCAGGCGGCGCGAGCGCAGCAGCCAGGCCAGCGCGTCACGCACCACTTCCTCGTCGTCCACCAGGTGGACGGTGCCGGGGGTCGAGGTGACACGGGAGCTCATGGGGCGCAGTCGGAGGAGGGAGTGTTCCGGCCGGCATCCGCGGTGCGGACCCGGCCGGCCGCAGCCGTGATTGTGCGGGCTGCGCCGCGGCCCCGGCAGCCGGAGTGCCCCGGGGTTGCGGGACGGCCCCGGCCGGCCGCTGCCGGTCTCGATCCGCTGCGGTCGGCCCCGACCTGCTTCAACCGGCTGGGCCGGGTCGCGCCGGCAGGGCGGCGGCCGGCAGTGTGAAGCGGAACTGCGTGCCATGCGCCGCCCCGGGCGCATCGCTCCAGGCCAGGCTGGTGAAGTCCAGGCTGCCGCCGTGCTGCTCGATCACGGTGCGGCACATGGCCAGACCCATGCCCATGCCCTCCGGCTTGGTGGTGAAGAAGGGGGTGAAGAGCTGCCCGCCCACCTCGGCCGGAATGCCCAGGCCCCGGTCGATCACCCGCCACTCGATCCAGCGGCCGTCGAGGGCTCGCACCTGCAGGGCCAGCACGCGCTCGGCCGGGGCGATGCGCTCGTCCTCCATGGCCTGGATGCCGTTGCGCGCCAGGTTGAGCAGCACCTGCTCGACCATCGTGCGGTCGCAGCTGACGCGCGGCACCGGCTGGGCCAGGTCGATCTCGACGCGGCAGTGGATGCGCCGCGCGGCCAGGCGGATCAGCGGCAGCACGGCCTCGATCAGCGCGTCGGCGCGTACCGGCTCGCGCAGCCGGTCGCGCCGGCGCACGAACTGGTGCACGCTGCGGATCACCCGGCCGGCGCGCTCGGCCTGCTCGGCGATGCGCTCCATCGCCTGGCGCAGCATCTGCTGGGTGGGCCGGTCGGCCGGCGGATCGGTCGCGTCGGCGGGCAGCAGGTTCAGCGAGCCGCTGGCGTAGCTGGCGATCGCCGCCAGCGGCTGGTTCAGCTCGTGGCTGAGCAGGGTGGCCATCTCGCCCATCGTGGCCAGGCGGGCGGCGGCCTGCAGCTTCTCCTGCTGCTGGCGCGACAGCTCCTCGATGCGGCGCTGCGGTCCCAGGTCGAGCACCGAGCTCATCCAGCCCTGGTGGCGCCCGCGCCCGTCCACCAGCGGCGCCTCGAAGATCAGCACCGGGAAGCGTTCGCCGCCGCGGCGCATGAACACCGTCTCGTGGCCCTCGCGCGGCGGGCTGGCGCCGGCCATGCGCTCGGCCTGGCGGCGGCCATACTCGCCGGCCATTTCGGGGGGCCAGTAGGGCGGGGTGTCGGCCGCGCGCAGTTCCTCGGCGCTGAAGCCCACCATGCGGCAGAAGGCGGCGTTCACATGGGTGATGCGGCCGTCCAGGTCGCGCGCGCGCAGCCCGGTCACCAGCGAGTCCTCCATCGCCTTGCGCACCGCCAGGGCCTCGGCCAGGCGCTGCTCGGCGGCCGAGCGGCGGCGCACGTCGTAGCCCAGCAGGGTCACCACGCCGGCCAGCGCCACGCCCAGGGCGATGACCAGTGCGGCCGACAGGTTGGGGATCCAGCGGGCCTGCCGGGCGGTGCTCTCCAGCCGCAGCGGCAGCAGCAGGCCGGCCAGATCCACCAGCCGCTCGGCGCGGTACACGCCGGCGCCGCGCCGCGCGCCGGCGCGCGCCAGGCGGGTGCCGTCGGCCTCCACCAGCAGCACCTCGTACTCGCGCAGCGTGGCCGGCGGCAGGGCCTGCTCGAGCAGGTCGCGCAGGGCGATGGTGCCGATCATCGCGCCGTCGTGGCGGCCCTCCAGGCGGCTGGGCAGGCAGAGGTCGACCACCTCCTGCCCCAGCCCGCCGGTGGTCGGCACGAAGTAGCTGCGCGAGAACGCCGGCGCGGAGTAGCGCAGCGCGGTGGCGCAGGCGGTCTGGGCGTCCAGGCTCATCTGCTGGCGCGGAATGGTGCCGAACTGGCCCGGGTGGGAGGGCGAGGTCACCGCGCCGCGCAGCCGGAAGTCGGCGTCGCGCACCTCGATGCGCATCAGCTCGCGGTACTGCTGCAGCAGTGGCGTGGCGGCCTGGCTCCAGCCCGGGCTGCCGGGGGCCGCCCAGAGCAGCTGCTGCAGGGCCTGCATCTGCTCGGTCAGGCGCTGGCGCACGTCGGCCGCGGCCACGGCGGCAGCGTCCTCGGTGGATTCCTGCACCCGCACATGCTCGAGCTGCCAGGTCAGCCAGAGCAGGGCGACCTGCACGGCCACCAGCAGCGCGACCAGGGCCGACCACAGCAGCAGCCGTCGCCCTCGTCGCGGCGACGTCGGCGGCGCACCCGACAGCGGCGGTGTCGGCGGAGGGGGGGCAGGCGGGGCCATGGGCGCAGTATCGGCCGCGCCGTGCCGGCGCTCCCGTACGCACAAACGCGCATCGCCGCGCCGGCAGGCCTCTGCCATGCTGTGGGCGCATCAGGTCATGCGGCAGTCTGCAGGAGCGTGGACGGCCGGGTGCGGGCCTGGTCCCTAGAATCCGGCTCCCCCGTCTTCCACCCCCTGCTGCCACCATGACCACCGAACAGGAAAAGCGTGCCGAACTGCGCCGCGCAGCGCTGGAGTACCACGAGCTGCCCACGCCCGGGAAGATCGAGGTGGTGGCCACCAAGCAGCTGGTCAACCAGCGCGATCTGGCCCTGGCCTATTCTCCCGGCGTGGCCGCCGCCTGCGAGGAAATCGTCGACGATCCGGCCAATGCCTTCCGCTACACCTCGCGCGGCAACCTGGTCGCGGTGGTGACCAACGGGACGGCCGTGCTCGGCCTGGGCGACATCGGCCCGCTGGCGGCCAAGCCGGTGATGGAGGGCAAGGGCGTCCTGTTCAAGAAGTTCGCCGGCATCGACGTCTTCGACCTGGAGATCAACGAGCGCAACCTCGACCGGCTGGTGGACATCATCGCCGCGCTCGAGCCCACCTTCGGGGGCGTGAACCTCGAGGACATCAAGGCGCCGGACTGCTTCTACATCGAGCGCAAGCTGCGCGAGCGCATGAAGATCCCGGTCTTCCACGACGACCAGCACGGCACTGCCATCGTGGTCGGCGCGGCGCTGATGAACGCGCTCAAGGTGGTGGGCAAGCCCATCGACCAGATCAAGCTGGTCACCTCCGGTGCCGGGGCCGCGGCACTGGCCTGCCTGCAGCTGCTGGTCAAGCTGGGCGTGCCGCGCCGCAACATCTTCGTCACCGACCTGGCCGGCGTGGTCTACGAAGGCCGGGTCGAGCTGATGGATCCGGACAAGGCCGAGTTCGCGCAGAAGACCGACCTGCGCAGCCTGCGCGAGGTGATCGCCGGGGCCGATGTCTTCCTCGGCCTGTCCGCCGGCGGGGTGCTGAAGGCCGACATGGTGGCCTCGATGGCCGAGCGGCCGATCATCTTCGCGCTGGCCAATCCGACCCCGGAGATCATGCCCGAGGAGGTCAAGGTGGTGCGGGGCGATGCCATCATGGCCACCGGCCGGACCGACTACCCGAACCAGGTCAACAACGTCCTGTGCTTCCCGTACATCTTCCGCGGCGCGCTGGACTGCGGGGCCACCACGATCACCGACGAGATGGAGATCGCTGCGGTGCATGCGATCGCCGAGCTGGCCCAGGTCGAGCAGAGCGACGTGGTGGCCGCGGCCTACCGGGGGCAGAACCTGAGCTTCGGCCCCGAGTACCTGATTCCCAAGCCCTTCGACCCGCGGCTGATGATCCAGATCGCCCCGGCGGTGGCCGAGGCGGCGGTGCGCTCGGGCGTGGCCACGCGCCCGGTCACCGACATGGAGGCCTATCGCGAGAAGCTGCGTGCCTTCGTCTATGCCTCCGGCGCGATGATGAAGAACATCTACGCGGTGGCCAAGCGTGCCAGGGCGCGCCGCATCGCCTACGCCGAAGGCGAGGACCGCCGCGTGCTGCGCGCGGTGCAGGTGGTGGTCGACGAGGGCCTGGCCCAGCCGGTGCTGCTCGGGCGGCGCAGCGTCATCGAGTCGCGCATCGACAAGCTCGGCCTGCGCCTGCAGGTCGGCCGCGACATCGAGGTGGTCAACATCGACGACGATTCGCGCTATCGCGAGTTCTGGCCGCTGTACCACCAGAAGATGGAGCGCAAGGGCGTCACCGAGCAGCTCGCCAAGATCGAAATGCGCCGGCGCATGACGCTGATCGCCTCGATGCTGCTCGAGCACGGCCATGTCGACGGCATGATCTGCGGCACCTGGAGCTCCACGGCCTACCACCTGCAGTACATCGACCAGGTCATCGGCCGCCGCCCGGGCGTGAGCACCTACGCCTGCATGAACGGCCTGGTGCTGCCGGGCCGGCAGGTCTTCCTGGTCGACACGCACGTCAACTACGACCCCAGCGCCGAGCAGCTGTGCGAGATCACGCTGCTGGCCGCCGAGGAGATGCTGCGCTTCGGCATCCAGCCCAAGGTCGCCCTGCTGTCGCACTCGAACTTCGGCTCCAGCAACCAGCCCTCGGCGGTGAAGATGCGCGACGCGCTGGCGCTGCTGCAGAAACAGGCACCCTGGTTGGAGGTGGACGGGGAGATGCACGGCGATGCCGCGCTCGATCCGGCCTACCGGGCCGAGCTGATGCCCCGCTGCGTGCTGCACGGCGAGGCCAACCTGCTGGTGCTGCCCAACATCGACGCTGCCAACATCAGCTACAACCTGCTGAAGACTGCGGCCGGAGGCGGCATCGCGATCGGCCCGATCCTGCTCGGGGCGGCCAAGCCGGTGCATGTGCTGACCCCCTCGGCCACGGTGCGCCGGGTGGTCAACATGACCGCGTTGACCGTGGCGGATGCGAACGCCACGCGCTGAAGGCCGGTAGGCGCCGGTTTCGGGGCGTCGGCAGCCGGGCGGACCGCTCGGCGGCGCACAGCGGCGCGCCAGGACGGGTCACGAGGCAGTGAGTCTTTGCTCACATGCCGGTGTAACCCTGCGCGATCGCCCGAATTTGCAGCGCAGCCTTGAGATCTGAAGGGCGATTCGCTACCATCTCGGCTTCGGCATACAGGAAAACCCGTGGCATCTGAGCAGCGGTCGGCCAAGGTCCATCGCGGGGTCGCCCAGGGCAGTCGCGGGCTGACCTCCTTCTGGTTCGTCTGTGTCCTCGCGCTGATCTTGTTCGGCGTCGGGGGGGCTCGCCTGGCGCAGGCCCGTCAGGCGACTGGCGAAGTGCAGGACGTCGTGGCGCTGGCCGCGCTGCCCGTGCAGGCCCAGGACACCTATCGACTCATCCTGGCTGGCGGACCCTTCCCCTACCCGAGAAAGGACGGCTCGGTGTTCGGGAACCGCGAGCGACTGCTGCCGCGTCATCCGCGTGGCTACTACTTGGAATATACCGTCCCGACACCAGGTTCCCGGAACCGGGGGGCACGGCGCATCGTCTGCGGCGGCAAGGTGCCCACTTCACCGGAAGCCTGTTACTACACACAGGATCACTACGCGAGCTTCCGCCGCATCGTGCAGTGAGATCGAAGAGGATCGAGAGAGACCCGCTAGGGACCATCATGATTTTGCAGAACGTGCGACCGAACATCGTGCAAGCCATCCGCGCCTTCCGCGTGGAGGACCTGATGTCGGCGGCCCAGGAGATGGGCTATCACTTCCTGTACGCGAACCTGTCGCAGGCACAGTCCAAGCAGGACGTGCTCGAGGCGATCGCGCAGGCCTTCCTGTTCCCGAGTCACTTCGGCAAGAACATGGATGCCCTGTACGACTGCCTGACCGACATGGTGCACAAGTCCGGGACGCAGCAGGGCTTCATCGTCGTGCTCGAGCAGCTGCCGGACAGTCCGCGCTTCGACCGGGAGCTGCGCGAGCAGCTGCTCGACGTGTTCCGTGACGCTGCGGACTTCTGGGGGGAACGCAAGATACCCTTCAGATGCTTCTATTCTTTTCAGTAGCCCGCTCCCAGGAACTTGGGCATGGAGAGCGGGCGGATGGAGCCCACATCGAGCCGGCGCCGGTCAAGCCGCCGCCGAAGCCGAGCAAGAACGCCGCGCCGAGCTTTGCGCCGCACATGCCGGTGATGAGCAGCGCCTTCGACACCGCGGCGCTGGCCGCCGCAGCCTGACGGTCGAGCGGCGTTCACCGGCGGGCGCGGATCCCGCGCCTTGCACTTCGAAGCCCGCCGCGTGCGGGCTTTGCTTCGTCTGCAGGTCCGCGACGGTGGCCGGGTGGGGCGGCTGCGGCATTCCGGCCGGGCCGTCAGCCCGCGCTCAGCTGCTGGGCCAGCGCGACGTACTCGGCCACCGGCACCTCCTCGGCGCGGCGCTGCAGGTCGAAGTCCTGCGCCTGGCCGCGTGCCTCCAGCCAGCGACCGAGGCTGTGGCGCAGCAGCTTGCGCCGCTGCGAGAAGGCGCTGGCCACCAGCTCGCTCAGCAGCCCCGCGTCGAGCCGGGGCGGCTGCGCCAGCGGGGTCATGCGCACGATGGCCGAATCCACCTGCGGCGGCGGCTCGAAGGCCTCGGGCGGCACGTCCAGCAGGTCCTCGACGTCGTAGCGCCACTGCAGCATCACCGACAGCCGGCCGTAGTCCCGGCTGCCGGGCGCGGCCGCGATGCGGCGCACCACCTCCTTCTGCAGCATGAAGTGCTGGTCCTCCACCGCATCGACATGTCCGAGCAGGTGGAACAGGATCGGGCTGGAGATGTTGTAGGGCAGGTTGCCGATCACGCGCAGCCGCGCGCCCTTCTCGGCGGCCAGGCGGGTGAAGTCCACCGTCAGCACGTCGGCCTCGATCACCTCCAGCTCGGCGCGCCGGCGCAGCCGGGCGGCCAGGTCGCGATCGAGCTCGATGACGGTGAGCCGGCCGCAGCGGGCCACCACCGGGTCGGTCATCGCTCCCAGACCGGGGCCGATCTCCACCAGCGGCTGGCCCGGCCGGGGGTCGATGCAGCGCACGATGTCGTCGATGACGGCGCTGTCGGTGAGGAAGTGCTGGCCGAAGCGCTTGCGCGGCTGGTGTGTTTTCAAGGGCAGGGGATCCGGGGTCCGGGATGCGGGGTTCAGGGGCCGGGCGGGTCGCGCAGCTCGACGTAGGCACGTGCGCGGACCTCGCGGGCCCACTCCTGGTAGGCCTCCTCGTACTTGGCCTCGCGCAGGGCGTTGCGGGCGGCCTCGCGCTGTTCGCGTATGCCGAGATCGACGTTGCGCCGCTCCAGCAGCTGGATCAGGTGCACACCGAAGCGCGACACCAGCGGCTCGGAGATCGCTCCGGCCGGCAGCGCCAGCAGCGCCTGCTCGAACTCGGGCACGAACTGACCCGGTCCGGCCCAGCCCAGTTCGCCGCCGTTGGACGCGCTGCCGTCCTCGGAGTGCTGGCGGGCCAGGTCTTCGAAGCGGGCCCGGCGCGCCTCGATCTGCCGCTTGAAGTCGGCCAGCCGGGCGATCGCCGCATCCTGGGTGAGGCGCGGGCCGGGACGCAGCAGGATGTGGCGGGCGCGGTGCTGCACCACCGAGAGGTTGGCCTCCTTGCGCTGCAGCAGCTTGAGCACGTGGAAGCCAGCGCCCGATCGCAGCACCTGCGGCGCCACCTCGCCAGGACGCAGCGGCGTCACCGCCTCGACGAAAAGATCGGGCAGGCGGTCGGAGCGGCGCAGGCCGAGGGCACCGCCGTTCTCCTTCGAACCGTCCGAGACCTCGCGCACCAGCGTGGCGAAGTCTTCGCCGGCCTTGAGTCGCTGCAGCACCTGCACCGCGCGCAGCCGGCGCTCGGCCGTCTCGGCCGCGCCGGCGTTCTCCGGCAGCGCCACCAGCACCTGCGCGATGTCGAACTCGGTGGACAGGCCGGCCTTGGCGCGTTGCGCGGCCAGCCAGTTCTCGATGTCGCTGTCGGTGATGCGGATGCGCGCCTGCACGTCGCGTTCGCGCACCCGGTCGAGCAGCATCTGGTCGCGCAGGTTGTCGCGGAAACGCAGGTAGTCGTAGCCCTCGGCGCGCAGGCGCTCGCGCAGTTGCGGCACGCTGAGCTGGTTCTGTGCCGCCACCGCAGCGACGGCGCGGTCCAGCTCGACGTCCTCGATGCGTGACACCGTCTCGCGGGCGTGGCTGAGCTGGGCGCGGTCGTCGATCAGCAGGTCCAGCGTTTCCTGCAGCAGCCGCTCGCGCGGCGGCGGGGTGACCCCGGCGCGCTGCATCTCGCGCTCCACCTGTGCGGCGCGTTGCAGTACCTCGCCGTTGGTCACCAGTTCCCGGTTCACCACCGCGACGATGTGGTCGCCCGCGCGTCGCGGGCTGTTCGCGGCTGCACCGGCCTGCGCCTGCGCCAGGCTGGGCCAGGGGGCCAGCACGCCCAGCAGCAGGGCACAGCAGCTCGCCCGGAGGGCAAGGCGCCGGCGAGGGCGCAGCGGGCGGGGCAGGGCAGTGGGCAGGTCGGTCATGAAGGGCAGGCGCAGGAACGGCGGCGGAAGCGGCGAAAGGCCAGGCAGGTCAGCGGCCGGCAGAACCTGCGGCCTCGGACCCGTCGCGCTCGCGCAGCAGACGGTAACCGGGAATATTGTCCTTCAACACCGACAGCGGGTTGCTGCCCAGGGCCAGGCGCGACAGGCCGACCAGTTCGAGCTGCAGCATCAGCCGGCTGGTGGCCGCGTCGGCGCCGGTGGAGCGGCGCTCGGCCACGATGCGGCCGATCCAGCACCCGGCGTCGTACTCGAAGCCGGCCAGCGCGCCGCTGATGCGCCGATCGCGCTTGCTGTACTCGATGCGCCCGACGGTGTAGAGCCGGCCCGCGCAGGTCTGGCGGGACAGGTCGGGCCGGCTGCCCGCGGCCGGTGCGCTCGCCCAGGGCGCGTCCGGGCCGCTCAGCGGCCACTGCCAGCCCAGCGCGTACTGCTCGCTCGCGTTGCGCTGGAAGGTGTAGCTGGCGTGCAGGGTGCGCCAGGGGCCGGGCGAATAGCCCACCTGGGCGGTGGAGCGCGAGGTGCGGTCGATCTCCGGGTTGTACTGGATCGTGCCGGCCAGCGACCAGCGCCGGATCGCGTTGGTCGAGCCCAGCAGCAGCAGGTCCGACAGGCGCCGCGTGAGCGGCTGGCCGTCGGCGGTGATGCGCTGATCGCGCAGCAGGTAGCGTTGTGCCACGCCGAGGCGGGCCAGTTCGACCCCGGAGGCCGCCTCGATGAACCGGGTGGTCACGCCGGCCGTGACGGAGCGCGCATCGGCCACCCGGTCGATGCCGGAGAAGGCGCTTTCGTGGAACACCGTGATGGCGTTGAAGTCGAGCGCCGCGCTGTCGAAGTTGGGCAGCGCGGCCTGGTCGCGCCAGGGGGTTTCGACGAACAGCAGGCGCGGTTCGAGCGTCTGTGTCAGCGCCTGTCCGAACAGCGTCACCGGCCGGTCGAAGGTCCAGCTGCTGTCCAGGCTCAGCGTCGGGATGAAGCGCGCCGCGCTGCGCCGGCCGTCGCTCATCGGCCGGTCGAGGTCGTAGGCGGCGGCGTTGAAGCGCAGCCGCGGCGTGAGCTGCCAGCCGCCTTCGCCCAGCGGCCAGGCCAGTGTGCCCAGCAGGTGGGCGCGCTGACCGTTCACGAAGCCCGGGTCGGGATGCTGGAAGCGGTTGTATTCGGCCTGCAGGGACCAGTCCAGCGCGCCGCCCAGACCGCTCCAGCGCAGACCCAGCTGGGGCAGGCGGCGGTAGGGTGCATCGAAGTGGTCGCCGCGGTCGCGGCTTTGCAGCACCTGCCAGGACTGCAGGCCGGCATAGGCCCACTGCTCGATGTCCCCGCCCGGGCCCAGCCGCAGCACGCGGCGCTGCTGCAGCAGACCCTGCGAACCCAGCAGGCGCGGCGTCAGGTTGGTGGCGCCACGCAGGTCGTCGTTCCAGTAGTCGTCGTCGGACACGCGCAGCAGGTGGCCCTGGTAGTCGATCGTGTCCGTCGCGTCGCCCCGGTGGTCCCAGCGCAGCGCCCAGCGGGCGCGCCGGGCCAGCTGGTCGGCCGGCAGCCAGGCCAGGCGGGTCTCGCCGCCGAAGCGCGGCTGCAGGTAGCGGAACTCGCTGTCCAGTCCGGCGCCGCGCTTGAGCGACAGGGTCGGGGTGAGCGTGGCATCGTACTGCGGCGCGATGTTCCAGTAGTAGGGCACCGCCAGCACCAGGCCGCTGGTGGTCGACAGGTCGACGCTGGGCGGCAGCCAGCCCGACTTGCGCGCGTCGGTGACCGGAAAGCTCAGCACCGGCAGCGCCAGGATCGGCACCTCCTGGAAGCGCAGCACCGCACCCTCGGCGATGCCCTCGTTGGCGGCGAAATCCAGCCGCAGCCGGTCGGCCGTCAGCACCCAGGGAGGGGTCTCGTCGTCGCCGACCTTGCAGCTGCTGTAGCTCAGGCCCAGCACGCGGGCCCGGTCGGGGCCGTCGAAGTCGATGCGCTCGGCCCGCCCGCCCGCATCGGTGAGGGCAAAGTGGTAGCGCGGGCGCAGCACATGGCCGGTCAGGCGCCGCGTGTCGATGTCCAGCTCGCTGCCGGCGAAGCGGTCCTCGCCGCGCAGCAGCTGCACGTCGCCCTGCGCGCGCAGGCGCTCGTCCTCCAGGCCGTAGGTCAGCGTCTGGGCCTGCATCGCCAGGTTGCCACGCTGCACCCGGACCTGCCCGCTGGCGCGCAGGGTCGTGCCGATGCGGCCTTCGACCCGGTCGGCCTCGAAGGTCAGGCGCAGCAGGTCGTCGGCACTGCGGGGCTCCAGCTGCAGGCCGGCGGCCGGCGGCTGCCAGCCGGCGGGGCGGCAGCTGGCTGCGGCGGTCACCTTCGGGTCTGCCGGTGGACCTGCCGACTGGACAGCACCTGCGGTCGGGCCCCAGGACTGCGGCAGCACCGCCTGGGCCGCCGCCGGCGGGCCGAAACCCAGCGCGATGGCCGCGGCCAGCGGGCGCAGCCGGACCCACATGCCGACGGCTCCGGCCGCAGCCCAGGGGGCAACGCCGCGACGGCGGTCGACGCTTGCGAGGAGGATCGGGGCAGCAGCAGGCAAGGCAGCAGGGACGAACGGGCGTACGGGCAGGAAGCGGCGGCCGGCCAGGCGGTGCCGGACCCTCGCCCGCACCCCGCGGCCCGACCGGGGGCCGGTGGCTCGCTCGCTAGAATCGATCGATTATTTCATGCGGGGCCCCGTCGGCCGGCCGGGCCGGCGTGCCACGCCGCCTTCCCTCCATGTCGAACACCTCCCCGAGCACTGCCGCCGGCAGCCCTGCCGCTGCTCCCGCCGTCACCTGGGCCGACCCGGCCCGCCAGACCGCCTTCGAGGCCTGGCTGCAGGGCCTGGCCGGGCCCGAAGGGCTCGACCCGGCCACGCTGCGCCCGGCCAGTGCGGACGCGAGCTTTCGCCGCTACTTCCGCCTCGACAGCCCGGGTGCGGACGCCCCCACCCGCATCGTGATGGATGCGCCGCCCGCGCAGGAGGATTGCCGCCCCTTCGTGCAGGTCGCCAGCCTGCTCGGGCGCGGCGGCCTGAACGCCCCGCAGGTGCGGGCCTGGGACGAGGCGCAGGGCTTCATGCTGCTCGGCGACCTGGGCGATCGCACCTACCTGGCCGAACTGCAGTCGCTGGACCTGGCCAGCCCCGACGGCCTGCGCCGCGCCGACGGGCTGTACCGCGACGCCATCGACGCGCTGGTCCGACTGCAGGGCCTCGACGCGCAGGGCGGTCTGCCCGCCTACGACCGCGAGCGGATGCAGCGCGAGATGGCGCTGTTTCCCGACTGGTACATCGCCCGGCACCACCGCGTCGAGCTCGACGAGCGCGAGCGCAGCGGCCTCGAGCGCTGCCTGGAGCGCATCCTGGACGTCTGCACCGCCCAGCCGGTGGCGCTGGTGCACCGCGATTTCCACAGCCGCAACCTGATGCTGCCCACCGCCGGGGCGCAGGGCCCGGGCATCCTGGACTTCCAGGATGCGGTGATCGGCCCGGTCACCTACGACCTGGTGTCGCTGCTGCGCGACGCCTACATCGAGTGGGACGAGTCCATCCAGATCGACTGGGCCGCGCGCTACTGGGAGCGCGCGCGCAAGGCCGGTGTGCCGGTTCAGCCGGATTTCGGCAGCTTCTGGCGCGACTTCGAGTGGATGGGCCTGCAGCGCCACCTGAAGGTGCTGGGCATCTTCGCGCGCCTGTACCACCGCGACGGCAAGGACGGCTACCTGGCCGACCTGCCGCGCGTGTGGCGCTACGCCCACCATGTGGCGATGCGCTACTCGGTGCTCACGCCGCTGGCGCGCCTGCTGGAGAAGCTCGAGAACGTGCAGGCCCGCGACGGCTTCACCTTCTGATGTCACCCCGCTCCCACGCGCACTGCGTTTGCGGCCTCCCGAGGGGGCGGTCGGTCCCTTCGGAACGGCCGTGCGGGACCGGCGTGCGCTTCGACCTGCGCGCATGCTGACGACGTGGCGGGACTTCCGGCGCGATCTGTCGCTGTCGGCGGTGGTGGCCGGCTTCGTCGCGGTGCTGGTGGGCTACACCAGCTCGGTGGTCATCATCTTCCAGGCCGCGCAGGCGCTGGGGGCGACCTCCGGGCAGCTCACCTCCTGGCTCTGGGCGCTGGGCATCGGCATGGGCGTGAGCAGCGCCGGGCTGAGCCTGTGGTACCGCCAGCCGGTGCTCACCGCCTGGTCCACGCCCGGTGCGGCGCTGCTGGTCACCGCCGGGGCCGGGGTGACGATGGCCGAGGGCATCGGCGCCTTCCTCGTCTGCGCGTTGCTGATCCTGCTCGCGGGGGCGACCCGCGCCTTCGAGCGGGTGATGGACCGCATCCCCCAGCCGATCGCCGCCGCCCTGCTGGCGGGGGTGCTGACCCGCTTCGCGCTGGACGCCTTCGCCGCGCTGCGCAGCGACTTCGTGCTGGTGGCCGGCATGCTGGCGGTGTACCTGCTGGGCCGGCGCCTCTGGCCGCGTTACGCCGTACCGGTGCTGCTGCTGGCCGGCCTGGCACTGGCCGCGGCCCAGGGTCAGCTGCGCCCGGAGGCGCTGCAGTGGCATGCGGCCGTGCCGCTGTGGACGACGCCCGAGTTCAGTCTGCGCGCGCTGGTGGGCGTGGCGCTGCCGCTGTTCGTCGTCACCATGGCCTCGCAGAACCTGCCGGGGGTGGCGGCGCAGCGTGCGGCCGGCTACGACACCCCGGTCTCGCCGGTGATCGCCGCCACCGGTGCGCTGAACCTGCTGCTGGCGCCCTTCGGTGGCTACGCCTACAACCTGGCGGCCATCACCGCGGCGATCTGCATGGGCCGCGAGGCCCATGAGGACCCGGCGCGACGCTGGACCGCCGCGGTCATGGCCGGGCTGTTCTATCTGGCCATGGGCCTGGCCGGTGGCGCGGTGGTCGGACTGATCGCCGCCTTCCCGAAGGCGATGGTGCTGGCGCTGGCGGGCCTGGCGCTGCTGGGCAGCATCGGTGGTGGCCTGGCCGGCGCGCTGGAGTCGCCGAAGTGGCGCGAGAGCGCGCTGATCACCTTCCTCGTTACCCTCAGCGGCGTGACCCTGGCCGGCATCGGCTCGGCCTTCTGGGGCGTGCTGGCCGGCGCGCTGGCTGCCACTGTGCAACACTGGCGCCGCCGCTGACCCCTGCGGGCCCCTCGCCGTGGCCCGCCGATCCTGCCGGAGTCTTCATGGACCTGCTCTTCGTTGCCGACCCGATCGAGACCTTCAAGATCTACAAGGACTCCACCTTCGCGATGATGCGCGCCGCCGCGCGCCTCGGGCACCGCCTGCAGGTCTGCGAGCCGCAGGACCTGGTCTGGAAGCACGGCGCGCGGGTGGTGGCCCGGCGCGCGCGCACCCTGGTGCTCACCGGGGTGGAGGGCCACGACGAGGCGCCCTGGTACGAGGTGGTGGCCGAGCAGGAGCTGGCGCTGGCCGACGCCGGCGCGGTGCTGATGCGCAAGGACCCACCCTTCGACAGCGAGTACGTCTACGCCACCCACCTGCTGCAGCAGGCCGAGCGCGAGGGCGCGCGGGTGTTCAACCGGCCGCAGGCGCTGCGCGACCACCCGGAGAAGCTGGCGATCCTGGAGTTCCCGCAGTTCACCGCGCCCACGCTGGTCACGCGCGATGCGGATGCGATCCGGGCCTTCCATGCCGAGCAGGGCGACATCATCCTCAAGCCGCTGGACGGCATGGGCGGCATGGGCATCTTCCGTGTCGGGCCGGACGGGCTGAACCTGGGCTCGATCATCGAGACGCTCAACCACCACGGCGCCACCACCGTGATGGCGCAGCGCTACCTGCCCGAGATCGTGCAGGGCGACAAGCGCATCCTGCTGATCGGCGGCGAACCGGTGCCCTACAGTCTGGCGCGCATCCCGCAGGGCAGCGAGATCCGCGGCAACCTGGCGGCCGGTGGCAAGGGGGTGGCGCAGCCGCTGTCGGAGCGCGACCGCGCGATTGCCGAGGCGCTGGGCCCCGTGCTGGCCGCGCGCGGCCTGCTGCTGGTGGGGCTGGACGTGATCGGCGACTGCCTCACCGAGATCAACGTCACCAGCCCGACCTGCTTCCAGGAAATCGCCGACCAGACCGGCTTCGATGTGGCCGGGCGCTTCGTCCAGGCCCTGGAGGCGGCGCTCGCCCCGGTCTGAGCGCGCCCGACCGGGCTTGATCCCTCAGGACCGCGGCCGGTCGGGCCGCGGTGCCCCTCAGGACGGCAGTGCCAGGGCCAGTCTGCCCCAGCTCGAGCAGGGGGCCGCCTCGTCGGCGACCTGGTCGACCACCTCGACCAGACCCTTGTCGAGCAGCTCGTTCACCACCGCCAGCAGCCACTGCGGGTCGTGCTCGGGGTCGGTCAGCCGTGCCAGCGGGGTGTAGCCGGTCAGCCGCATCAGGACTCGCTCGTGCGAGGCTGGCAGCACCCCGGTCCCCCAGGCCAGGGCCTGGCCCGCGGCACTGCGACGCACGATATGGTTCAGCGCGATCGAAGTCATCGGGTTGTTCCTCTTGTAACAATCGGCCGGATTGTGGCACCGCCGCGGGGCTCCGGCACGGGTCGAGGCTGCCGCGCGACGATGTCCGATCTTGGCGCGAAGGCTTTCATCGTGCTGTCACAAAACGTGTGAGCGCCGGTCTGGCGGCCTGGCCTGCCACATCGCCGTCATGCCGACTTCAACGTGCCGTCACGGGCGCGCGCCAGCATGCCCGGCATGAACAGCGCCACTCCGACCGAGCTCGGCCGCCTGGTGGCGGCCACGATCGCCCGCGAGGCGGAGGCGGCCCCGCTCGCCCGCCGTCCCCCGGTGTCCGTCACGGACGAAGGCCAGCGCCGCGAGCGCCTGCGCAGCGTCTTCATCTCCGACCTGCACCTGGGCACGCCTGGCTGCCAGGCCGAGGCGCTGCTGGACTTCCTGCGCTGCGTCGAATGCGAGCAGCTCTACCTGGTGGGCGACATCATCGACGGCTGGCAGCTGCGCCGCCGCTGGTTCTGGCCGCAGTCGCACAACGACGTGGTGCAGAAGATCCTGCGCAAGGCCCGCAAGGGCACCCGGGTGATCTACGTGCCGGGCAACCACGACGAGTTTGCCCGTCGCTACGTGCAGCACAGCTTCGGCGGCGTCGAGGTGGTGGAGGACTGCGTGCACGTCACCGCCGACGGGCGCCGCCTGTGGGTGATGCACGGTGACCTGTTCGACGGCGTGGTGCAGTGCGCGCGCTGGCTGGCGCACCTGGGCGACCACCTCTACGAGTTCTCGCTCGAGCTCAACCGCCACCTCAACTCGCTGCGCGCCCGCCTCGGTCTGCCGTACTGGTCGCTGTCGCGCTACCTCAAGCTCAAGGTCAAGCGTGCGGTGAGCTTCATCAGCGACTTCGAGCTGGCCGTGGCCCGCGAGGCCCGCCGCCGCGGTGTCGACGGCGTGGTCTGCGGCCACATCCACCACGCCGAACTGCGCGACATCGACGGCCTGCTCTACGCCAACGACGGCGACTGGGTCGAGAGCCTGACCGCCCTGGTCGAGCACCCCGACGGCCGCCTGGAGATCGTCGACTGGGGCGCCCGCATGCGCCAGGCGCAGGATGCACAGCTGGCTCTGCCGGAGGCGGCCGGGACCGACCTGCAGGGCCTGCCGGGCATGACGGCGCCGGCGCCTGCCTGCGCGGTGCGGCGCGAGGCCGTGGATTCCCTGGGCGGCCCGACATGAGCCGTTCCGCTCCCGCTCCCGTACCCGCCGGCTCGGTCGTGCTCTGCGGCCCCTGGCAACGCCCCGCCGTGCCGCCCGCGCGGCCCTCCCACTGGCTCGAATGGCTCGAGCAGCTCTTTCTCACCCGGGGCAAGCGGCGCTGCATGCCCGAGGACAAGGTGGACCTGCTGTCGCATTCGCTGCAGTGCGCCCAGCTGGCCGAGTGGGCCCATGCCGATGCGGAACTGGTCGCGGCCGCCTTCCTGCACGACGTCGGGCACCTGCTGCCGGCCGTCGAGGCCGCGTCGCCGCGTGAAGGCCACGAGCGGCGCGCGCTGCCCTGGCTGACGCCGCATTTCGGCGAGGCCGTGACCGAGCCGATGCGCCTGCACGTGCAGGCCAAGCGCTACCTGGTGGGCTTCGACCGGCGCTACCTCGACGCCCTGTCGCCGGCCGCCCTGCACGGCCTGTCCCGCCAGGGGGGGCCGATGAGCTCGCAGGAGCTGCGCCGCTTCGAGCGGGAAGCCTTCGCGCCGGAGGCCATCCGGCTGCGCGTCTGGGACGATCTGGCGCAGCACCCGGGCAAGGCCACGCCGCCGCTGGCGCATTACCTGGGGCTGCTGGAGCAGCTGATGGGGGCGCCGCGCCCGCGGGCCGCCGAGGCGGCGCCGGACGAGCCGCGGCGCTTCGCGGCCTTTCGGGCCGCCTGCTGAACCGCCTGGCGAGAGGTCGGCCTCACAGGCTGCCGGGTGGGGCAGTGCCGCCTCGGGTCCGCATCGAGGTGGTGCGGGCTGCAGGGGGCTGCGCGCAGGCTCAGTCGGCGACCTGCCCCGCGGGCGACCCCGGGTCCGGCCTCGGGCCGTCCGGCGACGTGCGGCTCGACGCCTCCCACTGTGTCCACCACTGCGCAAAGCGCTGCAGGCCCTCGTGCAGCGGCGTGGCCTCCCAGGGGCCGATGGCCTCGATCAGGCGCGCCGGATCGGCGCAGGTCAGCGCCACGTCACCGGGCGGCATGTCGGCCAGCTCGATGCGGGCAGGCTGCTGCAGCGCCCGTTCCAGTTCGCGCACGAAGTCCAGCACGCGCACCGGCCTGTGGTGGCCGACGTTCAGCACCTCGGCCGCAATGCCGCCCGCGCCGACCGGGCCCGGGCCGCGCGCGACCAGCCGCGTGATCGCGTCGGTCACATCGCCGATCCAGGTGAAGTCGCGCAGCAGCTGACCCTGGCCATACAGCTGCAGCGTCTGGCCGCGCCGGATGCGCTCGGTGAAGGTCCAGCAGGCCATGTCCGGCCGTCCCCAGGGGCCGTAGACGGTGAAGAAGCGCAGGCCGGTGACAGGCAGGCCGTGCACCGCCGCCGTGGCATGCGCCATCGCCTCGTTGGCCTGTTTGGTGGCGGCGTAGAAGGACGCCGGGCGGTCGCTGCGGTCGTCCTCCCGGAAGCCGCGCGCCAGCGACTGGGCCTCACGCTGACCGTAGACGCTCGAGGAGCTGGCGTACAGCAGATGCGCCACGCCGTGGCGGCGCGAGGCCTCCAGGATGCTGGCGAAGCCCAGCAGGTTCGCCCGCACGTAGGCCATCGGCGCGTGCAGCGAGTGGCGCACGCCGGCCTGTGCGGCCAGATGCAGCACGACCTCGAAGCGCTGGCGGGCGAACCAGGCGTCCAGGTCCGCCACCGCGCAGATGTCGCGCACCTCGACGGCCACGCCCAGCGGGTCGAGCAGATGCCGCACGCGCGCGTGCTTGAGCGCCGGCGAGTAGTACGCATCGAAGTTGTCGCAGCCCACCACCCGGTGCCCTGCTCGCGCCAGTGCTGCAGCCGCGTGTGCGCCGATGAAGCCGGCTGCGCCGGTGACGAGGATGGACGCCATCGCGTGATGATATGTGCAGGAATCGACGGTTCGAGAGGGCGCCCATGTCGGCGCTGTGACGTTGCGGCGCGTCGACACCCGGGCGGCAGCCGTCACCGGCCTGCCTCGGAAGGATCCGAGCATCGGCTCTCCATGAGCCTGCTCCTGTCCGCCTTGCGACCCGGCGCGCCGACCTTTCGGTGGCCCGCGCGGCAGGCTGGCCTCGTCCGGCTGGGGGTCCTGTTGGGACTGCTGGGGTTGCTGTCCCTGGCGGCCAGGCTGGAGCGGACCTCCACAGGCACCGCGCCGCGCTGGGAGGTGCTGTACGACCAGCGCGGCCTGATGCTGCTGCGCTGGCACGCTGCGGCAGCGTCTTCGGGCACCACCGGCATGGCCGGCCGGGCGGCACGTACCGCCCCGGCTGCGCTGTGAGTGGCCGGCCGTGGCCTCGATTCCCGGGCCGGACCGGTTCCGTCCTGCCCGAACCCCAAGGAGAGCGCGCTTGTTGAGTTCCCGCAGCCTTTCGTGGTCGAACCTGCTGCCCGGCGGGCCCGCCGACGCGCCCGCCTGGCGGCCGGCCTTCCTGCGGCGTCAGCGGGTGCGACTGGCCTGGCTGGCCGCGGCCTCGCTGGCGTTGCTGGTGTTCCGGGGCTGGCCGGAACTGGATGTCGTCGTCACCGGGTGGTTCTATCGTCCCCAGACCTGGCCGGCGTTTCCGGTGGGCGAATGGGCGCCGGTGCAGCTCGTCTATCAGGCCGTGCCCTGGCTCGGACGCCTGGCCCTGCTGCTGTGCCTGCTGGCCTGCCTGCTGCCGCGCCGTCGGGCGGCTGCGGGGCTGGCGCTGCGCTGGCATCGGCGCGCCTTCGCCCTGCTGCTGGTGCTGCTGCTCGGCCTGGGTGCCCTGGTCAACGGCGTTTTCAAGGAAGGCATCGGCCGACCGAGACCGCACACGGTGCAGGACTTCGGCGGACCGCACCCCTTCCAGCCGGTGGGCTGGGCGGCTCGGGGCTGCGAGGGCAACTGTTCCTTCGTCAGCGGTCATGCGGCGACCGGCTTCCTGCTGATGGCTTGCGGGCTGGTCGGCGGCCCCGCCACCCGCCGACGCTGGGCCTGGACCGGCGCGCTGGCCGGCGCTTCGATCGGTGCCGGACGCGTGGTGCAGGGCGGCCATTTCCTGAGCGACAGCGTCTTCGCCGGCCTGGCGATGGGGGCTGTCTGCCTGCTGCTGCGGGCCGTCTGGGTGCGGCTGCGCGGCTGGCGGCTGCGGCGTACGCGTCTGCCGCAGCCGCTTCAATGCGCCATGTGAACTTCTGCCTCGGCCGGAATGGCGGCGAGGCGGTGGTCGCAGAGCAGCAGCAGCACCGGGCGTGGCCCGACCGGCGCCTGAGCCGCCCGCTCGCGCATGCGCCAGAAGTGGCGCGACAGGCCGTCCACCGCCATGCGGGTCTCGCGGCAACGGCCCGGCTGGCCGATGCGCAGGCGCGGGCGCAGCTCCAGGTCACCGGGCTCCCGCTTCGGCGGCGGCGGGTCGACGAGCAGGCCGGGGACCTCGATCAGCAGCGTCAGCGGTGTCGCCGCCTGGCTGCGAAGGTGGGGGCGCTGGCGCCGCCCGAGGGTCTGCCACAGCGCAGCGTCTGCCTGCGCCGCCGGTACCCAGCCGATCACCGCCTCGTCCGGCGTGGCCACGCAGCGGGCGGCCGTGTGCGTCGACAGCCAGGCCTGCAAGGGCGGGCGCCGCTGCCCCGGACCCAGCCAGACCGCTTCAGGCCGGTCCCGCAGCTGCCCGAGCACGGCCAGGGCGGCCGCGGCCGGCATCGGCCTGTCGTCGGCGGTCTCGAGGCCGGCCAGTTCGACCACCCGGCCGGGATGGGTCAGGGCCTCCAGCAGGGCCAGGAAGGTCTGCCGGGCAGGGTCGTCCTGGCCGACGTCCTCGGACACCATGCCGCCCGGGGGCGGCACCGGGAAGCGCCGCAGCGGTTCGACGATCGGCGCCGGGGCGGCGGTGGCCGTCGCCTGCGGGACGGGGAGGGGATGCGGTGCGTTCATCGATGGCTCCGGAACCGGGCGGCGCGTGCGGGTCGCAGGTGCCGCCGCCCTCGGTGAATCGTCGTCAGCCGGCCCCGTCGGCTGCCGGGGGCAGTTCCAGCCGGCGACCGTGGCGTGCGTAGCTGAGCTTCTCGAGGAAGCCCCGGCCGCTGCGCCCGGCGCGCTGCCGGGCGGCCTTCGGGCGGGGTGACAGGGCCAGCTTGTCGGCACCGGCCTGCCGGGCCACTTCGCTGGCCTGGGCGATCAGGCGCCGCGCGATGCCGAGGTGGTGTGCCTGCGGCCGCACGAGCAGATCGTCCGCCCAGCCCGCGCGGCCGCCGCCGGTCAGCAGCGGCAGCAGGTACAGCGTCAGCGCCCCGAGCAGTTCGCCGTCGCGCTCGGCCAGCCAGAGCTGTCCGCCGGCGGCCTCGAGATCCGCCCAGCGGCGCGGCAGGTCCAGGGTCGCTTCGTCCCGGGCGTCGCCCAGGCCGCAGTCCTGCTGCAGTGCGCGCCAGGCGGCCAGGTCGGCGGCGTGGGCCCGACGCAACTGCACGGCACCCGGCGACCGGGTGGCCGAGCGGGCCGCCGGTTCCAGCCTGCGCACCGCCTCCAGCGCCCGCTGCGGCGTGAGGGCGCCGAGCAGGCCGGCCGCGGCGCGCGCGGTGGCCGCGCCGAGGGAGAGCCGTTTCGGACCGGGAGGGCGAGGCGGTGTCATGGCGGGGGGTCCTGGGGCAGTTCCGGTCGGCGTCGCAGGCGGGGGGGCGCGACGCCGGCGCGTGAGACGGTGCGAAGCTGTGGCGGCGAGGCCCGCGTGCGCTGCCGGAACCTGCCCAGGTGCGAGCCTCGCAGCCCGTCTTGACACCGGTGTGAAAGGGCTGCGACAGGCCCGCGGGGGCGTTGCGGCCGCTGCCCGCCTGCCGAGCGGCCTGTCGAGCGGCCTGTCGAGCGGTGACCTGCCGCTCGCCTGTCACCGGCAGGTCACCGGCCTGTCGGCAGGCTGTCGCGGCCGGCGTCGGACACTGCCGCGCTGCCCGCCCGTTCCCCATGCCGCCCGGTTTCCACCTGCTGATCGCCGCCCAGTTCGCCTCTGCGCTGGCCGACAACGCCCTGCTGATCGTCGCCATTGCCCTGCTGGCGCAGCAGGGCCTGCCGGCCTGGCTGGCGCCGCTGCTGAAGTTCGGCTTCATCCTCTCCTATGTACTGCTGGCCCCCTTCGTCGGGCCGCTGGCCGATGCCTTCGCGAAGGCGCGGCTGATGGCGGTCATGAACGGCGTGAAGGTCCTGGGCGTGATCGGCCTGCTGCTCGGCTGGCATCCGGTGGCGGCCTTCACGCTGGTCGGCCTGGGCGCCGCCGCCTATGCGCCGGCGAAGTACGGCCTGCTCACCGAACTGGTGCCGCCGCATCGACTGGTGCTGGCCAATGGCTGGCTGGAGGTGTCGGTGGTCTGCGCCGCCCTGTTCGGGACCGTGCTCGGCGGCGCCCTGGTCAGCCCGGCGCTGCTGGAACGGGGCGGGCAATGGGCCCTGCTCTGGCCGTCGGTGGCGGCCGAGACGGGCCCTCTGGGCCTGTCCTGCGTGCTGCTGCTGGGGGTCTATGCCGCGGCGGCGCTGCTCAATGTCGGCGTGCCCGACAGCGGCGCGCGCTACCCGGCGTCGAACTTTCATCCGCTGGCCCTGCTGCGCGATTTCCGCCTCGCCAACCGAACGCTCTGGCGCGACCGGGAGGGCGGCCTGTCGCTGGCGGTGACGACGATCTTCTGGGGTGTGGGCGCCACGCTGCAGTTCGCCGTGCTGCGCTGGGCGGCCGAGCGGCTGCAGCTGCCGCTGGACCGGGCGGCCTACCTGCAGGCCGCCGTCGCGGTGGGCGTGATCGCCGGTGCGACCCTGGCCGCGCGGCGTGTGCCGCTCGGGCGTGCGCTGCGCATGCTGCCGGCGGGCGTGCTGCTCGGGCTGCTGATCGCCTGGGTGGCCCTGCTCGGCGAGCCGCACTGGGCGCTGCCGGGCCTGGTGGCGGTGGGCGCGACCGGCGGACTGCTGGTGGTGCCGCTCAACGCGCTGCTGCAGCACCGCGGCTGCACCCTGCTCAGCGCCGGCCGGTCGATCGCGGTGCAGGGCTTCAACGAGAACGCCAGCGTGCTCGGCATGCTCGCGGTCTATGCCCTGCTGCTGCGCCTCGAGGTGCCGATCGTGCCGTTGATGGTCGCCTTCGGCCTGTCGATCGCCGTGGCGCTGGGCGGGATGACCTGGCGGCAGCGCCGCCTGCCGGGCGCGGTGGCGTGGCCGCAGCCGCCGGGATCCTGACGCGTCCGATCAGTGCGGCAGGGGCGGTGCCACCGGTGCGCCGGCGGCATGGGCCGCGGCGATGCCGTGACCGGCCTGCGGCGTCGTCCGGCCGCGCGCTTCCACGCGCTGGCGCAGCAGCGACTCGAAGCGCTCGACCACCCGCTCCCAGCCCTGGTCGAGCATCGAGGCGCGGGCCTGCCGGCCCAGGGCGCGGCGTCGGGCGGGGTCGTCGAGCAGTTCGCCGAGCAGCCGGGTGAAGTCCGCCGCATCGCCGGGCGCGGCCAGCAGGCCGTTCTCGCCGTGGCGCACCAGCTCGGCGGCGGCGGCGTGGTCGTAGGCCAGCAGGGCCAGGCCGCTGGCCAGCGCCTCGGGGGTGACGTTGCCGTAGGTCTCGGTCAGGCTGGGAAAGGCGAACAGGTCGGCCGAGGCATAGTGCGCGGCCAGATCGTCGCCGTGGCGCGGCCCGGCGAAGATGGCGTTCGGGCAGCGTGCCTGCAGCGCCGCGCGCTGCGGCCCGTCGCCCACCAGCAGCAGGCGCGCGCGCGGGTGGCGTGCCTGCAGGGCCTCGCAGGCCTGCACCAGGGTCAGCAGGTTCTTCTCCGGGGCCAGCCGGCCCACGCAGAGCAGCACCGGGTCCTGCGGGGCGACGCCCCAGCATGCGCGCAGGGCCTCGCTGCGGCACTCGGGGTGAAAGCGTGCGGTGTCCACGCCACGCGCCACCACGTCGAGCCGCTCGAAGCCCTGCCCGGCCAGCTCGCGGCGCAGCGCCTCGGTGGGCACCAGGGTCAGGTCGCAGCGGCGGTGAAAGGCCCGCAGCCAGGCCAGTACGAGGCCCTGCGACCAGCCGAACCGGTAGTGGCGGCTGTAGGCGTGGAAGTTGGTGCGGAAGTCCGAGGTCACCGGCAGGCCCAGCCGATGCGCGGCCTGTACCGCCGCCCAGCCCAGCGGCCCCTCGGTGGCCACATGCACCAGGTCCGGCCGGCGGTGCCGCCACAGCTGCTGCAGGCGCGCCGGCCGGGCCCAGCCCATGCGCAGGTCGGGATAGAGCGGCAGGGGGCTGCCGGCGCAGACCTCGAGATGGATCGCCGGATCGTGCTGCGCCAGCGCCGCACGCTCGCGCTGGCCCTGGTGCGGGCGCAGCAGCGTCACGCGGTGGCCGCGCTGCACCAGCCCCTGCACGAAGCGGGCGGCCGACAGCGACACGCCGTTGACCTCGGGCGGCCAGGTCTCGGTGACGTAGGCGATGCGCAGCGCCGGCGGTGCGGCCGGCGTCGGGACGGTCGGGGCAGTCGAGGCAAGGGCCATGCGGCCATGCTGGGCGGACCCGGCAACAGCGCGATGACAGCGCCGTGTCGGACCTGACACGGCGTGGTCACAGCCGATTCATGCGGCCTCGTCACGCTCCCGTCACGGCCCGCGCGCAGGCGCTGCGGCGGGCTGCCCTCCCTTTCCACATCCGAGGTCGAACGTGTCCGGACTCCTGCAAACCCTTGCCACCCAACGCTGGGACGACCACCGCTACTACCACCAGAGCCGTGTCAACCAGACCCTGCACCTGATCAGTGCCTGCTCCTTCCTGGTGGCCTACGTGCTGCTTTTCGTCGATCCGGCGATGGCCGCGATCGTCGGCTGGTGCGTGTCGATGGTGACGCGCCAGTCGGGCCATTTCTTCTTCGAGCCGCGCGGCTTCGATCAGGTCAACCAGGTGACCGACGAGTACAAGGAGGCCGTCAAGGTCGGCTACAACATGCGCCGCAAGACGCTGCTGCTGGCGGTGTGGGCGGCCATTCCGCTGGTGCTGTGGCTGCAGCCGGCGCTGTTCGGGCTGATCGAGCCGGCGCAGGGCGTCGACGGCTGGCTGCACGATGTGGGCATCGCCTGGCTGGCGCTGGCGGTCACCGGCATCGCCTTGCGCGTGCTGCAGCTGTCGCTGCAGGGTCGCCTTTCCGACGGCCTGATCTGGGCGCTGAAGATCCTCACCGATCCCTTCCACGACATCCGCCTGTACTGGAAGTCGCCGCTGGCGCTGCTGCGCGGCGAGTGGATCGACCCGATGCCGCATGTGCGGCCGCACTGAGCGATGCGCCGCACGCCCGGGCCGGGCCGCGGCCCGGCCCGGGGCGCGCTCAGAAGCGGGCGCGGATCAGTTCGCGCAGCAGGCCGCGGCGGATCGTGCGGTGGGTCATGCCCGGCGGCTGCCACCACCAGCCGTCGGCCTGCATCGCCCGGGCTGCGGCGACGAAGCGCTCGCACACCGCCTCGAAGGCCGCGTCGTCGTGGTTCAGGCTGAAGATCATCCGCCCGCTGCCCACCCAGCTCAGCCACAGCCCCTGCGCGCGCAGGTAGAACTGGAACATCCAGTGGTAGCGCGAGGGCTGGGTGTACAGCACGGTCCAGATGGTCGACAGGTTGGCCACCTGCACCGGCAGCCCCTCGGCCTGCAGGCGGCGGTTCAGCGCCTCGGCGCGGGCGTTCCAGCGCGCCTCCAGCCCGTCGTACAGGGCCTGCACCGCGGGCGTCTGCAGGCGTTCGAGGAAGGCCTGCATCGCCCCCATCACGTAGGGGTGCGAATTGAAGGTGCCGCGCGCGAAGCAGATGTCGGCCGGGCGCGCCTCGCGCCAGCGCCGCATCAGGTCGCGCCGTCCGCAGACCACGCCCACCGGCAGGCCACCGCCGAGCGTCTTGCCGTAGGTCACCAGGTCGGCCTGCACGCCGAAGTATTCCTGCGCACCGCCCGGGGCCAGCCGGAAGCCGACGAAGACCTCGTCGAAGATCAGCACGATGCCACGCTCGCTGCACACCGCGCGCAGGCGCTGCAGCCAGTCGGCATAGGCGGCGCGGTCGAAGCCGGCGCGGCGGCTGCCGTCGACCAGGCCGGAGTCGCCCGGCGCCGCGCTGTTCGGGTGCAGCGCCTGCAGCGGGTTGACCAGCACGCAGGCAATGTCGTCGCGCTGGCGCAGCACCTTCAGGCTGCGCTCGCTCATGTCCTGCAGGGTGTAGGTCTCGCGCGGGGGCAGCGGGTTGCCGGGGCCGGGCTGCACATCCTCCCACCAGCCGTGGTAGGCGCCGCAGAAGCGCACCAGGTACTTGCGGCGGGTGTGGTAGCGCGCCAGGCGCACCGCCTGCATCACGGCCTCGGTGCCGGACATGTGGAAGCTCACCTCGTCGAGCCCCGAGATCGCCTTCAGCCGCTCGGCGTTGGACAGCACCGCCGGGTGGTAGGCGCCCAGCACCGGCCCGAGGGCCGCGGCGCGCGCGGCCCCCTCGGCGATGCAGACCTTGTAGAAGTCGTGGCCGAACAGGTTCACGCCGTACGAGCCTGCCAGGTCGAAGAAGCGGTTGCCGTCCAGGTCTTCCAGCTGCAGCCCCGAGCTGGCCTGCAGGAAGTTGCCCAGGGGCAGCCGTTCGCGCAGGTAGGGGCTGAACGGGAAGGGCACGCGGTAGCGGCCGGTGAACTGCAGGTCCGAGAGATGCTCGCGCGCCCGCGCGGTCATCTGCGCGCTGCGCGGCCAGCGCTCGGCGAAGGTCTGCGCCAGCCGCTCGAAGCCGGCGCGCCGCTGTGCGGCCACGTCTTCCGGCGCGTCGTCGGCGCAGAAGAAGCGTGCCTCGTCGTAGGCGTAGCCCGGCAGCAGCCGGGCCACCCGCTGCGCCATGCGCGAGTGCCCGGCCAGCGAGCGATGCTTGGCCCGCGACAGGGCGATGCGCCGCTGCAGGCGCGGCAGCCCGGTCGCAGCCAGCAGCGCGAGCGGGAGGGCGGAGAGAGAAGTCGTCGTATCCATGGATCCCAGCCAGAACGGATCCCCCTGTGTAGCCACCGCGATTGACATGCCGATGAAAACCCACGTCCTGCCCACCCCGCGCCGCCTGCGCGACCGCCTGCTGCTGCAGGAGGACCTGAACTTCCTGCTCACCAACCGGGTGCCGCGCATCGCGCTGACCCGCCTGATGGGCTGGTACAGCGGCATCCGCAGCCCGGGGCTGACGGCGCTGTCGATCCGCATCTGGCGGCTGTTCACCGACCTGGACCTCTCCGAGGCCGAGCCGCGCCGCTATGCCAGCCTGCAGGAATGCTTCACCCGTGCGCTGCGCCCCGGCGCGCGCTGCATCGACCCGCGCCCCGACGTGCTGGCCAGCCCCTGCGACGGCATCGTCGGCGCCTGCGGCCGGGTGCGCGACGGCCAGCTCTTCCAGGCCAAGGGCTTCCCGTACCGGCTCGAGGACCTGTTCGGGCCGAGCCAGGACAGCTCGGCCTTCCGCGACGGCTGCTACGTCACGCTGCGCCTGACCTCGTCGATGTACCACCGCTTCCACGCCCCGGCGGACGCGACGCTGCAGCATGTCACCTACCTCAGCGGCGACACCTGGAACGTCAACCCGATCGCGCTGAAGCGCGTCGAGCGGCTGTTCTGCCGCAACGAGCGCGCGGTGCTGAACCTGCGCCTGGCGGCAGGCGGCCAGCCGCTGGCGCTGGTGCCGGTGGCGGCCATCCTGGTGGCCAGCCTGCGCCTGCACGCGCTGGACCTGCTGCTGCACCTGCGCTGGCGCGGGCCGAACGAGATCCCGGCCGACGTGCCGCTGGCCAAGGGCGAGGAACTCGGCTGGTTCCAGCACGGCTCGACGATCATCGTCTTCGCCCCGCCGGGCTTCACCTTCTGCGAGGGCATCGTCGAGGGCGCGCGCATCCGCATGGGTCAGGCGCTGCTGCGCATGCCGTCACCGCCGCCGGAGCGGCCGCTGGCCCCGGGCTGACACCGCCCGGGTCGGCGCTCTTGCGGGCCGGCCAGCCCGCCGCCATCATCGCGCAGGCGTTGTCGGCCGGCCCTTCCCGGGCGGCGCGAGACGGCCGGACCCGGAGCCCCCGATGCAGCCTCGACCCGCCCCCACGCGCTTGCCTGTCCTTTCCGCCCACCCCGCCCACCCCGCCGACCCGGCGTCGGGCGGCCTGCTGCCCCGCCTGCCCGGACTGCCCGGACTGCCCGGACTGCCCGGACTGCCCGGACTGCCCGGCCTGCCCGGCCTGCGCGCGGCGGTGCGGCGCATCCTCGGCGCGCTGTGCGCCGCCGGGGTGGGCGCGGTGTCTGCCCAGACCGCCCCGCAGACCCTGCCGGCCGCCGCGCCGGCGGTGGGCCCGCGGGCGGCCGAGGCGCTGCAGCGCTTCCGCTTCGACCACACGCCCAGCGTGCTCGACAAGGCGGTGCGCCCGCGCCACTACCGGCTCACGCTCGACCTGGATCCGGCGCGCGAAGACTTCGAGGGCGAGGTGACCCTCACCCTCGCGCTGCGCCAGGCCCGTGCGCAGCTCGAGCTGCATGCGCACGAGCTGCTGCCGCAGGACGCCTGGCTGCACGGCCCGCGGGGCCGGCGGGCCCTGGAGGTGCAGCCCGATGCGGCGCGCCAGACCTGGCGCCTGCGCCTGCGCGACGGGGCGGCGCTGCCGGCGGGCACGCAGCGGGTCACGCTGCGCTACCGCGGGGTGGTGCATGCGCAGGGTCGCGGGCTCTACCACGCCACGCTGCCGGGCAGTGCGCCGCCGCAGCGCATGCTGGCCACCCAGCTGCAGGCCATCCACGCGCGCACCCTCTTTCCCGGCTTCGACGAGCCGGTGTTCCGCGCCCCCTTCGAGCTCACGCTGCGCACGCCGGCCGGGCTGGAGGCGCTGTCGAACATGCCGCGGCGGCGCCTGGTCACGCTGGCCGACGGCCGCCTGGCGCATCACTTCCCGCCCACGCCGGCGATGCCCAGCTACCTGGTGGCCGTCGCGGTGGGGCGCTGGGACGTGCTCGAGGGCCGGGCCGCCGGGGTGCCGCTGCGCATCCTGACCGCGCCGGGCAAGCGCGAGCAGGCCCGCTACGCGATGCAGGTCACCGAGCAGCTGCTGCCCGACTTCTCGCACTGGTTCGGCCAGCCCTACGCCCTGCCGCGGCTCGACCAGCTCGCGGTGCCGGGCACCCGGCGCGGCGCGATGGAGGACTGGGGGCTGATCTCCTACGCCGAGAACCTGCTGCTCTACGACCCGGCGCGCAGCAGCCCGCACACCCGGCGCTGGATCTTCAACCTGGTCGCGCACGAGGTGGCGCACCAGTGGTTCGGCAACCTGGTCACCGCAGCCTCCTGGAGCGAGATCTGGCTCAACGAGGCCTTCGCCACCTGGATCGCCGCCAAGGTCACCGACCGCCACAACCCGGACTGGCAGGTGCGGCTGAACGACCGCCTGGAAATCGACGCATCGATGGCCACCGATGCCACCGACGCGACGCGCGCCATCCGCTCCGGCCCGGTGAGCGAGCAGCGGGTCTGGGACGTCTTCGACGACATCACCTACACCAAGGGCGGCGCGGTGCTGGGCATGCTCGAGCAGTGGCTGGGCGAGGAGCGCTTCCGGCGCGGCCTGGCCGCCTACCTGCGCGAGCGCCGCCTGTCCAATGCCACCGCCGGCGATCTCTGGTTCCACATCGGCCGTGCCGCCGGCCAGGATGTGGCGGCCGTGGCGCGCAGCTGGACCGACCAGCGCGGCTTTCCGCTCGTGGGCGTCGAGAGCCGCTGCGAGGGCGGATCCACCGAGGTGACGCTGACGCAGCAGCGCTTCCTGCCCGACGGTGTGCCGGTGACGGCGGGTACGGCAGCGGGTCCGGCCGGCGACGCCGCGGCGCCCCCGCCGCCGCTCTGGCGCATCCCCGTGCAGCTGGCGCAGGGCGAGGCCTTGCACCGCCACCTGCTCGACGGCGCGCAGGCCCGGCTGCGCCTGCCCGGCTGCGGCGAGCTGCCGATCGTCGCCAATGCCGGCGGGGTGGGCTACTACCGCGTGGCCTACGCCCCGGCGCAGCGCGCGGCGCTGCTGCAGCGCCTGCCCACCCTGGCGCCGGCCGACCGGCTGGTGCTGCTCACCGACACGGCCGCGCTGGTCCAGGCCGGGCGCGTGCCGGCCCGGGAGCTGGTCGAGGCGCTGGGGCGGGTGCCGCAGGCCGAGGGGCCCGGCCGCGCCGCGCTCTGGCGGCTGCTGCTCGAGCGCTTCACCGCGCTGGACCAGGCGCTGGCCGGCCTGCCCGCCCAGGCGGCGCTGCGCGGCGCGGCCGGGCGCCTCGTCGGCGCGGAGCTGCAGCGCCTGGGCTGGCAGCCGCGCCCCGGCGAGGACGCCGAGACCGAGGCCCTGCGCGGCGATCTGATCCGCCGCCTGGCCCAGCTCGGCGATGCGGCCACCATCGCCCAGGCGCGCGACCGGCTGGCGCGTGCCCAGCCGGCCGACGGCGCGGCCGCCGAGCCGCTGCCGGCCTCGCTGCGCGATGCGCTGATCCGCGCGGCCGGTGCCGGCGCCGGGGCCGAGGAGCAGCGCGACCTGCGCCGACGCCTGCAGCAGGCCGGCGGCGAGGAGGAGCGCTGGACCCTGGCCGGCGCGCTGGTGCTGGGCCGCAGCGCCGACGAGGCGCGCGAGCTGCTCGACTGGGCGCTGCAGGCCGGCCTGCCCCCCAACGTGGCCACGGCGCTGCCGCGCATGCTCGCCGGCCGCGCCGGCCAGGTCGAGGCCGCCTATGCGCAGGTGCGTGCGAACTGGGCGGCCTGGTCGGCGCTGGCCGGGCCGCAGGGCCGGCGCTACCTGCTGCCGGGCATGGCCGAGCACGCCGTGGGCCGCGACTGGGCCCAGCGGGTGCGCGACGATCAGGTGCAGCTGCTCGGTCCCGACGAGGCCGCGCCCGCCGGCCCCGCCGCACGCGCGGCCGCGCAGATCCTGGCGCGCACGGCCCTGCGCGAGCGCGAGGGCGACTCCCTGGCCGCCGCCTTCGAGCGCCTGGCGCGCTGAGCGCGGCGCCCTGACCGGCCGCCGGTCTGCCTCAGTACACCTCGGGCACGTACATCTCCGCCGGCACCGGCTGGCGGATGTATTCGGCGTGGCGCACCCGCTCGGGCAGCACCACCGGCTCGCGCGGGACGTCGTGGTAGTCGAACTGCCCGAGCAGGTGGTGGATGCAGTTCAGCCGGGCGCGCTTCTTGTCCACCGCCTGCACCACCCACCAGGGCGCCTCGGGGATGTGGGTGCGCTCGAGCATGGCCTCCTTGGCCTTGGTGTAGTCCTCCCAGCGGCGCCGGCTTTCCAGGTCCATCGGGCTCAGCTTCCACTGCTTGAGCGGGTCGTGGATGCGGCTGAGGAAGCGCAGGTGCTGCTCCTCGTCGGTGATCGAGAACCAGTACTTGATCAGCCGGATGCCCGAGCGCACCAGCATGCGCTCGAACTCGGGCACCGAGCGGAAGAACTCCTCGACGTCGTCCTCGCTGCAGAAGCCCATCACCCGCTCGACGCCGGCGCGGTTGTACCAGCTGCGGTCGAACAGCACCATCTCGCCGGCGGCGGGCAGGTGCGGCACGTAGCGCTGGAAGTACCACTGCGTGCGCTCGCGGCTGTTGGGCGCGGGGAGCGCGACGGTGCGGCACACGCGCGGGTTCAGCCGCTGGGTGATGCGCTTGATCGCGCCGCCCTTGCCGGCGGCATCGCGCCCCTCGAACAAAATCACCACCTTCTGCCCGGTGTGGGCCACCCAGTCCTGCAGCTCCACCAGCTCGCCCTGCAGGCGGAACAGCTCGCGGAAGTAGCGCAGCCGGGCCTCGCGCACCTCGTCGCCGCGCACGGCGTCGTCGCCGGCCAGCACGTCCTCGGCGGTGCGGTCCTCGATCTCGAGTTCGAGTTCCTCGTCGTAGCCGTCGATCAGGTCGGCGCGCAGGCGGCGCAGCAGCTCGTCGGGGTCTTGGCGGTCGTCCATGGTGTGCATCGCCCAGGCGGGCGGCCGGGAAGGAAGGCCTACAGCTTCCATGACGTTCGTGTCCGTTCGATGACAACTCCGCGTGCGCAATCCCCGGTCGCGCCGCCGCATCGCCGCGGACTTCAGCGTCGGGCCCGCGGCGGTTCGACCTCGGCCAGCGTCTGCAAGGCCTGCTGCACCGACGCGCGCCCCGCCTCGAGGCGGGCGGCCAGCCAGCCCAGCGCGAACCAGGCGGCCGGCTGGGCCGGCAGCAGGGCTTGGTAGTGCGTGCGCGCGACGAACAGGTCGTTGAGCTCGCCCATGCGGTCCTGCAGCAGCGCCAGCCGCGCCAGGTAGCGCGCGCTGCCGCGTCGGCGCAGCAGGGGGGCGAAGAACTCCACCGCGTAGCGCTGCCGCTTCACGCGCTTGCGCAGCGCGTGCACCGCCGGCTCCTCCAGCGTGTCGAAGTCCCGGGCTTCGGCCACGATGCGGGCGTGCCAGCGCGCCAGCCGGCGCTCGGCCCGACGGGGCAGGGGCACGGCCGGTGCGGGCGGCTGTTCCGGATCCGGGGCCGCAGGCCACGATGCCCTGTCCGCGGCGGCGGCGGGGAGCGACGGCGGTTCGGTGCCGGCCGACGCGGCCGTTGCCGCGGGCGCGTCGGGCAACGCTTCCTGCGCCTGGGCGGGTGTCGTCGCGGCCGGCGTCGCCTCGACGGGCAGGCGGTCGCGCCAGCCCATCCAGAGGCGCAGGGCGCGCTGCGCCTCGTCGCGGCGCAGCACGGCCTGCGGGTCGGCCACGGTCGCCGTCGGCGCGGCCTGCACCGGCGGTGCACCGACCCGCGCCAGTTCGGCGGTCACGCCGCTGTCCAGCACGTCGGCATCGCGGCAGGCGCCCAGGGCGGCGAACAGCGCCTTCAGCCCGTCCAGGTCGTCCTCGGCCGGCTGCGGCGCCCAGCCCTCGAAGCAGCGCAGCGCGCTGCGCAGGCGGCGGATGCCCACGCGCAGCTGGTGCACATGTTCGGCGCGCAGGCCGGGGTCGCCCTGGAGCACGCCGACGGCATTGCGGGCGATCTGGTCGACGCACTCGTCGATCGCCGCGGACATCGCCTGCGGCGCCCCAGCCGGTGCGGCATAGGCGGGCAGGCGCGCCTTGCGCAGCGGCGGATGCGGCTGGCCGAGCGACAGCCCGGCGCCCCGTTCGGCCAGATCGCGCGGCTCGAGCTGCAGCCCGAAACGCTCGCTCCAGCGCTGTGCCAGCGCCTCCAGCGCCTCGGGCGGTCCGGCGAGTCGCCGCAGGCCGAGTTCGCACACCGGCAGGCGCGCGCCGGGCGCGATCAGATGGCCGCGGTCGAAGCACACCTCGATCAGCGCGCCGCGGCTGCGCAGCCTGCGCCTGCTGCGCCGAAGCTCGCAGCGGTAGCGCTCGGCCACCGCCACGCCGTCCGCCTCGGCGCGGCGCAGCAGGGCGAGCAGGCGCTCGCCCAGGGCGCTGCCGGCATGCAGCAGGGCGTCGGGCCGCTCCGAGGGGGCCAGCACCTCATGTTCGAGGCGGCCTGGGTCGCCGCCCCGGGCATCGACCCGACGCAGCCGCTGGATCCAGCGCCGCCCTTCCTGCCGCTGGCACCAGACCAGCCCGACCCGGGCGAGCCGCCGGTCGGCGGTGTCCAGGTAGACGCTCGAGATCGACCCCTGCTCCGGCGCACTGCGCCCGCGAACGGCCTTCGCCAGTTCGGCCTCGAGGTCTTGGGCGGTGGCCGCGGGTACCAGGAATCTGAGCATCGGCGAAAGAGGGGGCGGGCATCCGCACGCACCCGATGTGCCGCGGTGCCTGATGCTAGCGATTCGGGCGCCGAGATCGATGACAGGACTCCCGGTGTGCGGCCTGTCGCCTCTGCGTGCCGGCACGTCGAGGGGGGCTGACGCCTTCACGCCGCTGTCATGCTGGCCGTCTAGCTTTGCGGGCTCCCCTACGAACCTCGAGGATCCCGGACATGACCCCCTTCCCCCTGCGTCGGACCGCATCGGCCCTGGCCGTGTCGCTGCTGCTGACCCTGGCCGCCTGTGGCGGCGGTGACGACGACGACAAGGACAGCGGCGCGCAGCCGTCGGTGCCCGATGCGACGATGCACTTCAACCGGGTGTCCACCTTCACCATCTGTGCCCAGGTCGGGTCGTCCTGCGAGTCCGACACCCCGGTCAACGCGGAAATCGTCGCCGCCAGCAGCGACGGCATGACGCTGATCTACACCAGCGGGCTGAGCAAGCAGATCGGGTTCGTGGACATCACCGACCCGTCGGCGCCGGTGGGCCTGGGCTCACTGACGCTGGACGGCGAGCCGACCTCGGTGGCCGTGGTGGGCGCGCATGCCCTGGTGGCGGTGAACACCTCGCCCTCCTTCGTGGCGCCGGCGGGCAAGCTGGTGGTGGTGAACATCGCCAGCCGCAGCGTGGTGGCCGAACTGGACCTGGGCGGCCAGCCGGACTCGGTGGCGGTGAGCAAGGACGGCCGCTATGCCGCCATCGCGATCGAGAACGAACGTGACGAAGACGTGAACGATGGTGCCATCCCCCAGCTGCCTGCCGGTCGTCTCGCGATCGTCGATCTGGTCGGTGCGCCCACGGCCTGGACGCGCCGCGATGTCGACCTCGGCGGTTTGGCCACCCTCTACGGCAGCGATCCGGAGCCGGAGTACGTCTCGATCAACGAGGACAACATCGCCGTCGTCACGCTGCAGGAGAACAACCACATCGCCCTGATCGACCTGGCCACCGGCGCGGTCACCGGCCACTTCTCCGCCGGCAGCGTCACGCTCGAAGGGGTGGACCTCACCGACGAGCGCCCCAATCTGATCCAGTTCACCCAGACCCAGACCGACCGCCTGCGCGAGCCCGACGGTGTCACCTGGATCTCGAAGACGCAGTTCGCCACCGCCAACGAAGGTGACCTGGCCGGCGGCAGCCGCGGCTTCACCGTGTTCGACCGCTCCGGCAGCGTGGCCTGGGATTCGGGCATGGACCTGGAATACCGCCTGGCCCGCATCGGCCACACCAACGACCGCCGCAATGACGCCAAGGGCAACGAGCCGGAGAACGTCGCCTTCGGCCGCTTCGGCAGCACCGACTACCTCTTCGTCGCCTCCGAGCGCTCCAGCGTGGTGGCCGTCTACGACATGAGCCGGCCGACCGCACCGGCCTACAAGCAGGCCCTGCCTGGGGCCCTCAGCCCCGAGGGGCTGCTGACCCTGCCGTCGCGGGGCCTGATGGTCTCCGCCAGCGAGGTGGACGACCGCGGCCTGCCCGCCCGTGCCGCGCTCAACCTGTACCGCTACGAGAAGGCGGCGCCGGCCTACCCGACGATCGAGTCGGCCGACCGCAGCGACGGCAAGCCCATCCCCTGGGGCGCGCTGTCGGGCCTGGTGGCCGCGCCCAGCGGCAACACGGTGTATGCGGTGGATGACAGCTTCTACCGCGCCAACCGCATCTTCACGGTCGATGTGGGCGTGACCCCGGCGGTGATCCGCAGCGAGCTGCGCATCACCGATGCCAACGACGTGCTGAAGAACTTCGGCGCCACCCTGCCGGCCGCGCGCGACCCCCAGGCCTTCGACCAGACCGACGTGGCGGCGATGATCAACGCCGACAGGACGGTCAACCTGGATCCGGAGGGCATCTCGCTGGCCAGTGCCGGCGGCTTCTGGATCGCCTCCGAAGGGGCTGGCTCCAAGACCGCCTACGAGACCGGCCGCAACATCAGCTCGGCCAACCTGCTGCTGCGGGTCTCGGCCACCGGCGTGATCGAGGAGGTGATCGCTCTGCCCGACGCGGTGAACGCGCTGCAGACGCGCTACGGCTTTGAAGGCGTGGCCGAGTCCGACGGCAAGCTGGTGGTGGCGATGCAGCGCCCCTGGCTGGGCGAGACGATGCCGCGCATCGCCGTCTACGACCTGACCGCCCGCACCTGGCAGTTTCACTTCTACCCGCTGGATCCGGCCACCTCGCCCAACGGCGGCTGGGTGGGGCTGTCGGAGATCACCGCGTTGGGCAGCAACCGCTTCCTGGTGGTCGAGCGCGACAACCAGAACGGCCCGGATGCGCGCATCAAGCGCCTGTACCGCATCGACCTGAGCGGTGCGGCCGACGGCGCCACGCTGCGCAAGACCCTGGTGCGTGACCTGATGCCTGACCTGCGCGCCACCCGCGGCCCGGTGCTCGAGAAGATCGAGGGCCTGGCGGTGCTGGCCAGCGGCGAGGCGCTGTTCGTCACCGACAACGACGGCGTCAACGACAGCAGCGGCGAGACGCAGCTGGTGCGCCTGGGCCGCATCCTGAACTGAGCGACCAGCTCCGTGCCCGCCACGCCCGGCCACGCGCCCGGGCGTGGCCTCGGGCCAGGCCTGGAGGGGTCGCCACGATGCTGTCATCGAGACCTCCTACCGTGGCAGTGCGGCCCGGCCCGATGTCGGGCCGCCGGATGGCCGGGCGCCGATGTGTCCCGGCGCCTTCCCTTCCGAGCCGTACCGCCATGTCCGCTGCCCCTGCCACCCCCGGCGCCGATGCCTGGGACCTGCCTGCCTGCCGTGCGCTGATCGACGAGCTGGCCGCCCTGCGCCTGGACATGCTGCAGCGCGAGGCCGATCTGGCCGCTCGGCGTGTGGGCGTCTGCGACGCCTATGCGGCCAGCGCGCGCAACTTCGCGCACTACCTGGCCCTGCGCCAGGACGATCGCCGTGACCTGCAGGACCGGCTGGCGGCGCTGGGTGTGTCGTCGCTGGGGCGCAGCGAGCCGGACGTGCTGGCCAACCTGCACAAGGTGCTCGGGCTGTTGCATCGCCTGGTGGGTCAGCCCTGGGAGGACCGCTCGGCCGAGGAGCCGATCGGCCTGCACGGCAGTGCCCGCCTGCTCGAGGCGCACGGCCGCGCGCTGCTGGGCGAGCCGCCGGCCGGCCGCGCGGTGCGCATCATGGTGACGCTGCCGTCCGAGGCGGCGAGCGACGACGGCGCGCTGATCCGCCGCCTCGTCGACGCCGGCATGGACATCGCGCGCATCAACTGTGCCCACGACGAGGCGCCGGCCTGGCAGGCGATGGCCCGCCAGGTGCGCGAGGCGGCGGCCGCGGCCGGGCGGCCGGTGCGCATCCTGATGGACCTGGCCGGGCCGAAGCTGCGCACCGGCCCGATCGCCCCCGGCCCGGCCGTGCTGAAGCTGCAGCCCGAGCGGGACGTCTGCGGGCGGGTGCTGCGGCCGGTGGCGATCGGCCTGCGGCCCTTCGGCCAGGCCAACCCGATGCCGCAGGCGGATGCCCATCTGCAGGTCGACGCGGCCTGGCTCGCCCAGCTGCAGGTCGGTGACGAGCTGCGGCTGACCGATGCCCGCGACGCCCAGCGCAGCCTGCAGGTGGTGGCGCGTCGCGACGGCGGCGTGCTGCTGCACGCCGGCCAGACCCTCTACCTGGTGCCCGAGCTGCAGCTGCAGCGCCGCCATGCCCTGGCCGGCCCGGCCGCGACGCGGCTGCAGGGCATCCCCTGCCGCAGCGGGCAGCTCTTCCTGCGCCCGGGCGACCGGCTGCGCCTGACGCGCGGGGGCATCGCCGCCCCGCTGGGCCGCGACGAGGTCGACCCGGCGCAGCCCTCCGATCTGTCGATCGCCTGCACCCTGCCGGAGGTCTTCACCCAGGTGCGCGCCGGCGAGCGCATCCTCTTCGACGACGGCCGCATCGAAGGCCGCATCGCCCGTGCCGGCGCCGAGGGCTTCGAGGTCGAGATCACCCGCACCCGCCCGGGCGGCACGGCGCTGGCGGCCGACAAGGGCATCAACCTGCCCGACAGCGCGCTGGACCTGCCGGCGCTGACCGCCAAGGACCGCTCCGACCTGGCCACGGTGGTGCAGTGCGCCGACCTGGTGGGCCTGTCCTTCGTGCAGCGCGCCGCCGATGTGCAGGCGCTGCGCGAGCAGCTGCAGGCGCTGGGCGCGGGCTCGCTCGGCCTGCTGCTGAAGATCGAGACCCGCCGCGCTTTCGAGCAGCTGCCCGAGCTGATCTTCGCCGCCATGGCCAGCGAGGGCGCGGGGCTGATGATCGCGCGCGGCGACCTGGCCGTGGAGTGCGGCTACGAACGCCTGGCCGAGGTGCAGGAGGAGATCCTCTGGGCCGCCGAGGCCGCGCACATGCCGGTGGTCTGGGCCACGCAGGTCCTCGAGACGCTGGCCAAGACCGGCCAGCCCTCGCGCGCCGAGGTCACCGACGCGGCCATGGGCGAGCGCGCCGAGTGCGTGATGCTCAACAAGGGCCCGTACATCGTCGAGGCGATGCACACGCTGGACGACATCCTGCGCCGCATGCAGGGCCACCAGGCCAAGAAGCGCTCGCTGCTGCGCGCGCTGCGGGCCTGGGCGTGAGCCCAGCGTCTCGCCGCAGCCGCCGGGGGGCCGGCTTTGCGCCTACGATGGCGCACCGACCCTGCCGCCCGACCTCGACCTGAATGAGTGACGTTCCCGACGCGCCCCTGTCCACCGACGCCGCCGCCAACCCTGCCCAGGCGCTGCCCTACGGCAGCGACGAGAACGGCCTGATCTGCGGCTACCACCATCTGCCCGGACAGGCGGCCACCGCGCTGGCCAGCGCCGATGCGGCGCTGCCGCACCTGCGCGAGCCCGGCGGCGGCTTCGTCTGGCTGCACATGAACGTCGGCCATGTCGCGGCCGAGGGCTGGCTGCGCCGCCATGCCGGGCTGACCGACAACTTCTACGAGGCGCTGCACCAGGGCTCGCGCTCCACCCGCATCGAACGCGACGAGGACAGCCTCTTCGCGGTGATCAACGACGTCACCTTCGACTTCACCTTCGATGCCGGCGATGTCGCCACGCTCTGGGTCGCGGTGCGTCCCGGCCTGGTGGTGACGGCGCGGCGCCACCCGCTGCGCTCGGTCGACCGGCTGCGCCTGGCGGTGCGGCGCGGCGACCGGCTCGATTCCAGCGTCGCGCTGCTCGACCACCTGCTGGGCGACCAGGCCGACGAGCTGCAGCGCATCGTGCGCCAGGCCACCGACCGCGTCGACGACATCGAGGATGCGGTGCTGGCCGGGCATCACCGCAGCCATACCACCGAGCTGGCGCAGCTGCGCCGGCTGATGGTGCGCCTGCAGCGCCTGCTGGCCCCCGAGCCGAGTGCGCTGCAGCGCACCCTGTCGAAGCCGCCGGCCTGGATCGGCGCCGAGGACATCGCCCACCTGCACCGCGCCAGCGAGGAGTTCGCGCTGGTGCTGCGCGACATCGGCGCACTGCAGGAGCGCATCAAGCTCATGCAGGACGAGGCCTCCGCCCGCGTGGCCGAGGAGAACAACCGCAGCCTGTTCATGCTGACCATGGTGACGGTGCTGGCCCTGCCGATCAACCTCACCGCCGGCCTGTTCGGCATGAACGTCGGCGGCATTCCCTGGGGCGAGCATCCGGCGGGCTTCTGGATCCTGCTGCTGTGGGTGGGCTCGCTCACCGGCCTGATCGCCGCGATCGCCTGGCGGCGCATGCGGCCGGCGGGCGAATGAAGAGGTGCCACCCGCCGGGACGATCGCTGCGACTGGCCCCAGCCCGCCCGGCGTGCCAGACTGTGGGCCATGCCCGCCGCCTGCCACGCCGCTCCCCCGGTCCGCCCCCCGGCCCGTCCTGCGCGCCGGCGCCGCCTGCCGGCCCTGCTGGCGGCTCTGCTGCTCTCGGGCTGCGTGGTGGTGCCGCGCAGCGTGCCGGTCTACGACGCCGACTGCCAGATCACCCACCGGCAGTGGGTGCTGGACGTGCAGCAGATCGGCAGCTTCGCCGGCTGTCACAACGAAGGCTGCATCGGCGTCCTGGTGGCGCTGGGCGCGGTGGCCTCGGTGTCGGCGGTGATCTCCGGCTCGGTGGTGGTGGTCGGCAACGTCGTCTACTGGTTCGAGAAGCGCAGCCAGTGCCGCGAGTCGCCGCGCCCGCCACGCTGAGCGGCTGAGCGGCTGAGCGGCCGGGGGCTCGGCGCGCCTCAGCGGCTCGCGTTGCCGTCCACCAGCCGCAGTGCCGTGCCCGGCCCGCCCTGCTGGCGCTTGTGGCGGTACATCTGGGCGTCGGCCTGTGCCAGCATGGCTTCGGGGCTGCGGGCGTGGTCCGGATACAGCGCGATGCCCACCGAGCAGCCGATGCGCAGGCAGCAGCTGCCGGCGTTGATGGGCATCGCGATGGCCTTGGTGATCTTGGCCAGGATGCGCTCGAGCGTCTCGTCGGGCGGTGCCGCCGGGATCAGCACTGCGAACTCGTCGCCGCCCAGCCGGGCCACCACGTCGTCGGCGCGCAGGCAGCGGCGCATGCGCTGTGCGGCGGTCTTGAGCGCCAGGTCGCCCACGGCGTGGCCGTGCAGGTCGTTGATCTGCTTGAAGCGGTCCAGGTCGACGTAGAGGATGGCCACGCGCTCGTCGTGCCGCTCGGCCTCGGCGACGGCGGCCTGCAGCCGCTCGGTGAAGCGCTCGCGGTTGGCCAGGCCGGTGAGCGCGTCGTGGTTGGCGCGCCACTCGTTGCGCCGCGCGTGCTCGCGCAGCTCGGTGATGTCGGTGAGCGTGCCGATGTAGCCGCCCTGCAGCCGGTCGCCGTCGGCCATCGGTCCGGCCTCCAGGCGCAGCCAGGTGCAGGCGCCCGGGCGACCCAGACAGATTTCCTCGGCAAAGCGCACCCGCGCGCTGCAGGCCGCGCTCCAGCGCGGGCTCAGGCGCACGATGTCGTCCGGCGGCAGCATGCTCAGCCAGTGCCGGCCCAGCTGGGCGGCCAGATCCACGCCCAGCATCTGGCCGCCACGCTCGTTGCAGTAGCTCAGCAGGCCTTGCGCGTCGGTCTCGAACAGGCCCACCGGGGCCAGCCGCGCCATCTCGCGAAAGCGCAGCGACTGGCGCCCCAGCTCCTGCTGCGCCTCGGTGAGGCGCTGCAGTTCGCCGCGCAGCTGGCGTGCCTGCTCCTTGAGCAGGCGCTCGCGCCGGGCGATCTCGCTCATGTCGCGCACCTGCAGCACGCACTGGCGGCGGCCGTCCGGCCCCAGCGCGGCGATCACGTCCACGGCGTGGCGCATGCGCTCCTCGCCGCGCTCGCCGGGGGCATGCAAGGGCAGCGGGGTCGGGTGAAAGGCATGCGACAGCCGCATCGAATGGCCGAACTCGAGGCACTCGCGCACCGCGTACACCAGCCGCGGGTCGATGCGGCCGGCCCAGAGTTCGTCCAGGCGGTGGCCGCTCAGGGCCGTCGGCCCGCGCAGGCGCTCGCGCAGCCAGCGGTTGGCTCGGACGATCGCCGCGTCGCGGTCGAGCAGCAGCACGCCCACGTCCAGGGTATCGACCAGGTCGTGGGGCACGGCGGCCGAGACCGCGGCCGCGCCGTCCTCGGAACGACGCACGCGGATCATGCCGGCTCCAGCTCGAAGAAGTGGCGGATGCGCTCGATGCCGGTCTCGAGGGCCGGCAGCTCCATCAGGAAGAGCACATAGCCGCCGATGCGCTGGCTCATCATGTTCATGCCGATGCGCGCCATCAGCACCAGCTCGCCGCCCGGAGGCTCGGCGAAGAGCTCCTGCGGCTCGGCGCTGCGCACGCCGGGCAGGGTGCCGATCATCTCGGTGTCGAAGATCTGCGCCAGGCTGTTCATGCAGCTGTTGATGATGATGTTGCCCACCTCGGCCAGCGCGTCCTGCTCGAGCTCGCTGATCTGCTCGGCCGCGGGCGAGCTGTCGCCCAGCATGCGGCGCACGATCTCGAGGCTGCCGTGCTCGGGGAAGATCAGCATCGCCTCGGTGCACAGGCCGCCCTGCGGCCGGTCGAAGCGCTGCGCGATGCTGCACAGCTTGGCCGAGCTGCCCTCGCGCGGCAGGCCCTGCAGGCGGTCGACCAGCTCGGTGCGGGGCAGCAGCTCCACCTCCGGCACCGTCATCAGGATTTCCTCGTGCACGATCTCCGCGAAGGAGGCCGCCGCCTCGCCCAGCGCGAGGTTGAAGGCCTCCGCCAGCGCGTCCCGGCAGTCCTCGTCGAGCCGGATCACGCCGCCGACTCCGCCTCGTGCGCGGGCAGCAGCGCGAGGATGGCGTCGATCACCTCGCCCTTGACCGGCTTGCGCATCAGCGGAATGCCCAGCGCCTCGGCCTTGGCCAGGGTGGCGGACTGGACGTTGGCGGTGAGCAGGGCAACGCGGGTCTCGGGCCGCTCGCCGAGGATCTGGGCGGCCGCCTCGATGCCCGTGATGCCAGGCATGTTGACGTCCAGGATCACCAGCGCGGGCTCGTGCACGCGGGCCTGGGCGATCGCCTCCGGGCCGTCGCCGGCCTCGATCAGCCGCAGCTCGGGGCGGCGGTTGCGGATCAGGCCGCAGGCGATGTTGCGTGAGATGCGGCTGTCGTCGACCACCAGGACGGTGGCGGGCGTGGGGGTCATCGGGGTCTCCGGGGTGGTTTGCCCACAGTATCCGGAGACCCGAATCGATAGAAACCGCAAATTGGGCGGGGATCCGCCCCCAGACGTCAGAAGTTGACGCCGATCTTCGCGCCCCAGGTCAGCGGGTCGAGGCGGGCGCCGTCGCGCTTGTTGGTGAGGTGGTAGCGCACGTCGATGCCGGTGTAGAGCGGGCCGGCCCGGTAGTTCGCGCCGGCGGCCGCGCCGATGCCGGTGAAGGTGCGGTCACCCGCGTCGCTGTCGAACTGGAACACGCCCAGGCTGGGGCCCACGCCCATCGACAGGCCCGGGGCGCCCTGCACCGGCGCGGTGTAGCGCGGCGAGAGCTCCCAGTTCGTGCCCTGCACGCCGCCCTTGTTCGAGCGCGAGAAGTTCACGTGCGTGCGGATGCGCTGGTCGGGCGACTGGATCAGCCCGCAGTTCATGTTCAGGTCGATGCCCCAGGCGTTCGTGTCGCCGCCCTTGTCGGGCATGACGCGGTTGCCGGTGAAGGCGATGCTGACCTCCGGCTTGAAGCCGGGGTTGTTCAGGCCGGGCAGGAACTGCCAGCCGGAGGACTGGGCCTGGGCGGCACCGGCGGCGCCGAGGGTGGCCAGGACGATCAGAGCGGGACGGATCTTCTGCAGGTTCATGGACTTTCCTGTGTCGGAGTGAAATCGCCCGCGGCAGCGGCCGGCCCCGTGCGGGCCCGCGACGGCCGCGAGAGGGTGGACTCTAGGCGACTCGGCGGCTCGCGCCTGTAACCGTGGTCACACAGCGCGTTTCGAGTCGTGCACGGGGCCGGGCGTTCCCGGACCGGGCCGCCGCAGCACGTCAGGCCATGTAGCCAGTGCGCAACGCCCGCGCCCACTCGGGCTGGCCGCGCTGTTCGGCCCGCCGGGCCATCGGCTCGGCGTCGTAGGGCAGCGCGATCAGCTCGGCCTGCCAGTGGCCCTGCGGGCGGCGCTCGGCGATGGCGTAGCGGGCGTCCGGCGCCCCGGTTTCCACCCAGTGCAGGCAGGGGTGGTCGTCGTCGTAGGCCGGCAGCCCGACGCTGCCGGGGTTGACGATCAGCACGCCGCCGGGGCCGCGCATCGCCCTCGGCAGATGGGTGTGGCCGCAGGCCACCAGCCGGGCGCGGCAGGGGCCGAGCCGCTCGGCCACCTCGGCCGCGCTGGCCGGGCGCAGGCCGGCGGCAGGCCGGCCCCCGCGCAGCGGCGCGCAGCCCGGTGGCGGCGGCTCCACGGTCTCGAGGAAGTAGGCCAGGTCGTCACGCGGCGTGCCATGGCAGAGCAGCACCTCGCCGCCCAGCAGCTCGAGCGTGCCCGGCAGGCCGGCCATCCAGGCGCGCTCGGCCTCGCCCAGCTCGGCGGCCGCATGGGCGTCGCTGGCGCTCCACTGCCCGGGGCCCTGGGTGAGCAGCTGGCGCTCGTGGTTGCCCGCCAGCGTCGGCCAGTCCTGCGCCATCAGCAGCGCGGCGGTCTCGCGCGCGCACAGCGGGCCCGACAGGCTGTCGCCCAGGTTGACGATCGCATCCACGCCGCGCCGCTGCACATCGGCCAGCACCGCCTGCAGGGCGTCCAGATTGCCGTGGATGTCCGACAGCAGGGCGAGCCGGAAGGGGCGGTCGCCGGGCGGCTCGTGCAGGGCCGCGGCGGCGGGGCGGGGCAGGCGGCGATGGGGCGGCATCCGGCTACTTTGCGTCCAGCAGGGCCGAGATGTCCAGCAGGACGGGTGCGTGGTCGACCCGCAGGGCGGGCGTTTCGGTCTCGGCGCGCGTCGGCGGTGCAAGGGCCAGCAGCGTGGCGGCCAGCAGCAGCGGCGCGAAGTGATGGGGTTCGAAGGGAGGAAGCATGGCGGAGCCTGCGGCGTCGCAAGAGGGGGCTCGGGTCGGCGAGCAGACACGGCGCACTCTAGGCGGCGCGGGTGACGCGGTCGTGACCCGTCGGCGGGTGGCGGCTGTCACGGCACGATCATGTGCAAGCGCGAGCATGCGGCACGTCCCGGTGCCGGCCGTCCGAGCAGGCGGCCCGCCTCCATTTCCTCCGCCGATCGAGACCCCTCCCATGACCCACGATGCTGCTGCGAACGACCTGCCGGCCGGCCCGGATGCCGAGCGTGCCCTGCTGCGGGGCAACCCCCTGCCCGAGGGCGCGGCCGACGCCTCGCGGCGCGGCTTCGTGCGCGGGCTGGCACTCGGCGGTCTGGCGCTGGGCGCGCTGGGGCTGGCGGGTTGCGGTGGCTCGGACGACGACGACGACACCCCGGCCGTGCAGTACCTGCATGGCGTGGCCAGCGGCGACCCGCTGGCCGACCGGATCATTCTGTGGACCCGTCTGAGCACGACCGCCGCCGCCGTGACGGTGCGCTGGGAGGTGGCGCGCGACGCGGCCTTCACCGCCCTGGCCGCCAGCGGCCGGACCACCACCGACGCCTCGCGCGACTGGACCGTCAAGGTCGACGCCACCGGCCTGCAACCCGGCACCCGCTACTGGTATCGCTTTGCGGTGGGCACACAGCGCTCCCCGGTGGGTCGCACCCGCACCCTGCCCGGTGCTGCGGTGGCCCAGGTGAAGCTGGCGGTGTTCTCCTGCTCCAACTACCCGGCCGGATACTTCCACGTCTATGCCGAGGCCGCCCAGCGCGACGACCTCGACGCCACGCTCCACCTGGGCGACTACCTCTACGAGTACCCCCGCGGCGGCTACGCCAGTGGCCAGGCGGCTGCCCTGGGGCGCGAGGTGCTGCCCGCCACCGAGCTGTCGACGCTGGCCGACTACCGCAGCCGCTACGCCCAGTACCGCAGCGACGCCGACCTGCAGGCCCTGCATGCGGCCGCGCCGATGATCGCGGTGTGGGACGACCACGAAATCGCCAACGACACCTGGAAGGGCGGCGCCGAGAACCACACCGAAGGCAGCGGCACCGGTGGCGAAGGCAGCTTCGCCGAACGCCGCGCCGCCGCGGTGCAGGCCTGGCACGAGTGGCTGCCGGTGCGCAGCGGCGCAGACCTGCTGAGCATCTACCGCAGCTTCTCCTTCGGCAACCTGCTGGCGCTGCACATGCTGGACACCCGCGTGCTCGCACGCGACCGGCAGCTGGACTACGCCGACTACACCACCGCCACCGGGCTGGATGCGGCCGGCTTCACCGCCGCCCTGTCCGACCCCGGCCGACAGCTGCTGGGCAGCACCCAGACCGCCTGGCTGACGGCGCAGATGAGCGCCTCCACCGCCACCTGGCAGGTGCTCGGCCAGCAGGTGCTGATGGGCCGCATGAACATCCCCGCGCCGATCCTGTTCGAGGCGCTGAACCCCGGCAGCGGCGTGAGCGTCGGCACCTACAGCGCCCTCTATGCCCGGTCCCTGACGGACCCCGGCTCGCTCACCGCCGCCGAACAGGCCCTCCTGGCCCAGCCGGCCATCCCCTACAACCTGGACGCCTGGGACGGCTACCCCGTGGCGCGCGAAACCGTGCTGGGCACCGCCCGGGCGCTGGACAAGAACCTGGTCGTGCTGGCCGGCGACACCCACAACGCCTGGGCCAGCGACCTGCGCGATGCTGCCGGGCGCAGCGTCGGCGTCGAGTTCGCCACGCCCTCGGTGAGCTCGCCGGGCTTCGAGGCCATCCTGACCGGCGAGGAGCCGGCCACGCTGGCCGCCGGCCTGACGCAGCTCATCGAGCCGCTGGTCTACTGCGACACCTCGCGGCGCGGCTACCTGCTGATCACCGCCAGCGCCACCGAATGCCGGGCCGACTGGGTCTTCGTCGACTCGGTGCTGCGCAGGACCTATGCGGCCGTCAGCGGCCAGTCGCTGCGCGTGCTGCCCGGCGCGGCCAACCGGCGCATCGTGCCGGTGTGACTCCGGCCCCGACGATCCAGCTTCCCAGGCTGGCTCTGCCTGACGGGGGGATGTCGCGCCGGCCGCCTCGGCTCGGACCGGCAGGCCAGGCGAGGGGCCGCAGCGCCGTCTTTCGGTGCGGCCCGAGGGGGCCCACCGCATCTGTGCGACGATGCCGCCCGCACTGCCGCGCCACCCCATGCTCACCGACCTTTCCGCCTGGACCCTGCTGATCGTCGCCGCCTTCGGCGCCGGCGTGCTCAACGCCATCGCGGGGGGCGGCAGCTTCCTGACCTTTCCGGCGCTGGTGGCCACCGGCGTGCCGCCGATCGCCGCCAATGCCACCAGCGCGGTGGCGGTGAGCCCGGGCTACCTGGGCAGCACGCTGGGCTTCCGGGCCGAGCTGGCGGCGCTGCCGCGCGCGCTGCTGCGCATCGAGGGCGCGCTCTGCGCGGTCGGCGGCGTGGCCGGGGCGCTGCTGCTGCTGGTCACGCCGGCCCGGCTGTTCTCGGCCCTGGTGCCCTGGCTGCTGCTCTTCGCCACCGCGGTGTTCGCCTTCGGCCCCCGGCTGCTGGCGGCGCTGCGCCGCAGCGCGGGGGGCACGGCCGAGGGCGCGGCGCCGGCCTCGGCCGGCCTGCGCCGGGTCGGCCTGTTCGTGGTCGCGGTGTACGGCGGCTACTTCAACGGCGGCCTGGGCATCCTGCTGATGGCGCTCTACACCCTGGCCGGCGAGGCGCGCATCCACACCGCCAATGCGCTGAAGAACTTCAACTCGCTGGTGCTCTCGCTGCTCAGCGTGGCCGCCTTCGCCTGGGCCGGGGCGGTGCTCTGGCCGCAGGCCCTGGCGATGGCCGCCAGCGCCACGGTCGGAGGCTTTGCCGGTGCGCGCCTGGCGCGGCGCCTGCCCGCCGCGGCGGTGCGCGCGGTGGTGATCGGCACCGGCCTGGTCATGAGCGGGCTGTTCTTCCTGCGCTGAGAGCCTGCGGACGACTCCGGCCGGCCCGCGGACCCGGCCCCGGTCGCGGCGCCGACACCACACCGCTTCCGGGGGATCGCGGCCGGCCGCCGTGACGGATGGCCTTGTGCGCCCGGCACCGCCGCGCGCCTCCCCGAATCGCGTGGTCTGCGGCGGGCCCGCCGCTTCGCACAATCCGCCCCGATCCACCGGGTGCGAGCCCGGCGGGTCCACACCACAGACAGGGAGGACCGATGAACGTCAGGGCAGGGCAACCACCGGTGCGGCGCATGAGGGGCGCGCTGCAGGCCGCCGCAAGTGCGGCTGCACTGGTCGCCCTGACCCCGGCCGCGGCCGGGGCCACGACGGCAGCGCCAGGCGGCGCCGGGGCCTTCGAGGTGGCGGCCGTGCCTGCCGACCCGGCGCAGTGCGATCCGGGCACGCTGGATGCCGCGCAGCGCCACCGGGTCCTGGAGGCGCTCAATACGATCCGCCGCCGCCATGGCCTGGGCGAGGTGCGCTGGGACAGCGGTGAGGCCGGCGCGGTGATGCAGGCTGCGCTGATGTTCGCGGCCAACGGCGCGCTCTCCCACCGGCCCGCCGCCCACTGGGCCTGCTACAGCGCGCTGGGCGCGCGCGGCGCGGCGATCAGCAACATCCACCTCTGGCGCGGCAGCCCGGGTGCGGCGCCGCCGTCGGTCGAGCAGGTGCTGGCCAGCTTCCTGCACGAGGCCCATGCGCCGCAGGCCACCGAGCTGGGGCACCGGCGCTGGCTGCTCGACCCCTTCCTGAAGCGCGTGGCTTTCGGTCGCGTCGGCGGCTGGGTGAACGGCGCCTGGCAGGAGGGCTTTGCGCTCAGCGTGGTGGCCGACGGCGACGAGGGCCCGGCGGTGGCCGCGGCCGACCACTGGGCCTGGCCGCAGGGCGAGCCGCCGGCCTGGGAGTTTCACCCGCAGGCCTGGCTGTCGTTCTCGGCCATCGTCGACCGGCAGCAGCGCGCCGCCAATGCCGCGGTGGATTACCGCGGCGTGCGGGTGAGCGTGCGCCGCGCCGACGGCCGCGCCCTGCCGCTGGGCCGGCTGGCCTGGGACCACCAGCACTTCGGCCTGCCCAACCACCTGCGCTTCCAGGTGGCCGGCGCCATCGAGCCCGAGGTGGAGCACCTGGTGCGCGTCGAGGGCGTGCGCGTGGCCGGTCAGCCGCGCGACTTCGAGTACCGCTTCCGCCTGCGCCGCTGACCAGGCGCCTGTCGGGCCCGGGCCGGTCGGATCAGGCCGTCGCCGTGCCGCTGCGCCAGGCCTGCCGCAGCGCCTGCCAGCGCGGCCGCACCCGGGCCAGGTGCTGCGCCTTGACGTGGCCATAGCCGCGGATCTCCTCGGGCAGCCGGGCGATCTCGACGGCCTGCGCCAGCCGCTCGGCCGACAGGCCGGCCAGCAGCTCCTCGACCGTGGCGCGGTACTCGGCGATCAGCGCGCGCTCGGTCTGCCGCTCCGGGTTGCGGCCGAAGGGGTCGAGCGCGCTGCCGCGCAGGAACTTCGCCTTCGCCAGCCAGGGCAGCAGCCGGTTCAGCCAGGGGCCCCAGGCGCGCTTGACCAGGTGGCCCTGGGCGTCGCGCTTCGCGAAGGCCGGCGGGGCCAGGTGGTGCACCACCTTGAAGTCGCCCTCGAACATCTCCGCCAGCCGCTGGTGGAAGGCCGCATCGCTGTGCAGCCGGGCCACCTCGTACTCGTCCTTGTAGGCCATCAGCTTGAAGAGGTAGCGCGCCACCGCCTCGCTGAGCTTCAACTGCGCCGGGGCCGCTCCCGCGGCGCCGGCCAGCACGCGCTGCTCGGCCTCGCGCACCTTCTGCACGAAGTCGCGGTACTGCGCGGCGTAGGCGGCGTCCTGGTAGCCGGTGAGGAATTCGACGCGCCGGCCGATCAGCTCGTCCAGCGAGGGCCGCTTGACGATCTGGATCACCTGCTGCGCGCCGAACAGCGACTGCACGCCGGCCAGGTCGTGCGCGCAGCGCCGGCCCCATTCGAAGGCCGCGCGGTTCTTCTCGACCTGCACGCCGTTGAGTTCGATGGCGCGCAGCAGTGCGGCCCGGCTCAGCGGGATGCGCCCGCGCTGCCAGGCGTAGCCCAGCATCAGCGGGTTGGTGTAGATCGAGTCGCCCAGCAGCTGCAGCGCCACCTGCTCGGCGTCGAAGGCGCCCAGCTGCTCCCAGCCCACCGCCTGCTGCAGCGCCGCCTCGCAGGATTCGCCGGGGAACTGCCAGTCCGGGTTGCCCACGAAGGCCGCGGTGGGCGTGCGGTGCGAGTTCAGCGCGACGAAGGTGCGCCCGGGCCGCATCACCTGCAGCGTGGCGGCGCCGGCGGCGACGATGGCGTCGCAGGCGATCACCAGGTCGGCCTTGGCGGTGTCCACCTTGGTGCTGTGGATGGCGTCGGGCCGGTTGGCGATCTGCACATGGCTCCAGGTGGCGCCGCCCTTCTGCGCCAGGCCGGCGCTGTCCTGCGTGACCACGCCCTTGCCTTCCAGGTGCGCGGCCATGCCCAGCAGCTGGCCGATGGTGATCACGCCGGTGCCGCCGACGCCGGCCACCACGATGCCCCAGGGCGCCTCGGCCACCGGCAGCACCGGCTCGGGCAGCGCCGGCAGGCCGGCCAGGTCGGCCTTCGGCTCGGTCTTCTTCCTGCGCAGCTGGCCGCCCTCGACCGTCACGAAGCTCGGGCAGAAGCCCTTCACGCAGGAGAAGTCCTTGTTGCAGCTGCTCTGGTTGATGCGGCGCTTGCGGCCGAACTCGGTCTCCACCGGCTCGACGCTCAGGCAGTTGCTCTGCACGCTGCAGTCGCCGCAGCCCTCGCAGACCGCCTCGTTGATGACGGTGCGCACCGCCGGGTCGACCATCTTGCCGCGCTTGCGGCGGCGGCGCTTCTCGGTGGCGCAGGTCTGGTCGTAGATCAGGATGGTGCAGCCGGGGATCTCGCGCAGCTCGCGCTGCACCGCGTCCAGCTCGTCGCGGTGCCGCACGGTGACGCCGGGTGCGAGTCCGACCGGCGCAGCGTACTTGCCCGGCTCGTCGGTGACCACGACGATCTGCTTCGCCCCCTCGGCCTCCAGCTCGCGGGTCATCTGCGGCACGGTGAGGATGCCGTCCACCGGCTGGCCGCCGGTCATCGCCACCGCATCGTTGTAGAGGATCTTGTAGGTGATGTTCACCCCGGCGGCGATGCTCTGGCGCACCGCCAGCAGGCCGGAGTGGTAATAGGTGCCGTCGCCCAGGTTGGCGAACATGTGGGGGCGCTTCGTGAACGGCGCCTGGCCCACCCAGGGCACGCCCTCGCCGCCCATCTGCGTGAAGCCCACCGTGCTGCGGCCCATCCACACGCTCATGAAGTGGCAGCCGATGCCGGCCATCGCGAGCGACCCCTCGGGCACCCGGGTGCTGGTGTTGTGCGGGCAGCCGCTGCAGAACCAGGGCTTGCGCTCCAGCGCGCCGCTGGTGGGGCTCCAGCTGCCGCCGCCCTTCAGGTCGCGCCCGGCCAGCACCGCCAGGCCCTGGTCCATGCGCGCGGCCACCTCGGGCGGCACGCCCAGCTTCTTCAGTCGCCGGGCCAGCGCCTGGGCGATCAGCGCGGGCGTCAGGTCGGCGGTGGCGCGCAGCAGGGTGTTGCCGCTGGGGTTGGGCTGGCTCCACTCGCCGCCGGTGAAGTCGCCCTCGGGCTCGTCGAACTTGCCCAGCACGTTGGGCCGCACGTCCGGGCGCCAGTTGTACAGCTCCTCCTTGAGCTGGTACTCGATGATCTGGCGCTTCTCCTCCACCACCAGGATCTCGGTCAGCCCCTCGGCGAACTCGCGCGTGATGGTGGCCTCCAGCGGCCAGACCACGCCGACCTTGTGCAGCCGGATGCCCAGGGCGCGGCAGGTGTCGTCGTCCAGCCCCAGGTCCACCAGTGCCTGGCGGGTGTCGTTGAAGGCCTTGCCGCTGGCGATGATGCCGAAGCGGTCGTTCGGCCCGGCGATGACGTTGCGGTTGAGCCGGTTGGCACGCACATAGGCCAGCGCGGCGTACCACTTGTAGTCCATCAGCCGGGCCTCCTGCGGCAGCGCGGCGTCCGGCCAGCGGATGTGCACGCCGCCCGGGGGCATCTCGAAGTCCTCGGGCAGGAGGATCTTGACCCGCTCCGGGTCCACCTCCACGCTGGCGGCCGACTCCACCACCTCCTGGATGGTCTTCATGCCGGTCCACACGCCGGCGAAGCGGCTCATCGCGAAGGCGTGCAGGCCCAGGTCCAGGATCTCCTGCACGCTGCTGGGGAAGAACACCGGCAGCCCGCAGGCCTTGAAGATGTGGTCGCTCTGGTGCGCCGCGGTGCTGCTCTTGGCCACATGGTCGTCGCCGGCCACGGCGATCACCCCGCCGTGCGGCGCGGTGCCGGCCATGTTGGCGTGCTTGAACACGTCCGAGCAGCGGTCCACGCCCGGCCCCTTGCCGTACCAGATGCCGAAGACGCCGTCGTACTTCTGGTTCGCGGGGTCGAACGCCAGCTGCTGCGTGCCCCAGACCGCCGTGGCGGCCAGCTCCTCGTTCACGCCGGGCTGGAAGACCACGTGGTGCTGCGCCAGATGCTTCTTCGCCTGCCACAGCGCCTGGTCGTAGCCGCCCAGCGGGCTGCCGCGGTAGCCGCTGACGAAGCCGGCGGTGTTCAGGCCGACCAGGGCGTCGCGCTGGCGCTGCAGCATCGGCAGGCGCACGAGGGCCTGCACGCCGCTCATGAAGGCGCGGCCGGCCTCCTGGGTGTACTTGTCGTCCAGCGTCACGGCCTCGAGGGCGCGGCGCACGGCATCGGGCAGGGGTGCATTCATGGTGGCGGTCCTCCGACGGTGGAGCCCCGGGCCTCGTGAGCCCCGGGCGATGGCCTGCAGTGTAGGCAGCCTGCGCCGCGAGGTGTTTTCCATCGTTGCCCTGTGGCGCATACTTTGGGCAATCGGAAGAACGTTCTTGCCGATCTGGAGAAACATCCATGCCGGAAGATCGCCTCCTAGGGAAAACCACAGGGTCCACCGACGAGGCCGCGGCCGCCCCCGGCCCGGCCGCGCTGGACCGCTACGACATCGCCATCCTCGGCGAGCTGCAGCGCGACGCCCGGCTGTCCAACGCCGAGCTGGCGCAGCGCATCGGGCTGTCGGCCGCGCCGACCTGGCGGCGCGTCAAGTGGCTCGAGGAGCAGGGCTACATCACCGGCTACCGCGCCGAGATCGACCGCCGGCGCATCGGCCTGGGCGTGCTGGCCTTCGTGCGGGTGGACGCCGACCGCAACAACGCCGATGCCACCCAGGCCCTGGAGGCGGCGATCCGCGCCATGCCCGAGGTGGTGGCCTGCCACTACATCAGCGGGGCCGGCACCTTCGAGCTGCAGGTGCTGGCCACCGACCTCGATGCCTATTCGCGCTGGGCCATGGAGCGGCTGTTCCGCCTGCCGCACGTGAAGGACGTGCACACCAGCTTCTCGCTCGGCGAGGTCAAGGCCGGCGCCGAGCTGCCGCTGGGCCATCTGCGTGCACGCGCCCTGCCGCGCAGCTGAGGCCGGGGGAGCGACGCCTTCTCCGGCGCGATTTCGCGCGTTCTTCGCCCGGCCTGTCGCCTGGAGCGCACGGCCGGGAACCCATTTGCGGGGAGGACGGGCCGCCTCGTCTGTATCTCGTTGTGTCAACCCGTTGCCGGTCCTTACACTGGGCCGGATCGTGAACAACTCCGCAGTTTCCTGGTGGGTGCGCTGTCTCGGCCCCACGCCCGAACGACGCCGTCGCGTGCGCCATGGCCTGCTGGTGCTGGGCTTGCAGGGCCTGTTCGGACTCTGGCTGCTGGCGGCGGCGACCCTGGGGGCGATGCCGACGCCGGCGGCCTGGGCGCTGGCCGCGCTGTGCCTCGGCGGTGCCGCGCTCTTCCTGGCGCTGATCCGCAGCGGCTGGAGCGAGCGGCACTGCCCGGACGATCCGGCCCTCACCCTGGCGCACAGCGCCTTCGGGCTGGTCTGTGCCGCGCTGGCCACACCCTTCACCACGGCGCTGCCGGGTGCCACGCTGGCGGTGGCGCTGCTGGCGGTGGTGTGGGGCGCCTTCAAGCTCGATGCGCGTCGCGCGCGCTGGCTGGTCGGCTGGGCTTTCGTGCTGCTGGCAGCCGGGCAGCTCTGGCCGGGTGCCCCACCCGCGCCGACGCTGGCCGCTCCGCAGCGCGCTGTGCTGCTGCTGACGCTGGCCGCCCTGGTGGCCCTGGCCCTGGCGGTGCTGCTGGGCCATCTCAATGGGCTGCGCGAGCGCCTCGAGGTCCAGCATGTCGAGCTGACCGAGGCCCTCGAGCGCATCCGCCGTCTGGCCACCCACGACGAACTCACCGGGCTGCCGAACCGCCGTGCGCTGCTGCAGGCCCTGCAGGCGGCCGCCACGCGCCAGACCCGCCTGCGCGGGCCGGTGGCGCTGGTGATGATCGACCTGGACCACTTCAAGGCCATCAACGACCGCTGGGGCCACCGGGCCGGCGACACCGTGCTGCGCGGCTTCGCCGAGCGCGCCCAGGCCACGCTGCGCGGCATCGACACCCTGGGCCGCTGGGGCGGCGAGGAGTTCCTGCTGCTGCTGCCCGACACCACGCTGGCGCAGGCACAGGCCTGCGTCGAGCGGCTGCGCGAGCACCTGCAGCGCACGCCGCTGGACGAGGTGGCCGACGGGCTGATACTGGGCTTTTCGGCCGGCGTCACCGCCGTGCAGGGCCCCGCCGACCTGGATGCCGCCATCGAGCGTGCCGACCGCGCCATGTACCGGGCCAAGGCCGACGGACGCGGGCGCAGCGAAGTCGAGTGAGAACCCGCCCGATCGCCCCGCTCAGCGTGGATCGTCCCCCGCGCGCCAGACCGCGTAGGGGTTGACCGGCGTGCCGGGCCAGCGCCATCCGCCCGGGTCGACCCGGTAGATCGCGAAGTGCAGGTGCGGCGCGCTGGCCGGCGCGTTGCCGCTGCTGCCCACCGTGCCGATGGGGTCGCCCCGCGCCAGCGTCTGCCCCACCGCCAGCCCCGGCGCGTAGCGGTCCAGGTGGGCGTAGTAGTAGATGTAGCGCCCGCTCGGGTCGGCCTGGTAGAGCGTGATGCCGCCGGCCCGGTTGGCGTTCATGCGCAGCACCCGGCCGTCCTCCACGGCCCGCACCGGTGTGCCGCGCGGCGCCATGATGTCGATGGCCAGGTGCAGGCGCGGCCCGCGCCGTGCCGTGAAGCTGTCGCGCAGCTGTGCCGCGCGCACCCCTTCCACCGGGATCGACAGGTCGCGCAGGCGCAGCTCGGCGATGTCCGCGGCGGGGCCGGCGTCGCCGGCCGGCGGCTCGGCCGGGGGCTTCGACGCGCAGCCTGCCAGCACAACGGCGCCCAGGGCCAGCAGCGCCGCCAGGCCGCGGCGGCGGCCCCTGGCGCCGCGGTTCAGCGCGGCCACAGCACCCACAGCCGCAGCGGCTGCTTGGTGCGGCCGGCGCGGTCCTCGATGCCCTCGCCCCAGCCCCAGAACAGGTCGGCGCGCACCGCCCCGACGATGGCGCTGCCGGTGTCCTGCGCCACCACCAGGCGCTGCAGCGGGCGTGCCGGCGGCGGGTTGGGCTGCCAGGCCTGCGGCTCGGTGCTGGCCAGCCAGACGGGCGTGCCGTAGGGAATGCTCTCGCGGTCCACTGCGATCGATCGGCCCGGCGTCAGCGGCACGCCCTGCGCGCCCAGCGCACCGATGGCCGGATCGGCCAGCGGCTCCTCGCGGAAGAAGACGTAGCGCGGGTTCACCGCCAGCATTTCGCGCACGCGCTGCGGGTTGGCGCGCGCCCAGGCCCGGATGGCCGGCCAGCTGGCCTGCTCGAGCGTCATCGCGCCCTGCTCGACCAGCCAGCGTCCCACCGACTGGTAGGGCTGGTCGTTGTGCCCGGCAAAGGCGATGCGCACCATGCGGCGTGTGCCGTCGGGCTCGTTCACGGTCAGCCGTCCGGAGCCCTGGATGTGCAGCATCAGCGCATCCATCGGGTCGGCCAGCCAGGCGATCTCGCGCCCGGCCAGCGCCGCCTGCGCGGCCGGCAGGCTGTCGATCTGCGCCCGGGTGTACCAGGGGCGGCGCTGCGCCAGGTCGGCCGGCAGGGCGTGCAGCGGCACCGCGAAGCGCTCGCTGCGCTGCCGGGAGGCCTCCAGCAGGGGTTCGAAGTAGCCGGTGAGCAGCCCCTCGGCCTGCCCCTGCGGGTTCTCCACCCGCCAGGGCTGCAGGCGCTCCTGCAGGAACTCGCGCAGCTGGGCCTCCTCGGCGCCCCCGCCCAGCGCGATCGCGGCGCGGCAGGTCGGCGCCCAGGTCGCGGCCACCTGGGCACTCGGGAAGCTGCCGCCGGCCGCGGCAGCGCCGTTCGCACCGCCGTTGCCGTTGCCCGGTGCGCGCAGCAGGCGCAGTTGGCGCTCGCAGCTGCGCAGCAGGGCCTCCCAGGCCGAGGCCAGCCGGTCCTGCGGCCAGCCGGGCAGCTCGCTCCAGTCGGTCTTCACCCAGCGTCCGCGCCCGGTGGCGCGCAGCGCATCGGCCGTCGGCAGCGGCGGGGCCGGCGCCACCACGGGCGGCGCCGGGGCCGTCTCGGCCGGGGGCGGCGGCGAGGTCGGGCGCGGCGCCCGGCTGGCGCAGCCGACCAGGCCGGTCAGGACGACCAGCGCCGCGATGCCCGCTCGCCAGGTCGGGCGAAGCGGCAGGTGGAGGCGGCGCAGGGAGGGACGGGTCGAGGGCACGGGTGGCAGCGGGAGCAAGGCAGGAGGAGAGGAAAGGGTGCTGCGGCGCCATCGACGCAGCCGTCGGCGCCGCGCAGCGGCGGCGCGATCATCGCTCGAGCCGGCCCCGCGCGGGGCGGCAGGGGCTCGTCGCGGGGCCGGTGTGCGCGACTTTGCGCCCGCTGCCCAAATGCGGCGACCTGCCTGCCCGTCACGCCGGCGGGCGGAAGAAGGCCAGCGGCGCCTGGCGCAGCCGGCGCCGCAGCGCGGCGGCGATGCGGTCGCGCTCGTGCACGCGGATGCCGCGCGAGCGCAGCGCCACCCGCAGCGCCAGCCAGAAGCTCACCGCCAGGTTCAGCGCGCCGGTCACCGGAATGGCCGCCAGCGCCCACCAGAACAGCGGCTCGCGCAGCACCTCGAGGCCCATCGCACCGGCGGCCGCGGCGATCTGGCCGGTCGACAGCGTGACGTGGCGCACCTCCAGCGGCAGGCCGAAGAACGCCGCCAGCACCGGCACCACGCCCAGCATCAGCCCCAGCGAGGTGTTGGCCGCCAGCCCCGAGATGTTGGCGCGCCACCAGCGCGACCAGCGCTGCGCCCGCGGGGCGCCCAGGATGCGCACGAAGCCCGGGTTCCAGGCGATCGCGCTGTCGAGCCGGTGGTAGACGAACCAGTTCTCCACCCAGCCCGCGATCAGGCTGGAGGCGAACAGCAGCACGCCGGTGAAGGCGGCGAAGGCCGCGGTGGGGCCCAGCAGCGTGAGCTTCTCGAGCGCATGCCGGCCCGTCTCGGCGCTCACCAGCGGCGCACCGGCCAGGCCCCAGACGGCCAGCTGGATCGCCAGTACCACCGGCGCCACCACCGCCAGGTTGCCGACGATGCCGGCGAACTGCGAGCGGATCAGGTGCACCACCTCGTCGACGAAGCCCTCCACCTGCGCGTCGTCGGGCGTGCCGTCGCGCAGCCGAGCGGCCATCGCCGGGGCGGTCATGGCCGGCTGCTTGGTGGCCACCGTCCAGTGCATCAGCTGGATCAGCACGAAGCTGGCGGCGTAGTTCACCCCGGCCCAGAAGCCGGCCCAGAAGGCCGAGAAGGCCACCGCGCCGATGGCGAACTTGCCGAAGGTGGTGCCGGCGATCACCAGCCCGCCGCCGCAGGCCGCGCGCAGCATGTGCAGCCACTCGGCACGGGTGCGGGTGATGTAGTGCTCGCCGGTCTCGGCGCTGCGCTCGGCCACCTTGCGCGCCAGCATCGAATAGTGATGCGCGAACAGCGGTCGCAGGCCGCGCCGGGCCTGCACCGCGGCGGCCAGCTCGGCCAGCAGCTGCTGCAGCGCCAGCGCCGGGGTGGGCGAGACCAGCGTGTCCAGCAGCCGCTCGATGCGGCTGGTGCGCTCGCGCAGCTGCTCCACCTGGAACACCAGGTCCACCGAGATGCCGTAGGCCGCCAGGTGCGAGCGCACCGAGTCCGCCGCCTGCCGGCAGTCCTGCAGCAGCCGGCGCAGCGTCTGGCCCTGCGCCTGCAGGGAAGCGCCATCGTCGGGCTGCTCGGCGGCCTCCGCCAGGTGCGTGGCCGCCTGCGCCAGGTGGTGGAAGGGCCGCCCCGCCAGCGCCTGCGGGTCCATGCGCTGGCGCAGCGTGGCCGACAGGCCCACCGCGCGCACCTGGCTGGCCAGCAGCTGGATCGCGTCGGTCAGCCCGGTGCGCCAGGCTGCGGCCAGACCGGGCTCGACCAGCAGCCGGCCCAGCCGCTCGAGCGTGCCGGCATCCACCGCCGCCAGCCAGGCCGCATCCTCGCGGCCCTTGAAGATGAGCTGGAACAGCTGGCCCAGGTCGTCGGTGTCCGGGGTGCCTGGCAGCAGGGCCAGGCGCAGCCGCTCGGCCAGCTCGCTGCTGAAGGCCGCGCGCGGCGAGAAGCCGAAGTCCGCCAGCAGGGCGGTCAGGTCCGACTCGCGCAGCACCGACTGCAGCACGCCGCGTACCGCCGCGGCATGCGGCGGGTGGCGCTCCAGCACGTTGAGCAGATGGCGCAGCCGCCGCAGCGGCCAGGGCGTGCCGGGGGCCGCCTCGCCGGCCGGACCGGCGTTGCCGTCCCCGGCCGGCGCCGGGCTGCGCAGCCATTCGGCCAGCCGGATCAGCCAGAGCCGACGCAGCGGCCCGGGCGCCTGCGGGTCGGCGGCATTGAGCAGCGCCGTCAGTTCCCAGCGCCCGCGCCGCTGCCAGCGCCGTCGCAGCCCCGTCCAGGCGGCCTGCAGCGGCGCCAGGCGCGGTTGCAGCCAGACCGTGAGCGGGGCCAGCTGCTGCAGCAGCCGGGCCTGCAGGGCCTGCAGCCGCTCGCGCCAGCCCGGCGCCCCCGGACCCAGCGCCGCGCCGGGGCGCGGATCGTCCGGTGCGCTCAATGCAGGGCGTGCGCCTGGCCGAGTTCGAAGGCCGCGATCGGTGCCTCGAACCAGTGCGCGTCCTCGTCGATGCAGAAGAAGCAGCCCTGCATGCGCCCGTGCGGCGTGGCCAGGCGGGTCCAGCTGCTGTACTCGAAGGCCTGGCCGGGGCGCAGCAGCGGCTGCTGGCCCACCACGCCCAGGCCGCGCACCTCCTCGGTGGCGCCGGTCGCGTCGGTGATCAGCCAGCGGCGTGCCACCAGCTGCGCAGCACGCTCGCCGTCGTTGCGCACCGTCACGGTGTACGAGAAGGCATACACGCCCTGCGCGGCATCGGTCTGCTCGGGCAGGGGCTGGGTCGTCACCTGGACGTGGAAGCGGGGCTTGGCCATGAAAAACATCATAGAGGCCGCGTCCTGCCCGCCGATGTAACCCTCGGTGAAAACCCGGCGTCGCCCTGGGTCGGCGCGCACCGGCTGCGCGCGGGGGGCTGCCTACAATCCACACCCTTTCTCCGCCGCCCGGGCCCTGCCGCCGCCGCTGCCATGAGCCGACCCCCCTACCGCATCGCCCCCAGCATTCTTTCGGCCGACTTCGCCCGCCTGGGCGAGGAGGTGCGCCACGTCATCGCCGCCGGGGCGGACTGGATCCACTTCGACGTGATGGACAACCATTACGTGCCGAACCTGACCTTCGGCCCGATGGTCTGCCAGGCGCTGAAGAAGCACGCGGTGAAGTCCGACGGCACGCCCGCGCCGATCGACGTGCACCTGATGGTGCAGCCGGTGGATGCGCTGGCCCTCGAGTTCGCCAAGGCGGGCGCCGACATCGTCACCTTCCACCCCGACGCCAGCACGCACGTGGACCGCACGCTGCAGTTGATCCGCGCTTCGGGCTGCCAGGCCGGGCTGGTGTTCAACCCGGCCATGCCCATCGACGTGCTGGAGTGGACGATCGACAAGGTCGACGTGATCCTGCTGATGAGCGTGAACCCGGGCTTCGGCGGCCAGAGCTTCATCGACAGCACGCTGCGCAAGGCGGAAAAGGTGCGCAAGCTGATCGACGCGAGCGGGCGCGACATCCGCCTGGAGATCGACGGCGGGGTGAAGGTGGACAACATCCGCCGCATCGCCGACGCCGGCGCCGACACCTTCGTGGCCGGCAGCGCGATCTTCGGCCAGCCCGATTACAAGAGCGTCATCGACGCGATGCGCGCCGAGCTGGCGCGCTGAGTTCGGTTCCGCCGGGGCGGTGGCCGCGGCCGGCCCGGCGCACTTGCCATGCGGCTGCCCAGAGGTGAATCGCCATGAACCTCCTCCTGTTCGTCGCCGGTCTGGCCCTGCTGGTCGTCGGCGCCAGCGCCCTGGTGCGTGGGGCGTCCAGGCTGGCGCTGTCGCTGGGCATCAGCCCGCTGGTCGTGGGCCTGACGATCGTCGCCTTCGGCACCAGCGCGCCCGAGGTGGCGGTGAGCGTCGGCGCCGTGCTGGACGGTCGCACCGACATCGCCATCGGCAACGTGGTGGGCAGCAACATCTTCAATGTGCTGTTCATCCTCGGACTCAGTGCGCTGATCACGCCGCTGGTGGTCGACATCCAGCTCATCCGGCAGGAGGTGCCGATCATGATCGGCGCCAGCCTGCTGCTGCTGGCCTTTGCCTTCGACGGCCGGCTCTCGGCCCTGGACGGCGGCATCCTGTGCGTGCTGCTGCTGGCCTACACCGCCTTCCTGGTGCTGCAGTCGCGCCGCCAGACCCAGGCCGCCCAGGACGAGTACGCGCAGGAGGTGACGCCCGCCGAGCCCGGCGGCTGGGACCGCCACTGGAGCGTGCAGATCGGCCTGATCGCCGCCGGCCTGGCCGCGCTGGTGTTCGGCTCGGACTTCCTGGTGCAGGCGGCGGTGAGCTTCGCCAAGGCCATCGGCGTGAGCGACCTGATCATCGGCCTGACCATCGTCGCCGCCGGCACCAGCATGCCCGAGGTGGCCACCAGCGTCGCTGCCGCGCTCAAGGGCGAGCGCGACATCGCCGTGGGCAACGTGGTGGGCAGCAGCACCTTCAACATCCTGGGCTGCGTGGGGCTGTCGGGACTGGTGTCGGGCGACCTCGGCCTGGGCGTGCCGGCCTCGGTGCTGGCCTTCGACATCTGGGTCATGCTGGCCGTGGCGCTGGCCTGCCTGCCCGTGTTCCTGACCGGGCGGGAGATCGCCCGCTGGGAGGGCGCGATCTTCCTCGGCTACTACGTCGCCTACGTCACCTACCTGATCCTGGCGGCCCAGCAGCACGACGCGCTGCCGACCTTCTCGGGCGTGATGATGAGCTTCGTCGTGCCGCTGACCGTCATCACGCTGGTGGTGATGACGATCCGCCGCCCGGCCGCGCCGCCGCCGTCCTGAGCGCTGCGGCCAGGCCGGCGATGGGGCAGGGGGGCAAAAAGCAAGACCTGACCCCGCTGGTGAATCCGCCGGGCTGCGGCCTTGGCGCGACAGCGGGCGTGCGGATTTATCGGTTTCGGCGCGGCTGCGCGGCTCTGCCAAGCGGGCGGGGCCGGGCGGGGGGACCATGGCGGCGCCTGTCTGTGCCGCTGCCGGATTCCCATGCCCCTGCCCGCCTTCCTGTCCTTCGTCTTCGTTCGCCTGCGGGCCTGGTCCGTGCTGCTGCGGGTGCTGGGGCTGGCCGCGTGGCTGGGCCTGGCGGCCTGTGGGGGCGGCTCTTCGGCGGGGAACGGGGCGGGCGAGCCGGTGCTGCCGCCCGACACGGGCGACGACCGCTGGCGGGAGGTGCCGCTGTCGGCCTCGTCGCTGCCGGCGGTGCAGATCAACACCTACTCGGGCCCGCATGCCTGGCCCTATGCCAACGTGCTGCGCGCCAGCGAGGCCTGGGTGAGTTCGGCCACCGCCCGCACGCCCGAGCAGGCCGGCGCGCTGGCGCAGAGCCTGCCGGTGCGCCCGGACGGCTGGCCCGCCGGGCTGCCGGAGGGCACGCAGATGTGGCTGTCCACCGCCGGCTACCCCAGCGGCACCGACGCGCAGGGCCGCGCCACCTACCTGCACGGCGTGTGGGTGCTGACCTGGCAGGGCAGTGGCCGGGTGGAGCTGCTCACCTCCGAGAACAACGGCGCCGGCGAGACCCTGCTGCTCGACGACAGCGCCAACGGCCGCATCGTCAAGCTGATCACCGACCGCCGCAAGTACCCCAACGTCTTCGTGCGCAGCAGCAGCGCGGCCGATCCGGTGCGCAACGTCAAGCTCTGGGCGCCCGCCTCGGACGGCGCCGGGCTGGCGCTCACCCCCGCCTCGGACCTGCGCCCCGGCCGCGTGGCCGGCAGCCTCGAGCCGCTGCCCGGCGTGCGCGAGCCCGTCTTCCACCCGGCCTTCCTGGCGCACTTCCACGAGGCCGGCAGCGGCTTCGCGCTGCGCACCATGGGCTTCCTGCGCATCAACCAGGACCCCGCCGCCTGGGGCAGCACCCCGCTGGCCTGGAGCGACCGGGGCGACCCCGGCTACGCTTTCGGCTCGCTCTCGGTGGTCGACAGCAGCTGGGGCCGGCACGACGTGGCCGGCTACCGGCAGAAGCTGGGCGTGCCCTACGAGTGGCTGATCGAGCTGGCCAACGAGACCGCCAACGACCTCTGGATCCAGGTGCCGCATACCGCCAGCGAGGACCTGATCCGCCAGCTCGCGCGCCTGATCGCCGGCAAGAACGGCCACCCCGGCCTGCACGAGAACCTGCGCGTCTGGTTCGAGTACTCCAACGAGCTGTGGAACAGCGCCTCGGCCTACCGGGCCCAGTACGACCACGCCAGCGCCGCGGCGGCCGAGCACTTCGGCGTGCCGGTCTCGGCCGTCACGAATACCCAGCGCGGCTGGGGCGCCGGCCATGTGCAGGGCCGGGCGCTGGCGGCCTTCCAGGACGAATGGAAGCGCCTGGGCGGGCGCGACGACCGGCTGATCAACGTGGTGGCCGGCTTCGCGATGGATTCGGCCTTCAACGCCGCGGCGCTGGGCGCGGTCAGGGAGATCGACCCCCGCCTGCCGGAGGTGCTGGCCATCTCCAACTACTTCGGCCACGGCGCCTCGGCCGAGATCTTCGGCCTGGCCGACTGGGCCGCCAGCGACGGCCGCACCTGGCCCGACAGCCTGGTCGAGCAGGCCGAGTCGGCCATCCGCCGTGACCTGCACGCCACCCAGGCCGCCTGGCAGGCCAATGCCCAGGTGGCCACGGCTGCCGGCGTGCCGATGGTGTCCTACGAAGGCGGACAGCACCTGCTGGCGGTCGGCCTGGGCGACGGCAGCGACCCGGTGTTCCGCAAGTTCATGAACTTCCTCGAGTTCCTGCAGCGCGGCCCGGCGATGAAGCGGCTCTACACCGAGCACTACGCGCTGTGGAGCCTGGCCGGCGGGCGCACCGTCAGCCTCTTCACCGACATCGGGCCGGTGAGCTACTGGGGCTACTGGGGCGCCAAGGAGTGGCTCACCGACACCCGCGCCACCGCCGCCAAGTGGGACGCCTTCGTCGCCTGGGTCGAGGCCCAGCGCGGCGTGCGCGCCGTGAACGAGCCCATCGGCCAGGCGCCCAGCCTGCCCGAGCAGAGCATCCGCGGCGAGGCCGACCTGCCCCTGTCCGTCACCCTGCAGGCCAGCGGCGGCGACGGCGCCGTGACGCTGCAGCTGCTGGGCGGTGAGCTGCCGCCGGGCCTGAGCTTCACCCCCGGCCCCGGCGGCCGGGCCACCCTGAGCGGCACCCCGCGGGCCTCGTCGACCACCCAGATCGTCGTGCGCGCCGTCGATGCGGACGGCGACGTGGCCCACCGCCTCTACACCGTCGCCATCGACCCGGCCGGCAGCAGCTCGAGCGCCATCCTGCGCTTCGACGCCGGCACCCTCCCGGCCACGCTGCAGCCCAGCGGCGCACGCAACGGCCGCTACGACCCGGTGCGCCCCTACGCCACCCTCGGCGCCGCGGGCGAGAAGATCTGCGTGCCCTTCTCGGTGGACGACGGCTCGGCCCTGTTCGACCGCGAGTACGCCGACGGCGCCACGCTGGGCGGCCACCGCATCGCCGCCGACAGCCCCCAGAACGTCTACGGCGGCTGGTGCGTCACCCAGCAGCAAGTGGTCGGCCGTGCCTGCCCCAGCAGCTGGACCACCCTGCGCGGCGGCGAGCTGGCGAGCTGGAGCGGCGCCAACTGCGACGGCACCGGCTACCCCACCGCGCTGGACCTGTTCCTGGTCTGGCGCAAGCCGCAGTTCGCCGGCAACACCCCCACCCGCCGCTTCGCCTTCGGCAGCAGCAGCGCCACCTCGACCCTGCGGGTGGACTTCACCCAGGTGATCGGCGACGGCGACAACGAATTCCGTTTCGCCGTGCTCGACGGCAGCACCTGGTACCTGTCGGAGGCAGCCTATACCCGCCCGGTGGTGGGCGACGGCTTCCTCGAGGTCACCGGCTTCGACGGCTCCAGCCAGCCCGGCAAGCGCTGGGCCGCCATCGCCTCGCCCAGCGCCTACGAACTGGCCATGCCGCCGGCCGCGTCGCTGGCCTTCGCGGCGCACAGCTTCAGCGATGTGCGCGCCGTCGCGGTGGTCTACCACGGCCGCCGCTGGGGCTACCACTACAGCGTGGCGGTCAAGCGCTTCCTGGTGCTGGGGCGCGGCGAAGGCGGCGAGTGAGGCCGGGCGGCGGCGCCAGCCCACCCTGGCCCGGGTGCCGGCCCGGGTGCCCGGGCCACCTTCACTGTCGTGCGCCGTACACTCGCCCACGCGAAGCCCCCTGCCGAACCGCCATGTCGTCGTCGCCGCTGCCATCGCTGTCGCCGCTGCCCCCCACACCCTCGCTGGTCGCCGCGCTGCAGGCGCGCTTTCCCGGCCTGCTGGCGCTGTACTTCTTCGGCAGCGCCGCGCGGGGCGAGCAGGGGCCGCACAGCGACCTGGACCTGGCGCTGCTGCTGCCCGGCAAGGCCGACCCCCTGGCGCTCTGGCAGGCCGGCAACGAACTGGCGCTGCGGCTGGGCCGCGATGTCGACCTGCTCGACCTGCGTGCCGCCAGCACCGTGATGCAGTACCAGATCGTCACCACCGGCCAGCGGCTCTGGGCCCGGGATGCCCAGGCGGCGCTCTACGAGAGCTTCATCCTCAGCGCGAAGACGGCCCTGGACGAGGCCCGCGCCGGCCTGCTGGCCGACATCGGCGTCACCGGGAAGGTTTATGGCCGATGACGTCCTGATCAACAAGTCCGCGACCATCGAGCGCTGCGTGCGGCGCGCCCGCGAGGAGTACGCCAAGGACCCGGCCCGCTTCGCCAGCGACTTCACCCGGCAGGACGCCGCCATCCTGAACATCCTGCGCGCCTGCGAGGCCGCGCTGGACATGGGCCAGCACCTCATCCGCCGCGACCGGCTGGGGGTCCCCCAAGGCGCCCGCGATGTCTTCGGCCTGCTGGCCGCGGCGGGGCAGATCGACGCCGACCTGGCCCGCCGACTGCAGAACATGGTGGGCTATCGCAACATCGCGGTGCACGAATACCAGGCGCTGCAGCTTCCGATCACCGTGGCCGTGATCACGACGCACCTGGAGGACTTCCTGGTCTACAGCGCTGCCCTGCTGCGCGGCAGGTGACGGCGCCACCGCGCTGCGCAGCGGTCGGCTGCCGCCTCGGCCTTCGCCACGACCGTCTGGTCACCGAAGGGGCTGGCCTTCGAAGCCATGGTGAATCGGCTTCGACTGGGCTCCTGTGACAGGGCCGGGTGACGCTTCGGCATGCAGGGTGGGCAGGCCCCCCGACCTTCGGACGCTCGGGTGAAGCCTGTACAGCGCCGCACGCCGAACCCGCGGGTGGCAGGTTCCTGCTGCGCGCAGTCCCGGACGGCCTGCCTCAGCGCACCCGCACCAGCTTGTCCCGCATCGCCGCCGGCACGTCCTGCAGGAGCGCGATGGCGATGCTGCCGTCGGTGGCGCGGTTGTTGTGCGCGGTTTCGCTGGTCATCGAGGCGGCCACGGCTTCCGGCGACAGGGTGTACATGTTGCCGTTCAGCGGATCGACCACGAACCAGGGCGGTGTCAACCCTGAAGTGCAACGGCGGGATCGTTGGCTGATCTTATCGGGTGTCGCGCCAGGAGAATTTCATGTCTATTGTCATGCTTGGTATCGGCCGCGCCAAGAACGTGTTTGCCTTGCATGGGTTGAAAGAGATCGTGCGGTACGTATATCGCTGGGCGCCGTCTACGGTGCAACGAGGCCGTTTGTGGATGTGCAGTCTGTTCCTCGTGTCCATGCTCGGACAACGCATGCTGTGGAGAGAAGCCAGGAACTTAAATGCCGTCTTGAAGGGGTTGAATTGGAGGGAAGTCTTTGTAGAGGGGGTTAGGCTGCGCCGTCACGCTTGGTAGGTTGAATTTGCCCAACAGCGGCGCTCAATGTGCCGTGGGTCCGGCGGAGCGCAGCAGATATTGTTTGGAGGCCGTCCATCCACTGCTTGACCAGAGTGGCCTTTTCATCGGCGGAGCTAAGTTCCTTGAATATCTTCTCATGGCCTTCAATCGACCTACGAATTCTCAGTAGTTCTGTCGTGCCTAGCGCGATCATCGTTGAGCACTCTTTCCCCAGAGGAAGCAAGCCGAGCAGCTCATCGTCAGTAAATCTCAGCGCCTCATCGGAGAGGTCGTCTCCCCGGATACCCATGAGAAGGTATCTGTACCTGCCGTCGTCACTTCCTTTGTAGAGCGCCGCTTGAATGGTCCAGTCAATACGATGACCAATACGCTCGAGCCTGCCAACGAGTCGAGCGGCAGCAATTGATGCTCGTGCGTTCTCACTACCGATGCTTCTCTTCTGGGCGTCTACGCCGAGGTGCAGCGCGACCACGGCGGCCAAGATTGTCCCAACGGAGGATGAAAAGTTGATGAGAAGTCCGATCAGGTCTGCAGCCGGCGTCTTTGGTGCTGGAAGGAGAGGAGACAACAGATAGGCCAATACTATGAGTGTGAAGCAGGCCAGACTAGCGATGTGCAACTTGACGCTTGGGGCCATGTTTTGTCGAGGTGTGTTTGCGTGGATGAGGTGTGCCACGGTGGTCGCGGCGCGGCCTAACGAATGAAAGGGACTTCCCCATCCCAGGCTCCGCGAGCGGCCGCTTGCAAGCCGCCCACGAAGTACCACGATGGGGTTCTCGGTCAACTCATACTGTGTGGGCGTGCCCTATCGAGGGTGCCCACAACTAACGAATGGAGTCCAGTTGAGCGGTTGGTATCTGGGTCCGCACCGTCCGCGGTGCAACAAGGCCGTTTGTAAATGTGCCGTCTGTTCCTCGTGTCAGTGCTCCGACAGCGCATGGCGTGGGAAGAACTCAGGAATTCAAATACCGCCTTGACGGGGTGTTGAATCGATGGGAAGTCTTTGTAGAATGGCTAGGTCGCAGCGTTGTCGCTCTGGCTAGGATGGTCGGTCCACTCGCATACACCGCAGCTTGTGTAGTACTCGCCTTCCGGCGGAATGCCGACATCAAAGTGGCTTCGAAGGTCATTGGACTGACACACAGGACATCGCCCCACCTTTTCCGCTCGGCCGCCTTCTAGCGCCTGAATAAAGTGACCGACAGTGGTTTGACAAGAGTTTATGACCATCGACGAAGCGCCCCGAGTGGCATTTCGCGTGTGAGTGAGCCAATTGGCCACCTGCCAGGCGTCTTTCGCGGTGTTCTTGAGAAGCTGTCGTAGATCCTTATGACTGCCGCCAGGCAGGAGCGAGTTCGCCAACAGTTCAGTCCAAGCGACTACGTTTGCCTTCTGAGGTCTTTCTACCAGCGGGTCTATCGGCACTCTCTGACTCAACGCTGAAATCAGCGAGATGAGGCCTTCGCGGAGAAGCATTCCTACTGCCTGGAAGTCCTCCACTTCGACTGCAGCTTCATGCCGATGTTGTGCTTGATCTACGCGTCGAATGACCTCATCGAATGGGGTTGGCTCGTCCGGATCGATGCGTCCCTCTCGGCTCCGCAGCCTAGCCATAAGACCAATATGAAACGAAATGGTGTAGTCGAGGCTCGGGAAATACTTCTGTGAATACAGATTGGTCAGATTGGTGATGACCCACCAGCGGTCCTTGTCAGTCGTTACGTCCCAGATGTCATAGATTTCGCAGAGAACGACTTCTCGCTTAACGCGCTCAACGTGCTGGACGGCTTCGTCAGACGCCTCGATCTCAACGTAGCGAGCAATGTCCTGTTCGGAATGTGGATCGCGATCCACGCTGTATCTACCTAGCTCGCTCGCGGGAACCGGGTGGTCGTGCATCACGCATTCATCGATCGGCTTCTCGGGTTCTGTGGTTGCCATTTCTGCTGCCTAACCCGAGTTCAGCGGCGCCGGAGCCTGTAAGGGCGGAGGGTACAATAAACGGCCATGAAAATGCCGTAGGCATGGCCGGTCTTTGCGTCCGCGTGCAACGCTGAGTTAGGCGGCTGCGCTTTCATTTCTTCTTTTTCTCCCATGACTCCAGGACAAAGAGTGCCACGGTGTGGGCCGCGTGAATTGCAAGCCTTGCATGCCTAGGCTCAAGCTTGTATGACCTTTTTCCCGCGCCATGAGCCGAACTCGCATGCGTTCGAAGTGCACCAATGCCTTCAACCACGGCGAATAGGCCCGTGAGAATGGTCTGAAGGTCTTGGTCCTCCACTACGCTCGGATCGAAGCCAAGATGTTTGCGCACAATCGTCCACACTGGCTTTAGGTCCTGCTTTGCAGGCATCTCTAGCTGCTCCTCAGAGATGTAGACCTTGCAAAGCGATTCAAGGATATTGCTGGCTGCGGAAACTGCTTCGCGCGGACTGGACTCCACGTTCTCCATCGCGCGGTGGAATTCGTGTTCAATTGATGGCGTATCCCTATCCTTGATGAACTGCTCTAACGTCCGCGTTGGAGCGCTCAGGGATGTGACGAGATGGCCGCCTTGGACGTACTTGAGTTCATAGCGACCTAGAACTTTGTTGATTTTTTCTTGGTCAGGCGTACATGTAGGCGGAGGGTAATCGTCGAGGTGACTTCCTTCCGGTGGAGGCTCCTCCATGTAAGCCTCAATGATCCGTCCGAGGACCTGAAGTGGATTTTGGCATTCTTTGTTGATGCGCCGGAGCCACTCAAGTGCCTTTACATGCTTGCTGCCAAGAGGTGGATCTTCGGGAGCGCCGCCATACAGAAAGAGGCTGTCCAAAGAGGCGTGCGTCTCCCTTTGAGAGACGATGTCAGCAACCACACTCATCAGCGGCGATGGAATCTGATTTGCCATTTCTAAAGTGGCCCAACTTGTTGATTTGTCTCGCATCATGCGCAATAACATGGAGGCTGAGCGACAACATCGCACGCGCTGCATAACATGGCCGTCGTGCAATAACATGCCGGCAGCCCCTGCCCATTGCCCCGCACCGTCCCTGCCACTGCCGCATCTTCATCTCCTGACTTCCATCCCCCGCGCCTCCCGGCGCAACGGATTTGCCACTATTTGCATGGCAGCTTAGCCACGCCCCCCGGGCCTGTCCATTCACCCGGTCAAGTGCCGCGTGTGCACAAATGCACGGCCGGGCAAACGGCGATGGGGGGGTGCGCAGGCGGGCGCGCGCCGCGCGGCGGGGTGCCGCGGGCGGGGGGGTGTCAGGGCGGGGAGTGACGGGCAGCCCGGCGACCGGGTGGGCTGCGCCGCCCGGGGGGCCGGGCGGGGGGCGGGGCGGCGAGGCCTCAGCGCGGTGCCAGCATCTGCTCGCGCTGCTGGCGGATCTCTGCGGGCCACTGGGATTCGATCCAGGCCAGCACGTTCTGGATCTGCCGGTCGGTCAGCTTGGCACCGAAGGCAGGCATGTCGGAGACGTAGCCCTCGGGGGCATTGGGCGGCACCATGCCGTGCTTGACGATGGCCGCCAGCTGCTCGCGCGGGTGGTGCCAGGTGTGGCCGCTGGCGTCGTGCGGGGGGGCGGGCAGGCGGCCGTCGGGGCGGCGGGTGCGCCAGTCGGGCTGGCCTTCGCGTTTGGCGCCGTGGCAGCTGGCGCACTCGGCGCGCCCGAGTTCGACGCCAACCGCCATAAGTCCTTGATTCGCATAGTCTGGCCTTGCGAATTGCCACTACAGCAGGCTGATCTGAGCGTCGGGCGAAGGCTTCTTTAGTTGCAGTGAGGCCAGCAAGGTGGCCTGTTCCTGGT
>JAKLLA010000037.1 GCA_023150375.1 Burkholderiaceae bacterium
CACGCCCGGTCCGTGCCCTGGCCCACCGCCTCGACGATCACGTCCGTGGCCGAGCTCACCACGTACAGGTCATCGCCAGCTCCGCCGACCAGCCGGTTGTTGCCATTGCCGCCCACCAGCGTGTCGTTGCCCGCCCCGCCGTCGAGCGTGTCGTGCCCTTCTCCGCCCAGCAGCGAATCGTGGCCCGCCTGACCGTACAGCGCGTCGTTGCCGCCCTGGCCCGACAGTGTGTCGGCCAGGCCGCCGCCCCACACCGTGTTGGCCAGCTCGTTGCCGGTGAACTGGTTGGCCGCCCCCGTCAGCGTCACCGACTCCACCGACACCCCGGCGCCCAGGGTGTAGTTCACCCCCACCCACGCCCGGTCCGTGCCCTGACCGTCGACTTCGACGATCAGGTCCTCCAGATCGGCGGCGGTGGCGATCACGTACAGGTCGTCGCCTTCGCCTCCGACCAGAGTGTCCGAACCGGCTCCACCCGCCAGGGTGTCGTTGCCTGCGCCCCCTTCGAGCGAGTCATTGCCGGCCCCCCCTTGCAGGGAGTCGTGGCCGGCCATGCCGGACAGCACATCGGCCAGCGATCCGCCGACCAGGGTGTTGTTCAGCTCGTTGCCGGTCAGGCGGGTGGCCGTTCCGGACAGCTGCATCGTCTCGACCTCGACCCCGGCCGCCAGGGTGTAGTCCACCGTCGCGATCAGGGTGTCGGAGCCCTCCCCGACGGCTTCCACCACCTGGTCCCCGGCACTGTCGACGCGGTAGGTGTCGTTGCCTGCCCCGCCGACCATCGAATCGTCACCGGCCCCACCGTCGAGGGTGTCGTTACCCTCCCCCCCCGACAACGTGTCGTTGCCCAGCCCGCCGCTGAGCGAATCGTGACCGGCCATCCCGGCGAGGGTGTCGTTCGTCGAACCACCCAGCAAGGTATTGGCCAGCTCGTTGCCGGTCAGCGACGTCGCCGCGCCAGCCATTTCCAGGATCTCCACGGCCGACCCCGCCGTCAGGGTGTAGTCGACCGACGCCACGACCCGATCGTTGCCTTCGCCTGCGGCCTCCACGACCACATCCAGCGCCGAATCGACGTGATAGGTGTCGTCTCCTGCCCCACCGACCATCGAGTCGTTGCCGGTTCCGCCGTCGAGCGTGTCGTGGCCCTCACCGCCCAGGAGCGTGTCGTTGCCCGCACCGCCGCCGAGGAGGTTCGCCGCGACGTTGCCGGTCAGCACGTTGTCGCCGTCGTGGCCCGTTGCGCCGATGGAAGCCGTACCCGTCAGCGTGAGGTTCTCGACGTGGGTCAACCCGCCCAGCGAGAAGGTCACGCTGGACAGCACGGTGTCGGTGCCTTCGCCGGCCAGTTCGGTGATCGTGTCGGTCGTGGAGTCGACGATGTAGCTGTCGTTGCCTGCGCCGCCGATCAGCGTGTCGTTGCCGGCACCGCCGTCGAGCGTGTCGTGGCCGGCCAGTCCCGTCAGGGTGTTGTTGCCGGCATTGCCGGTCAGGACGTTGTTCGCGCCATTGCCCGTGGCGTCCACGGATGCACTGCCGGTCAGCGTCAGGTTCTCGAACTCCGCCGCCAGCGTATAGGTCAGCGCTGTCTGCACGGTATCCGTGCCGCCACCGGCCGCCTCGACCAGCACGTCGGCCAGACTGTCGACGATGTACAGGTCGTCGCCCGTGCCACCCACCAGCGAATCCGTGCCTGCACCGCCGTCCAGCGTGTCGTTGCCCGCCCCGCCGGTGAGCGTGTCGTTGCCTGCGGCGCCGGTGATGCGGTTGGCCAGCGCATTGCCGGTACCCGTGGAGGCAAGCGCGCCGGTGAAGGTGAGGTTCTCGACCTGGGCCAGGGCGGCGAGACTGTAGTTGGTCAGCGCCGTGCGAACCTCGTCGGTTCCTTCGTCGGCGGCCTCGACCACCACGTCGCCGACCGCATCGACGATGAAGACATCGTCACCGGCTCCACCGGCCATCGTGTCGTTGCCGACGCCGCCGTCCAGGGTGTCGTTGCCCGCCGCGCCGGACAGGCTGTCGTTCAGCGCACCGCCGTACAGCGCGTTGTTCAGTTCGTTGCCGGTCAGTGAGGTGGCCGTGCCGGCGAGATGGGCCCGTTCGATGTGGGCGCCGGCGGTCAGCGTGAAGTCGACCGTGGTGTGGAGCGTGTCGTTGCCCTCGCCGGCGCGTTCGACGATCACATCGCCGGCCGACTCGACATGGAAGGTGTCGTCTCCCCTGCCGCCATCCATCGTGTCGTTGCCGGTCCCGCCGATCAGGGTGTCGTTGCCGTCGCCACCGAACAGGGTGTCGTGGCCGGCAGCGCCGTCGAGCACGTTGTTCCCGATATTGCCGGTCAGCACGTTGGCGTTGGCATCCCCGGTGGCATCGATGTTCTCTCGACCCGCCAGCGCAAGGTTCTCGACGTTGGACACCGAGGCCAGGCTGTAGCTGATCCAGGCGCGGACGGTGTCGTTGCCTTCGCCCGGCAACTCCGTGACCACGTCGCCCAGGCTGTCGACACCGTAGACATCGTCCCCAGCGCCGCCGATCAGGGTGTCGTTGCCGGCACCGCCTTCGAGGGTGTCGTTGCCTCCCAGACCCTCGAGCCGGTTGCCCCCGGCGTTGCCGACCAGCAGGTTGTCCTGATCGTTGCCGACGGCCGAGACGGACATGTCGGTCAGGCTGGCCAGCACCAGGTTCTCGACGTTGGCCAGCAGCGTCTGCGCACCGCCCAGGTAGCTGATGACCGTGTCGTTGCCCTGATCGGCCAGCTCGGTGACGACGTCGCCGACATGGTCGACGATGTAGGTGTCACCGCCCTCTCCACCAGTCATGCTGTCGGCACCGCCGCGGCCGTTGAGCAGGTCGGGGCCCAGGCCGCCGACGAGCACGTCGGCATGCTCGGTTCCGGTGACCACCACGCCGGCCTCGGAGGCGATCAGCTGGGCGATGGTCAGCGTCGCAGGCTCGGCATTGGCCGCGTAGTACTCCCGGTTCAGCATCGTCACATGGGTGTTGGAGACCTCATGGTCGGCACCGAACACGCTCAGGGAGACCCAGAACTTCTGGAACTGCGTCGTTGATCCCGAGTTCGGGTTGTCCAGCAGCAGGACGCGCACGGTCTTGAGAACTTCGCCGGGCGCGAAGACCAGGGAGCCGGTGTGACGCGCGTAGTCCACCCCCTCGACGGCCTGACCGGGCGTGCCCGCCGGCGGCGCCACAGGGTTGGTGTCGAAACCGACCGAAACCGCGTTGGTCGAGGGCCGATCGAGGGCGATGACGAATTCGACGTAGCCAGCGTCCTCGTAGGCCACGTTGCCGAAGACATGCACGGAGGGGCGCGCCACCGGCCCACCCGCCGCGTCCTGGTCGGCCACGGCCACGTGCACGACCGGGTCCTGGATCGTCACCCCCGCGGGGTTGCCGAAGGAGACCGCGAAAGCCTCGCGCCCCTCGACCCGCCCGTCGGTGTACAGCGGAAGCACCAGGCTGCCGTGGGTCTGGCCGGCCGCAATCGAGATCGTGCCGCTGGCAGCGCCGAAGTCCTCGCCCGCGAAGGCCGTCAGCGAGTGGGTGGCGTAGCTCAGCGACACGTCCGTGGCGGACGGTGCATCCAGCATGTACTGGATCGTGACCGTACCCGCCCCTTCGTCGACGACGACATCGCGGGCCGAGAAGGTCGGCGAGTCCGCTGCGGCCGTCGCGCCGTCCTGCACCACGGCCAGTGCGGTGGTTTCGGTCAGCACGACGCCTGCGGTGTCGGTGCTGAGCCGGACCATGAAGCCCGGAGAGGTCAGGCTCGTCAGCGGCACGCTGAACTGGACCTGCGTCGCCCCGGCCGCCAGCGTCACCGAGCCCAGGCTGGTCACGTAGATGTTGGCCGCGCTCGGCGTGGCGCGCTGGAGGTCGATGACGACGTCGGAAGCAGGGACATCCCCGCCGGTCACGCTGATGGTGAAGACGGCCTGGGTGTCCGTCTCGTTGTAGACGACGTTGTCGATGGAAAGGTAGGTGGTCATCGGGAATCCTGGAGCGATCGGGGCGATGGAGTCGTGCGGCACGGACGGCGTGGCCGCGAGCAGCCCCGACTAGACCGCAGGGGGGGGCGGCCGAACAATCCCCCTCCCCGGGGGCGCGCGGCGGCGGCCCGCCCGGATGCGCACTTTTGCCGCTGGCAGGAGCGGAAAAGTCACACGGCCGCGTGTCGAATCGGCTCGCAGCACCCTGCGAGCCGCGGGCGTGCCCGATGCCCGCCCCCCGGGCCCGCCCGGCTTGGACGGGCGAGCGCAGGATGCCATCGCATCGAACGGATGCGTTGCCGGCTTTTCGCGTCGAGACGCGCGAAGTGGCAGATCGCGGCGGATCAGGCGCCGGCAGCCGACGCCTGCCCGGCCGCGGGCAGCTGCGCCGCGTTGAGCTTCGCGAGCACCTGGTCGCGCGGGCCGAAGGCCTCGAGCTGGCCGTCGCGCAGCACGGCCAGCCGGTCGACGCTGCGCATCATCGAGGGGCGGTGCCCCACCATCACCACCGTGGTGCCGGCCGCACGGGCCTGGGCCAGGGCCTGCTGAAGGGCGGCTTCGCCCTCGGCGTCGAGGTTGGAGTTGGGCTCGTCGAGCAGCAGCAGCCGGGGAGCGCCGTACAGCGCCCGGGCCAGCGCGATGCGCTGGCGCTGGCCACCCGACAAGGCGGCGCCCGCTTCGCCGATCGCGGTCTCGTAGCCCTGCGGCAGGCGCAGGATCAGCTCGTGCACGCCCGCGCGCTGCGCGGCCGCGACCACCTCGGCGGCATCGACCTCGCCGAGCCGGGCGATGTTCTCCGCCACGCTGCCGGCGAACAGCTCGACATCCTGCGGCAGGTAGCCCACGTGGCGCGACAGGGCCTGCGGCCCGAGACGGGCGATGTCCGCCCCGTCGAGCCGCACCGTGCCCGACTGGGGCTGCCAGATGCCCAGGACCAGCCGCAGCAGCGAGGTCTTGCCGCTGCCGCTGGGGCCGATGATGCCCAGGCACTCACCGGGCTTCAGGCTCAGGCTGACGCCCTTGATCAGCGCCGTGCGCTGCCCGGGCAGGGCGTAGACGACCCGCTCCACGTCGAGCTGGCCACGCGGCTCGGGCAGGTCCAGGCTGTTCGGGACCGGCTCGACCGGCTCGGCACTCAGGCGCCGCCAGGCCGCACGCGCCTCGATCAGGCTGCGCCAGCCCCCCGAGAGCTGCTCGACGGGCGAGAGGGCCTTGGCCAGCAGGATGGTGCCCGCAACCATCACGCCGGGCGAGACATGCTCGCGTACCACCAGCCAGGCCCCGACGGTCAGCATCGCCACCTGCAGCATCTGGCGCAGCCAGCGCACCGCCGCCTGCAGCGGCGCCTGGGTGGCCGAAAGCGCGTTCTGCCCGGCCAGCACCGCATCGTTGTGGCGGCCCCAGCGGGCCACCACGCGGCCGACCATGCCCATGCCCGCCACCACCTCGGCATTGCGCAGACAGGCGTCGATGAACTTCGAGGCCTGCCGCGAGGCCTGCGTGGCCTCCTCGACACCGCGCCGCGACAGGCGCTCGTTCAGCCAGATCAGGCCGAACAGCAGCAGCGCCCCCAGGGCGGCCGTGAGGCCGAGCCAGGGGTGGAAGAGCGTGATCACCACCAGGTAGATCGGCAGCCAGGGCGCGTCGAACAGCGCCAGCACGCCCCCGCCGGCCAGGAAGCCGCGCAGCTGCGCCACATCACGCAGCGAGTAGACATTCGCCGCGCCGCCGGGCCGGGCACTGGCCTGCAGCAGGCTGGTGAACACCGCCGGTCCCAGCCGGGCATCGAGCAGGGTGGAGGCCCAGGCCAGGCTGCGCGCCCGCAGCACGTCCATCGCCGCCATGGCCCCGAGGCACAGCAGCACCAGCAGCAGCAGCATGACCAGGGTCTCCATGCTGCCGCTGCTGAAGACGCGGTCGAAGACCTGCAGCATGAACAGCGAGGGCGCCAGCGCCATCAGGTTCATCAGCAGGCTGGCCAGCGCGGCCAGCAGGACGAAGCGGCGCAGGGCCGGCGCGAAGATCCAGCTCATCGGGAGGAGAGTTCGTCGGTTGGAGCGGCTTCGGCGCCGCGAGGGGCGCCGGCACGGCCGGCGCGGCACGCCGGCGCGCACCCAGCTGCGTCAGGGTTCACGCAAGGCGCGCTGGCGGAACACATCGATCGGCTCGAGCAGGTACTGCCACAGGCTGCGCGGCGCGGTGGCGATGTAGACCTCGGTCGACATGCCGGCCTGCAGCTTCAGACCGGGCAGTGCGCGCAGGGCGGCGTCGTCGACGCTCAGGCGGGCCACGTACCAGGCTGCGCCGGTGTTGGGATCGGTCACGCGGTCGGCCGAGACGAACTCGACCCGCGCCGGAAGAAGGGGCAGGTTGCGCGCCTGGGAGACCCCGGGGCGCACCTCGGCATGGCCGCCGACCTGCACCTGGTCGATGTCCTGCGGTCGGATGCTGGCCTCGATCAGCAGCCTCTCCTCGGCCGGGATCAGCTCCATCAGCGTCTCGCGCGGCGCGACTGCGGCGCCGATCGCGCGGATGCGCAGGCCCATCACGGTGCCGGCCACCGGGGCGCGCACCTGCTGGCGCCCGGCCACGTCGGCCGAGGGGCGCAGCTGCTCGTCGACCTCGCGCAGGCGCAGGGTGGTCTCCTTCAGCTCGTCGGCGGCCTGCTGCTGGTAGGCATTGCGCGCCTGGGCGGCGCGCAGTCGCAGATCCTCGGAAGTCTGACGGGCGCGCGCCAGTTCGCTGCGCTGCTCGCCCAGGCGGGACTCGTACTCCGCCACCACCCGCTGCAGCCCGATCAGTCGCACCGACTGCACGAAGCCCTGCGCGGCCAGATCACGGTTCAGCGCCAGCTCTTCGCGCGCCAGCCGCAGGGCTTCCTCGGTGGCGCGCTGCTGCGCCTGCAGTCCCTCGGCCTGCTGCGTGGCCTCGACCGACTGGGCGGCCAGGGCCGCGAGCTGCTCCTGCAGCGTGGCACGCCGCGTTGCGAAGACCTTGCGCTCGCGCTGCAGCAGGTCGGCCATGCCCGGCTCGCCGCGCAGTGCGGCCGGCAGCTCGAAGTCCGCCGCCAGCGCCACCTCGGCCTCGAGCCGGGCCCGCCGCAGGGCCTCGGCCCGGCGCTGGTCGCGCAGCAGATCCAGCCCGGCGTCGGCACGCACATCCCCGATGACGGCCAGCAGCTCGCCGGCTTTCACCGCCTGGCCGTCACGCACCAGGATGCGCTGCACCAGGCCACCCTCCTGATGCTGGATCAGCTTGCGGTCGTGTTCGGTGCGGATCACCCCGGTGGACACGACCGCACCAGCCAGCGGTGCCAGGGCCGCCCAGGCCGCCAGCGCCAGTGCCAGGAACAGCAGGGTCACCAGGCCGGCCAGGGCCAGGCGCCGCAGCCCCTGACCGACGGGACCGTCGAGCTCGGGAGACTGCAGGAGGTCCGGAACGGTCCGGGCAGGAGTCGCACTCACGTCCGGCTCCGGCGGCGGACGCCGGCCTCATTCATGATGATCGAAGGCCTGGAACCCGGCCATCTTGACCAGGCTGTCCTTGCGCGCGGTCTCGTAGTCGGCCTCGACCATCTCCTTGACCAGCTGCTCGAAGCTCGTGGTGGGCACCCAGCCCAGCTTCTCCTTGGCCTTGGTCGGGTCGCCCAGCAGGGTCTCCACCTCGGTGGGCCGGTAGTAGCGCGGGTCGACCTTGACGATCACGTC
>JAKLLA010000038.1 GCA_023150375.1 Burkholderiaceae bacterium
AAGAGCTCGTTCATCGCGCGCGGGTCCATCACCGCGCCCGAGAGGATGTGCGCACCCGGCTCGGAGCCCTTCTCGAGCACCACCACGTTGATCTCGCCGCCCTGGTCGGCGGCCAGCTGCTTGAGCCGGATGGCCGTGGCCAGGCCGGCCGGGCCGGCACCCACGATCACCACGTCGTAGTCCATCGACTCGCGCGGGCCGTACTGTTCGAGGATCTCCTGGGGGGTCATGGCGGTCGTCCTTGCGGGTTCAGGCTGGCGCGGCGGGCGCCCCGGTCAGGCCGGCTGCGCGGTGGCGGCGGCCTGGGCGGCCTCGGCAGCGGCGCGCTCGCGGCGCGCGCGCGAGGTGGTCATCACCAGCGCCTCGCCTTCGATCACCACGGTCTCGCGCACACGGCAGACGGTGGCCAGGGTGGCGCGGGCGCGGGCCTCGTCCACCGTGGTCACCGTGACGGTGGCATGCACCGTGTCGCCGGGGCGCACCGGGGCGCGGAACTTCATCTGCTGGCTGAGGTAGACCGTGCCCGGTCCGGGCAGGCGGTTGGCCACCGCCGCGGAGATCACGCTGGCGGTGAGGAAGCCATGCGCGATGCGCCCGCCGAAGGGCGTGGTGGCGGCGAACTCCTCGTTGACGTGCACCGCGTTGTTGTCGCCCGAGACACCGGCGAAGAGCACGATGTCCGCCTCGGTCAGCGTCTTGGAGAAGGTGGCCTGCATGCCGGGGCGCAGGTCCTCGATGTCGTGGCCGTTCATCTCGTTCATGGGGCGCTCCCTTCGATCAGAACTGCGCCGCCGTCAGGCCCAGCGTGGAGGCCGCGCCGTGCAGCACGGTGTCGCGCAGCGCGCCGGCCTGCGGCAGCACGTGCAGCGCGAAGTGCAGCGCGGTGACGCGCTTGGCCTCGAGGAAGTCGCGCTCGGCGCTGCCGCTGGACAGCTGGGTGCTGGCCGCATCGGCAGCCCGGGTCATCAGCCAGCCGCCCACCACCGTGCCGGCCAGCCAGAGGTAGGGCACCGCGGCCGCCGCGGCCTCGCGCGGGCCCTGCGCCAGCAGGGCGTCGGTGGCGGCATCCAGCGCCTCGACGCCGCGCTCGAGCGCGCCCGACAGGCTGTGCAGCAGCGCATCGCCCTGGCCGCCCAGCGCGGCGGCATCGGCGCGCATCGTGGCGATCAGCCGGCGCATCACCACGCCGCCGTCGCGCGCCAGCTTGCGGCCGATCAGGTCGTTGGCCTGGATGCCGGTGGTGCCTTCGTAGATGGTGGTGATGCGGGCGTCGCGCTGGTGCTGCGCCGCGCCGGTCTCCTCGATGAAGCCCATGCCGCCGTGCACCTGCACGCCGGTGGCGGTCACCAGCTGGGCGCCTTCGGTGCACCAGCCCTTGACGATGGGAATCAGCAGGTCCACCAGCTGCTGGGCCGAGGCGCGCTGCGCCGCGTCGGCATGGCCGTGCGCGCGGTCCATCTGGCCGGCGGCGTAGTAGGCGATGGCGCGCTGGGCCTCGCAGCGGGCCTTCATGTCCATCAGCATGCGGCGCACGTCGGGGTGGCCGACGATGGTGGCGTCCACCTCGCCCTCACGGCCACAGCCCAGGGTCTTGCCCTGCACGCGGTCGAGTGCATAGCTGCGCGCCTTCTGGTAGGCCCGCTCGGAGATGGCCACGCCCTCCAGGCCGACGTTCAACCGGGCGTGGTTCATCATCGTGAACATGCAGGCCAGGCCCTGGTTCTCCTCGCCCAGCAGGTAGCCGATCGCGCCCGGGCCTTCGCCGAAGCTCATCACCGCCGTGGCGCTGGCGCGGATGCCCATCTTGTGCTCGATGGATGCGCAGACCAGGTCGTTGCGCTCGCCCAGGCTGCCGTCGTCGTTCACCAGGAACTTCGGCACCAGGAACAGCGAGATGCCCTTCACGCCCGGGGGCGCGTCCGGCAGGCGCGCCAGCACGAGATGGACGATGTTCTCGGCCATGTCGTGCTCACCCCAGGTGATGAAGATCTTGGTGCCGCTGATGCGGTAGTGGTCGCCCTCGGGCACGGCCTTGCTGCGCAGCGCCGCCAGGTCGGAGCCGGCCTGCGGCTCGGTGAGGTTCATCGTGCCGGTCCAGCGACCCTCCACCATCGCCGGCAGGTAACGCTGCTGCAGCTCGGTGCTGCCATGCGTGGCGATGGCCTCGATGGCGCCGAGCGTGAGCATCTGGCACAGCGAGAAGGCCATGTTGGAGGACTTCCACATCTCCAGCACCGCGGTGGACAGCAGCGTGGGCATGCCCTGGCCGCCGAACTCGCGCCGCGCGGGCATGCCGTGCCAGCCAGCCTCGCAGAAGCGGGCGTAGGCGTCCTTGAAGCCGTCGGCGGTGGTGACGACGCCGGCCTCCCAGTGGTTGCCCTGGCGGTCGCCGGAGTGGTTCAGCGGCGCCAGCACCTCGGCGGCGAACTTGCCGGCCTCCTCGAGGATGGGCTCGACGAGGTCGGGCGTGACCTCCTCGTGGCCCGGCTGGGCCAGCACGGCGTCCAGGCCGCCGATTTCCTTCATCGCGAACAGCATCTCGCGCAGCGGCGCGGCATAGGTCATGGCAGGTTCTCCCGAGGAGTGCGTGGGTGCGGTGGGTTCAGGTGGGGGCGGGACGGGGGGCCGGCTCAGTGGCCGCCGCCGCCGGGCGGGGTGTCGCTGCGCGGGCCGCGCAGTGCCAGCAGCTCGCCGACGATGCCGCGGCGGAAGGCCAGCACGCAGAGCACGAAGATCGCGCCCATGATCACGGTGACCCAGGGCCCGACCTTGTCGGCCAGCTCGTTCTCGAGCGCGACGATCAGCAGTGCGCCCACGCTGGGACCGAGCAGGGTGCCCAGGCCGCCCAGCAGGGTCATCAGCACCACCTGGCCGCTCATGTGCCAGTGCACGTCGGTCAGCGAGGCGAGCTGGAACACCAGCGCCTTCAGACCGCCGGCGGTGCCGGCCAGCGCGGCCGAGAGCACGAAGGCCAGCAGCTTGTAGCGGGCCACGTCGTAGCCCAGCGAGATGGCACGCGGCTCGTTCTCGCGGATGGCCTTGAGCACCTGGCCGTAGGGCGAGTGCACGGTGCGGCGGATCAGCCAGAAGCCGGCCAGGCAGACCGCGAAGACGAAATAGTACATCGCCAGGTTGTCGTCCAGCGCCAGCCAGCCGAGCAGCGCGCCGCGGGGCACGCCCTGCAGGCCGTCCTCGCCGCCGGTGAAGGGCATCTGCAGCGCCACGAAGAACACCAGCTGCGCCAGTGCCAGCGTGATCATGGTCAGGTAGATGCCCGAGCGGCGGATCGACAGCCAGCCGAACAGCCCGCCGAGTGCGGCGGCGAACAGCGTGCCGCCCAGCACGGCCAGCTCCGGGCTGGCGCCGTAGTTCTTCGCCAGCCCGGCGCAGATGTAGGCCGCACCGCCGAAGAAGGCCGCATGGCCGAAGGACAGCAGCCCGGCGAAGCCCAGCAGCAGGTTGAAGGCGCTGGCGAACAGCGCGAAGCACAGCACCTTCATCAGGAAGGTGGGGTAGACGAACCAGGGCGCGGCCAGGCCGATCGCCAGCGCGATCGTCCAGAGCAGCAGGTGGCGCGACTCGGTGGCGCTGCCGCGCGCCGCAGGAGAGGAGGTCAGGGTCGACATGTCGGCTCCGGGGTCAGGCTTGTTTGCCGAACAGGCCGGCGGGGCGGAACAGCAGCACGACGATCATGATCACGAAGATCACCACCGCCGAGGCTTCGGGGTAGATCAGCTTGGTCAGGCCTTCGACGATGCCCAGCACCAGGCCGGTGACGATGGAGCCGGCGATCGAGCCCATGCCGCCGATCACCACCACCGCGAAGACGACGATGATCAGGTTCGAGCCCATCACCGGGTTCACCTGCATCACGGGCGCGGCCAGCACGCCGGCGAAGGCCGCCAGCGCCACGCCCACGCCGTAGGTGGCGGTCACCAGCACCGGCACGTTGATGCCCAGGGCCTGCACCAGCTGGGGCTTCTCGGTGGCTGCGCGCAGCGTCGCGCCCAGCGGGGTGCGCTCGATCACGTACCAGGTCGCGAAGCACACCGCCAGCGAGGCCAGCACCACCCAGCCGCGGTACAGCGGCATGAACATGAAGCCCAGGTCGATGCCGCCCTGCAGCTGCTCGGGCGGCGAGTAGGAGCTGCCCGAGACGCCGAAGAAGTACTTGAACACCCCCTCGGCGATCAGCGCCAGGCCGAAGGTCAGCAGCAGGCCGTAGAGGTGGTCGAGCTTGTAGAGGTGGCGCAGCAGGCCGCGCTCGATGGCCACGCCGAGCAGGCCGACCGTCAGCGGCGCGACCAGCAGCGCGACCCAGTAGTTCATGCCCAGGTATTCGAGGCCGAGCAGCGCGACGAAGGCGCCGACCATGTACAGCGCACCATGGGCGAAGTTGATGATGTTCAGCAGGCCGAAGATCACGGCCAGGCCCAGGCTGAGCACGGCATAGAAGGAGCCGTTGATCAGCCCGAGCAGCAGCTGGCCGAACAGCGCCTGCGAGGAAAGGCCGAAGAGGGTCATGCGCGTCCCCGGTGGGTGGGTGGGCGGGCGGTGGGAGCCGGGCACCGCCTCGAGGACGGGCCCGGCCGGGCGTGGGTGGCGCCGCGCAGGCCGGCGGGCGGGGCCGCCGGCGCGCAGATCGGGTCCGACGGACCTGGCTTACTTCTTGGCCACCAGCGGGCACTTGCTGGCAGACAGCGGCTGGAAGGCCTCGGCCGCCGGGATCGTGGCGCGCACGTGGTAGTAGTCCCAGGGGGTCTTGGACTCGGCGGGCTTCTTCACCTGCATCAGGTACATGTCGTGCACCATGCGGCCGTCGGCGCGGATCTGGCCGTTCTTGGCGAAGAAGTCGTTCACCGGCGTCTTCTTCATCTGCGCCATCACCTTGGCGGTGTCGTCGGTGCCCGCGGCCTTGACGGCCTTCAGGTAGTGCATCACCGACGAGTACTGGCCGGCCTGCACCATGGTGGGCATGCGCTTGTGCAGGTCGAAGAAGCGCTTGGACCAGGCGCGCGTCTCGTCGTTGAGGTTCCAGTAGAAGCCCTCGGTGAGGTACATGTTCTGCGTCACCTTCAGGCCCAGCGAGTGCACGTCGGTGATGAACATCAGCAGGCCGGCCAGCGACTGCTTGGGCGTGATGCCGAACTCGGCGGCCTGCTTGATCGAGTTGATCGTGTCGCCGCCGGCGTTGGCCAGGCCGATGATCTGGGCGCCCGAGCTCTGCGCGCGCAGCAGGAAGGAGGAGAAGTCGCTGCCCGGGAAGGGGTGGCGCACCGAGCCCAGCACCTCGCCGCCGTTGGCCTTGACCACGTCCATCGCGTCCTTCTCGAGCGAGTGGCCGAAGGCGTAGTCGGCGGTCAGGAAGAACCACTTCTTGCCGCCGGTCTTGGTGACCGCCTTGGCGGTGCCGTTGGCCACCGCATAGGTGTCGTAGGTCCAGTGGACGGTGACGTCGTTGCAGTCCTCGTTGGTGACGCGGGTGGAGGCCGCGCCGGAGATCAGCGCGATGCGGTTCTTCTCCTTGGCGATCTTCTGCACCGCCAGCGCCACCGAGGTGGTGACCAGCTCGCTGGCCACGTCCACCTTCTCGCGCTCGAACCACTCGCGCGCCTTGTTGGCGGCGATGTCGCCCTTGTTCTGGTGATCCGCGGACACCAGCTCGACCTTGAAGGCCGGCTTCTCCTTGGCGACGAAGTCGTCGATGGCCATCTGCGTGGCGATCACGGTGCCCTTGCCGGACACGTCGGAATAGACGCCCGACAGGTCGGTGAGCACGCCGATGCGCACCGCGTTGTCGGACACCTGCGCCGAGGCAGGGGCGGCCAGGCTGCCGAGGGCGGTGGCCAGGGCGGCGGCGAGGGCCGTGGAGGTGTAACGCATGATCTGTCTCCTTAGGGGTCGATGAGGGGAAAGAGGGCAGGGGCGAAGTCCGCCACGGCGGGGCCGCGGCGGCCTCGTCGGGCAGGGGTTCGGGATCGGGTCGGGGGGACGGCGCGACGGCCGCCCGGGCTCAGACGCCCAGCAGTTCGTGCAGCAGCTCGGTCTTGTCGGCCAGCTCTTCCTTCGGCACCACCGTGACGACCCGGCCGTGCTCGAGCACGTAGTGGCGGTCGGCCAGCGGCGCGGCGAAGCGGAAGTTCTGCTCCACCAGCACGATGGTGTAGCCGCGGCTCTTGAGCAGGCGGATCACCTCGCCGAGCTTCTTGACGATCACCGGCGCCAGGCCTTCGGTGATCTCGTCGAGCAGCAGCAGCCGCGCGCCGGTGCGCAGGATGCGCGCCATCGCCAGCATCTGCTGCTCGCCGCCGGACAGCCGGGTGCCCGGGCTGTGGCGGCGCTCCCAGAGGTTGGGGAAGAGCTCGTAGATCTCTTCGACCGTCATGCCGCCGGAGCGCACCACCGGCGGCAGCAGCAGGTTCTCCTCGGTGGTCAGGCCGGAGAAGATGCCGCGCTCCTCGGGACAGAAGCCCACCGCCAGGCGGGCCACCTGGTGCGGTGCCATGCCGATCAGCTCGCGGCCGTTGAACATCACCGAGCCGCTGGCGCGGCCCACCAGCCCCATCACCGACTTCAGCGTGGTGGAACGGCCGGCGCCGTTGCGGCCCAGCAGGGTGACCAGCTCGCCCTCGGCCACGCGCAGGTCGATGCCGTGCAGCACGTGCGACTCGCCGTAGAAGGCGTGCAGGTCGGTGATGCGCAGCATCTCGTTGCCGCGCGGCGGGCTCAGGGCCGGATCGGCCAGGCGTTCTGCAGCCAGACTCATGCTTCCACTCCCACGTAGGCTTCGAGCACGCGCGGATCCTTCGAGACTTCCGCGTAGGGCCCTTCGGTCAGGATCTGGCCGCGCTGCAGCACGGTGATGCGGTCGCAGAGCTTCTCCACCACCGACAGGTTGTGCTCCACCATCGCCACGGTGCGGCTGGCGGCCACCTTCTTGATCAGCTCGGCCACCCGGTCCACGTCCTCGTGCCCCATGCCCTGGGTGGGTTCGTCCAGCAGCATCAGCTTCGGGTCGAGCGCCAGCGTGGTGGCGATCTCGAGGGCGCGCTTGCGGCCGTAGGGCATCTCCACCGCCAGCGTGCGGGCGTAGCGGCCCAGGTCCACCTGCTCGAGCAGGGCCATCGCCTCGTCGTCGAGCTGGCGCAGCGACTTCTCGTGGCGCCAGAAGTGGAAGCTGGTGCCCAGGCGGCGCTGCAGCGCCACGCGCACGTTCTCCAGCGCGGTCATGTGGCCGAAGGTGGCAGAGATCTGGAAGGAGCGGATCACGCCGCGCCGGGCGATCTGCGCCGGCTCCTCGCGGCTGATGTCCACGCCGTCGTAGAGGATCTGTCCGCGGGTGGGCTGCAGGAACTTGGTCAGCAGGTTGAAGACCGTGGTCTTGCCCGCGCCGTTCGGCCCGATCAGCGCATGGATGCTGCCGCGGCGGATCTTCAGGCTGACGTCCTGCACGGCCGCAAAGCCCTTGAACTCCTTGGTCAGGCCGCGGGTCTCGAGGATGTATTCGCTGCTCATCGCGTGTGCTCCCGAATGCTCAGCCGATGGCCGAGGCCGAGCGGAACTGCTGGCGCAGCTGGAACTTCTGGATCTTGCCGGTGGAGGTCTTGGGCAGGGTGCCGAAGACGATCTGCTTGGGCACCTTGTAGCGCGCCATGTGGCCGCGGCAGAACTCGATGATCTCCTC
>JAKLLA010000021.1 GCA_023150375.1 Burkholderiaceae bacterium
CAAGGACGGCGCCGATCAGCTCGTGATCAACGCGCAGAACTGCGTGCACTGCAAGACCTGCGACATCAAGGACCCGACGCAGAACATCGTCTGGGTCACCCCCGAGGGCGGCGGCGGGCCGAACTACGCGGGGATGTGAGCGCTGGCACCGGTGTGCCGGCGTCCGATACCGCGGCGCGGCACGTCCGACCGCCATCCAACGAAGGAGAGATTCCCATGCAAGGCCAGATGATGAGCATGCCCCTGCTCACCTCCTCGCTGCTGGTGCACGCCGAACGCCACCACGGCGACCGCGAGATCGTCTCGCGCCGGGTGGAGGGCGACATCCACCGCATGACCTACCGCGACCTGGCGGCACGCTCGCGCCGGCTGGCCAAGGCACTGCGCCGGCTGGGCATCCAGGACGGCGAGCGGGTGGCCACGCTGGCCTGGAACGGCCACCGCCACATGGAGCTGTACTACGCGGTGTCGGGCATGGGCGCGGTGCTGCACACCCTGAACCCGCGCCTGCACGCCGACCAGGTGGTCTACATCGCCGACCACGCCGAAGACCAGGTGCTGTTCTTCGACCTGACCTTCCTGCCGCTGGTCGAAGCCGTGGCCCACCGCGTGAAGACGGTGCGCGCCTTCGTGGCCCTGACCGACCGCGCCCACCTGCCGGCCTCGGCGAAGATCCCAGGCCTGCTCTGCTACGAGGACCTGCTCGACGCCGAGGACGACCGCTTCGACTGGCCGAGTTTCCCGGAGGAGAACGCGGCGACGCTGTGCTACACCTCCGGCACCACCGGCAACCCCAAGGGGGTGCTCTACAGCCACCGTTCCACGCTGCTGCACACCTTTGCCGCCGCGCTGCCGGATGCGCTGAACTGCGCCGCGGCCGACACCATCCTGCCGGTGGTGCCGATGTTCCACGTCAACGCCTGGGGCCTGCCCTATGTGGCGTGCATGGTCGGCGCCAAGCTGGTCTTCCCCGGCCCCGGGCTGGATGGCGCCTCGCTGTACGAGCTGTTCGAGACCGAGGGCGTGACCCTGTCGGCCGGCGTGCCCACCGTCTGGCAGGGCCTGCTCGGTCACGTGAACGCCAAGGGGCTGAAGTTCTCCACCATGCGCCGCACCGTGATCGGCGGCTCGGCCTGCCCGCCGGCGATGATCCGCGCCTTCGAGGTCGAGCACGGCGTGCACGTGATCCACGCCTGGGGCATGACCGAACTCAGCCCGCTGGGCACGGTGTGCAGCTTCAAGGCCCAGCACGCGCAGTGGTCGCAGAGCAACCGCCTGGCGCTGCAATCCAAACAGGGCCGCGCGATCTTCGGCGTCGACATGAAGGTGGTCGACGGCGAGGGCCGCGAGCTGCCGCCCGACAGCCCGGTCAGCGGCGACCTGCTGGTGCGCGGCCACTGGGTGGTGTCGCGCTACTTCCGCGAGGAGGGCCACGGCCCGCTGGTGGATGGCTGGTTCCCCACCGGCGACGTGGCGCGCATCGACCCCGACGGCTACATGCAGATCACCGACCGCAGCAAGGACGTCATCAAGTCCGGCGGCGAATGGATCGGCTCGATCGACCTGGAGAACGTCGCGATGGCCCACCCGGCGGTGGCCATGGCCGCCTGCATTGCCGCCAGGCACCCGAAGTGGGACGAACGCCCGCTGCTGGTGGTGTCGCTGAAGCCCGGCGCCACGCTGACCCGCGAGGAGATGCTGGCCTTCTACGAGGGCAAGATCGCCAAGTGGTGGACGCCCGACGACGTGGTCTTCGTCGACGACATCCCCCTGGGTGCCACCGGCAAGATGCTCAAGCACAAGCTGCGCGAGCGCTTCCGCGACCACGTCCTGCCCGGGCTCTGAGGCCGCACACCGGGGTCGGGCCGTGCAGGTGCAGCTGATCGCCGACGACCCGCAGCGCGCCGCCGCGCTGCGCGCCCGCCTGGAGCGCCTGGGCATCGCCGTGGCTCCCCCGCCGGGCCGCGACGGCACCGGCCCGGGCGCGCCGCTGGTGCTGCTCGACCTGGGCGGCGAGCACCGCTGCGCGCTGGAGCGCCTGCAGGCGCTGCGCCAGGGCCAGGACCCGCGCCCGGTGCTGGCGCTGGCCGGCGGCGACTCGCCCGAGGAGCGCATCCTGGCGCTGGACCACGGCGCGGACGACTGCGTCGGCGCCGACGTTCACGACGCCGAACTCGCCGCCCGCCTGCGCGCGCAGGCGCGCCGCCGCAGCGTCGAAGCCGGCCGCCGCGTCCACTGCGGCCCGCTGACCTACGACCTGCACGAACGCAGCGCCTTCCTCGACGGCCAGCCGCTGCGCCTGTCGCAGCAGGAGCTGGCCCTGTTCGAGGCCCTGATCCGCCGCCCCGGCCGCCTGGTCACCGCCCAGGCCCTGCACGACCGCCTGCTCAGCCGCCGCGACGACCTCAGCCTGAACGCCGTGCAGGTGCAGGTCTGCCGCCTGCGCCGCAAGCTGCGCCACAGCACGGTGCGCATCGCGACGGTGCGGGGGGTGGGGTATTGCCTCGAGACCGGTGGAGCCCCGGACGCAGCGGCAGCGCGACCGTCCGCCGGGGCGCCGTCTGCGGCGCCGGCGCCCCCTCAGCCGCCCGCCCGCTGCGGCACCGCCAGCAACGCCTTGGCCGCCTCGATGCGCAGCGTCAACGGCACCGCGGCGTCGTTCATCACCGCCAGCAGGAAGGCGCGCGGATCGTCCTGAGGCGCCCGACCCGGGGCCAGGCGCGTGTCGGGCGTGTCGGACAGCGGCGCGGCGGCGCCGCCGGCTTCGCGGCAGACCGCTGCGGCGGGGTCCGCAACGGCAGCGCCGGGCGCTGCGCAGCCCGGCGGCGCGGCCGGCGTCGCCTCGGGCGGGCTCAGCGCCGTCAGCGCGGCCGCGAAGGCGGCCGGGCCGATCGGCTGCAGCGCCGCGAGCAGCCGGGCCTGCGCCTCGTCGCCGGGCGGAATCTCGAGCCAGGGCGTCTCGGCAAAGACCGGGGCCAGGTCGGCCGAGACGAAGGCCGACCAGCGTCCCCCCGGCGGCTGCTCGGCCGGCACCGGCGGCGGCACGGCGCCGTCGGATGCGCCGCTCGGCCAGCACCGCAGTCGATTCGGCCTCAGCCCGGCCAGCCAGCGCCGGCACAGCCCCTCGAGGAAGGCCGTGCCTTGTGCGGACGCCACCGGCTCGGCCAGCGCGAACCAGAGCTGGAAGCCTTCTTGACCCGACACCGCGATCGCCGGGGCCGGCAGCTCGAGTTCCACCTGCACGCCACGCCACACCTGCGCCAGCGGCTCCCACTCGGCGGGGCGGGCGAGTTCGAGGACCAGGGCGCGGCAGGCTGCCGGAGCCGGCGCAGGCGCGTGCCCGGGCGAAGCGGGATCACGCGGGCCCGGGAGGCCGAACAGGCGGTGAAGTTCTTGGTGCAGGCGATGGGTCATGGCGATGCGTCTCCGACCGGGACGCAGCGTGGCGCGCGCCCGGCATGTCGGACCGACACTCTAGCGGCCCCTGGAAGGATCGGGCCGCGCCGACTGCGCGCCCGGCGGCCCGCCCGACGGGGCCGACCCGGGCCCCCTGCGGCCGGATCAGGCCACGCCGCGGCCCGCCCCGGCCCGCTGGCGCCAGAACGCGCTGTCGCAGAGCCGCTCGGCGCCGCTGCGTTCGTCGACCAGCCAGAACTGGCGGCCGTCGGCGCTGCTGCGGCTGACCTCGCCACGCAGCCGGCCGGCGGCCACGCGGCGGCCCACCGCGTTGGCGGGAAAGTCGGGCGCGCCGGCCAGGCGTTCCAGCGGCACCGCCTCGCGCGCATCGCCGGCCAGGCGCAGGCGCTGCAGCACGCGGGCCAGCAGCGGGTTGTCCGCGTCGGACGGCGACATCCAGATCAGCAGCTTGGCCTGGGCACGGCTGAAGGCGACATTGAAGAGCCGCTCGGCCGCCTCGCCCTGCAGGAAGGGCTGGCGGCCGTCGACCGGGTCGAACAGCAGCACCGGCGCCTCGCTGCCCTGCGCACGGTGCACCGTGCTGACCTTGACGCCGCCGATGCCGCGTGCCTGCAGGCACTGGCGGATCAGCGTGCGCTGGGCCCGGAAGGGGGTGAGCACCACCAGCTCGTCGGCCTGCCAGTCGCCGCAGGCCAGCGCCTGCGCCACCCGCTCGGCGATGGCCTCGGCGGACTCGCGCCGCTGCGGCCCGCGCTCACGGGCCGACCAGGCGCCGTCCTGCCCCACCGGGCAGATCTGCAGGTGGGTGTGGGCGTCGAGGTCGCCCAGCGCACGCCGGCGCTGCGCCGACCAGGCGGGCGAGGCGCGGGCGTCGTCGGCCACGCGCAGCTCGCCCTCGTAGAAGAGCTCGCTGACCAGGTCGCCGATCGGCGCGGCCATGCGCGACTGCTCGTCCAGCCGCTGCACCGCCGCGGTCGCGCCGCGCGGCATCAGGGAAAAGGCGCTGCGGCCCAGCCAGCGCGCGGCCTGCCGGTCGGGGCTGCGCTGCACCGGGCCGAGCTGGCCGGGATCACCCGCGAACAGCCAGGCGCGGCCCAGCGGCATCAGGGCCAGCGCCTGGGCCAGGCCGACCTGGCTGGCCTCGTCGAAGACCACGAGGTCGAAGGGCGGCGCATCGGCGGGCGCAAGGTCGCGCAGGGTCTTCAGCGTGAAGGTGGCGCGGCTGGTGGTCATCGCCGCCAGGCGGCAGTGCCGCAGCACCTGCAGCGAGGCGGCGCGCAGCGCCTCGCGCAGCGCCGCCACCTGCGCGGACCAGTCCGCCAGCGCCGCCAGGTCCCGGGTGCCGGGGCGGGCCGCCTCGGCGCGGGCCAGGCGGGCGATGGCGGCCGGGTCCTGGCGGGGCAGCAGGTGCTCGCGCCCGACGTAGGCGGCGGCCTGCACGCGGCTGCCCAGGCGCTGCACGGCGGGGCGCCAGCGCTCGCGCCGGCCGCGCTGCAGGGCCTTGTCCACCGCCAGCGTGGCCAGGTCGACCGCGGCGTTGGTGGTCGACAGCAGCAGCACCCGCGCCTGCGGGCGCCGGTCGAGGTACTCGGCCAGCAGCACGCCCAGGGTGGTGGTCTTGCCGGTGCCGGGCGGGCCCCAGAGGAAGCCGCAGCGCTGCCGCGCCAGCGCCAGCGCGCGGCGCTGCGCCGGGCGCAGCCAGCGAAACGGGTCGCCGCCGAGGTCGACCCCGCCGGCCGCGTCGTCCAGCCGTTCGGCCTGCGACAGCGCCGGCAGCGCGGCCAGGGCGCGCGCCGACCAGTCGGCGTCCCACCAGGCCTCGGCCAGTGGCGCGAGGAAACGCGGCGGGTACAGGCGGATCAGCTGGTCGGGCCCGGGCGGCGGGCTGCTGGCCTGCTGCAGCACCAGGCGGTCTTCCTCGACGTCCACCGCCAGCACGCTGGCGCCGCCCTTCTGCGGTGCCCCCCACCAGGCCGAGGCGCCGTCCAGGCTGTCGTCCAGCAGCGCCTGCGAGGCCGCCGCGCCCGGGCGCTGGCCCTCGGCATAGACATAGCCGGGCTGCAGCGTGACGCGCCAGAGCGCGCCCTCGCGCTCGCGGCGCAGGACCTTGAAGTCGTAGTACTCGGGGGTGGCCTGCAGCTCGGCGTCGAGGGCGGCACGGATCTCGGCCAGGCTCATGCCGGCCGCAACGTCGGGAAGATCACGATGCGGCCGATTCTAGGCAGCCGCTCCAGGCCGCCGCCAGCGGAGCGGCTCAGGCCGTGCGGAACACCGCCAGCGAGCTGCGCAGCGCGTGCGCCTGCTGGCGCAGCGACTCGGTGGCCGCGGCGGCCTGTTCGACCAGCGCGGCGTTCTGCTGGGTGTTGCCGTCCATGCGGCCCACCGCCTCGCTGACCGAGGAGACACCGCGCGCCTGCTCCTCGCTGGCCTGCGCGATGGTGGTGATCAGCCCGCTGGCCGACTCGATGGCCTGCACCACCTCGCCCATGATCTGGCCGGCGGCCTGGGCCTTGTCCGAGCCGCTGCCCACCTGCTCGACCGAGTCGCCGATCAGGCTGCGGATCTCCTTGGACGAGGCGGCGCTGCGCGCGGCCAGGGCGCGCACCTCCTCGGCCACCACCGCGAAGCCGCGGCCGTGCTCGCCGGCGCGCGCGGCTTCCACCGCGGCGTTGAGGGCGAGGATGTTGGTCTGGAAGGCCAGCGAGTCGATCACGCCGATGATGTCGCGGATGCGCAGCGCCTGCGTGGCGATCTGCTCCATCGAACTGACCGCCTGCTGCACCGCGTCACCGCCCTGGCGGGCGATCTCGGCGGCCCGCGCGGCCAGCTGCTGCGCATCGGCCGCGCTGCGGCTGCTGCCGTGCATGCGACCGCAGAGCTGCTCCATCGTCGAGGCGGCGTGCTGCAGCTCGGAAGCGGTCTGCTCGGTGCGCGTCGAGAGATTCTGGTTGCCCTGCGCGATCTCGGCGCTGGCGCCCTCGATCTGCTGCGCCGCGCCCTGGATCTGCCCGAGCAGGCCGCGCAGCCGCTCGGCCACCTCCTGCATCGAGGCCAGCACCTGGCCGGTCTCGTCGCGCCCGGCCACGCGCGCCACCTGGGTGAGCTGGCCGGCGGCGATCTCGCGGGCCATCTCGACGGCGCCCTGCAGCGGGCGGCGGATCATGCCCACGCACAGCCAGGTCGTCAGCGCGGTCAACAGCAGGGCCGCGGCCAGCGTGCCCAGGGCGACCAGGTCGGCGCGCCGCGCCGCCGCGGTGGCGCCCTCGACCTCGGCCAGGCTGCGCCGGTCGACCTGCTCGGCCAGCCGGTCCACGGCCTGGGCCAGGCGGGCATGTTCCTCCTCGGCCGGCGTCATCATCATCGCCGCCTGCGACACCCCGGCGGACTTCATGTCCAGCGCGTCGCGGGCGGATTGGGAAAAGCGTTCCAGCGACTGGCGGATCTGCGCGTACAGCGCCCGGTCGTCCGGGTGCGCCTGCGCGGCCAGCGTCTCGACGTGGCTGCGCAGCGCGGTGAGTTCGGCCTGGATGGCCCGGTCGACCGCCTCGGTGCGCTCGGCCTTCATGCCCGAGCCCTCGTAGGCCAGGCTGCGCATGACCATCCCGTCCAGGCGCACCACCCGGGTTTCCAGGTCGGCAGCGGCCTCGATGGCCGGCAGCTGGGCCTCCTGCAGCGAGCGCAGGGAGGCCAGACTGGTCTGGCCGGACAGGCGACCGACCGCGGCCACGATCAGCAGGCAGACGATCGCCAGCAGCGGCGCGATCGCGACCTTGGCTGCGATGGGCAGGTCTCGAAGGAATGTGGACATGGCAGTGCGGACGGCCCCGGGGGCCGCCTCGGGAAGAGGAGGGGTTGCGGCGGGCTCGGACCCGCGGCGGCGCTCAGCGGTACACGCCGACGCCGACGAACATGTCGCTGCCGGCCACCCGCTGGATGTAGGCAGACTTGTCCTCGACCTTCCGGGTCACCGGGTGCGCCCATTCGTAGTCCACCCAGGTCGGCTTGCCGCTGCGCGCGACCTCGACCATCTGCTTGGCGAACTCCTTGCCCGAGGCGTCCTTGACGCCCAGGGTGTTCTTGCCGATCAGCTTGTCGTTGATGTGGAAGCGCATCGTGCCGGCGAACTCCTGCACGAAGGGGAACAGGTCCTTGGGCATCCAGCGCGCGCGGTCGGTGGCGAAGTCCTTGGCAGCCTGCTCGATGCCGACCTTCTTGACATGGGCGGCGGCGGCCTCGCACAGGGCCTTGGCCTCCTCGCGGCTGCCCTGCTCGCCGGCCGCGAAGGCGACACCGGAGAACAGCGCGCCGGCGGCGAGCACACACAGGGCGGACAGGGAGGAACGACGGTGCATCATGAAGGGATCTCCTGAACGGGTGAACGTCACACGGGGTTATCGGCAGACAGGCGGCAGCGCTGGATCCGGGGTCCCCCGCAAGGGCGCAGCGCCGCCGTGAGATCCGGCACGCACGGCCACCCCCGCGATGCGGCCGGCAGCCCGGGCCACCCGCTCGATGCCCGGGACCGTATCTGCATCACCTGCCATTGGAGGCCGATCCGCGCGCGGTCGATCGATGGAAAAGCGGGGTCGGCCCCTACACTGGCGGCCGGCGGGCCCGGGGCCCGCACCACCGCGCGAGGCAGCCATGGCCGATCCCGAACCGCTGGAGATGCTGCAGGCCGGCCCTGCGGCCTGGGCCGCGTGGCGCCGCCAGCACCCCGGGGCCGGCCCGGACCTGCGCGGCCTGCGCCGCAGCGGCGGCACGCTGACCGGCCACGACCTGAGCGGCTGCCGGCTGGGCGGTGCGGACCTGGGTGGCCAGCCCCTGTTCGGCCAGGCCCAGCCGCTGCGCTGGGCCCGCTTCGAACGCGCCGACCTGCGCGGCGCCCGCCTCACCGCGCTGAGCCTGCAGGGCTGCGGCTTCGTCGGCGCGGACCTGCGCGACACGGTCTGGACCGGCAGCCTGATCGTGCACGGCGACTTCCGCGATGCCGACCTGCGCGGCGCCGACCTGCGCGGCTGCCTGATCGTCGGCGCGCGCTTCGAAGGGGCCGCCACCGACGGTGCGCTGACCGCCGGCACGCGCTGGGTGCGTCCGCAGGGCTGGCCGGGCGTTGCAGGCGAAGCGATGCCGCGGCTGGCGCGACCGCTGCGCGCGGCCTTCGCCGGCGCAGGCCCGGGCGCCGGGGAGACCGCTGCGGAGGCCGCCGGGCCGGACCCCGCCACGCAGCAGCACTGGCTGCGCCACGACCGCGCCGCCTGGAACGCCTGGCGCGACCGCGCGCCCCGGCAGGCGCCGGACCTGCGCGGGGCCGACCTGGCGGGTGCGGACCTGCGCGGCGCGCGTCTGGCCGATGCGGACCTGGCCGGCGCCGACCTGGCCGGTGCCGACCTGCGCGAGGCCGACCTGAGCGGCGCCTTCCTGCGCTTTGCCGATCTGGCCGCCGCGAACCTGGAGGGCGCACAGCTGGCCGAGTGCCAGCTTGGCGAGGCCCGCCTGGCCGGCGCCCGCCTGCGGCGTGCGCAGGGCTGGCGACTCGATGCGCAGGGCGCCGACCTGGCCGGGGTGCAGGCGCAGGACCTCGCTGCCCCCGAGGCCGGCCTGGTGGCCGCCCGCCTGGACGGGGCCGACCTCGGCGGTGCCGACCTGCAGCACGCCCGCCTCGGGCAGGCCTGGGCGGTGGGCACACGCTTTGCCGGCCAGACCCGCCTGATGAACGCACAGCTGGCCGGCCTGTTCGCGCCGGGAGCCGACTTCGAGGGCGCCGGGCTGTCGCAGGCCGACCTGAGCGGCGCGAACCTGCAGGGTGCGCGGCTGCGCCGCGCCAGCCTGTTCCGCGCCGAGCTGCCGGGGGCCGACCTGCGCGGCGCCGACCTGCGCGAGGCCGACCTGGTGCGCTGCGACCTGATCCGCGCCCGGCTGGAGGGCGCGCGCCTGAGCGGCGCACGCATCTACGGCGTGGCGGCCTGGGACCTGCACACCGATGCGCACACCGAGCAGGAGGGCCTGCGCATCACCCCGGCCGACGAGCCGGCGGTGCAGGTGGATTCGCTCGAGATGGCGCAGTTCGTGCACCTGCTGCTGCGCCACGACCGCCTGCGCGGCGTGATCCACTCGGTGGCGCGGCGCGGCGTGCTGCTGCTGGGGCGCTTCGGCGGCGGCGGGCTGGCGCTGCTGCACGCGCTGGCGGGCGGCCTGCGCCAGGCCGGCTACCTGCCGATGATCTTCGACTTCGAGCGCCCCGCCGGGCGCAACTACACCGAGACGGTCAAGACCCTGGCCGGGCTGGCGCGCTTCGTCGTGGTCGACCTCTCCGGCCCCTCGGTGCCGCAGGAGCTGATGGCCACGGTGCCGCACTTCAAGATCCCCTTCATCCCGATCCTGGAGGCCGGCCGCGCGCCGCATGCGATGTTCGCCGACCTGGCCGAGTACCCCTGGGTGCACCGCCCGCTGCTGCGCTTCCACGACGCGCAGGAGCTGCTGCGCGCCCTGCCCACGCAGATCGTCGCGCCGGCCGAGGCCCTGCTGGCGCGCCGCCAGGCGCTGCTCGACGACCTGTTCGGCACGGCCTGAGCCCGGGCGGATCCCGCGGTGCGTCCGGCGCGGCCCCGGGCAGCACCCGATGCGCCGGCCGGGCCGGCGCGGCGAAGATGCAGGCCTTCCCTGCTTTCCGCACCGCCGATGAATGCCGACGAACTGCGCCAGCTGCAAGCGCCCCTGAAGGCCCGCTACCGGGACGACCCGGCCGCGGCCCGCCACACCTTCCGCGCCGAGGGTCACCTGACGCCGCAGCGGCCGGCCTGCCGCATCGAGAACCGCTTCGCCCGCTTCGACGCCGGCCTGCATCCGGCCGCCGGCGGCGACGGCAGCGAGGCCTGCTCGGGCGACATGCTGCTCGAGGCGCTGGTGGCCTGCGCGGGCGTCACCTTCAACGTGGTGGCCACTGCGATGGCCGTGCCCTGGCGCTCGGTGCGGGTGGTGGTGGAAGGCGAAGGCGACTTCCGCGGCACGCTGGGCCTGGCGCGCGACGTGCCGGTGGGGCTGACCGACATCCGCATGCGCTTCGAGGTGGACTCGCCGGCCAGCGACGAGCAGCTGGCCACCCTGCTGCGCCTGACCGAGCGCTACTGCGTGATCGCCCAGACCCTGCGCCACCCGCCCCCGCTGCAGACCACGCTGGAGCGGGTCGGCCGCTGAGCCACCGAGGCCGGGTCGACCGCCGCGCGTCCTCTCATCCCAGCTTTCGAAAGGCCCCGGGACCGAGCACCTGCAGCCGGCAGCCGGTCTGGACGCGGCCTTCGGCCATGCCGATGAAGAACAGCCCGCCGGGGCGCAGCCGTGCGAGCACGCGGTCGACCACCTGGCGGCGCGTCGCGGCGTCGAAGTAGATCAGCACGTTGCGCAGGAAGATCACGTCGAAGGGGCCGAGCGGCTCGATCGGCTCGCAGAGGTTGAGCCAGCCGAAGCGCACCTGCGCGGCCAGCCGCGGATGCACCTGTATCAGGCCTTCGCAGTCCCCTTCGCCGCGCAGGCAGTGGCGCTTCAGGCGCGGCTGCGTCACCTCGCGCAGGCGGTCGGCCGGGAAGATGCCCTCGCGCGCGGCGCGCAGCACGCGGTCGCTGATGTCGGTGCCCAGCACCGACCAGTCGCGCCCGATGCGGCCCTGGGCCTGCAGGTCGGCCAGCACCATCGCGATGCTGTAGGCCTCGTCGCCGAAGGAGGCCGCCGCGCTCCAGGCCGCCACCGGGTGCGCCGGCGCCTGCTGCGCCAGGGTCTGCTCGAGCAGCTCGAAGTGGCGCTTCTCGCGGAAGAAGTAGGTCTCGTTGGTGGTCAGCAGGTCGATCGCGACCTGGAACTCGGCATGGTCCTGGCCATCGCCGATGCGCGCCAGATAGTCGTCGTAGCCGGCCAGGCCGAGGCGCTCGATGCGCGGCGCCAGCCGGGAGGCCACCAGATCCTTCTTCGCCGGTCCCAGCGACAGGCCGATGGCCGCGTGCATCAACGCCGCGATGTCGGTGAAGGTGCGGTCCGTCAGGGGAGCCATGGCAGCCTGGGTGTGAGACGCTCGGCCACTCGGACGCTCAGGCCGGCTGGCCGTCCTGGGCGCGTTCGCACAGCTCGGCCATCTCGCGCAGGTCGAGCGCGCGGTCGGGTTCGAGCAGCACGACGAAGCGTGCGCCCACCTTGCCGATGCCGCGGATGAAGTCGCGCCGCAGCGTGCCGCCGAAGTCCGGCGGCGGCTCGATGTCGGCCGGCGCGATGCGGATCACCTCGCTGACCGCATCGACCAGCAGGCCCAGCTCGACACGCTCGCCGTCGCGCAGGCTGTCGAACACCACCACGCAGCTCTTCTTGCCCAGCGTGGAGGGTGGCCGGCCGAAACGGGCATTGAGGTCGACCACCGGCACGACCGAGCCGCGCAGGTTGATGACGCCGCGCACGAAGGCCGGCATCAGCGGCAGCGCGGTGGTGGGGCCGGCCTGGATGATCTCGCGCACGGTGCGGATGTCCATGCCGAAGACTTCCTCGCCGAGCCAGAAGGTGAGGTACTGCAGGGGCCGTTCGCCCGCTTCGCCTGCCACGGAGGTCATGGGTGCTGCTCCCGCCATCGGGGTTGCGTGTGAGGCGTCGCACGCCGCAGGGGCGCGTGACGCTTCGGGGGTAGTCGGCCCGCGCGGGGCCAGGGCGGGCATCGCCCGTCCCGGGTGGGTGCTCAGTACGGCCGGAAGTTGCCGCGCCCGGCGTTGGCCAGCATGCGCGGGGCCGGCGCTGCGGCCGCCACCGCCGCCCGGCTGTGGCCGCGCATCGGCGAGTGCGGTGCCCGGCGCTCCACCGGCACGTCGGCCGGCAGCGCGCCTGCGCCTGCGTAGGCCGACTCGGCGCCGCCCTGCGCGAAGAAGGCGATGGAGCGCTGCAGCGACTCGGCCTGGCCGGTCAGCTCCTCGGCGGTGGCGGCCAGCTCCTCGGAGGCCGAGGCGTTCTGCTGCGTGGCCTTGCTGAGCTGGCCCATCGCCCCGCCGATCTGCACGACCGCCTGGCTCTGCTCCTCCGAGGAGGCGGCGATTTCCTGCACCAGCTCCGAGGTCTTGCGGATCGAGGGCACGATCTCGTCGAGCAGCCGGCCGGCGCGCTCGGCGGTGGAGACGCTCGAGGACGCCAGGTCGCCGATCTCCTTGGCCGCCTCCTGGCTGCGCTCGGCAAGCTTGCGCACCTCGTCGGCCACCACGGCGAAGCCGCGACCGTGCTCGCCGGCACGCGCGGCCTCGATCGCGGCGTTCAGCGCCAGCAGGTTGGTCTGGTAGGCGATGTCGTCGACGATGCTGATCTTGGTGGCGATCTGCTTCATCGCCGCGACGGTGCGGGTGACCGCGTCGCCGCCTTCGCCAGCCTCCTGGCTGGCCTTGGTGGCCATGCCGTCGGTCATGCGGGCGCTGTCGCTGTTCTGCTTGATCGAGGCGGACATCTGCTCGATCGAGGCGGAGGTCTCCTCCACCGAACTGGCCTGCTCGGTGGCCGCCTGCGAGATGGCCTGTGCGGTGGCATTGACCTGATTGGCCGCGCTGTTCAGGGCATCGCCGGCGCTGCGCACCTCGTCGATGACGGCAGCCAGCTTCTCGCAGCTGCTGTTGGCGTCTTCCTTGACGCGCTGGAAGGTGCCGGCGTAGTCGCGCTCGATGCGCTGGCTGAGGTCGCCGTTGGACAGCGCGGCCAGCACCCTGCCGACGTCGCCGAAGATCACCCGGGTGGTCTCGAGCAGCGCGTTGATGCCCTCGCAGAGGGCACGCGGCGCGCCCTCCTTGCCCTCCAGGGGGATGAGCTGCCCGAGGTCGCCCTCGCGGGCCGCGGCGGTGACGGCCTGCGCCTGCTCCACGGTCAGCGCCAGCATGCGCTCGGCCAGGACCTGCGCGGTGACATCGGTGGCGTACTTGACCACCTTGCAGGGCCGGCCGTCGAGGTCGAGGATGGGGTTGTAGGACGCCTGGATCCACACCTCGCGTCCGCCCTTGCCGATGCGGCGGTAGCGTCCGGCGTCGTATTCGCCGCGGCCCAGGCGCTCCCAGAACTGGCGGTACTCGGGCGCGGCGCGTTCGGCGGGGTCGACGAACATGCCGTGGTGCTGCCCCTGGATCTCGCCCAGCGAGTAGCCCAGCGTGTTCAGGAAGTTGTCGTTGGCGGTCAGCACCTTGCCGTCCAGGCTGAACTCGATGACCGCCTGCGAGCGCCCGATGGCCGCGATCTGGCCACTGAAGTCGGCCGCCTGCAGCCGCGCCGTGGTGATGTCGGTGCCGATCATGACCACCTTGACCACCCGCCCCATCTCGTCGAGCACCGGGGCGTAGACCGCCTGGATCCAGGCTTCCTTGCCCGCCTTGGTGATGCGCCTGAACACCTCCTTCTGCGCGCGGCCGGCGCGCAGCTCGGCCCAGTGGCGCTCGTAGCCGGGCGACCCGGCCTCGACCGGGTCGACGAACATGCGGTGATGCCGGCCGATCACCTCCTCGGCGCGGTAGCCCAGCAGCTCGAGGAACAGGCCGTTGGCCTTCAGGACCTGCGCGGCCAGGTCGAACTCGGCGCAGACGCTGGAGGCATCGATCGCGCCGAGCAGGCCGCGTGCGTTCTGGCGCTCCAGCTCGGCCTCGGTGATGTCGTAGCGCACCCCCAGGTACCGCTCGGGCTTGCCGTTGGCCCCCAGGATCGGGGCGATCACGGCGTCGACGTAGTAGGGGGTGCCATCCTTGGCGCGGTTCTTGATGACGCCGCGGAACAGCTCGCCCCGACCGATGGTCTGCCAGAGCTTGCGGAAGGTCTCCTTCGGCATGTCCGGATGCCGGGTGGTGCTGTGCGGCTGGCCGATCAGTTCATCGCGGGCGTACTTGGACACCTCGACGAACTTCTCGTTGATCTGGACGATGTCGCCCTTCTTGTCCGCTTCCGAGACGATGCTCGTGACGTTCATGATCCGGGTGCGCACGTCCAGCTCGGCCTCGGCCTGCGACAGGCGCGCCTGCAGCTGCGCCAGCTCGCTGCGAGCCTGCACGCTGTCCTGGCGTTGCCGCTCGGCCTGCTCCTGCAGTTCCTGCAGCGCCTGCCGGCTGCGCTCGGCCTCGGCGCGCAGTGCGTCGGCGTGCTGGCGGAACTGTTCGAGCTCGGCGCCCGCGAAGATTCGCGCCAGACGGCTCGGGGGGGTGGGGGTCATCGGGCAACTCCTTCGACAGGCAGGGCAGGGGCCGTGGCGCAGGCGGTATCGTCCTGCCGGGCCGGGTGGAAACGGGAGGGCATCGGGGCGGCCGCACCGCCGCCCGGCGAACCCGCCGAGGTGAAGGGCAGAGCCGCACTGCGCTCGGCGACGGCGGGCATGGCAACGGGGGGCGTGGCGACGCTGCTGCGCTGCGAGGCCGCCAGCGCCGCGAGGGCCTCGACGTCGACGATCAGCGCGACCTCGCCCGAGCCCAGGATCGACGAGCCGGCCACGCCGCGCAGGCTGCGCAGCAGCCGGCCCAGCGGCTTGATGACGGTCTGCTGCTGGCCCAGCAGCTGGTCGACCAGCACGCCGAAGCGGCGCGTGCCGGCGCGCAGCACGACGATGCTGCCGCGCTCCGGCTCGGCACTGCCGATGGCGTAGAGCCGGCGCAGGTCGACCACCGGCAGCAGCCGGCCGCGCAGGTCGACGCAGCCGCGCCCGCGCTCGTCCACGCCCGGCGGGCCGGGCCGGCGCGCGATCACCTCGACCACCGACTCGAGCGGAAAGATGAAGCGCGAGCCGCCCACGCCGACCAGGAAGCCGTCGATGATCGCCAGCGTCAGCGGCAGGCGGATCTCCATCGTGCTGCCCTGGCCGGGCTCGCTGGCGATGTGGATCGAGCCGCGCAGCGCCTCGATGTTGCTGCGCACCACGTCCATGCCGACGCCGCGCCCGCTCAGGTTGGTGACCGTCTCCGCGGTCGAGAAGCCGGGTTCGAAGATCAGCCGCAGCACCTCGTCCTCGCTGGGCACCACGCCCTCGGGCAGCAGGCCGCGCTGCCAGGCGCGCTGCAGCACCTTGTCACGCTGGATGCCGCGGCCGTCGTCGACGATGCGGATGAGCACGCTGCCCGCCTCGTGACAGGCCGACAGTGTCAGCCGCCCCTGCGCCGGCTTGCCGGCGGCCTGGCGCTGCGCGGGCGTCTCGAGCCCGTGGTCGAGGGCGTTGCGCACCAGATGCGTCAGCGGGTCGGCGATGCGCTCGACCACCGCCTTGTCCAGCTCGGTGTCGGCGCCGACGATCTCGAGGGCCACTTCCTTGCCGAGCTCGGCGGCGGTGTCGCGCACGACGCGGCGAAAGCGCGAGAAGGTGTCGCCGATGGGCACCATGCGCAGCTTCAGCGTGCTGTTGCGAATGCCCTCGATCAACCGGGTGATGCGCTGGTGGGCCTCGATCAGGCTGCGCTGCCGGGTCTGCTGTGCCAGCTGCGCCGCACCCGCCCCGGCGATGACCAGTTCGCCCAGCAGGTCGATCACCTCGTCGAGCCGGTGCGCATGCACGCGGATGAAGCCGCCGTCGTCATGGGCCGCTTCCCGCACGCGCGGCGGTGCGGGCGGGCGCAAGGGCGTCGGCGCCGGCGGGGGCGCGTGCACCTCGGCCGGCAGGGGCTCGATCTGCAGCGCGCAGTCCTCCTGCACGAACTCGAAGGCATGCGCGATGGCTTCGCGCCCGAAGGCGCCGCGCAGCACCACCTGCAGCGCCAGGTGGCAGGCATGCGGGTCGAGCTGCTCGAGTGGCGGCACCGCGGCGAGCTCGCAGCGGCAGGACTCCAGCTCGCCGAGCTCGGCCAGGTAGGACAGCACCGCCAGCGGGTCCATGCCGTGGCGGAAGGTGTCGGCATGGAAACGGGCCGACAGCTGCCAGCGCTGCAATGGCTGCGACGCGGGGGGGGCCGTGGCGGGGGCGCGCGAGCCCGGTTCGACCGCCCCCGGCGCGCCCGCCTGCTGCAGTTGCTGCACCAGGGCATCGCGGGCCTGGCGGCTGGGCTCATCGTCCTCGGGCCGATGGGCGCTTGCCACCAGGGTGCGGATCATGTCGTTGCACTGCAGCAGCAGCGTGCTCAGCGCCGGCGTCAGCGCCAGGCGGCCCTCGCGCAGGCGATCGAGCAGGCTCTCGACATGGTGGGTGAAAGCCACCACCCGGTCCAGCCCGAACAGGCCGGCCGAGCCCTTCACCGTGTGGGCGCAGCGAAACAGTGCGTCCAGCAGGTCGTGGTCGTCGGGGGCATCCTCGAGCTGCAGCAGCAGCTGCTCGAAGCCGGCCAGCTGCTCGTCGGCCTCCTGCAGGAAGGCAGGCAGCAGCTCGGCGACCAGCTCGTCGTCGCTGGCGGCCGCGCTCATCGGATCGCCTCGCCCTCGGCGGCCGGCGCCAGCAGCGCCTGCGCCCCCAGCCGGGCGAGCGCCTGGCGCAGCAGCGGCGTCGGCCCCTGCAGATCGAGCCGGCGGCCGCGCTCGGCCAGACTGTTCGACAGCGCGATCAGCAGCTGCACGCCGGCGCCGTCCACCTGCGCCACCGCGCCGGCCTGCAGGATCAGGTCGGCCGGGGGCGCCGCGGCCGCATCGTCCTGGTCCAGCCAGGCGCGGCACTGCGAGGCCAGATCGCCCACGGCGTAGATGGTCAGCTCCTCGGGCAGGCAGCGTGCAATGGGATCGACGGAGGGGGACGGCGGCATGGCTCCTGCCCGGTGGAGGAAACGAGGGATCCGCACGACGACGGGGCTCGTTGCGGTTGTCGGCCGTCCGGCCCGCGACTTGAGGGAGCGTCGCACCCCTCCGGGAAACCCCGGCCGCAGCGCGGGTCCCGGCACGACCGCGCCGAACCGGACGAACGGCGCCGCGCGAGCGACGAGCGGCGGGCGCACCGGCTGACGCCGAGGGCCCGCCCGCCTACGATCGCCACAGGCCCGAAATGAAAAGATCTCCCCGATGAACGCCCTGCCCTTTCCTGCCGTCGGCGCACGCGCACGCGGCTTCACGATCCTCGAGCTCATGGTGGCCGTGGCGATCGTCGGCATCCTGGCGGCGGTGGCGCTGCCCTCCTACACCGACTATCTGCGGCGTGGCCGGCTGCCCGAGGCCTTCACCTTCCTGAGCAACTACCAGGTGCGCATGGAGCAGCACTACCAGGACTTCCGCGCCTACGGCAGCGGCAGCACCTGCGCGCCCGACAGCGCGGGCAACAGCAAGATCGTCGCCGCGCCCACCGGGGTGAAGTACTTCACCTTCTCCTGCAGCCTGACCGACGGCGGCCAGGGCTATCTGCTCACGGCCACCGGCACCACCGCGCTGGGCAGCGCCCATGTCTACACCCTGACCCACGCGAACGTGAAGGCCACCACCCGGTTCAAGGGCGAAGACATGACCGGCAAGGCCTGCTGGCTGGTCAGGGGCGGCGAATGCTGAGCGGCACCGCAGCGTCCGACGCGCGCATGGCCGCGCGCCAGCGCGGCCTGACCCTGATCGAGATGCTGGTCACCGTGACCCTGCTGGGCCTGCTGCTGCTGGCCGTGGCGCCCAGCGCGGCCGAGTGGATGCGCAGCACCGAGGTGCGCAACGCCGCCGAGTCGATCGCTGCCGGCCTGCAGAAGGCCCGCGCCGAGGCGGTGCGGCGCAACCAGCCGGTGCTGTTCTCGCTGGTCAGCCATGCCAGCGGCAACCCGGGGCTGCTGGACGCGACCTGCGCGCTCTCGAGCAGCTCGGCCTCCTGGGTGGTCAGCCTGGACAGTCCGCAGGGCAGCTGCCACCAGGCACCGAGCGAGACCGTGGCGCCGCGCATCCTGGAGAAGCACGCCCAGGGCGAAGGGGCGCCGCGCGCGCAGGTCGCGGTGCGCAGCGCCGACTGCGCGAGTACGGCCAGCACCCGGCAGGTCAAGTTCGACGCCCTGGGCCGCCCGGCCGCCGATGTGGCCGCGCTGCGCTGCCTGGAGATCACCCATGCCGGCGGCACGGCCACGCGCATGCGCCTGCGCATCGACGGCGGCGGCGGGGTGCGCAGCTGCCTGCCCGACCTGCCCGCCGGCAGCGACGACCCGCGCGCCTGCTGAGCCGCCGACCGCACCCGCTCCGGAGCGACCTCATGAACCGCCCCTGCCCCCGCCCGCCCGGCGCCGCCCGAGCGGGCCTGTCCGGCCGATCGGCCCGTCGCGCGGCGCTGCGCCCGCGCGGTTTCGCCCTGATCGAGGCGCTGATCGCGCTGCTGATCTTCACGCTGGGCACGCTGGGCCTGGTGGGCCTGCAGGTCTCGATGACCCGGGCCAACAGCAGCGCCAAGTTCCGCGCCGATGCCGCGGCGCTGGCGCAGGACCTGGTCGGCACGATGTGGACCGACGCGGCCCACCTGAGCGCCTACGCCACCGCCAGCTGCCCCGGCCATGCCCGCTGCGCCGCCTGGCAGGGCCGCCTGCAGGAGCGCCTGCCCGGCGCGACGTACCAGATCACCCCCGACGGCAGCAGCGGGGCGGTGACGATCTCGATCCGCTGGACCGTGCCCGAGGAGGGCAGCCATGTCTTCGACACCTCCACCGCGATCAACCTGAACCCGGACACCTGACCATGCGCCGTGTTCCGCACGCCCTGCTGCGCCGCCCTGCACTGGCCGGCGTCAGCCTGATCGAGCTGATGGTCGGGCTGGCCATCGGCCTGCTGGCCACGCTGGTGATCACCCAGGTGCTGCGCCTGTACGAAAGCCAGAAGCGCAACACCACCGCCGGTGCCGACGCCCAGATCAACGGCGCGGTGGCCCTGCATACCCTGCAGCGCGAACTGCAGCAGGGCGGCTGGGGCCTGAGCAGCGGCGCTGCGGCGGGCTGCCCGATGCGCTACAAGCTGCGCGCCGAACCGGTGGCCGAGCAGGTCACCGCAGCCGTGCAGATCACCGACGGCACCGATGGGGCGCCCGACGAGCTGCTGGTGCAGCGCGCCGGCGGCAAGGGCTTCGCGGTGCCGCTGAAGATCAAGGGCCATTTCCGCAACGCGGTGGCCTTCGACCTGGACGGGGCGACCAACCTCGACATCCGCCAGGGTGACCTGATGCTGGCCGTGCCGCGGACCCTGACCCCCGGCAGCAACTGGTGCGTGCTGTTCAACATCAGCGCGCCGCCCGACCCGGCCAACATGGAAGTGCTGGCCCACGCCAGCGACGCGAACGGCCCCTGGAACCACGACGGCAACGTCAACCCCGACCTGGGCAGCGGCCTGGCGCTGTACCCCGGCCTGACGGCCAGCACGGTGGCCTTCGAGGCGGGGAGCCACATCGTCGACATCGGCCAGCTGGTGATGACGCGCTATCGCCTGCAGGGCCAGCAGCTGCAGACCCAGCAGCGCCGCTTCGCCGCCACCAGCACCAGCACCGCCTGGCCGGCCGACTGGACCGAGCTGCAGCCGCACATCGTCGACCTGCAGGCGGTCTACGGCAAGGACGACTCGACCCCGCGCGACCAGATCGCCGACCGCTGGGACGCCGTCGCGCCGGCCAGTGCCGACGCCTGGGCCCGCGTGGTGGCCGTGCGCGTGGCCCTGGTGGCGCGCAGCACCCACTACGAGAAGGAGCCGGTCACGCGCGACCGGCCCGATGCCGAGGCCTGTGCCCAGGGCCCCTCGGCGGCCGGCAACTACCCGGTCTGGAGCCCTGCCGGCGACGGCCGCTGGGCCTGCCTGACGGTGGACGGCCTGACCGACTGGCAGCACTACCGCTACAAGGTCTTCGAAACCGTGGTGCCGCTGCGCAACATGCTCTGGCAATCCTGAGGTCCGCGATGATGCGCCCCCTTCCGCCTTCTTGCGCACCCGCCCGCCGGGACGCCCGCGGCGTCTCGCTGATCTTCTCGCTGCTCGCCCTGGTGGCGCTGTCGCTGGCTGCGGTGGCGCTGATCCGTGCGGTCAACACCGGCAGCGGCATCCTCGGCAACCTGGGTTTCAAGCAGGACAGCCTGCTGGCCGCCGACGACGCCACCCGGCGCGCGATCGACTGGCTGTCGCCGCGCATCGGCCAGACCCTGCTGCACCAGCACCTGAGCGGGGGCGGCTACTACGCCGCCAGCGTCGCCGACCTCGACCCCACCGGCAGTGGCAGCGGCGCGCGCACGCTGATCGACTGGGACGACAACGACTGCCAGGGACACAGCCCCTGCCTGGAGCCCTTCCCCGTGGTCACGCTGGCCAACGGGGTGAAGGCCAGGGCGCTGATCCTGCGGCTGTGCAGCGGCACCGGCGACCCGTCGGCGGCGGGCAGCACCTTGCAGTGTGCCCGGCCGATGACCGCCAGCCTGGCACGCAGCGGCGACAGCGGCGCGCTGGACTACAGCAACCCGCGTCACCTCAGTGCGCCGGTGCAGACCCAGTACTACCGCATCCTCGTGCGCGCCAAGGGCGCACGCAACACCCTGAGCTACACCGACACGGTGGTGCACTACTGAACCGGATCGCGCCATGTCCCGCTGCGACCTGAACCTTCGCCCCCGCGGCCGCGCCGCCGGGGCGCTTCCCCGGCCCCCGGCGGCCTGGCTGCTGGCCCTGCTCTGCGCGGCCCTGCCGGCCGGGCCGGCGGTCGGTGCCGCCGTCGAGGTGGCCCAGTCGCCGCTCGGCCAGGCGGTGCTGCCCAAACCGAACGTGATGTTCGTGCTGGACGACTCGAACTCGATGCTCAGCGAGTTCATGCCCGACGAGATGTCCTCCAGCAACGCGGTGGGCTACTACTCGGCGCAGTGCAACGGGGTGGCCTTCGATCCCGCCGTGACCTACGCCCCGCCGGTGGCCGCCGACGGCAGCAGCTTTCCCAACGCCTCGTTCAACGCTGCCTGGGACAACGGCTACCTGCCCGGCGGCGGGACCACCAACCTCGAGAACCGCTTCTACTTCACCTACTCGGGCAGCCAGCCGCGCATGAACTGGACCTACGCGTCCTGGGGCTCGGTGATCGTCAACACCTTCTACAACGAGTGCATCGCGGCGCTGAACGCGGCGCCGGCCACCTTCACCCGCGTGACGCTGACGGCCGCCTCGGACGCCGCGCTGAAGCAGAACTACGCCAACTGGTATTCGTACTACCGCACCCGCCAGCTGACCATGCGCACCGCCGCCGGCCTGGCGATGAAGCCCGTCGGCGACGCCTTCCGGGTCGGCTTCACGGTGATCAGCGACACCGGCGTGGCCGGCAGCAAGTTCCTCGACGTGGCCGACTTCACCGGCGGGGTGGGCGCCAACCAGCGCACCCGCTTCTACGACCTGCTCTACGGCGTGCCGACGGTGGGCTACACGCCGCTGCGCGACACGCTCTCGCGCGTGGGGCGCTACTACGCCAGGCGCATGCCGGGTCAGACCTACGACCCCATGCAGTACTCCTGCCAGCGCAACTACACGCTGCTGTCCACCGACGGCTACTGGAACAGCGACGTCAGCGTGGTCAAGCTCGACGGCTCGGCCATCGGCAACGAGGACGGCGCCGAGGCGCCGCCCATGCGCGACGCCCTCGGCGCGGTGGCCTCGCTGGCCGACGTGGCGCAGTACTACTGGGCCACCGACCTGCGCCCGGACCTGGCGAACGACGTGCCCGTCACCGCCAAGGACGGCGCCACGCACCAGCACATGAATCTCTTCACGCTCGGCCTGGGCGTGAAGGGCACGCTGGCCTACCCGGGCTCCTGGGCGGCGCTGCAGGCAGGCACGCTGGACTGGCCGGTGCCCAGCGGCACCCTGCCGCCCAACGGCCCCGGCTACAGCACCTGGGGCAATGCCACCCACGTCGACGACCTCTGGCACGCCGCGGTGAACGGCCGGGGCGACTACTTCTCGGCCGGCAATCCGGCCTCGCTGGCCGCGGCGATCACCGAGACCTTCCGCTCGATCAGCGAGGACACCAGCAGCGGCGCCGGTTCGGCCTCGTCGAGCCAGACCCCGGTGTCCGGCGACGACTGGTTCTTCGTGCCCAGCTTCACCAGCGTGCAGTGGAGCGGCGACGTGCGCGCCTACCGCTACACGATCCGCTCCGACGGCACGCTGGCGCTGCCCGACACCCGCGCCACGCCGCTGTGGAGCGCGGCCGACCGGCTGACCGCCCAGACCTCGCGCACGATCTATTTCAACGGCAACGGCAGCCTGGCCGCCTTCACCTACACGAACCTCGCCAACGCACAGCTGGCGGCCCACTTCGACAACCGCTGCACGACCGCCAGCCAGCTGCTGACCCAGTGCATCGGCACCGGCGGGCTGAGCGCGGCGGCTGCGGCGCAGGCCACCGGGGCCAACCTGGTGGCCTACCTGGCCGGCAGCCGCACGCTGGAGATGTCGGCGGCACTGCCGGACAACCGGGTGTTCCGCAGCCGCAGCAGGCTGCTGGGCGACCTGGTCAACGCCGCGCCGGTGTACGCCGGCCGGCCGCCCTTCGGCTACGGCGATGCCGGCTACGCCAGCTACGCCGCGGAGAAGGCCAATCGCACCAAGGTGCTCTACGTGGCCGCCAACGACGGCATGCTGCACGCCTTCAAGGTGGACACCGCGGCCAACGGCGGCGGCACCGAGCTCTGGGCCTTCGTGCCCACCGCGGTGATGCCCGAACTCTGGCGCCTGGCCGATGCCGGCTACGCCGCCAACCATCGCTACTTCGTCGACGCCACCCCGGTGGTGGCCGACGTGTACGACAGCCGCCCCGAATTCCTGCGCTGGCGCACCATCCTGGTGGGCGGCCTGGGCGCTGGCGGGCGCAGCTACTACGCGCTGGACGTCACCGACCCCGCCGCCCCGCAGCTGCTGTGGGAGTTCGGCCAGACCGGCGCGGTGGGATCGACCTTCGGACGCTTCGTCGCCGAATCGAACCAGGGCCTGGCGCTGGGCAACCCGGTGATCACCAAGAACGCCGCCGGCCGCTGGGTGGTGGCCTTCAGCTCCGGGGTGAACAACGTGTCGCCGGGCGACGGCGTGGGGCGGCTGTTCATGCTGGATGCGATGACCGGGGCCAAGCTGACCGAGCTGTCGACCGGCGTGGGCGATGCGAGCACGCCGAGCAACCTGATGCGCCTGAACGCCTGGATCGCCAGCGACAGCGACAACACGGCGCTGCGCCTGTACGGCGGCGATCTGCTGGGCCACCTCTGGCGCTTCGACCCGGACGACCGCGTCGCCCCCACCGGCGCCGAGGCCCGTCTGATCGGCCTGGCCCGGGCGGCCGACGGCACGACGCCGCAGCCCATCACCACCCGCCCCCTGCTCACCGAAGTGCGCAGCGGCAGCACGCGCGTGCCGGTGGTGGCCTTCGGCACCGGCCGTTTCCTGGGCAGCGGCGACCTGGGCGACAGCACGCTGCAGACGGTCTACGCGGTCAAGGACAGCCTGGCCGATCTGGGCAGCGCAGGGCTGGGCGTGCTGCGCGCGGCCGGGGCCAACCTGGTCGAACAGACCCTGGGCGCGGACCGGCTGATCGCCAATCCGGCCGCCGTGGACTGGAGTTCGCGCAACGGCTGGTTCGTCGACCTGGATCGCGCGGCCGGCGAGCGCATCGTGATCGACGGTGTGGTGCTGTCCAACGGCAAGATCGCCTTCGGCTCCACCCTGCCGGGCAGCAACATGTGCAGCGCCGGCGGCAGCTCGTATCTCTACACCTTCGACCTGGGCAACGGCGGCGTGCTCGACGTGCGCAGCTACGGCTCGCTGATCGTCGGCCTGGGACGGGTCTCCGACAGCGCCGGCGTCTCGGCACTGGTGACCCTGCAGCGCGGCCAGGACCTGCCGCCACCGCCGGCCGGCGGCATCAGCAGCGACCTGGTGGCCAAGCGCAGCTCGTGGCGCGAGCTGGTCGACTGAAGCCGTCGCCCGCCCGGCTGGTGGCCCTGGGGAGCGCGGTGCTGCTGGCGCACCTGGGCCTGCTGGCGGGCCTGACCGGGCCGTCCGCCGGCGGCCGCCCGAGCGCAGCGGACCGGCTGACGGCGCAGGCCGACGGCGCGGCGCAGGCAGGGCGGGTGACGGTCGTGCGGTCGGTCGAGCGGTCGGTGGTGCGGCTGCAGCCGCTGGCCGAGGCCGCGCCGGCCGATCGCGCGCCCGCCCCCGACGGATCCACAACGGCCGCAGCGCAGCGCGCCGCCGCGCCGGGCGCTTCGGAGCCCGCACGGGCTTTGCCGGACACCAGCGCGACGTCCGGGCCGGGGGGGCCCGATGTCGCGATCGAAGCCGCGGTCGACGCACGGGCCGACGCCGCGGTCGATCCCGCAACCGAGGCGCCGCGGTCGCTCCCGGGCGGCGTCGACGAGGAGTACCTGCCGCGCAGTGCCCTGAGCCTGGCGCCCGAGGCGCTCGACGAGGTGCTGCTGGCCTATCCGCCCGAGGCGCCGCCAGGCCGCTACCGCGGCGTGCTGACCCTGTTCATCGACGCCGAGGGCCGCGTGCGCCGGGTGCGCAGCGAGCCGGCGGCCGGCGCGGGCGACTCCGAAGCCCTGCCGCCGATCTTCGAGGACGCCGCGCGGCAGGCCTTCCTGGCCGCACGCTTCCGGCCCGGCGAGCGCGACGGCCGGCCGGTGAAATCACGCATCCGCATCGCGGTGGAGTTCGAGGCCCAGGCCGCGCCGCCGTCGGTCGAGGAGCGCGGGGTGCGCTGAGTCCCCCGCGCTGCGGCCGGCACGCTGCCGGGTCAGACGCCCGCGAGCACGCGCAGGTGCGCGGCCACGCTGCGCGCCAGCGAGCTGAGCACGTAGCCGCCTTCCAGGCAGGACACGATGCGGCCCTTGCAGTGGCGCTCGGCCAGGTCCACCAGGCGCTGGGTGATCCAGGCGTAGTCGGCCTCCACCAGGCCGAGCTGGCCCAGGTCGTCCTCGCGGTGGGCATCGAAGCCGGCGGAGATGAAGATCATCTCGGGCTTGAAGCGCTCCAGGGCCGGCATCCAGTTGGCATCGATCAGCTCGCGCACCTCCATGCCGCGGGTGTAGGCCGGCACCGCCACGTTGACCATGTTGTCGCCCAGCGGCACGCCGCCGCTGTAGGGATAAAGCTGGTCCTGGAAGAAGCTGACCATCAGGATGCGGTCGTCGCCGGCCACGATGTCCTCGGTGCCGTTGCCGTGGTGCACGTCGAAGTCGACGATGGCCACGCGCTGCAGCCCGCGCACGTCCAGCGCATGCCGCGCGGCGATCGCGACGTTGTTGTAGAAGCAGAAGCCCATCGCCTGCGAGCGGGTGGCGTGGTGGCCGGGCGGGCGGATCGCGCAGAAGGCATTGATCGCCCTGCCGTCGATCACCGCGTCGGTGGCTGCCACGGCCGCACCGGCCGAGCGCAGCATGGCCTGACGGGTGCCGGGGCAGACGGTGGTGTCCGGGTCCAGCGCCTTGTGCTCGCCGGTCTCCACCGCCTGGCGCAGGAACTCGTCGAGCTCGAGCAGGTAGCCCTCGCTGTGCGCGAGCATCAGGTCTTCGTGGCGCGCCAGCGGCGGGTCCATGCGGGTGAGCGCGATGTCCAGGCCGGTGGCCAGCAGGTGATCCTCGATCGCGTCCAGGCGCTGCGGACATTCGGGGTGCCCGGGGCCCATGTCGTGGCCGCGGCAGTCGTCGTGCGTGAAAAAGGCAGTCGTCATCGCGATCGCGGCTGCGGTGCAGGGGCCACCGCCGGCCGGCTCCTCGTTGTTCGGGTATGGTCGACAGGATGCAGGATCAAGATCACAAGCACCTGACACGGCAGATCCGCCACCGGCTCGGGCACCTGCGTGCACAACTGGACAGCGTCCTGGTCGGCAAGCCGACCCAGACCCTGCACGGCGTGGCCTGCCTGCTCGCCGGGGGACATCTTCTCATCGAAGACCTGCCCGGCGTGGGCAAGACCACGCTCGCGCACGCGCTGGCCCAGTCGCTCGGACTGGCCTTCGCCCGCGTCCAGTTCACCGCGGACCTGATGCCCAGTGACTTGATCGGCGTCAGTATTTACGAGCGGCAGAGCGAAGGCTTTGTCTTTCATCAGGGTCCGGTGTTCACGCAGGTGCTCCTGGCCGACGAAATCAACCGCGCCGGCCCGCGCACCCAGAGCGCCCTGCTCGAGGCGATGGAAGAGCAGCAGGTCAGCTGCGACGGTCAGACCCGCGCGCTGCCGCAGCCCTTCTTCGTGATCGCCACGCAGAACCCGGTGGAGCAGCTGGGCACCTACCCGCTGCCCGAGAGCCAGCTCGACCGCTTCCTGATGTGCATCCACCTGGGCTACCCCGATCCCCAGGCCGAGCGCCAGTTGCTGGCCGGCGAGGACCGGCGCGAGCTGCTCGCCCGGCTCGGGCCGGTGATGCAGCCGGCCGAGCTGCTGCAGGCGCAGGCGGCCGTGCGCGCGGTGCATGTGGCGCCCGCGCTGCTGGACTACCTGCAGGCCCTGATCGCCGAAACGCGCTCGGGCCGGTGGTTTCGCCAGGGCCTGTCGCCGCGTGCCGGGCTGGGCCTGCTGCGCGCCGCGCGCGCCCACGCGCTGCTGCAGGGGCAGGACCATGTCAGCCCCGACGACGTCCAGGCCGTCGCCGCACCGGTGCTGGCGCACCGCCTGCAGCCGGTGGCCGGTGCCGGGCGCGGCAGTGCCGAGCAGGTCGGCGCGATGCTCGGGGCGCTGGGGCTGCTGTGAGCGGACGCCGGCGCCGCCTGGGCTGGCCGCGCCCCTGGCGGCGGCGCTGGCAGCGCTGGTGGGAGGCCCGCCACCCGCGCAGCGCCCACTGCACGCTCACGCAGCGCAACGTCTACATCCTGCCCACCGCGGCCGGCTGGCTCTTCCTGGGGCTGCTGGCGGTGCTGCTGCTGGCCTCGATCAACTACCAGCTCAACCTGGGCTACCTGCTCACCTTCGTGCTGGGCGGCATCGGCCTGGCCTCGATGTACGCCACCCACGCCACCCTGCGCGGCCTGCAGCTGCAGGCCCGGCCCGGCGAGGCGGTCTTCGCCGGCGAGGTCGCCCAGCTGCAGATCCGCCTGGCCGATCCCGGGCCGCCCGGCCGGCGCGGCCGGGCCCGCCACGGCATCGGCCTGCGCCTGACCGCGCCGCATCCTCCCGAGGCGGTCGACGACGGCAGCGCGCCGCCACCGGCCCCCTCGACCCCGCCGGGCGACGACGGCTGGACCTGGCTGGACCTGGCGGCCGGCGGCGAACAATCGCTGGCGCTGACCCAGCCACTGCCGCGGCGCGGCTGGCATGCCGCCGGCACCGTCACGCTGCAGACGCGCTACCCCTTCGGCCTGTTCCGCGCCTGGTCGCCCTGGCGGCCGGCGGTGCACTGGCTGGCCTGGCCCGCGCCGGAACCGGCGCCGCCGCCGCTGCCCCTCGGCAGCGCCGCGACGCCGACCTCCCGCCCGCCCGCCGCCCGGCCGGCACACCCCGGCGACGAGGACCCCAGCGGCCTGCGCCCCTGGCGGCGCGGCGACAGCCTGGCCGTCCTGCACTGGCGCCGCAGCGCCCAGTCGCTGGCTGCGGGCGGCCCGCTGCTCAGCCGCGAGCACGCCCATGCGCCGCCCGGGCCGCTGCAGCTCGACTGGGCCGGCGCCGGCGCCGCCGACGACGAGCAGCGCATCGCCCGCCTGACCGCCTGGGTGCTGGCCGCCGAGCGCGCCGGCCGGCCCTACGCCTTGCGCCTGCCCGACGCCACCCTGCCCAGCGGCCTGGGGCCCGCGCAGCAGCAGGCGGCGCTGCTGCGGCTGGCCTGCTGGGGCCTGGCGCCGCCGGCGTCGCTGCAGGAGCCGTCGCCATGAGCCCGACCGGCGCAGCCACGCAGCGCGCAAGGCGCGACACCCTCTTCCTGCTGGCGGTCATCGCCTGGACGCTGCTGCCGCAGCTGCCCCACCTGCCCGCCTGGTGCATCGCCTTCACGGCGGCCGCGCTGCTCTGGCGCGGCCTGCTGGCCTGGCGCGGCGCACCGCTGCCGGGCCGCGCCCTGCTGCTGGCAGCGCTGGCCGTCGCGGCCGCCGGCACGCTCTGGAGCCACCAGAGCCTGCTCGGCCGCGACGCCGGCATCACCCTGCTGGTGCTGCTGACGGCCTTGAAGACCCTCGAGCTGCGCGCCCGGCGCGATGCGGTGGTGGTGTTCTTCCTGGGCTTCCTGCTGGTGCTGGCGGCCTTCCTGCGCTCGCAGTCGCTGGCCGTCGCGCTGGCGATGGCGCTGTCGGTGCTGGGCCTGCTGATGGCGCTGCTGCTGGCGCACCGGCCGGCCGGCCAGCCCCGCCTGGCCGAGGTGGCCGGCCAGGTGCTGCGCCAGGCCCTCTGGGGCACCCCGCTGGTGCTGCTGCTCTTCCTGTTCTTCCCGCGCCTGCCGCCGCTGTGGGGCCTGCCCGGCGATGCGCTGGCACGCAGCGGCCTGAGCGACGAGATGCAGCTCGGCCAGGTGGCCGAGCTCATTGCCGACGAGCGGCTGGCGATGCGGGTGGATTTCCTCGGCGCGCCGCTGCCGCCGCCCGAGCGCCTGTACTTCCGTGGCCCGGTGCTGCGCCGCTACGACGGCCAGCGCTGGCGCGCCGACGACGGCGGGCTCGGCCCGCTGGCCCTGGCGTGGCCCGGCGCCCCGGCCCGCGCCCCGGCACCGTCACTGCCCTACCTGGCCACCCTCGAGCCCAGCCGGCTGGCCAGCCTGCCGCTGCTGGAGGACACCCTGGCCCTGCCGCAGGTCGACGGCCTGGACAGCCCGCCCCTGCGGCGCGACGACCTGCACTGGGTGACCCGCCAGCCGCTCGCGGAGCGGGTGCGGGTGCGCGCCGAGGCCAGCCTGGCCCCCCGCCGCCCCGACACCCTGGGCCCGGCCGACCGCCAGGTCAAGGCCGACGACCGGGCCCTGCCGCCCGGCGCACACCCCCGCCTGCGCGCCTGGGCCGCCGCGCTGCGCGCCGAGGCCCCCCTGGCGCAGGCGCCCGAGCAGGACTTCGCCGCGCGCGCCAGCGACCGCCTGCTCGCCCATGTCCGCAGCGCCGGCTTCACCTACAGCCTCGCGCCGGGGCGCAGCGCCGATGCGGACCTGCTCGACGGCTTCTGGCTGGACCACCGCGAAGGCTTCTGCGAGCACTTCGCCGCCGCCTACGTGGTGGCGATGCGCGCCCTCGGCGTGCCGGCACGCATCGTCACCGGCTATCAGGGCGGCAGCTTCAATCCGGTGGCCGGCGTGCTCGAGCTGCGCCACAGCGACGCCCACGCCTGGGCCGAGATCTGGCTCCCGGGTCGGGGCTGGCAGCGCGTGGACCCCACCGCGGCGGTGGCACCCGAGCGCATCCGTGCCGGCCAGCGCCTGCGGCCACCGCCCGGCCTGGTCGCCGGCACGCTGGCCCAGGTGGACCCGGCGCTGTTCGAGCGGCTGCGCAGCCTCTGGGGCGCCGTCGACCACCGCTGGAACGAATGGGTGCTGCAGTACGGCCGCCAGCGCCAGCAGGACCTGCTGCAGCGCCTGGGCTGGACCGGTGCCGACGCCCTGGGCGCCGCCCAGCTGCTGCTCGGCGGACTGGGCCTGCTGGGCCTGGGCGGTGCCCTCTGGGCCGCCTGGGACGGCTGGCGGCAGCGCCAGCGCGACCCCTGGCTGCGTCGGCTGCAGCAGATCCAGCAGGAACTGCAGCGGCGCGGTCTGCCCGACGCAGCCCGCCTGCCCGCACGCAGCCTGGCCGGGCAGGTGCTGCGCCACTGGGGCCCCGCGGCGGCCCCACTGGCCGATCTGCTGCGCCAGCTCGACGCCCAGCGCTACGGCCCGGCAGGGGCCGCCGGCCCGGCCCAGCGTGCGCTGCGCCGCGCGCTGCGCGCCCTGCCGGCGCCGCGGCGCTGATCCACGCCTGCACCGGACAGGCGGGCGCGGGCAGCGTGCACAATCGCGCCCCATGAGCGACCCTGCCCGCCCCGCCCCGCCCGACTCCCTGGTGCACCTGCCGCACCAGCCGCTGCCCGAGTACTACCGCACCGGCGACGCCGAGGGCCGTGAACGCTTCCTGCGTGCCACCTTCGACAGCACGGCGGTGGACTACAACCGGCTGGAAGCCATCCTCGGCCTGGGCACCGGCCCCTGGTACCGCCGCCAGGCGCTGCTGCGCGCCGGGCTGAAGCCGGGCATGGACGTGGTGGACGTGGGCATGGGCACCGGACTGGTGTCGCGCGAGATCCTGAAGGTCACCGGCGAGCCGGACCGGGTGATCGGCGTGGACCCCAGCCCCGGCATGATGGCCCAGGCCCGCGCTCAGACCGGCCTGCCAGCCGAGGTGGCCTGCCGGGTCGGCCGCGCCGAGGACATCCCGGTGCCCGACGCCAGCGCGGACTTCGTCGTGATGGGCTATGCGCTGCGCCACATCGCCGACTTCGCCGCGGCGGCCGCCGAGTTCCGCCGCGTGCTGCGCCCGGGCGGGCGGCTGCTGATCCTGGAGATCACCCGCGCCGAGGGCCGCATCGGCAATGCGCTGCTGAAGGCCTACATGCGCGGCGTGGTGCCGCTGCTGGCCCGGATGGTGTCACGCGCCGAGGCCAGCCCGATGCTGTGGCGCTACTACTGGGACACCATCGAGGCCTGCGTGCCGCCGGCCCAGGTGATGGCCACGCTCGCCGGCCAGGGCCTGCTCGAGGTGGACCGGCACGTCGAACTGGGCATCTTCTCGGAGTATCGGGCGCGCGGCTGAGCCGCGCCCTGCCGGGCCGACAGCCCGGCCTTCAGCCGATCCGGCCGAGCAGAAGGTACTCCATGAGTGCCTTCTGCACGTGCATTCGCTTTTGGCTGCGCCGAAACAGGATGCCGGCCCCGTCGGGCCGACGGCCCGGCCTTCAGCCGATCCGTCCGAGCAGAAGGTACTCCATGAGTGCCTTCTGCACGTGCATCCTGTTTTCCGCCTCGTCCCAGACGACGCTCTGGGGGCCATCGATCACCTCGGCGGTGACCTCCTCGCCGCGGTGCGCCGGCAGGCAGTGCATGAACAGGGCATCGGGCTGGGCCACGGCCATCATCTCGGCGTCGACACACCAGTCGGCGAAGGCTGCGCGGCGGGCCTCGTTCTCGGCCTCGTAGCCCATGCTGGTCCACACGTCGGTGGTGACCAGGTGCGCGCCGCGGCAGGCCTCCAGCGGGTCGGCGAAGACCTGGTAGCAGCTGCGGTCCTCGATGCCCGCCAGCTGCGGGTCCACCTCGTAGCCGCTGGGCGTGCTGACGTGCACCTTGAAGCCCAGGATCTCGGCGGCCTGCAGCCAGGTGTTGGCCATGTTGTTGCCATCGCCCACCCAGGCCACCACCTTGCCCTGCAGCACCGACAGGTCCACGCCGTCCGGGCCGATCCGGCCGCGGTGCTCCAGGTAGGTGAACAGGTCGGCCAGGATCTGGCAGGGGTGGAACTCGTTGGTCAGGCCGTTGATCACCGGCACGCGCGAATGGGCGGCGAAGCGGCGCAGCTTGTCCTGCCCGAAGGTGCGGATCATCACCAGGTCGACCATCCGGCTGATGACGCGGGCGCTGTCCTCGATGGGCTCGCTGCGGCCGAGCTGGCTGTCGCCGGTGGTCAGGTGCACCACCGAGCCGCCCATCTGGTACATGCCGGCCTCGAAGCTCACGCGGGTGCGCGTGCTGGCCTTCTCGAAGATCATCGCCAGCGTGCGGTCGGCCAGCGGCTGGTACTTCTCGTAGTTCTTGAAGCGGGTCTTGATCAGGCGGGCCCGCTCGAACAGGTAGGCGTATTCCTCGGCCCGGAAGTCCTTGAACTGCAGATAGTGTTTCATCAGCGTCATCCCCGGTTTCATGCCGCCTGGCTCTCCGTCGCACCCAGGAAGGACCGGATCAGCGGCAGCAGGATGGCGACGATCCGGTCGGCCTCGGCCTCGGTCAGGATCAGCGGCGGCACCAGGCGCACCACCGTATCGGCGGTGACGCTCAGCAGCAGGCCGGCCTGCATCGCGCGGGTGAGGATCTCGCCGCAGGGCCGGTCGAGCTCGATGCCCAGCATCAGCCCCTCGCCGCGCACCTCGACGACGCCCGGCGTGCCCGCCAGACCACGCTGCAACGCCCCCTTCAGGTGCGCCCCGACCTTCGCGGCGTTGGCCAGCAGGCCCTCCTCTTCCATGATGCGCAGCGTCTCGATGCCCGCGCGCATCGACAGCGGGTTGCCGCCGAAGGTGGTGCCGTGGTTGCCCGGGCCGAAGACGTGGGCCGCGCGCGGACCGCAGACGATGGCGCCGATGGGCACGCCCGAGCCCAGCCCCTTGGCCAGCGGCATCACGTCCGGCACGATGCCGGCCCACTGGTGCGCGAACCACTTGCCGGTGCGGCCGATCCCGCACTGCACCTCGTCGAGCATCAGCAGCAGGTCGCGCTCGTCGCACAGCGCGCGCACCTCGCGCAGGTAGTCCCAGCGCGCCGGGTGGATGCCGCCCTCGCCCTGGATGGTCTCCAGGAACACCGCCACCACGTTCGGGCGGGCCGCCACCACCTCGCGCAGCGCGGCGATGTCGTTCAGCGGCACGCGCACGAAGCCCTCCACCAGCGGGCCGAAGCCGGCCTGCACCTTCGGGTTACCGGTGGCCGACAGCGTGGCGATCGAGCGGCCATGGAAGGCCTTCTCGTAGACCACGATCTCCGGGCGCTCGATGCCCTTGTCGTGGCCGAACTTGCGCGCGATCTTCAGCGCCGCCTCGTTGGCCTCCAGGCCGGTGCTGCAGAAGAAGGCGTTGGTCAGGCCCGACAGCTCGACCAGCTTCGCCGCCAGCGTCTCCTGCCCGGGGATGTGGTAGTAGTTGGAGCAGTGGATCAGTCGGCCGACCTGCTCCTGCAGCGCGGCCACGAACTTCGGATGCGCATGGCCCAGCGTGTTCACCGCGATGCCGCCCAGGCCGTCGAGGTACTCGCGCCCCTCGGTGTCCCACACGCGGCAGCCTCGGCCATGCGACATCGCGATCGGCAGGCGGCCGTAGGTCTTCATCACATGGGGTTGCTCGAGGGGTGCACCAGCAGTCATCGCAGGGTCTCCGGTCAGGCGCAGGAAAAAAAACGCGCCCCGGCCTGGACGGGGCGCAGTGTCACTTCGCGTGAGTGGCCACCATTGTAAGGACAGGAGTGACAGCAAGGCGACAGCCTCGACGTGCAGACTACGGGTTCGGCTGCGCTGTCCACGCGGGTGCGTGGCGCAGATCTGTCCTGCCACGGCACAGCCCTTGCTGCGGTGCCGCACAATACGGGCTTACGTGCAGAGCCACCTGCGGCTGCACGACGAGGCAGCTGCAAGTGACCAAGCACCATCCGCCACGCGAGATCATCATTCAGGGCATCACCCGGGACGGGCGCACCTTCCGTCCCAGCGACTGGGCCGAGCGCCTGGCCGGAGCGATGTCCTCCTTCCGTCCCCGCGGCAGCGGGCCCGGCGGCATCGGCTCGGCCATCGGCTACTCGCCCTACTGCATCCCGAAGGTGTTCGGCAACGTCAAGTGCGTGGTGGTCAACGAGGCGCTGCGCGATCTCGAACCGATGGCCTGGGACTTCGTCATGAACTTCGCCCGCGACAACGAGTTGCAGTTCGCCGAGGTCTGCATGCTGCCGGAAGGGCAGCCGCGGCGCTGAGCAGAAACGCGGTGGGGCCCGACCGGGCGATGCGCGATCGACTCACACGGAGAACCCGATGATTGCATTCGAAGTGAAGGACATGACCTGCGGCCACTGCGTCGGCGTGATCCGGCAGGCCCTGGAGGCCGCCGACCCCGGCGCCCGGTTGAGCATCGACCTGGCCGGACAGCGGGTGACGATCGAGCCCGCGCAGGCCGACGCGAACGCCCTGAGCGCGGCGATCGCCGAAGCCGGCTACACGCCGCGGCCGGTCGAGACAGCAGCGACGATGCGAGCCCCCAGCGCCGCAACCTGCTGCGGCCAGTGCCACTGAGGCGGACCTGATCCGGACCTGATCCGGCCCTCCCGCCGGTCGCACCGGCTGCGGCCACGCCAGGGCCCGCAGTGCCGGCCCCATGCACTGGCGCCGACACTCGCTCGCTGGCCGGAAGCTACACTGCCCGCCCTTCCACTGCGCCGTCTTCCCATGCTCGAAGCCCTGGCGATCTCCACCGGCGTGGTCGCGCTGGGCGAGGTCGGCGACAAGACCCAATTGCTGGCCCTGCTGCTGGCCGCGCGCTACCGCCAGCCGCGGCCGATCATCCTGGGCATCCTCGTGGCCACGCTGGCCAACCACGCCGGGGCCGCCGCCCTGGGGGAGTGGCTGACCCGCCTGCTCGACCCGACCTGGCTGCGCTGGATGCTCGGCCTGTCCTTCCTGGCCGTGGCCGCCTGGATGCTCGTGCCCGACGAGGTCGACGACGTGCAGGCCGATTCGCACAGTCGCTGGGGCGTCTTCGGGGTCACGGTGGTGGCCTTCTTCCTCGCCGAGATGGGCGACAAGACCCAGATCGCCACCGTCATGCTGGCCGCCAAGTACCAGCACCTGCTGGTCGTCACCGCCGGCACCACCGCCGGCATGATGATCGCCAACGTACCCGCGGTGCTGCTCGGCGAGCGCGCCACCCGGGCCCTGCCGATGCAGTGGGTGCACCGCATCGCCGCTGCGGTGTTCGCGGTGCTCGGCCTGCTGGTGCTGGCGGGTGTCGGGAGCGGCTGAAGCCGACCGCCGCCGGGCGCTGCACATTCCTTTGAGGCAGCGCAAAGCCCGGCGGCGGCGCGCCAGCAGGGCATGGCCGACCTAACGTGTTCAGGGGATTCCCGACATGCGCGCAGGGGCGTAGCCTGACGCGGCCCGGCAGATCGACTGCATGCTGACGATTCGCCGGGCTCCATCGAACCGATGCCGCCCCGACCGAGTCCCCGCCATGAGCCTCCTCCACCGCGACCCCGAGCCCACCCGTGCCGACCGAGACGCCACCCTGCAGCGCTGGCGCAACCGGGAGGCCGACCTGCGTTCCCGCATGCGCCCGATGGGCGTCGGCTCGCCCGAGCAGTTCCTCTCGCGCAGCGGTCTGGAGACCTTCGAGGCCATGTTCGCCGGCACGATCCCCTACCCGCCGATCTCGCACACGCTGAAGTTCCTGCTGGTCGAAGCCAGCCATGGGCGGGCCGTCTTCCAGGGCCGCCCCCTGTACGACCACTACAACCCGCTGGGCAGCGTGCATGGCGGCTGGATCGCCACCCTGCTGGACTCCGCCGTCGCCTGTGCCGTGCACACCACCCTGCCGCAGGGCAAGTGCTACCGGACCGTGGAGCTCAAGGTCAACTTCGTGCGACCGGTCACCGAGGCCGAGCAGCTCCTGCGCGCGGTCGGCGAGATCATCCACGTCGGCAGCCGCATCGCCAGCGCGGACGGATCGCTGATCGGACCCGACGGCAGCCTGTACGCTCACGCCTGCGCCACCTGCATCATCTACGACCCGGACTGACCTGCCCGGGCCCCGTCCGCCCAGCGTCCATGCCGCCCGCCTCGAACCCCGATCTGCCCTCCTGCGTCCCGCCTACGCCGACCCCCAGCCCGACCGCAGGCCCCCGCCCCGCGGGCGAACGACTCGCCGCCCTGGTCGAACGCATCGACGCCCTGCTCCCGCAGACCCAGTGCACCCGCTGCGGCTACGACGACTGCCACGCCTATGCGACAGCCCTGGCGCAGGGCGACGCGAGCCTGGACCGCTGTCCGCCCGGAGGCGCCGAGGGCATCCGCCGGCTGGCCGCGCTGACCGGACAGGCCGAGCGGCCGCTCGATCCGACCTGCGGCGCCGAGGGCCCGCGCAGCGTGGTCTGGATCGACGAGGCCTGGTGCATCGGCTGCACCCTGTGCATCCAGGCCTGCCCGGTGGACTGCATCGTCGGTGCGCACAAACGCATGCACAGCGTCATCGAGTCCGAATGCACCGGCTGCGAGCTCTGCCTGCCGGCCTGCCCGGTGGACTGCATCGAGGTCGAAGCGGTCACCCCCGGGCGCAGTGGCTGGGACGCCTGGTCGGCCGAACAGGCGCAAGCCGCCCGCGATCGCTACCGCGCCCGCCAGGCCCGCCAGCCCCGCCTGGCCGCCGACCACAGCGCCCGCCTGGAAGCCAAGGCGCAGCACAAGCTGGCCCACCTGGACGCGCTGACCAAGGCCAACAGCCCCAGCGAACTCGAGCGCAAGCGCGCCGTCGTCGAAGCCGCCCTGGCCCGCGCCCGAGCCCGGCGGCAGACCGGCTGACCGTTGACCATTTTTTCGACATGGTCAATATATGCACGCTCCGATCCTGAGCCGATATACTCGCGTTCTCTTCTGTGGGGGGGTAGCTCAGCTGGGAGAGCGTCGCGTTCGCAATGCGAAGGTCGGGAGTTCGATCCTCCTCCTCTCCACCACACCAGACACCGCCAAGCGCCGCTTGGCACCGAAAGCCCTGGGGATTCAACGCTCCAGGGCTTTTTCTTTGCCTGCATGGCAACGCTTGAATCCGGGTAACCCTGCGAGTCCCTTCCGGATCGATCCAAGGACCAGCCGGTCCCCGGCGCCAGCCCGGCGGCGGCGACAGGCCCCGAGGCCCTGAGGAGAAGGCAGGAGCCCACGGCCGCAGCGAAGCCCGCTCGGTGCGGCGCTTCGCCCGAGCAGGCAACCCGGGTTAACCCGGGCGCGAGGGCATAATCCAGTCCGCTGACATCCCGCTTTCGGCGGCTGCGGCATGTTCATTCATCGAAGAGCCCTTCCATGTCCCCCATCCGATCTGCTGTTCTGCTTACGCTGGGTGTCGCCAGCGCCGGCCTGGTCCAGGCCCAGTCCTCTCCCCTCGTGGTGCGCATCGGTCACGTCGCGGCACTCAGCGGCGGCGCCGCCCACCTCGGCCGTGACAACGAGAACGGCACGCGCATGGCCATCGACGAGCTCAACGCCAAGGGCCTGAGCATCGGCGGCCAGAAGCTGCGCTTCGAACTGCTGGCCGAGGACGATGCCGGCGATCCCAAGCAGGGCACCGCCGCTGCGCAGAAGCTGGTCGACTCCAAGGTGCACGGGGTGGTCGGCCACCTGAACTCCGGTACCGCGATCCCGGCCGCCAAGATCTACGCCGATGCTGGCATCCCGCAGATCGCGCCGTCGGTGACCAACCCCAAGTACACCCGTCAGGGCTTCAAGACCACCTTCCGCATGGTGGCCGACGACGCCCAGCTCGGCGGCACGCTGGGCCGCTACGCAGTGCAGCAGCTGAAGGCGAAGAAGGTCGCGGTGATCGACGACCGCACTGCCTACGGCCAGGGCGTGGCCGACGAGTTCGAGAAGGCCGCCAAGGCGGCCGGCGCGACCATCGTCAAGCGCGAGTTCACCACCGACAAGGCCACCGACTTCACCGGCATCCTCACCTCGATCAAGGGCGCCCGCCCGGATGTGCTGTTCTACGGCGGCATGGACGCGGTGGCCGGCCCGATGATCCGCCAGATGAAGCAGCTGGGCATCCGCACCAAGTTCATGGGCGGCGACGGTGTGTGCACCGGCGAACTGCCCAAGCTGGCCAGCGGTGCCGTGACCGACGGCGAGGTGATCTGCGCGATCGCCGGCGGCGTGGAAGCCGCCCAGAAGCCGGCCTTCGACAAGTTCAAGGCCGACTTCAAGAAGAAGTTCGGTGCCGAGGTGCAGATCTACTCGCCCTACACCTACGACGCGACGATGGCGATGGCCGCCGCGATGGTGAAGGCCGGCTCCATCGAGCCGGCGAAGTACCTGCCCGTGCTGGCCAAGAACAGCCACCCCGGCGTGACCGGCACGATCGCCTTCGACGAGAAGGGCGACATCCGCAACGGCGCGCTGACGCTGTACACCTACAAGGCCAACCAGCGCGCCGAACTGGCCGTGGTGCGCTGATCGACGCGCGGGGCGCAACCCGCGCTGCCGCCCGGGCCCGGGCGGTGGCCGCGGCCGGGGAACAGCCGGCCACGGCTCTACCCGCCGTGTCGGGCCAAGAAAAAGCCCCCCGAGGACGTCGTCCCGGGGGGCTTTGTTCCATGCAGGAATCCGGGCAGGACGGCGTCCCACCCCGATGGCCGGCCGGACCGCAGGGCCGTCCGGCCTCGATCGATCAGCGCTCGGCCAGCGGCTTGACGTTGCGCGTGGCCGCGCCGACGAAGAGCTGACGCGGACGGCCGATCTTGTACTCGGGGTCGGCGATCATCTCGTTGAGCTGGGCGATCCAGCCGACCGTGCGGGCCAGCGCGAAGATCGCGGTGAACAGCTGCACCGGGATGCCGATGGCGCGCTGCACGATGCCGGAGTAGAAGTCGACGTTCGGGTAGAGCTTGCGGGCGACGAAGTAGTCGTCTTCCAGCGCGATCTTCTCGAGGGCCATCGCCAGCTTGAACAGCGGATCGTCGTGCAGGCCCAGCTCGTTCAGGACCTCATGGCAGGTCTCGCGCATCAGCTTGGCACGCGGGTCGTAGTTCTTGTAGACGCGGTGACCGAAGCCCATCAGGCGCACGCCCGAGTTCTTGTCCTTCACCTGCTCCATGAACTCGCCGACCTTGGCCACGCCACCCATCTTCTGGATGTCTTCCAGCATGTTCAGGCAGGCCTCGTTGGCGCCGCCGTGGGCCGGACCCCACAGGCAGGCCACGCCCGCGGCGATGGCCGCGAACGGGTTGGTGCCCGACGAGCCGCACAGGCGCACGGTCGAGGTGGAGGCGTTCTGCTCGTGGTCGGCGTGCAGGATGAAGATGCGGTCCAGGGCGCGTTCGATGACCGGGTTGACCTTGTAGTCCTCGCAGGGGGTCGCGAACATCATGCGCAGGAAGTTGCCTGCGTACGACAGATCGTTGCGCGGATACATGTACGGCTGGCCGATGCCGTACTTGTAGGACATGGCCACGAGCGTGGGCATCTTGGCGATCAGGCGGATCGCCGCGATCTCGCGGTGCTCGGGGTTGTTGATGTCGGTGCTGTCGTGATAGAAGGCCGACAGGGCGCCCACCAGACCGGTCATGACCGCCATCGGGTGCGCGTCACGGCGGAAGCCGCGCAGGAAGAACTGCATCTGCTCGTTCACCATCGTGTGGTTGAGCACACGCTTGTGGAACGTGCCGCGCTCGTCGGCGTTGGGCAGATCGCCGTACAGCAGCAGGTAGCAGGTGTCGAGGTAGTCGCACTGCTCGGCCAGCTGCTCGATGGGGTAGCCACGGTACAGCAGCTCACCCTTGTCGCCGTCGATGTAGGTGATCGTGGAGTTGCACGAGGCGGTGGACAGGAAACCGGGGTCGTAGGTGAACTTGCCGGTCTGGCCGTAGAGCTTGCGGATGTCGATGACATCCGGGCCCACCGTGCCCTTGTAGATCGGCAGCTCCATCGACGCCGAGCCGTCGGAGAACGAGAGGGTGGCCTTCACGTCGGAGGGGGTCATCATGCGTGTTTCCTCGTGGTCAAATCAGCGAAACGGCTTCTAGCCGAAGGTGGGGACACCCGGCGCGCAGCACCTCTAGGGGCGCTGTCGCAACTGAGCCAGGACTTCCAGCACGTCTGCCCGCGCAAGTTCCCCTTCGGGTTCACGGCGCGCGAGCAGCAGGTCGAGCAGGTCGTTGTCCGCAAGCTCCATCAGGGCTTCCAGCCCGGCGGCCTGACGCACGGTCAGACCCTGCTCGTACCGCGCGAAGAAGCGCTCGATGAACAGATCGTTCTCGAGCAGACCGCGGCGGCAGCGCCACTTCAGCTTGCTCAGGGAACCGGCGTCGAGCAGAGTGTCCATGCGGGGTCTTGCGGGGGGCTGACCGGAGCGGCGGCTTGGGGTCTCGGGCGACGGTCAGACCGCGCGGCGGACCATCAGCTCCTTGATCTTGCCGATCGCCTTCGTGGGGTTGAGGCCCTTCGGGCACACGTCCACGCAGTTCATGATCGTGTGGCAGCGGAACAGACGGTAAGGGTCCTCGAGGTTGTCGAGGCGGCCCGCAGTGTCATGGTCGCGGCTGTCGGCGATGAAGCGATAGGCCTGCAGCAGACCGGCGGGACCGACGAACTTGTCGGGGTTCCACCAGAAGCTCGGGCAGGAGGTCGAGCAGCTCGCGCAGAGGATGCACTCGTACAGGCCGTTGAGCTCCTCGCGCTCCTCGGGCGACTGCAGGCGCTCCTTCTCGGGCGGCGGCGTGTCGTTGACGAGGTAGGGCTTGATCGAGTGGTACTGCTTGAAGAACTGCGTCATGTCCACGATCAGGTCGCGGATCACCGGCAGGCCCGGCAGCGGCTTGAGCACCACCGTCCCCTGCAGGTCACGCATGTTGGTCAGGCAGGCCAGACCGTTCTTGCCGTTGATGTTCATCGCGTCCGACCCGCACACGCCTTCGCGGCAGGAACGGCGGAACGACAGCGTCGGATCGACCTTCTTCAGCTTGACCAGGGCATCCAGCAGCATGCGCTCGTTGCCGTCGAGCTCGACCTCGAGGGTCTGCATGTAGGGCTTGGCGTCCTTGTCCGGGTCGTAGCGGTAGATCTGAAAAGTGCGCTTCTGTGCCATGTGTGTGACTCCTGCGGGGCGCTCAGAACGTACGAACCTTGGGCGGCACGGACTCGACGGTCAGCGGCTGCAGGTTCACGGGCTTGTACGACAGTCCGTTGGTGGCACTGTCCCAGAGGGTGTGCTTCATCCACTCCTTGTCGTTGCGGCCCAGCGGGAACTCGGCGTCGTCGGCACCACGCTCGTAGTCCTTGACGGTATGCGCGCCACGGCACTCCTTGCGGGCGGCTGCCGAGGTCATGGTGGCCTGGGCGGCCTCGATCAGGTTCTCCACCTCCAGCGCCTCGATGCGGGCGGTGTTGAAGACCTTGGACTTGTCCTTCAGCGCGATGGCCTGCACCCGCTCGCGGATGGCGTTGATCTTCACCACGCCCTCATCCATGATCTTCTGGGTGCGGAACACGCTGGCGTGCTGCTGCATGGCCGAACGGATGTCGTTGGCGACGTCCTGCGCGTACTCGCCCGAGTTGCTGCTGTCCAGGCGCGCCAGGCGGGCCAGCGAGCGGTCGGCCGCGTCCTTGGGCAGGTCCTTGTGCGCCTTGGGCGAGGACTTGAGCGACTCGACGATGTGGTTGCCCGCGGCCTTGCCGAACACCAGCAGGTCGAGCAGCGAGTTGGTGCCCAGGCGGTTGGCGCCGTGCACCGACACGCAGGAGCACTCGCCCACCGCGTACAGGCCGCCCACCACGCTCTTGTAGTCGCCGCCCTTGGGCACGACCACCTGGCCGGTGATGCCCGTGGGGATGCCGCCCATCTGGTAGTGGATGGTCGGCACCACGGGGATCGGCTCCTTGGTGATGTCGACGTTGGCGAAGTTGTGGCCGATCTCGTAGACCGAGGGCAGGCGCTTGAGGATGGTGTCGCCGCCCAGGTGGGTCATGTCGAGCACCACGTAGTCCTTGTTCGGACCGCAGCCTCGCCCTTCCTTGATCTCCTGGTCCATGCAGCGCGAGACGAAGTCACGCGGGGCCAGGTCCTTCAGCGTCGGGGCATAGCGCTCCATGAAGCGCTCGCCCTTGTCGTTGCGCAGGATGGCGCCCTCGCCACGGCAGCCCTCGGTCAGCAGCACGCCCGCGCCGGCCACGCCGGTGGGGTGGAACTGCCAGAACTCCATGTCCTGCAGCGGGATGCCCGCGCGGGCGGCCATGCCCAGGCCGTCACCGGTGTTGATGAAGGCGTTGGTGGACGCGGCGAAGATCCGGCCGGCACCGCCGGTGGCCAGCAGCACCGCCTTGGCCTCCAGGATGTACAGGTCGCCGGTCTCCATCTCCAGCGCGGTCACGCCGACCACGTCGCCGTCGGCGTCGCGGATCAGGTCCAGCGCCATCCACTCGACGAAGAACTGGGTGCGCGAGGCCACGTTGCGCTGGTACAGCGTGTGCAGCATCGCATGGCCGGTACGGTCGGCCGCGGCGCAGGCGCGCTGCACCGGCTTCTCGCCGTAGTTCGCCGTGTGGCCGCCGAAGGGGCGCTGGTAGATGGTGCCGTCCGGGTTGCGGTCGAACGGCATGCCGAAGTGCTCGAGCTCGTAGACCACCTTCGGCGCCTCGCGGCACATGAACTCGATGGCGTCCTGGTCACCCAGCCAGTCCGAGCCCTTGACGGTGTCGTAGAAGTGATAGTGCCAGTTGTCTTCCGACATGTTGCCCAGCGAGGCACCGATGCCACCCTGCGCCGCCACGGTGTGCGAGCGGGTCGGGAAGACCTTGGTCAGCACGGCCACGTTCAGGCCGGCCTGCGCCAGTTGCAGCGAGGCACGCATGCCCGAGCCGCCCGCGCCGACGATGACCACGTCGAAGCGGCGACGCGGCAGGGAGCCAGAGTAGCTGGCAGAAGTAGCGATGGACGCCATCAGAGTCTCCAGAGAACTTGCACTGCCCAGCCGGCACAGCCGACGAGCCAGACGATCGTGGCCACCTGCAGCGTCAGGCGCAGCCCGACGGACTGGGTGACGTAGTCCATGAAGATGTCACGCATGCCGATCCAGGCATGCCAGGCCATCGCGAGGATCACGCCGAAGGTCAGCGTCTTCATCCACTGCGAGGCGAAGATGGCCGCCCAGCGGTCGTAGCCCAGCGGACCGCCGAACAGCACCTGAGCCAGCAGCACGAGGGTGAACAGCGCCATCAGCACCGCAGTGATGCGCTGCACGAGCCAGTCGCGCAGACCGTAATGCGCACCGACGACGATGCGCTTCGATCCATAGTTCTTGGACATGAGAAACCCGTCTTGTCGTGGTTGGTATCAGAACAGGCCGAACAGCTTGGCGCCCAGCGCCACCGTCAGCAGCAGGCTCAGCGCGAAGCTCACCACCGCCGAGGAATGGCCCTGCTGCTTGGTCACGCTGTGGGTGGCGTCCATCCAGAGGTGACGCACGCCGGCGCAGAAGTGATGCAGGTAGGCCCAGATCAGCGCCAGCGCGACGAGCTTGGCCAACGGGCTGGACAGCACCGAGGTGAAGGCCTCGAAAGAGACCTCCGAGCTGACGCTGGTGTCGAACATCCAGACGATGAAGGGCAGCAGCACGAACATCAGCAGACCGCTGGCGCGGTGCAGGATGGACAGCTTGGCTGCGAGGGGAAGCCGGTACTGGGTGGCGTCGATCAGCCGCATCGGGCCCGGCCGCTGCTTGAGGGTATCTGCCATGACGTGCCTTGTGACAAAGTGAACCGGTGGATTTTATTGCAACGCAACACTCGGGAAACTGACAACCCTGCCCGGCTTGTCCCGGGCAGGCCGCAACGGGACCTCGCTCAGCTCAGTTCGTTGCGGTAATGGTGCGCGGCGGTCTGGTACAGCCCGCGCCGCCACTCGACCGGCTTATCGCCGTAGGTGCGCGACAGCCGCTCCACGCTCAGCAACGGCGCACCGACCGGCACGCCGAGCACGGCAGCCACCGCAGCGTCCGCCGCGACGGCCCGGATCTTCTCTTCGGCGCGGATCATCTTCACGCCGAACTCGGATTCGAACAGGCTGTACAACGGCCCGCGGTACTCGCCCAGCCGCTCGGCCGTCAGCCCCTTGAAGAGCGCACCGGGCAGCCAGATGTCGTCCAGCACCACCGGTCGCCCCTGGCTCGACAGGGTGCGCCGCAGCTGCACCGCGATGTCGCCCGCGCGCAGGTCCAGTGCGCGGGCCACGTCGGCCGGCGCGCGCGCACGCCGGCAGTCGAGAAAGTGCCGCTGCATCGGCTGCGCCGGACCGCCCTCGTCGGCCTGCAGGCGCAGGAAGCGGTACTGCACCTGTTCCTCGCTGTGGGTGGCCACGAAGGTGCCCTTGCCCTGGCGGCGCACCAGCAGGTTCTCGGCCGCCAGCTCGTCGATGGCCTTGCGCACCGTGCCCTGGCTGACACGGAAGCGCGCTGCAAGGTCCAGCTCGCTCGGAATGGCCTCACCGGGACGCCACTCGCCACCCTGCAGCCCGCGCATGATCAGCGCCTTGATCTGCTGGTAAAGCGGGCTGAAGGCCGGCGCCGCATCGGTCGCGCCGGCACTGGCCGGCGTCGACACGGCGTTCTGGGCGGACGGCGCGGACAGGGACATGCCCTGGATTGCAGCACAACCGGTCCGCCGTCGCAACGACAGGCAACTGATGTCTTATATAAGACATAAGATCATTGACACCCCCAGGGTCAACCCCTAGACTGCGCGATACTTGCGATCCGACGCCCGCAACCGTACAGGGAATTCCCCTCCGCTGTACCCGATCTGCCTGCCAGACGGCCGCCGCGCTGCGCTCGACTCGACGATTTCCCACCCACTCCCAGGAGCCTCGCCCATGAGCAAGTCCCCCGTTCGCGTCGCCGTCACCGGCGCCGCCGGCCAGATCGGTTACTCCCTGCTGTTCCGCATCGCCTCGGGCGAGATGCTGGGCAAGGACCAGCCGGTGATCCTGCAGTTGCTGGACCTGCCGCAGGCCCAGAACGCCTGCAAGGGCGTGATGATGGAGCTCGAGGACTGCGCCTTCCCGCTGCTGGCCGGCATGTTCGCCACCGACGATCCGAACGTGGCCTTCAAGGACGCCGACGTCTGCCTGCTGGTGGGTGCACGTCCGCGCTCGAAGGGCATGGAGCGTGCCGACCTGCTGACCGCCAACGGCGCGATCTTCACGGTGCAGGGCAAGGCCATTGCCGAGAATGCCAAGGAAGACGTCAAGGTGCTGGTGGTGGGCAACCCCTGCAACACCAACGCCTACATCGCCCGTGCTGCGGCCATCAAGGTCGGCCGCACCAACCCGGCGAACTACCACGGCATGCTGCGCCTGGACCACAACCGCGCGCTCAGCCAGCTGGCCGCCAAGACCGGCCGCCCGGTCTCCAGCCTGAAGCAGCTGGTGGTGTGGGGCAACCACTCGCCGACCATGTACGCCGACTACCGCAACACGACGTCGAACGGCGACAGCGTCAAGGATCTGATCAACGACCACGCCTGGAACAACGACGTGTTCCTGCCGACCGTGGGCAAGCGCGGCGCGGCCATCATCGAGGCCCGCGGCCTGTCGTCGGCCGCCTCGGCTGCCAACGCTGCGATCGACCACATCCGTGACTGGGTGCTGGGCTCGGACGAGTGGGTCACGATGGGCGTGCCCTCGGACGGCTCCTACGGCATCCCCGAAGGCATCGTCTTCGGCTTCCCCTGCGAGTGCAAGGGCGGCAGCTTCAAGATCATCCAGGGCCTGGAGATCGACGCCTACAGCCAGGAGAAGATCAACCTGACGCTGAAGGAACTGACCGACGAGGCCGAGGCCGTCAAGGGCATGCTCTGATGCGCTGAGCGCGGGTGTGCGCGGCCCCGTGCCGCGCAGCGCCGCACGGACCTGCCGACCCCGGTCGGTCCACAATGAAAGGCCGGCCGCCTTGCGCGCCGGCCTTTCGTCCTTTCCGCCCGGACTCCGACTCCACCACCTCCGACCCCGACCATGAGCACCCCGTCCTCCGCCCCGCACCCCGTCCATCCACGCGACGCGCTGTTCGATGCCGGCGAGTTCCGGCCGGCCGATCTGCCGGTCTGCGACCACTACTGCGGGGTCGAGCTGCGCATGCGCAAGAGCCTGGCCCTGCAGGCGGAGATGGGCCCGGTGTTCGATGTCACGCTCGACGGCGAGGACGGCGCCCCGGTGGGTGGCGAGATCGAGCATGCCCAGCTGATCGCCGAGCTGATCGACTCGGCCGACAACCGCTTCGACCGGGTCGGCGCGCGCGTGCAGGCGGTCGATCACCCCGCCTTCGAGCAGATGGTGGACATCATCGTCGGCCGTGCCGGCGAGCGCGTGGCCTATCTCACCGTGCCCAAGCCGCGCGACCTGGCCGAGCTGCAGCGTGCCATCGCCGCCATCGATGCCGCCATCGCCCGCCACGGCCTGCAACGGGCGATCCCGGTGCATGCGCTGGTCGAGACGCACGGCGCGCTGCGCGACGTGCAGGCGATGGCGGCGCTGCCGCGCATCGAGTCGCTGTCCTTCGGGCTGATGGACTTCGTCTCCGCGCACCGCGGCGCGATCCCGCACAGTGCGATGGGCGTGAAGGGCCAGTTCGAACACCCGCTGGTGCTGCGCGCCAAGCTGGAGATCGCCGCGGCCTGCCATGCCAGCGGCAAGACGCCCTCGCACTGCGTGGTCACCGAGTTCAAGCACCTCTCGGCGCTGGAGGAGGCCGCCACCATGGCCTGCCGCCAGCTCGGCTACACGCGCATGTGGAGCATCCACCCCGACCAGATCCGGCCGATCGTCGACGCCTTCTCGCCCACCACCGCCGAGGTGGACCTGGCCGCCGAGATCCTGCTGGCCGCCCAGGCCGCCCAGTGGGCGCCGATCCGCCACCGCCACCGCGGCCAGGACCAGTTGCACGACCGCGCCAGCTATCGCTACTTCTGGCAGATCCTGGAGCGCGCGCACCGCACCTCCTTTGCCCACCACACCCAGCTGCCGGCCGAGGTACGCGCGGCCTTCTTCCCGGAGGACGGGCCGGGCCGCTGAGGACCTGCGGCGGCAGGCGATCCGCCGCAGAGCGCCGGCTCAATTGTGTCAAGGTACCGCCGCGCCGCCGCAGCCGGATGCAACTTGCAACGCGCCGGCCCGCAGCGCTGGCCACAATCGCGCCCGGTTATCACCACTGCTCCCGAGGATATTCATGACCCGTCTGCCCCTGTCCGCCCTGTTCGCCGCCGCCCTGACCGCCGCGACGCTGGCCGGACCGGCCCTGGCCGCCAAGCCGAAGGCCGCCCCCCTGCCCGATCTGAGCGCCGAGCAGATCGCCACCGCCGAGCGCGTGCTGACCGGGCCCATCGCCTGCGAGATGAACCAGTCGGTGGAGCTGCAGCCCGGCGACAAGCCCGGCTACTTCAAGCTCGTGCACAAGAAGAAGACCTACGTGCTGGCCCCGGAGGCCACCCAGTCCGGCGCAGTGCGCCTGGAGAACAAGAAGCTCGGCATCGTCTGGATCCAGATCGCCAACAAGTCGATGCTGATGAACTCCAAGGCCGGCCAGCGCATGGTCGACGGCTGCGTGCACGACAAGCAGAAGATCTGACGCGCCCGACCTCACCGGCCCGTGCGGCACACCGCCGCGCAGCATCGCCGGCTGACACCGGGCCGACAGGGCCGCCCCACCGGGCGGCCCTGTCTCTTTTTGGGACCGCCCCGGGTGGCCCGTGACTGGGCCTCTTGGCAAGTCTTATATAAGACATACAATTGCGGGCTAACCCGAGTGTGGCATGCTGCGCAGTCGCAGGGCGCAGGCCCTGGCCCCGGGTTAACGGTTTCCTCCTCCACCCCGCACGGAGCTCCCCATGCTGCAAGCCTATCGCCAACACGCTGCCGAGCGCGCCGCCCTCGGCATCCCGCCCCTCGCGCTGGACGCCAAGCAGGTCGCCGAGCTGATCGAGCTGATCAAGAACCCGCCGGCCGGCGAGGAAGCCTTCCTGCTCGACCTGCTGACCCATCGCGTGCCCCCGGGCGTGGACGATGCGGCGAAGGTCAAGGCCAGCTTCCTGGCCGCCGTCGCGCACGGTGACATCGCCGTCGGCCTGATCTCCAAGGCCAAGGCCACCGAGCTGCTGGGCACCATGGTGGGCGGCTACAACGTCCACCCGCTGATCGAACTGCTGGACGACGCCGAAGTGGCGGGCGTCGCCGCCGAAGGTCTGAAGAAGACCCTGCTGATGTTCGACTTCTTCAACGACGTCGCTGCCAAGGCCAAGGCCGGCAACGCCAAGGCCAAGGAAGTCATGCAGTCCTGGGCCGACGCCGAGTGGTTCACCTCGCGCCCCGAAGTGCCGAAGTCGATCACCGTCACCGTCTTCAAGGTGCCCGGCGAGACCAACACCGACGACCTGTCGCCCGCACCCGATGCCTGGAGCCGCCCGGACATCCCGCTGCACTATCTGGCGATGCTGAAGAACACCCGTCCCGACGCGGCCTTCAAGCCCGAGGAAGACGGCAAGCGCGGCCCGATGGCCTTCATCGACGAGCTGAAGAAAAAGGGCCACCTGGTCGCCTACGTCGGCGACGTGGTGGGCACCGGCTCGTCGCGCAAGTCGGCCACCAACTCCGTGATCTGGGCCACCGGCCAGGACATCCCGTTCGTGCCGAACAAGCGCTTCGGCGGCGTCACGCTGGGCGGCAAGATCGCCCCGATCTTCTTCAACACGCAGGAAGACTCCGGCGCGCTGCCGATCGAAGTGGACGTGTCGAAGCTGGAGATGGGCGATGTCATCGACGTCATGCCCTACGACGGCAAGATCGTGAAGAACGGCGAGACCGTCGCCGAGTTCAAGCTGCGCAGCGATGTGCTGTTCGACGAAGTGCGCGCCGGCGGCCGCATCAACCTGATCATCGGCCGTTCGCTGACCGCCAAGGCTCGGGAGTTCCTGGGCCTGCCCGCCTCGACCCAGTTCCGCCTGCCGCAGGCCCCCGCCGCTTCCAAGGCCGGCTTCACCCTGGCGCAGAAGATGGTCGGCCGCGCCGTCGGCCTGCCCGAAGGCCAGGGCGTGCGCCCGGGCACCTACTGCGAGCCGAAGATGACCACCGTGGGTTCGCAGGACACCACCGGCCCGATGACCCGCGACGAGCTGAAGGACCTGGCCTGCCTGGGCTTCTCGGCCGACCTGGTGATGCAGTCCTTCTGCCACACCGCGGCCTATCCGAAGCCGGTCGACGTCAAGACCCACCGCGAACTGCCGGCCTTCATCAGCAGCCGCGGCGGCGTGTCCCTGCGCCCGGGCGACGGCGTGATCCACAGCTGGCTCAACCGCCTGCTGCTGCCCGACACCGTGGGCACCGGCGGCGACTCGCACACCCGCTTCCCGATCGGCATTTCCTTCCCGGCCGGCTCCGGTCTGGTGGCCTTCGGCGCCGCCACCGGCGTGATGCCGCTGGACATGCCCGAGTCGGTGCTGGTGCGCTTCAAGGGCCAGATGCAGCCCGGCGTCACCCTGCGTGACCTGGTGCATGCCATCCCGCTGTACGCCATCAAGGCCGGTCTGCTGACCGTGGCCAAGGCCGGCAAGAAGAACATCTTCTCGGGCCGCATCCTGGAAATCGAAGGTCTGCCCGACCTGAAGGTGGAACAGGCCTTCGAGCTGTCCGACGCCTCCGCCGAGCGCTCGGCCGCCGGCTGCACGATCAAGCTCAACAAGGAGCCGGTGCAGGAGTACCTGCGGTCGAACATCGTTCTGATGAAGAACATGATCGCCGACGGTTACCAGGACGCGAAGACCCTGGCGCGCCGCATCGAGAAGGTCGAGGCCTGGCTGGCCAACCCGCAGCTGCTCGAGGCCGACAAGGACGCCGAGTACGCCGCCGTGATCGAGATCGACCTGGCCGAGATCACCGAGCCGATCGTCTGCTGCCCGAACGACCCGGACGACGCCAAGTTCCTGTCCGAAGTCGCCGGCACCAAGATCGACGAGGCCTTCATCGGTTCGTGCATGACCAACATCGGCCACTTCCGCGCGGCAGCGACCGTGCTGGGCGGCGCGCGCGACATCCCGGTCAAGCTGTGGGTGGCCCCGCCGACCAAGATGGACGCGGCCGAGCTGACCAAGGAAGGCCATTACGCCAACTTCGGCGCCGCCGGTGCCCGCACCGAAATGCCCGGCTGCTCGCTGTGCATGGGCAACCAGGCGCAGGTGCGCGAAGGCGCGACGGTGATCTCCACCTCCACCCGCAACTTCCCGAACCGCCTGGGCAAGAACACCAACGTGTTCCTGGGCTCGGCCGAGCTGGCCGCCGTGGCCTCCAAGCTGGGCAAGCTGCCGACCAAGGAGGAGTACCTCGCCGCCACCGGCGTGGTCACCGCCAAGGCCGACCAGATCTACAAGTACATGAACTTCGACCAGATCGAGGAGTACGTCGAGACCGCCAAGACCGTGGCCGCCTGAGGCGACGCCCGACGGCACCGAAGGCCCGCCCTGGCGGGCCTTTTTCATGGGCGCGGCACGGATGTTGCGAACGCCGCGGCTCATGAAGTCGGCCCTGAGTTTCCTGATCGCCGCCAAGCGCAGCGAGATCGCCGCACTGCGCAGGCTGGTGCTCACGGGCGCCCTGGTCAATGCCATCGGCCGGCTGGTGCATGCGCTGCAGCGCGAGCGGGGTCTGTCCAACCTCTACCTGGGTTCCCAGGGGCAGCGCTGGGCCGACGAGCGCCTGCAGCAGGTGGGAAGCTGCGAGGTTCTGCAGGAGGAGGTGCTCTACGCCTTCCAGCAGTTCGACACCGACGCTGCGCCCAACGGCCACCGGGCCCGCCTGTTCGCCTGCATTGCCTATGCGATGCAGGGTCTGGCCGCGCTGCCGCAGCTGCGCGAACGGGTGCAGACCCAGGCCTGGTCGGCCCCGCGCGCCAGCGCAGCCTTCGTGCAGGTGATCCAGGCCCTGCTGGCCGTGGTCTTCGAGGCGGCCGACAGCGCCTGGGACCCGGACATTTCGCGCCATCTGGTGGCCTTCTTCCACTTCCTGCAGGGCAAGGAGTTCGCCGGACAGGAACGGGCCGCCGGCTCGGCCCTGTTCGCCAGCGGACGCGCCGATGCCGACGGCCAGCAGCGCCTGCTGAATCTGGTCGAGTCCCAGGAGCGCTGCCTGCAGGTCTTCGGGGAAGGGGCCGGCGCGGCGCTGCAGGAGGTCTGGCGCCAGGCCCAGCGGCCCGACCACCTGGCGGCACTGGAGCGGCTGCGCCGCATCCTCTGCACCACACCGGCCGGCGCGCCGCTGGACCGGGCGTTGAGTCAGCCCTGGTTCGACGCCTGTACCGCCCGGCTGGAGGCGATGAAGCACCTCGAGGACGCGCTGGCCGCCGAACTGCAGGCGCTGTGCGGACAGCGCCTGCGCGCTGCCGAACGCGAGCTGGACGAACTCGGGCAGGTCGGCCGACAGCTGGCCCCCGAGCCGGCGAAGGGCAGTCCGGACTTCTTCGAGGAAGCGCCCGAGGCGGCGGCGCTGCCCGCCGGGCTGGGCCCCGCAGGCGTGCCCTTCGGCTCGCCGGTGGGGCAGTCGATCCTCGAGCTGGTGCGTGACCAGGCGCGCCGGCTGCAGGCGATGAGCGACGAACTCGACACCGTGCGCGCCAGCCTCACCGAGCGCAAGACCATCGAGCGCGCCAAGGGCCTGCTGATGGCGCATCGCCAGCTCAGCGAGGACCAGGCGCACAAGACGATGCGGCAGATGGCGATGAACCAGAACCGCCGGCTGGTCGAGGTGGCCGATGCGGTGCTGGCCATGGCCGCAGTACTGCCCGCACCGGGCCGCTGAGTGGCCGGGCCGCCGCCGGCCTGCGGCGCGCCGGGCATGCACTGACGCAGTGCCACCGGCGCCGCCCAGTCCCCAGCCCGGGCCGGCACGCACCGGCATCGGGCACCACGCCGGGCGAGTCGCCGGTCCCGGACGCCTGGTCGCCCGGGTGCGCTCCCCGGCCGGGCCCTGGTCTCCTGGTAAACCCCTGGTCTGGCACAGCTCCTGCTAGACACTTCGCAAGGCATCGGGGCCAAAGGCGGTTCCGGTGCACACAGTCTTCCCGGACAAGGACAACGGCGTCCATTGCCGGCCTGCCACGCGCAGGTCAGGCGATGGGCGCCGTTTTCGTTTTCGGGCCACGTCTTCGCCTCACGCCAGGAGTTGTCCATGACCGCACCGACCCGTTCTCCCGAACCCGGCAACGCCACGCGCCGCGGCCTGCTCAAGCAGGGCGCCGCCGTCGGCGCTGCCACCTTCTTCTCCACCCTGGGCCACAGCGGCGTCTGGGCCGCGGGTTCGGACAAGCCGGAGAAGACCGAAGTGAAGATCGGCTTCATCCCGCTGACCGACTGCGCCAGCGTGGTGATGGCCAGCGTGCTGGGCCTCGACAAGAAGTACGGCGTGACCATCGTGCCCAGCAAGGAGGCGAGCTGGGCCGGCGTGCGCGACAAGCTGGTCAGCGGCGAGCTGGACATGGCCCATGTGCTCTACGGCCTGGTCTACGGCGTGCACCTGGGCACGGCCGGCCCGAAGAAGGACATGGCCGTGCTGATGAACCTGAACCACAACGGCCAGGCCTTCACGCTGTCCAGGGCGCTGGCCGACAAGGGCGCGGTCGACGGCCCGTCGCTGGCCAGGTACATGGCCGCCAACAAGCGCGAGTACACCTTTGCCGGCACCTTCCCCACCGGCACCCACGCGATGTGGATGCACTACTGGCTGGCCAGCTTCGGCATCGACCCGCTGCGCGGCGCCAAGCTGATCACCGTGCCGCCGCCGCAGATGGTGGCCAACATGCGCGTGGGCAACATGGACGGCTTCTGCGTCGGCGAGCCCTGGAACCACCGCGCCATCATGGACGGCATCGGCATCACCGCCAACACCACGCAGGACCTCTGGAAGGACCATCCGGAGAAGGTGCTGGGCACCAGCGCCGAGTTCGTCAGGAAGTACCCGAACACGACGCGCGCCGTGATGATGGCCGTGCTGGAAGCCGGCAAGTGGATCGACGCGGGCCTGCAGAACAAGCTGAAGATGGCCGAGACGGTGGCGCAGAAGGCCTACATCAACACCAGCGTCGACGCGATCAACCAGCGCATCCTGGGCCGCTACCAGAACGGCCTGGGCAAGACCTGGGACGACCCGAACCACATGAAGTTCTTCGACGACGGCCGGGTCAACTTCCCGTACCTGTCCGACGGCATGTGGTTCCTGACCCAGCACAAGCGCTGGGGCCTGCTGAAGAGCCATCCCGACTACCTGGCGGTGGCCAGGCAGGTCAACCAGGTCGATCTGTACAAGTCGGTCGCCAGCGCGATGGGCATCGGCCTGCCCAAGGAGGTGATGCGCAGCAGCAAGCTGATCGACGGCAAGGTCTGGGACGGCAAGGACCCGGCCCGGTACGCCGACTCGTTCGCCATCAAGGCCTGAGGAAAGGACGCCACCATGGTTGCCGCCATCTTCCATTCGCCGATCGAGGCCGCCGCGGCCCCGGTTCCGCCGGCCGCCGCACCGGCCCCCGCCCAGCCTGCCCCGTTGGAGAGTACGCCCGCACCCGCACCGCGCCGTCCGCCGCGCGACTGGCGCGGCCTGTGGATGGCGATGCTGCCGCCCCTCTTCGGCCTGGCGCTGCTGGTGCTGGTCTGGCAGGCCATCGCCTCCACCAGCGGCAGCGGCATTCCGAAGCCCGCCGAGACCTGGGCGCAGGCGGTGGCGGTCTTCTCCGACCCCTTCTACCGCAACGGCCCGAACGACCAGGGCATCGGCTGGAACGTGCTTTCGTCGCTGCAGCGCGTGGGCATCGGCTTCGGGCTGGCCGCGCTGGTGGGCATTCCGGCCGGCTTCGCGATCGGCCGCTCGGTGTTCCTCTCGCGCATGTTCGACCCGCTGATCAGCCTGCTGCGCCCGGTCTCGCCGCTGGCCTGGCTGCCCATCGGCCTGCTGGTCTTCAAGGGCGCCAACCCGGCGGCGATCTGGACGATCTTCATCTGCTCGATCTGGCCGATGATCATCAACACCGCGGTGGGCGTGCAACGCGTGCCGCAGGACTACCTGAACGTCGCACGCGTGCTCCAGCTGAGCGAGTGGAAGGTCTTCACCAGGATCCTCTTCCCCGCGGTGCTGCCCTACCTGCTGACCGGCGTGCGCCTGGCGGTGGGCACGGCCTGGCTGGTGATCGTGGCCGCCGAGATGCTGACCGGCGGCGTGGGCATCGGCTTCTGGGTCTGGGACGAGTGGAACAACCTGAACGTCTCGTCGATCATCATCGCGATCTTCGTGATCGGAGGTGTCGGTCTGCTGCTGGAGGCCGCGCTGATCCGCCTGGCCTCGCTGTTCACCTACGAGGAGGTCAAGGCATGAGCCCCGCCAAGTACATCGAGATCCAGGGCGTCGCCCAGACCTTCAAGACCCGGCAGGGCCTCTTTCCCGCGCTGCGCGACATTCACCTCCAGGTGGCCCAGGGCGAGTTCGTGGCGCTGATCGGCCACTCGGGCTGCGGCAAGTCCACGCTGCTGAACCTGATCGCCGGCCTGACCACGCCCACCGAGGGCGTGCTGCTGTGCGCCGACAAGGAGATCCGGGGCCCCGGCCCCGAACGCGCGGTGGTGTTCCAGAACCACTCGCTGCTGCCCTGGCTGACCTGCTTCGAGAACATCCACCTGGCCGTCGAGCGGGTGTTCGGCGCCCGCGAAACCCGGGCGCAGCTGAAGGCACGCACCCAGGCCGCGCTGGATCTGGTCGGCCTGGGCCACGCCGCCGGCAAGCGGCCCGGCGAGATCTCCGGCGGCATGAAGCAGCGCGTGGGCATCGCCCGGGCGCTGTCGATGCAGCCCCAGGTGCTGCTGATGGACGAGCCCTTCGGCGCCCTGGACGCGCTCACCCGCGCCAGGCTGCAGGACGAGCTGCTGGAGATCGTCGCGCAGACGAAGGCGACGGTGGTCATGGTCACGCACGACGTCGACGAGGCGGTGCTGCTGTCGGACAGGATCGTGATGATGACCAACGGCCCGGCCGCCACCATCGGCGAGGTGCTGCCGGTGGACCTGCCGCGCCCGCGCAGCCGCGTCGCGCTGGCCGACGATCCGCGCTACCAGGCCTGCCGCAAGGCGGTGATCGACTTCCTCTACACGCGGCAGCGCCACGTGGAAAAGGCCGCCTGAGGAGCCGGCGATGACGCAACCCACCCGTCTGGTCGTGGTCGGCAACGGCATGGTCGGCCACCGCTTCGTCGAGGAACTGCTGCAGCGCCTGCCGGACCTGCCGGCCGCAGGCCTGCAGGTCACCGTGCTCGGCGAGGAGCCGCGTGCCGCCTACGACCGTGTGCACCTGTCCGACTTCTTCGCCGGCCGCAGCGCCGAGGACCTCAGCCTGGTGCCGCCCGGCTTCTACGACCGGCCCGGCCTGAGCCTGCGGCTGGGCGCGCGCGTGCAGTCGATCGAGCGGCGCGACCGCACCCTGCGGCTGGCCGACGGCACGGCGCTGCCCTACGACCGCCTGGTGCTGGCCACCGGCTCGCTGCCCTTCGTGCCGGCCGTGCCCGGGCGTGACCGGCCGCACTGCCATGTCTACCGCACGATCGAGGACCTGCAGGCCATGCAGGCCTCGGGCGAGGTCTCGCGCAGCGGCGTGGTGATCGGCGGTGGACTGCTCGGCCTGGAATGTGCCAAGGCACTGCGCGACATGGCGCTGACCACCCACGTGGTCGAGTTCGCGCCCCGCCTGATGGCCGTGCAGATCGACGAGGCCGGCGGCGCCCTGCTGCGCCGGCGCATCGAGGATCTGGGCGTGCAGGTGCACACCAGCCGCCAGACCCTGGAGATCACCGACGGTGCCACCGCGCGCCACCGCCTGGTCTTCAGCGACGGCAGCCACCTGGAGGCCGACCTGCTGGTCTTCTCGGCCGGCATTCGCCCGCGCGACGAGCTGGGCCGCCAGGGCCTGCTGGCGATCGGCCCGCGCGGAGGCATCGCGGTGGACGACCACTGCCGCAGCAGCGACGCGGCCATCTACGCCATCGGCGAATGCGCGTCCTGGCGCGAGCAGCTCTTCGGCCTGGTCGCACCGGGCTACGACATGGCCCGGGTCGCCGCCGCGCAGATCGCCGGCGATGCGGCGGCCGCCTTCCAGGGCGCCGACCTGTCGACCCGGCTCAAGCTAATGGGCGTGGATGTGGCCAGCATCGGTGATGCGCAAGGCCGCACGCCGGGCTGCCGCAGCATCGCCTTCAGCGACGAGCCCAGGCAGATCTACAAGCGGCTGGTGCTCAGCGCCGACGGCAAGACCCTGCTGGGTGCGGTGCTGGTGGGCGACGCCAGCGAGTACGGCACGCTGCTGCAGTACGTGCTCAACCGCCTGGCCCTGCCGGCCGCGCCCGAGCAGCTGATCCTGCCGACGGGCGATGGGGCGCCGGCCGCGCTGGGTGTCGATGCCCTGCCCGACAGCGCCCAGATCTGCTCCTGCAACAACGTCAGCAAGGGCCAGCTGTGCGGCGCCATCGCCGACGGCGTGCACGAACTGGGGGCCCTCGAGGCCTGCACCCGCGCCGGCACCTCGTGCGGCGGCTGCGTGCCGCTGGTGCAGCAGGTGCTGAAGGCCGAGCTGAAGCGCCAGGGCGTGGCTGTCAGCAACCACCTGTGCGAGCACTTCCCGCATTCGCGCCAGGAACTGCACCACCTGGTGCGCGTGGGCGGCATCCGCAGCTTCGGCGAGCTGATCGCCCGGCATGGCCGCGGCCACGGCTGCGACATCTGCAAGCCGGCGGTCGCCAGCATCCTGGCCAGCTGCTGGAACGACTTCGTGCTGGCCCCGAAGCACCTGCCGCTGCAGGACACCAACGACCGCTTCCTGGCCAACATCCAGAAGGACGGCAGCTACTCGGTGGTGCCGCGCGTGCCGGCCGGCGAGATCACGCCGGTGCAGCTGATCACCCTCGGCCAGATCGCGCAGCGCCACCGCCTGTACACCAAGATCACCGGCGGCCAGCGCATCGACCTCTTCGGCGCGCAGGCGCACCAGCTGCCGCAGATCTGGCGCGAACTGGTCGACGCCGGCTTCGAGTCGGGCCATGCCTACGGCAAGGCGCTGCGCACGGTCAAAAGCTGCGTGGGCTCGACCTGGTGCCGCTACGGCGTGCAGGACTCGGTGGGCATGGCGCTGCGGCTGGAGCACCGCTACAAGGGCCTGCGCGCACCGCACAAGATCAAGTTCGGCGTCTCGGGCTGCACGCGCGAATGCGCCGAGGCCCAGGGCAAGGACGTCGGCGTGATCGCCACCGAGCGCGGCTGGAACCTGTACGTCTGCGGCAACGGCGGCATGAAGCCGCGCCACGCCGAACTGCTGGCCAGCGACCTCGACGAGGCCGGCCTGATCCGCGCGATCGACCGCTTCCTGATGTTCTACATCCGCACCGCCGACCGGCTGCAGCGCACCAGCACCTGGCGCGACCAGCTGGAGGGCGGCCTGGACTACCTGAAGGACGTGGTGATGCAGGACTCGCTGGGCATCGGCGCCGAGCTGGAGGCCGCGATGGCCCAGGTCGTCGGCACCTACGCCTGCGAGTGGAAGGTGGCCCTCGAGACACCGGCCACGCTGCAGCAGCTGCGTACCTTCGTCAACAGCGCGGAGGGCGACCCGAACGTGGTCTTCGTCGAGGAGCGCGGCCAGCCCCGGCCGGCCACGCCCGAGGAGAAGCGTGCCCGCCGGGCGGCCGCGGCAGCGGCGGCCCCCTCGACGTCGACCGCGACCGCACCCGCCGACCTGCCCACCCCGGCCTGAGGAGAGACGCGATGGATCACACCCTGCCCGCCTGGCAGCGCCTCTGCGCGCTCGACGACATCCTGCCGGAGACGGGGGTCTGCGCGCTGCTGGGCACGCGTCAGATCGCCGTGTTCAGGCTTGCCGACGACCGGCTGTTCGCGCTCGACAACCACGACCCGTTCAGCGGCGCCAACGTGCTCTCGCGCGGCATCGTCGGCGACCTCGGCGGCGAACCCGTGGTGGCCTCGCCGATCTACAAGCAGCACTTCGCGCTGCGCAGCGGCGCCTGCCTGGAGCAGGCCGACATCCGGCTGCAGACCTACGAGGTGCAGGCCCGCGACGGCGCGGTCTGGCTGCTGGCATGAGCACGCCCCCCATCCGCAGCGTCTGCCCCTACTGCGGCGTGGGCTGCGGCATCGTGCTCGAGCGCGATGCCGATCGCCGCATCGTGCGCGTGCAGGGCGACCCGCAGCACCCGGCCAACCGAGGCCGCCTGTGCACCAAGGGGCAGACCTGCGCCGTGCCGCTGACTGCGCCGGGGCGCATGGACAGCGCCTGGCTGCGTCACGAGCGCAGCCGCGAACCGGTGCGCGTGCCGATGGAGGCCGCGCTGCGCGAGACCGGCGCGCGCCTGCGCGATCTCGTCGACCGCCACGGGCCCGACGCGGTGGCGCTGTACGTCTCCGGCCAGATGTCGATCGAGGCGCAGTACCTGGCCGGCAAGCTGGCGCGGGGCTTCATCGGCACCAACCAGATCGAGTCGAACTCGCGCCTGTGCATGGCCAGCGCCGCCGCCGGCTACCAGGCCGCGCTGGGTGCCGATGCGCCGCCGGGCGCCTACGACGACTTCGACCAGGCCGACCTGTTCCTGGTGATCGGCTCCAACATGGCCGACACCCATCCGATCCTCTTCCTGCGCATGATGGAGCGGGTGCAGGCCGGCGCGCGCCTGATCGTGGTCGACCCGCGCCGCAGCGCCACCGCCGACAAGGCCCACCTGCACCTGGCCGTTCGCCCCGGCAGCGACCTGGCGCTGCTGGCCGGCCTGCTGCGCTGGCTGCATGTGCAGGGTCACACCGATGCCGCCTTCATCGACGCGCACACCGAGGGCTGGGCGTCGATGCCCGAGGCGCTGCAGCCTTACACGCTGGCGCACGTGGCCGCGCTGACCGGTCTGGCGGTGGCCGACCTCGAGCGCGCTGCTCGGTGGATCGCCCAGGCTGGCCGGCGCTGGGTCAGCTGCTGGGCCATGGGCCTGAACCAGAGCAGCCACGGCACGGCCAGCACCCAGGCGCTGTGCAACCTGCACCTGGCCACCGGCGCGATCGGCCACCCCGGCGCCGGCCCCTTCTCGCTGACCGGCCAGCCCAACGCGATGGGCGGGCGCGAGATGGGCTACCTGGGCGCAGGCCTGCCCGGCCAGCGCAGCGTCCGGGTCGAGGCGGACCGCCGCTTCACCGAAGAGGTCTGGGGGCGCCCGCCCGGCACGCTGCACACCCGCGGCCTGGACGGCACGGTGGCGATGTTCGAGCGCCTCGCCGCGGGCGAGATCCGCGCCTGCTGGATCATCTGCACCAACCCGGTGGCCAGCATGGCCAACCGCCGCCGGGTGCTGGAGGCGCTGGCGCGCGCCGAACTGGTGATCTGCCAGGACGCCTTCCTGGACACCGAGACCAGCCGCCACGCCGACATCCTGCTGCCCGCCGCGCTCTGGGCCGAGGCCGACGGCGTGCTGGTCAACTCCGAGCGTGGCCTGACGCTGGCCCCGCAGGCCACCGACGCCCCCGGCGAGGCCCTGCCCGACTGGCAGATCCTCTGCCGCGTGGCCGAGGCGATGGGCTACGGCGAGGCCTTCGCCTACGCCAGCGCGGCCGAGGTATTCGAAGAACTCAAGCGCTTCCACAACCCGGCCACCGGCTACGACCTGCGCGGCGCCAGCCACCTGCGGCTGCGCGAGGGCCCGCTGCAATGGCCTTGCCCGCCCGGGCGCAGCGAGCGCCGCCATCCGGTGCGCGACCGGCGGGGTGACCAGCTGCGCTTTCCCACGCCCAGCGGTCGGGCCCGCTTCCAGCCCTGCCCGCACCGCGAGCCGGCCGAGGCCGCCGACGGCGAGTTCGCATGGCTGCTCAACACCGGCCGGGTGCAGCACCAGTGGCACACCCTGACCCGCACCGGCCGCGTGCCGATGCTCAACCGGCTCGACCCCGGGCCCTTCGTCGAGATCCACCCCGAGGACGCCGCGCAGCTGGACATCGGCCCGAACGACCGCGTCGAGCTGCGCTCGCGCCGCGGCCGCGCCGTGCTGCCGGCCCGACTCACGCAGCGCGTGCAGCGCGGCCAGTGCTTCGCGCCTTTCCACTGGGCCGACCTGCAGGGCGAGGACCTGGCCGTCAATGCGCTGACCAGCGATGCGGTGGATCCGCGATCGCTGCAACCCGAGTTCAAGCAGAGCGCGGTGGCGCTGCGCCTGTTCGAGCGCGCGACCGACAGCCCGGGCAAGACTGGCCTGCCCGACCATGAGGGCGAGGGCCCGCCGCTGACCGTGCTGTGGGCCTCGCAGACCGGCCGGACCGAGGGCGTGGCCGCCCAGGTGGCGCGGCGCCTGCGCGCCGCCGGCTGGCGGGTGCGGCTGTGCGGCATGGACGCCTGCGGCCCCGCCGATCTGCCCGCCGGCGAGCCGCTGCTGCTGCTGGCCAGCACCTTCGGCGATGGCGATCCGCCGGACGCGGCACGCGGCTTCTGGCAGGCGCTGCAGGGCCCGTCGGCCACCCACCTGGCCGGCAGCCCGTTCGCCGTGCTGGCCTTCGGCGACCCGAGCTACGCGCAGTTCTGCGCCTTCGGTCGGCAACTCGAGACAAGGCTGCTGGCGCTGGGCGCCCCCCGCCTGCTGCCGCGCGTGGACTGCCCGCCCGGGCAGGAGGTCCCACGCGCCTGGCTGGCCGGCGTGGCCCAGGCGCTGCTGGCTCACCGCCCGGTCGGCGCGCATCGGCCGGCGCTGGCCCTGCTGGACGCCGACGACGACGAGGCGCCGGTGGAGGCCCTGCCCCTGCCCGGCAGCCGTGCCCGGCCCCAGCCCGCCGCGCTGACGCTCAACCGCCTGCTCAGCGGCCCGGGCGCGGGCAAGGAGGTGCGGCAGTTCGTCTTCGACCTGCGCGACACCGGTTTGCACTACGAAGCCGGCGACGCGCTGGGCGTGTGGCCGACCAACTGCCCCGCGCTGGTGGCCGAGCTGCTGGCGGCGCTGCAGCTGCCGGCCTCGGCGCCGGTCACGCTGGCCGGCCTGGGCGAGCGGCCGCTGGCCGAGGCCATGCTGCGCCACCTCGAGATCACCCGCCTCACGCCGGCACTGCTGGCACGCGTGGCCGAGCGCAGCGGCAGCGTGGCCCTGCAGGCCCTGATCCAGCCGGCCCAGGCCGAGGCCCTGCAGCGCTGGCAGTGGGGTCGCCAGCCCGCCGACCTGCTGCGCGAGCACCCGGTGCGCCTGAGCGCGCAGGACTGGGTGGACGCGCTGCCGCCGCTGCAGCCGCGCCTGTACTCGATCGCCTCCAGCCCGCGCGCCCATCCCGGCGAAGTGCACCTCACCGTCTCGACCCTGCGCTATCGCCATGGCGAGCGCCGGCGCGGCGGTCTGTGCTCGACCTTCCTGGCCGACCGGGCAGCCGATGTCGCGGTACCGCTGTTCGTGCAGCCCAACCCGCGCTTCCGCCTGCCCGAGGACGACGACCGACCGGTGGTGATGATCGGCCCGGGCACCGGCGTGGCGCCGTTCCGCGGCTTTCTGCACGAGCGCCGCGCGCGCGGCGCCCGGGGAGCCAACTGGCTGTTCTTCGGCGAACAGCACGCGGCCAGCGACTTCTACTACCGCGAGGAGCTCGAAGTCATGCAGCGCGAGGGCCTGCTGACCCGGCTGAGCCTGGCCTTCTCGCGCGACCAGGCCGACAAGGTCTACGTGCAGCACCGCCTGCGCGAGCAGGGTGCGGCGCTGTGGGCCTGGCTGGAGGACGGCGCCAGCGTGTACGTCTGCGGCGACGCGCGTCGCATGGCCCGCGACGTCGAGCAGGCGCTGCGCGAGGTGGCCCGCCAGCACGGCGGCCTGGACGAGGCCGCTGCCGCCGCCTGGCTGGAGCGGCTGGCCCGCCAGCGCCGCTACCAGCGCGACGTCTACTGAATGCCGCAGGCCGGCTGCATGCGGCGGCCACAGGGCCCCGGCGGGGCCCGGCCGACGCGCGAGGGCTCACGCGCCCTCGATCACCCGCGCGATCATCGCGCCCTCGGCCGGCACGCCCAGCGGCAGCCAGACATGCAGCGGGTTGCCCGGCGCGACCTGCAGCGAGGCGCCGTCGGCGCCGCGCATCGCCGCGAGGCGCAGGCGGCGGTTGCCGGCGGGGTGGACAATCTCCAGCAGGTCGCCCACCGCGAAGCGGTTCTTGGTCTCGACCTCCACCCAGCCGTCCGCGGCCACGCCGCAGACCTCGGCCACCAGCTGGCTGCGCCAGGCCTGGGAGCTGCCGCTGGCGTAGTTCTGGTAGTCGGTGACAGGCCGGCGCTCCAGGAAGCCGGGGGTGTAGCCGCGGCTGGCGAGGTTCTCCAGCTCGAGCAGCAGTGCGGGGTCGAAGGGCCGGCCGGCCACCGCGTCGTCGATGGCGCGGCGGTAGACCTGCGCGGTGCGCGCCACGTAGTAGCGGCTCTTGGTGCGGCCCTCGATCTTCATCGAGTCCACGCCGATGGCCACCAGGCGCTGCACATGCTCGACCGCGCGCAGGTCCTTGCTGTTGAGGATGTAGGTGCCGTGCTCGTCCTCCATCACCGGCATCAGCTCGCCACTGCGCCGCTCGGTTTCCTCGAGCAGCCAGACGCGATCGGCCAGCGGGTGGCGCGGCGCGCCGCCGCAGGCAGCAAAGGCCTCGTCCGCCCGGGCCTGCTCGGCACCGAAGTCGAAATCCGCCCCCAGGGTGGCCGCCGGCGACAGCGGCTGCACCTCGCCGGCGTCGTTGGCCTCGCTGCCGGCCTGGGTGCCGTACTGCCAGCGGCAGGCGTTGGTGCAGGTGCCCTGGTTGGGGTCGCGCCGGTTGAAATAGCCCGACAGCAGGCAGCGGCCCGAGTAGGCGATGCACAGCGCACCGTGCACGAAGACCTCCAGCTCCACGTCCGGGCATTCGTCGCGGATGACGGCGATCTCGTCCAGGCTGAGTTCGCGCGAGAGGATGACGCGCGAGACGCCCGCCCGCTGCCAGAAGCGCACCGCCGCGGCGTTGGTGGTATTGGCCTGCACCGACAGGTGGATGGGCACTTCGGGCCAGCGGCCGCGCTCCATCTCCTCGCGCACCCACATGATCAGGCCGGGGTCGGCCATGATGAGGGCGTCCGGGCGCAGTTCGACCACCGGGGCGAGGTCGCGCAGGTAGGTGCGCAGCTTGTCGTGGTGGGCGATCAGGTTGCTGGTGACGAAGAAGCGCTTGCCGCGCGCATGCGCCTCGGCGATGCCCTGGGCGAGCTGCTCCTGACGGAATTCGTTGTTGCGCGCGCGCAGCGAATAGCGCGGCTGGCCGGCGTAGACCGCATCGGCACCGAAGTCGTAGGCGGCGCGCATCTTGTCGAGCGAGCCGGCGGGCAGCAGAAGTTCTGGAGTGGACGTCTTCACGGGGCCGATTGTCGCGGGCCTGCTGCTCCCGCGCCCGGGGATGGGCCGGCCGGCTTCGGCAGAGATGGGGCCCAATGACCGGTCTGCTTCGCCGCACGGCCGGCCCGGCAGGCCGGTAGAGTGGACGGTAAGCCCTTCCGTGGCCGTGAGGACAACGAACATGCAGGGAAGAATGCAGGCAACCGCGGCGCTGCCGGAACCTCCGGCGCCCACCGCGCCACGACCGCCCGATGCGCTGCTGCGTGACATGCTCGGCGTGCTGGCCGGCGTGGGCGCCATCGCCGGCAGCGGTCTCGCGTTGCTGCGCCTGATCGAGGGCCGGCCGCAGGCCAGCGCGGTGCTCGTCGACCTGGCCTTCTGCGTCATCGGCCTGGCCGCCCTGGCCCTGGTCCGCCGGGGTCGGCTGCGCGCCGCGGCTGCCCTGCTGCTGTGGGGCGGCTGGATGCTGAACGCCCTCTTCCTGACCACGCACGGCGGCATCGACGGACTGGACTGGCCGACCTTCACCGTCCTGATCGGGGCGGCCGGCTGGATGCTCGGCCAGCGGGCCACGCTGGCGATGACCGCGGCCAGCATGGCCCTGTACCTGCTTGCCGGCCTGGGCTCGCCGCTGGGCTGGTTCGGCACGGCGCCGCAGCGCAGCGTCCTGATCGGCACGGTCTACCATGCCGTGATCTTCGGCCTGGCGGCGGCAATGGCGGTGCTGGCCAGGCGCAGCTATCGCCAGCGCATCGACCATGAGCGTCGCCAGGCCGAGGTCCTGGGCGCCCGCGAAGCCAGGCTGCGCACCCTGTCACAGGTGATCGAGCAGAGCCCGGAGGGCGTCACCCTGACCGATCCGCAGGGCCGCATCGACTACCTGAACCCGGTTGCCGCGCAGCGACTGGGCGAGCCGGCCGACCGCCTGATCGGCCGCGAGGCGCTGCAGCTGGACCCGCTGCGCCATGAGCCGCCGAACCTGCAGGCTCTGCGCAGCGCCCTGGCCGCCGGCGAGGTCTGGCGCGGCCAGTCCAGCCGCCGGGACGGCACCGGCCAGCCGCGCATCGATGCGCTGCGCGTCAGCCCGCTGCGCGATGCGCAGGGGGGGATCACGCACCATGTCTGGATCCAGCAGGACATCACCGCCCGCCACGAGGCCGAGGCCCGCCTGGCCCATCTGGCCCGCCACGACGCCCTGACCGGTCTGCCCAACCGCCAGCAGCTCGAGGAGCGCCTGCAGGCGCTGCTCGCGCGCGAGTCCCCGGGACCACGCCACCTGGCGCTGCTGATGCTCAACATCGACCGCTTCAAGACCATCAACGAAGCGCGTGGCCAGGCCGCCGGCGACGCGCTGCTGCTGGCGCTGAGCGAGCGGCTGCGCACCCTGCTGTGCCGGCACGAACTGCTCGCCCGCCTGGGCGCCGACGACTTCGCGCTGCTGCTGCCCGATCTGGAGGCCGATGCGAGCACCGCCAGCCACCAGGCCTACGGGCTGGCCTGCCAGGTCCACGAGGCCATGCAGCAGCCGCTGCGACTGGCGCCCACCGACGCCGTGACGGTGACCACCAGCCTGGGCATCGCACTGTGCCGCTGCGCCAGCGGCGAATCCGCGGCCGAGCTGCTGCGCCGCGCCAGCAACGCACTGGGCGAGGCCAAGCGGCTGGGCGGCGCGCACACCGCCTTCTTCGAGTCGGCGATGGGCGAGACCGCGGTGCAGCGTTTCCGCATCGAGCGCGAGCTGCGCGAGGCCCTGGCCGAGGGCCAGCTGCGCCTGTTCCTGCAGCCCCAGGTAGACGCGAACGGGCGCTGGAGCGGTGCGGAGGCGCTGGTGCGCTGGCAGCATCCCGAGCGCGGCATGATCTCGCCCGGTCTGTTCATCCCGATCGCGGAGGAGTCCGACCTGATCGTCGGCGTCGGTCGCTGGGTGTTCGGCGAGGCGGTGCGGCTGATCGGCGAGGCCGCCCGCCAGGGCCGCGCCCTGCCGCTGTCGGTGAACCTCAGCCCGCGGCAGTTCCGCCAGGCCGACTTCCTGCCCTGGCTGCAGGCCCTGCTGGAGGCGCACGACGTGGACCCGGGCCTGCTGACGCTGGAGATCACCGAGGGCCTGGTGATCGGCAATGTCGAGCAGGCGGTCGCGCGCATGCGCGCGTTGCGCGCACTGGGGGTGCAGTTTTCGGTGGACGACTTCGGCACCGGCTACTCGTCGCTGGCCTACCTGAAGCGCCTGCCGGTGAGCGAACTGAAGATCGACCGCAGCTTCGTGCAGGAGGCACCGCGCCAGGCCGACGATGCCGCGCTGGTGGAGACCATCCTGTCGGTGGCCCGCCACATGCGCCTGAAGGTGGTGGCCGAGGGGGTCGAGGAGGTGGCCCAGGCGCACTTCCTGGCCGCGCGCGAACCCGGCATCGTGCTGCAGGGCTACCTGCACGGCCGCCCCGGACCGGCCGCCGAGTGGCTGCAGCGCTGGCAGGACGAAGGTGCCCTGCCGGCGCTGGCCGCCGCGCCTTCGGCCCGTCAGGGGCAGGGCCTGCGGGAGGCGGCGCCCTGAGCGCCGCGCGCGTGCGCCCGGCGCCGACTCAGCAGCGCCGCACGATCACGCTGCCGATCGAATAGCCCGCCCCGAAGGAGCAGATCACGCCCAGGTCGCCCGAGGCCAGGTCGGCGCGGCGCTCGTGGAAGGCGATGATCGAGCCCGCCGAGGCGGTGTTGGCGTAGCGGTCCAGGATCAGCGGGGCGATGTCGTCGCCGGCCTGGGCCTGCGCACCGACCAGCTTCTTGATGACCAGCTGGTTCATGCCCAGGTTGGCCTGGTGCAGCCAGTAGCGCCGCACCGCCGTGGGCTCGAACTGCAGGGCATGCAGGTGGTCGGCGATGTGCGCCGCGGCCATCGGCACCACCTCCTTGAAGACCTTGCGTCCCTCCTGGCGGAACTTCTTGTCGCGCGCCTGCGGGTCGCTGTCCTCGCAGCTGTTCATGAAGCCGAAGTTGTTGCGGATGTGGTTGGAGAACTGCGTGGCCAGCTTCGTGCCCAGCACCTCCCACTGGTCGGCCGAGGTCGCCGTGTCCGCCGCCTCGACGACCACCGCGGTGCAGACGTCGCCGAAGATGAAGTGGCAGTCACGGTCGCGCCACTCCAGGTGCGCCGAGGTGATTTCCGGGTTGACCATCAGCACGCACTTCGCGGTGCCGGCCTTGACCGCGTTGACCGCCTGCTCGATGCCGAAGGTGGCCGACGAGCAGGCCACGTTCATGTCGAAGCCGAAGCCGCGCGCGCCGAGGGCGTTCTGGATCTCCACCGCCATCGCCGGGTAGGCACGCTGCATGTTGGCCGCCGAGCACAGCACCATGTCCACGTCCGCACCGGTCTTGTTCGCCGCCGCCAGCGCCTTGCGCGCCGCGTCGACCGCGATCTCGGCCATCAGGGAAAGCTGGTCGTCGCCGCGCTCCTGGAAGCGCGGATACATGCGCCGCGGATCGAGCACGCCGGCCTTGTCCAGCACGAAGCGCTGCCGGATGCCCGAGGCCTTCTCGATGAACTCGACGCTGGAAGGCTCGATCGGGGCCATCGTGCCGGCGGCAATCGCCGCAGCGTTCTGCTCGTTCTGCAAGGCCGCATAGGCGTTGAAGGCCTCGACCAGTTCGGCGTTGGTGATGACTTCGGACGGCTGGAACAGGCCGGTGCCGCTGATGACGACTCGGGTCATGAGGGTGCTCTTGTCGGGTGGCAGACGCCGGCGAGTGTAGGCCCGTCAGCCGGCCGCAAGGCTGGCGCAGGTCAAGCCGGATCCCCGCCCTGCGGCCCTTCGTGCGCCGCGTCGTCCTCGTCGTCGAACTGTGCCGCCCGCCCGCGCCGACGCCGCGTCGCGCGCTCGCGCTCCCGTTCGGCCTCGGCCGCCAGGGCCGCTGCAGTCCATTCGGCCAGCTCCTCGGGCGTCTCGAGCGACACCCGGCCCAGCGCGCCGCTGCGGAACTCGTTGAGCACGATCTCGGCGGCCTTCTGGGTGTTGATGCGCCCGCCGGGCAGCACCGCGCCGCGGCGCCGGCCGATCGCCGCGAGCAGCTCGGCGTCGTTCAGGGCGGCCAGATCGTCCTGGGCGCCCCGGCTGCCCGGCTTGCCGGGGGGTTCGCCGAGCTTGTAGCGCGCCTCGATGCGCCCCGGGTAGTGCCGCCGCAGGTAGCCCAGCAGTTCGGCGGCGACCACCTCCTCCTCCAGCGCGTTGCGCCCCACCGCGCCGCTGGCCGCCAGGTTGTAGCCGCTCTGGTCGACCAGGATCTTCGGCCAGAGCATGCCCGGCGTGTCGTAGAGGTAGACGTCGCTGGCCAGCGCGATGCGCTGCTCCTGCTTGGTGATGCCCGGCTCGTCGCCGGTCTTGGCCGCGCGCTTGCCCGCAAGGGTGTTGATCAGCGTGGACTTGCCGACGTTGGGCACGCCGCAGATCAGCAGGCGCAGCGGCTTGGCCAGCCCGCCGCGAAACGGCGCCAGCTCCTTGCTCGCGGCGATCAAGCGCTGCGCCGGCGCGCTCTCGCTGGCATCCAGGCCAATCGCCCGGGTGCCCGGCAGCGCGTTGTAGTGCGCCAGCCAGGCGGCGGTGCGCGCGGGATCGGCCAGGTCCTGCTTGTTGAGGATCTTCAGCGCCGGCTTGGCGCGGGTGAGCTCGCCCAGCAGCGGGTTGGCGCTGGAGCCGGGCAGGCGGGCATCGAGCATCTCGATGACGACGTCGATGCCGGCCTTCATGCGCTCGGCGATCGCGCGCCGGGTGGAGGCCATGTGGCCGGGGAACCACTGGATGGTCATGGTCAGGTTCTCGGGAATCGGTGAGCCGAGGCTCAGGGGGCTTCGGGTGCGATCTGCTCGGCGTAGTCGTAGAGCGCGCCGAGGATGGCCTGGCCGCGCTCGTCCTCCTCGGCCAGGCCCTCGCCGAGGCGGTCGATGCGCTCGAAGAAGGCCGCCAGCGTCAGCGCCCCGCCTGCGCCGTCGTGCAGCCGTGCGGCGCAGTGGGCCCGCCAGCGCTGCGCCTCCTCGGCCGTGAGCGTGCCGGGATGGTTGCGCGCCCGGTAGCGCCACAGCAGCTCGTCGAGCCGGCCGTCCTCGAAGGCCGGCCGACGTTCGGCCAGCTGCTCGGGCGGCAGGGCGCGCAGGCGGTCCAGCGTGCGGCGGTCGGCGTGGCCGACGAAGCCGCCGTAGAGGTCCTCGTCCACGTCGGGCGTGCCGGCGGTGGCCGGGCGGGCGAACACCACGTCCCAGAGCCCGCCCAGACTGGCACCGCGGCGCGCCGCCGTCTCGGCGTGGCGCAGCGCGGAGTCGATGTCCACGCCCCAGCGTGCGGCGGCGGCGGGCGTGAGCGTCTTCAGGTTGCCGATCACGATCGGCGACCTGTTGAGGTGAATGGTCTTGATCGGCAGGCGCCGCAGGCCCTCGGGCAGGTCCTCGGCCCGGGTGAAGAGCCGCTGGCGGATCGCCTCGGCGTTCAGCGTGAACAGCTCGGCCGGATCTTCGGCCAGGTCCCAGACGATGACCTCGTTCTTGTTCGTCGGATGCGGCGCCAGCGGCCAGACCAGCGCCAGGCAGCCCCGTTCGGGCCCGTACATGCCCGAGATGTGCAGGAAGGGCCGGCCCTGCCGCTGCGCGGACTCCATCTCGGCCAGCACCGCCTGCTTGCTGCGCAGGCGCAGGCAGAAGTCCCACAGCCGCGGCTGGCATTCGCGCACCCGCCGCGCCAGTGCGATCGTGGCGCGCACGTCCGACAGCGCATCGTGCGCGGCCTCGTGCGCCAGGCCGTTGGCGGCGGTGAGCGCCTCCAGCTTGAAGGTCGGCCGCCCGTCGGGCTGGGTGGGCCACTGCAGACCCTCGGGCCGCAGCGACCAGGTGCAGCGCAGCACATCCAGCAGGTCCCAGCGGCCGCAGCCGTTCTGCCACTCGCGGCCGTAGGGGTCGATCAGGTTGCGCCAGAACAGGTGCCGGGTCACCTCGTCGTCGAAGCGGATCGAGTTGTAGCCCACCCCCACCGTGCCCGGCCGGCCGAGCTGCTCGAGGATGGCATCGGCGAAGGCGTGTTCGGGCAGCCCCCGTTCCAGGCAGGTCTGCGGCAGGATGCCGGTGAGCAGGCAGCTCTCCGGGTCGGGCAGGTAGTCCGGCGCCGGTCGGCAGTGGAACATCAGCGGCGCGTCGATCTCCTCGAGCGCGGCGTTGGTGCGGATGCCGGCGAACTGCGCCGGCCGGTCGCGCCGGGGCACGCGGCCGAAGGTTTCGTAGTCGTGCCAGAAGAAGCTGAAGTCGGCGCTGCCGGAGGAATCGAGCGACATGGCCCGGAACATACCGCAGTCGGGCACGCCTTCCGCGCCATGCGCCTGGCCAGCGGTTCTCAGGGCTCGTCGCGCAGGCGCAGGAAGGCCGCGAAGCGCGGCCGGCCGTGGCGGGTCAGGCCGCGGTAGGTGTACGTGACCACACGGCCGACGGCCGGCGGGTCGGCACGCTCGGCGTCGCTCAGGCCGGTGCCGAGCAGGAACTCCACGCCCTGCGCGTTGCGCACCCGCAGCGCGCCGATGCGCCCGGCGTGGCGGCCCCGGCCGGGCGTGTGGCCGATCACCACGGCCTCGGCATCGTGCAGCGGCTTGAGCTTGTAGAACGCAGCGCTGCGGCCGGCCACGCGCGGCGCGTCGGCACGCTGCAGCATCAGGCCCTCGGCGCCCTGCGCGCACAGGGCTTCGAGCTGCCGCTGCAGCGCCCCCGCATCGGCCACCTCCCACTGCGCCACCGCCACCAGCGGTGCGAAGCCCTGCCGATCGATCAGCGCCCGCAGCGCCTGCTGGCGCCGGGCGAAGCCGCCGGGGACACCCGGCAGATCGAAGACGCGGTAAGTGAGCGCCCGCCAGCCGGCCTCGTCGGGCTCGCGGCGATGCAGCAGCGCGGCGACAGCCTCGAAACGGCCGCGACCCAGCCAGAGCTCGCCATCCAGCGCAACACCGGCGGGCAGGCCGGCCAGGAACCAGGACGGCGCGGCCAGCACGCGCCCGCCCCGGGACCAGAGCCGCCGGCCGTCCCAGTAGGCCCGCACGCCGTCGAGCTTCTCGCTGACCAGGAAGCCCGCCGGGCTCATGCCCAGGGGCCAGTCCTGCGCCAGCGGCAGGCGCGCGGCAATGCCGCCGGTCGACGCAGCCACCACCGAAACGTCGGCGGTGCCGGCCTCGGCGACCGGCCCGGACGGTGGCACCTCGGGCGGTGGCGGCTCGGCCCGGACCGCCACGCCGAGCAGGGACAGCCACCCCAGCGGCAGCCAGGCGGCGACCATCGTCCGCGCGGCACGGCGGCATCGCGCTGTCACAGGCCTGTCGGCAGGGGCGGGCATGCTGGCATCCTCCGAAGTCGGGCGCCGGCGGCACGGCCGGCGACATCACCACGCCATGCTGCGCGCAACTTCGGCCGGCCGGGCTCCCCCCGAATGGGGAAGTTCTGCCGGTGTGCGGCGTGAGAATTGCGACCGAAGCCGGCGCCGACCGGCCGCCCGGCGCGGAACGACCTTTGCCCCGCGCGACAATCCTGCCCGTCGCGGTCCTGCATCGCCGTTCTTCCGCCTTCCCTTCTCGTTTCCTGGGACTCCCTGTATGAAAGTCACCGTCATCGGCACCGGCTACGTGGGCCTGGTCACCGGCGCCTGCCTGTCCGAAATGGGCAACCATGTGCTGTGCCTGGACCTGGACCCGGCCAAGATCAAGATCCTGGAGGACGGGGGCATCCCGATCCA
>JAKLLA010000039.1 GCA_023150375.1 Burkholderiaceae bacterium
GGCGTGGAGAAGCCGGCGCGGATGTTGTTCTCGCGGTTGGAGGCGATGTTGGCATCCACCGTCACCACCAGCGTGCGGTAGCCCGCAGCCTTCACGCGCTCCACCAGCGCGATCATGCTCGGCTCGTCGCCGGGCAGGTAGGCCTGGAACCAGGCGTCCGGGTTGGCCTGCACGACCTCCTCCAGCCGGATCAGCGAGGAGCCGCTCATGATCATCGGAACGTTCTCGCGCGCCGCCGCCTGTGTCAGCACCAGGTCGCCGCGGTAGGCCGACAGGGCGCAGAGGCCCATGGGGGCGATCCCGAAGGGCGCCGACCAGCGCTTGCCGAACAGCGTGGTCGCCGTGCTGCGCGCGGAGGTGCCCACCAGCACGCGCGGCACGAATTCGTAGCGGTCGAAGGCCGCCGCGTTGGCGCGCAGGCTGTAGTTGCGCTCCACCGCGCCCGAGATGTAGGCGAACACCGGCTTCGGCAGGTGGCGGCTGGCCGCCCGTTCGAAGTCGTCGAGACACAGGATGTGCCCCAGCCGCGCCGGCAACTCGCCGGCCTGCGGGGAAGGACGCTCGTCGGACATCGGTCTTGGCTGCGCGGTCGCGGCACCGTCGGATGAGGGATCGATCTGCATTTTCGTTCGTGTTCGTCTGGGGAGCCGGGCGCGGCGCCCCCTTGACCGGGCCTTCGCAGTGTCGCGGCGGCCCGGCCACTCGTCCAATACATAATGCGGGCCCGTTCGATGCCGCTGCGGTATCGTGGGCGTGAGGGGCACGGGCCGGCAGCGGCCGGCCGATGCCGGCGTCAGCGCATTGCCAGGTTCGGCAGGAACAGCACCAGTTCCGGCACGTAGGTGATGGTCAGCAGGATCGCCACCAGCGCCAGCAGGAACGGCCACAGCTCGCGGGTGAAGTCGGTGATCGTCACCTTCAGGATGTCGCACACCACGTACATGACCAGTCCGAACGGTGGGGTCACCATTCCGATCATCAGGTTCATGACCACCATCACCCCCATGTGGACGGGGTCGAGGCCGAGCGCGGCGAACACCGGCACCAGCACCGGCACCACGATGATCAGGACCGCGGTGGCGTCCAGGAACATGCCGAGCACGAGCAGCACCACGTTCAGCACCAGCAGGAACAGGATCTTGTTGTCGCCGATGTGGGCGAGCAGCTGCACCACCGTCTGGCCCACCTGTTCGCGGGCCAGCAGCCAGCTGAACGGGGAGGCGGCAGCGATCACGAGCATGATCACGCCCGCCTGCACGCCGGTATCCAGCAGGATCTTCGGGATGTCGACGGCGGTCAGCGAGCGGTAGAAGACCATCGTGAGCACCAGTGCGTACACCACGGCCACTGCACCGGCTTCGGTGGGCGTGAACACGCCGGCCAGGATGCCGCCGAGGATGATCACCGGCAGCATCAGCGGCGGGCCGGAGACGCGCAGCGCGTGGACGATGCCGCGCAGGGTGGGGCGCTCGCCGCGGGGGAAGTTGCGCCGCCGCGCGATCACGTTGACCGCCACCATCAGGTAGACGCCCATCAGGATGCCGGGGATCGCACCGCCCAGGAACAGCTGCCCGATCGAGACGCCCGCGATGGAGCCGTAGATGATGAAGGGGATGCTGGGCGGGATGATCGGGGCGATCACCGCCGTGGCCCCGCTCAGTGCCGCGGCGAAGCGGGCGCTGTAGCCGGACTTCACCATCACCGGCACCAGGATCTTGCAGTCGGACACCGCGTCGGCGATGGCGGAGCCGGTCATGCCCCCCATCACCATGCTGTTGACGACGTTCACTTGCGCCAGGCCGCCGCGGAAGTGGCCCACCATGGCGGTGGCGAACCGGCTCAGCTTGTCGGTGAGGCCGCCGCCGATCATCAGGTTGCCGGCCAGCAGGAACAGCGGGATCGCCATCAGCGGGAAGCTGTCGGCGCCCGTCACGATGCGCTGCGGCAGCACCATCAGCGGCACGTTGCCCAGCGACAGCAAGGCGGCCCCGGCGCTCACCACCATCGCGAACGCGACCGGCATGCCGATGGCGAACAGGAGCAGGGTGCTCCCGAGCAGCAGGTAGGTCATGCCACGCTCCCTTCGCCGGGCTTGCGGGCCAGCGCCAGCCTGCCTTGCGCGCGCAGCAGCGTGCGTTCGACCTGGTAGGCCAGCATGATCGCCGCGCTCACCGGGACCGAGGCGTACACCCACGACATCGGGATCTCCAGCATGGTCGCCTCGACGTTGGAGTTCACTTCGACGATGTTCAGGCCCTGCACGAGCAGCACCACCAGGGCGAGGACCATCAGCGCGTCCACGAGCCAGGCGAGGATCGCCTGCAGCCTGCGCGGGAGCAGCACGACCACCGTCTCCACGACGATGTGCCCGCCATGGCGGTAGGCCACGGCGGCGCCGAGGAAGGTGATCCAGACGAAGGCGTAGCGGGCCAGCTCCTCGCTCCAGGAGAGCGGGTTGCCCAGCACGAATCGGCAGAACACCTGCAGCATGATGGTGGCGACCATGACGGCGGTCAGGAGGACGACGGCCGTTTCGGTTCCCCAGCGCCAGACGAGGCGCAGCGCCTTGACCGGATAGCCGCCCCACGGGGCATGGCCGCCGAGGGGCGGCTCGGGCGATGACTGTACTTGCATGTTGGAATCTCGAAGTGAATGCGCGCGCCGCGGACCGGATGGACGCGCGGGGGACGGCCGCAACCATGGCTGCGCCCGCCCCCGGCCGCGAGGGCAGGCGCGCGGCGGGGATCAGCCGGCGGTCTTCAGGATCTCGTCCAGCAGTCCGGGCTTCCACTTGTCGGCGAACTTCGGCGGCACTTGCTTGAGCACCACGTTCGCGAACGCCTTCAGGTCCGGCTCGACCACGGTCATGCCCTTGTCCTGCAGGGTCTTGCGCAGCTCGCCTTCCTGCTTGGCGATCTGCTCGTCGGCATGGGCCACCGAGTCGTTCACCGCCTGCTGCAGCAGCTTGCGGTCGGCTTCGGCGAGCGACTGCCAGAAGCGCTCGCTCGCGAGGATCCAGCCGTTGCCGCGCACGTGCGAGGTCAGCACCAGGTACTTCTGCACCTCGTGGAAGCTGTTGCCGTAGATGGTGCCCAGCGGGTTCTCCTGGCCATCGATGGTGCCCTGTTGCAGCGCGGTGAACACCTCCGGGAATGCCATCGGGGTCGGGCTGGCGCCGAGCGCCCGCCACGCGGCCACGTACACGGGGATCTCCGGCACGCGCAGCTTGAGGCCGGCCAGGTCGGCGGGCGTGCGCACCGCGCGGTTCTTGGTGGTGAGCTGGCGGGCGCCGCGGTTCACGATGCCCAGCACGCGCACGCCCTTCTTGGCCAGGAAGTCCTGGTGCATCGCCTGGCCGATCGGGCCGGCCAGCACGTTGCGCAGATGCTGTTGGCTGCGGAACACGTAGGGCAGCTCCAGCGCCCCGTACTGCGGCGCGGCGACGCTGATGATCAGTGAGCCGCTGCGGCCCATCTCGATCGAACCGATCTGCATCGAGTCATACATGTCTTTCTCCGCGCCGAGCTGGCCGGAGTGGAAGTTCTGCACGACCATGCGGCCGCTGGTACGTTCGGCCAGCAGGGACTTCAGCTTCTCGGCGAAGTGGAAGGCCTCGCCGCCGATGCCGTCGGTGTGGTTGAAGCGGATGGTGATCGGCGCGGCGAGCGCCGGCCGCGAGATCATCGCGCCGCCGAGGCCGACGGCGCCCACCGCGCCCATCGTGGCGAGCACCTGGCGCCGGTTCGGGCGCAGCTGGGAATCTGCCTTCTTCATCTGTGTTGTCTCCATCGAGTAGTAATTGGTCTCACGGGAAGAAATGCGCTGGCAGGCCCTTACGGGTTGCGGGCGCGCCAGCCTCCACCGGCGTGCCCCGGCCACTGCCCTGGCCGTGTGCCCGGTCAGCCCTGGAAGTAGGCCGCCTTCACGTTGGTGAAGAACTCCAGGTTGCTGTGGCCGATCGAGTAGGCGCCCAGGCCGGAGCCCTTGACGCCGCCGAAGGGCATGTGCGCCTCGCTGTTGGTGCCGTGGTTCACGTGCACCATGCCGCTCTCGCTCTCGCGCACGAAGCGCAGCGCCTCGTCGACGTCGCGGGTGAAGACGGAGGCGGCGAGGCCGTATTCGACCGAGTTCGCCACCTCGATGGCCTGGTTCGCGTCGCGCACCGAGATCAGGGACAGCACCGGGCCGAACACCTCCTGCTTCGCCAGCAGGTTCTCGGGCGACACGTCCTCGATCAGCGCCGGCTCCAGGAAGTTGCCGCGCCCGAGCTCGCCGTCTTCCAGCACGCGGCCGCCGAAGCGGATGCGGGCGCCCTGGTCCAGGCCGGCGGCCATGTTTCTCAGCACCGAGGCGCGATGCTGCTCCGTGACCAGCGGCCCCATCCTGCTGGCCGGGTCCCAGGCGGGACCGACCTTGATCGCGGCGAGTTCGGCCACGAGCGCCTCGCTCAGTTCGGCCGCCAGGCTTTCCAGCACGATCACCCGGCTGACCGCGGTGCAGCGCTGGCCGGTGGTGGTGAAGGCGGCCTGCGCGATCTGCTTCGCGACGTTGGCGGCGTCCGTGTAGCTCAGGACGACGGCGGGGTTCTTGCCGCCCATCTCGAGCTGCGTGCGAACCATGCGGCGCCCCGCCTGCGCGCTGATGTCGCCGCCGGTCTTGGTCGAGCCGGTGAAGCTGATGCCGCGCACCAGCGGATGCTTGACCAGCGCCTCGCCCACGGCGCGGCCGGAGCCGAGCACCAGGTTGATCACGCCCTTGGGCACGCCGGCTTCCTTGAACAGCTCCACCAGCTTCACCGAGCACCAGGGGGTGAAGTTGGAGGGCTTCAGCACCGTGGCGCAGCCGTAGGCCAGCGCCGGCCCGATCTTGCGCACGGGCGTCAGCACCGGGAAGTTCCAGGGTGCGATGGAGGCGATCACGCCGACCGGCTCGCGGAAGGTCATCGCCAGGCCGTTGCGCTTCTCGCTGGGCAGCGTCCAGCCTTCCATGCGGCTGGCCTCGCCGGCGGCAAAGCGCAGTTCCTTCACCGCCCGGCCGACCTCGCCGCGCGATTCGGCCAGGATCTTGCCCTGTTCGGCCGAGACGAGGAAGGCGAACTCCTCGGCCCGCTTCTCCAGCAGTTCGGCGGCGCGGAACAGGATGGCGCCGCGCTCCGGGCCGGGCACCTCGCGCCACGCCTTCCAGGCGCGATGCGAGGAGCTGACGGCGCGATCCGCGTCTTCCGCGCTGCCTTCGGCGAAGTGGCCGAGGACCTGGTCGCGCCGCGCGGGGTTCGTGATGGCCACGGCGTCGGGGCCGGCCTGCTCCCACTCCCCGTCGATGTAGTTGCCGTAGCGGCCGCCGATGTTCTGGCCGAGCCAGGTCTGCATGTCCATGGGTCTGTCTCTCTTGGTGGTGTCGTGTTTACAGCTTGGCGCGCAGCAGCGCCTTCATGTCTTCGAGCGTCGGCTTGCGCGGATTCACCGCGACGTTGCCGGACAGCATGGCTTCGGCGGCCACGTCGTGCAGGTCGGCCTCCGTCATGTGGAAGTCACCCAGCTTCGCGGTGATGCCGATGTCGGCCTGCAGCTGCTCGATCGCGATCACCGAACGCTCCGCCGCCTCGCGCAGGCTGAGGCCGTCGGTGCGCTCGCCGAAGATCTGCGCGATGCGTGCGAACTTCGCCAGGTTGCCCGGGAGGTTGAAGCGCATCACCGCCGGCAGCATGATCGCGTTCGCCAGGCCGTGCGGGATGTGGAAGCGCGAGCCGAGCGGCATGGCAAAGGCGTGCACCAGGCCCAGGCGGGTGCTGTTGAACGCCATCGCCGCGATGGTGCTGGCCAGCAGCATGTCGGCGCGGGCTTCCTTGTTGCCCGGCTGGGCGACCGCCAGGCGCAGGCTGCGCGCGATCAGGGCCATGGACTGCTCGGACATCGCCTCGGAGATCGGCTGGGTGGCCGTGTTCACGTACGACTCCAGCGCGTGCGTCAGCGCGTCGATGCCGGTGGCGGCCGTGATGGCCGGCGGCAGGGACATGGTCAGCTCGGGATCGAGCAGGGCGATGCGGGCGCAGTTCAGGACGCTGCCGACGCCGAACTTGGTCTTCTTCTCCTTGTCCGACAGCACGGACCAGATCGTCAGCTCGCTGCCGGTGCCGGAGGTCGTGGGGATGGCGATCACGGGGGCGCCGGGCTGACCGATCTTGCCCATGCCGTTGTAGTCGCGGATGTTGCCGGGGTTGGTCAGCATCACGCCGATCGCCTTCGCCACGTCCATCGCGCTGCCGCCGCCGATGCCGACGATGACGTCGCACTCCTTCGACCGGGCGAGCTGCACGCCGGCATCCACGGAGCGGGCGTCCGGGTCGCTCTCGACGTCGGTGAAGATGGTGACGGGGAACGCGCCACCGAGCGCGGAGACCACCCGTTCGACCAGGCCGGCCTTGGCGACGCCGGGATCGCCGACCACCAGGACCCGCCGGCCGCCGACGCTCTTCACGAGCTCGGGCAGGCGCGCCAGCGCACCCCAGCCGAATTCGATCGCCGTGGGGTTGTGGTAGCTGAAGGAGGTGATGGAGGAGGTCATGCTTGTCTCGGTTGCCTTGTTCGATCGGGTTGCTGGCTGCCGCTTGCACGGCAACGCGGGGGCCAGTGTTCCACGGGGCCACCATATCCGTCCAATATATAATTGGGCCTCGATTGATACTTGCGCGGCATCAGGAATGATCGACCTCCGGCACTTCCGCTATTTCCAGGCCGTGGCCCAGGAGCTCCACTTCGGGCGGGCCGCGGCCCGCCTGTGCATCGCGCAGCCGGCGCTGTCGCGCCAGATCCAGCAGCTGGAAGGGGAAATCGGCACGCCCCTGCTGCGGCGAACGCAGCGGCGGGTGGAACTGCTCCCCGCCGGCCAGCTGTTCCTGGAGCGCAGCAACCTCATCCTCGAGGAGGTGGAACGCGCCGCGATCGACGCGCGGCGCACCGGCGCCGG
>JAKLLA010000022.1 GCA_023150375.1 Burkholderiaceae bacterium
CTCGGCCAGGTAGGCCTGCACCGCCTGGGCATCGAGCAGGTCCAGTTCGCTGCGCAGCGGCGCCAGCACGCGGGTGTAGCCGCCGCGCTGCAGGCGGCGCACCAGGGCGCTGCCGACCATGCCGCGTGCGCCGGCGACGAGGACGGTGGTCGGGCGGTACGGGGCCGCCGAGGCGGTCGGGGGGATCGTGGGCTTGTCTGTGCTCATGGTGACGTGCGTTGCGCCGGGAGCCGGCGCTTCCTTCTCCCTCGGTGTCTGGCATCGAGCCGCGCGTGGGCTCGCCGGGCCAGACGCCCTTCGTGCGGCCGAGTAGACCGGAGCGCCATCGGGGCTGTCCAGGGTTGATCGGTGGAATTGCGCGATCTGCGCGCCGTTTTTCGCGGCTTCGCATCTGGGCCGCCAGTGTGGCGCCTGCGGTACGCCACAATGCCCGCGAGGTGCCGGCGCCCCCGTGATCGGGTGGGCGCGCTGTTGCGGCCGCGTCGCGAAACACAGGGCTTGCCCGAAGATGCGGGCCGGCGCAGCGGCGGGTCGCAGGTGCCCAGAACTTGGAATGACGATTGCTACTAAGACGGCGGGCCAGGCGAGCCCCCGGAATGCAGGCAGGGAAAGCAAGCCGATGCGCATCCTGATCCACGGGATCAACTTCCACCCTGAGCCCACGGGCATCGGGAAGTACTCTGGCGAGATGGCGGCCCATCTGGCCGAGCTCGGCCATGAAGTGCGCGTGCTGGCGGCCCCGCCCTACTACCCCGACTGGCGCGTGAGCGATGGCTGGCGCAATGCCTATGCCCGCGCACGCTGGCGGGGCGTGGAGGTGTGGCGGGCCCCGCTGTGGGTGCCGGCCCAGCCCAGCGGGCTGAAGCGGGTGCTGCACCTGCTGAGCTTCTCCCTCGCCGCGCTGCCGTCGCTGGCCGCCCAGCTCGCGTGGCGGCCCGACGTGGTGCTGGTAGTGGCCCCCGCGCTGGCCTGCGCCCCCTGGGCCTGGCTGACGGCCCGGCTGAGCGGCGCGCCCTGCTGGCTGCATGTGCAGGACTTCGAGGTGGATGCGGCCTTTCAGCTCGGCCTGCTCAAGAGCCGGGGGCTGCGCCGCCGGCTGGTGAACGCGGTGGAGCACTGGCTGCTGCGCCGCTTCGACCGCGTCTCCACCATCTCCTGGCGCATGCTCGAGCGCACCGAGGAGAAGGGCGTACCGCAGGAGCGGCTGGTGTACTTCCCCAACTGGGTGGACGATGCCGCCCTGCTGCCCCTGCAGGGGCCGGGCAGCTACCGGGCCGAGCTGGGCATTGCGCCCGATGCGGTGGTGGCGCTCTTCTCCGGCAGCATGGGCGGCAAGCAGGGGCTGGAGCTGCTGCCGGAGGTGGCGCAGTTGCTGGCGCACCGGCGTGACATCGTCTTCCTGATCTGTGGCGACGGGGTGATGAAGCCGCGCATCGAGGAGCTTTGTGCCGGCCTCGACAATGTGCGTTTGTTGCCACTGCAGCCGGCGCGCCGCCTGTCGGAACTGCTGCAAACGGCAAATCTGCACATGCTGCCGCAGAACCCCGGGGCGGCCGACCTGGTCATGCCGTCAAAATTGTCCGGCATGCTGGCCAGTGGCAGACCGGTGGTGACCACCTCGGAGCCCGGCACCGAACTGGCGCGGGTGGTAGGGCAGTGTGGCGTGGTGGTGCCGCCGGGTGACGCACAGGCCTTTGCCCAGGCGGTGACCCGCCTGGCCGACGATGCCGCCTGGCGCAGCCGGCTGGGTGCGGCCGCCAGGCAGTACGCCGAGCAGCACCTGGCACGAACCGTGGTACTGGGCCGGCTGGACCAGTGCCTGAAGGCCTGCGTGGCACGTTCGAACGCGGGGGTTGAGTTGCCGCGCGAACCCACGCAGACTAACGCGCGTAGTGGCTGAGATTTCCACTATGCAGAGGCACGAAAGTGCCTTTGTTCTTAACTTTCAGGAGTCGTCGACATGAAACTTTCCTCCTCGTTCGCCTCGCGCGGCAGTTTTGCCGTGGCACTGGCCGCCGCGCTGGTGACCACGCTGGCCGCCGCGCCGGCGGAGGCGCGCCGCACCGCCCCGGGCGCCAACCGCCCGCCGGTGGTGAAGCCGCCCGTCACGCCGATCCCCGTGACGCCGCCCTGCCAGCGCGCAGGTGCCGGCAACGTCAGCCGCTGCTGATGCACTGGCTGGCAGGTCGAACTGACCTGATACGGCTTTGCTGACGCAAGCTGTGGCCCGGCAGGCCGAACGCGGTCTGCTGGGCCTTTTTCTTCTGGCGCTGCTGTTTGCACCGCTGCCGCTGGCCAGCACCCGGCCCTGGGCCGTGGCCCTGCTGGCCCTGTGGCTGGCGGGTGTGGCGGCAGGCGCCGCCCTGCTGCGTGCCCTGCGCAGCGGCATGATGCCCACCCGCAGCAGCCGGGGCCAACCGGCCGCCCACAGCTTGCCGCCCATCGCCCCCATTGCCACCGGTGGCTGGGCCGTGCTGGCGCTGCTGGCCACCTACACCGCCTGGGCCGCCTGGCAGGCCAGCCCCTGGGGCTACAGCGCAGACCCGCACGAAAGCCGCATCTACGCCCTGCGCAGCGCCGGCTACCTGGCCGCCTTTGCCGCCGGGCTGCTGTTGCTGGCGGGCAGCCGCCGCCGGCAGGCCGCCCTGCTGGGCGCCTTGGTGGCCGCCGGGGTGCTGCAGGCCCTGCTGGCCATTGCGCTCTACTCCACCGGCAAGCCGTACGAACTGCTGGGCTTCTACGCCGAGTTCTCGCGCAGGGCGACCGGCACCTTCCCCAACTACGACCACCTGGCGCAGTACATGGCGCTGTCGCTGGCGGCGGGTGTGGGCCTGATGCTCAGCCAGATGGGCGCCTCGCGCCCGTCCGACCGGGGCCTGAACTGGCGCGAGCGGCTGCACGGGCTGCTCGAGTTCGTGATGTCCACCAAGATGCTGGTGCGCCTGGGGCTGGTGCTGATGGTGATTGCCCTGGTGCTGACGCGCTCGCGCGCGGGCAACGGGGTGTTCTTCATTGCAGTGCTGCTGCTGGGGGTGTGGGTGATGGCCACCTCCGCCCAGTTGCGCCGGCCGGCCGCCCTGCTGGTGGCCAGCCTGCTGGTGGTGGACATTGTGGTGGTGGGTCAGTGGGTGGGGCTCGAGAAGGTGATTCAGCGCCTCGAGGCCACCGACCTGCGCAGCGCGCAGGAAGAAGCCGCAGCCGCCACGCAGGCCCAGGGCGACATCACCCGCCTGCCCACGCGGCCGGCCAACAAGGAAGAAAGCCTGGAAGAGCGCTGGCGTGCTGCCGGCGATGCGCTGGCGCTCGTTCCCCAGCGGCCCTGGGCAGGGCATGGGGGGGGCACGTTCTACACCATCTTCCCGGCCGTGAAGGGGCCCAACTTTGCGCCCTACCGCTGGGACCATGCCCACAACGACTATGTGCAGATCGCGGTGGAAACAGGCCTGGTGGGCCTGGGCCTGCTGGCCGGGGTGCTGCTGCTGACGGCCGGGCGCGCCCTGGCGCTGATGCGCGACCGGGCCGGTGCGCATGCCCGCGGCGTGGCCGCCGGGGTGGCGATGGGCCTGTTGTGCGCCCTGCTGCACGCGCTGGTGGACTTCAATCTGCAAATCAACGCCAACGCGCTGGTGCTCATCGTACTATCAGCGCTGGTATGGAGCGTGCAGGGCGCACCCACACAGACGCCCCCGCCCCGCGAAACCCACAGGTAGGTCGAACCGCATGAATCAGATCCAGGTGGCTGCACCGGGCCCGCAGGCCGTGCAGGCCGCGCAGCCCTTTGCCCCGGTGCAGCTGGGCTTGTCCGAAGAGAGCAAGCTGGCCCTGCTGGACGTATGGCGCAGCATCGTCAAGCGCAAGTGGCCCATTCTGGGCCTGGCCAGCGCGCTGGCGGTGGTGGCCGGCGCCGTGTCGCTGGCCATGACGCCCGTCTACAAGAGCACCGCCACGGTGCTGGTGGAGCAGGCCAAGGCCAAGGTGCTGAGCATCGAGGACGTGTACGGCGCTGCAATGCAGACCAAGGAACACTACCAGACGCAGGTGGAGATCCTGAAGAGCCGCGAGGTAGCCGCCCGCACGGTGGAGAAGCTTGAGCTCTGGAACCACCCCGAGCTGGACCCGCGCAAGGGCGAGGAGAGCCTGTTGGGCCGGCTGAAGGGCATGGTGGGCTTTCGCAGTGTGGACGGCGAATGGACCGAGGCCAAGCTGGCCGAGGCCACCACCCGCACCGTGATGGAGCTGACCACGGTGGAGCCGGTGCGGCTGAGCCAGTTGGTGAAGGTGAGCTTCGAATCCGCCGACAAGGTGCTGGCCGCCAGGGTGGCCAACGAGATGGCGGCGGCGTACATCGAGGCCGACCGGGTCTCGAAGTTCAAGCTCACCGAAAGCGTGAACGCCTGGCTGGGCACCCGCGCCAAGGAGCTGCGCGAAAAGCTCGAGACCAGCGAGAAGGCGCTGCAGGAATACCGCGAGAAGAGCGGGCTGGTGGACCTGGCCGGCTCGCCGCAGCTGCTGGCGCGTGAGCAGATCGTGAGCGCCACGCAGCGCCTGGCGGATGCGCGGGCCACACGCTCGCGCCTCGAGGGCTCGTACCGGGCGGTGTCGTCCATCAAGAACGGCGACTACAGCAGCGTGCCGGTGGTGGTGACCAACGCGGGCGTGCAGGACATTCAGCGCCGGGTGGCCGACGAATCGGTGAAGGTGTCCACCCTGCGTGAGCAACTGGGCCCCAACAGCACCCGCCTGCAGGAGGCCGAGGCCGCCCTGGCCCGTGCCCGCAGCGAGCTGAAGCTGGCCCAGCAGGCGGTGGCCAGCAGCGTGCTGCAGGAGTACACCGCGGCACGCTCGGCCGAGCAGGCCCTCGAGACCATGCTGAACACGGCCACCGCCTCGGTGCAGGACGTGAACCGCAAGGAGTTCACCCTGGCGACGCTGCAGCGCGAGTTCGAGTCGAACCTGCAGCTCTACAACCTGTTCATGAACCGCGCCAAGGAAACGGATGCCAGCAGCGAGCTGGCACCGCCAGTGGCACGGGTGGTGGATGCGGCCGTGGTGGCCAGTATTCCGGTGCGGCCCAAGAAGGTGCAGATCGTGCTGGTGGCGCTGGTGCTGGGGCTGCTGGTGGGCGCGGCAGGCTCGATGCTGCTGGACCGGCTGGACAACACCATCAAGGGCACCGAATCGGCCGAGGCCAAGCTGCACCAGCCGGTGCTGACGGCGCTGCCGATGGTGTCGGCCGAGGAGACGGCAACGCTGCCGCTCAACTTCCTGAAGGCGCCCTCTTCGCACCATGCGGAGGCGATTCGCACCGCGCGCACGGGGGTGCTGCTGTCGGCGGTGGACGAGGCGCACCGGGTGCTGCTGGTGACCTCGAGCGTGCCGGCGGAGGGCAAGACCTCCACCTCCATCAACCTGGCACTGGCGCTGGCGCAGACCAAGCGCACGCTGCTGATCGACGCGGACATGCGCAAGCCGCAGGTGGGCACCCGCCTGGGGCTGGCGAAGAACGCCAAGGGGCTGTCGAACCTGGTGACGGGCACGGCCACGCTGAAGGAGTGCGTGCACCCGGTGGAAGGCAGCTCGCTGGTGGTGATGCCCAGTGGCGACGTGCCGCCCAACCCGCTGGACCTGCTGCTGTCGCAGCGCTTCAAGGACATGCTGGCGCACCTGAAGCCGCAGCTGGACTTCATCGTCATCGACTCGCCGCCGGTGGAGCTGGTGAGCGATGCCATGGTGCTGGCACCGCAGGCCACCGGCACGGTGTACGTGGTGCGGGCGATGCAGACGCCCTACCAGATCGCGCGCAACGGCATCGGCAAGCTGCAGCGCAGCGGGGCGCACATGATGGGCGTGATCCTGAACGGGCTGGACTTCGAGAAGGCGCAGCGCTACTACGGGGAATCGGTGCTGGGCGGCTATGGTGGCTACGGCGGCTACTACTATGGCAACGAGGAAGACAAGGACGGCAAGGGCCGCCGCAAGAAGGAACCGGCGCAGGACAACGCCGAAACCGTGGCGCCGGTGACGACCTGAGCGCCGCTGCGCCGCACGCTGCCCACTGCCGACACCCCGCTGACCCTGCCCACCTGATCGCCTGACCACCACGCCGGACGACACCGCGAGATGCTGGACCTTCACACCCACCTGCTGCCGGGCATCGACGATGGCCCCAAGACGCTGGACGATGCGCTGAAGCTCGCCCGCGCCATGGTGCGCGACGGCGTGCAGCATGTGGTGGCGACGCCGCACATCTACCCGGGGGTGTACGACAACACGCTGGCCACCATCGACAGCGCCTATCGCACGATGGTGCAGGCGCTGGACCAGACGCAGGTGCCGCTGGTGCTGAGCATGGGCGCCGAAGTGCGCCTGTGCGCCGAGATGCTCGACTGGCTGCGCGAGGGGCGGCTGCCCTTCCTGGGTGGCATGGGGCCGGAGCACCGCACGGTGCTGGTGGAGCTGCCGGATGCGCAGATCCCGGTGGGCACCGAACGGGTGCTGAGCCTGCTGGTGGACCGCGGCGTGCTGCCCCTGCTGGCGCACCCGGAGCGCAACCGCGCGGTGGCCGAGGATGTGCAGCGGCTGCGCCCCTTCATCGAGATGGGCTGCAAGCTGCAGGTGACCGCGGCATCGCTGCTGGGCGAGTTCGGCAACCGGGCCGAGAAGGCCGCGCAGGAGCTGCTGGACCTGGGCTGGGTGGAGGTGATCGCCAGCGATGCGCACAACCTGGGCGGGCGCCGCCCGCGGCTGGGCGCGGCGCGCGAATGGCTGATTGCCCGCCTGGGCCAGGAAGTGGCCGAGGCGCTGACCGAGCACAACCCGGCCCGCCTGGCCGGCATGGGCGAGCTGATGCAGCTGGGCCCCAGCGGCATGCTGCTGCGCGACCTGCCCCCGCTGCAGGCCGCCGAGGCGCCCCGCACGGCGGCGCAGCAGCCGGCCGCGGGCCAGTCGCTGCTGGACGCGCTGATCGACCTGCCGGCCCCGAGCGATGCCGGCTACCCCGCCAGTACCTTTGCCGGCGCGAAGGCAGCCACCGCCCCCGCTTCCCCGGCCGGCATGGGCGAAGGCGCCTGGGCCGCACCGCCGCACTGGCCGAAACAAGCCGCCGCCGCGCCGGCCGCCACCCAAGGCGGGCGCGGGGCCGAGCGCGATCAGGCCCCCGATTCGAAGGAAGGCGCGAGCGCGCACTGGCGGCTGAGCGACTTCGGCGACACCGCCCCGCTGGCCACGGCCGAGGCAGAAGACCCCGCGCTGCAGCTGGAAGAGTGGACGCTGCCCCTGGGCAAGACGGCGCCGGCCGCGCCGTCTGCACAGGCCGCAGCGCCCGTGAAGCCGCAGGCCCCCGAGGCGGCGCCGAAGGCTGCGCCAGCCGCCCGGGTGACGCCTGCGGAACCCGCGACCGCACCGGCGACCCCGCCGGCCGCCGCACCGGCACCCGTCACCGACCACGCCCAGGCGCAGCAGGCCCGGCGCGACCGGCTGGCCGCGTTGGCGCGTGAGCTGCGCGAAGCGCTGCCCACCGAGCCGCTGCCGCTGGAGCAGGAGGCGCAGGCCAGGAAGTCCGCCGAGGCCGCCGCCCGCAAGGCCGAGGGCCCGGCCGAACCACGGCCGGCCGCCCCCACGGCTTCGCCCGCCGCAAAGGCCGCACCGACGATCACCCGGCCCGACGAAGACCGGGTGCCGCCGCCACAGGCCGAGGCGCCTTCGGTGACGCCGACGGTGGCCACGCCTGCGGTGCCGGCATCGATGCCGAGCGAAGGGGCCGCCCAGGCGCAGGCCGTGTCGGCGGACCTGTCGAACGGGCAGCACGGCCACGACGGGGCCATCCCGACGAACGGCGCCGCCAAGGGCCGGAGCTGGTCGCTGCTGCGCTGGTGGCAGCGCAAGCCGGCGCCCCGGGTGGAGCCGGTGCTGGATGCGCCCGCGCAGGCCGATCCGCTGCATGGCGCAGGCAAGCCAGCCGAAAGCCCGGCGACCGAAGCGGGCAGCCCGGCGCTGCAGAGCCGGAAGCCGGCACAGGGGCCGGCGCAGGAGCCGGCGAAAGACCCAACGAAGGAGCAGGCCCAGGGGCCGATGGCAGCGCCGGTGGCTGCATCCGCCGCCAGGCCGGCCAGCCTGCGCGCACGCGTCGACCCGCCGGAGCTGACGGACACGGTGCCGGCTGCGCTGGTGACGCCGCTGCTGGAGGCCACCGGCCAGGGCCCGATGCGCAGCGCCCCGCGCCGCATGCCGGCGCCCGTGGGCGAGGTGACCGATCTGCAGGCCCGCCCGCTGTCACGCCCCGCCGCTACCAGCGTCAGCGCCAGCGCGGCGATGCCGGCCCGGCCGGCACCGGCACCTGTCGCCGCAGCCGCAACGGCACCTGCCGTGGCGCCAGCGCCGGCACCCACCCCCACCGCCCCAGCGCCTTCGGTGGCGAAGCCCGCACCGACCGCTGCAGCCGCAGCGGCCTCGGCAGCCCGGGCAGAGACCACCGAGCAGGCCGGGCCGGCTACGCGACCGGCGCAGGCGGGCTGGGGCCAGAACGGCAGCAGCACGGCCGGCGCGGCGCGAGCCGGGCAAGGCATCTCGCTGCGCGCGCTGGAGGATCTGGAGCCCCGGGCGCGGGCTTCTGCGCCCCTCCAGGGCCGCGACGAGGGCCCGGAGAGCCGGCCCGGCGCGTTCACGCAGCCGCGCGGCAGCCGTGCATCCAGCGGGCTGGCGCGGGGTGACCTGTCGTCGAGCTTCATGCCGACGGTGCCGGACGATTTCGACGACCGGCCGAGCTGGCAGGCCGAGGCGGCCATCGCCGCGGCCACCGAACTGGCGGTCGGCGCCCAGCCGCGGCTGACGCCGCCGCTGCACAAGTCCGCGTCGGGCAACGGGCGGCCGGTGGGCTTCCGGCTGAGCGAGATCACGCCGGTGAACCACGAGCCGGAGCGGCGCCCGACGATGTCGGCGGCGCAGACGCGCTCGCGCTGAAGCGGCGGGTGAAGCACTCGTTGAATCGCGTGGCGGCAGCCCCCCCCTCCCCCAGCCGGTCGCCGAGCCCGTCGGCCGCGCCGGCAACGCCCAGGCGCCGGCGCTGGCCCTCGGTGACGCTGGCGGTGGTGACCTGCCTGGTCGCGGGCGTGGTGGCGCAGCAGAGCCTGATCATCCTGGCGGCGGACTGGGAATCGTCCATCGCCCGGACCCGGATCATGAAGTGGGCCACCGGCAAGGAAGCCTGGGACGACGCCCAGTGGGAGCGCGCCCGCCTCGACCTCGAGCGCGCCCTGCAGCTCACCCCGCGCGATGCCACGCTGCACGACGCGATGGCACAGCTCTACAGCATCCGCGCCAACGCGGTGTGGACCACCGGCGAGCCGGGCACGCCCGAGCTGGCGCTGTACGGCAAGGCGCGCGAGCACCAGGAGGTTTCGCTGCGCATCCGGCCGCTGCACGCCAACGCCTGGGCCAACCTGGCCATGGTGCACTACGCGCTCAACAGCCCGCCCGAGCAGCTCTACGACGCCTGGCGCCAGGCGCTGAAGATCGGCCCGCAGGAACCCGAGGTGCAGCAGACCCTGCTGACCGTGGCGGCCGACACCTGGGAAGTCGCCCCGCCGGACGTACGCCAGTGGGCCGAACAGCGCCGGCCGGGCTTCGGCGCCGAGATGGAACGCCGCATCGCCCAGGCCGAGGCGGACGATGCCGCGGCCCTGGCGGCGGCGCAGGCGGCGTCGGCGGCGTCGGCGGCATCCTCGGCATCGGCGGCATCGGCGGCGTCTGCATCGGCCGCGGCAACGGCCTCCCCCCCCACGCGGTAATCGCAGCGCCGACGGCTACGGGAGTATGCCGGGCGCCGCCACGGCATCGTCTGTCGGCGTTTCCGGGTTATCCGGGAAGGCGGCTGGAGCTTCCCTGGAGAATCGTGGCAGCCGATTGCGCGAGGATATCAGCGCGTGAGCCACCGGGATCGAACGGCAGGATTCTTCGGCAGCAAAGAAAAAGGGGCCGCCGGTATGACCCGGCAGCCCCTTGGAATCTCAGCTCAGGGCTGGATTCAGGCCTTGTTGGCGCGGCGGCGGCGGCTCATGAAGCCCAGGGCGCCCAGGCCGGCCAGCATCATCGCGTAGGTCTCGGGCTCGGGAACCGGAGCGGCTTCGAAGTCCAGACCGACGATCGGCGTGTTGGTGCCGAAGGCGTCGTAGTAGTTCGTCACGTTGACGATGAAGGCGGTGGTGCCCACCGGCGCTTCGCCGACGCCGCTGCCGAAGGTCATCTCCAGCCAGCCGCTGTCCGGGCCGGCGGTGTTGAACACCGAGGCGGCGTAGGTGTAGGTGTAGGTACCCGCGTAGTTGCCGGCGAAGGTGATGCTGACGGTGTCGTCGTAGCCGTCGGCCGTGTAGGCGTAGTCGGCGGTCAGCAGACGCACGGCGACCTTGTCACCGGCGACCGTGGCCTGGCTGGTGTCGGCGAAGTTCAGCACGTAGTGCATCTGGTCGGCAACCGGGTCGACCGACGACGTGGCCGGCGGGCTCAGCGGACGCAGAACACCGAAATAGCTGCCGTAGGCGGCGCTCCAGGTGTCGCTGTACGTGAACGCCGGATCGGCGTCGTCGAACAGCGTGAACGGCATGCTGGTCTGCGCGTACAGCTGCGTGCCCGGCAGGACCGTCCAGCCGTTGGTGGTGCCGTCTTCGAACCCGGGGTTCGTCAGGGCGAAAGCCGACGTGCTGCTCAGGGCAGCGAGGGCGGCGATGGAAACGAGCTTCTTGAACATGAAAGGACCCCCATGAAAGCTTGGCAACCCGCCAAGTGGATCTGCACCGGAAGTGGTGTAGTGAATCCTATCGAAGGAGGTGGGCTGCGTCTGCCCTCGAGCGCCCCGCGATCCGGGGGTTTGTGGTGTAGGCGACGCCACACCGGCGATCCTGGAAACCATATGCAACAGCCTGTGGGGGCTGGAAACAGGCCCCGAATTCGGCCCGGTTCCGAGGGGATATGCGAAATATCACGGAAAAGCCCTGCAAAAAGCCTCCCCATACCCCCATGAACAGGGGACCGCACCGAATCTCCGACGCGCAACACGCGCACCGCCCACCCCCGCGAGCAGGTGCTGCCACAAAAAACAGCGGGGGTCAGGTCTTGCCTTTTGCCTGTCCGTCGGCCTCGAGACAGGCCAAGGTAGCAAAAGACAAGACCTGACCCCGTAGGAACTGGGGTGCGGGGGTGCCCCCGCAGGGGCTCACCAGTTCACTTCACGCTCGGGCGTGGCGCCGATCTTGTGGATGGAGAGGTCGGCGCCTTCGTACTCTTCTTCCTGGCTCAGGCGCAGGCCGACGAAAGCCTTGAGGGTGCCGTAGACGACGAAGCCGCCGCCCAGGGCCCAGGCGATGGCCAGCGTGGTGCCGATGAGCTGGCTGGCGAGGCTGACGCCGCCCAGGCCGCCCAGGGCCTGCTGGCCGAAGATGCCGCAGGCAATGCCGCCCCAGGCGCCGCAGAGGCCGTGCAGGGGCCAGACACCGAGCACGTCGTCGATCTTCCAGCGGTTCTGGGTGAGGGTGAAGAGGCTGACGAAGATCGCGCCGGCGATGCCGCCGGTGATCAGCGCGCCCGCGGGGTGCATGAGGTCGGAGCCGGCGCAGACGGCCACCAGGCCGGCGAGCGGACCGTTGTGCGCAAAGCCGGGGTCGTTGCGCCCCATCAGCACGGCCACCAGGGTGCCGCCGACCATGGCCATCAGGGAGTTGACCGCCACCAGGCCGGAGATCTTGTCGAGGGTCTGCGCGCTCATCACGTTGAAGCCGAACCAGCCCACCGCAAGCACCCAGGCGCCCAGTGCGAGAAAGGGGATGCTCGACGGCGGATGTGCGCTGACGATATGGCCCCCCTTGCCGTCCTTGCGATAGCGCCCTGCCCGCGCACCGAGCAGCACGACGGCAGCCAGGCCGATCCAGCCGCCCACCGCATGCACCACGACGCTGCCGGCGAAGTCGTGGAAGGCCGCGCCGAAGGTGGCCTCGAGCCAGGCCTGCAGGCCGAGGTTGCCGTTCCAGGCCACGCCTTCGGAGATCGGGTAGACGACTCCGACGATCACCGCCGTGGCGATGAGCTGCGGGCCGAAGCGGGCGCGCTCGGCGATGCCGCCGGAGACGATGGCGGGAATGGCCGCCGCGAAGGTCAGCAGGAAGAAGAACTTGACCAGCTCGTAGCCGTTCTTCTGCGCGAGTGTCTCGGCGCCGACCATGAAGCTGGTGCCGTAGGCAACCAGGTAGCCGACGAAGAAGTAGGCGATGGTCGAGACGGCGAAGTCGACCAGGATCTTGACCAGGGCGTTGACCTGGTTCTTCTTGCGCACCGTGCCAAGTTCGAGAAAGGCAAAGCCGGCGTGCATGGCGAGCACCATGATGGCGCCGAGCAGGATGAAGAGCGCATTCGCGCCCTGCTGGAGGGACGGTTCCATGGGGGATTGAGGCTGAGGTGGGAAGGCCCCGGGCTTGTGCATCGCGGGCGCCGCATGCACGCCCTTCGGGCCACCCACGCACCGGGAGCAGGCAGCGCGCACCGCGCTCGCAAGATCCATTCCGCATCAGGTGCGAACCATGCCTCAGCAGAAGGCACCGCGATCACGCACGGTGCGCACCGTGACGGGGAGCTCAAAGACGGTGCAACGCGCGGTGGTGGTGCATCCCCTTCGGATGGGGTCAGGTCTTGCCTTTTGCTACCTTGCTCGACTCGATACGGTACAGGGTAACAAAAGGCAAGACCTGACCCCCGCTGAAGAAAAGGTCGGCGCGGGAGGCGGGGGATGGCTACAATGCGCCCGCGCTGGCTGCACCAGTCCGGTCGGCGCAGTCGATCCGACACTTCTTCCGACCGCTTCAGCGATTCCGACTGGCGCCCTCTCCCCGAGTGGCTGCACGCTGAGGTTGCCCGCCGAGCGGCGGGATCCCCCCCTACCCCTGTAATGACTTTCGACGATCTGGGCCTGGCCCAGCCGATCCTGCGTGCCGTGCACGAGGAAGGCTACGAGATTCCCACGCCCATTCAGCAGCAGGCGATTCCGGCCGTGCTGGCCGGTGGCGACCTGCTGGCGGGTGCGCAGACCGGGACCGGCAAGACCGCCGGTTTCACGCTGCCGATGCTGCATCGGCTGAGCGCCACGCCGGCCACGCGCGATGCCCGCGGGCGGCTGCCGATCCGCGCGCTGATCCTGACGCCCACGCGCGAGCTGGCCGCGCAGGTGGAAGAGAGTGTGCGCACCTACGGCAAGTACCTGAAGCTGACCAGCATGGTGATGTTCGGCGGCGTGGGCATGGGCCCGCAGATCGACCGGCTGCGTCGTGGGGTGGACATCCTGGTGGCCACGCCGGGGCGGCTGCTGGACCACCATCAGCAGGGCACGCTGGATCTGAGCCATGTGGAGGTGTTCGTGCTGGACGAGGCCGACCGCATGCTGGACATGGGCTTCATCCACGACATCAAGAAGGTGCTGGCGATCGTGCCGGCGAAGAAGCAGAGCCTGCTGTTCTCGGCCACTTTCAGCGACGAGATCAAGACGCTGGCCGACCGGCTGCTGAACAAGCCGCAGGTGATCGAGGTGGCGCGCCGCAACACGACGGCCGAGACGATCGCGCAGAAGGTGATTCCGGTGGGTCGGGAGCGCAAGAAGGAGCTGCTGGCGCATCTGATCCAGAGCCAGGACTGGCACCAGGTGCTGGTGTTCACGCGCATGAAGCATGGCGCGAACCGGCTGACGGAGTACCTGAACAAGGTGGGCATCACCGCCATGGCAATCCATGGCAACAAGAGCCAGGGCGCGCGCACGAAGGCGCTGGCGGAGTTCAAGAGCGGCGAGCTGGCGGTGCTGGTGGCCACGGACATCGCCGCGCGCGGCATCGACATCGACCAGCTGCCGCACGTGATCAATTTCGAGCTGCCGAACGTGCCGGAGGACTATGTGCACCGCATCGGCCGCACCGGCCGGGCCGGGGCGCAGGGCGAGGCGCTGTCGCTGGTCTGCGTAGACGAGGAAGGCTTCCTGGCGGACATCGAGAAGCTGATCAAGCGCAGCATCCCGCGCGAGGTGGTGCCGGGCTATGCGCCGGATCCGGGCGAGAAGCCCGAGCCGATCCAGCTGGGCCGGCGCACGCTGAACGGCGGCGCGGGCAGTGGCCGGGGGGGCGCTGGCGCCCGCTCGGGCGGTGACGCGGGTCGGGGTGCCGGGCGCGGTGGCGCCGGCGGCCGGGCTTCGGGTGGCCAGGGGGGCGGCGGTCAGGGCGATCGGCCTCGCAGCCAGGCGTCCGGCGCGTCGGATCGGCCGGGTCAGGGTCGCGGCACGGGCCGTCCGGGCGGACAGGGCAGCGGCCCGGCCCGATCGGGCGGTGGTGCGGGCGCACCGTCGGGCTTGGGGAGGACGAATGCCGCCGGCGGCAGGCCGGCAGCGACGGGGGGCGGGCACGAGGCGCCTGCGCGCCCGGCCCGCCCCGCGAGCGCGGCGCTTACGCGCCCGCCGAGCCGCCCGCGACAGAGCTGATCGATCGCCAGGTCGGCTGCCCACCCGGCCCTTTGTGCCGGGGAGCATACCGCTGCCGCAGACTGCGGCCCAGCCAGGCGTCGAACAGCACGCGCGTCGCGGCGCGTTCGAGGATGGCCGGCGGCACGCGCGGAGCGTGCGGCCGGCGCAATTCCCACATCGGCCAGACCGGCGCCGGCACCTCGCGGCGCAGGCACTGGCGGCCGTCCTCGGCAGGGTCGGCGGCATCGCCGACGAAGCCGTGATGGGTCAGGAAGGCCTGCAGCACCGGATCGACCTGGGCGTCGATCACGGTTTCCAGGCGGGGCGCCCCACAAGCGCAGGCCACGTCTGCCGCATAGCGCAGCAGCGCCGAGCCGACCCCCTGCTCACGCGAACGGGGATCGACGCCGATGAGTTCGAGCCGGGTTACCCGCCGGCCGGGCAGTACCTGCAGGCGCACCAGTCCGATCAGCCCCTGCGAGGTGATGGCCACCGCGAGGCTGTGGCGCTCGTGGCAGAGCCAGTGGCTGAGTTGCTGCGGATCCAGCGTGGGAAAGGCCCGTTCGGCCAGCGCCACCAGGCGCGGCCAGTCGAAGATGCGGGCTGCACGCACCCTGGGCGGCTCGCCGGGGGAAGGCGGCAGGGTTTCGCTGGCATCGTGCTGTTGGGCCATGACGGCGGCTCCGGATCCTGCAGAAGTTGTGAATTGGATCACGATTAGTGAGGCTTAAGCATGACACGTCACCACATGTAACGCCACCCCGAATTGCCCCTGAAATGCATATTGGCTTGCATCGATTCGCGGGATCGTCGTCCTGGGGCAACGCTGAAGGCGCCCAGGGGGAACCCAAGGGAGGTCTGCGCAATTGGACCGGTCGCTGCGTGTTTGACCTGGGTCGAAGGTGGACGGCCCCGGGGGTCGGCGCCGATGCCCGGCGGCGCAGCACGCTGGCATGCTTGCAGTCGATTTCGCACTGAAGGAAGGAGCGCGCTCATGCAGATTCAATTCCTCGGCGCGGCCGATTGCGTCACCGGCTCGAAGCACCTGGTGCAGTGCAACGGCACGCGGGTGCTGCTGGACTGCGGCATGTTCCAGGGCTGGAAGACGCTGCGCCAGCGCAACTGGGCGCCGCTGTCGGTGCCCTCGCACGAGATCGACGCGGTGATCCTCAGCCATGCGCACCTCGACCACAGCGGCTGGCTGCCGGCGCTGGTGCGGCAGGGGTTTCGCGGGCCGATCTGGTGCAGCCCGGCCACACGCGACCTGGCCGAGGTGATCCTGCTCGATGCGGCCAAGCTGCAGGAGGAGGACGCCCGCCGCGCCAACCGCGGCGGCTGGAGCCGCCACACCCCTGCCCTGCCGCTGTACACGGTGCGTGATGCGCAGCGGGCGCTGGCCCAGTTCCGCCCGGTGGGCACGGGCAGGGCCTTCGCGCCGGTGTCCGGCTGGGAGGCACGGCTGACGCCGGTGGGCCACCTGCTGGGCGCCTGCGCGGTGAGCCTGAGCGAGGGGCAGCATCAGGTGGTGTTCTCGGGCGACCTGGGCCGGGCCGACGACCTGCTGATGCCGGCGCCGCAGGCGGTGCCCACGCCGGCGGACCTGTTGCTGGTGGAGAGCACCTACGGCGACCGGCTGCACCCGCCCGACGATGCACAGCAGCGTCTGGGCGAGATCATCCGCCGCACGCAGCGGCGCGGCGGCTCGGTGCTGATCCCGACCTTCGCGGTGGGGCGGGCACAGGCGCTGCTGCTGGTGCTGCAGCGCCTGCGCCGTGCGGGCGAGATTGCGGCCGACCTGCCGATCTACCTGGACAGCCCGATGGCACAGGAGGCCACGGCGATCTACCACGCCCACCGCGGCCTGCTGGCGCTGAGCGCGGCCGAGGAGCGCACGCTCTGCGAGGGGGTGCGGCTGGTCAGCACGCCAGCCGAGTCGCTGAAGCTGTCACGGCACCGCGGGCCGGCGGTGATCCTGTCCTCCAGCGGCATGGCCACCGGCGGGCGGGTGCTGCTGCACCTGGCAGCGCTGGCGCCGAACCCGCGCAATGCGGTGGTCTTTCCGGGCTACCAGGTGCCGGGCAGCCGCGGCGGCAAGCTGGTGACCGGCGCGCGGGAGGTGAAGATCCAGGGCCAGTACGTGGCCGTCAAGGCCGAGGTGACGCACCTGGAGAGCTTCTCGTCGCACGCGGATGCGAACGGCATCCTCGACTGGCTGCGCACGCTGCCGCAGGCACCGCGGCAGGTCATGGTGGTGCACGGCGACCCGGCTGCGGCCGACTGCCTGCGCACCCGCATCGAGGACGAACTGGGCTGGCCGGCAAGGGTGCCGCAGCCCGGCGAGGTGCTGCCGCTGAAGGATCTGCCGGCGCGCTGACCGGCGTCGGCCACGGCGTGCGACCCGGACCGGGTGGCACGCCGACCGGGCCCGGGCAAACCGTCAGGGCATCGAACCGTCGTTGCGGTTGCCTGCCGGCGGGCGCGGGGCGGCAGCGCGCGGGCGCTGCTCGGCGCGGGCCTGACGGGCCTGGGCCTGACGTTCGGCGCGGGCCTTGCGGGCAGCAGCCTGACGCTCGGCACGGCTGAGCCCGGCCTGGCGCGCCTTGTTGCCGGCGGCCTTGCCGGCCGCAGCCTTGCCGCCGGCCGCACGAGCGGTGGCGCCGGCGCGCTTGGCCTTGCCGGCCGCAGCGGCACGCTTCTGCTTGGCGGCAGCAGCGCGGCGCTCGGCCGCGCTGCCGGCCTTGGCCTGGGCCGCCTTGCCGCGCTCGGCCAGGCGGGCCTTGCGCTGCTCGGCACGCTGTTCGGCCCGCTGCTCGGCCCGCTTCCTGGCCGCTTCGGCGCGGGCCTGGCGGCGCGCCTCGGCCGCGGCGGCATCGCGCGCCGGGGCGGCCTGCGCGGCCGGAGCCGCCGGGCGGGCCGGTACCTCACCGAGGGCAGGCGCCGGTGCGGTCGGCGCGGGCGAGACGCTGATGGGCGCCTGCGGCGCGGCCGCCGGCAGCGGCGGCGGGTTGCCCGGGGAGGTCTGGATGGGCTGGATCGGCAGGATCGGCCGGGGCTGGCCCTGCGCGTTGCCGTTCTGCGCCACGGCGGGCAGGCCCGCGGCCAGGGCGAGGGCGGCCAGGGCGGCCTGGAGCATCTTCATGGGGGTCTCCTGTGTCGGTGTCGGGGCATCAGGCTGGGCGTCGACAGCCCAGCAGGGCCGATGGGCGCGCAGGCGCTGCCGGAATTATCAGTTCATGGCAGACCGGGGCCAGCGGCCATGCGCATCAATCGAAGCGGCGCTCGCGCATCCACTTGGTGGCCACCCACTTCTCGCCGGCCAGCACCGGTGCGCCGCCATGCAGCGTGCGGGTGCTGGGGTGGGCGCGGTCGTAGCTGAAGAAGACGGCGTTGCCCTTGACCGGAGCGACCTCGAGCTGCACGTCGGGGAAGGTGGTGCCGCCGCCGCGCTCGACGGTGTTGAGGTACATCACCAGCGTGCCCACGCGCTGGCCGCCGCGCTTGAGGATGGTGGCGCTGCCGGGCTGGGCGGGGTCGAAGTAGTCGTAGTGGGCCTTGTACTCGGCACCGGGCCGGTAGTTCAGCACCTGCACGCCCTCGCCGTTCTCGACCGGCCAGTTCACCAGGGCGGCGATGCGCGCCTCGATGCGCTTCAGCAGCTCGGACTCGCCGCGCTGGAAGAACATGCCGTGGCTGGTGCGGGCCTCGTTGACCTCGCTGCCGCCGGTGGCGGTGTCGACGGTCTCGGAGCGGGCCAGACGCGGGCGGGCCTGGGCGACGAGCTGGTCGCATTCCTCGTGGGTCATGAAGCCGCCGAAGACCACCACGCGCGGCTCGCGCAGGCTGAGCAGCACCTGCACCTCGCGGTCGTGCGCCCAGACGCGCGAGGGCGAACCGGCCAGGTCGGGCTCGGGCACCGGGGTGGGCGGGGGCAGCACGTCGCGCTCGCGCCGGCGCGCCAGATGGCGGGTGAGCACCTCTTCGAGCGTGGAGATGGCCACGGGCTCCTGCCAGCCGGCATCGGTCATGGCCTTGAGAACCGTGTCGGGGCTGTGCCCGGCCTCGGCCTGCTCGACGATCCACTGGCGCAGCTCGGGGCTGGCGGTCTGGGCGGAGGCGCTGTCGGTGGAAGCGGTCTGCGTGCTCATGGCCGCGATTCTGGCAGCGCGCGCGCCGGCCGGCGGCTGCGACACGTCAAGGAGCGCTGCCGAGGCGTATCGAACGGTGACGGCCCGGGCTCCACACGGGCCGGGCTGCGCGGCAGGACCCGCCCGCGCGGGCTCACTCGCTGCGGCGGCGGAACACCAGCCGGTCGGGCGTGGAGGCCGCAGCGTCCCAGGCGTAGCCGGCGCGGTCGAAGCCAGTGAGCTGCCCGGGCACGCTGCAGCGCTGCTCGACGGCCCAGCGCGCCATCATCCCGCGTGCGCGCTTGGCGTGGAAGCTGACGATGCGCCAGGCGTCGCGCTGCCAGTCCTCGAAGACGCAGTCGACCACGCGGGCCTTCAGCGCCTGGCGGTCGACGGCCTTGAAGTACTCCTGCGAGGCCAGGTTGACCACCACCGGCTGTGCCTGGCCCTTCTGGCGCAGGTTCAGGTACTTCGAGATCGTGTCGCCCCACCAGGCGTAGAGGTCGCGCCCGCGCGGATTGGCCAGCCGGGTGCCCATCTCGAGGCGGTAGGGCTGCAGCGCGTCCAGCGGGCGCAGGGCGCCGTACAGGCCGGAGAGGATCACCAGGTGCTCCTGCGCCCAGGCGAGGTCGTCGGCGCCGAGGCTGCGGGCGTCCAGGCCGTCGTAGACATCGCCGTCGAAGGCCAGCAGCGCGGGCTTGCTGTTGGCCGGCGTGGCGCGGCGCCGCCAGGCCGCGTAGCGGGCGACGTTGAGCTGCGCCAGCGCGTCCGACAGGTCCATCAGCGAGGCGACCTGCGCGGGCGTGAGCGGGCGCAGCAGCTCGATGAGCTGCGCGGCTTCGGCGGCGAAGCGCGGCGGCGTGGCGACGACCTCGGCGGGCGTGGGCGTCTGGTAGTCGAGCGACTTGGCGGGCGAGAGCAGCAGGAGCATGGCGGCAGGGCAACGGGAGTTCCGGCGGCGCACCTGCGGTTCACGCGACAGGTCACCCGGCGGAATGTCCGACAGGACGGGCGCCGCGAGCGTAGCAGCGCCGTGCGAGTCTGGCAGGATGCGGCCCATGCCGCGCGCCGACACCTCTGCCACGCCTGCCCTGCCCGCCGGACCCGACGCCCTGCCCTGCCCCTGCGGCAGCGGCCGCTCGCTGGCCGCCTGCTGCGGGCGCTGGCACGCCGGGCCGATGCATCTGCAGGCCCCGGATGCCGAGGCGCTGATGCGCTCGCGCTACAGCGCCTTCGTGCTGGACCGGCGCGACTACCTGCTCGCCACCTGGCACCCGGACACCCGCCCGGCGGCGCTCGAACCGCCGCAGCCGGGCCTGAAGTGGCTGGGCCTGCAGGTGCGCGAGCGGCAGCAGCAGGACGCCGACCACGCGACGGTGGAGTTCGTGGCGCGCAGCAAGCTCGGCGGGCGCGCGCAGCGCCTGCACGAGCTCAGCCGTTTCGTGCGGGTGGACGGCCGCTGGCTGTACCGGGATGGAGACCTGCGCTGAAGGCCGCGCGCAGCGATGCGCCCGACAGGCGCAGCAGGTACCAGCCGGTGAGCCCGCACAGGGCAATGCTCCAGGCCGCGCCGAGGCCCGCGGAGGGGTGACCGGCCTGGGCATCGGCACGGCCGGTGAGGGCCTCGCGCAGCGCGCAGAGCACATCGTCCTGCAGCCAGCCCTGGGTGAGCTGGGCCATCGCGGCGTAGGCAAGCATGCCCAGCACCGCACTGCGGGCCCAGCGCCGCCGCGCCAGCAGTCCGCCGCCCACCGCGGCGAACAGCAGGCCCAGCCCGAGCACGCGCAGGCGCAGCGCCGGCTGGGCCTGCAGGCCCGGCGCCACCAGGGCCCCGGCCAGCGCCAGCAGGCCCAGCCCCAGGCAGAGCAGCGCCAGCAGGGTGACGTCCGGCGCCAGGCCGGCACGCCCGCCGGGCCAGGGCGGCTCGGCGCTGAATCGAAGGGGAGGAAGGCGGGGATCGGACAACAAGATGCACACTCCGGGCCGCAGCCGGCGGCGGCGCAGGCAGGGAGTGCATGCGGCAGCGAGGGCGGGCGATGTGCGACATTCTGGTCAGCCAGGCGCCGCCCTCCCATCCCGGAGGCGCAGGTCGCCCTCCCCCCCCTGCCGGGGGTGGCCCGGGGGTCGCCCCCCCTGCCCGGCCGCCCGGCTTCGTCACCTCACCGCACGTACGCCCTGCCACGACATGACGCCTCGCCAGATCCAGCAGATGTTCGCCACCCTGCGCTCGGCCAACCCGCAGCCGGCCTCGGAGCTCGAGTACAGCTCGCCCTTCGAACTGCTGGCCGCCGTGCTGCTGTCGGCCCAGGCCACCGACGTGAGCGTCAACAAGGCCACGCGCCGACTCTTTCCGGTGGCCAACACGCCGGCGAAGCTGCTCGCGCTGGGCGAGGAAGGCCTGGCGCAGTCCATCCGCACCATCGGCCTGTACCGCAGCAAGGCGAAGCACCTGATCGCCACCTGCCGCATCCTGCTCGAGCAGCACGGCGGCCAGGTGCCGCGCCGCCGCGAGGACCTCGAGGCCCTGCCCGGCGTGGGCCGCAAGACCGCCAACGTGGTGCTCAACGTGGCCTTCGGCGAGCCCACCTGCGCGGTGGACACGCACATCTTCCGCGTGAGCAACCGCACCGGCCTGGCACCGGGCAGGACGCCGCTGGCGGTGGAGCAGCAGCTGATGCGCCGCGTGCCGAAGGAGTTCCTGCCCGACGCGCACCACTGGCTGATCCTGCACGGCCGCTACGTCTGCCTGGCGCGCCGGCCGAAGTGCCAGGCATGCGCGATCGCAGCGCAGTGCGGGTTCGAGGGGAAGACCGGGCAGGCGGGCGCAAAGAATGCGTAGAATCCGCGCGTTTTCTCCACACTCCTCGGGAATGTACAGATGAGCCAGGACAAGGAATCGATCCGCTTGAGTCTCGCGGTCTCTCCGGAACTGAATGCCCGTCTCGAAGAGCTGGCGGCAGCGGGGCACACCACCAAGAGCGAGATCCTGCGCAAGGCCATCGCCCTGTTCGACGTGGTGGCCGAGGCCAAGGCCGAGAAGAAGCGCTTCGGCATCCTGGATCAGAACAAGCAACTGGTGACCGAGATCGTCGGGATCTGACGTGCCCGAGTCGCAGATCAATTTCTTCTTCAGCCGCGGGCCCAGCCCTCGATGCGCGCCTGAATCTGCCGCAGCCCGTCGGTCAGGGCGGCCGGGCCGGGCTGCAGGATTTCGCTGGACTTGATCTCGAAGACCTGGCTATCGCGCACCGCCGGCACCTCGGCCCAGCCGGGGCGGGCCATGACCTGCTCGGGGCGGAACTTGCGGCCGCACCAGGAGCCCAGGATCAGGTCCGGGGCGCGGCGCACCACCTCCTGCGGGTCGGCGATGATGCGGTCCTTGCCGTGGGAGCGGCCGGCCCGCTCCGGGAAGCACTCCTCGCCGCCGGCCAGCACGATCAGCTCGCTGACCCAGCCGATGCCGGAGATCAGCGGGTCCATCCATTCCTCGAAGTAGACCCGCGGGCGCCGCGGCAGCGCCTTCGCCCGCGCGGACGCCGCGTCCAGCCCGGCCTGCAGCTGCGCCAGCAGCGCGGCGGCGCGGTCCTGCGCGCCCACCATCGCGCCGACCAGCGCGATCATGCGCAGGATGCCGGCCACGTCGCGGTGGTTGAAGACATGCACCGCCACGCCGGCGCGCACCAGCTGGCTGGCGATGTCGGCCTGCAGGTCGGAAAAGCCCAGCACGAGGTCGGGCTCGAGCGCGAGGATCTTGTCGATCTTCGCGCTGAGGTAGGCGCTCACCTTCGGCTTGTCCTGCCGGGCGCGCGGCGGGCGCACCGTGTAGCCGGAGATGCCGACGATGCGCGCCTCCTCGCCGAGCAGGTAGAGCGTCTCGGTGGTCTCCTCGGTGAGGCAGACGATGCGGCGGGGCAGCAGATCGGCGGGGGTCATGGCTCAGCGTTCGTTCGATTCAGGTCGATTCGGGGAGGTCCAGGCGCTCGCGCCAACCCTGGGCGTAACGCAGCGGGCGCGGCCAGTCGGTGGGCGTCAGCGTGGGGTGGTGACGGGTGCGCAGTGCATTGATCCAGCCGGCGTGGCCCACCACCAGCCGCACGGTGGCCCCGTCCCGCTCGGCCAGCCAGTTGGCTTGGCGCAGGCGCAGCGCGGCCAGGCTCTCGCCACCGCCGGGCGCGTGGCCCAGGAAGTCGGCCTCCCAGGCGGCAAAGTCCTCGCGGGAGATCTCCGACCAGGGTCGGCCGTCCCAGCGGCCGAAGTCCAGCTCGGCCAGCCGGGCATCGACCACATGCCGCCAGCCCCAGCGCCGCAGCCAGCGGCCCACATCGGCGCAGCGGCGCAGTGGCGAGGTGGCGACCACCCGCGGCAGCCCGGCGCGGCGGGCCTGCCGGCGGATACGGTGCGCCTGCCGCTTGGCGCGGCGCGGGTCCACCGGCAGGTCGCTGCCCGCGCCGATGCAGCGGCCGGCGGCGCCGTCCGGGCGCGGGTGGCGCCAGATCCAGAGTTCAGCCATGGGCGACACCACCGCCACCCGCCGTCAGCATCGCCAACGCCCCCAGGTAGCCTGCCAGCTCGCCCAACTGCTGAGCCGCGCCCAATGTGTCGCCGGTGAAGCCACCCAGCCGGCGCCGATACCAGCGGGCGCACCAGGCGCCCATGGCCACCAGACCCGCCAGCGCGGCCAGCAGCAGCCCGACGGCGTCGAACAGGTAGAGCAACGCACCGGTCACCAGCACAAGCCAGCCCAGTGCGACGGCCAGGCCTGCGCCGGAGATCTGCTGCGCCATCGGCTTGGCCTTGGCGTGTTCGACGTCCCCCGCGTAGGGCAGCATCCGGAGCAGCACCACCGGCAAGGCGCGGGAGGCCGCATGCGCCCAGACCAGCAGCGCCGCGGCCAGCGGCAGGCTCTGCACCGCCAGGCCGTGCAGGGCGGCGGCCTTCAGCCCCAGCACGGCCACCAGCCCGAGCGCGCCGTAGCTGCCCAGGCGCGAGTCCTTCATGATCAGCAGGGCCTTCTCGCGCGAGACGGCGCCGCCCAGGCCATCGCAGGTATCGGCCAGGCCATCCTCGTGGAAACCACCGGTCAGCCAGACGGAGCCGGCCATCGCCAGCCCCACCGCCACCGGCAGCGGCCAGAGCTGCGCCGCGCCCCAGAGCAGCGCTGCGCTGATGCCGCCGACCACCAGGCCCACCGCCGGGTAGTGGCGGGCGCTGGCGTGCATCGCCTGCGGCGACCAACCGACCCAGTCGGCCAGCCGGCCGGCGACCGGCACGCGGGTGAAGAACTGCAGCGCGATCAGGAAGAGCCGCAGCTCGCGGGCGAGGAGGTGCATCGGAGAGACAGCGCGTTCAGCCGGACACTGTGTTCGCGGCAAGCGCCGCCCCGCCCAGGGGTTTCACCGCCCTCGAGTCTGCGGCGATGGCAGAACGCGCTCCTCCAGCCGCCCAGTCACGTACTTGTGCAGGACGCTCGCGATGAGCGTCTGATAAGGCATGCCTTCCTGCAGTGCCCGGGCTTGGATATCTTGTAAATCACTGGACGACAACCGGACATTGACGCGCTTGTCCTTGACAGCCGAAGCACGCGCAGCGGCTTTCAGCTCCGCCAACTCCGATGGACTGGCCACGGAGGGCAAGGAGCCTGCTTCGTAAGCTGCCAAGATCTCCAGCTCGTAGGGATCCATCGCGGCCACGGCTGATTTCGGCGCTGTCGGCATGTCAGCTGTCATCGGTATCACCTTGTCTGAGGTAGTCACGGGTTGCCTTCCTGCTCGGGATGACCGTTTTCAAGAAGTAGTGGTCCGGCTGCTCGACGTAAGGAACCAAGTACGCATAGCCACCCCATGTGACCACCATGATCCGCTGGTTCGGATACCTCTGTGCGTTGGGATGTGCAATAACGTCCAGCAACCCACCAGACTCGATGGCTACCACCGCATGCTCAAAAGAGACGCCGCGCTCGGCGAGCAGTTCGGCGTTGTTTTTTGGACCCCAACGAAGCGGTTTCACGGTCGAATGATAGCCATATGTGTGCCTTTTGTGCGCCTCTTGTGTGCCTCGAGCCCTCACTGATGCTCCTTGTTCGACACCCCCGCCGACTCGAAGCTGGCCATCTCGGCCAGGATGCGACAGGCCGATTCCAGCAGCGGCCAGGCCAGCGCGGCACCGGAGCCCTCCCCCAGGCGCAGGCCCAGCTGCAGCAGCGGCTGCGCACCCAGCTCGTCGAGCATCAGGCGGTGGCCGGACTCGTCGCTGAGGTGCGCGAAGACGCAGCGCTGCAGCACGGCGGGGCGCAGCCGCGCGGCCACCAGCACCGCGGCGCCGACGATGAAGCCGTCCACCAGGATCACGCGGCGCTCGGCGGCGGCCTGCAGCACCGCACCGCTCATCTGCGAGATCTCGAAGCCGCCGAAGGTGGCCAGGACCTCCAGCGGCTCGACCGGGCTCGGATGCCGCGCCAGCACGCCGCGCAGCAGCTCCAGCTTGCGCTGCAGCGCCGCATCGTCCAGCCCGGTGCCGCGACCGGCGCAGCGCTCGATCGGCTGGCCGCTCAGCCGCGCCAGGATCAGCGCCGCCGCGGAGGTGTTGCCGATGCCCATCTCGCCGAAGATCAGCGCATTGCCCGGCAGCCCTCGCACCACCTCGGCACCCGCGGCCAGCGCCGCCTGGCATTGCGCCGCGCTCATCGCCGGGCCGGCCAGCATGTCGGCGGTGCCGGGGGCGATCTTGCGGATCTGCAGGCCGGGGCGCGGCGCAAAGTCGTGGCGCACCCCCGCATCCACCACCGTCAGCGCCAGGCCGTGCTGGCGCGCCAGCACGCTGACCGCGGCACCACCGGCCAGGAAGTTCTCGACCATCTGCCAGGTCACGTCGCTGGGATAGGCGGACACGCCGCGCGCGGCCAGGCCGTGGTCACCGGCGAAGACCACCACCTGCGGCGATTCGAGCTGCGGCTGCTCGCGGCCCAGGATGCGGCCGAGCTGCCGCGCCAGCGCCTCCAGCCGGCCGAGCGAGCCCAGTGGCTTGGTCTTGCCGTCGATCAGCGCCTGCAGGCGCGCGTCCAGAGCAGCGTCGTTGAGGACGGCGAGGTCGACGACCTCGGGCACGGCGTAGGGGGTGGAGGACATGGCATCGATCCTTGGCAGGGCGGGTGTCTGGGGGAAAGGCGGGGGCCGGGCAGCGCATCCTCACTCGGTGGGAGCAAAGGGCGTCTGGGGCGGGTTCTCGGGTTCGCTGCGCAGCGCCTTGACGCGGTTGTGCGCATCCATGAAGACCAGGCGCGGGCGGTGCGCATCGACCTGCGCCTCGGGCACCAGCGCGAAGGCAGCGATGATGATCAGGTCGCCCCGGCTGGCACGGCGCGCCGCCGATCCGTTGATCGAGAAGATGCCGCTGCCGCGCGGCGCCCGGATCGCATAGGTGACGAAGCGTTCGCCGTTGGCGATGTTCCAGATGTGCACCTGCTCGTTCTCGCGGATGTCGGCGGCGTCGAGCAGGTCCTCGTCGATGGCGCAGGAGCCCTCGTAGTGCAGCTCGCAGTGCGTCACGGTGGCGCGGTGGATCTTGGATTTCAGCAGGGTGCGGTACATGGCGTCGGCTCGGGTCTGGGGGGTCGCAGGAGGAGGATCGGTTCAGTGGGCGGAGCTGGGTGCCAGCAGGCCCGCGAGTGTGCCTGTGGCGAAGTGCCGATCGACGAAATCCGCCAGCCCATCGCACACTTGTTCCAGGGTGCGCCCCGGGCGGCCCAGCAGGGCCTGCAGCACCGCGGGCGACTCGAACAGACCGTGGGCGTACAGCCCCAGCACGTTGCCCTGCTGCCAGCCCAGCACCTCGCCGGCCGGGTTGCGCAGCACCTCGGCACAGGGCGCGAGCGCGGGGTGGAAGACGGTGCGGCCCTGGTGGATCTCGTAGCCTTCGAAGGCCACGCCGGACAGCGCCCGCCAGGCGCCTTCCAGCGCGCCGAAGCGCGCCGACACCGGGGCGACGAGCTTGTCGCGCTCGAAGCGGGTAACCAGCGGCAGCAGGCCCAGGCCGGGCGCATCGCCACCCAGCGCAGCCGCCCGGCTGGCCTCGACGCCGTCCGGGTCGGTGAGCGCCTCGCCCAGCACCTGCAGACCGCCGCAGATGCCCAGCAGCGCCCCGCCGCGGGCGGCATGCGCGGCGATGGCGGCGTCCAGCCGCTGGGCGCGCAGCCAGGCCAGGTCCGCGCTGGTGTGCTTGCTGCCGGGCAGGATGACCCAGTCGGCACCGTCCAGGTCGGCCGGCCGGCGCGCCCAGGTCAGCCGCAGCCCGCTCTGGTGGCGCAGCGGCTGGAACTCGTCGAGGTTGCTGATGCGCGGCCAGGCCACCACCGCCACGCGCAGCACCCGCTCGCCCGCGCCCCCCGCGGCAGCGCCGCTGGCGCGGTCGTCGAAGACGCCGTCCTCCTCCGGCAGACCGTGCTCGCGCCACATCGGCAGGGTGGCGACGGTGGGCACGCCGGTGAGCGCCTGGAGCTGCTCGGGACCGGGCGCCAGCAGCGCGGCGTCGCCCCGGAAGCGGTTGAGCACGAAGCCGCGGATCAGCGCCGCCTCGGTCGGCGGCAGCAGCGCCCAGGTGCCGTAGAGGTGGGCGAAGGCGCCGCCGCGGTCGATGTCCGTCACCAGCAGGCAGGCCGCGTCGGCGGCCAGCGCGGTGCGCATGTTCACGTAGTCGCTGGCGTGCAGGTTGATCTCCGCGGGCGAGCCGGCGCCTTCGATCACCACCACGTCGTTCTCCGCCATCAGCTCGGCCAGCGCCTCGCGGGCAAAGGGCCAGAGCGCCTCGCTGCGCTCGCGCCAGGGCACGGCGGCCAGGTCGCGGCGCACCTCGCCCAGCACCACCACCTGGCTGCCGGTGTCGTGCTCGGGCTTGAGCAGCACCGGGTTCTGGCGCACCTCCGGCGCACAGCGCGCCGCCAACGCCTGGAAGTACTGAGCGCTGCCGATCTCGCCCATGCGCCCGCCCGGGCCGGGCACGACGCGGGCGTTGTTGCTCATGTTCTGCGCCTTGAAGGGCGCCACCTTCAGACCCTGGCCGGCATACCAGCGGCACAGCGCGGTGGCCAGCCAGCTCTTGCCGGCCCCGCTGGTGGTGCCCAGCACCATGACGGCCTTCGCCCGGGTCATCGTCTGCCCTCCTCGGCCCGGACCTTCATCCAGGCCATTTCCAATGCGTCCTGCGCCTCGGGCGGCTGCACGCTCAGGCGCAGCCAGCCGCTCAGGCCCAGGCCGGCGGCGTCGCGCAGCTGCACGCCCTGCTCCCGCAGGGCCGCCAGCGCGGCCACGCGCCGCGGCGCATCGTCGCTGCCCGGCCACGCTACGACGCCGAAGGGTGTGACGCTGGGCCGGTGCACCCAGCCCAGCCGGTCGTACAGCGCCAGCTGGCGCTGCTTCCAGTCGCGCAGCACGGCCAGCCGCTCGCGCACCTGCGCCTGCGTCGCCGGGCGGGCCCAGAGCCGCAGCATCGCCACCGCCTGCGCCCCCAGCGGCCAGGACGGCGCCAGCGCCTGCAGCCGCCGCGCCCAGCCGGCCTGCGGGTGATCGGATTGCTCGACTTCCGGCGGCGCGACGAGGTAGGCGCCGCGCAGGCCGGTCAGCGCCAGCGCCTTGTTGGGCGACCAGAGCTGCCAGGCGCGGCTCGGCAGCACCGGCTCGGCACCCTCGAGCCGCAGCGGCGCGTAGGCGCGGTCGATCACCTGCAGCGCCGCCGGGTCCCCGCCCGCCCTGGGGACCACCGACTCACCACAGGGGCTGCCGGGTTCGGCGGCCCAGCTCAGCGTCGCAGCGGCATCGGCAGGCTGCGGGTCCGCGTCGAAGCGCAGGTTCAGCCCACAGGCCCGCGCGGCCCGGGCGTAGTCGCCGTAGGCCGGCCGCGGCACACGCACCACGGCGCCCGGCCGGCCCAGCGCCACCGCGGTCGAGATGCGCACGATGGCCTCGCTGCCGCTGGCTGCGGGCAGGATGCGCGCGGGCGACACGCCGTGCAGCGCCGCCAGCGTCTCGCGCAGCGCTGTGTAGGCCGCATCGGGGTAACGCGTCGGATCGGCCTCGGCCAACGCTGCCAGCCAGGCCGGCTCCGGCCCGGCAGCATGGGCGTTGGTGGAAAAATCCCAGCGCGCCGGGCCACGGGCATCCGGGCCACCGTGGTCGAATTCGCCGGGGTCGGGTCTTGTCTCTTGCCATGACGCCGCCAATGCATCGTCGGGCAACCCATCCTCGGAGTTCCGCGAGATCACGTCCTCCCTCCCACCCAGCCGATGAGCAGCAGCCAGGCGAAGGCCCCTGCCGCCGCGCCCCAGGCTGCCCGGGCAGCGAGCTGCAGCCCGCGCGCCAGGTCGTCCGCCGTCGGCGAGCGCCCCGCCGCATGCAGCGTGTAGACCGCCGGCTTGCCCAACCGCACGTCCAGCGCCAGCGCCAGCGTGCCCATCGGCCAGCCGCCATTGGGCGACGGGGTGCGGCGGGCCTCGACGGCCAGTTGCCGGGCATCGACGCGGCGCCAGCCGGCGGCCAGCCGCAGCGCCAGCGCAGTGAGCCGGGCGCCGGGCCAGGAGAGCACGTCGTCGGCACGGGCGGCCCACTTGCCGGCCCATTCCCAGCGGCCACGGTAGCCCCACATCGCATCGGCGGTGTTGGCCAGGCGGTAGACCGCCATGCCGGGCAGGCCCGCCAGCAAGAGCCAAAGCAGCGGCGAGACCAACGAATCGTTCAGGTTCTCGGCCAGGGTTTCCAGCGCGGCCTCGCGCACCTGCGCGGCGTCGAGCGCAGCGGTGTCGCGGCTGACCAGCCAGGCCAGCCGGGACCGGCCCGCGCTCAGCGACTCGGCCAGCGCGGCCTCGACCGCCGCCACCTCGTCGCGCAGCATGCGCCAGGCGAACAGGGGCTTGAGCGCCAACGCCGCCAGGGGTGCGCCCAGCCAGATCGGCAGGGCCTGCGTCGCCGCCTGCCATCCCGCCGCCAGCACCGCCAGGGCCGCCGCCAGCGCCAGCCAGGCCAGCGCCCCGCCGATCAGCGCCTGCCGGGGCGGGCGGCCACAGAGCCAGCGGCCCAGCGGCCCGAGCAAGCGGCCCAGCCAGGCCACCGGGTGCCAGCGGTCGGCGGGTTCGCCCCAGCGGGCGTCCCAGGCCCAGGCGAGGGCCAGGGCGATGGCCAGGGTCGGCGCGGCGGCGCCAGGAACGGGCAGGCCGTCGAGGTTCATGTCGACATCAGCCTCTCAGGCCTGCGCCCGGGTGGTACGCATTCCCAGCCGCTGCAGGAGATGCTGGTCTGCCGCCACATCGGCGTTTCCGGTCACCAGCAGCTTGTCGCCGTAGAAGATGGAGTTGGCGCCGGCCAGGAAACACAGGGCCTGGGTCGATTCGCTCATCTGCCGGCGTCCGGCCGACAGGCGCACTCGGGCCCGGGGCATGGTGATGCGGGCCACTGCGACGGTGCGCACGAATTCCAGCGGGTCCAGGTCAGGCTGGTCGGCCAGCGGAGTGCCGGGCACCTTGACGAGGTGGTTGATCGGCACCGACTCGGGGTACGGTTCCAGGTTGGCCAGCTGCGCGATCAGCCCCGCGCGGCCGGCGCGCGATTCACCCATGCCGACGATGCCCCCGCTGCAGACGTGGATGCCGGCCTGGCGGACATGGTCCAGCGTGTCCAGCCGGTCCTGGTAGTCGCGGGTGCTGATGATGTCGCCGTAGAGCTCCGGCGCGGTGTCGAGGTTGTGGTTGTAGTAGTCCAGGCCCGCGTTTTTCAGGCGCTGGGCCTGGTCGCCGGTCAGCATGCCCAGGGTGCAGCAGGCCTCCAGGCCCTCATCCTTGACCACGCGCACCAGTTCCTCGACCTTCTCCAGATCGCGGTCGTTGGGCGCGCGCCAGGCCGCGCCCATGCAGAAGCGCGAGGCACCGGCCGCCTTGGCGGCCAGCACCGCTTCGCGCACGTCCTCCGCGGTCATCATCTTGCTGGCCGCCACCCCCGTTTCGTAGTGGACGGACTGCGGGCAATAGCCACAATCTTCCGGGCAGCCACCGGTCTTGATGGACAGCAGCGTCGCCAGCTCCATGTGGGTCGGGTCGTGATGTTCGCGGTGCACGGTCTGGGCGCGGTGTATCAGTTCGGGCAGCGGCAGGTCCAGCAGGGCCTTGATGTCGTCCACCGACCAGCGGCCTTCGGTGGCCGGTGCGGTCTTGGCCGGGCGGTGCAGGGTCACGGGGGATTCAACAACGTTGTTCATGGGTGTCTCTCCGGGTTCAGTCTTCAATGCCGCGTTGAGCGGGAATACCGGCGTTGAACGCGTGCTTGATCTTGGTCATCTCGGTCACGGTGTCGGCCAGCTCGATGATCTCGGGCGGGCAGCGGCGGCCGGTCAGGCACACGTGCACATGGCTGGGCCGCTCGCGCAGGGTTTGCAGCACAGCGTCCAGCGGCAGCCAGCCGTAGATCAGCGGGTAGGTGATTTCGTCCAGCACCACCAGGAAGTGCTCGCCGCCCAGGATGGTGGAACGGGCTTTCTCCCAGCCGTCGCGCGCCAGTTGCGCCGAGCGCTCCAGGTCCTGGCTCTTCCAGCTGAAGCCGTCGCCCAGACCTTCGATGATCTGGTGCCCCCACGCTCCGCCGCTATGCGGGTCGCTGCCCCCCAAGGGGGCTGGCCCGCCTTGGGAGCGGCCCGGCGGCGTGCCGAACTGCCGCTCTGCCAGCCATTCAAACGCGCGGTGCTCGCCGAAGCGCGCCGTCGGCACCTTCATGAACTGGTAGATCTTCACGGCCTTGCCGCGGCCATGGGCGCGCAGCGCCAGGCCGAAGGCGGCCGTGCTCTTGCCCTTGCCGTCACCGGTGTTGACGATCACGATGCCGCGCCGTTCGCCCTCGGGCTTTTCGTAGGGTTTCTCGCTCGGTGGGGTTTCAATCTGCATGGGAAAGCTCCGTCAGGGGCGCGGGCGCGGCAGCACGACCCACTGCCCCTGGAGTTGGTAAACGGCGATGCGCTGGTCGAACACGGCCTCCAGCGCGCGATGAGTGGTTTCGTCGGCGCAGGCGCCCTGGTGCGTCACACGGCCTTGCGCCATCACCACCAGTTCATCGGCGTGCAGGGCCATGGCGATTTCGTGCAGCACGCTGACCACGGTCTTGCCTTCGCGCACCAGGGCCTGCACCACGTCCAGCCAGTCGGCCTGGTGCGGCGGATCGAGGTTGGCCAGCGGCTCGTCCATCAGCAGCACCTGTGCTTCCACCGCCAGGGCGCGGGCCAGCAGCACGCGCTGGCGTTCGCCGCCGGACAGCTGGCCGAGCGAACGGGCCCGCCAGTCCCAGGCCTGGGTGGCGCGCAGCGCACGCTCCACCGCGGCGTGGTCGGCGGCGCTGGGCGGGCTGAGCCAGGCCTGGTGCGGCAGGCGGCCGAGCATGGCCACGTCCCACACGGTCAGGTCGTCGCCACTGGCCTCGTTCTGGCCCAGCCACGACAGGTGCTGCGCCCGCTGGCGATGCGGCCAGTCGGGCAAGGACTGCCCCAGCAGGGCCGAGGTACCGCTGTGCGGCAACAGGCCGGCCATGGCCTTGAGCAGGGTCGACTTGCCGGCGCCGTTGGGCCCGACGATGCTGGTCCAGCGCGCGCGCGGCAGCGCCAGGGTGATGTCGTGCAGGATGGCGGTGTCGCCGAAGCGAACGCCCAGGCGCTGCGCTTCCAGCGCGGGGGTGTGGGATGCGGGAAGCGTGCTCACGGACCCCCTCCCCGCCCCAGCCGCGTGCTGCGGTGCATCAGCCACAGCAGGTAACCCCCGCCGAGCACGGCCGTGAGCACGCCCACCGGCAGCTCCTGCGGCGCGATCAGCCAGCGCGCCAGCGTGTCGGCCGCCATCAGCAGGGCGCCGCCCATGCAGCTGGCCAGCAGCATCAGGCGGGCGCTGGTGGTCTTGACCAGCGAGCGCACCAGGTGCGGTGCCGCCAGGCCCACGAAGGCGATCAGGCCGGTCTGCGCCACAGCGGTGCCGGTGGCCAGCGCCAGCACGGCCACCAGGGCGGCGCGCATGGGGCCCAGCGGCAGGCCCAGGCTGCGTGCGGTCGCATCGCCCAGGCTCAGGCCGTCCAACGCACGCGCCAACAGCCAGGCCGCCAGGGTGCACAGCGCCCACACGAGCGCCATCAGGCCGGCGGCGGTCCAACCCACGAAGCTGGTGGACCCCAGCATGAAGGCCTGCATGGCCTGCAGCGACTCGGGCGAGAAGAGCAGCACCAGGTGCGTCATGGCGCCCAGCACCACGCCCACCACCACACCGGCCAGCAGCAGGCGCAGCGTGTGCTGCACGCCGCGCGAGAGCAGCAGGGTCAGCAGCACCGCCAGCACCGCCCCCCCGAAGGCCGCGCCGGTCAGCCCCAGGCGCACCCAGACGCTGCTGGAAAACACGCTCACCGCGACGCCGCTGTTCATCATGCTGGCACCCAGCATGCCGCCAGCCCCCCCCATGGCCGCCAGCGCCAGCGCCACGCCCAGCGAAGCACCCGAGGCGCTGCCGAGCAGGAACGGGTCGGCCAGCGGGTTGCGGAACAGGCCCTGCGCCACGGCCCCGGCCAGCCCCAGCAGCGCGCCCGCCCCCCAGGCCCCCAGGGAGCGCGGCAGGCGGATGTCGAACACGATCTGCTGCGCCATGGCGGTGGCGTCCGGGTCCAGGTCCGGATTCAACAGTGGGCCGAGCAGGTTCTCGAAACCGGCACTGCCCACGCAGACGCCGAGCGCGGCCAGCAGCACCGCCGCCAGCAACAAGGCAGCGACGAGCCAGGACGCGCGCCGGGCGTTCATGGACGCGCAACCCCTTTGCTGACCGCAGGTGCTTTGGACGCCAGGCAGCGCGCCATGATGCGCGCGCCCTCGGCCATGCGCGGTCCCGGGCGCACCAGGGTGTCGGACTCCTCGGCCGGGAATACGCACAGGTGTTGTCCGCGCATGGCGCGCAGGCTGTGCCAGCCGGGGCGCTGCATCATGCCGTCCACGCTGCGCTGGCCGACCATGATCAGGTCCGGGTTGGCGCGCACGATGAACTCCGGGTTGAGTTTGGGGAAGGGCCCCAGCGACGCAGGCACGATGTTCTGCACGCCCAGCCGGGTCAGGGTCTCGCCGATGAACGAGCCCTCGCCGGCCGCGAACGGCCCGGGGTTGACCTCGAAGTACACCCGCGTGCCGCGCACTCCGGCCGGCAGCGACTGGGCCGCCGCCATCACCGCCGCATCGATGGCGCGCCAGATGCGCTGGGCATCCGGCACCTCCAGCAATTGGCCGAGCTTGAGCATCACGCGCTGCACGTCGGCGTGGGTCTTGGGTTCCAGCGCCACCACCTGGATGCCCAGCGCGCGCAGGCGCTCGCCTGCACGCGACGAGGTGGCCATCAGCACCACATCGGGCCGCAGCGCCACGATCTGCTCGATGTTCGGATCCAGCCCGCCGCCCACGCGCGGCAACGGCTTCAGGCTCTCGGGCCAGTTGGTGTAGCGGTCCACCCCCACCAGGCGCTGGCAGTGGCCCAGTTCGCACACCGTCTCGGCCAGCGACGGCAGCAGGCTCACGATGCGCTGTGGCGAGCGCTCGAAGGCCACCACCACGCCCTTGTCGTCGGTGAGCTGCAGGGCCGCCTGTGCAGGGGCGCAGCAGAACCACAGCCAGACCAGTGCCCACACGGACACCCCAGGCCTGCGAGCGCGCTGCGGCTTCACTGGACTGCCCTCCGGTCACCGCGTGACCACCTCCCCGAGGGAGGAACGCGCGCCCTTCGGTGCGGCCGTGCGGGAGCGCTCATGGCCGCTCCTTCACCGTGAGCGGCAGGCCGGCCACCATCAGGGTCACGCGGGCACAGTGCGTGGCCAGGCGCTGGTGCAGCAGGCCCAGCGCGGTGACGCAGCGGCGCGCCTGCCGCGACATCGGCATCACGCCCAGGCCGATCTCGTTGGAGACGAACAGCAGCGGGCTGCGCGCGGCCTGCACCGCCTGCAGCAGTTCGGCCTCCAGCGCCGGCCAGTCCTGCTCGGCATGGCCGGGCGGGGGCAGCAGGCACTGGGTGAGCCACAGCGTCAGGCAGTCCACCACCAGCAGGCGATCGGGATCGTCCTGGCCGCGCAGCGCAGCGGGCAGGTCGATGGGCGCCTCGACGGTGGCCAGCGCGGGCACGCGCTCGGCGCGGTCGCGGCGGTGCCGCGCGATGCAGGCCACCATCTCTTCATCGCCCGCCAGCGCGGTGGCCAGCAGCGTGGCCGAGCGGCCCGGCGCACCCGCCAGCCACTCGCCAGCGAGTTCCTCGGCCCGGCGCGACTTGCCGCTCTTGGCCCCGCCCAGGATCAGTTCATGCTGTGCAACCATGGGCGTCATCCTCCGGTCGCCGGGTCGGGCACCGAGTCGGGCAGGAACAGCTGCGCCGCCGCCCGGGGCGAGGACGCAAACCAGGGGTGGAACCAGCTGGCACGCAGGGCGCCGACCCGGTAGACCGGCTCGCCCGCACCCGCTGCCACGCCGCGAGCCGGCTCGGTGAGCGCTGCCGGCGCCAGCGGCGTCTCGAAGGTCGACCAGTGGAAGCTGTGGCCCCGCAGCGCCTCACCCTCCAGATTCCAGCGGTGCGGGCCGAGGGCCGCCACGCGTTGGCCCAGCCTGGCGGTGCCCGGCAGCAGGCCCCAGAGCGGGTGGGCGCAGCCCTGGCCGTCCACCAGCGTCTCGGCCAGCGCCATCATGCCGCCGCACTCGGCCCAGACCGGCCGGCCGCCAGCGAGGTGCGCGGCGATCTGCGCGCGCAGGTCCTGGCGCTGCGCCAGCCGCTTCGCGTGCAGCTCGGGGTAGCCACCGGGCAGCCAGAGGGCATCGCACGCGGGCAAAGCGTCACCGGCCAGCGGCGAGAAGAAGCTCAGCTGCGCACCGAGGTCGCGCAGCACGGCCAGATTGGCCGGATAGATGAAGCCGAAGGCCGCGTCGCGCGCCACCGCGATGCGCCGGCCCGCCAGCAGCGGCGGCAGCGGCGGGACTGGCGGTGCATCGGGCGCCTGCCAGCGCGGCCAGTCGGCCAACCGGCGCTGGCCCAGGGGCGTGGCGGCCAGCGCATCGGCCGCCGCATCGAGCCGGGCCATCGCATCATCCAGCTCGCCCGCTGCGGTCAGGCCGAGATGGCGCTCCGGCAGCGCCAGCGCGGCCTGGCGCGGCAGGTGGCCGGCCCAGCCGTCATCGGCGGCCAGCACCGCCTGCAGCATCTGCGCATGGCGCTGGCTGCCCACGCGGTTGGCCAGCACGCCGGCCCAGGGCAGCGGGCCGCGCGAGTGCGCCTGCCAGTGCCGCAGGCCATGCACCAGTGCGCCGAAGGTGCCCGCCATCGCCCCCGCGTCGATCACCGCCAGCACCGGCAGGCCGAAGCGCCGCGCCAGGTCGGCCGCGCTGGGATCGCCGTCGTACAGGCCCATCACGCCTTCGACGATGAGCAGATCGGCCTCGTCGGCGGCCCGGGCCAGCCGGGCGGCGCAGTCCTGTGCGCCGTTGATCCACAGGTCCAGCGAATCCACCGGGGCGCCGCTGGCGCGCTCCAGCCACTGGGGATCGAGGAAGTCCGGCCCGCACTTGAAGGCGCGCACCCGCGCACCCTGGCGGGCATGCAGGCGCGCCAGCGCGCAGGCGACGGTGGTCTTGCCCTGGCCGGAGGCCGGGGCGGCCACCAGAACAGCGGGGGCGCTGCAGTGCAGCTTCATGGCGGCGTCCGCGCGGTGACTGCGGGCTGGCTCAGCGCATCGCCCAGCGCAGCGCCAGCTGGGCCGTGCGTCCGGGCTGGGCGTAGGTGTTGGCGGTCTGGTAGGCCTTGTCGGCGACGTTGTCCACCCGCGCCTCCAGCGACAGTCCGGGGCTCAGCTCGTGGCCGGCACGCAGGTTGACCAGGCCGTAACCCGGCAGCACCAGGGTGTTGGCCGCGTTGTCGAAGCGCTGCCCCACACCCTGCCACTCGGCACCGAAGGACCAGGCCGCCAGGCGGTAGTCCACCGCCAGCCTGGCCGACTTGCGCGCGCGCCGTGCCAGCTGCTTGTCGGTATCGAGGTTGCGCGGGTCGTGCCAGTCGGCCGAGCCGCTCAGCGCCAGCGCACCCAGGCTGTGGCGACCCGACAGCGTCACGCCTTCGTACTGGGCACGGCCGGCGTTTTCATAGCAGCCGAAGGTCGATGCGCAGGGGCCCGCCGCGCCGAAGTTGATCAGGTCCTCGACGCGGTTGCGCCAGGCCACCAGGCCCAGCTCACTGCCGTTGGACGCCCAGCGCAGGCCGACCTCGAGGTTGCGGCCCGACTCGGGCTCCAGCGTGGCCACCCCGTACTGACTGAAGCGCTGGTACAGCGTCGGCGCCCGGAAGGACGTACCGGCAGACACCGTGGCCCGCCAGCCCGGCTGGAAACGCCAGCCCCAGGCCAGGCTGCCGGTGGCGTGGCCGCCGAACTCGCTGTCTTTGTCGTGCCGGGCCTGCGCCTGGATCGAATGGTCGCCCAGGTCGCTGCGCCACAGCAGCCCCAGCGCGTCCTGGTGTCGATCACCTTCCAGGGTGGCTGCGAAAGCGGTGGCCGGGTTGAGCAGCCCGTCCTCGCGGCGCTCCAGGGTCACCCCCAGCTGATGGGCCCCGAAGCGCTGGTCGTGCTGAACCGTCAGGTTGCGCAGCGTGGTCTCGGTGCGGTAGTAGCTGGGTTGGGTTTCATAGGTAGTCCGGGTTTCACCCAGCAGCACGCGAGTCTGCGAAGACTCGCTCCAACGGCCTTGCCAGCTCAACCCACCGCTGCGCAAGGTGTGGCGCGAGACGTCGTCGTTGGCCAGGCTGCCGTCGTACTGCGAGCGCAGGCGGTGGGTGTTCAACGTCGCCTCGATGCGCTGGCCGGGCAGGAGGGCCCAGCCCACACGGGCCTGCGCCGAACTGCGGCGCCAGCCGTCGTCGTCCGGGTTGGCCGTGGCGATGGGCCGGGCGTTGTAGCCGTCGCTGCGGCCCTGGGACAGCGCCAGGGCATAGTCCACCCCGCCGGAGGCACCAGCCAGGTTGGCCTGGGCGACGGCGGTGTGCCAGCTGCCCAGTGTGAGCGAGGCACCCGCCTGCAGCCCTTCGCGGCCGCGGCGGGTGAAGATCTGCACCACGCCGGCCACGGCATCGGAGCCATACGCCGCAGCGCCCGGGCCGCGCAGCACTTCGATGCGCTCCACCAACTCCAGCGGCAGGCCCTCCCAGGCGGCACCGCCGGTGCTCTGGGAGTCCACCCGCAGTCCGTCGATGTAGACCGCGGTGTGGCGGGTTTCCCCGCCGCGCAGGAACAGGCTGGTCGCTGTGCCGGGGCCGCCGTTGCGGGCCAGCTCGATGCCGGGCAGGCGCTGCAGCACATCGCCGAGGCTGAGTGCGCCGCTGCGCTCGATTGCTGCGCGATCCACCACAGAGACATCGGCCAACACCCGGGAGGCTGCCAGGGGAGAACGGGTCGCGGTGACCACCACCGGCTCCAGCGCGGCCTGCGCCTGCGCGCTCGACAGACCGGTCAGGCCCACACACAGGCTTGCGGCAGCCCGCGCAGCCGCGCCATGCACGCTAAGGGGGGCACTCGGGCCCGAAAGGAGGGAAAACATGAGAAGGGATGCAGATCAAAGCGTGCCCCACCGCTTCCCCGCGGCCGGACACCCCACGACGCCGCACACAGCTGCGCGGCGTCACCTTGCTGGCCGGTATCCGGGCTGACGGACGAACCACTGCGACCTTCCCGGCCCGCTCAGCGGACCAGTGGTGTGTGCGCAGCAGCAGGGAGCGCAAAACTCCCGTCCGCTTACCGTTGCGGGGGCAGCGCAGGTTGGGCGTTCTCCGGTGGAGGCGGCCTTCCTGCTTCCCGTTTAACCATGCCGACGTGAACGCCGGCACGAGCACCAACGGCGCGCATTGTAAGGGCGTCGACACACGGCCACTACAATCCTGCGGCCCGGGGTGCCCTGCCGCCCTGCCCTCGCCCCCCTTGCCTGCGCAATGTCCACTCTCGAAGATCTCGCCGAACGGGTCGAACGGCTGCTGCTGCGGCACGACGAACTCAAGCGCACCAACGCCCTGCTCGAGCAGCAGCTCGCCACGGTGGCCGCCGAGCGCGACAACCTGCGCTCGAGACTGGCCGCAGCGCGTGCACGCATCGACGCGCTGATCGAACGCCTGCCGGTGGGCGAAGTCGACGCGCACGAGCGGCAGACCACCTCGGGAGGCGGCCTGTGAAACAGCTCGAAGTCTCGATCATGGGCCAGACCTACATCCTGGCCTGCCCCGAGGGCCACGAGACCGACCTGCTCGAGGCGGTGGGCAACGTGGACCGGGAGATGAGCGCGATCCGCGATGCCGGCAAGGTCAAGGCGCGCGAGCGCATCGCGGTGCTGGCCGCGCTCAACCTGGCCTACGCGCTGGCCGAGCGCAGCAACGCGCCAGCGGCCGCCACGGCCGACGGCCCGAGCGCCGAGCTGCATGCGCGCACGCCGACGCCCCCGGGCATCGACCTCGAAGCGCTGGTGCGGCGTGTGGATGCCGCACTCGGCCCGGATGGTCAATTGCTCTGAGGTGCGCAGCGGGGTCTAGAATGGCTCCGTCCGCCGCGTCCGCGGAGGTTTTTAGTTCCTTGAACCGATGCTCTCGCGAGCCTGGGCTTGGAATATCGCCTGGTTGGTGCGATCGTCTCGCGTCAGATGAACCCGAAATCAGGTTGACCTTGCCCCCCTGAATCCCCTGGGTTCAGGAATGCGGCCTTCGGTTCGCGGTGGACACCTTCTTCGCCCTGTGACAACGCCCGCACGCCCCGACGACGCCGCGCCGCGTCACTGGCTGATGAAGATCGAGCCCGACGAGTGCTCGATCGACGATCTGGCCCGACGCCCCGGCCAGTGCGTGCCCTGGACGGGGGTGCGCAACTACCAGGCACGCAACTTCATGCGCGACGCGATGCGCATCGGCGACGGCGTGCTGTACTACCACTCCTCCTGCGCCGAGCCGGGCATCGCCGGGCTGGCCGAGGTGGCCAGCGCGCCCTACCCCGACGCGACGCAGTTCGATCCCGCCAGCCCCTGGTACGACCCGAAGGCCACGCCGGCCGCGCCGCGCTGGGTGAACGTCGACATCCGACTGCGCCGGCGCACCCGGCTGCTCGGCCTGGCCGAACTGCGCCGCCACCCTGAACTGGCGACGATGCAGCTGCTGCGCCCGGGCAACCGGCTGTCGATCACCCCGGTGAGCGCTGCCGAATGGGCCGCGGTGCTCGCCCTGCTGGACACCCCATGACGATGGACTTCGACCTGCTCCTGCTGGCCGAGCTGCTGCTGCTGGGCAGCGGCACGGGCTTCCTGGCCGGCCTGCTGGGCATCGGCGGCGGCATGCTGATGGTGCCCTTCCTGACGATGCTGCTCGATGCGCGCGGCATCGGCCCGGCGCTGGGCGTGAAGATGGCCATTGCCACCTCGATGGCGACCATTCTCTTCACCTCGCTGTCGAGCGTGCGCGCGCACCACCGCCGCGGCGCGGTGCGCTGGGAACTGGTGCGCACGCTGGCGCCGGGCATCGTGCTGGGCAGTCTGGCCGCCGGTGCCGGCGTGTTCGCCGCGCTCAAGGGCTCGGCGCTGGCGCTGGTGTTCGCGGTCTTCGTGGCCTTCTCGGCCACCCAGATGCTGGCCAACCGCAAGCCCAGGCCGAGCCGGGAGATGCCCGGGCCCCCCGGGCGGCTGGCCGCCGGCGGGGTGATCGGCTTCATCTCCGGGCTGGTGGGCGCGGGCGGGGGCTTCATCTCCGTGCCCTTCATGGCCTGGTGCAACGTGCCGATGCACAACGCCGTGGCCACCTCGGCGGCGCTGGGCTTTCCGATCGCCGCGGCCAGCGTGACCGGCTACCTGATCGGCGGCTGGCAGCTCGACAGCGGCCTGCCCGGTGCGCTGGGCTACCTCTGGCTGCCGGCGCTGGCCACCATCGCCTGCGCCAGCGTGCTCACCGCCCCGCTGGGCGCACGCACCGCGCATGCGATGAACGTGGCGCAGCTCAAGCGCGTCTTCGCGCTGGTGCTCTACGGGCTGTCGGCCTACATGGCCTACAAGGCGCTGGCAGGCTGAAGCTCGGCCGGCGCCTGCCCGCACCGGGCCGGCGGCCCGGCTCGGCGCGACTCGGCAGGCCAGCCGCCGGGCTCAGCCACCGGTGCGCGGCTCGCCCTCCCCCAGGCGGATCGAGGCCAGCGCGACCCGGCTGCCGCCGCGCTGGCGGGCATCCTGCAGCGCGCGGATGGCGGCCTGGCTGAGGCCGTCGAGGGTTTCGGCGGTGTGCGGGAAGCCGGCGATGCCCATCGACATCTCGAAGCCGAAGCTGCGCCCCTCGACCACCACCAGCTGGCTGGTGCAGGCGCGGCGCAGCTGCTCCATGCGGTTGTAGGCGGTGGCCAGGCCGACGCCGGAGAGCAGGACCGCGAAGCGATCCGGTGCCAGCTGGGCCAGCACATCCATCGCGCGGGTGTTGCTGCGCATGAGCTGGCCGATGGTCTCGGCCACGCGCCGGACCGCCCCGTCGCCCTGCTGGGCACGCAGCTCCTCGAAACGGTCCACGGCCATCAGCACCAGCGCGAACTCGCGCTGCTCGCGCAGCGACAGGGCCACCTCGCGGCGCAGGTGCTCCTCGAAGTGCTCGCGGCGGAACAGCTCACCGGGACGGTCGACGCCCTCGGCATGCTGACGGCGCATCTGCTCCATGGCGCCGTGCTGGCGCTCGATCTGCGCCAGCGCCTGGCGCAGCTGCTCGGCGCCCTGGCGCGCGGGGCTGTCGTTCCACCACAGGCTGAGCAGGTGGCCGGCCCCGCTGCCGTCGGCCGCGGGCAGAGCGCAGCGCCAGGTGCGGAAGTCCTGCCGCCGGCCCTGGCGCTCGAAGCGCTGCTCGCCCGCGGTGACCCCGCGGTTGGCCAGCGCGCGCTGGTCGGCGGCCCGCACCTCGGCGGCCTCGGCGCGCGAGAGCACCTCCAGATCGCTGTGGCCGACCAGCCGGTCCACCGGCACGCCCAGCGCCTGCAGCATCGGCTCGTTGGCCCAGAGGTAGCGGCCGCTGGCCGCCTCCTTGACCGACACCAACGCCCCCTGGGCCTGCACCAGCTGCAGCAGGCCCTGCAGCACGGCCTCGGGCTGGAGCGGGTGGACGGGTTCGGCAGGCATGGCAGGGCGGGGCAGGCGGTGTTCGGGGCCCCGGAGCCGCCCCGTGCAGGGCGGACTCCGGGCGCGATCCGCCGGATGATACGCAGCCGCGCAGGTCCCGGCGCGTGCAGGGCGTCACAGTCGCACCCCGCGCCCCTGCCACGGCGAAGCACCCTGGCCCGGCGCTGCCACGGCGCGCGTCGGATCGGCCCGCCCGCGCCCGTGCAGTCGGATCGTCAGGTCAGATCACCGGCCAGGCTGGCCAGCGTCTCCGGCGGCAGGCTCAGGTGCACCGGGTAGTGGGTGTGGTCGCAGCCGATCTTCACCGCCGCTCCGGCGCGGATGGCCCGGCGCAGGGCCGCGTCGAACTCGAAGCGCACGAAGTGCACCGAGGAGGTCTTCTCGGCGGTCTCGCGGTCCAGGTCCTCGTCGGCGATCGCGAAGACGCGCGGGTGCCCTTCGACCTCGACGAACAGGCGGTCCTCCACGCCGATCAGCCGGGCCAGCTCGCGGCGGCGCTCGTTGATGTCCGGGTACTCCAGCAGCATCGTGGCCTTCCAGTTCGTGCCGTCGGGCACCAGCGGGGCGTAGGCCTCGATCTCCTGCAGGATGCCGTCCTCCTCGAAGATCTTCTCCACCCGCAGCATCTCCTGGATCTGGTAGCGGATGGTCAGCTCGTCCTCGAACTGCAGCGTCATGTGCTCGCCCAGCGCGACGCTGCGCAGGCGGCGTCGGGCGATCGCGCGGGCACGGAAATCGGGGCGGGCCCGGGCATAGGCCTCGAGGGTCATCAGGCTGTCGCGGGTGATGGCGGTCATGGCAGGGCGTGGGGCTGGGGAAACGGACGGAAGGCGGAGCGGGCGGCGGCGGCCCTTCACTTCAGGCCATAGGCGGTGGCCACCAGGGTGAGCGGGTGGGCCAGCGTGGCGGCGGGCAGCTGGTTGTTCTGCATGCCCTGGGCGATGTGGTGGCCGCCCAGCGGACAGTCCGAGGCGATGTAGTCGGGGCCGCGCCCGGCGGCGTCGAGCTTGCCCATGGCCTTGAACACCGGCTTGCCGATCTTCATGGCCACCGGGTGGAAGGGCTTCTTGATGCCATAGGTGCCGGCGTGGCCGGAGCAGCGCTCGACGGTGTCGACGCGGACCTCGACGGTCTTGCCGATCAACCTGAGCATCTCCTCGGTCTTGCGGCCGATGTTCTGCACCCGGCCGTGGCAGGGGATGTGGTAGCTGACGCGGCCCAGGTCACGCTGGAAGTCGGTGCGCAGCAGCCCGTCCTTGTGGCGCGCCACCAGGTACTCGAAGGGATCCCACATCGCCTCCTGCACGGCGCGCACCTCGGCGTCGTCGGGGAACATCAGCGGGATCTCCTGCTTGAACATCAGCGTGCAGGAGGGCACCGCAGCCAGGATGGCCCAGCCCTCGCGGGCGTAGCGCGCCAGCACCGGGATGTTGGCCTCCTTGCTGGCGGCCACCGACTCGAGGTCGCCCAGCTCGAGCTTGGGCATGCCGCAGCAGCGCTCCTTCTCGACCACCTCGTAGGGAATGCCGTTGTGCGCCAGCACCGCCAGCAGGTCGTGGCCGATGCCGGGCTCGTTGTAGTTGACGAAGCAGGTGGAGAAGATCGCCACCTTGCCGGGCGTGCGCTGGCCATTCGTCACCACCTGCACCGGACTGGGCGCGGCGCCGCTGCGAAAGCGCTGCGCGGCCAGCTCGGGCATCCAGGCCTCGCGGTGCACGCCGAGCAGCTTCTCCATGCCCGCACGCGCCAGCCGGGTGCGGTTGACCGCGTTGGCCACCTGCACCACCACCGGGATGCCAGCGAACTGGCCATGCACGTCGGTGGAGGCCAGGAAGCGGTCCGCGGCGCCCACCTCGCCCTTGCGGAACTGGATCGCCTTGGCGCGCAGCATGGTGTGCGGGAAGTCCAGGTTCCAGGCGTGCGGGGGCACGTAGGGGCACTTGGTCATGTAGCACAGGTCGCAGAGGTAGCACTGCTCCACGACCTTGCGGTAGTCGGCCTTGGGCACGCCGTGCACCTCGCCGTCCTCGGTGGCGTCGACCAGGTCGAACAGGGTCGGAAAGGCCTGGCAGAGGCTGACGCAGCGGCGGCAGCCGTGGCAGATGTCGAAGATGCGCTCGAGCTCGGCCTCGCACTTGGCCTCGTCGTAGAAGTCGGGGTTGCGCCAGTCCAGCGGGTGGCGGGTCGGGGCTTCCAGGTTGCCTTCGCTCTTGCTCATGGTCCGGTCTTTCTGTCGAGACGGTCCGGCACGCGCGGGGCCGGCCGGCGGTTGCGCGAGGAGTCGGGAGGAACGGAGAGAAAGGAGTCGCTGCGCGTGAAGGCACAGGCCACGGCGGCGCTCGACACGCAGCGCCCTGGGCTGGACCCGCAGATCGACGTCACCCGGCCCGGGGAACCGGCCCGGGGAACCGGACCAGTGCGGACCGGCGCTGCCTCCCCCGGCCAGGCGCAGGAAAGGCAGCGGGGACGCCCGGAGGCAGCCTCAGTCGACCAGCGCGTCCAGGGCCTTCTGGTAGCGGTTGGCGTGCGAGCGCTCGGCCTTGGCCAGGGTCTCGAACCAGTCGGCGATCTCGTCGAAGCCCTCCTCGCGCGCCGTCTTGGCCATGCCCGGGTACATGTCGGTGTACTCGTGCGTCTCGCCGGCCACGGCGGCCATCAGGTTCTGGCGGCTGTTGCCGATCGGCAGGCCGGTGGCGGGATCGCCCGAGCCGTTCTCGAGGAACTCGAGGTGGCCGTGGGCGTGGCCGGTCTCGCCCTCGGCGGTGGAACGGAACAGCGCCGCGACGTCGTTCTGGCCCTCCACGTCGGCCTTGTTCGCGAAGTACAGGTAGCGGCGGTTGGCCTGGGACTCGCCCGCGAAGGCGTCCTTGAGGTTCTGCTCGGTCTTGGAACCCTTGAGGTTCATGTCTGTCTCCTGTTGCGGTCACCAACGGATCGGAACTTCACCGGCCTGCCCGGAGTGCTGCCGGTGCGAGGTGAACCTTATCCGATCGCTCCGGATGCGCGGGTAGGGATTGGCTATGGCAACACGAAGGCCCTGTCTATGACGGCCAGGGTAAGACCCGATGCCCGGAGCCTGCATCGGCCGATCCGGCGTCGCCGACGCCCGCCGCCTCGAGCTGGCCGGGGCGCGTCTGCAGGTCGGTTAAGCTTGCCGGCCCGGCCCTCGATGGCGCCAGACCCCGGGCCGGCCGCGTCGCCGCGCCTGCCTGCCCGGCCTTTTCCTGCCCCTCGCCCCTCCGCCACCTCCATGACCCGCGTTTTCAACTTCTCCGCCGGACCCGCCACCCTGCCCGAGAGCGTGCTTCGCCAGGCCGCCGAGGAGATGCTCGACTGGCAGGGCAGCGGCATGTCGGTGATGGAGATGAGCCACCGCGGCAAGGAGTTCATCTCGATCTGCGAGACCGCCGAGGCCGACCTGCGCACGCTGCTGGCGGTGCCGCCGAACTTCCGCATCCTCTTCATGCAGGGCGGCGGCCTGGCCGAGAACGCCATCGTGCCGATGAACCTGTCGCGCGGTGGGGCGGTGGACGTGGTGGTCACCGGTGCCTGGAGCCAGAAGTCGCTGAAGGAGGCGCGCAAGTACGCCGACGCCCGCGCCGCGGCCAGCAACGAGGCCGACGGCCACACCACGCTGCCGCCCGCGGCGGCCTGGCAGCTGCGCAGGGACGCGGCCTACGTGCACGTCTGCTCCAACGAGACCATCCACGGCATCGAGATGCACACCCTCCCCGACCTCGCCGCGCTGGGCTGCCGCGCGCCGCTGGTGGTCGACTGCTCGTCGCACATCCTGTCGCGCGGGATCGACTGGTCGCGCGTCGGGCTGGCCTTCGCCGGGGCGCAGAAGAACATCGGCCCGGCCGGCGTGACCATCGTGATCGTGCGCGAGGATCTGCTCGGCCATGCGCTGCCGATCTGCCCCTCGGCCTTCGACTACCGCAACGTGGCCGACAACGCCTCGATGTACAACACCCCGCCGACCTACGGCATCTACATCGCCGGGCTGGTGTTCCAGTGGATCCGCGCCCAGGGCGGGGTGGCGGAGATGGAGCGCCGCGCGGTCGAGAAGGCGCAGCTGCTCTACGGCTACCTGGACGACAACGGCGGCTTCTATGCCAACCGGGTGCAGCACGGCGCCCGCTCGCGCATGAACGTGCCCTTCTTCCTGGCCGACGAACGGCTGAACGAGCCCTTCCTGGCCGGCGCGAAGGCCGCCGGTCTGATCCAGCTCAAGGGCCACAAGAGCGTGGGCGGCATGCGCGCGTCGATCTACAACGCCATGCCGCTGGCCGGGGTGCAGGCGCTGGTGGCCTACATGCGCGACTTCGCCGCGCGGCACGGCTGAGCCGCGGCGAACGACCTGCCGGCGGTCCGGCGGACCACCATCAGCCGACCGCGTGCGCCGCGGCCTCGCCACGCGCCACGTCCACCCGGCGCAGCAGCGCCAGCCCGGCAACGAAGAACAGCCCGGTGGACAGGATGGCCAGGCGGTGGTTGCCGGCAGTCAGCCAGGTGACCAGGCCGTAGGTGAGCGGTCCGACGATTGCCGCCAGCCGCACCGCGAAGGTCCACAGCCCGTAGAACTCCGCGCGCCGCGCCGGCGGCGACAGCACCCCGGCCAACGCCCGCCCGGCCGACTGGCTGCTGCCCATGCACAGCCCGGCGATCACCGCGGCCACCCAGAAGGGTCCGCGCCCCTCGGCCAGACCGGCCAGCGCGGTCATCGCGATCCAGCCCAGCAGCGTGGCGGCCAGCGCCGGGCGGTGACCCAGGCGGTCCTGCACATGGCCCCAGGCGAAGGCGCCGACCACCGAAGCCAGGTTGACCAGGAAGATCAGCGCCATCGTCTCGGTCTGCGCGAAGCCCAGCACCTGCTCGGCGTAGACCGCCGCCAGCGCGATCACCACCGCCACGCCGGCCTGGTAGGCCACCGCGCAGGCCAGCAGCGCGCGGAAGTCGCCGAAGCGGCCCGACTCCCGCCAGGTGCGGCCCAGCCGGTCCAGCGCGGCCCGCGGGCCGGGCACCGCGCCCGGCTGCGGCAGGGCACGCTCGCGCAGCAGCGCGAAGGTGGCCAGCGAGGCCAGCGCGAACACCGCCGCGGTGATCCACATCGTCACCGGCACGAACTGCGCCGCGCCCTGCCCGGCCGCCTGCGCGTGCATCACCCAGGCCAGGCTCAGACCCAGCGTGAGCATGCCGCCGAAGTAGCCGAAGCTCCAGCCCCAGCCGGAGACCCGCCCCATCGCCTGCGGTCGCGCCAGCTCGGGCAGGAAGGCCGAGATCAGCGACTCGCCCCAGGCGAAGCAGAGGTTGGACAGCAGCACCAGCCCCACCGCCAGCGCGACATCGCCCGGCGCCACCGCGCCCAGCCCCGCGGTGGTGAGCACGCAGCCGACGGTCGACAGCGCCAGCAGCCGCTTCTTGGCGCCATGCAGATCGGCCCAGGCGCCCAGCGCCGGCATGCTCAGCATCACCAGCAGGCTCGAGGCGGCCAGCGTGGCCGTCCAGGCCAGCGTGGCCCAGGGCGCCCCGCCGGCCACGCCGCCGACGAACCAGGCCGCGAACACCGCCGTGGTGACCACGGTGGTGTAGCCGGAGTTGGCGAAGTCGTACATCGCCCAGCCGAACAGCTCGCGGCGGCGCACGCCGGGGTTCAGCGCGGCGGAAAGGGACGGACCCATCGACACTCCTGGAAATGCCCGCCGCCATTGCGCGGCGCAGCGCGCCGCGAGTGTGCCTCAGCCTCGCGACACGGGCGTGTCGGCCGCACGGGCATGCTGGGCCACCGCCGCCAGGGCGCGCCGGGCGCAGGCGGCCATCAGCAGCGCGAAGCCCATCACCGTGGCCAGCCCCACCGACAGCGAGCTGTGCTCGGCGATGAAGCCGATCAGCGGCGGGCCGACCATCAGCCCGGCATAGCCCATCGACGACACCGCCGCGATGCCATGCGCTGCGCCGACCCCGGGCACCTGCGTGGCCGCCACGAAGAGCAGCGGCACCACGTTGGCAAGGCCCAGCCCGACCAGCGCGAAGCCCAGCAGCGCCACCCAGGGTGCACCGCCCAGCAGGGCCACCGCCATGCCCGCCGCTGCCAGCAGCCCGCTGCCCTGCAGCAGGCGCAGCATGGGCGCGCGCGCGCGCACCGCATCGCCGGCGAAGCGGCCGGCGGCCATCGCGCCGGTGAAGGCTGCGTAGGCCAGGGCCGCGGTGGCCGCGGGTGCGGCACGCTCCTGCACCAGGAAGAGCACGCTCCAGTCGTACAGCGCCCCTTCGGCCTCCAGCCCCAGGGCGGCCAGCAGGCCCAGCAGCAGCAGCGGTCCGGTGGGCAGGCTCAGGCGCGGGGCCTCGCCCGCAGTGTCGGACCCGGCGTCGGCCGCCGGCCGCGCCTCGCGCGGCTGCATGCCCCAGGCGGCCAGCCCCGACAGCAAGGCGGCGAGCCCGCCCGCCGCGCCGAGGTGCTGCGCCGGGCTCCAACCCACCGCCAGCGCCGCACTGCCGGCCGCCGCCCCCACCATGCCGCCCAGGCTGAAGAAGGCATGAAAGCCGCTCATCAGCGGGCGCCCCTGCTCTTCCTCGAGCCGGGCCGCGGCGGTGTTCATCGCCACATCGAAGAGGCTGCCGGCCATGCCGAAGCCGGCCATCAGCGCGAGCAGCCCGGCGTACTGCGGCGGCTGCAGCAGCGCGGCCAGCAGCAGCGCGCAGATCACCCCGGTCAGCGCCACCAGCCGGCGCGGCCCGACGCGCGGCACCCATCGCCCCGCGAAGGCCAGTACCCCGATCGCACCCAGCCCGGCGGCCAGCAGCGCCACCGCCAGCGCCTGCTCGCCCAGGCCGTAATGCGCCTTGATCGCCGGCACCTGCACGCCCCAGGTGGCGAACATCGCCCCCGACAGGAAGAAGGCCAGCCGCACCGACCGGGCGGCGCGCCGCAGGCGGGCCGGATCCGGCGCCACGGCGGCTGGGCAGGCGGCGCTCAGGCGATGCCCACCACGGTGCGGCCGCGAAAGCCCCCGGCCATGATCGCCGCGGCGCGCTCGAACACCGCCTCACCCAGGGGAATCTCGTCGGTCATCCGGGCCAGCAGTGCGGGGTCGAGGTCGCGCGCCAGGCGGGCCCAGGCGCGCTCGCGCTTCGCGCGCGGCGCCATCACGCTGTCCACCCCGGCCAGCGTCACGCCGCGCAGGATGAAGGGCGCCACCGTGGTCGGCAGGTCCATCGAGGCCGCCAGCCCGCAGGCCGCCACCGTGCCGCCGTAGCGGGTCTGCGCGCAGGCGTTGGCCAGTGCGACGCCCCCCAGGGTGTCGACCACGCCGGCCCAGCGCTCCTTCTGCAACGGCTTGCCCGGCGCCATCAGCCCGGCGCGGTCGAGCACCGAGGCCGCGCCGAGCGCCTGCAGGTAGTCCGCCTCGGCCGCCTTGCCGGTGGCCGCCACCACCGTGTAGCCCAGCCGGGCCAGCAGCGCCACCGCGACGCTGCCGACCCCGCCGGTGGCGCCGGTGACCAGCACCTCGCCCGAGCCCGGCGTCACCCCGTGGTCCTCCAGCGCCATCACGCAGAGCATGGCGGTGTAGCCGGCGGTGCCGATGGCCATGGCCTGCCGGGCCGTGAAGGCCTCGGGCAGGCGCACCAGCCACTCGCCCTTCAAGCGGGCCCGCTCGGCCAGGCAGCCCCAGTGCGTCTCGCCGACGCCCCAGCCGTTGAGCACCACCCGGTCGCCGGGCTGCCAGTCGGGGTGGGCGCTGTGCAGCACCGTGCCGGCGCCGTCGATGCCCGGCACCATCGGCCACAGCCGCACCACCGGGCTGCGGTGGGTGAGCGCCAGCGCGTCCTTGTAGTTCAGCGTGGAGGCCTCGACGGCCAGCAGCACGTCGGCCTCGGGCAGGCGGGCCTCGTCGAGCTCGGTGAGCCCGGCACGAAAGCCCTGGTCGTCCTTCTCGAGCAGGATGGCGCGGAACATGGTGGGAAGTCTCCTGGAGGGTTGCGGGCAGCAGGGCGGAGCCTAACAGGCGAGCGCACAGGGCTGGGCGGGAACCCGGACACACGGCCCCGGCCTGCCCTCGCGGGCGCCCAGCAAAAAGGCCACCCGAGGGTGGCCTTTGCCGCAGGCGCCGGGAAGCGTCAGCCGCGCGCCGCGGCCAGCGCCGCGTTGAAGGTCTTGCTCGGACGCATGACCGCCTTGGTCTTCTCGTCGTCGGCCTTGTAGTAGCCGCCGATGTCCACCGGCTTGCCCTGCACCGCGTTCAGCTCGGCGACGATGGTCGCTTCGTGGTCGGTCAGGTTCTTGGCCAGCGGGGCGAAGTGGGCGGCCAGTTCGGCATCCTCGGTCTGCGCGGCCAGCTCCTGCGCCCAGTACATCGCCAGGTAGAACTGGCTGCCGCGGTTGTCGAGTTCACCGGTCTTGGGCGACGGGCCCTTGCGGTTGTCCAGCAGCTTGCCGGTGGCCGCGTCCAGGGTCTTGGCGAGGATCTTGGCCTTGGGGTTGTTGTTCTTCAGGCCCAGGTCTTCCAGGGACACCGCCAGCGCCAGGAACTCACCCAGCGAGTCCCAGCGCAGGTGGTTCTCTTCCACCAGCTGCTGCACGTGCTTCGGGGCCGAGCCGCCGGCACCGGTTTCGTACATGCCGCCGCCGGCCATCAGCGGCACGATCGACAGCATCTTGGCGCTGGTACCCAGCTCCATGATCGGGAACAGGTCGGTCAGGTAGTCGCGCAGGATGTTGCCGGTGGCGCTGATGGTGTCCAGGCCGCGGATCACCCGCTCGAGCGTGTAGCGCATGGCGCGCACCTGGCTCATGATCTGGATGTCCAGGCCGTTGGTGTCGTGCTCGTGCAGGTACATCTTGACCTTGCGGATCAGCTGCGCCTCGTGCGGGCGGTAGCTGTCCAGCCAGAAGACCACCGGCATGCCGGAGTTGCGCGCGCGGTTGACGGCCAGCTTGACCCAGTCGCGGATGGCGGCGTCCTTGACCTGGCACATGCGCCAGATGTCGCCCTCCTCGACGTTCTGGCTGAGCAGCACCTCGCCGGTCTCCAGGTCGGTGATGTTGGCCACGCCGTCCTCGGGGATCTCGAAGGTCTTGTCGTGCGAGCCGTACTCCTCGGCCTGCTGCGCCATCAGGCCCACGTTCGGCACCGTGCCCATGGTCTTCGGATCGAAGGCGCCATGCCACTTGCAGAAGTTGATCATCTCCTGGTAGATGCGGGCGAAGGTCGACTCGGGCATCACCGCCTTGACGTCCTTCAGGCGCCCGTCGGCGCCGTACATCTTGCCGCCGGCGCGGATCATCGCCGGCATCGAGGCGTCGACGATCACGTCGTTGGGCGAATGGAAGTTGGTGATGCCCTTGGCCGAGTCGACCATCGCCAGCTCGGGGCGGTGCTCGTGGCAGGCGTGCAGGTCGCGCTTGATCTCGTCGCGCAGCGAGGCCGGCAGCTTCTCGATCTTGGTGTACAGATCGACCATGCCGTTGTTGACGTTCACGCCCAGATCCTCGAGGGTCTTGGCATGCTTGGCGAAGGCTTCCTTGTAGAAGATCTTGACGCAATGGCCGAACACGATGGGGTGCGAGACCTTCATCATCGTGGCCTTGACGTGCAGCGAGAACATCACGCCGGTCTTGCGGGCGTCCTCGATCTGCTGCTCGTAGAAGGCCAGCAGGGCCTTCTTGCTCATGAACATCGAGTCGATCACCTCGCGGTCGAGCAGCGACACCTTCGGCTTGAGCACGAGGGTCTTGCCGCTCTTGGTGATCAGCTCCATCTTCACGTCACGGGCGCGGTCCAGCGTCATCGACTTCTCACCGTGGTAGAAGTCGCCGTGGTGCATGTGCGAGACGTGCGTGCGCGAGGCCTGGCTCCACTCGGCCATGCTGTGCGGGTTCTTGCGGGCGTATTCCTTGACGGCGCGCGGCGCGCGGCGGTCGGAGTTGCCCTCGCGCAGCACCGGGTTCACCGCCGAGCCGATGCACTTGCCGTAGCGGGCCTTGATGGCCTTCTCTTCGTCGTTCTGCGGGTTCTCGGGATAGTCGGGGATCGCGTAGCCCTTGCCCTGCAGCTCCTTGATCGCGGCCTTGAGCTGGGCCACCGAGGCGCTGATGTTGGGCAGCTTGATGATGTTGGCCTCGGGACGCAGCGTCAGCTTGCCCAGCGCGGCGAGGTTGTCGGGCACGCGCTGCTCTTCGGTCAGGTAGTCGGGGAACTCGCCCAGGATGCGCCCGGCCACCGAGATGTCGCTGGTCTGCACCGCGATGCCGGCCGGCGCGGTGAAGGTGCGGATCACCGGCAGGAAGGCGCAGGTCGCCAGCAGGGGCGCCTCGTCGGTCAGGGTGTAGATGATCGTGGGCTGCTGCTTCTCGCTCATGGGGCGAATCTCCTCGGTTCGGTGTGTGGACGCCACTTGCCGTGTGACAGTGCACGGCAACAGCGAAAGATGCTCGATTCTGCTTTCGGAGGACTGACCCGGCAGCACTTTTTTGAATCTGCATCTCACAATGCAAAATTTCGGGGTGGGTGGAGCAAAATTTTCAAGGGCGCCTCCGGACACTCGTCGGTACGCGACCACTGCTGTCCAAGCTTGACGAGTCGTTGTGACTGTCGACCGGGCCCGCCCGAGCGCCTCAACGATCTCAGCCAACTTTGTTGGCCCAAGAGGCTGCAATCCCCCTTCAGGGGGAATCTGCGAAATACAGCAGAAACGGTAGATTTCGCTGACTGGCATCGCCAGCGCCCCTCTGGTCGCCAACCATGTCCCCCCCCCCACCGCAAACCCAACCGCTGTTCCGGCCTGAAGCCCTGGCAGCGCAGTCCAGTCAGTTCCTGGGCAGCATCCGCATCGCCACACCACCCCATCAGGTGGCGGTCGCAGTGCTGTCTATGGGGTTGCTCCTCGCGCTTCTCACCTTCGCCATCTGGGGGCAGACCACCCGCAAGGTCCAGGTAGCCGGCGTCGTGTTGCCGCCCGGGGGGCTGCTGCAGATGACCAGCCCGCAGGCTGCCAGGCTGCACCGCTTGCTCGTACAGGAAGGTGAGCAGGTCCGGCCGAATCAAGTCCTTGCCGTCCTGGATCTGAGTGTTCGCAGCGACCGCGGCAACTCGGCGGATCTCCTCAACCGGGGCATCCAATCCCGTCAAGCTGCTCTCGAACTGGAAACGCGCAGCCTGCAGGCACGGGTGATGCATCGCCAGCAGAGCCTGCGCGATCGCCTTCGGAGTCTGCAGACCGACCTTGAGCAGGCGCAGGGCGAACTCGACGTCACCCAACGCCGACTCGCGCTGGCTGAACAGGGTCTGAAACGCGACGAGGGTCTGGCAGCGCAGGGCTTCCTCTCCAATGCGCAGCTTCAGACCAAACAGGAAGAACTGCTGGACCACCAGGTGCGAGAGCGAAACGCCAGGCGCAACCTCGAGGGTCTGCGTCGCGAAACGGTGAGCGTTGAAGCGGAGATTGCCGCCGCACACTTGGAAGGCCAGACCCAGCAGGCTCAATTGGACCGAACCCATGCAGAGCTTGCGCAAGAGCGTGCTGAACTGGCCGCACGACACCTGCAGTACGTCACCGCCCCGACGTCGGCCACCGTCGGAGCCATCACAGCCCAGCGGGGCCAGAGTCTGCAATCTGGGCAGAACATCCTGAGCCTCTTGCCCGGCGAAGGCGCGTCCGCACCGCCGGCCAGCCAATTCCAGCACGGGCGACCGAACCCGGCGTCGGCGGCAAAGCCGACGTACATCCAGCGTGCACCCCCGGTCGCCGCAGCAACTCCCCTCCAGGCCCAGCTCTACGCTCCCAGCCGCGCGGCCGGCTTCGTCACCCCCGGCCAAGACGTCTGGTTGCGCCTGCACGCATTCCCCTACCAGAAGTTCGGCATGCTCCCGGGGAAGGTCACTGGTGTCAGCCGCACGCCGGTCCAACCCCAGGATCTGCCTGCCGGACTCACCCATCTGCTGCTCGCAGCCGCTCAGACCCAAGAGCCGCTATACCGCATCACCGTTGCCCTGCACACCAACGTGGTGCAGGCCTTTGGTCAACCCCAGCCCTTGAAGGCCGGCATGACTCTGGACGCCGATGTCATCCAGGACCGCCGCACGATATGGGAGTGGGTTTTCGAGCCACTGCTCGCAGCCAGACAACGGTGGCAGATTCCATCCAACGGACCGTCGAACACCAGCCCGGGAGGTGTGTAGGCGGAACGATGGGGGAGGCGTGTCGGCGCATCCCGACGCATATTTTTGGAGATTAAAATGCGTGAGCTTCAGGACGATGAAATCAACCAGACCTCGGGGGGAGCGATCCCTGTCGACTGGGCCGCCGGCACCACGCTCGGCCTTATGGCACTTGCCCCGGCATCGATAGCCGTTATGACTACAGGCATGGTTGCGTTAGCCTTTTACGGAGCAGCCAAGTATTATGGAACAATTCCTGTCGAATTGAAGTAGCAGTCAACTCTCAAGTTGGGGGCCGCGAATCTTGCGGCCCCCAAACCATATGACCGCACTAAACCAACCATGAAACAAGATGACCTCCCACACAATTCCGATGACACCAATCTTCAACTAGCTCGCAACTGGAGCCCCCTCCAGATGACTTTCGTTTTAGACAATACCAGCAAAAAACTGAGGTCAGTCGCCGAAATTGAGGAACTCAGCCCTATCGCCTTTAACTCTTACCGTCGAAAGATAAGAATGGCCACTTGGGTCTACGGATTCACTTCCATTGGGCTAATGTATCCAGCAACCCTAGGCATAGCCATCGTTCCCGCCTCCGTCATTGGTTGCATATTTTTACTCGGCCTCCTATGTCAACTTGATCGCGAGATCATTGATACGGCACCCAATCAACTTATCGCGAGAAGTCACTACTACAGGAGACAATTAACATCAAAGAGATCCACAAGAAATACCATACTCTTTATAGCCGCAATGACATTACTTGGCACCACCCAAATGGCTGCCAGTATAATTTGGCACCAGGATCAAATCATCTCCGGAGCCGGAGTAATATTTAACCAAATATCTAATGGAGAATACTGGCGCCTCCTGACCGGCCCACTGATACACGGCAGCTTCATGCATTGGGCTGCAAACTTAACTACCGGCACCTTAATTATCATCCTAACCAACAACAGTCTAGGAACCTACTGGTGGATACCAATAATCATGGGAAACACAATAGTATCCACCGTGAGTTATATAGCACTACCTCAATACAGCACTGGCTTCATCGGAATTTCCGGAGGCCTCCTGTTTACCATTGGATATTTCCTTGGCCTAAACCTGACAAAACCCACATCAACTCAGCATCAACACTTGCCGAAGGGACTAATTCTCCAGATGTCCAGTATGGGTGCAATAATGATTGCATTATCTTCCACCTTAACCGACAACTCAGCCAACTTGCCGCACCTGCTTGGATTTTGCATGGGCATCCTGTTCGGATTAATTCCTCAACCCAGCCTCACCAGAAGATTATAAGTTAGCCCACCACAAAATATCAGCATGACAGCTAAATACAAAAGTCAGTACAATTTACACTAATAGGTCAACTGACAGCCGTTCAATTTCGGAAGACTCCCCGGAACTGCTGCGTCAGCAGGCGCACGGCGCACCGACTGCGGATCATGGGGCGACAAGACGACCATCCGCCAGATCAAGCATTACTCCAGAAGCAAGACGGTTTCATATGCGGGCGTCGCCATGAACTGGCCCGATATTTAATTGCCCGGAAAATTACCTGGGACTCTTGGCGGATATTTTCGCGATGCAAATCTTTGCAGGAAATTGGCCGCACCAGCCTACAATGCGCACCTTCATTCAATCTGAAACCACGGAATGCTCGCTGGCTTGCCTGGGGATGATTGCATCATTCTACGGCCAAAATGTTGATTTATGGGAATTGCGCAGTCGCTTCCAGCAGAGCGGGAGAGGCGCCAGTCTGAAGCAACTTGTCGGCTACGCGGCAAGCGTTGGCTTTGCCGCTCGACCGCTTCGGCTTGATCTACCCGAATTATCAAAACTCAGCCTGCCCTGCATTTTGCACTGGGACATGAACCATTTTGTGGTTCTGAAGAAAGTCCATTCCAGCCTCAAGGGAAACGTCAGCGGCATCACGATCCTTGATCCGGCCGTGGGACAGCGACGGCTGACGATTGCCGAGGTGTCGCCGCACTTCACTGGGGTGGCGCTGGAGTTGACGCCGAATGCGGATTTCAAGCCGCAGCGGCCCCTGCCACGGGTTGCGCTGCGACAGTTGACCGGTCGCGTGGTGGGTCTGGGCCGTTCGCTGTTGACTATCGGCGCCGTGGCTCTGGTGCTGGAAGTATTTGCGCTGGCGGCTCCCTTGCTGAACCAATGGGTGGTCGACGACGCGATCGTGAGTCACGACCATGAGTTGCTGCAGGTGCTTACCCTTGGTTTTGGGCTGCTGCTGGTCTTCCAGACTTCTCTCGGCTTGGCCCGCAGTTGGCTGGTGATGCTGCTGGGGCAGAGCTTGTCCCTGCAGTGGTTGGGTAACGTGTTTGCACACCTCATTCGGCTACCGACCACATACTTCGAGCAGCGACATATCGGCGACGTTGTGTCACGATTCGGCTCCGTGCGCGAGATCCAGCGAACCCTCACGACTTCGGCGGTGGAGGCAGTACTGGATGGGGTGATGGCCGCAGCAGCGCTGTTGATGATGGGGCTGTATTCGGTGCAACTGACTGCCGTCGCGGCGACGGCCGTCCTAGCCTACGGTATCCTGCGCTGGGCAGCGTGGCGGCCGTTGCGAGACGCCGCGGCCGAGCGACTGGTCCTGTCGGCAAAGGAAAACTCCCACTTCATCGAGACGCTTCGAGCCATCCAGCCGCTGAAACTATTCGGACGGGAGGAGGAGAGACGGGCCCGTTGGCAGAATCTACTCGTCGACGTGCAGAACCGAGATGTGCGAACGGCCAAACTCGACATGCTCTTCACCACAGGGAACACCTTCATTTTCGGTGTCGAAAACCTGGTGGCGCTCTACATGGCGGCTGGGTTGATCATGGCCACTGACGGCCGCGGGAGCGAGTTCACGATTGGGATGCTGTTCGCGTTCATTTCCTACAAGGCTCAGTTCACCGGGCGAGTGGCAAAACTGATCGACTTCATCGCCGAATTCAAGATGCTGGCACTGCATTCGGAACGTCTGACTGACATCGTTTTGACCCCAGCGGAAACAGACTCAGCCTCTGGAGGTCAGCCTGAAAACGATTTATCCCATCTCGCCCCGAGCCTCCAACTGCGAAACGTGAGCTTTCGCTATGGCGAAGGTGAGCCGTGGATTTTGCGGAACGCGAATCTGACGGTCTCAGCAGGTGAAAGTGTCGCGATCACCGGCCCCTCTGGCGCGGGGAAAACGACCTTGCTGAAGGTTCTGCTTGGCCTCCTGTCGCCAACGGAAGGCCAGGTGCTCTACGGCGGCGTGCCAGTTGCCCAGTTGGGGCTCGCCAATGTCCGGCGGTGCATCGGCACCGTCATGCAGGATGACGTGCTGCTTACCGGCAGTATGGCTGACAACATCAGCTTCTTCGATACAGACGCGGACATGGCTCGCGTGCAACTCTGCGCTCAACTCGCCCTGCTGCACGACGACATTGCGCGCATGCCGATGGGGCTGCAAACCCTGGTGGGCGACTTGGGAAATGGGCTGTCAGGCGGCCAGAAGCAGCGCTTGCTCCTCGCTCGCGCCTTGTACAAGCAGCCCAGGGTGCTGGCGTTGGACGAGGCAACCAGCCATCTGGACGTGGCGTCCGAGCGCGCCATTGCCCAGGTGCTGTCACAGATTCCACTGACCCGGCTGTTCATCGCGCACCGCCCCGACACGGTGGCGGGCGCGCAGCGGGTCGTCGAGTTGAAAGACGGCGTGGTCGTGGACGTGCTGCGAGTGGTTACTCCTGCGCCAGATCCGGAGTACGCGCAGCCGGCCTGAACGGGTGCGCGTTCTGGAGGCTGCCCGATCAGCTCGGACTGACCAGATCCTTGATCTGTGCCAGCGCCGCCGGGTCTTCCATCGTCGTCAGGTCGCCGGCGTCGCGGCCTTCGCAGACCGCCTGGATGGCGCGGCGCAGCACCTTGCCCGAGCGGGTCTTGGGCAGCACGTTGACGAACTTGACCATGGCCGGGCGCGCCACGGCGCCGAGCTGGCCGTCCACCACCTTCATGATCTCGGCCTCCAGCGCCTTGGCGTCTTCCGGCGAGGCCGCCTTGCTGACGTCCTTCAGCACCGCGAAGGCCACCGCCACCTGACCCTTGAGCTGGTCGGCCACGCCCACCACCGCCACCTCGGCGACGTTCGGGTGGCTGGAGATGCTCTCCTCGATCTCGCGGGTACCCAGGCGGTGGCCGGCGACGTTGATCACGTCGTCGGTGCGACCCAGGATGAAGAAATAGCCGTCGGCGTCCTTGATGCCCCAGTCGAAGGTGCTGTACATCACCTTGTTGTGGATGCTCGACCAGTAGGTCTTGACGTAGCGTGCGTCGTCGCCCCAGACGGTCTGCAGGCAGCCCGGAGGCAGCGGGCCTTCGACCGCGATGACGCCCTTCTTGCCCGGCTCGGTGATCTCCTCGGCCGTGGTCTCGTCGATCAGCTTGACGTCGTAGCCGTACACGGCCTTGCCCGGCGAGCCGAACTTGGTGGGCGCGCGCTCCACGCCGTTGCAGATGGCCATGATCGGCCAGCCGGTCTCGGTCTGCCAGTAGTTGTCGATGATGGGCTTGCCCAGCGCACCGGCGATCCAGGTGGCGGTGGGCTCGTCCAGCGGCTCGCCGGCCAGGAACAGCGCCTTCAGGCTGGAGAGGTCGTACTTGGTCAGGTAGGCCGGGTCCTGCTTCTTCAGCACGCGCGCGGCGGTGGGCGCCGAGAACATCACCGAGACCTTGTACTTCTCGACCAGGCTCCACCAGATGCCGGCGTCCGGGCGGATCGGCAGACCCTCGTACATGATCGTGGCCATGCCGGCGATCAGCGGGCCGTAGATGATGTAGCTGTGGCCCACCACCCAGCCGATGTCTGAAGTGGAGAAGTAGGTCTCGCCCGGCTCGCCCATGTAGATGTGCTTCATCGACGCGGCCAGCGCGACGGCATAGCCGCCGGTGTCGCGCTGCACGCCCTTGGGCTTGCCGGTGGTGCCCGAGGTGTAGAGGATGTAGCTGGGGTGCGTCGCGTCGACCCACTCGCAGGGCACCTGGGCGTCCAGGTTCGCGTTGCGCAGACCGGCGTAGTCCTCGTCGCGGCCTTCCACGGCGGTGAAGGCGGCCAGGCCGCGGTTGACCATCAGCACCTTGGCCGGCTTGTTCGCCGACAGGTTGATCGCCTCGTCCAGCAGGTGCTTGTAGGGCACCACCTTGCCGCCACGCATGCCGGCGTCGGCGCTGATCACCACCTTCGGCTGGGCATCGTCGATGCGGCTGGCCAGCGAGTGGCTGGCGAAGCCGCCGAACACCACCGAGTGGATCGCGCCGATGCGCACGCAGGCCAGCATCGCGAAGCAGGCCTCGGCGATCATCGGCATGTAGATCAGCACGCGGTCGCCCTTGCCCACCCCCAGGCCCTGCAGGATCGCGGCCATGCGCTGCACCTCCACCGACAGCTCGCGGAAGCTGTAGGCCTTCTCGGTGTCCGTCTCGGTGGAGACGAAGATCAGCGCGTTCTGGTCCGCACGCGTGGCCAGATGGCGGTCCACCGCGTTCCAGCACAGGTTGGTCTGGCCGCCCGGGAACCACTTGGCAAAGGGCGGGTTGCTGTAGTCGCAGACCTGGTCGTAGGGCTTGTGCCAGTCGATCAGCTGGGCCTGCTCGCCCCAGAAGCCGTCACGGTCTTCGATGGAGCGGCGATGAAATTCGGCGTAGGTGGTCACGGGCGGTCTCCTAGGGGAACAGTGTTCGCGTGAATTCATAATTCAAAATCACGCGGCTGACGGAGTGCTGTCAGCGCAACCGAAGATTGTGCGGGTCCCGCCTTCGTGCCGCCTTGCGGTGCAGCAAGGGCCGCGGTCCGGCGGCCGGAACCGGCGGGCTTGGACCGCGCAAGGTTGAAACGACACTGCCGGTCCACACTTGCGCGCGGCCGGCAGTCGGCAGGATCAGCCCGGCAGCCGCAGCGCCGTCAGCCCAGCGCGGCAATCACTTCCGGCGGCGCCTGCACCAGCTCGATCAGCACGCCTTCACCGCCGATGGGGAACTCGTCGTTCGACTTCGGGTGGATGAAGGTGATGTCATAGCCGGCCGCGCCCTTGCGGATGCCGCCGGGGGCGAAACGCACGCCGTGGGCGCTCATCCACTCGACCGCCTTGGGCAGGTCGTCGACCCACAGGCCGACGTGGTTGAGCGGCGTGGCATGCACCGCCGGCTTCTTCTCGATGTCCAGCGGCTGCATCAGGTCGACCTCCACCGCGGTGGGGCCGGTGCCGAGGGCGCAGATGTCCTCGTCGACGTTCTCGCGTTCGCTGACGAAGGTGCTCTTGATCGACAGGCCGAAGATGTCCACCCAGAGCTTCTGCAGCCGGGTCTTGTCCGGCCCGCCGATGGCGATCTGCTGGATGCCGAGGATCTTGAACGGTTTGGTCATGGAATTCCTATCGGGGTCGACCGCGGCGCTCACAGGGCGTTCAGCCAGCCCTTGTGCGGATCCGGCTTCGCCGGTCCGCTGCAAGAGCCCCCTCGGGGGCAGCGAACGCCAGTGAGCGTGGGGGCTTATTCGAACGCGATGATGGCCTGGTCGACCGCGAGGCTTTCCCCCTTGGCCGCGCGGATCTCCTTGACCACGCAGTCCTGCGTGGCCACGAGGATGTTCTCCATCTTCATCGCCTCGATGACCGCGAGCTTCTCGCCGGCCAGCACCTTCTGGCCCACCGTCACCGCCACGTCCACCAGCAGGCCGGGCATCGGCGAGAGCAGGAACTTGCTCAGGTCGGGCGGCGCCTTGTAGGGCATCAGCTTGAACAGCTCGGCCGCGCGCGGCAGCAGCACCAGCGCCTCGATGGCGGTGCCGTTGTGCGCCACCTTGATGGCCAGCGGACGCTTGGCCGAACCCTGCTCGACCTGGGCGCTGAAGGGGCGGCCGTTGACCACGCCGGTCATCAGCACGTCGCCCAGCTTGGTCTGGCTGCGGATCGCGAAGGTCTTGCCGCCGACACCGACGTCCACCGTGCCGGCCACCGGGTCGAAGTCGCCCAGCGTCACGTCGTGGTAGACATGCTGGCCTTCGGCGCCCAGCTGCACCACCACCATCTCGTTCTTGTGCGCGACCTCGTGGCCGGGCAGCTGACCGCTGATGCCGGCGGCGCGCTCGCGCGCCTTGCGGCGCACGAAGGCCGCCAGCGCGATCAGGAAGGCCGGGTCGTCGTGCGGCACGTCCTCGGCCTTGAAGCCCTTGCCGTAGTGCTCGGCGATGAAGCCGGTGTTGAACTGGCCGGTGACGAAGTTCGGGTGCGCCAGCAGCGCGGCCTGGAAGGGGATGTTGCTGCTGATGCCGCGGATCACGAAGGCGTTGAGCGCCTCGCGCATCTTGGCGATGGCGTCGTTGCGGTCCCGCCCGTGCACGATGAGCTTGGCGATCATCGAGTCGTAGAACATCGGGATCTCGCCGCCCTCGTAGACGCCGGTGTCCACGCGCACGCCGCCGAACTTGCTGCCGGCGTAGGCATCACCCTGCAGCGTCTCGCTGCCCTGCTCCAGGTCGGCCGCCGGCGGCTGGTAGCGCACCAGGCGACCGGTGGAGGGCAGGAAGTTGCGGAAGGGGTCTTCGGCGTTGATGCGGCACTCGATGGCCCAGCCTTCCTTCTTCACGTCGGCCTGGGTGAAGCTCAGCTTCTCGCCGGCGGCCACGCGGATCATCTGCTCGACCAGGTCGAGGCCGGTGATGCACTCGGTGACCGGGTGCTCCACCTGCAAGCGGGTGTTCATCTCCAGGAAGTAGAAGTCCTGGTCCTTGCCGACCACGAACTCCACCGTGCCGGCCGACTGGTACTTCACCGCCTTGGCCAGCGCCACGGCCTGTTCACCCATGGCACGGCGGGTGGCGTCGGAGATGAAGGGGCTCGGCGCCTCCTCGATCACCTTCTGGTGGCGGCGCTGGATCGAGCACTCGCGCTCGTTCAGATAGACCACGTTGCCGTGGCTGTCGCCGAGCACCTGGATCTCGATGTGGCGCGGCTCCTGCACGTACTTCTCGATGAAGACGCGGTCGTCGCCGAAGCTGTTGCGCGCCTCGTTGCGGCAGGAGGAGAAGCCCTCGTAGGCCTCCTTGTCGTTGAAGGCCACGCGCAGGCCCTTGCCGCCGCCGCCCGCCGAGGCCTTGATCATCACCGGATAGCCGATGCCCTTGGCGATCTCGACGGCCTGCTCGGGCGTGTCGATGGCGTCGTTGTAGCCCGGGATGGTGTTGACCTTGGCCTCGTTGGCCAGCTTCTTCGAGGCGATCTTGTCGCCCATGGCCGCGATCGAGTAGTGCTTCGGGCCGATGAAGACGATGCCCTCTTCCTCGCAGCGCCTGGCGAAGCCCTCGTTCTCCGACAGGAAGCCGTAGCCCGGGTGCACGGCCTGCGCACCGGTGGCCTTGCAGGCGGCGATGATCTTGTCGGCCACCAGGTAGGACTCGCGCGAGGGCGCCGGGCCCAGCAGCACGGCCTCGTCGGCCAGCTCGACGTGGCGGGCGTCCTTGTCCGCCTCGGAGTACACCGCGACGGTGGCAATGCCCATCTTCTTCGCGGTCTTGATGACGCGGCAGGCAATCTCGCCGCGGTTGGCAATCAGGATCTTCTTGAACATGTTCGTGTGCTCCGCGGGGCTTACAGAGGAATGTTGCCGTGCTTGCGCCAGGGGTTCTCGAGCTTCTTGTCGCGCAGCATGGTCAGCGAGCGGCAGATGCGCTTGCGCGTCTCGTGCGGCTGGATCACGTCGTCGATGAAGCCGCGGCTGCCGGCGACGAACGGGTTGGCGAAGCGGGCCTTGTATTCGGCTTCCTTGGCGGCCAGCTTGGCGGGGTCGCCCTTGTCCTCGCGGAAGATGATCTCCACCGCGCCCTTGGCGCCCATCACCGCGATCTCGGCGTTCGGCCAGGCGAAGTTGACGTCGCCGCGCAGGTGCTTGGAGGCCATCACGTCGTAGGCACCGCCGTAGGCCTTGCGGGTGATCACGGTGACCTTCGGCACGGTGCACTCGGCGTACGCGTACAGCAGCTTGGCGCCGTGCTTGATGATGCCGCCGTACTCCTGGCTGGTGCCGGGCATGAAGCCGGGCACGTCCACGAAGGTGATCACCGGGATGTTGAAGGCGTCGCAGAAGCGCACGAAGCGCGCGGCCTTGATCGAGCTCTTGATGTCCAGGCAGCCCGCCAGCACCAGCGGGTTGTTGGCCACGATGCCCACCGTCTGGCCTTCCATGCGCGCCATGCCGATGACGATGTTGGCGGCGTAGTCGGGCTGCAGCTCGAAGAAGTCGCCGTCGTCCACCGTCTTGACGATCAGTTCCTTGATGTCGTAGGGCTTGTTGGGGTTGTCCGGCACCAGGGTGTCGAGCGAGTGGTCGAGGCGGCCGGCCGGATCGCCGCTGGGGCGCACCGGCGGCTTGTCCTTGTTGTTCAGCGGCAGGTAGTTGAAGAAGCGGCGCAGCATCAGCAGCGCTTCCACGTCGTTGTCGAAGGCCAGGTCGGCCACGCCGCTCTTGGTGGTGTGGGTGACCGCACCGCCCAGTTCCTCGGCGGTGACTTCCTCGTGCGTCACCGTCTTCACCACCTCGGGGCCGGTGACGAACATGTAGGAGCTGTCCTTCACCATGAAGATGAAGTCGGTCATCGAGGGCGAGTACACCGCGCCGCCGGCGCAGGGGCCCATGATCATGCTGATCTGCGGGATCACGCCGCTGGCCATGACGTTGCGCTGGAACACGTCGGCATAGCCGCCCAGCGAGGCCACGCCTTCCTGGATGCGCGCGCCGCCCGAGTCGTTCAGGCCGATCACCGGCGCGCCGACCTTCATCGCCTGGTCCATGACCTTGCAGATCTTCTCGGCGTGGGCTTCCGACAGCGCGCCGCCGAAGACGGTGAAGTCCTGGCTGAACGCGAAGGCCAGGCGGCCGTTGATCATGCCGTAGCCGGTCACGACGCCGTCGCCCGGGATCTTCTGGTCGGCCATGCCGAAGTCGGCACAGCGGTGCTCGACGAACATGTCCCACTCTTCGAAGGTGCCTTCGTCGAACAGCAGCTCCAGGCGCTCACGCGCAGTCAGCTTGCCCTTCTTGTGCTGCGCGTCGATGCGCTTCTGGCCACCGCCCAGGCGGGCCTTGGCGCGCTTTTCTTCGAGCATCTGCTGGATGTCGTGCATGGAGTCCACTCCTCGGGGAAAAACTGGGGTGTCGGAAGGAAAAGTTCAGGCGGCCGGTCCAAGGACTCAGGCCGCCAGGTCGAGCAGTCGCCGGGCGGCCACCGAGGCCGCCAGACGGCCGGCGCGCACCGCCTCGGTAGTGGCCGCAAGCTGCTCGCGCACCGCAGGACGGCTGCGGAAGCGCTCGCGCAGGCCGGCCTCGATGCGCTCCCACATCCAGGCCAGGTTCTGCTGCTGGCGGCGCGCCGCCAGGCGGCCGTTGGCCTCCTGCAGACGGCGGAAGGTGCACACGGCGGCCCAGAAGTCCTCCAGCCCGCGCGACTTCAGCGCGCTGATCTGGATGACCTGCGGGTGCCAGCAGGCGCTGTCGTGCGACGCATGCTCCGGATTGCCGTGCATGCCGAGCAGGCGCAATGCGGAGGTGATCTGGGCGCGCGCGCGCATCGCGGCGTTCTCGTCGATGTCGGCCTTGTTGATCACCACCAGATCGGCCAGCTCCATCACGCCCTTCTTGATGGCCTGCAGGTCGTCGCCGGCATTGGGCAGCTGCAGCAGGCAGAACATGTCGGTCATCTGCTGCACCGCGGTCTCGCTCTGGCCGACGCCCACCGTCTCGACGATCACCACGTCGTAGCCGGCGGCCTCGACGACGAACATCGACTCGCGCGTCTTCTCGGCCACGCCGCCCAGCGTGCCCGACGAGGGGCTGGGGCGGATGTAGGCCTGCGGGTGCACGGAGAGCTGCTCCATGCGCGTCTTGTCGCCCAGGATCGAGCCGCCGGACACATTGGAGGACGGATCCACCGCCAGCACCGCCACCCGATGGCCCAGGCCGATCAGGTGCATGCCCAGCGCCTCGATGAAGGTGCTCTTGCCCACCCCCGGCACGCCGGAGATGCCCAGGCGCAGCGAGCGGCCGCTGTGCGGCAGCAGCGCATCGAGCAGCGCATCGGCGCGGGCGCGGTGGTCGGCACGGGTGGATTCGAGCAGCGTGATGGCCTTGGCCATCGCGCGGCGCTGCACCGGCGCGCTGCCGTGCACGATGCCTTGCAGCAGACCTGCGTCTGCCGCGTCCGGGGGGTTCAGACTCATGCTTGCGGCGCCTTGGCTGCGCTGGGCCGCGCCGGCCGGCGGAAATAGAGGTCCCACTCGCCTTCGGCTTCCAGGACGAAGCCGTGGCGCTGATAGAAGCGCGTGGCGTCGCTGTGCTTCAGCGCGGTCACGCTCACGGCGACGCGCGCCCGGTCGGCCTCGGCCAGCACGCAGGCCATGACCCAGCTGCCGATGCCCAGCCCCTGCGCCGTGGGATGGATGTAGAGATGGTCGAGCAGCCAGTCCGACTCGCGCGGGATCACCGCGACGAAGCCGACCAGGCCACCCTCGTAGACGATGTGGCGGGTATGCGCCGGGTTGAAGCCCCGGCTGAGCCGCTCGCGCGCGCGCTGCGGATCGAAGCGGCCGATGTACTCCAGGCTCTCGCGCATGGCGGCCATGCGCAGCGCCATCAGGGCCTCGAAGTCCTCTTCGCCGCAGGGCGTGAGCACCACCCGGGGGGTGGAGTTGCCGCGTTCGAGGGGCAGCATGGGCAGAACTCAGCAGCGCCCGGGGTGCGATGCGACCGGCATGCCGTGGCGCAGCCTCAGCCCTGGCGCGCCAGCGCGGCCTGGATCTGGTCGAGCACCACCTTGGCCGAGGCCGGGATCGGCGTCCCGGGGCCGAAGATGCCCTTGACGCCCGCGTCGTACAGGAAGCCGTAGTCCTGCGCGGGAATCACGCCGCCGGCGAAGACGATGATGTCATCGGCGCCCTGCGCCTTCAGCGCCTCGATGATGGCCGGCACCAGGGTCTTGTGGCCTGCCGCCAGAGTGGACACGCCCACCGCATGCACGTCGTTCTCGATGGCCTGACGGGCACACTCCTCCGGCGTCTGGAACAGCGGGCCCATGTCGACGTCGAAGCCCAGGTCGGCGTAGGCCGTGGCCACCACCTTGGCACCGCGGTCGTGGCCGTCCTGCCCCAGCTTGGCGATCATGACGCGCGGACGGCGGCCCTGCGCCTCGGCGAAGGCGGCGATCTCGCCCTTCAGCTTGTCCCAGCCCTCGGCCGAGTCGTAGGCCGCCGCATACACGCCGGTCACCTTCTGGATGTCCGCGCGGTGGCGGCCGAACACCTTCTCGAGCGCATCGCTGACCTCGCCGACCGTGGCACGCAGGCGGATGGCCCGGATCGACAGGTCCAGCAGGTTGCCCTGGCCGCTGCGCGCCGCCTCGGTCAGCGCGTCCAGGGCGGCCTGCACCGCAGCGCCGTCACGCGTGGCGCGGATCTGCTGCAGACGGGCGATCTGCGACTCGCGCACCTTGACGTTGTCGACCTCGAGGATCTCGACCGGATCCTCCTTGGCCAGCTTGTACTTGTTGACGCCGACGATGACGTCCTTGCCGCTGTCGATGCGGGCCTGCTTCTCGGCCGCCGAGGCCTCGATCTTCAGCTTGGCCCAGCCGGAGTCGACCGCCTTGGTCATGCCGCCCATGGCTTCGACTTCCTCGATGATGGCCCAGGCCTTGTCGGCCATGTCCTGGGTCAGCTTCTCCATCATGTAGGAGCCGGCCCAGGGGTCCACCACGTTGGTGATGTGGGTCTCTTCCTGGATGATCAGCTGGGTGTTGCGGGCGATGCGCGCCGAGAACTCGGTGGGCAGCGCGATGGCCTCGTCCAGCGAGTTGGTGTGCAGGCTCTGCGTACCGCCGAACACCGCGGCCATGGCCTCGATGGTGGTGCGCACCACGTTGTTGTAGGGATCCTGCTCGGTCAGCGACCAGCCCGAGGTCTGGCTGTGCGTGCGCAGCATCAGGCTCTTCGGGTTCTTGGCGTTGAAGCCCTTCATGATGCGCGCCCACAGCAGGCGGGCCGCGCGCATCTTGGCGATCTCGAGATAGAAGTTCATCCCGACCGCCCAGAAGAAGCTCAGGCGCCCGGCGAACTCGTCCACGTCCATGCCCTTGGCGATGGCGGTCTTCACGTACTCCTTGCCGTCGGCCAGCGTGAAGGCCATCTCCAGCGCCTGGTTGGCGCCGGCTTCCTGCATGTGGTAGCCCGAGATGCTGATCGAGTTGAACTTCGGCATGTTCTTCGCCGTGTACTCGATGATGTCGCCGATGATCCGCATGCTCGGCTCGGGCGGATAGATATACGTGTTGCGGACCATGAACTCCTTGAGGATGTCGTTCTGGATGGTCCCGGACAGCTTGTCCTGCGAAACGCCCTGCTCTTCGGCCGCGATCACGTAGCCGGCCAGCACCGGCAGCACCGCGCCGTTCATCGTCATCGACACGCTGACCTTGTCCAGCGGGATGCCGTCGAAGAGGATCTTCATGTCCTCCACCGAGTCGATCGCCACGCCGGCCTTGCCGACGTCGCCGGTCACGCGCGGGTGGTCGCTGTCGTAGCCACGGTGCGTGGCCAGATCGAAGGCCACCGACACACCCTGGCCGCCGGCGGCCAGCGCCTTGCGGTAGAAGGCGTTCGACTCCTCGGCAGTGGAGAACCCGGCGTACTGGCGGATGGTCCAGGGACGCACCGCATACATCGTGGCCTGCGGGCCGCGCACGAAGGGCTCGAAACCGGGCAGCGTGTTGGCGTAGGGCAGGTTCGCCGTGTCCTCGGCGGTGTAGAGCGGCTTGACCGTGATGCCCTCGGGCGTCACCCAGTTCAGCCTGGCCAGGTCACCGCCGGCCGACTTGGCGGCAGCCTTGGCCCACTGTTCGAGCGTGGCGGTCTGGAACTCGGGAGACGGGGCAGCAGGCTGGGACATGATGGTTTCCTGGGAGACGCGAGGGACGGCGCTCGATGTCCCTCGGAGGCACTGGACAGCCGCCATGATACATGATGCATAATTATGAATTCAAGATACCTGTGGGCCTGAAACCATGCGCGCCACAGGCGCCGAACACCGAGACTGCCCCGTGCCGCCGATCGCCGCCGAACGCTCCCTGTCGCCCCGCGCCCTGTACCAGGACGTGGCCGAGCGGCTGCGCGAGCGCATCTTCAACCGCGAGCTGGAGCCCGGCAGCTGGATCGACGAGCAGAAGCTGGCGCAGGACTTCGGCATCAGCCGCACGCCGCTGCGCGAGGCGCTCAAGGTTCTGGCGGTCGAAGGCCTGGTGACGATGAAGGTCCGCCGCGGCGCCTATGTCACCGAGATGTCGGCGCAGGACGTGCAGCAGTGCTACCACGTGCTGGCGCTGCTCGAGAGCGATGCGGCCGGCGAGGTGGCCGCCCATGCCACGCCGGCCCAGATCGCCCAGCTGCGCACGCTGCACGACCGCCTCGAGCGCGAAGTGCACCAGCGCGAGTTCTTCTTCGCCACCAACGAAGCCTTCCATCTGCAGCTGCTGACACTCGGCGGCAACCGCTGGAGCCTGCAGATCGTCGGCGACCTGCGCAAGGTCATGAAGCTCAACCGGCACCATTCGCTGTTCAAGCAGGGACGCCTGGAGGAGTCGCTGGCCGAGCACCGCGCATTGATGGAAGCCATCGAACGACGCGACGGCGACGCCGCCCGCCGCCTGATGCGCGAGCATCTGGACAACGGCCTGGAGGCCGCCTCCGCCTGACGCGCCGACAGGCGACGCCCGCTGCCACCGCTGCCGACCGACCCTCCCACCTTTCACTCAGCCTGAGGTCAGCTTGCCGCGGCACAGTGCCTGCGCCGGCCGATCCCGGGACCGCAACCGCCCCGCCCCATCACCCTGAGGAGCCCACCCAGTGAAGATCCACGAGTACCAAGGCAAGGAAATCCTGCGCCAGTTCGACGTCCCGGTTCCGCGGGGCTATCCGGCCTTCACGGTCGACGAGGCGGTCGAAGCCGCGCAGAAGCTGGGCGGCCCGGTGTGGGTGGTCAAGGCG
>JAKLLA010000040.1 GCA_023150375.1 Burkholderiaceae bacterium
ACCTGCGCCGCGCGCGGGCCGGCGACGATGGCGCCGATGGGCACGCCCGAGCCCAGCCCCTTGGCCAGCGGCATGACGTCGGGCACGATGCCCGCCCACTGGTGGGCGAACCACTTGCCGGTGCGGCCCACGCCGCACTGCACTTCGTCGAGCATCAGCAGCCAGTCGTGCTCGTCGCACACGGCGCGCAGCTCGCGCAGCACCTCCAGCCGGGTCGGGTTGATGCCGCCCTCGCCCTGGATCGTCTCCAGGAAGATGGCCACGACGTCGGGGTTGCGCCGTGCCTCCTCGCGCGCGCGGGCGATGTCGTTCAGCGGCAGCCGCACGAAGCCCTCGACCAGCGGCTCGAAGCCCTTCTGGACCTTGGGGTTGCCGGTGGCCGACAGCGTGGCGATGGAGCGGCCGTGGAAGGCGTTGTCGTAGACGATGACCTGCGGACGCGCAATGCCGCGGTCGTGGCCGAACTTGCGGGCGATCTTGAGCGCGCCCTCGTTGGCCTCCAGGCCCGAGTTGCAGAAGAACACCGACTGCAGGCCGGAGATCTCGCACAGCTTGTCGGCCAGGGCCTCCTGCAGCGGCATCTGGTAGTAGTTGCAGCAGTGGATGAGCTGCGCCACCTGTTCCTGCAGCGCCGGCACCAGCTTCGGGTGGGCGTGGCCCAGGGTGTTGACGGCGATGCCGGCCAGCGCGTCGAGGTACTCTCGTCCTTCGGTGTCCCAGACGCGGCAGCCTCGGCCATGCGACAGCGCGAAGGGCAGCCGGCCGTAGGTGTTCATCACGTGGGAAGTCATCGAAGTGCTCCGTCAGGGGTGAGAAAGGGCAGTGAGGACAATGCACAAGGCCGGAGAGCCCCTGTGCGCCACGCCGAAAAGCGTGGAGGAAGTGGCCATCGGGTCCGGCTCGGATGCTGCAGTGCAACACCAAGCGGGCACAATATCAGTTTTCCGTCTGGCAGGCGATGGTTGCACCGCGCTAGCCGGATACCACCGCACCGGCCGCACCCCGGGCCTGCCCGCGGTGTTTTGCGAACCACCGATCCGCATGTCCGCCGCCCAACCGCGCCAGTACACCATCCAGGGCATCACCCGCAGTGGCCGCACGTTCCGGCCCAGCGACTGGGCCGAGCGGCTGGCGGGCGCGCTGTCGAGCTTCCGCCCGGGCGGCACGCAGTCCGGCCCGGGCTCGCACATCGGCTACTCGCCCTATTGCGTGCCGCGGGTGATCGACGGCATCAAGTGCGTGATCGTCAACGAGGCGCTGCGCGGCATCGAGCCCATGGCCTGGGACTTTGTCATGAACTTCGCCCGCGACAACGAGCTCAAGGTGGTCGAGGTCACGCCGCCACAGGCTGGCTGAGGCTGGTCGACGAAGGCCGACGCGTTGTCCTGATGGCCATAGCGGTGTGCGCTCGCCGCCCTGGGCTGCGTCCGGGTATGGCCGATCTGTGACATGCGCGTGTCTGCAGACCGTGACACCCCGCCTACCGGGGAACGTCAGTTCGAAGACAGGGCCGCTCCGAGTCCGGCCTGATCTCGATCGACGCCGGAGCCCGGCCGTCGTGCGTCAGCAGCCGCTCCAGGTCGCGGCACTCCCCCTTGGTGCAAAGCTGCCAGCCGTCGCCGGTCGCGCCGGAGACGGCCAGATGCAACGCCGGCACCCGCAGGCCGGGGTGGTAGACCCACCAGCCCTGCTGCAGCACCGAACCCTCCGGCGGTTCCATGCCGGCGCCCGAGCCTCTGACACGGGCTTCCTCCAGCACGAGGGTCGACCCGTCGACGCGCCAGCGTTCGCGCCAATCGGTGCGCTCGACCGAGTGGGCCCAGCTCAGCGTGAAGCCCTGCAGGGCCAGTGTCACGGCCACCGCCGGGGTTGCCAGGCACAGACTCATCTGGCGGCGGCGCTCACCATGCGTCGGCGGCTGCCGAGCCAATGCAGCGCCACCGCCAGCGCCGACATCGCGAACCCGATCTCGTCGGTCAGCGGCAGGGCGGCGATCAGCATGATGGCCGCAGCCGCGGCCAACAGCCGCTCGGGCCAGCTCATCGGCGCGCGCAGGAAACCGATCACCGCCGCTCCCCACAGGCCGATGGCGATCATCGCCTTGAAGACGATGTAGGCGGCTGCCGGCACCAGACCCCAATCGGCCGCCAGCGTGCCGCCGGGCTGCAGCATCAAAGCCGGTGAGTAGACCGCCATGAACGGGATCACGAAGCCCGCGGCGGCCACCTTGATGGCCTGGATGCTGATCGCCAGCCCGCGCTCCTTGGCGATCGGAGCGGCGGCGAAGCATGCCAGGGCCACCGGCGGCGTGAGGTCGGCCAGGATGCCGAAGTAGAAGACGAACATGTGGCTGACCAGCAGCGGCACGCCCAGGGCCAGCAGGGCCGGCCCGGCGATGCTGGAGGTGATGATGTAGTTCGGAATCGTCGGGATGCCCATGCCCAGGACCAGGCAGGTGATCATGGTCAGGATGAGGGACAGGAACAGGCTGCGCTCGCCCACCGCGACGATGAACTGGCCGAACGTGTTGGCCGCACCGGTGAGCGTCATGGTGCCGATGACGATGCCGACGATGGCGCAGGCGATACCCACCGGAAGCGCGGTCTTGGCGCCCTCTGCCAGGCTGTCGCGGCACAGGGCCAGGGTTCGGCGCCCACCTTCGCGCAGTGCATTCACGGCGATCAGCGCGACGATGGCCAGCGTCAGCGCCCGCATGCCGAACTCGGCGAACGAGGCCGCCACCGCGCCCAGGCCGATCCAGAAGATCACCCGCAGCGCCATCGAGGGCAGCCCCAGCGCGACCGAGCCGCCGAGAATCAGCATCACCGTCAGTGCCAGCCCGACGGTGCCGGCGAAAAGCGGCGTGTAGCCCGAGAACAGCAGCACCACCAGCACGGCCAGCGGCAGGATCAGGAACCACTTCTCCTTGAGTGCGCGCAGCGGCGAGGGCAGTTCGTCCTTCGACAGCCCGGCCAGCCCGGCCCGGCCGGCCTCCAGGTGCACCATCCAGAAGGCCGAAAGAAAGTACAGGATCGCCGGTACGACGGCGGCCTGGACGACGGTGGCGTAGGGCACATCCAGCGTTTCGGCCATGATGAAGGCCACTGCCCCCATCACCGGCGGCATGATCTGCCCGCCCATCGAAGCCGTCGCCTCGACGCCGCCGGCAAACGCGGCCCGGTAGCCGAAGCGCTTCATCAGCGGGATCGTGAACTGGCCGGTGGTGACGACGTTGGCCACGCCGGAGCCGGAAATCGTGCCCATCAGGCCCGAGGAGACCACGGCCACCTTGGCCGGACCGCCGCGCTTGCCGCCGAACAGGCCCATCGCGACGTCGGTGAACAGGCCGATCATGCCGGCCTTCTCGAGAAAGGCGCCGAACAGGATGAAGAGGAAGATGTAGCTCGACGATACGTAGGTCGGGATGCCGTAGACACCCTCGGTGCCGAAGGCCATGTGGTCGATGACCTGCGCGAAGTCGTAGCCGCGGTGGTTCAGCGGTGCCGGCAGACGCTCGCCGAACAAGCAGTAGAGCAAGAAGGTACCGGCGATGATGGGCAGTGCCGGTCCCATCGCGCGCCAGGTGGCGGCAAACAGCAGCCCCAACACCAGTACACCCATCGTGATGTCGAGCGGGGTCGGGTCACCCGCCCGCAGGATCAGCGCGTCATACTCGATCCACTGGTAACTTGCAACCAGCGCGGCCACCAGGGCAGCGCCCCAGGCCAGCACCCGCGCCCACGTCGGATCCAGACGCGCCGAGGCCATCAGCGGAAACACCAGCGCCAGCAGGAAGCCCACGTGCACGGCCCGCACGATCTGGCTCGGCAGGTCCAGCACATGGGCGGCCGTCGCGATCTGGAAGGTCGCGAACGCGATCGCGATCCAGAACAGCACGCGCCCCTGCAGCCCGTGCGGGAATCCGCCGGCCAGGGGCTCGTGCTGCTGCAGCAGGGCGTCGCTGCCGTTCGCCTCGGCGGCACCAGGGGTTGAAGTCACGTTCGCGTTCAGCCCGGTTCTGAGGGTCCCGGCGCCCCGGCGGCACCGACGGCGCATGCCTCGGCCGAGTCGAGCGGCAACCGCGGATCCGGCTTCGCCGGTCCGCGGGTTGCGCCCCAACGGGGGGGAGGCGCCGAAGGCGCTTCGGGGGGGATCACTTCAGGATGCCCTGTTCCTTGTAGTAGCGCGCGGCACCCGGGTGCAACGGCAGCGGCATGCCGTCGATCGCGGTCTTCAGAGAGATCGCGCTGGCGGCCTTGTGGGCCGCGACCATCTGTGGGAGGTTCTCGAACATCTGCTTGGTCATTTGATAGACCGTCTCGTCGGACACACCGGCGTGGGTGACGAGGAAGTTGACCACCGCCAGCGTGGGCACGTCGGCGGTCTGGCCGGTGTAGGTGTTGGCCGGGATCGTGGCGGCGACAAAGGGCGCGCCGAGCTTCTTGGCGACGTCGGGGGCCACTGCCACCATCGTGATCGGCAGTGAACTGGAGAGGTCGCGGATGCTGGCCACGCCCAGGCCGGCCGACTGCAGCGTGGCGTCGAGCTGTCGGTTCTTCATCAACTCGACCGACTCGCCGAACGGCAGGTACTCGGTCTTGCCGAGGTCCTTGTAGCTCATGCCCATGGCCTCGAAGATGCGGCGGGCGTTGACCTCGGTGCCCGACTTCGGGGCGCCGACCGACAGGCTCTTGCCCTTGAGGTCGGCAAAGGTCTTCACGCCGCTGCCCTGCGAAGCCACGATCTGGATCACGTTGGGGTAGACCGCGGCGACGCCGCGCAGCTTGTCGAGCTTGGCCGGGAACCCGACCTCCGCGTCGCCTTCCCACGCGGACTTGACAGAGTCGCCGAGCGCCAGCGCGATTTCGCCCTTGCCCTTCTGCAGCAGGTTGAGGTTCTCGACCGAGGCCTTGGTGGACTGCACCTGGGTGCGCGTGCCGGGGATCTTGTCGGCGTAGATCTTGCCCAGTGCCACGCCCAGCGGGTAGTACACGCCGCTGGTGCCGCCGGTCAGCACGTTGATGAACTGGTCCGCCTGCGCGGCCATCGGGGCCAGCAGCGCGCCGCCGGCCAGGGCCAGGGCGGCGACGAGCTTGCGGCGTTGGGGCATCGTGGGGGTCATGGGCGCTTCCGTGAGTGGGTGGGATCAGGACTGTGCGCGGCGGGTCCGGTCCGGGCGCGCGCACCTCCTGACGGCCATCTTACGGGAGCGCGGTCGGCTGGTCCCTAAGCAAAAACCGTAACGCTGGCCAGCCCCGCACGTCGTGGCCTCACTTGCCGCCGGCCTGAGCGAGCTGGCCCTTGAGGTCGTGCGCGCGCTTGACGATGTACTGGCGGATCAGCTCCATGTCCTCGGGCTTGAGCACGCTGGCGAAGTTGGGCATGCCGCGGTTCAGGCGCGAGCCCGAGACCACGGCAACGTACTGCTCGTGCTTCTTGGGCGTCATGTAGCGCAGGTCAGGGTAGACGCTGCCGCTGACCGCGTTCAAGCCGTGGCAGGAGCCGCAGAAGCCGTTGAACATCGTGCGCGCGGTCTTGAGTTGGTCGGCCGAGGCGGTGACTTCACGCAGCGGCGGCAGCCCCTGCGGTGCCTGCTTGGGCGGCGGCAGCTTGCCGCGGGCCCCCAGCTTGAAGGTGACCACGCGCGCCTCGGCCTGCACCCGGGTGGAATGCGACAGCGGCCCCGCTACGCCCGGAAAGGCGCCGCCCCAGCCCACCATGAAGGTGACGTACTGCTCGCCGCCCACCTCGTAGGTGACGGGTGCGGCCATGGCGCCGGAATTCACGCGGGCGTCCCACAGCTTCTTGCCCGTGTCGGCCGCATAGGCCACGGCGCGGCCGTCGGCCGTGCCCTGGAACACCAGGTTGCCGGCCGTGCTGAGCGTGCCGCCGTTCCAGGGCGCGGTGTACTCCTGAGTCCACGCTGGCGCCTGCTTGACCGGATCCCAGGCGATCAGCCGGCCCTTCCAGGCGCTGCGGATCTCGGCCTCGACCTTCGGGTCCTCGGGCAGGTCCGGCACCTCGACGCCGAGGTTCACCACCGACTTGTGCGGGATGAACAGCGGTTGCTTCTGAGCCTCCAGGCCGGCCACGCTCTCCTGCGCCGGCAGGTAGACCAGGCCCGTCTTGGGGTTGAACGACATCGGCTGCCAGTTGTGCGCGCCCAGGAAGCTGGGAATCACGACCTTGGGGCCGGTGAGGTAGTTCACGTCGGCACTCACCACGGGTCGGCCGGTGGC
>JAKLLA010000023.1 GCA_023150375.1 Burkholderiaceae bacterium
TACGCCTTGGCGGTACCGCCGAACTTGGCCGACAGCACGGTCGTGATCGCCGCCGTCAGCGTCGTCTTGCCGTGGTCCACGTGACCGATCGTGCCCACGTTCACGTGCGGCTTGGTCCGCTCGAACTTTTCTTTTGCCATTGCTTTCTCCACGAAAGAGCGTTGCCGGTGCTCGGTTTAAGGTTTCCGCCCTGGGGTGGAGTCGCGCGCCGCCGGCAACGCACGCCCCCAGGACGAAGACCGGTGAAAAGGATTACTTGCTGCGCGCCGTGATGATGGCATCGGCGACGTTGCGCGGCGCCTCGCTGTAGTGCTTGAACTCCATCGTGTAGGTCGCACGGCCCTGGGTGGCCGAGCGCAGCGAGGTGGAGTAGCCGAACATTTCCGACAGCGGAACCTCGGCCTTGATGACCTTGCCGCCACCGGGCATGTCGTCCATGCCCTGCACCATGCCGCGACGCGACGACAGGTCGCCCATCACGGTACCGGCGTAGTCTTCCGGGGTCTCGACTTCCACGGCCATCATCGGCTCGAGGATGACCGGGCTGGCCTTGCGCATGGCCTCCTTGAAGCCGATCGAGGCGGCCATCTTGAAGGCGTTTTCGGACGAATCCACTTCATGGTAGGAGCCGAAGGTCAGCGTGACCTTCACGTCCACCACCGGGAAGCCGGCCAGCACGCCGTTGGGCAGGGTGTCGATGACGCCCTTCTCGACTGCCGGGATGTACTCGCGCGGCACCACGCCGCCCTTGATGGCGTCGACGAACTCGAAGCCCTTGCCGGGCTCCTGCGGCTCCAGCGTGAACACCACGTGGCCGTACTGGCCCTTGCCGCCGGACTGACGCACGAACTTGCCTTCGACGTCCTTGGCGGCGTTGCGGATGGTCTCGCGGTAGGCCACCTGCGGCTTGCCGACGTTGGCTTCCACGCCGAACTCGCGCTTCATGCGGTCGACGATGATCTCCAGGTGCAGCTCGCCCATGCCGGAGATGATGGTCTGGCCGGATTCCTCGTCGGTGCGAACGCGGAACGACGGGTCTTCGGCGGCCAGGCGGCCCAGCGCGATGCCCATCTTCTCCTGGTCGGCCTTGGTCTTCGGCTCGACGGCCTGGGAGATCACCGGCTCCGGGAACACCATCTTCTCGAGGGTGATGATGGCGTCCGGATCGCACAGGGTCTCACCGGTGGTGACTTCCTTCAGGCCCACGCAGGCGGCGATGTCGCCGGCGAGAATCTCCTTGATCTCCTCGCGCTGGTTGGCGTGCATCTGCAGGATCCGGCCGATGCGCTCCTTCTTGCCCTTGATCGGGTTGTAGACGGTCGAGCCGGAGGCCAGCACGCCCGAATACACGCGCACGAAGGTCAGCTGGCCGACGAAGGGGTCGGTCATCAGCTTGAACGCCAGGGCGGAGAACTTCTCCTTGTCGTCGGCCTTGCGGCTGGTGGGCTGATCGTCTTCGTCGGTACCCGACACCGGGGGAATGTCCACCGGGCTGGGCAGGAAGTCGATCACCGCGTCCAGCATGCGCTGCACGCCCTTGTTCTTGAAGGCGGTGCCGCACAGCATCGGCTGGATCTCGGTGGCGATGGTGCGGGTGCGGATCGCCAGCTTGATCTCTTCCTCGGTCAGTTCACCCGACTCGAGGTACTTGTTCATCAGCTCTTCGCTGGCCTCGGCGGCGGACTCGACCATCTTCTCGCGCCATTCCTGGGCGACGGCCTGCAGGTCCTCGGGGATGTCCCGATACTCGAACTTCATGCCCTGGGAAGCCTCGTCCCAGAAGATGGCTTTCATCTTGATGAGGTCCACCACGCCCTTGAAGTTTTCCTCGGCACCGATGGGGATGACCACCGGCACGGGGTTGGCCTTCAGGCGGGTCTTCATCTGGTCGACCACCTTGAAGAAGTTCGCGCCGGTGCGGTCCATCTTGTTGACGAACGCCAGGCGGGGCACCTTGTACTTGTTGGCCTGGCGCCAGACGGTCTCGGACTGCGGCTGCACGCCACCCACCGCGCAGTACACCATGCAGGCACCGTCGAGCACGCGCATCGAACGTTCCACCTCGATGGTGAAGTCGACGTGTCCCGGGGTGTCGATGATGTTGAAGCGGTGCTCCGGATAGTTCAGGTCCATGCCCTTCCAGAAGCAGGTCGTCGCGGCCGACGTGATCGTGATGCCGCGCTCCTGCTCCTGTTCCATCCAGTCCATCGTGGCGGCGCCATCGTGCACTTCACCGATCTTGTGGTTCACACCGGTGTAGAACAGGATGCGCTCGGTCGTGGTGGTCTTGCCGGCATCGATGTGCGCCGAGATACCGATGTTGCGGTAGCGCTCGATGGGGGTTTGACGAGCCATGTGTCACTCCAATAGCCAGAAACGGCGAAAGCCGCCCGGGGTCAGCAGAAACCCTGAGCGGCCGTAGAAAGGTGGATCAGAAGCGGAAGTGCGAGAAGGCCTTGTTGGCTTCGGCCATGCGGTGCACTTCGTCGCGCTTCTTCATCGCGCCGCCGCGGCCTTCGCAGGCTTCCAGCAGCTCGTTGGCCAGGCGCTGGGCCATCGACTTCTCGCTGCGCTTGCGGGCCGACTCCTTCAGCCAGCGCATGGCCAGGGCCATGCGGCGCACGGGGCGAACTTCCACGGGAACTTGGTAGTTCGCACCGCCGACGCGGCGGCTCTTGACTTCGACCATCGGCTTCACGTTGTTCAGCGCGGTCAGGAACACTTCCAGCGGATCCTTGCCGGCCTTCTTCTCGACCTGTTCGAGAGCGCCGTAGATGATCCGCTCGGCCACGGCCTTCTTGCCGGACTCCATGATCACGTTCATGAACTTCGACAGGTCCACCGACCCGAACTTCGGGTCCGGCAGGATCTCGCGCTTGGGTACTTCGCGACGACGAGGCATTTCTCTTCCTTCATCTTCAGTCGGTGCAGGTTGCCCGGCACCCTGGTCGGCCACGACTCACGGGCCTTCCACTTACTCGACACGGTCCGCCGCTTCGGGCGTCGACCTGCCGCAATCCTTCACATGCCAGCCTGACAGCCGGATGTGACCACCGTTTGTCGGAACGCCGATCAGGCCTTCTTCGGACGCTTGGCGCCGTACTTCGAGCGCGACTGCTTGCGATCCTTGACGCCTTGCAGGTCGAGCGAGCCGCGCACGATGTGGTAACGCACACCCGGCAGGTCCTTGACCCGGCCGCCGCGCACCAGCACCACGCTGTGCTCCTGCAGGTTGTGGCCTTCGCCGCCGATGTACGAGATCACCTCGAAACCGTTGGTCAGGCGCACCTTGGCCACCTTCCGCAGCGCCGAGTTCGGCTTCTTCGGGGTGGTGGTGTAGACGCGGGTGCAGACACCGCGGCGCTGCGGGCAGTTCTGCATCGCAGGCGACTTGGACTTCGTGACCTCGGCCTGGCGGCCCTGGCGCACGAGTTGATTGATGGTCGGCATGGGTAACTTGTTCCCGTTTGAAGTTACGTACATCTTCCGGCCCGCAAGCAGCGAAGCCCGCGGGTGTCGGTGACACACGCAGGCTTTTGCCCAGCCTGGACGGAAAAGCCCGTGATTGTAGCGCTGGCGATCGGGTTGGGCAAGCGTCGTGCCAGCTGGCCTTCCGGCCCGTGAGGGGCTGGCATCATCGCGCCCGGCCGGAGGCTGCCGGCGCACCGAGGAGATTGCCCTTGACCGTCATCACGAGCATCGAGGACCTGCGGGTCCTGGCCAGGCGTCGGGTCCCGCGCATGTTCTACGACTACGTCGACACCGGTTCCTGGACCGAGTCGACCTACTTTGCCAACGAGGCGGCCTTCCGGCCCATCCAGCTGCGCCAGCGAGTGGCCGTGAACCTCGAGCACCGCTCCACCGCGACGCAGATGGTCGGTGTGGACGTGAAGATGCCGGTGGCGCTGGCGCCCACCGGGCTGACGGGCATGCAGCATGCCGACGGCGAGATCCTGGCCGCCCGGGCCGCCGAGGCCTTCGGCGTGCCGTTCACGCTCTCGACGATGAGCATCTGCTCGATCGAGGACGTGGCCGCGCATACCCGGGCGCCGTTCTGGTTCCAGCTCTACGTGATGCGTGACCGTGGCTTCATCGAGCGACTGATCGAGCGGGCCCGGGCGGCAGGCTGCGGCGCGCTGGTGCTGACGCTGGACCTGCAGATCATCGGCCAGCGGCATCGTGACCTGAAGAACGGCCTGTCGGTGCCGCCGCGGCCGACCCTGGCCAACCTGGTGAACATGCTGGCCAAGCCGCGCTGGTGCCTGGGCATGCTCGGCACGAAGCGCCGGCAGTTCGGCAACGTGATCGGCCATGTCGACGGGGTCGACGACATGGCCAGTCTGGGTGCCTGGACGAACCAGCAGTTCGACCCGCGCCTGAACTGGCGCGATGTGGAGTGGATCAAGAAGCGCTGGGGCGGCAAGCTGATCCTCAAGGGCATCCAGGATGTCGAGGATGCGCGCCTGGCGGTGGAGACCGGCGCGGATGCGCTGATCGTCAGCAACCACGGCGGCCGGCAGCTCGACGGTGCGCAGGCCAGCATCGAGGCGCTGCCGGCCATCGTGGCCGAGGTGGGCCGGCGCATCGAGGTGCACATGGACGGCGGCATCCGCAGCGGCCAGGACGTGCTCAAGGCCTGGGCGCTGGGTGCGCGTGGCACCTACATCGGCCGGGCCTTCCTGTATGGGCTGGGCGCATTGGGCGAGGCCGGCGTGACCCGGGCGCTCGAGATCATCCACAAGGAACTCGACCTCACGATGGCCTTCACCGGCCACACCCGGCTGGTCGACGTGGATCGCTCGATTCTGGTGCCGGGCCGCTACCCGCTGCCGGCCGGTTCGGCCCCGGGCGCAGCGCCGGTCAGTCCGGGGTGAACCGGTCGACCGCATCGGTGATGATGCCGTCCACGCCCAGGCTCAGCAGCCGTGCGGCCTCGTCCGGCTCGTTCACGGTGTAGACCAGGGCCTGCAGGCCGGCGTCCCGCAGTTGCCTCAGCAGGCTCGCATCCATCCAGCGGTGGTGGGTCACCACCGCGCCGCAGGCCAGTTCTGCGGCACATTCGAGCCAGCCGCGCCGGGGCCGGTCGAGCAGCAGCGCGCGTGGCAGTTCCGGGGCGCCGTCGCGGGCCGCGTGCAGCGTCCGCAGGCTGAACGAGCTGAGCAGTGGCGGTGCCGGAGCGCCAGCCCACAGCCGGCGCACCGCCTCGGCCACGGCGCGACCCGTGGGCGCCTCGGTGCCCGGCGTGGGCTTGATCTCGAGGTTCAGGTGCAGCCCGTTGGCACGCACGAAGGCCGCCACGGCGGCCAGCGTGGGCAGCGGCTCGCCCGCGTAGGCGCGACTGTGCCAGCTGCCCGCGTCCAGGCGCGACAGGGCGTCCCAGGTCAGTGCGCCCGCGCTGCCCCGGCCGTTGCTGGTGCGACCGAGCGTGGCGTCGTGCAGCAGGAAGGGCACGCCGTCGGCGCTCAGCTTGACGTCGCACTCGTAGGCCCGCCAACCCAGGCGGGCGCCCAGCCGGAAGGCCGCCAGGGTGTTCTCCGGTGCCAGCATGCCAGCGCCGCGGTGGGCGATCCAGCGGGGGCCGGTCCAGGCCGTGGCGGGGCGGTTGGGCCGGGTGGCCGAGGCGCTGGCCAAGGCAGGCGAGGCAGACGAGGTGCGGTTCATCCGGCGACACGCTGTGCGGGGTGGGAGGTGCTGGATTGTCGGGGTCAGGCGCCGGGCGGCTGGACGGCAAGGGCCTGTCCATCAGGGTTCTTCCGCCCCTGAAGTACCATCGGCGGCCCCGCGCAAGGGCGGCGGCACGGTGCTGCCGGCAGCTGTCGCTCCTGCGCTTCTCGCCTCGCCTGTCCGGCATCTGCGGCCATGAACGCTCCGCTTCCCCTGAATCGCCTGAACGACCCCGCCGCCGCGCCGGCGCAGCCGTCCGCCCCGCAGCGCCTGCGCGAGATCCCGTACAACTACACCTCGCTGTCGGACCGGGAGATCGTCCAGCGTCTGCTCGGGCGCCGCGCCTGGACGCTGCTCGACCAGCTGCGCAGCGAGCGCCGCACCGGTCGTTCCGCGCGCATGCTCTACGAGGTGCTGGGCGACATCTGGGTGGTGCAGCGCAACCCCTACCTGGAAGACGACCTGATCGACAACCCGAAGCGGCGGCAGATGCTCATCGACGCACTGCACCACCGCCTGGGCGAGATCGAGAAGCGGCGCACCCCGGGCGAGGACGGCGAACGCGACGCCGCCGTCGGCGAGCTGCTGGTGGCCGCGCGCGCGGCGGTGGAGCGTTTCGCGGCGCACTTCCGCGCCGTCCACGATCTGCGCCAGCGTGCCCGGCGTGTGCTGGGCCGCCACACCCGGCGCGACAACCTCAAGTTCGACGGTCTGAGCCGCGTGTCGCATGTGACCGACGCCACCGACTGGCGCGTCGAGTATCCCTTCGTCGTCCTCACGCCCGACAGCGAGGCCGAGATGGCTGCGCTGGTGGCCGGCTGCATCGAGCTCGGGCTGACCATTGTTCCGCGCGGCGGCGGCACCGGCTACACCGGCGGCGCCGTGCCGCTGAGCTGGAAGAGCGCGGTGATCAACACCGAGAAGCTCGAGCAGATGAGCGAGGTCGAGTTCGTCGACCTGCCGGGCGTGGATCGCAAGGTGGCGACCATCTGGACCGGCGCGGGCGTGGTGACGCAGCGGGTGGCCGACGCGGCCGAGCGGGGCGGCCATGTCTTCGCGGTGGACCCGACCTCGGCGGAGGCCAGCTGCGTCGGCGGCAACATCGCGATGAACGCCGGTGGCAAGAAGGCGGTGCTGTGGGGTACGGCGCTGGACAACCTGGCCAGCTGGAAGATGGTGACGCCCGAGGCCAAGTGGCTGGAGGTGGTGCGCCTGAACCACAACCTGGGCAAGATCCACGACGTCGAGATGGCCAGCTTCGAGCTGAACTACTACGACGCCTCGGGCAGGACGCTCGAGCGCACCGAGCGGCTGGACATCCCGGGGCGTGTCTTCCGCAAGGAAGGCCTGGGCAAGGACGTCACCGACAAGTTCCTGGCCGGCCTGCCGGGGGTGCAGAAGGAGGGCTGCGACGGCCTGATCACCAGCGCGCGCTGGGTGGTGCACCGCATGCCGGCGCACACCCGCACCGTCTGCCTGGAGTTCTTCGGCAACCCGAAGGACTGCGTGCCCTCGATCGTCGAGATCAAGAACTTCATGTTCGCCGAGGCGAGGCAGCCCGGGGGCGCCATCCTGGCGGGCCTGGAGCACCTCGACGACCGCTACCTCAAGGCGGTGGGCTACGCCACCAAGAGCAAGCGCGGCGGCACGCCCAAGATGGTGCTGATCGGCGACATCGTCGGCGACGACGAGGCGGCCGTGGCCCGTGCCACAAGCGAGGTGGTGCGCCTGGCCAACGGTCGCTCGGGCGAGGGCTTCGTGGCCGTCTCGGCCGAGGCGCGCAAGAAGTTCTGGCTCGACCGCAAGCGCACCGCCGCGATCTCCAAGCACACCAACGCGTTCAAGGTGAACGAGGATGTGGTGATCCCGCTGGAGCGCATGGGCGAGTACACGCTGGGCATCGAGCGCATCAATATCGAACTCAGCCTGCGCAACAAGATCGAGCTGGCCGACCGGCTCGAGGCCCTGTTCCAGCAGGACAGCCTGCCCCTGGGCAAGCCCAGCGAGGCCACCGAAAGCCTGAGCGCCGAGCTGCTGGCCGACCGTGTGCAGCAGGCGCTGGCGCGGGTGCGCGAGGTGCGTGCCCAATGGCAGCACTGGATGGTCCACCTCGACCGGGTGATCGAGGGACAGACGCGCTCCTTCTTCGACCAGCTGCAGGACGGCAGCCTGCGCGCCTCCTGGAAGACGCAGATCCTGCGCCCCCTGCAGACGCTGTTCGCCGGCGCGGTGTTCGCGCCGCTGGTCGAGCAGATGCGCGCCCTCCACAAGGAGGTGCTGCGCGGGCGGGTCTGGGTGGCGCTGCACATGCACGCCGGCGACGGCAACGTGCACACCAACATCCCGGTCAACAGCGACAACTACGCCATGCTGCAGACCGCCCACGAGGCGGTGGGCCGCATCATGGCGCTGGCGCGCAGCCTGGACGGCGTGATCTCCGGCGAGCACGGCATCGGCATCACCAAGCTCGAGTTCCTGACCGACGCCGAGCTGGCCGATTTCGCGGCCTACAAGGCCCGGGTCGACCCGCAGGGCCGCTTCAACAAGGGCAAGCTGCTGCGTGCCCAGGACCGCCTGACCGACCTGGGCGCCGACACCCGTGCGGCCGACCTGAGCGAGGCCTACACGCCCAGCTTCGGGCTGATGACGCACGAGTCGCTGATCATGCAGCAGAGCGACATCGGCGACATCGCCGCCTCGGTCAAGGACTGCCTGCGCTGCGGCAAGTGCAAGCCGGTCTGCGCCACGCATGTGCCGCGCGCCAACCTGCTGTACTCGCCGCGCAACAAGATCCTGGCCACCTCGCTGCTGATCGAAGCCTTCCTCTACGAGGAGCAGACGCGTCGTGGCGTGTCGCTGCGGCACTGGGAGGAGTTCGAGGACGTGGCCGACCACTGCACGGTCTGCCACAAGTGCTACACACCCTGCCCGGTGAAGATCGACTTCGGCGACGTGTCGATGAACATGCGCAACCTGCTGCGCAAGATGGGGCAGAAGAGCTTCCGTCCCGCCGGCGCGGCCGCGATGTTCATGCTCAACGCGACCAACCCCGAAACCATCAAGCTGGCCCGCAGCGCGATGGTGGGCGTGGGCATGAAGGCCCAGCGTCTGGCCAACGACCTGCTGAAGGTGGTGGCTCGACGTCAGACCGCCGCGCCACCGGCCACGGTGGGCGCCGCCCCCGTCAAGGAGCAGGTGATCCACTTCGTCAACAAGAAGCTGCCGGGCGGCCTGCCCAAGCGCACCGCACGCGCGTTGCTGGACATCGAGGACCGGGACTACGTGCCCATCATCCGCGACCCGCAGGCCACCAGCGCCGAGACCGAGGCGGTGTTCTACTTCCCCGGCTGCGGCAGCGAGCGCCTGTTCAGCCAGGTGGGCCTGGCGACGCAGGCCATGCTCTGGCATGCGGGCGTGCAGACCGTGCTGCCGCCGGGCTATCTGTGCTGCGGCTATCCGCAGCGCGGCAGCGGTCAGTTCGACAAGGCCGAGAAGATCATCACCGACAACCGGGTGCTGTTTCACCGCGTGGCCAACACGCTGAACTACCTGGACATCAAGACGGTCGTGGTCAGCTGCGGCACCTGCTACGACCAGCTGCAGGGCTACGAATTCGACAAGATCTTCCCCGGCTGTCGCATCGTCGACATCCACGAGTTCCTGCTGGAAAAGGGCATCACCCTGCCCGGCGGACAGGGGGGCTACCTCTATCACGACCCCTGCCACACGCCGATGAAGCAGCAGGATCCGATGAAGACGGTGCGTGCGCTGGTCGGGCCGGGCGTGGTCAAGTCCGACCGCTGCTGCGGCGAGTCCGGCACCCTGGCGCTGAATCGCCCGGACATCTCCACCCAGGTGCGCTTCCGCAAGGAAGAGGAGATCCGCAAGGGCGAGGCCCAGCTGCGCGCGGCGGGTCACCAGGGCAACGTGAAGATCCTCACCTCCTGCCCGGCCTGTCTGCAGGGATTGTCGCGCTACGGCGAGGATCTCGACAACGGCCTGCTGGAGGCCGACTACATCGTCGTCGAGATGGCGCGCCACATCCTCGGCGAGAACTGGCTGCCCGAGTACGTGCACCGCGCCAACGCCGGCGGCATCGAGCGCGTGCTCGTCTGATCCGCTCCGCCTGCGGCGACGCCGCCAGGGTGTCGCCGTGGCGGACAATCGGTCCCCGCGTGGCGCATGCCATGCCCTCGAACGTCAGGAGTCCATGATGTCTGCCCCCGTGCGTGTTCCCCAGCCCACCGAGCTGACGCTGCACCAGCAGTCCCGCCAGCTCGAGATCGCCTTCGACGACGGCAGTCGCTTCCGGCTGCCCTTCGAGTACCTGCGCGTGTACTCGCCGTCGGCCGAGGTGCGTGGCCACGGTCCGGGCCAGGAGGTGCTGCAGACCGGCAAGCGCGACGTCGAGATCGTCGCGCTCGAGCCGGTGGGCCACTACGCGGTCCAGCCGCGCTTCAGCGACGGGCACGACAGCGGCATCTTCAGCTGGGACTACCTGTATGCCCTCGGCCGCGACCACGACCGGCTCTGGGCCGATTACGAGGCCCGCCTGGCCGCCGCCGGCGTCGGCCGCGACACCCCGATGCCCGCGCCGGCCGCGAGCGCCTGCGCCACCCGTCACTGAACTGCCCCTGCCATGAGCCAGACTCACTTCGGATTCAAATCGGTCGACGAGGAACAGAAGGCCGGCATGGTGCGCGGCGTGTTCGACTCGGTCGCCTCGCGGTACGACATCATGAACGACGTGATGTCTGCGGGCCTGCACCGGGTCTGGAAGGCCTACACCGTGGCCGTGTCGGGTGCGCGCGAAGGCCAGCGTGTGCTCGACATCGCCGCGGGCACCGGCGACCTGACGCGCGCCTTCGCCCGGCGGGTCGGCCCGCAGGGCTGCGTGGTCCACACCGACATCAACGAGGCGATGCTGCGCACCGGCCGGGACCGCCTGCTCGACGAAGGGCTGGTGCTGCCCAGCGTGCTCTGCGATGCCGAGCAGCTGCCCTTCCCGGACGCCCACTTCGACCTCGTCAGCGTGGCCTTCGGCCTGCGCAACATGACCCACAAGGAGCGCGCGCTGCGCGAGATGTGCCGTGTCCTGAAGCCGGGTGGAAAACTGCTCGTGCTCGAATTTTCGCGCGTGGCCAAGCCACTCGAAAAAGCCTACAACTGGTATTCGTTCTCCGTGCTTCCTCGGATGGGCAAATGGATCACCGGGGATTCCGAGAGTTATCGGTATCTCGCCGAATCGATTCGTATGCATCCCGGTCAGGCGGAACTGAAGGCCCTGATGAAATCCTGCGGGTTCGGGCATGTCGATGTGCACAATCTGTCTGCCGGCATCGTCGCGCTGCACGTCGGATTGAAGTGCTGAGCGCCCTTGCGGGGCGCCTGCAGCGCACTTCCGGCCGGGCGTGCCGGTCCTGCGATGCGGGCTTCCGTGAATTTTTCACATCAGGTTCCGTATGGTGCGAAAGGCGTCGCGTACAGGCGTCGAACCGGAAAAAAACGTGGCAAGGAGGGTTCACTTCGACGTGACTCCGTCACAGAATCCGACGCGGCCGATGGGGAGACCGACTCCGGCCCTTGGTTGAAGGGTTGAAGCGCACCGCGTGACGTACAGAATCCGGAGCTCGGAAACGAGGGGCAGCGGGGGACCTGTGAGGTCATGACTGCCCGAACCGGTCGCAGTGAGGGCTCACGGATGTTCAGAGTATTTCAGCATCGCACTTCAGGGACGCACTTCGTCGAGTTGTTCGCCGACGGGCTGCTGTGCTTCTTCGCGGCCCTGCTGTCCGCTGCCACGTTGGCGCAGGCCGGCTCGGCCTATTCGACCTTCGTCCAGCTCGCGGCGCCCAGCATTCTGCTGTCGGCGCTGACGTTCGCGCTGGTGATGGCGCTGCTGTATTCCTTCGTCGGGCTGTACCGGCATCGCAACCTCGGCCTGCTGCCGATGCTCGGTCGCATCGCCTTCACCTTCGCGGTCGGGGGCTACATCACCTATCTGACGATCAAGTACATCGAGTACGACGGCTATGCCAGCCGTCTGGTCGGGCTGGCGCTGGTCTACCTGCTGGCGGGGCTGACGGTGTATCGGGGGGTGGCCTGGGCGGTGCGCCAGGCCATCGGCACGCGGCGTGTGCTGATCGTCGGCACCGGGCCGGACGCCCAGCAGGTCTGGAGCGACCTGCGTGCCGGTGAGCAGTGGTCGAGCTACGAGGTGGTCGGCTTCGTGCCGACGGCCGAGCAGGCCTCGTCGGTGGTGTCGCGCGAAGGCGCGGCGGTGTTCGATGCGTCGAGGCGTCTGACCGAGCTGGTGCGCGAGCACCGGGTCAACGAGATCATCGTGGCGGTGCGCGAGCAGCGTGGCGGTGGCGTGCCGATGGAGCAGCTGCTCGAGTGCCGCATCGGCGGGGTGCCCATCATGGATCTGGCGGGCTTCTACGAGCGTGCCAAGGCCGAGGTGCCGGTGGACAGCCTGAAGGCCAGCTGGCTGGTCTACGGCGAGGGCTTTGTCCAGGGGGGGCTGCGGCAGGCTTCCAAGCGGGTTTTCGATGTGGTGAGTTCCTCGGTGCTGCTGATCCTGGGGGCGCCGGTGATGCTGCTGACCGCGCTGGCGATCCGCCTGGACAGCCCCGGTCCCATCCTCTATCGCCAGGAGCGGGTCGGCCTGGGCGGGCGCAGCTTCCAGTGCATCAAGTTCCGCAGCATGCGTACCGATGCCGAGAAGGATGGCGTGGCGCGCTGGGCCACCAAGAACGACAGCCGCATCACCCGGGTGGGGGCCTTCATCCGCAAGACCCGCATCGACGAGCTGCCGCAGCTCTTCAGCGTCCTGCGCGGCGAGATGAGCATGGTCGGCCCCCGGCCGGAGCGCCCCTCCTTCGTGGCCCAGTTGCGCGAGCAGATCCCCTTCTACGATCTGCGCCACACCGTCAAGCCGGGCCTGACGGGCTGGGCCCAGGTCCGCTACGCCTACGGGGCGTCGCTCGAGGATGCGCGCAAGAAGCACCAGTTCGACCTGTACTACGTCAAGAACAACTCGGTGCTGCTGGACCTGCAGGTGCTGATCGAGACGGTCAGCGTGGTGCTCTTCCGGGAGGGGGCGCACTGAGTCACCCCTCGGGGCGGGCAACGACGCACGGCAAGGGCCGTGCGTTTGTCTTTGGTGCCCGTGAATCGGGGGGAGTCCCGCAGATGCGTGTGTTCGCCACGGGCAAACCGCACGCCTGGGGGAGGGGGCGAGTCGGCGCAAAGGCGCGTTAAGGCTCGCAAGGTAGGATTGCATCCGTTTGTTGTCGGCAGTAGCCGTTTGTAGAGAGGAATGGGCATGAGGATCGAGACGGGAACCTTCCTGCGCATCGGCGCCTGGCTGATGGCGGCTGCCATGTTCACGCTCCAGTTGGCGGGCTGTGCCAGCGGCAGCGGCCATCCGCCGGCTCCGCGCAAGGCGCAGACGCCGGACCATCGCTACAAGATCGGTCCGTTGGACACGCTCAACGTCGTGGTCTGGCGCAATCCGGAGTTGTCCGGCACCGTGACCGTGCGTCCGGACGGCCGGATCTCCACGCCGCTGGTGAGCGATGTGCTGGCCGCGGGCAAGAGCCCCTCGGACCTGGCTCAGGAGATCCAGCAGGAGCTGTCGCGCGTGATCCGGGATCCGGTGGTCACGGTGGTCGTGTCCGGCTTCCAGGGCAACCTGAACGAGCTGATCCGCATCGTCGGCGAGGCGACCCGTCCGCAGGCGGTGTCCTTCCGCCAGGACATGACGCTGCTGGACGTGATGATCCAGGCCGGCGGTCTGACCGACTTCGCCGACGGCAACGGGGCGGTGCTGGTGCGCGGCTCGGAGGGCGGCAAGCAGTACAGCGTGCGCCTGAAGGACCTGCTCAAGCGGGGCGACATCTCGGCCAACGTCGACGTCAAGCCCGGCGACATCATCATCGTGCCGCAGAGCTGGTTCTGATCCGGCCTGCCGGATCGAAGCGATGGCGAGGCCGGCCCGCGCCAGCGGGCGGCTCGCGTTCTGCAGCGTCGCCGGGCGCCCTGACGCCCGGACGACCGTGAGATAGGTATTGCGGGCATGATGCATTTCCCTGAACAGGCCATGACGGTGTTGCGCTCCGTCTGGCGACAGCGCTGGCTGGCCGTGATCACGGCCTGGACCGTGGCGGTGCTGGGCGGCGTGCTGGTGGCGGTCACGCCGGAGCGCTACGAGGCGCAGGCGCGCATCCATGTGGACACGCAGACGGTGCTCAAGCCGCTGATGTCCGGTCTGGCCTTCCAGCCCGACATCGACCAGCAGGTACGCATGCTGGCGCGCACGCTGATCTCGCGGCCGCACGTCGAGCGACTGTCCAACGATGCCGCCATCGGCTGGCCGCAGGGCACGCCGGAGCAGGCCGCCAAGCGGGTCGAGATGCTGCTCAAGGCGATCAAGGTCGAGCAGGCCGGCGGCAGCAACCTGTACGCCATCAGCTACCGCGACAGCGATGCGCAGCGCGCCAACCGGCTCGTGACTGCGCTGGTGGGTCTGTTCATGAACGCCAGCACCGACACCAAGCGCCGTGACTCGGAAGAGGCCAGCCGCTTCATCGACGAGCAGATCCGGGCCTACGAGGCCAAGCTCATCGAGTCGGAGAACCGCCTCAAGGAGTTCAAGCTGCGCAACATGAATGTGGGCGTGACGAACAACCAGGACTTCTTCAGCCGCATCTCGGCGCTCAACGACGACGTGGCGCGCATCCGGCTGGCCCTGGGAGCGGCCGAGCAGTCGCGCGACGCGCTGAAGCGGGAGCTGGCCGCGACCGAGCCGCAGATCGCCAGCGACACGCCCACCCCGGGCGTGTCCTCGCTGACGCCCGACCTGGATGCGCGCATCGACACCCAGCGTCGCCAGCTCGACGAGATGCTGCGTCGCTACACCGACGAGCATCCGGACGTGCAGTCCACCCGGCGCACCATCGCCCAGCTCGAGGCACAGCGGCGCAGCGAGCTCGACCTGCTGCGCTCGCAGGCCGGCGGCAAGGCGCGTGCGGCAGCGACGGCCGGCAATCCGGTGTTCCAGAAGCTGCGCATCTCGCTGGCCGAGGCCGAGGCGAATGTCGCCTCGCTGCGCAGCCAGCTCGGCACGCAGCAGGCCCGCCTGGAGGAGATCAAGGCGCAGGCCGGAAGGGTGCCGCAGGCGGAGGCCGAGCTGGCCCAGCTCAACCGCGACTACGACATCATGCGCAAGAACTACGAGCAGCTGGTGTCGCGACGCGAGGCGGCCTCGCTGGGCGTGAAGATCGACCAGCAGGCCTCGCTGGCCGATTTCCGGCTGGTCGAGCCGCCCCGCGTGCTGCCGACCCCGGTCTTCCCCAGCCGGACCCAGCTGGCGCTGGTGGTGATGCTGCTGGCCCTGGTCGCCGGTGCGGCCGCGGCCTTCGGGGTCAGCCGGCTCAAGCCGACCTTCTCGAGCGAGCGCGACCTGCGGGCCTTCACGAAGCGGCCGGTGCTCGGTGGCCTGACGCGTCTGGCCGATGCGCGCCAGACACTTCTGGACCGGCAGGACCGTCTGCGCGTCATGGGTGCGATGGGCCTGTTCCTGGTGGTGCATGTGGCCTGGCTGATCTGGCTTTCCGTGCGTCCGGGCACGTGATCCGAGGGGATATCCGATGAATCTCATCGAACAGGCCGCCAAGCGTCGCCTGGAGGAACTCAAGCGTGCCGGCATCGAGGTGTCGGTTCCGTCGGCGCCGGAAGTCCCTGTCGGTGCGGCGGTCGCTGCACCGGCGGTCGTCGCGGCCGCACGGGCACCGGTTGCCCCACCGGCCGAGCCCGCGCGTCGCTCGCGTGAGGTGGTGCTGGATCTGGCCCGGCTCGAGCGTGAAGGCTACCTGGTGCCCTCGCAGGCGCGCTCGGAGCTGGCCGAGCAGCTGCGCATCATCAAGCGGCCGCTGCTGGCCAACACCCGCGATGCCGAGGCCCGTGCGATACCGCGCGCGAATCTGATCCAGGTGGTCAGCGCGATGCCGGGTGAGGGCAAGACCTTCTTCGCCGTGAACCTGGCGATGAGCATCGCCATGGAGGTCGATCACTCGGTGCTGCTGGTCGACGCCGACGTGCTGCGGCCTTCCGTGCTGGCGCGCCTCGGCGTGGAGCCCGCACCCGGTCTGATGGACGTGCTCGACCCTAAGCAGAACCTCACGCTGGCGGATGTGATGCTGCGCACCGATGTGCCCAAGCTCAGCCTGCTGCCGGCCGGCACGGCCCATGCCAAGTCCACCGAAATGCTGGCCAGCGCCGCGATGGCCGAGCTGCTCGACGAACTGGCGGCCAAGTACTCGGACCGCATCGTCGTGTTCGATTCGCCGCCGCTGATCCCGACCACCGAGTCGCGGGTCCTGGCCTCGCGGGTCGGCCAGGTCGTCATGGTGGTCGAGGCCGAGCACACCACGCATGCCCAGGTGACCCAGGCCTTTGCCGCTGTCGAGCAGTGCCCGGTGGTGCTGTCGGTCCTGAACAAGTGCGCGGACCGCGGAGCCAGGGGGGGCTATGGCTACTACTACTCGAGCTGAGCGGCCCGCTCGGGCGGGCCGCCGCGGCGCCGTCGCGGCGGGCACCACCCTGCTTGTGCTGCTGACGGCGTCTCCGGCGCTGCAGGCCCAGGCCTGGCGCTTCGAGCCGGCCGTGAAGGTCACCGCCGTGGCCACCGACAACGTCGGTCTTTCCTCGACCCAGGAACAGTCCGATGTGGTGGTGGTCACCACGCCGAGCGTGCGCGTGCAGGGGCGCGGGCCGCGCTACGAGGTCACCGGCGCGCTGGCCGCCGATGCCGTGCAGTACCTCGGTCGCTCGCGCGGAGACCGGCTGTTTCCGCAGACCACGCTCGACCTGCGCAGCCAGCCGGTGGAGCGGCTGTTCTTCCTCGATGCGCAGGCCTCGGCACGCACCACCACCTCGGACCCCTTCGGCGACCTGGGTGATGGTCCGACCGTGCTCAACCGCAGCCGCGTGCTGCGAGGCAGTCTGAGTCCGCGCCTGGAGCGTGAGCTGTCGCCCACGACGCGCTTCAGCCTGCGTTCCGACCACGCCTGGTCGCGTGGTTTCGGCAGTCAGACCGCGCCTTCCTCCAACGATGCCTATGTCGAGGGGCAGGCCGGCCTGTACGAGCTGAAGCCCCTGCCGATGGGGCTGCGCCTGTCGTACGACCGGCAGATGACGCGCTACAAGTCCCAGCCCGACAACGAGCTGGAGTTCCGTACCGCGCGTGCCGCGCTGCTCTACAGCCCCGATCCGGAGCTGACGCTCGGTCTGACCGTGGGTCGCGACGAAGGCCGCTACACCACCAACACGCTGCGCGATACGCTGCGCGGCGTCAGCCTGCGCTGGGTGCCCAGCGAGCGCACGCGGCTGGAGATGCAGGCCGAGCGGCGCTTCTTCGGCAACGGCTGGGATGCGACGCTCAGCCATCGCTCCCCGTTCGTGGCGATCAATGCGAGAGTGCAGCGCAGCGTCTCGACCTACGCGTCGCGGCTGGGCGTGCTTTCTGCCGGCACCGACGTGGCCGGACTGCTCGACGCGATGCTGACCACGCGCGTGCCCGATCCGAACCAGCGCTCGCAACTGGTGCAGGACATCATCGCCCAGCGCGGCCTGCCCGACAGTCTGTCGTCGGCGATCGATCTGTACTCCGGCGGGGCCCAGGTCACGCAGGGCGGCACGCTCGGCCTGGCCTGGATGGGGCCGCGCAACGTGCTGACGAGCCAGGTCTATGCGCTGCGCACCCGCGACCTGCGTGGGCCGGACGATGTCCTGCTGGTGTCGGCCGATTCGCGCCAGCGTGGCGCGAGCGTCGGCCTGTCGCACCGGCTGACCCCGCAGCTCAGCGCGGAGGCTGCCGTCACCTTCGCGCGGGTGCGCGGGGAGGGCAGCAACCTCGGACGCAACACCCGCAACCTGGGCTGGCGCATCGGGGCCACCCAGGCACTGTCGCTGCGCACCTCGGCCACCGCCGGGCTGCGCTTCCAGACTGTGCACAGCGACACTCCGGGCGGCCTGACCAGCGATGGCACGCGCTTTGCCGCCAATTCGTCGAAGGCCGAGGCGACCTCGCTGTCGGTCGGCGTGCTGCACCGTTTCTAGAGCCTCGATGTACGAAACCCACTTCGGCTTCAGCGGGCCCCCGTTCCAGCTCAACCCCGACCCGGCCTTCTACTTCAACAGCAAGGGGCACAGCCGTGCCATGGGCTACCTGCAGTACGGCGTCATGCAGGGGGAGGGCTTCATCGTCATCACCGGCGAGATCGGTGCGGGCAAGACCACGCTGCTGCGCACCCTGCTGGAGGGGCTGGATCGCCAGAAGGTGCTGGCCGCCCAGATCGTCAGCACACAGCTCGAATCGGGCGAACTGCTGCAGGCCATCATCACCGCCTTCGGCATCCCCGCACAGGGCAGTTCCAAGGCGCACCTGATCGCCACCCTCGAGGCCTTCCTGACGGCGCTGGCCGCACAGGGGCGCCATGCTCTGCTCATCGTCGACGAGGCACAGAACCTCGACGAGCGGGCGGTCGAGGAGCTGCGCATGCTGTCGAACTTCCAGCTCGGCAACCATGCGCTGCTGCAGAGCTTCCTGGTCGGCCAGCCCGAACTGCGCCGTCTGCTCGAGTCGCCGCAGATGGAGCAGCTGCGCCAGCGCGTGATCGCCTCGCAGCACCTCGGTCCCCTGGGGCCGGACGAGACCCAGGCGTACATCGAGCACCGCCTGCGACGGGTCGGCTGGCAGGACCGGCCCGCCTTCGCACCAGGCGCCTTCGACCACATCTATGCCTGGACCGGCGGGGTGCCGCGCCGCATCAACCGCCTGTCCAACCGGCTGCTGCTGGCGTCCTATCTGGAGAACACCGACCAGATCACGCCGGAGCTGGTCGAGCAGACCGCGCTGGAGCTGCGCAACGAGATCGGCGAGGCCCATTACCAGCCGCTGCCGTTGCCCGTGCGGGAGCGCAGCGGCGGCGCGCCGGCGGCCGCACCGGCACCCGGGGTGGAACCCGGGCCGGCACCGGCAGCGGCCACCCAGCCCGCTCCGGGGGCCATGCCCCCCGCGGCACCGCTGCAGGCCGCCGAACCCGCCCCGGAGCCTGCCGCGACGCGGCAGGCCGGTGAGCCGTTGTCGCCACCTGCGAGCCCGGCCGAGGCGCCCGCCGACAGGGTGGTGCCGTCTGCGCCGCCGCCGGCGCAGGCATCGGCCGCAACGCCGCCCTGGCCGGCAGCCCGTTCCGAGGAACCGCTCTCTGTGCAGGCGACGGCTGCAGCGCAGGGTGTAGCGGGCGTGGATCCCGGCGAGCCCAGCGCCTCGGAACGCGGTGAAGGCGACACCCCGGCCGGGGCGCCGCTCGACGTCGCCGCGGTGGGCGGCGCGGTCGCGGCGGCTGCGGCGCACTACGTGCCCGAAGCCGTCGAGCCCCTGCACCAGCGTCGGGCCGCCACGGCCCGGTATCGCGGTGTCGTGCTCTGCCTGGCCGACACGGCCCAGGCCGCCTTGAACGTCGCCGCGATTGCCCGGGCCATGCCGCGTGACGGGCAGGGCCTGCGTCTGCTGCTGGTCAACCCGGGCCGCTCCGCCCAGGTCTGGCCCTGGCAGGCGATGGACCGCCTGCTGCCCGCGCCCGAGGAGGGTGTGCATCTCGAACTTCACGCCGCGCCCTTTGCCACGCAGGCGCCCCGGATCATCGCCGCGATGGACCGCTTGCTGGCCGAGTTCCAGCCGCTGGCCGTGGCCGTCGCGGGCGACAGCGACGCCTTGCTGGCCGGCGCACTGACTGCGCACAAGGCCGGACTGCCTCTGTGGCAACTGATGCTGGGGACGCCGCGGGACGAGGGCAACGCCGTCCTGATCGCACGCATGGCGCAGCAGGTGCTGGCACCGGACCGGCCCGAGTCGGCGTCGCTGCTGCAGCAGCAGGGCCTGGAAGCCGGGCGCTGCCGACTGGTGCCCGACGGACTCGCCGTGCAGGCGCTGGCCGCGCTGTGGCCGGAGGTGACCACGCCATACGGTGCCTTCCTGCGCCACGCGATGCCGATCTACCTGGGCCCGACCTGGTCCGAGCATGCCGGTGCCGGGACTCCCTATGTCCTGTGCACGCTGACATTGCCCGATGCGCCCGATCTGGCCCGGCAGCGGCTGCAAGGGCTGCTGGACGTGCAGGCGCTGCCGAAGATCCTGTGGCTGCTCGACCGCGACAGCGAGGCCACGCTGACGGCGCTGCTCGCCGCCGAGCCCGCGCTGGCGCAGGCGACCTGCCTGCTGCACGGCGAAGGGCCGCGGTCTGCGGCCGAGCGTGACCGCATGGACCGGGCCCGGCTGCTGGGCATCGGCGTGCCCTCGCTATGCGATCAACTGAGCATGCTGCGCGGGGCGCGCTGCGCGATCGTCGAGCCCGGTCAGGTCCTCGCCGAGGCGGCCCGCTGGCTCAGCCTGCCCAGCATCGAGGTGGACGGTGCGCAACTGCGTTGCACGGTCTGCGCAGACGTGGCGGGCACGGCCGTGCCGCTCGTCGAGCTGGGCCAGTGCGTGCACGACCTGGTTTCGAGCGCCGACGACCGGGAGATCCGCCAGGCGCCCGAGGTGCCCGGCACCGACGTGGCGGCCACGATCGCGCACAGCCTGCTCGAAGCGCTGGCGGCCGCGTCGTCGCGCTGAACCGGGGCGCGGCACCCCGGTGCCGTGCCCAGCGCTCAGGCCAGCAGGGCCTGAGCGAACTCGCGGGCGTCGAAGGTCTGCAGGTCCTCGAGCTTCTCGCCCACGCCGATGAAGTACACCGGCACGGCCGGCCGCCCGCAGGCCATGCGTTCGCGCACCCAGAGGGCGATCGCGGCGAGCACGCCGCCCTTGGCCGTGCCGTCCAGCTTGGTCACCACCAGACCGGTGAGTCCCAGCGTGGCATCGAAGGCCTTGACCTGGGTGAGGGCGTTCTGGCCGGTGTTGCCGTCCACGACCAGCAGCACCTCGTGCGGTGCGCCTTCCATCGCCCGGCCCAGCGAGCGCTGGATCTTGCGCAGTTCCTCCATCAGGTGCAGTTGCGTGGCCAGCCGTCCGGCGGTGTCGGCGATCACCACGTCGCAGCCGCGCGCCCGCCCGGCGCTCACGGCGTCGAAGCAAACCGCGGCCGGATCGCCGCCCTGCTGGCTGACGATCTCGACGCGGTTGCGGTCGGCCCAGACCGAAAGCTGCTCGCGCGCTGCCGCGCGGAAGGTGTCGGCGGCGGCCAGCAGGACCTTGCAGTCCTGCGCGGCCAGGTGCCGGGTGAGCTTGCCGATGCTGGTGGTCTTGCCCGCACCGTTCACCCCGGCGACCATGATCACCGTCGGCTGCTGCTCGCCCAGCGTGAGGCTGCCCTGCAGCGGCTGAAGCAGTTCGGCCAGCACGTCGGCGAGCAGGGCCTTGACCGCCTGCGGATCGCTGCAGCGCGCCTCCTTCACCCGGCGCTTCAGCGTGTCCAGCAGGTACTGCGTCGCGCCGACGCCTGCGTCGGCCATCAGCAGGGCGGTCTCGAGTTCCTCGTAGAGGGCCTCGTCGATCTGGGTGCCCGTGAAGACCTGCGCGATGCTGGCGCCGGTGCGCTGCAGCCCCTGGCGCAGGCGGCTCAGCCAGGAGCCCCGGCTCGGCGCCGGTGCCGGCACCTCGGCGGGCGCTGGCGCCGCGGCGCTCGGCGGCAGCGCGATCGGGGCCGGCGCTGGCTCGTGACGCGGGGGAGGCGGGGCTGCCGGTGCCTGGACGACGACGGCGGGCGGCGCGGCGTTCTCGGCGGGCGGCGGGGCAACGGGCGCGGACTTGCGCCGGAAGAAGCTGAACATGGGCGGTCCGCACGAAGCGGCATTGGAGACGCCTGGATTGTAGGCAGCCGGGCCGCACGGTCCGGCTCCTAGAATGGCCGCCGTGTCCAAGTCCAACCGTGTCGCCCGTCGTCGCCCGCAAGGGCTCGCCTCTGCCAGCCCCCCGGGCCCGGGACGCGGGGCCGCCTCCTCCGCATCCGGGGAAGTGCGCCTGATCGGCGGGCGCTGGAAGCGCAGCCGCATTCCGGTGCCCGACCGGCCGGGCCTGCGGCCGACCCCCGACCGCGTGCGCGAGACGCTGTTCAACTGGCTGGGCCAGGATCTGACCGGCTGGCGGGTGCTGGATGCGTTTGCCGGCAGCGGCGTGCTGGGCCTGGAGGCGGCCTCGCGTGGGGCGGGCAGCGTGCTGCTGATCGAACAGGACCGCCAGGCCGTGATCCGGCTGCGCGAGGTCGTCGAGCGTCTGCAGGCCGACGCCGTGCAGGTTCTGCAGGCTGACGCGCTGGCCTTCCTGGCGCGCCGGCCGACGCTCGGCGAGGGCCGCTTCGACCTGGTGCTGCTCGATCCCCCCTTCGGCCTCGGGCTGCTCTGGCCGGCGCTGCAGGCCCTGGCTCCCTGGCTCGCGCCGGACGCCTGGGTCTATCTCGAGGACGAGCAGGCCTGGGAGGAGTCGGCCCTCGCCGTGCACGGCTGGCAACTGCATCGCAGCGCCCGTGCGGGAGCGGTGCATTTCCACCTGCTGCGCCGGGTCGCGGCGGCGGGCGACTAAACTGCGTGCCTGTCTTCCAGGAGCCTCTCTTGACCCCGGCGACCCAGGACCATACCGCCATCTACCCCGGCACCTTCGACCCGATGACCCTGGGCCACCAGGACCTGATGCGTCGCGCCAGCCGCCTGTTCAGCCGTCTCGTCGTCGCCGTGGCCGCCGGCCACCACAAGCGCACCATGTTCAGCCTCGACGAGCGGCTGGAGATTGCGCAGGAACTGGCGGCAGCCTATCCGAACGTGGAGGTGATTGCCTTTCGCGGCCTGCTGCGCAACTTCGTCGTCGAGCATGGCGGCAAGGTGGTGGTGCGCGGGCTGCGCGCGGTGAGCGACTTCGAATACGAGTTCCAGATGGCCGGGATGAACCGTCAGCTGATGCCCGATGTCGAGACGCTCTTCCTCACGCCCAGCGACCAGTACCAGTTCGTCAGCGGCACCTTCGTGCGCGAGATCGCGATGCTCGGCGGGGATGTCTCGAAGTTCGTCGCCCCGTCGGTGCTGGAGCGTCTGCAGCGGCGCGTCGCACAGGCCTGACCGGCCCATCGGAGAGCGGCCATGGCGCTGATGATCACCTCCGAGTGCATCAACTGCGATGTCTGCGAGCCGGAGTGCCCGAACCAGGCGATCTCGATGGGTGAGTCGCATTACGTCATCGATCCGCAGCGCTGCACCGAATGTGTCGGCCACTTCGGCGAGCCGCAGTGCGTGCAGATCTGCCCCGTCGAGTGCATCCCGCTCGACCCCTTCCACCTCGAGACGCCGGCGCAGCTGCAGGCCAAGTACCAGCGGCTGTGCAGTGCCGCCGCGCCGGCGGCAGGGTCCGACCCGGCCACCGAAGCTGGGCGGCACTGATCCAGCGCCGCGCCGGAGCCGGCGAGGTCAGGGGGCCGGTGCGGCGTCTGCGGGCGGCGCTGCTGCGGGTCGGGCCGCAGGCGTGCCTGGGGCCGCCAGGTGGGCGGGGCGGGGTGGCTTGGGGCGTTCCGGACGGGCATGCACCAGCGACACTGCGCGGCCCATGTCTCCGCTCAGTAAGCTCTCCACGGCGGCGAGGCTGCGCTGGATGCTCTCCTCGAGCGCACGGCGCTCGGCCTCGGGCGCGCGCCGCAGCACATAGGCCGCCACCTCGGCGCGGTCGCCCGGGTGGCCGATCCCCAGGCGCAGTCGCCAGAAGTCCGCACTGCCCAGCTGGGCCTGGATGTCCTTCAGGCCGTTGTGCCCCGCGGCGCTGCCGCCCTGCTTGAGCTTGGCCTGGCCGGGGGGCAGGTCCAGTTCGTCGTGCACGATCAGGATCTCGGCCGGCGCGATCTTGAAGAAGCGCGCCAGCGCCCCGACCGACTTGCCCGACAGATTCATGTAGGTCTGCGGCTCGAGCAGCCAGACGGTGTGGCCATGCCGCGTCGGGCGGGCAGCCAGCCCATGATAGGCCCGCTCCGGGTGCAGCGTGACGCCCCACTGCCGCGCCAGCGCATCGATCCACCAGAAACCGGCGTTGTGGCGGGTGGCTTCGTACTCGGGACCGGGATTGCCCAGGCCCACCAGCAGGCGAATCATGGTGTGTTCTCCATCACGACGAGGCGGCGCCCGAAGTCCCCGCGACTGCGCCCGCCCAGGCGGCGCAGGCCGCTTCGAAGCGAAGCGCTCCGCGCCCGCCACTGTGCATCAAGCCCGCTCCGAAAAGACGAAACCCCGCGCGGGGCGGGGTTGCGGCCGGGCCGGATCGACCCGGACGGGGAGGCGCCGCCGCACGCTGCGGCGGCCGGGCCATCACTTCTTGCCCTTGCCCTTGCCCTTGGCGGGGGCGGCCGGCGCAGCGGCCACGACGATCTCTTCCTCGACGATCGGCACCACCACGGCGACCAGGGGGTTCTTGCGACCGTGGGTGACCACCTTGATGCTCGGATCGAGCTTGAGGTCGTCCACGTGCAGCGACTGGCCCTTGGTCATGCCGCCGAGGTCGACGGTCAGGAACTCGGGCAGCTTCTCGGCCAGGCACTCGATCTCGAGCTCGGCCACCACGTGGTTGATCAGGCACTTCTCGAGCTTGACCGCGGGCGACTCCGCCTCGTTGACGAAGTGCAGCGGCACGCGCTTGTGGATGCGGGTGGTGGCGTCCACGCGCTGGAAGTCCACGTGCAGCACCTGCGGCTTGTAGGCGTGCATCTGCACGTCGCGCAGCACGACCTTGGAGGTCGCGCCGGCCAGTTCCATCTCCAGCACGGAGGAATGGAAGGCTTCCTTCTTCAGGGCGTGGAAGAGCGCGTTGTGGTCGAGCTCGATCATGGCGGGCTCACCGGCACCGTAGACGATGCCCGGCACCTTGCCGGTGAGGCGCAGGCGGCGGCTCGCTCCGGTCCCCTGCAGCTCACGCGGGAATGCGACGAATTTCATGGATCACTCCAGACGGATGACGAAATGAGGCGCCCGCGACCAGGCGCCGGGGAAATCCGGGACCCGGACGGGGTCCCGGCATACAGGCCCGCGGATCAGAAGTTGTTGTTCTGCTCCGCGAACAGGGAGGTGACCGACTCGCCGTCGGAGATGCGACGGATCGTCTCGGCAAACAGGAAGGCCACCGACAGCTGGCGGATCTTCGGGCAATCCGCGGCGTCGCCGCGCAGCGGAATGGTGTTGGTGATCACCACCTCGTCGAGCTGCGAGTTGCGGATGCGCTCGACCGCCGGGCCCGACAGGATCGGATGGGTGCAGTAGGCGAACACACTCTTCGCGCCGCGCTCCTTGAGCACTTCGGCGGCCTTCACCAGGGTGCCGGCGGTGTCGATCATGTCGTCCATCACCACGCAGGTGCGGCGGTCGATGTCGCCGATGATGTGCATCACTTCGGAGACGTTGGCACGCGGGCGACGCTTGTCGATGATCGCCAGGTCGCAGCCCAGCTGCTTGGCCAGCGCGCGGGCGCGTACCACACCGCCGACATCGGGCGACACCACCACCAGGTCGTCGTAGCGCTTGCCCTGCAGGTCCGACAGCAGCACCGGCGAGGCGTAGATGTTGTCCACCGGGATGTCGAAGAAGCCCTGGATCTGGTCGGCGTGCAGGTCCATGGTCAGCACGCGGTTGACGCCGGCGGCCTCCAGCATGTTGGCCACCACCTTCGCACTGATCGGCACGCGGGTCGAGCGCGGCCGGCGGTCCTGGCGGGCATAGCCGAAGTAGGGAATCACCGCGGTGATGCGCCGCGCCGACGCGCGTTTGAGGGCGTCGACGATCAGCAGCAGCTCCATCAGGTGCTCGTTGGTCGGCGCGCAGGTGGGCTGCACGACGAACACGTCGCGGGCGCGCACGTTCTGCTGGATCTCGACCGTCACCTCGCCGTCGGAGAAGCGGCCGACCGAAGCGCGACCGAGCTCGATGCGCAGGTCGTTGGCGATCTCCTGGGCCAGGGCGGGGTTGGCGTTGCCGGTGAAGAGAACGGTGTCGGCGAGCATGGCAGGCATCCTGCGAGGGTCACCGCGCGAGCACGCCGCGCAGCACGCTGAAAAGGGCGACTCTGGAACGAAACAGGCGCCTCGCCGGAGACCGACGGGCGCCTGGAATGATTTGGCAGGGGAGGAAGGACTCGAACCCTCGCATGTCGGAATCAAAATCCGATGCCTTAACCAACTTGGCGACTCCCCTACACAGGCCGCACCTTTCGGTACCGCCTCGAAACGGTTGCTTCAGTCTTTTGCCCACCCATGCAGCGGGTGAACTTCCAGACTTCGGCACATCCGACCGATCCACCCCTGCGGCAAGGTCGCCAACACTTGCCCGGGATCCGACGATCCGTCGTCTGCACCGGGGTTGCCCCCAGCACATGCAAACACTGCGCTCCCGGACCCGGTCATGCGGGCGGGCCCGACATGCCGCTCCAGCAGCTCGATCGCTTCGTCGACTTGCGCGCTGAAGGCTGCCGCTGCAGCCTGCAGGTTGTTGACTCCGAAGTGGTCTTGGTCTGCAAGAAAGACTGCCATTGTAGTGGGCGCGGTGTCTCGCCGCAAGAGGGGGCTCGAAAAAATTGCCTGTGTCGGAATCGCCACAGGCGGCTTGACCAGCAGGTAGCGCCGCGGCTCGATCGGCACAGGCGTGAGCTGCTCGCCGATGCCTTCGACCCAGGCGTTGCGCCCGCCGATGAAGAAGGGCACGTCCGCCCCCAGCGTCAGACCGATCTCGAGCAGGCGCTGCCGCGGCCAGTGCAGGCCCCACAGGCGGTTCAGGCCGAGCAGTACGGTGGCTGCATCGGAACTGCCACCGCCCAGACCGGCACCCCAGGGCACCCGTTTGTCGAGGGTGATCTGCACGCCGCTGTGACAACCGCTGGCCTGCTGCAGGGCCCGGGCGGCGCGCAGGCAGAGATCGTCCTCGGGCAGTGCGGCGCCGAGGTCGACGCGGCCGATGCCGCCATCGCGGCGCAGTTCCAGATGCAGGCTGTCCATCCAGTCGATCAGCACGAAGGCCGACTGCAGCAGGTGGTAGCCGTCGGCGCGCCGCCCCACCACATGCAGAAAGAGATTGATCTTGGCCGGTGCGGGCAGGTCGTAGAGGGCGGTCAGGGCCATGGGGCAGGGGGCCGGAGGGCAGGAATCAGGGGGCGTCGAGCTTCAGGCGCAGGGTCACGGCCGGACTGCGCCACAAGTGCTGCAGGCGCAGCAGGCCATCGCTGCGGCGGGACTGGTCGACCAGCCAGTCCAGTTGCACGAAGCCCGCCGCCGGCGCGTCCGGGCGCGGGAGGACCTCGGCGCCGGGCCAGGAGCGCCCTGCCAGCCAGTCGAACAGGGCCTCGATCGGCAGGTCTTCTCCCAGCAGATCCTGGCCGAGCGCCGCCAGCGAGTCGTAGTCGCGCTGCTCGTCGCCCGAGTGCAGGCGGGCCCGACCGGCCGACCATTCGGCGCGGCCCTGCAGCGTGCCCAGGGGACCGAGCAGATCGAGCCGGCCCTGCGCAGGCGAGCCGTACAGCTCGAAGGCGGCGGTGAAGGATCGGCTGGCGTCGCCCTCCACCTGCAGGGCCAGGCGGCCGCTGTGACGCAGCACAGGCGTCTGCCGGGGCAGGGCCTGGCAGCCCAGCAACAGCGGCAGGCCGAGCGCGATCAGCCAGCGGCGGCGCTCGGGCATCAGAGTCGGACCTTCAGCCGCTGCAGGGTCTCGCGCAGCACCTCGTTGTCCGCATCGCGCTCGCGTCCCTGGCGCCAGATGTCCCGCGCTGCGTCGTGCTGGCCGTCGACCCAGAGCACCTCGCCGAGGTGGGCGGCGATCTCGACATCCGGTCGGCGCCCCCAGGCCTCGCGCAGCAGCCGCAGGGCCTCGCTGCGGTTGCCGCTGCGGAACTCCAGCCAGCCCAGGCTGTCGGTGATGAAAGGGTCGCCCGGGGCCAGCGTCAGCGCCCTGGCGATCAGTTCGCGCGCCTCGGTCAGCCGCTGGCCCCGATCCGCCAGGCTGTAGCCCAGCGCGTTGTAGGCATGCTGGCGCTGTGGCTCCAGGGCGATGACGCGGCGCAGCAGCCGCTCCATCTCGTCGAAGCGGCGCAGCTTCTCGGCCAGAAGGGCCTGTTCGTAGAGCAGATCTGCATCGTCGGGCTGACGGGCATTGGCCTGCACCAGCAGGTCGTAGGCGGCCTGCCAGTGGCGGGCGTCGCGCAGCACCTGGGTTTCGGCCATCACCTTGCTGCGCAGCTCCTCGGGGCTGCCCTCGGGCAGGCGCTGCAGCAGCGCGCGGGCTTCGTCGACCCGGCCCTGGCGGGCCAGCAGCGAGGCGCGGCGCAGCAGTGCGCTGCGGCCGCCCCGGGCTTCGCCGAGCTTCTCGAGCCAGGCCTGCGCGGCGGCATAGTCCTTCGACTGCTCGGCGGCCTGGGCGAGCATCAGGTAGGCCTGGGCCTCGTTGCGCGCCGCCTCGGCCTGGGGGCCGTGGCCGTCGTCGGCCTCTTCCTCGGTGGCGGCCTCGTCCGGGTCGGCATCCGGCTCTGCCGGGGTGCCGGGCGTGACCGGCGGCGGGGGGGGCGCGTTCGGCGCCTCGGCCTGCAGGGCCAGGTAGCGCTCCAGTGCCGCGGTCGCCTCGCGGGGCTGGCCGAGCTCCAGTTGCAGCGCGCCCTGCATCAGCCAGGCCTCGGCCAGGCGCGGTTCTGCCGCGACGGCATCGCGCACGACGTCCAGGGCCTCGCGATAACGCTGCAGCGCGGTCAGCCGGCGCGACAGTGCCAGACGCAGCCGGCTGTCCGGCCGGGCCGTCTGCAGGTAGTTGCGCACCAGCGCCTCGGCGCGGCCATCCTGGCCCATCATTTCCAGCCCGAGCATTGCTGCGCCCTCCGAGGCCGGATCGGCCTGCTGCAGCGCACGGGCCGCGGCCAGGCCGCGTTCGAGATCGCCGGCGGCCCACCAGATGCGCGCGGTCGCCAGCCGGGCGGCGTCACGCGTCGCCGCGGCCTCCCGCCAGGGCAGCAGCACCTCGTCGAGCACCTGTGCCGCGGCGGGCGCCTGGGCACCGCGCAGGACCAGGCGCGGCAGGCTGGCGATCACCATGGGCTGCTGCGGCAGCGGCGTCAACTCCAGCCAGCGGCGCAGGGGTTCGCGGGCCTCGGACGGACGCCCCAGGGCCATCAGGATCTGGCCCTGCGTCTGGGCGGCATCGGCCGAGCGCGGCAGGATGCGGCGCCATTCCTGCAGTGTCGACAGTGCCAGCTCGGCCGCACGGGCCTCGATGGCCATGTCGGTGGCGCGCCGGAACAGCCGCTCGTCGCGCTGGCGCCGGGCGGCGTCGGTCAGGGTCTCGATGGCCGCCTGCGCTTCGCCGCGTCGCAGCGCCAGCTCGCTCACGAGCACCTGGTAGAACAGCTGGCCGTCCATGGCCGAGACGGCCGGCGCGGAGGCAGCACCGGCCGGGGCGGTGGCGCCGGCCTGCTGCGCGACTGCGGGCATCGACGCGCCGACGACCAGTGCCAGCAGGCCGGCACCGAGTCGGGATCGCGTCCGGCCAGGGGCGGCGGCGCGATGCGGAAGACGGGAGCGCAGGGGCATGGCGGCAGTATCCGAGAGCGGGTCGACTCATTCTAGGACGGCGCCCCGTTCCGCCCGGGCTGCCGATAATGTCCCCCATGCCGGAACTGCCGGAAGTCGAAGTCACCCGCCTGGGCCTGGTGGAGCCCCTGGAGGGCGCGCACCTGCTGGCGCTGCACATGGGCAAGCCGCTGCGCTGGCCGCTGGGGATCGCGCCGCAGGCGCTGGCCGGCGCCTGCATCGGGCGGCTGCAGCGCCGCGGCAAGTACCTCTGGATGCCGCTGCTGCCGCGCCGTGCCGCCGTGGACGGCGCCCGCCCAGGGTCCGAGGCCGCCGCCGGGCAGGAGACGCCCGGGCTGCTGATCCACCTGGGCATGTCGGGCTCGCTGCGTCTGGAGGCCCAGCCCACCCCGGCGGGTGTGCACGATCATGTCCAGTGGCAGACCGATCGGGGCTGGCTGCGCCTGCATGACCCGCGGCGCTTCGGCGCGGTGGTCTGGTCGCCAGGGCGTGATGTCGGGCCGGCTGCGCGCCTGCTGGCCGGACTGGGGGTCGAGCCGCTCGGCCCCGACTTCGATGCCGCCGTGCTGCGCCGGGGGCTGCAGGGGCGGCGCGTCTCGATCAAGCAGGCCCTCCTGGCGGGCGACGTGGTGGTGGGCGTGGGCAACATCTACTGCTCGGAGGCGCTCTTCGAGGCCGGCATCGATCCGCGCACGCCGGCCGGGCGGCTCGGCCCGCAGCGCTGCGCGCGTCTGGCCGAGGCCGTGCGCGACGTGCTGCAGCGTGCCGTGCAGGCCGGCGGCTCCACCCTGCGCGACTTCCGCGATGCCCAGGGCCACGACGGCAGCTTCCAGTTGCAGGCCCGGGTCTACGGCCGTGACGGCCAGCCCTGCCGGCGCTGCGGCGCCACGCTGCGTCGCATCGTGCAGGGCCAGCGGGCCAGCTATTTCTGCCCGGGCTGCCAGCACCGCTGAGCCGCCCTGCGGCGGCGGACCGCCGGGCGGCTCAGCGGCCGTTCTGCACGCCCCGGAGTTCCCGCCGCCCCGGGGGCTGAGCTACCATGAATCCCGCGCCGGCCCTTCGCCGGCCCTGCGCCACGATGACCGAGACTTCCCTGCCTACGCACAGCGCCGCCGCGCCCCACCCGGAGCCGGATCCCGCGGTGGTGCACGAGCCCTTCGTGCGCAGCCTCGACGCCCTGGGCGTCTGGCGCGCCGCGCTGGAGGAACGGGTGCGCGATCTGGTGCGCTACCTGCGTGAGCAGAGCCTGCTCGACGAGGCGGCCAGCGACCTGCTCGACTCCCTGCGCCAGCGCCTGGCCGGCGAGAAGCTGGTGGTGGCCTTCGTGGCCGAGTTCTCGCGCGGCAAGTCCGAACTGATCAACGCGATCTTCTTCGCCGACAACAAGCGCCGCATCATGCCGGCCACCCCGGGGCGCACCACCATGTGCCCGGTGGAGCTGGGCTGGGACGCCGAGGACCCGCCGGGCCTGGCGCTGCTGCCCATCGAGACCCGCCTCGAGGGCGCCTCGCTGGCCGAACTGCGCCACCGGCCCGCGGCCTGGATCCGCCAGCCGGTGGACATCCATGACCCGCAGGCCTTCGCCCAGGCCCTGACCGCGGTGATGGACACCCAGCGGGTCAGCCTCGACGAGGCGCGCCAGCTCGGCTTCTGGAACGACGATCAGCCCGCCGACAACCCGCCGCAGGACGAGGACGGGCGGGTCGAGGTGCCGCGCTGGCGCCATGCCCGCATCAACGTGCCGCATCCGCTGCTCAAGCGCGGCCTGGTGGTGCTGGACACCCCGGGGCTGAACGCAATCGGCGCCGAGCCGGAACTCACCGTCGGCCTGCTGCCCAGCGCCCATGTGGTGGTCTTCGTGCTCGGGGCCGACACCGGCGTGACCCGCTCCGACCTGGAGATCTGGCGCGACCACCTGGCCTCCCAGGTGCTCACCCGCTACGTGGTGCTCAACAAGATCGACGCCCTGTACGACCCGCTGTCCAGCGTGGCGCAGAGCGAGGCGCAGATCGCCGGGCAATGCGCCCAGGTGGCCAGGACCCTGCAGATGCCGCTCGAGCGGGTCTTTCCGCTCTCGGCGCGCCAGGCGCTGGAGGCCCGGGTCGAGGGCAACGCACGCCTGCTGGTGGACAGCCGCCTGCTCGCCCTCGAGCAGGCCCTGGCCCAGCAGCTGCTGCCGCAGCGTCGTGCGGTGTTCGAGCAGCTCACCCTCGAGGCCCTGGCGGTGGTGCAGCAGCAGACCGGCCGCAACCTCACCGACCTGCGTCGCCACCTGGCCGAGCAGTTGCTCGAGCTGCGCGAGCTGCGCGGCAAGAACGTCGGCAAGGTCAAGCTGATGCTGCAGCGCGTCAAGGCCGAGACCCAGGAGTTCGAGGCCTGCACGACGCAGCTCTCGGCGCTGCGCTCGGTGCACGGTCGCATGCTCAAGGACCTGCTGGCGCAGCTTTCCGGCGAGCGCCTGCGCGGCGAAGTGGACACGATGGTGCGTGCCATCCGCGACTCGCTGCTCAAGCTCGGCGCGAAGCGCTCGTACACGCAGCTGTTCGCCGCGCTGCGGCAGATGCTCGACGCGGCCCAGAAGGGCAGCCACGATGCCCGCGAGATGCTGGGGGCCTACTTCACCCGGCTGAACACCGACTTCGGCTTCAGCCTGGTGGTCAGCTCCGCGCCCGAGCTGACGCGCTTTCGCGACGACCTGGCGCTGATCGAGCGCAGCTACGTGCAGTACCTCGGCCTCAGCCAGGCGATGCGGCTGGCGCAGCCGCGCTTCCTGGACCAGTTCCGGCGCATGCTGATCTCGCGCCTGCGCGTGGTCTTCGAGGGGGCGGCCGGCGAGATCGAGCTGTGGAACCGCACCGCCTCGGCCCAGGTCGATGCCCAGCTGCGCGAGCGCCGCAAGGCCTTCAAGCGTCGGCGCGACTCGCTCGAGCGCATCCAGAGCGCGGCCTCGGAGCTGGATGTGCGTCTGGCCGAGCTGGAGGCCCAGGACGCCCGCCTGGCCACCCTCGAGGTGCACCTGCTGCAGCTCTTCGACGACGTGCGGCGCGCGGCGCAGCGGCAGGAGTTCGAGATCGGCAGCCCCGACAGCGGTGTCGACGGTTCGCCTGCCTCGGCCTTCATGCCGCTGACCACGCTGCCGCCGCCGCGCAGTGCCGAAGCCCCGCCCCGTGCACCGATGCTGCACCCGCTGCCGGTGCTCGAGCCGCTGCCGGTGCTGCCGCCCGAAGATGCGCTGCCCGGTACCGGCCCGCAGGGCCGCTTCGAGGCCACGACGCCGATGGGCGTCGGCGGCCCGCAGTCTCTGACCGTGCGTGCCTGAGCGCTCTCTGTCGCAGGAGTTCGAGGGGCCGTCGGGCGTGGCGGAACCGGCGTCCGGCCTGGCCGAAGCCCTGGTGGCCTGGCAGCGCATGCACGGCCGGCAGGGCATGCCCTGGCAGGGGCTGCGCGATCCCTACCGCGTCTGGCTGTCGGAGATCATGCTGCAGCAGACCCAGGTGGCCACGGTGCGTGACTACTACACCCGGTTCCTGGCGCGCTTCGGGGACGTGGCCGCGCTCGCGGCGGCCGACGAGGCCGAGGTGATGGGGCTTTGGGCCGGCCTGGGCTACTACAGCCGGGCGCGCCACCTGCACCGCTGCGCACAGCAGGTGGTGACCGAACACGGTGGTGCGTTTCCCCGCAGTGCCGCGCAGCTGGCCACGCTGCCGGGCATCGGCCCCTCCACGGCGGCGGCGATCGCTGCCTTCTGCTTCGACGAGCGGGTGTCGATCCTGGACGGCAACGTCAAGCGGGTGATGACCCGCCTGCTCGGCTTCGGCGAGGACCTGGCCGTGCCGCGCCACGAGCGCGCGCTGCTGGCGCAGGCCCAGGCGCTGCTGCCCAGGGCTGCGGCCGACATGCCGACCTACACCCAGGCGCTGATGGACCTGGGGGCGACGGTCTGCCTGCCGCGCGAGCCCCGCTGCGGGGCCTGCCCCTGGCGCGCCGCCTGCCGGGCCCATGCCCAGGGGCGCCCGCAGGACTACCCGCAGCGCAGCCGGCGGCTGCGCCGGCAGGCCCGTGCCAGCTGGTGCCTCTGGCTGACCGATGCGCAGGGTTCGGTCTGGCTGCAGCAGCGGCCGGCGCCGGGCATCTGGGCCGGTCTGTGGGCCTGGCCGATGTTCGACGACGAGTCCGCCTGCCTGTCCCTGGCCGAGGCCCTGTGCCGGGACGCCGCCGCGGCATCTCCCGAGGCGGCACCCACCGAGGTCCAGCCGCTGGCGGGCTTCCTGCACGTGCTGACCCACCTGGACTGGACCCTGCATCCGCGCCGCCTGCGGCTGCCGACGGGCCTGCCGGCCGAGGCCCTGGAGGCCCGGCTCGGCCCCGGGCGCTGGTGGCGCCAGGAACAACTCGCCGCCCTGGGCCTGCCCGCGCCGTTGCGCAAGCGCCTGCCGCTGGGCTGAAGGAAGATCCGAGCGTCCGAGCACCCGGGGCGCCCCACGGATCCGGGATCGCGGGCCCGCGACCGCAGTGGCGGCGATCCCCGCTGCGTCAGTCCTTCACGATGCCGTGGCGGCGCAGGAAGCCGTCCACCAGGGCCAGCCGCGCGGCCGCGTCCGGCAGGGCCATCAGCTTCTGCCGCGTCGCCAGCGGGATGGGCAGCAGTTCGCACCAGCGGTTGGCGACCCAGCCGGCATCGTCCAGGCGATAGGGCTCCAGGAAAGGCGATGGGCCCTGGGCGCCGAGCGCCGCGATGGCCCGGCCCAGCGCGGCCACGCTGCCCATCATTTCCGGGGCGGGGTGATGCACCTCGTCGGCGGACAGCAGCCGGGTCTCGGCCAGCCAGAGACCATCGGCGCGCTGGCGGGGGGCGCGCAGTTCGAAGCGTCGCCCGCCCCGGCAGCGCACATGCAGGATGCCGGCCTGCTCGCTGTCGCAGCCCAGCAGTTCGGCCAGGCAGCCCACCTCGGCGAAGGCCACCGCTTCGTCGTCCTGGCGCACCTCGCCGCCGCGGCTGAGCGTGACCACGCCGAAGGCGCTGCCCTCGCGCAGGCAGCGGCCGATCAGGTCCAGGTAGCGCGCCTCGAAGACCTTCAGCGCCAGCAGGCCGTCGGGGAACAGCACGGTGCCCAGCGGGAAGAGGGCCCGCTCGCACCACTCGCCCCGAGGCGCCTGCACCAGGATGTCGTCGTCGGGCTGGGGCGCGTCGGGCATGATGGTCGTTCCTTGCGTCAGCGTTCTTCGCGGGCTTCGAGCTCGCGGTGGCGGATCAGCGTGGGCATGCGGGCCCGGTAGCGGGCTGCCAGCTGCTCGACGCTGTAGACCGAGCGGTGCTGCCCGCCGGTGCAGCCCAGCGCCACGGTGAGGTAGGCACGCTGGTCCTGCTCGTAGGCGGGCAGCCAGCGGTCCAGGAAGGCCTCGATCTGTGCGAGCATCTCCGCCACCTCGGGCTGCGCGCGCAGGAAGTCGATCACCCCGGGGTCCCGCCCGGTCAGCGCCCGCAGTTCGCGCACGTAGTGCGGGTTGGGCAGTACGCGCAGATCGAATACCAGGTCGGCGTCGCGCGGCACGCCGTGCTTGAACGCGAAGGACTCGAACACCAGCGCCAGCTGGCTCTGCGCCGCGTCGCCGAGCTGGCGCACCCAGGCGCGCAGCTGGGCGGGGCGCAGGTCGCTGGTGTCGATCACGGTGCTGACCTCGCGCAGCGTCACCAGCAGCTCACGCTCGCGCTCGATCGACTCGATCAGCGCGCTGCGCGAGCTGGCGCCGCTGCCGTCCTGCAGGAGCGACAGGGGGTGGCGCCGCCGTGTTTCGGAGAAGCGCCGCACCAGCGTCTCGGTGCGCGAGTCCAGGAACAGCGACAGCACCCCCTGACCCTCGCGGCGCAGTTCGTCCAGCAGCGGCAGCAGGCGCGGCAGCGAGGTGGCGCTGCGTACGTCGGCGGCCACCGCGACGCGGCGCGCTCCCTGCTCGCGCTGCAGGCGAATGAAATCGCGCAGCAGCTCGGTGGGCAGGTTGTCGACGCAGAAGTAGCCAGCGTCCTCGAGGGCGTTCAGCGCCACCGACTTGCCCGAGCCCGAGATGCCGGAGATCAGCACCACCGGCGGCGGATTCGTTCCCGGCGGCACCGGCAGGGCGGGCACGGGAGCAGGGAGGGCGGCAGGAGCGGGCTCGGTCATGAGGACGGTCGGCGGGGGCGCGGGGCCGGCGCGCCGGAGGGCGCGGCGGGTGGGGGGGAGCAAGCGTGCGTCGCCCGGTCGGGCGCAGATGGGACCGGGGCTGCCGCACCGACCTGATTCTCCACCGAGGCGAGCATTTCCCGGGCGTGCGCGAGGCCACTGGGCGAGTGTGCGCCGCCCCCCAGCATGCGGGCCAGTTCGGCCACGCGGGCCTCACCTTCCACCGGCTGCAGCTGGCTGGTGGTGCGCCCCTGCGCACCGGCTTCCTTGCTGACCACCAGGTGCTGGTCCGCGCAGGCGGCGACCTGGGCCAGGTGGGTCACGGCCAGCACCTGCCGCTCCTGGCCGAGCCGGCGCATCAGCCGGCCCACCGTGTCGGCCACCGTGCCGCCGACACCGGCATCCACCTCGTCGAAGATCAGCGTCGCGGCGCTGCCGCCCTGGGCGTGGCGGCGCTCGCAGGCCGTCACGGCCACCGCCAGGGCGATGCGCGAGAGCTCCCCGCCCGAGGCCACCTTGGCCAGCGGGCGCGGCGTGCTGCCCGCGTGGCCGGCCACCAGGAACTCCACCGACTCGAGGCCGTGGGCCTGCGGGGTTTCCAGCGCGGGCAGGGCGATCTCGAAGCGCCCGCCGGCCATGCCGAGGGCCTGCATCGCCTGGGTGATCGCCGCACTCCAGGCCGGTGCGGCAGCGCGGCGGGCCGCGCTCACCTGGGCTGCCTCGGCCAGAAAGCGCTGGCGGGCCGCGTCGGCCTGGCGCTGCAGGCCCTCCAGGTCGGCAGCCGCCTCCAGCGCCTGCAGCTCGGCGCGCCAGGCCTGCCGGGTCGCGGGCAGCTCCTCGGGGCTGCGGCGAAAGCGCCGTGCCAGCCCCAGCCAGGCCGACAGGCGGGCGTCCAGCTCGGCCAGCCGCTCGGGCTCGAGCTCGGTGTGGCGCAGCGCGGCCTGCAGGCTGTGGGCCGCGTCGTCGAGCTGCGCCTGGGCATCGCGCAGCACTTCCAGGGCGCTGGCCAGTGTGCTGTCGTAGGCCGCCACCTCGGCCAGTGCGTCGACCGCCCGGGCGGTCAGGGCGCTGGCGCTGTCCTCGGCCTCGCGGGTCAGTTCCAGCGCGGCCTGCACCGCATCCAGGATGGCCTGGCCGTGCGCCAGGCGCTGGTGCTCGGCGTTCAGGGTGGCCCATTCGTCGGTGCCGGGGGCCAGCCGGTCCAGCTCGCCGATCTGCCAGGTCAGCCGCTCGCGTTCGCGTTCGACTTCTTCGCCCCGGCTGCGCGCGGCTTCCAGGGCCGCCAGCGCGTGACGCCAGGCGCTCCAGGCCGTGGCCAGCGGGGCCGGGTCGATGCCGGCGTAGCCGTCCAGCAGGGCGCGCACTGCCGCCGGGCGGGTCAGGCTCTGCCAGGCATGCTGGCCGTGGATGTCCACCAGCCGCTCGCCCAGCTCGCGCAGCTGGGCCACCGTGGCCGCGCTGCCGTTGATCCAGGCGCGGCTCTTGCCCTGCGCGTCCACCGTGCGGCGCAGCAGCAGCGGCTCCTCGATGCCGAAGCCCGCCTCGTCCAGCCAGGCCAGCAGGGCCGGCCCGAGCGGCTCGAACTCGGCGCTGATCTCGGCGCGCGCTGCCCCTTCGCGCACCGCCGAGGCGTCACCGCGACCGCCCAGCGCCAGCTGCAGGGCATCGATCAGGATGGACTTGCCGGCCCCGGTCTCGCCGGTCAGCACCGCGAAGCCGCCCGTGAATTCCACCTCCAGCGAGGTGACGATGACAAAGTCGCGCAGCGCCAGGCGCTTGAGCATCAGTTTCCTCCGTCGCCGGGTGGTGCGCCCTCGTTCCAGTGCAGCTTGCGGCGCAGCGTGGCGTAGTAGTTCCAGCCACGCGGATGCAGGAAGCGCACCCGGTGGGCCGAGCGGCGCACGCAGATGCGGTCGCCGTGCATCAGGCTGGCGAGCGACTGCATGTCGAAATTGGCGCTGACTTCCCGGCCCGCGACGATCTCGATGGTCACCTCGCCCGAATCGGGCAGCACGATCGGCCGGTTCGACAGCATGTGCGGGGCGATCGGCACCAGCAGCCAGCCGGCCACGCCCGGGTGCAGGATCGGCCCCCCGGCCGACAGGGCGTAGGCGGTGGAGCCGGTCGGCGAGGCCAGGATCAGCCCGTCGGCGCGGAAGTTGGCGACGAACTGGCCGTCCACCTCCACGCGCAGCTCCACCATGGCGGTGGCGGCACTGCGCAGCACCACGTCGTTCATCGCCACGGCGCTGTAGATCGACTCGCCGCTGCGCACCACGTGGCCGTCGAGCATCGCGCGGTGCTCCTCCTCGTAGTCGCCGGCGAACATGGCCTTGAGCGCCTGCGCCACCCGCGCCACCGGGATGTCGGTGATGAAGCCCAGGCGGCCCTGGTTCACGCCCACCATCGGCACGCCGTAGCGCGCCAGGTCGCGGGCGATGCCGAGCATCGTGCCGTCGCCGCCCACCACCACCGCGACGTCGCACTGCCGCCCCAGTTCCTCGGTGCTCAGCGCCGGGTAGCCGGTCAGCCCGGTGTTCTCGGCCGTGGCCGCCTCCACCGACACGTCCAGCCCGAAGCGTGTCAGCAGATGCGCGATGTCCTCCAGCAGCGGCCGCATGCCCCGGGCCTGGTACTTGCCCACGAGCGCGACATGGCGGAAGCGGTTGGTCATGCAGGAAATTACACCACAGGGTCGTGACGTGCCCACCCTGCCGCGGGGCCGGCCCATTCCCCGGGATGCAGCGGACGCGCCCCCCGCCTAAAATCCAGGCATGCTGGACGACCGCGCCAAGCTTCTGCTGACCACCCTGGTCGAGCGCTACATCGCCGACGGCCAGCCCGTGGGCTCGCGCACCCTGTCGAAGGCTCCCGGGCTGGAGCTGTCGCCTGCCACCATCCGCAACGTCATGGCCGACCTCGAGGAGCTCGGCCTGATCGCCAGCCCGCACACCTCGGCCGGGCGGGTGCCCACCGCACGCGGCTACCGGCTGTTCGTCGACAGCATGCTCACCGCGCGCGCGCCGACGTCCTTCAAGCCCTCCGAGATGGGCATGCCGGCGGACTTCGAGCCGCTGCAGCCCGACCAGCCCCGCCGCGTCATCGCCAATGCGGCGCACCTGCTGTCGAGCCTGTCGCACTTCGTCGGCGTGGTCACCGTGCCGCGCAAGCCGGGCGTCTTCCGCCACATGGAGTTCCTGCGTCTGGGCGAGCGGCGCGTGCTGCTCATCCTCGTCTCGGCCGACGGCGATGTGCAGAACCGGGTGCTCTTCACCGCGCAGGACTACAGCCAGGCGCAGCTGCAGGAGGCGACCCAGTACCTCAACGCCCACTGCGCCGGGCTGAGCATCGAGGCCATCCGCGAGCGCCTGAAGGGCGAGGTCGACGCGCTGCGCGCCGAGATCGCCGTGCTGATGCAGGCCGCGGTGCAGGCCGGCAGCGAGGCGATCGGCCAGGAGTCCGAGCAGGTGGTCATCGCCGGCGAGCGCAATCTGCTGGGCGTGCAGGACTTCGGCAGCGACCTGGGCTCGCTGCGCAAGATGTTCGACCTGTTCGAGCAGAAGGCGCAGATCCTGCGCCTGCTCGACGGCTCCAGCCGCGCCGACGGCGTGCGCATCTACATCGGCGGCGAAAGCGGTGTGGTGCCGATGGAGGAGCTCTCGGTGGTCTCCGCCCCCTACGAGGTCGACGGCCAGCTGGTCGGCACCCTGGGCGTGATCGGCCCCACCCGCATGCCCTACGACCGCATGATCCAGATCGTGGACATTACCGCACGTCTGGTGGGCAACGCGCTGAGCCAGAAGTGAAGCGGGTGCGGGCGCGCCGGATGCGGCTTCGGCACTGCCTACAATCCGCACCCGAAAGGGGCCCCTAGCTCATGCCTGGTTAGAGCAGCGGACTCATAATCCGTTGGTGCGGGGTTCGACTCCCCGGGGGCCTACCAGCACATGCCGGCCCGACGCCCGTGAGGGTGTCGGGCCGTTGTCGTTCGTGCCGGCTGCACCGGGCGCGTGTTGTCCGGTAACGGGGACATCCGGCCTGCTTTTCCGCCGACCGCCTCCCGCCTGCCTGCGCATCATTGCGGTGCATCGATGCTGCCGGGCCGGTTGCGGCAGCGTCCCGGAAAAGGAAAACACGCATGTCCACACCCCTGCCGCCGGTGGCCGGCCTGCAGGCGCTGCCTGCCGCTGCCGCGGGCCCGTCCGACCCGATCGCGCCCCCCCGCGACGAAGGCTTCTTTGCCTACCACGGCGTCTGGGCGCCGGGCGTGCGGCTGTTCCGCCGGCTCGACTTCGCGGCCAAGGCGCTGGTGATCTGCACCGCCCTGCTGCTGCCGCTGCTCCTGCTGCTGGCCTACCAGCTGCATCAGGAGGACGCGCAGGCCCGCCAGGCCCGCATGGCCGCCACCCGCGCCCAGGTGGAGACGGCGCACAGCGTGCTGGCCTGGGCGCATGCGCAGGAGCTCTCGGGCCGCTGGAGCCGCGCGCAGGCCCAGCAGGCCGCGCGCGAGGCCATCGCCCGGCTGCGCTACGGCGACGGCGAGTACTTCTGGATCAACGACATGCAGCCGCGCATGGTCATGCACCCCATCAAGCCCGAGCTGGACGGCCAGGCGGTGGGTGGCGTACGTGATCCGAACGGCGTGCCGCTGTTCGACCGCTTCGTGGCCACGGTGCGTGCCCAGGGCGAGGGCTACGTGGACTACCAGTGGCCGCGCCCGGGGGGCGGCGCAGCGGTCGACAAGATCTCCTACGTCAAGGGCTTCGCCCCCTGGGGCTGGGTGATCGGCTCCGGCGTCTACGCCGACGACCTGCGGCGGGCCGCGCAGCAGCGTCTGGGGATGGCGGCGGCCATCCTGCTGTTGTCTCTGGTGATGGCCGGCTACCTCTTCCTCAGCTTTTACCGCGTGATGGACGGCGGCCTGCGTGAAACCCGCCGCCACCTGCGCGCGATGACCGACGGCGACCTCACCACCTCACCCTCGCCCTGGGGCCGCGACGAACCTGCCCAGCTGATGCTCGAGTTGCGCCGCATGCAGGAGGCGCTGCGCCTGATGGTGCAGCACGTGCGCCAGTCCAGCGACGAGATCCTGCACTCGAGCAGCGAGATCGCCACCGGCATGCACGACCTGTCGGCGCGCAGCGAACAGGCCGCAGCCAACCTGGAGCAGTCCGCCGCGGCGATGGAGCAGATCGGCTCGACCGTGCGCAACACCGCCGAGCACACCCAGGAGGCCGCCGGCATGGCGCGCCACAACGCCCGCTGCGCCGACGCCGGCGGGCGCGTGATGGGCGATGTGGTGCAGACGATGGAGGGCATCCGCGCGGCCTCGGCGCGCATCGGCGAGATCATCGGCACCATCGATGGGCTGGCCTTCCAGACCAATCTGCTGGCACTCAATGCCGCGGTCGAGGCCGCCCGCGCCGGCGAGCAGGGCCGCGGTTTCGCGGTGGTGGCCGGCGAAGTGCGCAACCTGGCCGGGCGCAGCGCCCAGGCCGCGCGCGAGATCAAGCAGCTCATCGGCCAGAGCGTCGAGCAGGTGGCCAGCGGCACGGCCGTGGTGCGCCAGGCCGGCGGTGCGATCGGCGAGATCGTCGCCTCCTCGCAGCGTGTCGACCAGCTGCTCGACCACATCGCCACCGGTGCGCGCGAGCAGAGCAGCGGCATCGAGCAGATCGGCCTGGCCGTGCAGGAGCTCGACCGCGTCACCCAGCAGAATGCCGCGCTGGTGCAGGAAACCGCTGCGGCGTCCGCGGCCATGAAGGCGCAGGCCCGCCAGCTCGCCGAGGAGGTCAGCCGCTTCCGCCTGCCCGCGGGCAGCGCGAGCGCACCGGTGGCCGAGGTGCTCGCCGAGCCGGGCGAGGCCTTCGACTTCGATGCCGCCATCGAGGCGCACCGGCAGTGGAAGGTCAAGCTGCGCCGCGCCATCGCCGGGCAGGAGACCCTCGATGTCGAGACCCTCTGCCGCGACGACCGCTGCCCGCTGGGCCGCTGGCTGCACGGCCCGGGCGGTGCGCGCTGGGGCAGCCGGCCGCTGTTCGGCGCGCTGCTCGACACCCACGCGCAGTTCCACCGCACCGCCGGCGAGGCCGCGGCCGCGATCAACGCGCGCCGCTACGACGACGCGGAGCGCCAGATCGGCGCCGGCTCACGCTTCGCCCAGGTCTCCACCGAAGTGGTGACCCTGCTCACGCGGGCGCGGCGTGAGCTTTGAGGCGGCTGCCGCGCCTCAGGTGATGCGGTAGAAGTCCAGCTTCACGCGGTCCGCCTCGCGCTGGCCCACGGCCAGGGCCATCACGCGGTTCAGGTGCAGCCAGGCCGGCGCGCCGGTGGTGAAGCGCACCAGGGTGCGGAAGAAGTATTCGTCGCGTGCCACCGCCTCGCCGCGTGCCAGCCGCGCCATCACCTGCGCCGGGCCGTGGCGCAGGCCGTCGCTCTGCACCTCGATCAGGGCGCCGTCGTCGGTCCGGATCACGTAGTGCGCCGCGATCTCCAGCACGCCGTCGGCGCGCAGGACCTGCCAGTCCACGCCGCCTTCGAGCACGCTGCCGCTGAGTTCTGGGCCCCGCACGGTGCCGCCGCGCAGCGGCACATAGCGGCGCTCGCCGTGCTTGGCCGGCCCGAGGCTGACCAGGGCGTCCACTTCGCAGACCACCTGGGTCATCGGCAGCAGTGGCGGGGGAGGGGGCAGCAGGGAGCTCATGGGCGACATTCCGGCGACGTCCTGGCCGCCTCGGGGCGGCTTCCGGGGGCAATGTCCGCAGGCTCGCCAGAGTGCGGCTTGCGGGTCAGTGGGGATGGAAGGGCAATGCGTATGCGCCGATCATCCGCTCCGGCGCCGCAGCAGGGGTCATCCGAGAGGATGACGATGCGCTGTGCGCCTCGCGCCACGTCTGCCCTGCCACCTCTTCGACTCCTCATGAACGTCTGGGCCCTGCCCCTGAATTCGGCGCCGGCCTGGGCGGCCGGCCTGGGTGCGCTGGTCGGCGCGATCGGTGCACCGGACTTCGCCACCCAGGCGCTGGCGGCGCTCCACCAGGCCCAGCTGCGTGCGGCGTCCTGGTCGGTCTACCAGGTCTGGCGGGACCGGGCGCCGGTGCTGCACCTGTCGGGCAGCGTGGGCGTGGCCGACACCACGCGCGACTGCTTCGCGGCCTACCACCGCGGCCTGTACCGGCACGATCACAGTTTCGACGCCGTGCGCCCCGGCCACGCCGCCGTGCTGCGCATGCACGCCGACGAGGCTCCCAGCCAGGACCACCGCGAGGCGATCTACCTGCGCCATGGCGTGGTCGAGCGCCTGTCGGTGGTGAGCCGGCAGGACGACGATGCGGTGTTCGCCGTCAACCTCTACCACCACGCGCACCAGGGGCGGTTCCAGGACGGCGAGATCGAGGCCTTCGCCGCCGCCTCGCCCCTGCTGCTGGCCTGCGTGCAGCGCCACCTGCGGCTGGCGCCGGCCGCGTCGCCGGGCGCCCCGGAGCCGGTGGCCGATCTGCGCGCCGCCCTGCAGGCGCGCTGTGCCGCGCTGACCGAGCGCGAGCTCGACGTCTGCGAGCGCCTGCTGCGCGGCTGGAGCTACGACGGCATCGCGGCCGACCTGGGGCTGTCGCTGGCGACGGTCAAGACCTACCGGGCGCGTGCCTTCGACCGCCTGGGCATGCACTTCAAGAGCGAGCTTTTCGCCGCCTTCCTGCCGGGCCGGCGCGTCCCGTAGCCCCGACTCCTGCGCCTGCGCCTGTCCACCTCTCGGATGACAGTTCGGCGCGGCCCGCCCCGGCACACTGCAACGCGACAGCGGGGCCCGCGGTGCGGCCCTGCAGCGAACCAGGAGACTGCCGATGATCACCCGCCGCCTTGCCGTCACGGCGCTGGCCCAGGCCGTTCTGGCCTTCGGAGCCCTCGCCGCCGCCGCATCCGCTTCCGCCCAGACCTTCCCGGACCGCCCGCTCAAGCTCGTGGTCGGCTTCCCGCCCGGGTCCGGCCCCGATGTGGTGGCCCGCCACCTCGGCCAGAAGCTGGCCGAGCAGCTGCGCCAGCAGGTGGTGGTGGACAACCGTGCCGGTGCGGGCGGGCAGATCGCCGCCCAGGCCGTGGCGCGTGCGCCGGCCGACGGCTACACCCTCCTGCTGGGCGAGCTGGGCTCCATCAGCATCTCGCCGGCCACCTACAGCAAGCTGCCCTACGACCCGCCGAAGGATTTCCAGGGCGTGAGCGAAGTGGTGCGCTCCGACTTCGCGCTGGTGGTGCCCGCCACTTCGCCGACCCAGAGCGTGGCCGAGTTCGTGGCTGCCGCCCGGGCGCAGAAGGACCGGGTCAACTTCGGCACCTTCGGGGCCGGCACGCCGGGCCACTTCGGCGCGGAGGTCTTCGCCGACCTGGCCGGCTTCAAGGTGGAGTCGGTGCACTACCGCTCCACCGGCGATGCGATCACCGCGATCATCGCGGGCGACGTGAAGGGCGCCTTCGTCTCCACCGCGCTGGCCACCGCACAGGTCAAGGGCGGCAAGATGCGTGCGCTGGCGACCACGGCGTCCCAGCGCCTGGCCGTGCTGCCGGAGGTGCCTACCTTCACCGAGGCGGGCTATCCGAAGGCCGACTTCGCCTCCTGGTTCGCGGTGCTGGTGCCCGCGGCGACGCCGGGCCCGGTGGTCGACCTGCTCAACCGCCAGATCGTGACGGCCCTGCAGAGCCCGGAGCTGCGCCAGAAGCTGCAGGAGGCCGGGTTCAACGTCATCGGCAGCTCCCGTGCCGACACCGAACGCATGCTGAAGGCCGAGGCGGCCCGCTGGGCCGGCATCGTCAAGGCGTCGGGCTTCAAGGCCGACTGAGCCTGCACCGCCGGGCGCCTTTCAGTCCTGCGCCCGCAGCAGCGCCTCGATGCGCTGCGCGGTAGCCAGCAGGCGCGGCAGGAACTGCTGCGTCATCTGCGTCACCGGCGTGCGGGCGACCTGCCCGCTGATGTTGATCGCCGCCACCACCCGACCGCTGCGGTGCACGATGGGGGCGGCCATCGACACCAGGCCTTCCTCCAGCTCGCCGTCCACCAGCGCCCAGCCCTGGGCGCGTACGCGCTGCAGCTCGGCATGCAGGGCGGCCCGGTCGGTCAGGGTGCGCGCGGTGTGCGCGGCCAGCGTCATGCGGTTCAGGCGCTGCGTCAGCGTGGCCTCGTCCAGGCCGGCCAGCAGCACCCGGCCCATCGAGGTGCAGTGCGCCGGCAGCCGGCTGCCCACGCCCAGGTTGATCGCCATGATCTTGCCGGCCGGCACGCGCAGCACGTAGACGATGTCGTCGCCCTCCAGCACTGCGGCCGAGCAGGACTCGCCGATCTCGCGCACCAGCGCCTCCATGTCGGGCTGGGCCAGGTGCCACAGCGGCTGCGAGCTGAGGTAGGCGAAGCCCAGCTCGAGCACCTTGGCCGTCAGCCGGAACTGCCGCCCGTCGCTTTCCACGTAGCCCAGCTGCTGCAGCGTCAGCAGGATGCGCCGCGCCCCGGCGCGCGTCAGGCCGGCGCGCTCGGCCGCTTCGCTGAGCGTCTGCGCCGGCGCATGGGCGCCGAAGCTGCGCAGCACGGCCAGCCCGCGCGCGAAGGACTGCACATAGCTGTCGCCCGGCCGGGGCGTGCCGTCGTCGCCGGCTGCATTGACAGGCTCGGAAGGGGTCTCTAGCATGCCGTGTTCTTTCCAAGAATGGATGTTCGAATTGCGAACATCGCCATCCTACCCCAACGACGACCCGTCCCCAGGCCCCGGACCGCGCCTGCGGGGCGGGGCCCGGCCGGCCCCGTCGCCGGCCCTGGAGACTGCATGAGCATCCGCCACGCCTTCATCTGCGACGCCATCCGCACCCCCTTCGGCCGCTACGGCGGCGCACTCAGTCCGGTGCGCACCGACGACCTCGCGGCCATCCCGCTGAAGTCCCTGATGGCACGCAACCCCACGGTGGACTGGGAGGCCGTCACCGACGCCATCTACGGCTGCGCCAACCAGGCCGGCGAGGACAACCGCAACGTCGCCCACATGGCCACGCTGCTGGCCGGGCTGCCCATCGCCCTGCCGGGTGCGACGATCAACCGCCTCTGCGGCTCCGGGCTGGACGCGGTGGGCACCGCCGCGCGCGCCATCAAGGCCGGCGAGGCGGGCCTGATGATCGCCGGCGGCGTGGAGAGCATGAGCCGCGCACCCTTCGTGATGCCCAAGGCGGAAAGCGCCTTCTCGCGTGCCAACGCGGTCTACGACACCACCATCGGCTGGCGCTTCGTCAACAAGCGCATGAAGGAGCTCTACGGCGTCGACTCCATGCCCGAGACCGCCGAGAACGTCGCCACCGACTGGAAGATCGAGCGCGAGGCGCAGGACCGCATGGCCCTGGCCAGCCAGATGAAGGCGGTGGCGGCGCAGAAGGCCGGCTACTTCGACGCCGAGATCTGCCCGGTGACGATTCCCCAGAAGAAGGGCGACGCCGTGATCGTGAGCCAGGACGAGCATCCGCGCGAGACCAGCCTGGAGGCCCTGGCCAAGCTCAAGGGCGTGGTGCGCCCGGACGGCACGGTGACCGCCGGCAACGCCAGCGGCGTCAACGACGGCGCCTGCGCGCTGCTGCTGGCCGACGAGGCCAGCGCCGCCAGGCACGGCCTGACCCCGCGCGCCCGCGTGGTCGGCATGGCCACCGCCGGCGTGCCGCCGCGCGTGATGGGGATCGGTCCGGCGCCGGCCACCCGCAAGGTGCTGGAGCTCACCGGCCTGACGCTGGCGCAGCTCGACGTGATCGAGCTGAACGAAGCCTTCGCCGCCCAGGGCCTGGCGGTGCTGCGCGACCTGGGGCTGGCCGACGACGATGAGCGCGTCAACCCCAACGGCGGCGCCATCGCGCTGGGCCACCCGCTGGGGGCCTCGGGCGCGCGCCTGGCCACCACCGCCGTCAACCAGCTGCACCGCACGGGCGGGCGCTATGCGCTGTGCACGATGTGCATCGGCGTGGGCCAGGGCATCGCGATGATCCTGGAGCGGGTCTGATCACAGGATGAGGCTTGGCCGGGCGCCATGCTGCGAAGCGTCGGCGCCCATGCCACACTGACCGCATGAACCGCATCCACACCTACCCGCTGCGGGTGGAGTTCGGCGACTGCGACCCGGCGCAGATCGTCTGGTTTCCGAACTACTTCCGCTGGGCCGATGCCGCCAGCCGGCACTTCTTCATCCAGTGCGGCCTGCCGAGCTGGAAGGTCAGCGAGGCCGAACGCGGCATCATCGGCACGCCGCTGGTGGACACCCACGCGCGCTTCCTGCGCCCGGCCTCCTACGGCGACCAGCTGCACATCGACAGTTTCGTGCCCGAATGGCGGCGCAAGAGCTTCGTGATGCGCCACAGCGTGCGACGCGGTGAGGAAACGCTCTGCGAGGTCACCGAGGTGCGCGTCTTCGCCCGCCGCAAGGGCGACGGCCGCGACCCGCACGCCATCGAGGCGGTGCCGGTGCCGGAGGACTGGCGCGCGCTGTGCGAGTGAGCTGCGAGCCAGGGTCCCGCCCCTGCCCGGGTGGCTCCGGATTCACCGATCCCACGACAACGATCCCATGACAAACGCCCGCGGCAGCGGGCGTTGTCGACTTCGGCGGGGCGCCGCCTCAGGGCCGGATCACCTCCGCCCCGTCCCCATACAGCGCTGCCACCTTGTCCGCCCGGCGCGTCAGCACCGCGCGCTGGTTGATGTAGCCCTTGTCGGTGATCTCGCCGTCGTCCACGGTGGGCGGCTCGTCGAGGATGAGGGCGCGGGTCGGGCACTGCGAGCTGCCGCCGCCCTCGGCCTTGATGGCGCGCAGGCCGGCGGCGATGGCCTCGCGCACGGTGTCGACCGGCAGCGCCCGCGCCTGCGGGGTGAGGAAGACCAGCAGGCCGATTTCCTCGCGGTCGTGGCCGGTGACCACCGCGTCGGCCACATGCGGGGCGCAGGCGCTGACGCTCTTGATGCGCACGCTGCCCACGCTGACCCAGGTACCGCTCATCAGCTTGAAGTCCTCGGCCACGCGGCCGTCGAAGGCCACGCCGCGCTCCGGGCGGGCCTCGTCGACCAGCTTGCCAGCGTCGCCGATGCGGTAGAAGCCCTCCTCGTCGAAGGCGGCGGCGTTGGCCTCGGGGTTGTGGCGGTAGCCGGGGAAGATGGACGGGCCGCGCACCCGCATCTCCAGCTTGCCGCCGTTGGGCAGGAACTTCAGCTCGATGCCCGGCAGCGGCAGACCGATGCAGCCGGCGCGGTCGATGCGCCAGTGCACCGTGGTGGCCGCCGGCGCGGTTTCGGTGGCGCCCCAGGAGGAGGTGAACCACAGCGGGCGGTCGCGCACCTTGCGCGCCACGGCTTCGAGCCGCTCCCACAGGCTCTGCGGCAGCGCGGCGGCGGCGTAGAACACGCCCTCCAGGTTCTGGAAGAAGGCTCGGGCGAACGCCAGGTCGTTCTCGAGGTACGGCAGCAGCATGTCGTAGCCGCGCGGCACGTTGAAGAAGAAGTTGGGCTGCACCTCGCGCAGATTGGCCACGCTCTTCTCGATCAGGCCGGGCATCGGCCGGCCTTCGTCGATGGCGAGGAAGCCGCCGTGCGACAGCACCATGTTGAAGTTGTGGTTGCCGCCGAAGGTATGGCTCCAGGGCAGCCAGTCCACCAGCCGCAGCGGGTAGCGCACCAGCATCGGCCAGGCCTGCGCCATCTGCTGCTGGTTGGCGCAGAGCATGCGGTGGGTGTTGATGACCACCTTGGGCACGCCGGTGGAGCCGGAGGTCAGCAGGTACTTGGCCGGCCACTCGGGGCGGATGGCGTGGTACAGGTCGATGACCGCTTCGGTTTCCTCGCTCTGCAGCAGGGCGTCGAACTGCAGTGCGGCCTCGAAGTCCTCGGCGCCCTGGCTGAAGACCACCGGGCAGCGTGTGCCGGCGCCCCAGCTGCGCGCGGCCGGCCCGTAGACGCGGGCGTCGGAGGCGTAGACCAGGGCCGGATCGAGGGTGTCGAGGATCGCGCAGATCTTGCTGTGGTCCTTGGTCAGCCGGCTGTAGGCGCTGGAGACGGTGCAGGCCACACGGCCGATGTGCATCGTCGCCAGCATCAGCAGGGCGTGGTCGATCGAGTTGTCCGACAGGATCACCACCGGCTTGTGCACCGGCAGGTCGAGGTTGAGCAGCGACTGCGCGATGCGGCCCACCAGCTCGCGCGCCTGGCCGTAGTCGAGCCGGCGCCAGCTGCCGTCGCCACGGCGCTCGGCCAGGAAGGGCGCCCGCGGTGTCATGCGCGCCCAGTGTTCCAGCCAGGAACCGATGCTGCGCGCGAAGGGCTGCAGGGCTTCGGGCGAGCGCAGCACGAAGCCGCCACCGGGCAGGTCTTCCCGGACCACCCGTGCGGGGGCCAGGGCGGCGGCGTCGTCGAAGGGCAGCATGTCCATCGGGGGTCTCCTTCCTTGTATCGGGGTATGCGGTCTGCGGGCGGTTCAGACGCCCAGGTAGCCGGCCAGCTCGGCGCTGCCGCGCAGGGCCTCCGAGGCGCCGCCCAGCACGACGCTGCCCTTCTGCAGCACCAGCAGGCGGTCGGACTCCTGGCAGACCTTGCGGTAGTCGCGGTCGACGATCAGCGTGGCGATGCCGCTGGCGCGGATCTGCGCGATGACGCGCCAGATCTCTGCGACGATCAGCGGCGCCAGCCCCTCGGTGGCCTCGTCGAGGATGATCAGTTCGGGGTGGGTCATCAGCGCGCGGCCGATCGACAGCATCTGCTGCTCGCCGCCCGAGAGCTGCGCGCCCAGGTTGCCCAGGCGTTCCTGCAGGCGCGGGAAGGTCTCCAGCACACGCTCGTAGGGCCAGTCGCGCCGGCCGTCGCGCCCCGGGCGGGCGGCCATCACCAGGTTCTCGCGCACCGTCAGGTTGGGGAAGACGCCGCGGCCCTCGGGCACGTAGCCCACGCCCAGGCGGGCCACTTCGTGCGGGCGGGCGCGCGAGACGTCCTGGCCGAACAGCGTGATGCGCCCGTCGCGCTGCGCGACATGGCCCAGCAGCGTGCGGATCAGCGTGGTCTTGCCCATGCCGTTGCGGCCCAGCAGGCCGACGGTCTCGCCGCGGCGGATCTGCAGGTCCACGCCGTGCAGCACGTGGCTGCTGCCGTACCAGGCCTGCACGCCGGTGGCGTCGAGGATCGACTCGGATGCGGATCCGAGGGCGCGGGAGGATGTGGAGGTGGCCATCGTCGTCAATGTCCGCCGAGGTAGGCCGCCTGCACGGCGGGGCTGGCGCGTACCGCCTCGGGGGTGTCGGAGGCGATGACCGCGCCGTTGACCATCACGGTGATGCGGTCGGCGATGCGGAACACCGCGTCCATGTCGTGCTCGACCAGCAGGATCGCGTGGCCCGCCTTCAGGTCGCGCAGCAGCTCGAGCATGCGCTCGGTCTCCTCGGCGCCCATGCCGGCCAGCGGCTCGTCGAGCAGCAGCACCTGCGGCGCGGTGGCCAGGCACATCGCGATCTCGAGCTGGCGCTTCTGGCCGTGCGAGAGCAGGCCGGCCTGGCGCTGCTGCACCTCCTGCAGGCCGACGCGCTCGATCACCGTGCGGGCTGCGCCGCTGCTGTCGGGGCAGTGCGCGGCGGATTGCCACCAGGCCCAGGGGCGCGGCCAGCGGGCCTGCGCGGCCAGCCGGCAGTTCTCGAACACGCTGAAGCCGGGGTAGATGGTGTTGCGCTGGTAGCTGCGGCCCAGCCCGGCCTGCGCGCGGCGCGGCTGCGACCAGGCAGTGACGTCCTGGCCGAGCAGCTCCACCTGGCCCGCCGAGGGCGGGATCTCGCCCGAGAGGATGTTGATCAGCGTGGACTTGCCCGCCCCGTTGGTGCCGATCACCGCATGCACCTCGCCGCGCCGCAGCTCGATCGAGACACGGTCGACGGCCACCAGGCCGCCCCAGCGGCGCGTGAGGGCGCGCCCGCGCAGCAGCACCTCGTCAGCCATGGCGGGCCTCCTCCTGGGCGCCGCGGCTGCCGCGGCCGGTGAGCCGGGCGCGCCACTGCGCCGGCAGGCCGACCAGGCCGTCGGGAAGCAGCGCCACGCAGGCGATGATGGTCAGGCCCAGGCCGAGGTGCCAGTGCTTGGCGAAGCTGCCCCAGAGGGCCTCGGACTTGAAGAGCTCCTGCAGCAGCACGAAGGCGAAGGCGCCGATCAGCGCCCCGCGCAGGTGCCCCAGGCCGCCGAGGATGATCATGATCAGCACCGCGCCGGAGAGGTGCCAGCTGAGCAGCTCGGGGTTCACCACGCCGTCCTTCACGGCGAACAGGAAGCCGGCCAGGCCGGCCAGCGCCCCGGAGATCACGAAGGCGGCCAGCTTGTACGGATAGGTGGCGAAGCCGGTGGCGCGCATGCGCTGCTCGTTGGCCTTGATGCCGGCCAGCGCGCGGCCGAAGCGCGAGCGCAGCAGCAGCGCCAGGAAGCCGAACACCGCCACCAGCATCGCCAGCGTGAAGGCATAGAAGGTCGGCGCGTGGTCCAGGTCCAGCAGGGTCTGCCCGGCCAGGGCCGCGACCGGCTTGGCGTTCAGGTAGATGCCGTCGGTGCCGCCGCCCAGCGGCGTGTCGTGCACCACGTAGTAGGCCATCTGGGCGAAGGCCAGTGTCACCATGATGAAGTAGACCCCCTTGGTGCGCAGCGACAGCGCGCCCATGAAGAGCGCGTAGGCGGCCGACGCGGCCACGCTGGCCGGCAGCAGCCACCACAGCGAGGCGCTCTCGTACTCGGGCGACAGCAGCACCGCGGCGTAGGCGCCGATGCCGAACAGCGCGGCCTGGCCGAAGCAGACCAGCCCGGTGCTGCCCACCAGCAGCTCGAGGCTCAGGGCGAAGATCGCGTAGATCATGATCTTGGTGACCAGGTCCACGCCGAACTGCCCGGCCACGAAGGGAAACAGGGCCAGCAGCGCGAAGGCCGCGGCGACGAAGGCGAATTTGGGTGAGCGCATCGTGTTCATCCGGCCTTGAACAGGCCGTCCGGCTTCCAGAGCAGGATCAGCGCCATCAGCACATAGACCAGCACGCCGGCGGCCTGCGGGAAGACCACCTTGCCGAAGGTGTCCACCAGGCCGATCAGCAGCGCGGCCAGCAGGGCGCCGCGGATCGAGCCGATGCCGCCGATCACCACCACGACGAAGCAGATGATCAGCACCTGGTTGCCCATGCCCGGATAGACCGAGGACACCGGCGCGGCCACCATGCCCGCCAGCACCGCGATCGCCACCCCGGCGGCAAAGACCACCCGGTAGAGGAACTTGATGTCGATGCCCAGCGACTGCACCATCTCGCGGTTGGTCGAGCCGGCCCGGATCATCATGCCCAGCCGGGTGCGGGTGAAGACGAACCACATCCCCGCCGCCAGCGCCAGGCAGACCGCCGAGATGAACAGGCGGTAGACCGGGTAGGTCATCACCTCGCCCAGCGCGATCGTGCCGGACAGCCACTCGGGCGGCGCCACGCCGTAGACGTCGTCGCCGACGATCAGGCTGCGCAGCTCCTCGAAGACCAGGATCAGCCCGTAGGTCATCAGCACCTGCTGCAGGTGTTCACGGTCGTAGAGGAAGCTGAAGAAGGCCCACTCGAGCACGTAGCCCAGCAGCACCGCCAGCACCAGCCCGACGAACAGCGTGGCGAAGAAGCCGCCGCCGAAGGTCGCCGCCACCGCCGGCGCCAGCGCGTAGGCCATGTACGCGCCGATCATGTAGAAGCTGCCGTGCGCCAGGTTGATGACGCCCATGATCCCGAAGATCAGCGTCAGCCCCGAGGCGACGAGGAACAGCAGCAGCCCGTACTGCAGCGAGTTCAGGCACTGGATGAGGAAGGTGGCTAAGTCCACGGCGAACCAGGCTGGGAGGGAGCGGGGCGAGCGAAGCAGGGCCCAAGATGTGAGGCAGATCCCGTCGCGCGCAGCCCGAGGTGGCGTCGAGCACCGCAGCCGTACTCACGTACGGCGAGGAGCGCAGGCGCCAGATCGGGTTGCGCAGCAGGGAGGTGCGTCACATCTTGCAGCCGCGGGCGGGGTCGGGCAGGACCTTCACCGCGATCCCCGTCATGACGTTCTCGCGCCCCTTGACCTGGCGGATGTAGAAGTCCTGCACCGGGTTGTGCGCCGCGCTGAGCGTGTACTTGCCGCGCGGGCTGTCCACGGTCATCTTGCGCATGGCCGCCACCATCGCGTCGCGCTGGCTGAAGTCGCCCTTCACCGCGGCCAGGCCGCCGGCCAGGATCTGCGCGGCGTCGTAGCCCTGCACGGCGTAGACGTCGGGCTGCAGCTTGTAGGTCACCGCATACTTGCTGCGGAAGCCCTTGTCGCGCGGCGTGTTCAGCCCGTCGGCGTAGTGCAGCGAGGTCAGCAGGCCCTGCGCGGATTCGCCCTGCGCCTCGAGCGTGCCGTCGGTCAGGAAGCCCGAGCCCATCAGCGGAATGCTCTTCTTCAGGCCCGCGGCGTCGTAGTCCTTGACGAACTTGACCGCGCCGCCGCCGGCGAAGAAGGCGAACACCACATCGGGCTTCTGCGAGGCGATCTGCGTCAGCAGGGCCTGGAACTCCACGTTCGGGAAGGGCAGGTTCAGGTTCTGCAGCACCTTGCCGCCCCCCTTCTCGAAGGCCTCGGCGAAGCCCTTGACCGTCTCCGAGCCGGCCGCGTAGTTCCAGGTGATGGTCATCGCGGTCTTGTAGCCCTTCTGCGCGGCCATCACGCCGGTGGCATAGCCCGGCTGCCAGTTCGAGAAGCTCGAACGCACGATGTTGGGCGCGCACAGCGGGCCGGTGATCGCATCGGCGCCGGCGTTGGGCACGATCAGCAGGGTCTTGCTTTCCTTCACGGCCCGGGCCATCGCCAGCGCGACGCCGGAGTGCACGGTGCCGACGATCACATCGACGTTGTCGCGCTTGATCAGCTTGTTGACGTTGTCGGTGGCCTTGGCCGGATCGCTTTCGTCGTCGACCTTGAAGTACTGGATCTCGCGACCGGCCAGCTTGCCGCCCTGCTCGGCCACATGCAGCCTGAAGCCGTTCTCGATCGCGGTGCCCAGCGCCGCGAAGGTGCCGGTGGCCGGCAGCATCAGGCCGACCTTCAGCGGCGGCTGGCCCTGGGCCAGGGCACTGCCGGCGGCGCTCGCCGTCAGGGCCGCGACGGCGAGCAGGTGCAGCGCGGTCTGGGGGGCAGGGATCTTCGTCATGCTTGTCTCCTCGGGATCCGGTGGTCCGTCGTGTGGTGGCAGAAAAGGGAGCCGGCGCGCACCGCTGCCCGGCGTCGACGCGGGCGTCTCAGCCGTCGGCCTCGGCACGGCGGGGGGCACGATGCACGAAATCCACCACGCGGTCGATCAGGGCTTTCGGCTGGTCGCGGTGCGGTGAATGACCGCAGTCGGCCAGCTTCAGCAGCTCCACCTGGCCGGCGGGCAGCCGCTGGGCGATGCGCTCGATCTGGGCCATCGTGCCGTACTGGTCGTCGTGGCCCTGCACCGCCAGCACCGGGCAGCGGACCGCGGCCACCTCGGCCTCGATGTTCCAGGCCAGGAAGTCGGGGTCCAGCCAGATGTCGTTCCAGCCGCGGAAGGCCGAATCCGGGTCGTCGTGGTACTTCGCCAGCTTCTGGCGCAGGTCGGTCGTGGCGTAGGCCTCGCGGGCCTCTTCGATGCTGGCCACGGTCAGCGCCTCGACGAAGAGGTGCGGGGCACAGACCACCAGCCCCGCCACCCGCTCCGGGAAGGCCGCGGCGTGCAGCAGCGCGATCGAGCCGCCGTCGCTGTGGCCGAACAGCCAGAGTGGCTGCCCGGCCAGCCCGAGCTGGTCGAGCAGCTGCGGCAGCACCTCCTGGGCCTGACGGTGCATGAAGTCCGGCCGCCAGCGGGTTTCGGGCCGCTTCGGCGTCGAGCGCCCGTAGGCGGGCCGGGAGTAGACCAGCCCCTGCCAGCCCAGCGCCAGCGCCAGCCGGTGCGGAAAGTCCTTCCACATCGCCAGCGAGCCCAGGCCCTCGTGCAGGAAGACCATCCGCGGCGCCGCCGGGTCGTCCACGCCGATCCAGGCGAACTCGACGCGCTGGCGCCGGCCGTCCCAGTCCAGTGCGACGAAGCCTTCGCGGGCGGTGGAGGAGGGGTCCGTCATCACCGGGCTCCGCTCAGGCCTGGCCGCCGCCGGCGGCTTCGCGCTCGCGCAGCTTGAAGCGCTGGATCTTGCCGGTGGCGGTCTTGGGCAGCTCCTCGACGAACTGAATCTGCCGCGGGTACTTGTAGGGCGCGAGCTTGTCCTTCACGAAGGCCTTCAGTTCCTCGTCGGAGACTTCGGCGCCGGACTTCAGCACCACGAAGGCCTTGGTCTTGGTCAGGCCGTCGGCATCGGTGACGCCGATCACCGCGGCCTCCAGCACCGCCGGGTGCTGCACCAGCGTGGCCTCGACCTCGAAGGGGCTGACGTAGATGCCGCTGACCTTGAGCATGTCGTCCGAGCGGCCCCCGTAGGTGTAGCTGCCGTCCTCGTTGCGCACGTACTTGTCGCCGCTCTTGGTCCAGCCGCCCTGGAAGGTGTCGCGCGTCTTCTGCCGGTTGCCCCAGTACATCATCGCGGCGCTGGGGCCGTGGATGTAGAGGTCGCCCGGCTCGCCGTCGGGCACCGGCTGGCCGTCCTCGCCGCGCAGCTCGATCTCGTAGCCCGGCACTGGCCAGCCGGTGGTGCCGTAGCGCACCTTGTCGGGCCGGTTGCTCAGGAAGATGTGCAGCATCTCGGTGGAGCCGATGCCGTCCACGATGTCCACGCCGAAGTGGCGCTTGAAGCGCTCGCCCAGCTCGCCCGGCAGCGCCTCGCCGGCCGAGGAGACCAGGCGCATCGCCACCTCGCTGCGCGCGGGCAGGCCCGGGTGCGCCAGCATGCCGGCAAAGCCGGTGGGCGCGCCGTAGAAGACGGTGGGCTTCAGGCCCTTCTGGCTGGGCAGCGCGGCGGTCCAGCGCTTGAAGGTCGCGTCCGGCGTCGGGCGCTCGCCCATCAGCACCGTGGTCGCGCCCACCGTCATCGGGAAGGTCAGCGCATTGCCCAGCCCATAGGCGAAGAACAGCTTGGCCGCGGAGAAGCAGACGTCGTCCTCGCGCAGGCCCAGCACGCCCTTGCCGTAGAGCTCCGAGGTCCAGTAGGGATTGGCGTGCGAGTGCACCGTGCCCTTGGGCCGGCCGGTGGAGCCCGAGGAGTAGAGCCAGAAGCCGGGGTCGTCGCCGCTGGTGGCGGCCGGCTTGGCCGCGGGGGTCTGGGCGGCCAGGAAGGCCTCGAACTCCACCTCCGACGGGTGCAGCGGCGCGGCAGGGCGCGAGACGATCACCTTGCCCACCTCGTGGTCGGACTTGACCATCGCCATCGTCAGCGTGGGCAGCAGCGCGCCGGAGACCAGCACCGCCTGGGCGCGCGAGTGCTCCAGCATGTAGGCGTAGTCGTCGGCGGTCAGCAGCGTGTTCACCGCCACCGGCACCAGGCCGGCGTACATCGCGCCCAGGAAGCTCACCGGCCAGTCGATGCTGTCGTGCATCAGCAGCAGCACCCGCTCCTCGCGCTTGATGCCCAGGCCGCGCAGCCCGGCGGCCAGGCGGCGCACCCGCTCGTCCAGGCTGCCATAAGTCAGGCTGCCCGCCTCGTCGATGAAGGCGGTCTTGCCCGGCCGGCCGGCGTTGAGCGCCAGCAGGTGCTGCGCGAAGTTGAAGGTCGGACCCGGAGCCGGGACGCCGGTGTCGAGGGCGGAATCGGTGGTGGGGCTCATGTCTTGTCTCCTGGTCTCTGGGGCGGTGTCGGTCCCGCTCGGCGGGACCGGCCGGCACCGATTCGGTCGCGTCAGGCCGCGGGCGTCAACCGGGTCAGCACCGAGGCGCTGGCCTGCACCGCGGCGCGGCGGTGGTAGAAGTTCAGCGCGCGCAGCCCGCCGAGTTCCTCGCCGCCACCGGCGCGGCCCGGCCCGCCGTGCAGCGACTGCGGCATCACGTTGCCGTGGCCGCTGTGCAGCGCGGCGACCTCGGGGGTGATGAGGTGCACGCGGCCGTGGCTGGCGGCCAGGTTCAGCGCCGTGCCGGCCAGCGCGGCGGCCGAGGCCTCGCCATCCTCCCCATACAGCGAGCAGGCCAGCGAGCCCTCGCCGCGCTCGACCAGCGCCTCGGCCTGCGGCAGGTCGCGGTAGGCCATCAGCGTGGCGACGGGGCCGAAGACTTCGGTGCGGTGCAGGACGTCGGCGCTGTCCGCGTCGCGCCGGCCCAGCAGCACGGGAGCGTGGCAGGCGGCCACCGCCGGGTCGGCGTCGAGGAAGGCGGTGCCGCGGCCGTCGAAAAGCACCTGAGCCTCGCCCTGCAGCTGTGCCAGCCCGTCCTGCACGCTGCGCAGCTGCGCACGGCTGACCAGTGCGCCCATGCGCACCGCCTCGTTGCGCGGGTTGCCGACCGTCGTCTTGGCCAGGCGTGCGCCGATGGCCTCGGCCGCCGCGTCGTAGACCGACTCGGGCACGAAGATGCGCCGGATCGCGGTGCACTTCTGGCCGGACTTCTGCGTCATCTCGCGCACCACCTCCTTGACCAGCAGGTCGAAGGCGGGCGAGCCCGGCGTGGCGTCCGGCATCAGCAGGGCCGAGTTCACGCTGTCGGCCTCGATGTTCACGCGCACCGAGCGCTCCGCCACGGCGGGGTGGCGGCGCAGCAGCGCGGCGGTGTCGGCCGAGCCGGTGAAGCTCAGCACGTCGAAGGGCTGCAGCGCGTCCAGCAGGCCGGCGGAGCTGCCGCAGACGATGTTCAGCGCGCCTTCGGGCAGCACGCCGGCCTCGACCACGTCCTTCACCATGCGCTGCGTCAGCCAGGCGGTGGCGGTGGCCGGCTTGACCACCACCGGCACGCCGGCCAGCAGCGCGGGCGCGGCCTTTTCCCACAGGCCCCAGCTCGGGAAGTTGAAGGCGTTGACGAACAGCGCCAGCCCGCGCGTGGGCACCTGCACATGCTGGCTGGCGAAGGCGCCGCCCTTGGCCAGCGCGGTGGCGTCGCCATCCACCAGGAAGGGCGGCAAGTACGGGGTCTCCGGCAGCGTCGCGCCCAGCTTGGCGTAGACGCCCAGGGTGTAGATCGCGCCGTCGACGTCCACGCCCGAGTCGGCCTTCGTGGTGCCGGAGTTGGCGGTGGCGATCTCGTAGTAGGCGTCGCGACTCGCCTGCAGCACCTTGGCGACGGCACCGAGCCGCTCGGCGCGCTGGCGGTAGCTCAGCGCACGCAGGCCGGCGCCACCGACGCGGCGGGCGTGGGCGAAGCCGCCCGGCAGGTCCAGCCCGGTGGCGTCGACGCGCACCAGTTCGGTCCCGAGCACCGGGTCGACGAGGGCCGTGCCGGCGCCGCTGCCGAGGGTCCAGCGGCCGCCGAGGTGGTTGGCAAGCAGTTCGGTCATGGGGAAGTCAGGTGGGGCCTGGGCAGGGCGCTCAGGCCTTGGTGAACTCGATGGCGCCGGCCGGCAGCAGGTAGAGCACGTAGGCGCGCCCGCCGCGCACGGTCGGGCGGTGGGCGCTGCCGGGCGGGTAGACCAGCCAGCCGGCGCCGCGGCCGTCGAAGGTGGCGCTGGCGTCCACCGGCAGGATCAGGTCGATCTCGCCGTTCGGGTGCGCGTGGTGCGGGCCGGCGATGTCGGCCATGTCCACCACGTCCACCGAAAAGCCGCTCAGCGCCTCGCTGGGCTTGAAGATGCGGCCGTAGCGGATGCCGCCGCCTTCGCGATTGCACAGCCAGCCCTCGGCCACGCCGGTGCGGATCGATTCGGCCAGTTCCGCGTAGCTCTCGCTTTGCGCGCCGTGCTGCGCGTTCAGCCAGGCGTCCAGCGTGCCATCCAGCGGCCGGCCGGCCAGTTCGGTGGTCAGCCGGGCGATCCGGGCATGCATCAGGTCTTGTGACATCATGGCTCGCGAGGCTCCTGGTCGGGGTGGGTGTCTCGGTGAATCTCTCGATCGCTGTACCGGCCGCTTCGCGGTCACCCCAGGGGACTGAACCGGCTTGCGACCGCGCGTCTTATGCATTATTGTGCGTGCAGTAAAACGATAGCCACCGTCCCATAGGGTGTCAAGCACTATAGTGCATGCCTGGTGTTTCCCCTAGGATCCTGCTCCCCCACCTCCCGTACAGCGATGCGAGCCCAGACCCTGGCCAGCTTCGACGGCCCGACGGCCGCGCACCGGGCCGCCCCGGCCCCTTCCTCGACGACGCCCGCCGCGCCGCCGCCTTCGGACGCACCCGGGGCCGTGCCGCCCGTGCCGGCGGACGAGGCCGAGGGCAAGAATCCCTTCCTGGTCGCGCTGGGCGAGCGGGTGCGCAGCCTGCGTGCGCGGCGCGGGCTGACGCGCAAGGCGGTCGCGGTGGCCGCCGACGTGTCCGAGCGCCACCTGGCCAACCTCGAATACGGCATCGGCAATGCATCCATCCTGGTGCTGCAGCAGGTGGCCGGGGCGCTGCAGTGCTCGCTGGCCGAGCTGATCGGCGACGTCACGACCTCCTCGCCCGAGTGGCTGCTGATCCGCGAACTGCTCGAGCACCGCAACGAGGCCGAGCTGCGGCGCGCGCGCATCGAACTGGCCGAGCTGTTCGGCAACCGCACCGATGCGCGCGCGCGCAGCAACCGCATCGCCCTGATCGGCCTGCGCGGCGCGGGCAAGTCCACGCTGGGCCAGATGCTGGCCGAGGACCTGGGCTTTCCCTTCATCGAGCTCAGCCGCGAGATCGAGAAGTTCGCCGGCTGCAGCATCCGCGAGATCCACGACCTCTACGGCACCAACGCCTATCGCCGCTACGAGCGCCGCGCCCTCGAGGAGGCGATCCAGATCTACCCCGAGGTGGTCATCGCCACACCGGGCGGCATCGTCTCGGATCCCGCCACCTTCAACCTGCTGCTGGCGCACTGCACCACCGTGTGGCTGCAGGCCACCCCCGAGGAGCACATGGGGCGCGTGGCCGCCCAGGGCGACCTGCGACCGATGGCCGCCAGCAAGGAGGCGATGGACGACCTGCGGCGCATCCTCGACGGACGTTCGGCCTTCTACTCCAAGGCCGACCTGGTCTTCGACACCAGCGCCCAGCCGCTGGAGCCCAGCCGCGAGGCACTGGGCCGGCAGGTCAAGGCGGCGCTGGGGCTGGGTTGAGAGGCCCGGCCGGCCGCGGCGCCGGTTCGTTCACAGGTTCTCAGAGGGTGTCCCCGAAATGATTGACTAACTTGTGTTGCCCGAGAGAATGGGGCGACGCAGGAGGTCGATCATGGGCGAGGGCAAGGACAAGGGCGGGCGACGGCCGCTGCTCAACGATGAGCACGTGGAGGTGCTG
>JAKLLA010000005.1 GCA_023150375.1 Burkholderiaceae bacterium
TCGTCTGTGGCCATTCGTTGAGCTCCGAAAACTCTCAGAAACTGCCGCTCAGTGGATCTCTTCCTGAGGGCTTCTGCAAGTCGGATTCACCATGAAAGTTCAATCAAAACAACAACTTATAGATTTCGCAAGGCCGACTAGCTCGATCCGCCTTGCGGGCTCGGCCCCTGAACTCTGCGTTGGGCCGCACAACAGCCGACACCGGCTCGGCCAAAGAATAGAGCGGCTGCACCGTCACTTGGTCCGCAATCCCGAGCTGCTCCCAGATTCGGCGGTCATCGTCGTTCGGGGCTCGCCACCAAAGATCGCCCCCGATGCGACCGCCCATGCACGGGCCGTTCACTCGCCATGCCACCACCTTCAGCGGCATGGCGCAGGGGCCACACAGGATCGCGCCATCGAAGGGGATGCCCTTCCAGCCAACTCCGTGCCAGTGGCGCCCATTCCACAGCGCAGGTTGTGGCGCGGTGCGGTCGCCATCCATCGTCTCGAATTGCACCCAATGCCAGGTGTCGGGTGGCAAGTGCGGCCCAACAGGTCGCTCAAGCGGACCTTGGCCGGCAGCGTTCTCGCTCATCGTTCCTCCGTGCGGCCAAGGCCGCTTAGCTTTGCGTTAGGGCGCAGAATCGCCACCTTCTGGCTTTCCTAGGGAGAACAGCACAGTGGACACCACAACTGCGACACTAAAGGTCCTTGGTCAGGTAGCCGGAATAGGCGGCCTAGCACTTGGAGTTCTACTTTTGATCTTCCGGGAGGTCGTCAGAAAGAACATCTTTCCCAACCTTGCTCAGGCACAGGCGTATCGGCTCATTCGCCTGCTAGTGACCTTCACCTTTATCACAGCCATTGCAGGTATCGCAGCGTGGGCCTTCATTCAACGCCAACAAGGTCAGGTGGCCATAGCGGCCTTTCCTACAGCTACTCCGCAGCCCGTCATCGACCGATATCTGGCAAAAGTCGACGAAGGCAAGTATGACGACGCCTACTCCCAGTTGTCGTTAGTCGCGAAGAAGAGAATTGAGATCGGGTTGCTTCGTAGTTCATACGAGTCGGTCAGAGTGCCGCTTGGTACCGTCGTTACCAGAAAGGTCATCGGCCAGACGCCGTTCGAGCGTGGAGTAGACGGAGCAACAGGACCGTTTCTTAGCGTGGTGCTCAGGACTCGGTTCGAGAAGGGGACATACGCAGAACTGATGACGATGCAGGCCGAGGACGATGCCTGGAAAGTGGCGGGGCACTTTATCGTCCCTTGCCAGCCCCCAACCTGTGAGCCAGAGAAGGAGTGATCATGACACTAAGGGCAATCATAGCTTTCGTCGCATGCATGAGTATCTCAGTTGCTGGACATGCAAACCCTTTCAATCCGACAATTGGCGGGGTGCCCGTTTACTGCACCAGTGCTTCAGGGCAACCTGTGGCTACAGTAGTTGACCCATCGCTGCCGGATGTAGGAAGAGCGGTGCCGGGCGCTCCTCCCATCATAGTTCTCAACCCCGCGGTCCTAAGTCAGCTGAGCCCGCGAATGCAGTTGTTCTGGTACGCACACGAGTGCGCGCATCATCGCCTCGGCCCAGCGAACAGCGAAATCAATGCTGACTGTTGGGCAATCAAACTGATGCGGAATCAGGGGCTATTGCGCCGTCAAGATCTGCCCGAACTTCAAGCACAGATTGCCGGTACACCAGGTTCAATGTGGGGGCATCTTCCCGGGCCGCAGAGAGCCCAACTGTTCGCCAACTGCTTCGCTGCGCCCTAACCCCTCGCTCAAGCTGACCCGCTACGGCAGGCTGTGTAAGCCCGGCCTGTGGCACATGGTGCATCATCACAGCCCGGGCTTACACAGCCTGCCTACGCGGGCAGCTTAGCTCGAACGTTAGGCCGCAGAGTCACCGGCCGCTTTCAGCCGCAGGTTCAGCGTGACTCGCTGCTGAACTGTTCCGAGGAGGACGAGATGCTTTTGGGAAGAACTCTCTGGGTACTGGGCGCACTGTTCGTCTCGCTACTTGGCATCATGGTTACGCCAGCGATCGCACAGGAGTCGACTCTGTCCGCCTGCTCAGTGGCGGAGCCACCAAAGAACTGCGAAGACAACATGTGGGCCCTGCGCGTCGCGATCAACGCACCAAACGGAGCGTACGTGCATGTACCAGACCCGGGGTGCATGAATGACTCTGCCGCAGAGATCCAGAAGGCGCTCCAAGCGGCCGCGGCCTCCGCATCGCCAAAGCTTGCCCTCTTCTCAGGGCCAATCTCAAAGCTTGCTGCGCAACCCATCGCACAGGCCATGAAATCACAGGGTGGCGACATAGGAAAGCTCTTCTCGCCGTACGCAAAGAATGGCGCACTATGCGCCCCGCTGGTCGCTGTGGTCCCGGTCGAAGCGGATGTCATTGGCTTCCGCCTTCTTGCCGGCGAGGCGTCAGGGGGGCTAAGCCGCTGCTCGCCAGGCGCCGACTGCCCAATCGGTTGGAGCAAGTTTCAGACAACTCCTGTGCAGAACAAGGCCGTTGCAATGCGCACCTATTCAACGGTGTTCATGAACTGGTCGCACGACCGTGCTCGCCGCGCTGAAATGCTCGTCTTCTACAAGCTTCCCAAGGGCGAGAAGCCACTCCAAGAGATGTAGGTCGCGACTGCGGCCTAACCATTCGCTCGAGCCGACCCGCTACGGCAGGCATCGTAAGCCCGGCCTGAGGTACACGGTACATTCTCTCAGTCCGGGCTTACGCCGCCTGCCTCCGCGGTCGGCTCAGCTCCAACTACAAGGGCTTCCCCCGCTGTCAAGCAAATATTTGAACAATATTTCTCCCGGCCAATCGCATCTCGACTGACCCGATACCTCCCATGTTCACCTCCACGTTCGCCAACTCGCTGCTCTGTGCTCCGAGCCAAGGTGCGGACTGGAAAAACTACAACCGGTCATCGAAGCAGCGATCGTGGATTCTGTTGAACCCCTCGGCTGCAGACCCTGATGAAAGACTCACGCGGGCGACCCATTCGTTAGCCAAGTATGTCGACCTCCGATTTCTGGATCTCTGGTCGACAGTGACTTCTCGAGTTGATCGGTCACTGCCCGCGCAGGTCCAACCTTGCTCCTCATCAGCGACGGCGGTTCCCGCGGTGGTGAATTCAGTGTCGGTGGCGGTGCGCCCCCGGTGGTTCAAGCGACTGGATCGGTGGGCAGCTCACCCGTCAAGACGGGTATTCGAATTCCTCGCCCTTGCGCAGTACCGCCCAGGCCATGCGAGCGTTCTTGGCGGCAATGGCCACCACGGTCTTCCAGTAGCCGCGACGCTCTTCGAGCTTCTTGGCCCAGGTGCTCACCGCATCGGTCTTGTCCTTGGCCGCAGCCAGCACCGCCCGCGCACCGAGGATCAGCAGCGTTCGCAGGTAGGCGTCGCCCGCCTTGGTGATGCGCCCGAGCCGGACCTTGCCGCCCGAGCTGTACTGGCTGGGTACCAGGCCCAGCCAGGCGGCGAACTGCCGGCCGCTCTTGAAGTCGTGGCCGTTGCCGACCATGGCCACCAGGGCAGTGGCGGTGGTCTCGCCGATGCCGCACAGGCGCATGAGCTGACGGGCCGGATCGTGGCGGGCCATCAGTCGGATGTGGGCGTCGTACTCGGCGATGCGACCATCCAGGTGCGACACCTCGCTGAGCAAGTCACCGATGACGGTATTGGCCCAGCCGGGCAGTTCCTCCAGCCTCAGCGTGGCCTCGCGGCGCACGGTGGCGGCCTTCAGCGGCAGCACGATGCCCAGCTCACTCAACAGCCCGCGGATGCGGTTGATCAGCGCCGTGCGGGTATCGACGAACCCCTGCCGGGCGCGGTGCACCATCAGGCGGGTTTGCTGGTCCAGGCTCTTGACCGGCACGAAGCGCATGTCGGGCTTCTGCGCAGCCGCACAGATGGCGGCCCCTTGCAGGGCGCGCCGGGCGCAGTGGCCCGGCCCTTCGCCAGGCACCCCCAGTCCACAGGACTGGCGGTGTCCGGGCTCAGCATCGGCCGCATCGTTCTTGCTGCGCCGCCCGCTCATGCGAAACGGGGTGACGAACTTCGGCGCGATGAGCTTGCAGGTGTGGCCGAACTTGCTGAACTCGCGCGCCCAATGGTGCGCACCCGAACACGACTCCATCGGCACGGTGCAGGGTGGCAGCGCTGCCACCGTCTCCAGCAGCCTGGCGCGCGCCAGCGTCGGGCGCTTGAACTCCACGCGACCGGCTTCGTTCAACCCGTGCAGGGCAAACACGTTCTTGGCGAGGTCGATTCCGAGCATGACAATGGACATGGACTTCTCCTTCCGGGATACCCGATGAGATTGCCGAGAACCCCATCGTGGCACTTCGTGGGCGCCTTGCAAGCGGCCGCTCGCGGAGCCTGGGATGGGGAAGTCCCCTTCATTCGTTAGGGCGCAGAGCAAGCACCGATGCAGGACTACTACGCAGCACGCGCGACCGAGTACGACAAGGTCTATGCGAAGCCGGAGCGCCAAGCGGATCTTCGACAGATCGAACAGTGGTTGCCTGGCGTTCTCGCCGGTCGCTCGGTGCTCGAGGTCGCGTGTGGCACCGGCTACTGGACCCAGTTCTTCGCGCCCCGCTGCACGCGCATCGTTGCCATCGACTCCGCACCGGAGACGATTCAAATCGCCAAGTCTCGCGTTCCACCGGAGAAGGTGGAGTTCGTCGTCGGAGATGCATACAGCCTTCCTCCTCAGCCCAAGCCGCTCAGCGCCGGCTTTGCCGGCTTCTGGTGGTCTCACGTACCTCGCACGAGAGTCGGAGAGTTCCTGCGCGGTTTCCATGCAGCGCTCGAACCCGGAGCACCAGTGGTGCTTCTCGACAACCGCTTCGTCCCTGGCAGCAGCACGCCCATCACCGAGCAAGATGCAGCGGGCAACACGTACCAAACCCGGCTCCTGTCCGATGGCACGTCATATCGGGTGCTCAAAAACTTCCCCTCCGAGCGGGAACTCCTTGCTGCGGTTTCTCCCTTTGCCACCGGGGTGCGCTATCACGAGTGGGAGTACTTCTGGGCCCTAGAGTACGTCACCGCTGCGCCCTAACCCTCTACAAGGATTTCCCTCCAACTCAACCTCTTCAAGACTGCAGTTGCCCTGCTTCCACGGACACCTTACCCCTTTCGCTCACGGAGTCCGAGATGGCAAGAACGAGGCCGCCGTACCCGGCCATGGGCTGCGTGGCTGCGACGGCAAGTTGCTTGACGTGCACCGGTGGCACGCAGGCGCAAAGAGGTCGCAAACCGAATGAAGGCCCGACCCCGGTGCCGAACCAGACCTCACGGGCCTGACTCAGCGCCGCGCCTGCACCACGCGCGAGGGCACCGCGAAGCTGCCGCCGCCGAGGTGGTGCAGCGTGTGCAGCTCGGCGTTGTGTTCGCCGAAGTGCCAGCGGCCGGCGTCGAAGACGCGCGGGTCGGCGGCGGCGGACAGCACTTCGCCGAACACGGTGTCGTAGGCCTGTTCGCTGTGCGGCTCCGGGAGGTGGCGCAGCTCCAGGCAGGCGACGCAGCCGTGGATCCACGGCAGGCCCAGCACCGGGCCGGGCGTGCTGGCGATGGCGTGGCGGGCGAACTTGTCGACCTCGCGTCCGCTTTCGCTGCCCACCGCGAAGGTCAGGTCGGCCAGTGGCGGGCAGGGCAGGCAGAGGGCGAAGCGGCCGCTGGCGGCCAGCAGTTCGCGCGTGAAGGTGGACTTGTCCACCACCACCGCGATGCGCGGCGGCGTGAACTCCACCGGCATCGACCAGGCCGCGGCCATCACGTTGCGGCGGCCGGCGTGCTCGGTGGTCACCAGCACGGTCGGGCCGTGGTTGATCAGGCGGCTGGCGTGTTCGAGGGCGATGGGTTGCAGCATCGGGGCGTCTCCGTCGATGGGGGGCGGGCCGGGCGGCAGCGTGCCTTCCGGGGGGATCTGTCGGAATGTTCCCATGGACGGTGGCGCCTCCGATGCTTCCCGGCGCGGCGACGACACGACGGTGGGGGCTCGAATGAGCTAGTATTCGGGCTCGATCGATACGACGGCCGGAGTGCCCCATGCGCATCACGTCCCCTGCTTTCGCAGACAGCCCGCCCGATGTGGTGGCGCCGGTGGTCCTGCAGGTGATGGAGGGCCAGGCGAGCTACCGGGCCGTTGCCGACGCCAGCCGCAGCGAGCGCATCGACATGGTCCGGCAAGGGGTACCGGCGCGGCTGCTGGTGACGCTGGCGAGCGACATGCACGTGCCGCGCGAGCAGCTCTACGTCTGGCTGGGCATTGCGCGCGCCACCGCCAACCGCAAGCTCAAGGCCGGCCAGCTGCTGAGCCAGGACGAGAGCGAGCGCGCGCTGGGCATTGCCCGGCTGGTCGGCCAGGTGCAGGCGCTGGTGCGCGAGTCGGGCCAGCCGGAGGGCTTCGACGCGGCGCAGTGGACCGCCGCCTGGCTGCAGCGGCCGAATCCGGCGCTGGGGGGGCGAGCGCCGGGCGACTACATGGACACCGCCGACGGGCGCGAACTGGTGGCCGGCCTGGTCGCGCAGATGCAGAGCGGGGCCTACGCCTGATGACGATGGCCGAGCCGATCGCGCTCTGGCGCATCGCCACCGACACGCCGCAGTACGAGGCCCACGACCTGTCGGGGCGGGGGGCCGAGCGGTCCGGCGGGCGCTGGAACCGGCCGGGTACGGCGCTGGTGTATGCCTCGACCTCCCGGGCCCTGGCCTGCCTCGAAACCGTGGTGCACCTGGGCGCGGACAGCCTGCCGCTGAACCGCTATCTGGTCGAGATCTCGCTGCCGACGGACCTGTGGGGCCAGGCGGTGGCGCTGGACGCGGCCGCCCTGGTGGGCTGGGATGCGGTGCCGGTGGGCAAGGCGTCGCTGGACTGGGGGGCGGCCTGGGTCGCCGCCGGGCGTTCACTGCTGGCGCGGGTGCCCTCGGTGATCGTGCCGGAGGAGATGAACGTGCTGATCAACCCGGCCCATCCCGATGCGGCGCGGCTGCGGGCGGTGAAGCGGCGCCGCTGGCTCTACGACGCCCGGCTGGGGCGCTGAGCGTGCCCGCCGCCGGGTTCAGCCCGCCGGTGGGTCCTGGAAGCCGCCGGCCCGGTAGGTCAGCACCAGCGTGTCGCGCCAGCCGGGCTCGCCGTCCAGGGCGGGCAGGATGGGCGTGGTCTCGTGGATCACGCGGTCGTCGTCCAGGATCAGCGCCGACCAGGGCTGCTCGAGGGTGAAGCGCACGCCTTCTGGGCCGTCGGCGGCGAAGACGCGGCTTTCGCCGCCGCGCACCGCATGGCGGTCGACCAGCAGCACGGCGACGAAGTTGACGCCGTCGCGGTGCGCGCCTTCGGGCGTGGGGCGGCCGACACCGCCGGTGGTGTCGATGCGGAAGGGGTGCGCCTCGATGAACCAGCGGCCGTCGAAGGGCGGCTCGGAGGCGGTCGGGTGCACGGCGCGGGCGACCAGTTCGCCCAGCGCGCCGATCAGCGCGGCAAAGGCCGGCGCGGTGGCCAGTGCGGCGCCCAGCGGCTCGAACCAGCGCAGCATGCCGCCGTGCAGGGCGTTGTAGGTGGTGGGCTGCCAGTGCGGGCGGTGCGGCACCTCACGCAGGGCCTGGGTGGCCAGGGTCTGCACGTAACTGCCGTGGCGGCGGCGGCGGTAGCGGCCGCCGTCCTTCAGGTGCTCGTCGGGTGGCAGGTGGTGCCAGGCGGGCGACAGGTCGGCCAGGGCCTGGGGCGCCACGCCGGCAAAGCGGGCCACCGTGGCGGCGTCCAGCCGCACGAAACCCTGGCGGGCGAGCAGGGCGCCGGCTTCGTGCGCCGACGGATGGGTCAGCGGCTCGGAATGGGGGAACTGGCTCATGGGGCTGCCCCGCTCAGGCCTGGCGGGGGCGCACGCGCGCAGCGGCCTGCTTGGCGGTGCGGCGGGCGGCCTCGACATCGTCGGCACGGGCCAGCGCGACGCCCATGCGGCGCTTGACGAAGCTCTCGGGCTTGCCGAACAGGCGGATGTCGGTGCCGGGCAGGCGCAGCGCCTCGTCCACGCCGTCGAAGACGATGCCTGCGGCCTCGACGCCGCCGTAGATCACCGCGCTGGCGCCGGGGCTCTTCAGGGTGGTGTCCACCGGCAGGCCGAGGATGGCGCGGGCGTGCAGCTCGAACTCGTTCTGCCACTGGGTGGCCATGGTGACCATGCCGGTGTCGTGCGGGCGCGGGCTGACCTCGCTGAACCAGACCTGGTCGCCCTTGACGAAGAGCTCGACGCCGAACAGGCCCAGCCCGCCGGGGCGGCCGTCCAGGGTGACGCCCAGGTCGTCGGTCACCGCCTTGGCGATGCGGCGCGACTCGGCCAGGGCGGCTGCGCTCATCGGATGCGGCTGCCAGCTCTCGACGTAGTCGCCGCTGACCTGCACATGGCCGATGGGGTCGCAGAAGTGGGTTTCGACCTGGCCGTCGGCACCGAGGGCCCGCACGGTGAGCTGGGTGATCTCGTAGTCGAAGTCGATGAAGCCCTCGACGATCACGCGGCCGTGGCTGACGCGACCGCCGGCCATGGCGTAGTCCCAGGCTTCGGCAACGTCCTCCGGGCCGTCGATCCTGCTCTGGCCCTTGCCGGAGCTGCTCATCACGGGCTTGAGGATGCAGGGGTAGCCGATGCCCCCGTCGATGGCCGCCTGCAGCTCGGCCAGCGAGTCGCAGAAGCGGTAGGGGCTGGTGGGCAGGCCCAGCGTCTCGGCGGCCAGGCGGCGAATGCCCTCGCGGTCCATCGTCAGGCGCGCGGCGCGGGCGGTGGGGACGACACGCACCAGGCCTTCGGCCTCGAGGGCCTGCAGCACCGGGGTGGCGATGGCCTCGATCTCGGGCACCACCAGCGCGGGGCGCTCGGCGCGGATCAGCGCTTCCAGCGCCGCCGGGTCGCTCATCGCGATGGTGTGGGCCTGGTGGGCCACCTGCTGGCCGGGCGCGTGGTCGTAGCGGTCCACCGCGATCGTCTCGACGCCCAGGCGCTGCAGCGCGATCAGCACCTCCTTGCCGAGTTCGCCGCTGCCCAGCAGCATCACGCGGGTGGCGTTCGGGGACAGGGGCGTGCCCAGAGTGGTCATGGCAGGTTCCGTGAGGCAGGGAAGGACGGGATGACGGACGGGCCCGGCAGAGGGCGCCGACGACGGGGCGCGTCGGGCGGTCCTACAGCAGCGGCTGCGGGTCGGTATCCTCGAAGCGCAGGATCTCGAAGCTCACCGTCGGCGCATTCAGGACGGCGGGGTTGACGCCCAGGCAGATCATGCCGCGGCCGTGCAGGGTGCAGGCGCCGCGGCGCAGCGTGATGACCTCGGACTGGCGGCCGAAGCGCACGTAGGTGCCGTTGGCGCTCATGTCGGTGAGCTGGAAGGTGCCGCCGTGCCATTCGATGCGGGCATGCTGGCGCGAGACGCGGTTGTCGTCCAGGCAGTAGGTGGCGTCGTGGCTGCGCCCCAGGATCACCGGCAGGCTGCGCACCGTGTGGATGCGCGAGACGCCGTCGCAGGACAGGCGGATGCCCTCGGGCACGGCGGCCGGGCCGGTGTCGCCGAACAGGGTCGACATGGCGTCTGCGCTGCGCCGGGGCTCGAGGCGCCAGGCCTCCACCGGCTCGAGGCGGCCACGCAGGTGCAGGCGCTCGAGGCGGCGGAAGCGCTCGCGCATTTCCGGCGGCAGCGGGGCGCGGGTCTGTGCCGTCACCAGGGTCTCGTTGTCGCCGCAATGGTCGAGCAGGCGGGCAGCGACGTTCACCGCATCGCCGAAGCAGTCGCCGGCCACCTCGATCACCTCGCCGTGCGCGGCGGCGATCTGCACGCGCAGCACCGGTCGGCGCGAGGAACGGGCGGCGCCCATCATGCGCTCGAGCGACTCGTGCACCTCCTCGGCAGCGCGCACGGCCGGCATCGGATCGACAAACACGGCCATCAGGCCATCGCCCAGGGTCTTGATGACCCGCCCGCCGTGGCCCTCGACGATGCGCCCCACGACGGCCACGCTGTGTGTGACGACGGAGGCGGCCTCGGCATTGCCGAGGCTCTCGTAAAGCGATGTGCTGCCCCGCAGATCGGCAAAAAGGACGGTGCAGGTAACGGTCTGCGGCATGGGGCCATTTTACCGTGCAGCAACGTGACACAGTCCACAGCCGGAATCCACAAAACAACGAGGCCCGGTGTTGCCGGGCCTCGTTTCAGGGGGTTCGATCAGGGGGAGGACCCGAATCGGAAGAGTGGATCAGAGATTGTCCAGATAGGTCCTGAGCTTGTGGCTGCGCCGCAAGCTGCGTGGCAGCCCGCTGGCGCGGGCCACGCATCCGGCCAACCTGATTACAGGTTGTCCAGATACGTGCGCAGCTTGTCCGAGCGGCTGGGGTGCTTGAGCTTGCGGATGGCCTTGGCCTCGATCTGGCGGATGCGCTCGCGGGTCACGTCGAACTGCTTGCCCACCTCTTCCAGCGTGTGGTCGGTGGACATCTCGATGCCGAAGCGCATGCGCAGCACCTTGGCTTCGCGCGGGGTCAGGCTGTCGAGGATGTCGCGCACCACGTCGCGCAGGCCGGCGTGCATGGCCGCTTCCACCGGGGCCACGTTGTTGGTGTCCTCGATGAAGTCGCCCAGGTGGCTGTCGTCGTCGTCGCCGATCGGCGTTTCCATGGAGATCGGCTCCTTGGCGATCTTCATGATCTTGCGGATCTTGTCCTCGGGCATCTCCATCTTCTCGGCCAGCGAGGGCGCATCCGGCTCGTAGCCGAACTCCTGCAGGTGCTGGCGCGAGATGCGGTTCATCTTGTTGATCGTCTCGATCATGTGCACCGGGATGCGGATGGTGCGGGCCTGATCGGCGATGGAGCGCGTGATGGCCTGGCGGATCCACCAGGTCGCATAGGTCGAGAACTTGTAGCCGCGACGGTATTCGAACTTGTCCACCGCCTTCATCAGGCCGATGTTGCCTTCCTGGATCAGGTCGAGGAACTGCAGGCCGCGGTTGGTGTACTTCTTGGCGATCGAGATCACCAGGCGCAGGTTGGCCTCGATCATCTCCCGCTTGGCTTCGCGCGAGGTGGCCTCGCCCTCGTTCATGCGGCGGTTGATCTCCTTGAGGTCCTCGATCGGGACGACGGCCTTCTTCTGCAGGTCGATGAGCTTCTGCTGCAGTTCCTGCACCGCCGGCAGGTTGCGGCCCAGCACCGCGCTGTAGGGCTTGCCGGCAGCGATCTCGCCCTCGGCCCAGCCCAGGTTCAGCATGTTGGGCGGGAAGACCTTGATGAAGTGCTCCTGCGGCATGCCGCAGCGGTCCACCACGATCTTGCGCAGCTCGCGCTCGTAGCGGCGCACGTCGTCGACCTGCGAGCGCAGCAGGTCGCAGAGCTTCTCGATGGTCTTGACGGTGAAGCGGATGGTCATCAGCTGGCTGCTGATGGCCTTCTGGGCGCTGTTGTAGCCGGCGGACTTGTAGCCGTCGGCCTCCAGCGCCTTCTTCATCTTGTCGAAGTCGGCGCGCAGGGCGTCGAACTTGACCAGCGCGTGGTTCTTCAGCTCCTCGAGCTTCTTGGTCAGGGCCTTGGAGCCGCCGGCGCCGTCGTCGTCGTCGCCTTCGTCGAACTCGTCGAAGTCCTCCTCGGCGACGTAGTCGTCGGCCTCCTCGTCGGAGACGAAGCCGTCCACCACCGCGGAGATCTGGTCGGCGCCGGCGCGGATGCGCTCGGCCATGTCCAGGATCTCGGCGATCGTCATCGGCGAGGCGGAGATGGCCAGCATCATGGCCTGCAGGCCGCCTTCGATGCGCTTGGCGATCTCGATCTCGCCCTCGCGGGTGAGCAGCTCGACCGTGCCCATCTCGCGCATGTACATGCGCACCGGGTCGGTGGTGCGGCCGAACTCGGAGTCCACCGTCGACAGGGCGGCCTCGGCCTCCTCCTCGGCCTCTTCCTCGGTGGCGGTGGTGGTGTTGCCGCCGGCGATCAGCAGCGTGGCGGCGTCGGGGGCCTGCTCGTACACCGCGATGCCCATGTCGTTGAGCATCGAGACGATGGCCTCCAGGATCTCGGCCTCGACCAGCTTCTCGGGCAGGTGGTCGTTGATCTCCTGGTGCGTGAGGTAGCCACGCGTCTTGCCCATCTTGATGAGGGTCTTCAGCTCCGAGCGGCGCTTGTTGACTTCCTCTTCGGTCAGGGTGGTCTCGTCCAGGCCGAACTCGCGCATCAGCGCGCGCTCCTTGGCGCGGCTGACCTTCATGCGCAGCGGCTTGGCCTTGGGCTTGTCCTCGCCGCTGGCTTCCTCGACCGAGGCATCCGCTTCGGCTTCGACCTCGACGTCGGCCTCTCCCTCCAGTTCGGCCTCCAGGTCGTCGGCGAAGTCCTCCTCGGCCTCGTCACCCGGCGGCTTGCTCTTGGCTTCGGGCTTCTTGGCCTCGGCGGTCGCCTTGGGCTTGCGGCCCCGCTTGGCGCCACCCTCTTCTTCGGCCGGCTTCGCGGCCGCGGGGGCCTTGGCCACCCGGACCTTGGTCGTCTTGGCGGGCGCGGCGGCCCCGGCCGTCCCGGCGATGGGGGACTCGGTCAGGTCGGGATTCTGGGGGGCGCTCTTCTTCGCGGTCATGCGGATCCTCGGCAGCGGAACATGATGGGGAGCTCAGGGCCGGTGCGCCGCACCCGGGGCGCGCCTGGTCGCACACGCGAAACGGCGTGCGATCATGCGCAGCCCGACGGCTGCGGGTGGCAGCCGTCGAGGGGGCGGGTTCCCGGGCGGGCAAGCTGGCGTGAACATGCTGGCGTGCAGCGCTGGCGGAATGGGGGGCCTGATCCAGTGGAACCCGTGTCGCGGGTGGCCGGGGCCGGCAGTCGCTGCTGTCACTCTTGCCGCGTCGGAGCAAACCGCGGATTATACCCGTGTCCGCGGAAGCTGCCGGCGTGGGGGTTCGGCGCCGGGGCGCATCGTCACTGCGCGCACGGTTGGATCAGCGGGAGGACTCGCCCATCTTCAGTCGGGCGCGCAGGGCAATCAGCTCGTTGCGGCGCTGGGCCGCGGCCGGCGAGAGTTCGCCCGACTCCAGCAGCAGCGCGATCTCGTCGTCCACCGCCTGCAGGTGCAGCCGCCGCAGCACCGCGTGCAGCTCGTCGGCGGCGCTGGCCTCGACGCCCGGTTCGTGGAACTGCCGCAGCCGTTCCACCAGCCGGGCCAGGCCGCTGTCGGCTTCGGCCGACGGGTCGAGGCCGCGTGTCAGGTCGTCCAGCAGCGTGGCCATCGGCAGCGGCCCCTGGTCGTGCACCAGGCGCTCGATCGCGGCAAAGAAGCCGCTGTAGGGCGCCGGCTGCTGGCCCAGCACCTCGTGCAGGTCTGCCGGCAGGTTCAGCCAGAGCTCGGCATCGTGCACCAGCAGCCAGGCGGCGCGGTCGAGCAGGGTGGCGGTGCGCGGCGGCGGACGCAGCACCGGCGGATCCGTCCAGCGGTCCCGGCGGGGCCAGGCGCCGCTGCGGCCGTCGCGCGGGCGGTCGCGCCAGCCCTCGCGGCGCGGGCGATCCTGCCAGCGGCCACTGCGGCCATCGCGCTCAGCGCCGCCCTGCGGGGGGTAGGCCGGGTAGGGGGCCTCGTCCTGCCCGTTCCAGCCTGGATCGCCGGCGCTGCTGCCCCAGTCCGGCGGGGCCTCGCCGCTCCAGCCGGCCGCTGCGGCGCCGCGCGCGGGTGCCGGGGCCGCTGTCGGGCCGCCGCGCCCGCTGCGACGGGGGGTGGCCTGCCAGTGGGCGCGCAGGGCTTCCAGGCTCAGCCCGCCCTCGCGGGCCAGCTCGGCCAGCAGCTGTTCGCGCAGCAGCCCGTCGGGCAGCTGTTCCATCAGCGGGCGGGCCTGCGCCAGCATGCGCGCGCGCCCTTCGGGCGTGGCCAGGTCGCAGCCTTCGCCGGCGACGGCCAGCAGCTGACGCGACAGCGGCAGGGCCTCGGCGATGCAGCGTTCGAAGGCGGCCTGGCCGCGTTCGCGCACGAAGCTGTCCGGATCGTGCTCGGGCGGCAGGAAGAGGAAGCGGAAGCTGCGCGTGTCGGTGGCGTGCGGCAGCACCGCTTCCAGCGCCCGGGTGGCGGCGCGCCGGCCGGCGGCGTCGCCGTCGAAGGCGAACACCACTTGCTCGGTGAAGCGCAGCAGCTTGGCCACATGGTCGGCGGTGCAGGCCGTGCCCAGCGTGGCCACCGCGTTGGGAAAGCCCAGCTGCGCCAGCGCCACCACGTCCATGTAGCCCTCGGTGACGAGGGCATGGCCGCGTTCGCGGATGCCGCTGCGCGCCTCGTACAGGCCGTAGAGCTCGCGGCCCTTGACGAAGACCGGCGTCTCGGGCGAGTTCAGGTACTTCGGTTCGCCCTGGTCGAGGATGCGCCCGCCGAAGCCGATCACCTCGCCCTTGGGGTTGCGGATGGGGAACATCACGCGGTCGCGGAAGCGGTCGTAGCGGCGTTCGGCCTCGCCTTCTTCCTGGCGGTGGATCACCAGCCCGGCGTCGACCAGCAGCGGGTCGTCGTACTGCGCGAAGCAGCTGGCCAGCGCGTGCTGGCCGGCGGGGGCGTAGCCCAGGCCGAAGCGCGCCGCGATCTCGCCGCTCAGGCCGCGGCGCTTGAGGTAGTCGATCGCGCGCGGGCTGGCCTTGAGCTGCTGGCGGTAGTGGCGGCTGGCCTTGGCGAGCACCTCGGTGAGGGTGAGCTGGCGCTCGCGCTCGCGGGCGGCACGCTCGCGTTCGGCCGGGCTGCGCTCGTCCTCGGGCACCGCGACGCCCATCTCGCCGGCCAGTTCCTTGACCGCCTCGACGAAGCCCAGCCCGCCCTGCTCCATCAGGAAGCCCACCGCGTTGCCGTGCGCGCCGCAGCCGAAGCAGTGGTAGGTCTGCCGGCTGGGGCTGACGACGAAGCTGGGCGACTTCTCGCCGTGGAAGGGGCACAGGCCCTTGTAGTTGATGCCGGCCTTCTTCAGCGGCACGACCCGGCCGACCACGTCGACGATGTCGGCGCGGGCAAGCAGGTCCTGGAGAAAGCCGGCTGGGATCACCGCGGGAGTCTAGCCGGCGCGCCGCAAGCAGCCTTCAGTCGCCCACCACGATGCCCTCGCGGCGGGGATCGGCGCCGCCGGACCAGCCCTCGCCGCGGCGCTGCAGCGCGTGGATGCCGCTGGTCAACGCGGTCTCGCGCAGGGTGTGACCGCGCGCCTTCAGCGCCTCCAGCGTCGCAGGGTCGAAGCGTCCCTGCTCGAGCTGCAGCGGCCCGCCGGTGCTGCCGAAGTTGGGCAGCTCGGCGGCCCGCTGCGCGTCCAGCCCCCAGGCCAGGCTGCCCAGCAGCGTCTTGGCGGTGTAGTGGATGATCATCGCGCCGCCCGGCGAGCCGGCCACCATCGCGAGGCGGCCGCTGTCGCGCTCGAAGACCAGCGTCGGGCTCATGCTCGAGCGCGGGCGCTTGCCCGGCTCGACCCGGTTGGCCACCGGCTGGCCGGTCGCGTCGGCGGGCACGAAGGCGAAGTCGGTCAGCTGGTTGTTGAGCAGGAAACCGCCGGGCAGGCCGGTGCCGCCGTCCACCAGCAGGCGCGCACCGAACTGGTCCTCGAGGGTGGTGGTCATCGACACGGCCAGCCCCTGGGCATCGACGATGGACAGGTGCGAGGTGCCGCGCTCGAAGTCCTCGGTCTGCGCTGCCCAGGACAGGCGCCGGCCCGGGGGCGTGCCCGCTTCCACCTTCGGGGCCGCCTGCGCGCCGATGCGCTCGGCCCGCTCGCGCAGGTAGCCCGGCTCCAGCAGGCTGGTCCAGCCATGGCCGGGGGCGGCGACGAAGTCGGGGTCGGCCACATAGCGGGCCCGGTCGGCGAAAGCCAGGCGCGAGGCCTCGCCCCAGCGGTGCAGGAAGTCGGCGTCGCGCTCGCCGCTGGGCAGGCGCTGGCCCGGGATCGCTGCGCCCGCCGCGGTGGTCGGGCCGGCCGCGGCGTCGGCGATGCCCAGGATCTGCGCCAGCGCCAGGTGGCCGGAGGAGGGCGGCGGAAAGCCGCAGAGCCGCCAGCTGCGCCATTCGCTGCACAGCGCCTCGCGCTGGCGCGGCCGGTAGTCGGCCAGGTCACGCTCGCTCAGCCGGCCCGGGTTGGTGGGGTGCTGGCGCACCTTGGCGACGATGCTGGCGGCGATCGGGCCGCGGTAGAAGGCCTCGGCACCGTCCTGGGCCAGCTGGCGCAGCACCGCGGCCAGGGCCGGGTTGCGCAGCAGCGTGCCCACCGGCAGCGGCTGGCCGTCGTCCTGGTAGAAGTGGCGCGCCGCGGCGGCGTCCCGGCGCAGGTGCGGCTCCTGCGCGAGCAGGCCGTGCAGCCGCGGGCCGACCGGAAAGCCGGCCTCGGCCAGCTGGATCGCCGGTTCGAACAGGCGCGCCCAGGGCAGCCGGCCGTGCTGGGCATGGGCCTGCGCCAGCATGCGCAGCAGGCCCGGCACGCCGACCGCGCGCCCGCCCACGGCGGCCTCGTGAAAGCCCATCGGCTTGCCCTCGGGCGTCAGGAAGAGGCGCGCGTCGGCCGCAGCCGGGGCGGTTTCGCGCCCGTCCCAGGCCTGCACACGCTGTCCGTCCCAGGTGAGCAGGAAGGCGCCGCCGCCGATGCCGCTGGACTGCGGCTCGACCAGGGTCAGCACCATCTGGGCGGCGATGGCCGCGTCCACCGCCGAGCCGCCGGCGCGCAGCATCGCATCGCCGGCTTGCGCGGCCAGCGGGTGCGCGGCGGCCACCGCCCGGGTGCGGGTGAACCAGCCGGACTTGGCCTGGCTGCCGGTGGCGGCCTCAGGCTGCAGCGGGGCGGTGGCGGGCGGCGCCGGCGGGCTGCCGCAGGCGGCCAGCCACAGGGCCAGCAGGGCGGCCAGGCCGGCGCGGCGGGGGGCGTGACCTGGGGCGTGACGGCCGCCGCTGGCGGCAGGCGGCGCGGCGGGCGCGGGGAACGACGGGCTCGGATGCATCGGCGGCACTCCCGGTGGGGTGGAGCGCCGCATCTTACGCAGGCCGCCCCGATCGGAGCGGGCCGGGGCCGGGGGCGGGGCGGATCAGCGCGGTGCCAGGCGAATGGCGCCGTCCAGGCGGATCACCTCGCCGTTGAGCATGTCGTTCTCGACGATCTGCTTGACCAGCTTGGCGTAGTCCTCCGGTGTGCCCAGGCGGCTGGGGAAGGGCACGCCGGCGGCCAGGGCGTCCTGCACCTCCTTGGGCATGCCGAAGAGCATGGGCGTGCCGAAGATGCCCGGGGCGATGGTCATGCAGCGGATGCCGTTGCGCGCCAGGTCGCGCGCGATCGGCAGCGTCATGCCCACCACGCCGCCCTTGGAGGCGGAATAGGCGGCCTGGCCGATCTGGCCGTCGTAGGCTGCCACGCTGGCGGTGTTGATCAGCACGCCGCGCTCGCCGGTGGACTCGGGCTCGTTCTTGCACATGGCCTCGGCGGCCAGGCGGATCATGTTGAAGGTGCCGATCAGGTTGACGGTGATCGTCTTGGTGAACAGGCCCAGCGCATGCGCGCCGTCCTTGCCCACCGTCTTGGCGGCCGGGGCGATGCCGGCGCAGTTCACCAGGCCCATCAGTTTGCCCATCGAGGTGGCCTGGGCGACCACGGCGCGGCCGTCCTCCTCGCTGGAGACGTCGCAGCGCACGAAGGCGCCGCCGATCTCCGCGGCCACCTGGCGGCCACGCTCTTCCTGCAGGTCGGCGACGACGACCTTCGCGCCCTCGCGCGCCAGCATGCGCGCCGCGCCTTCACCGAGGCCCGAGGCCGAACCGGTGACGATGAAAACCTTGCCTGCGATGTCCATGGGAGTCTCCTGCAGTGGAAAGAGGTGGTTGACGTTGACGTAAACGTCAATCATGACACGAAACAAAGGCCGCACACGGCGGCCTTCGGGCTGGAAGGGCGATGCCCTCGATCAGGCCAGTGCGGCCAGCGCGCGCGAGGTGATCTCGTCGACCGAGCCGGTGCCGCTGATCGCGCGGTACTTCGGTGCGGCGGCGTCGCCCGTGGCGGCCCAGGCCGAGTAGTAGTCGACCAGCGGGCGGGTCTGGCTGTGGTAGACCTCCAGGCGCTTGCGCACGGTCTCTTCGGTGTCGTCGGCGCGCTGGATCAGGTCCTCGCCGGTCTCGTCGTCCTTGCCGGCGACCTTGGGCGGGTTGAACACGACGTGATAGGTGCGGCCCGAGGCCACATGCACGCGCCGCCCGCTCATGCGCTCGATGATCGCGGCGTCGGGCACGTCGATCTCCAGCACGTAGTCCAGCTTGACGCCGGCGGCCTTCATCGCGTCGGCCTGCGGGATGGTGCGGGGGAAGCCGTCGAACAGGAAGCCGTTGGCGCAGTCGGCCTGGGTGATGCGTTCCTTGACCAGGCCGATGATGATGTCGTCGCTGACCAGGCCGCCGGCGTCCATCACCTTCTTCGCTTCGATGCCCAGCGGGGTGCCTGCCTTGACGGCCGCGCGCAGCATGTCGCCGGTGGAGATCTGCGGAATGCCGAACTTCTTGCAGATGAAGGCTGCCTGGGTGCCTTTGCCGGCGCCGGGTGCGCCCAACAGGATCAGTCTCATGGATCTCCTCGGTATCAACTTGTCGGTAGGACTGCAGCGGCAGAGCGGGCCGCTCTCGAAACAGCGGAAGTTATCACGACGATACCGGGGGCCCCTGAGTGAAGCCTGACAGCCGGGCCGGCTGTGGCCCGCAGGCGTCAGCCCCAGAGCTGGCGCACGCGCTCGAGATCCTCCGGCGTGTCGACACCGGGCCCCGGGCGCTCGGCGGCCAGGTGCACCGCGATGCGCTCGCCGTGCCAGAGCACGCGCAGCTGCTCGAGCGACTCGACCTGCTCGAGCGGGCTGACCGGCAGGCGCGGGAACTGGCGCAGGTAGGCCGCGCTGTAGCCGTAGATGCCGATGTGGCGCAGCGGCAGCGGCTGTGCGAGCGCGCCCACGCCCTCGAGCAGTCCGGCCGCGCCGGGCTGCCGCGGCGCGTCGCGCCACCAGGGCAGCGGCGCGCGCGAGAAGTACAGCGCACGGCCGGCGGCGTCGGTGACCACCTTGACCACGTTGGGGTTGGTGTACTCCTCGACGCTGTCGATCGCGTGGGCGGCGGTGCTCATCACGCAGTCGGTGCGCAGGGCGATCAGCTGGGCGCAGGCGCGGATCAGGCCGGGGTCGATGAGCGGCTCGTCGCCCTGCACGTTGACGACGATGTCGCGCCCCTGCAGGCCGAGCTGCTCGCAGGCCTCGGCCAGGCGGTCGCTGCCGGTGGGGTGGTCGGCACGGGTGAGCAGGGCGCGGATGCCGTGCGGCACGCAGGCGTCGGCAATCTCCTCGCTGTCGGTGGCCACGACCACCGCGCCGGCGCCGCTGAGCAGCGCGCGCTGCGCCACGCGCACCACCATCGGCGCGCCCCCGATGTCGGCCAGCGGCTTGCGCGGCAGGCGGGTGGAGGCCAGGCGGGCGGGGATCAGGACGGTGAAGCTCATGAGGGGGTCCTTCGTTCGGCCTGCGAAGCGCGCGTGCGCCCGGACGACCCGTGCCCGACCCGCGGTCGCAGGGGGAGGTTCAGGGAGGTCGTCAGGCCTGCGGTGACGATCCCGGCAGCGTGACGGGCGCCGGTTCGGCGTCGGGGTCGACCGGGCGGGCCTCGCCCTCGAGCATCACGGCGATGCCGTCGCGGATCGGGAAGGCCAGGCGGTCGGCGGCGCAGACCAGTTCGTGCGTGGCGTGGTCGTGGGTCAGCGGGCCCTTGCACAGCGGGCAGACCAGCAGTTCCATCAGGCGGGTATCCATGTGCGCATGCTACCCCGTGGCGGGGAGGTTTCGGCGCCGGCGATCGGCCAGTGCGGCGATGAGTTCGTCGCGCAGCCGGGCCGGCAGCTCGAGTTCGAGGGGCGCGACCCACAGGCGCAGTGCCGGCCGCTCGCGCGCCAGCCGCTCGGCGGGCAGCTTGACGGCGTCCTTCTCGGTGACGATCACGTCCAGCGGCTCGTCCGGCCAGGGCAGGGTGGCGTAGTCGTGGTGGTCCGGCAGGGGCAGGGGCTCGATGGCCAGCCCGAGGGCGCGCAGGCTGTCGAAGAAGCGCTGCGGCTGGCCCAGGCCGGCACTGGCGACGATGCGCGGAGCGCGGCGCAGCGCGGCGGGCAGCGACTCGCCGCCCGGCTCGCCGCGCCACCACTGCGCCAGCGGCAGCAGCCCGCCCAGCCGGCGCTGGGCGCAGTGGCCGGCCAGCGGCGTGCTGGGCTGGGCGCAGTTGTACAGCACCCAGTGGCGTTCGGCGCCGCAGTCCGCGTCGATGGGTTCGCGCAGCGGGCCGGCCGGCAGCAGGCGGCCGTTGCCGGCGCCGCGCTCGTCGAAGACGATCACCGCCAGGTCGCGTGCCAGGCGCAGGTGCTGCAGGCCGTCGTCGCAGACGATGACATCGACCTGCGGGTGGGCCTGCCGCAGGGCGCGGGCGGCGGCCACGCGGTCGCGGCCGATCCACAGCGGCCGGCCGCTGCGGCGCTGCAGCAGCAGCGGCTCGTCGCCCACCTGCGCGGCCGGGCTGTCGGCCTGCACGGCCTGGGGCTGGCGCGCGCTGCCGCCGTGGCCCCGCGAGACGATGCCGGGCTGCCAGCCGGCCTGTGCCAGCGCCTGCACCAGCGCCAGCGTGGTCGGCGTCTTGCCCGCACCGCCGGCCACCCGGTTGCCGATCACGATCACCGGCACGTCCAGCCGTTCGCTGCGCAGCAGTCCGGCGCGGTACAGGCCGCGGCGCAGCGCGACCAGCCCGGCGTGCAGCGCGCCGAGCGGGCGCAGCAGCTGCGCCAGCGCATCGTCACGCGCCCAGGCGGTCTCGAGTCGGGTGACCCAGCCGGCGCCGCCGGGAGGCGTCGCATCGGGCGCGCGGGCGGTGGCCTTCACAGCCGGCGTCAGCGCCCGGCCGCGCGGCTGCTCTGGGTGGCGAAGGTCAGCTGCACCAGTCCAACCCGCCGGGCTGCGTCCATCACGTTGATCACGCTCTGGTGCGCGGCCATCGCATCCGCGGAGATGACGATCGGGCGGTTCGCATCCCCCTGGGCGGCAGTCTGCAGGGCCTGCATCAGCACCTCCACCGACACCCCCTCGACCGCCTGGCGATCGACGCTGTAGCGCCCGTCGGCCGACACCGCGACGACGATCTCGCGCGGCAGCGTCTCGAGCTTGCGCGAGTCGGCCACCGGCAGCGTCACCTTCAGCTCGTTGAACTTCGAGTAGGTCGTGGTCAGCATCAGGAAGATGAGCACGACCAGCAGCACGTCGATGAAGGGGATCAGGTTGATCTCCGGTTCCTCGGCGCGGCGGTGGTGGAACTTCATCGCCATGGCAGTGGGCCTCCGGTGCGAGCGTGAGCGCTCAGCGGCGCGGGGTCGCGCTCATGCGCAGCAGCTGCGGCAGCAGGGTCTCGGCGGCCTGTTCGAGCTCGATGACGTAGGCGTCGACCTGGCCGCGGAAGTAGCGGTAGAACATCAGCGCCGGGATCGCGATGATCAGGCCGAAGGCGGTGTTGTACAGCGCCACCGAGATGCCGTGCGCGAGCTGCTCGGGGTTGGTCTGGCCGGGCGCCTGCGCGCCGAAGATCTCGATCATGCCCACCACGGTGCCCAGCAGGCCCAGCAGCGGGGCGGCCGAGGCCAGCGTGCCCAGGGTGTTCAGGTAGCGCTCCAGGCGGTGCGCGGCGGCACGGCCGGCGGCCTCGAAGGCGTGGCGCAGCGTCGACTCGTCGGCGCGCGGGTCCTGGGCGCAGGTGCGCACGCCGGCGGCCAGCACCGCGCCGAGCACCGAGTTGGCTTCGAGCTTGCCGATCACCTCCGCGCTGGGCAGCCCGTGCCGGGTCAGCTGCACCACCTCGCCGAGCAGGGTGGGCGGTGCGACCTTGCGGGGGCGCAGGCTGAGGATGCGCTCGACGACCAGGGTCAGCACGGCGATGGAACACAGGATCAGCGGCCAGATCGGCCAGCCGGCGGCTTGTATGATCGAAAGCAAGGGGGTCCCCCGTGGCGAGCGGTGCGCAGCAAGTGCCCGCGACACCCCGCGGCAGCGCGGGGGTGCGGTTCGACGGCGCGGATTATGGCCTCTCCCACCGCCGCCACGGCCGGCACGCGTGGATCTGCGCTGCCCGCGCAGCGGCTCGCCGCGCGGCTGCCGGCTCGGCCAGGCCACGGCACACCGTAGTGCGCAGGTTGTGGATAACTTTGTGGGCAAGCCGGTGCAAAGCGAGCATTGGCGCGGCCCGGCGCGCGGTTTCCCGGCTTCGGTCACGATTTGTCATCAAAAAAATGCAATCAAATCAAGTACTTGCACGGCGGCATGCGGCTTTGCGGGGCGATCTGTGCGTGATTGCACAGACCGCGCAGACTGTGGATGAATCGCGCCGCGCCGCCGGAGCGCCGGGTGTCTGAGGCCCCGCAATACGGCCGCGCGCTGCCGCCGGTGTGGGAGGTGGCCACGCTGGTGCAGGCCATCGGCGAGCACCTGCAGGCCGGCTTCGGTGCGGTGCAGGTGCGCGGGGAACTGTCCGGGTTCACCCGGGCCGCCAGCGGGCACTGCTACTTCACGCTCAAGGCCCCGGATGGCTCGGCAGCACTGCGCGGGGCGATGTTCCGGCGCGCGGCGGCCCTGCTCGACTTCCCGCCTGCCGACGGGATGGCGGTGGAGATCCGCGGCCGGCTGGCGCTGTACGAGCCGCGCGGCGAGCTGCAGCTCGTGGCCGAGGGCATGCGGCGCGCCGGGGCGGGCACGCTGATGGAGCAGTTCCTGCGGCTCAAGGCCCGTCTGGAAGCCGAAGGGCTGTTCGACGCGGCGCGCAAGCGACCGCTGCCGGCGTACCCGCGGCGCATCGGCGTGGTCACCTCACGGGCCGCGGCCGCCCTGCGCGACGTGGCCAGCGCGCTGGCTCGCCGGGCGCCGCAGGTCGAGCTGATCGTCTACCCGGCCGCGGTGCAGGGTGCCGAGGCGCCGGCGGCGCTGGTCGCCGCGATCGCCACCGCGAACCGCCGGGCCGAGGTGGATCTGCTGATCGTCTGCCGCGGCGGCGGCTCGCTGGAGGACCTCTGGGCCTTCAACGACGAGCAGGTGGTGCGGGCGGTGGCGCGCTCCGGCCTGCCGGTCATCTGCGGCGTGGGCCACGAGACCGATGTGACGCTGGCCGACTTCGCTGCCGACCTGCGCGCGCCCACCCCGACGGCAGCCGCCGAGCTGGCCGCGCCGCGGCGCGATGTCTGCCTGGCTGCACTGGCGCAGCAGGCCGAGGCGATGCGCCAGCGGCTGCGGCGCCGGCTCGACCGCGAGGCCCAGCGCCTCGACCATGTGCAGCTGCGTCTGGCGCGGCCGGCCGACGCGCTGCAGCGCCAGCGCCAGCGGCTGCTGCTGCTGGCGCAGCGACTCGAGCAGGCGCAGCTGCGGGGGCTGCGCGAGCGCCAGGAGAGGCTGCAGCGCCTGGCCCTGCGGCTGCGAGGCGCCGGTCTGGCGCAGCGCAGCCGCCAGGCGCAGCAGCTCGCGCTGCTGTCCGCGCGCCTGCAGGCGCTCGATCCACAGCAGGTGCTGGCGCGCGGCTACGCCTGGCTGAACGACGAGGCGGGGCGCACGCTGAGCTCGGTGCAGCAGGCCGTGCCGGGCATGAGCCTGCAGGCCCGCCTGCACGACGGTGCCCTGAACGTCACGGTGCAGGGCGTGCAGCCGGATCGCTGAGCAGCGTCGGGCGGCTGCCCCGGCCGGTGCAGGCTTGGGCGTCGCCCAGCACGGTCGGACGGCTCTCCCTACAATCGCGCGCTGCTGTTTTCCGCCTCCTCCCGCTGCCCTGCAGCTCCGATCCCCACGAAGGAACCCGACCATGTCGTTCGAACTGCCTGCCCTGCCGTTTGCCACCGATGCGCTGGCGCCCCACATGTCGAAGGAGACCTTCGAGTACCACTACGCCAAGCACCACCAGGCCTACGTCACCAACCTGAACAACCTGGTGCCCGGCACCGAGTTCGCCGGCAAGAGCCTGGAAGAGATCGTCAAGAGCGCCAGCGGCGGCATCTACAACAACGCCGCCCAGGTGTGGAACCACACCTTCTTCTGGAACTGCCTGAAGCCCAACGGCGGCGGTGCCCCGACCGGCGCGCTGGCAGCGGCCATCGACGCCAAGTGGGGCAGCTTCGCGGCCTTCCGCGAGGCCTTCGTCAAGAGCGCGGTGGGCAACTTCGGCTCGGGCTGGACCTGGCTGGTCAAGAAGGCCGACGGCTCGGTGGACATCGTCAACATGGGCGCGGCCGGCACCCCGCTGACCACCGCCGACAAGGCCCTGTTCACCGTCGACGTGTGGGAGCACGCCTACTACATCGACTACCGCAACCTGCGCCAGAAGTTCGTCGAGACCGTGCTCGACCAGCTGGCCAACTGGTCGTTCGCCGAAGCCAACTACGCCTGATCGGCTGCGACCCGGCGGCGGCCGAGGCTGCCGCCGCGACCGCCGGACCCTGACGAAAAAAGCCCCGGACCGCAAGGCCGGGGCTTTTGTCTTGTGCCAGGCGCGTGCCGCGCTGCGGGCGCTTCAGTGCGCCGGCGGCCGGGCCCGCCCCAGCGCCAGCCACACGCTGACCGTGCCGAGCACCAGGTAGAGCAGCAGGCTCCAGATCTCGAAAGGCACGCCCAGCAGCGAGACCGCGGCCTCGGCGCAGGAGGCGCGCACCTCGAAGACCTCGGGCTGCCAGCGGTCCAGTCCCAGCGACGAGATGATGCGGTCGGCCAGCGTGAGTGCGCAGGAGTCGGTCTTGGCGGCCACCTGGTTCTGGTAGAGCGCCGCAGCCGACCCGGCCAGCGCGAAGCCCAGCCCCAGCAGACCGAGCAGCCCCTGCGCGAGGCGCTGGCGCGGCAGCAGCAGACCGATCAGGCCGACCCCGCCGATGGCCAGGAACAGCACGCGCTGCAGCACGCACCAGGGGCAGGGCTCCATGCCGAAGCGGTGCTGCGCCAGCAGGGCCAGGGCGACCGAGCCGAAGCAGGCCAGCGTGACGGCCGCCCACAGCAGGCGCGGCGTGGCCAGGGCGGACAGGCGTGGCAAGGTCATGCCACCTCGGCGATCAGTTCGATCTCGACGCAGGCGCCCAGCGGGATCTGGGCCACGCCGAAGGCGCTGCGCGCGTGGGCGCCGCGCTGCGCACCGAACACCTCCACCAGCAGCTGCGAGGCACCGTTGGTCACCAGGTGCTGCTCGGTGAAGTCCGCGGTGCTGTTGACCAGACTCATCACTTTGACGATGCGCTGCACCTTCTCGAGGTCGCCGACGGCGGCCTGCAGGGTGCCGAGCAGGTCGATGGCCACGGCCCGCGCGGCCTGCTGGCCCTCGGCGGTCCCCAGGTCGCGCCCGAGCTGCCCGACCCAGACCGCGCCGTCGCGCTTGGCAATGTGGCCGGACAGGAAGACGAGGTTGCCGCTGCGCACGAAGGGCAGGTAGGCGGCCGCGGGCGCGGCCACCGGCGGCAGGGTGATGCCCAGTTCGGCCAGGCGTTGCGAGATGCTCATGACGACTCCGATCGTCGCAGGGACGTTGCAGGTGGGACACACCGCGGGGCCGGGCCCGCACGGCGCAATGCGGGAATCCTACACTGCGCCCTGACGCCGCCCGGGCGTCTCAGGGAGAGCCTGCCAGATGGTCCGCCTCGCGTGGCCCGTGGCATTCGGCACGGGATGGATGGTCGCCGCAGCGCTGCAGACCCTGCAGCCGGCACTGCTCGCGCCTGCCTGGCGCTGGAGCGCGGCAGCTCTGGCGTTGCTCGGGCTGGCCGTCGCCGCAGTCCGGGCGCGGCGGCCCGTTGCTGCGGGGGCGCCGGGTTCGCACCGCGCCTGGGCGGCCGGCCTGGTCGCGGCGCTGTGTCTGGGCAGTGCGCTGGGCTGGGCCGTCACCGAGATCCGTGCCGGCTGGCGGCTGGAGCGCTCGCTGGACCCGGCGCTGGAGGGCGAGGACCTGGACGTGGTGGGGGTGGTCGTCGGCCTGCCGCTGCAGCGCGAAGAGGGGCTGCGCTTTCGCTTCGAGATCGAATCGGCCCGCCACCAGGGCCGCCTGCTGGCGCTGGATCGCGACCTGCCGCGGCAGGTCTCGCTGGGCTGGTACGGCGAGCTGCCGCCCGATGCGGCCGACCTGCCGGGGCCGGCGGGGGCGGGTGCCCTGCGGGTGGGCGACCGCTGGGAGCTGCGGCTGCGGCTGCGCCGTCCGCATGGTTCGCTCAACCCGCATGGCTTCGACTACGAGCTGTGGATGTTCGAGCAGGACCTGCGTGCGGTGGGCTACGTGCGCCCGGGGCGCGGCCAGACGGTGCCGCGCTGGCTCGGTCCCTCGGGGCGTGCTCCGCTCGAGCGGTTGCGCCAGCGCTGGCGCGACGCGCTGCGTGCCGAGGTGGGCGAGCGGCCGGCCGCCGGTGTGCTGGCCGCCCTGGCGCTGGGCGAACAGGCGGCGATCGACCGCACGGACTGGGAGGTCTTCCGCAGCACCGGTGTGGCGCACCTGATGGCCATCAGCGGCCTGCACGTCACGCTGATCGCCTGGCTCTGCGCCGGGCTGGTCGCGGCACTGTGGCGGCGTCTGCCCGGTGCCGCGCTGCGGCTGAGCACGCCCCTGGCTGCCCGCTGGGGTGGACTGGCCGCCGCGCTGCTCTACGCCCTGCTGGCCGGATGGGGCGTGCCGGCGCAGCGCACGGTGCTGATGCTGGCCGTGCTGACCCTGCTGCGCACGCGCGGCGTGCGCTGGCCCGGCGCGCTGGTGCTGTGGGCCGCCGGCTGGGCCGTGCTGCTCTTCGACCCCTGGGCCTGGCTGCAGCCGGGCTTCTGGCTGTCCTTCGTCGCGGTGGCGCTGCTGATGGGCTCGGACCGCCTGGGGCTGGCGGCGGCCACCGGCGGGCCCGGCGACCGGGCCGCCTGGGCCGAACCGGCGTTCGATCCGGCGGCGCTCGGGCCGGACCCGGACCGAGCCGTGCGCCTGCGACGCTGGCTGCACGGTCGGGTCTGGCCGGTGCTGCAGGCGGGCTGGCGCAGCCAGTGGGTGGCCAGCGTCGGCCTGGCTCCCTGGACGCTGCTGTTCTTTCAGCAGGTCTCGCTGGTGGGCCTGCTGGCCAACCTCTGGGCCGTGCCGCTGGTCACCCTGCTGATCACGCCGCTGGCCCTGCTGGGGCTGGCCTGGGCACCGCTGTGGAGCCTGGCGGCCTGGGGCGTCGAGCAGATGATGATCGGGCTTGCCGCCATGGCCGCCTGGCCCTGGGCCAGCCATGCCAGTCCGGCGGTGCCCGGCTGGGCCTGGGCGCTGGCACTGGCGGGGGCCGCCTGGCTGGTGCTGCCGCTGCCCCTGGGGGTACGCCTGCCGGGCCTGTGCCTGCTGCTGCCGGCGCTGTGGCCCGCGCCGGTACGGCCGGCCGTCGGGGAGTTCGAGCTGATCGCGGCCGACGTCGGCCAGGGCAGTGCGGTGCTGCTGCGCACTCGCCACCACAGCCTGCTCTACGACAGCGGGGCGCGCTTCTCGGCCCAGGCCGATGCCGGTTCGCGCGTGCTGCAGCCCCTGCTGCGCGCTCTTGGGGTGGCGCGGCTGGATCTGCTGCTGCTGTCGCACCGCGACGGGGACCACATCGGCGGCGCCGAGTCGCTGCTGCGCCAACCTGGTGCGCGACGACTGCTCAGTTCGCTCGAAAACGGGCATCCCCTGCGCACCCGGGCGGTGCACCAACGCTGTCAGGCGGGGCAGGTGTGGATTTGGGACGACGTGCGTTTCGAGATCCTGCATCCCGGCGACGCAGAATACCGGCGTGCCGAACTCCGCCAGCTCTCCTCGAACGGCCTGTCCTGCGTGCTGCGGGTGCAGGGCCGCAGCGGCTCGGTGCTGCTGCCGGGCGACATCGAGGCCGCGCAGGAGCAGCAACTGGTGAATGCCCACTCGGCCGGCCGCCTCGACCTGCGTGCCCGGGTGCTGCTGCTGCCCCATCACGGCAGCCGCAGCTCCTCGACCGAGGCCTTCCTGCGTGCGGTGCAGCCGGCCGTGGCCGTGGCGCAGGCCGGCTGGCGCAACCGCTGGGGGCATCCCGACCGGCAGGTGCTCGAACGGCTGCGGTGGCTGTCGCTGCCGGTGCTGCGCAGCGATCTCTGCGGGGCCTGGCGCTGGTCCAGCACCGACGTGCAGGGCCGCTGCGAACGCGGCGAGCGCCGCCGCTACTGGCATGTGCCGGTCTGGGGCGACTCCGCACCCGGTGATGGCCTCGATATTGCTAAAGACCCTCCATCCAACCAGCCCTCCCGATGAAAACGATGTTCGACGAGATGTTCGCCGCCCCCGGAGCGGTCCGTGCGCACTATGCGGCCTATCAGCGCTGGCTGCAGGGCCAGAGCGACGAGGTGATGCGCGCCCGGCGCGACGAGTCGGAGATGATCTTCCGCCGCGTGGGCATCACCTTCGCGGTCTACGGCGACAAGGACTCGGGCGAGGGCACCGAGCGCCTGATTCCCTTCGACCTGATCCCGCGCGTGATCCCGGCGGCCGAGTGGCGCGAGATGGAGCGTGGTCTGCGCCAGCGGGTGGAAGCGCTGAACCGCTTCATCCACGACGTCTACCACGGCCAGGAGATCATCAAGGCGGGGGTCGTGCCGGCCGACCAGATCACCCGCAACGCCCAGTTCCGCCCCGAGATGATCGGGGTGGACGTGCCCGGCGGGGTGTACTCGCACATCGCCGGCATCGACATCGTGCGTGCGGCCAACCCGGACGGCTCGGGCAGCTACTACGTGCTGGAGGACAACCTGCGCGTGCCCAGCGGCGTGAGCTACATGCTCGAGAACCGCAAGATGATGATGCGGCTGTTCCCGGACCTGTTCGCCAGCCAGCGCATCGCCCCGGTGGCGCATTACCCCGATCTGCTGCTCGAGACGCTGCGCAGCGTCGCCCCCGGCGGGGTCAACGAGCCCACGGTGGTGGTGCTGACACCGGGCATGTACAACTCGGCCTACTTCGAGCACGCCTTCCTGGCCCAGCAGATGGGCGTGGAACTGGTCGAAGGCCAGGACCTGTTCGTCAAGGACGGCTTCGTGTTCATGCGCACCACCCGCGGGGCGCGCCGGGTGGATGTGATCTACCGGCGGGTGGACGACGACTTCCTCGACCCGCTGGCATTCCGTCCGGACTCCACGCTGGGCTGCGCGGGACTGCTGTCGGCCTATCGGCAGGGCAACGTGACGCTGTGCAACGCCATCGGCACCGGCGTGGCCGACGACAAGTCGATCTACCCCTACGTGCCGAAGATGATCGAGTTCTATCTCGGCGAGAAGCCCATCCTGAACAACGTGCCGACCTACCTGTGCCGGCTCGAGGAGGATCTGAAGTACGTGCTCGACCACCTTGCGGACCTGGTCGTCAAGGAAGTGCACGGCGCCGGCGGCTACGGCATGCTGGTCGGCCCGGCGGCCACGAAGGACGAGATCGAGCGCTTCCGTGCCCAGCTGCTGGCCAACCCGAGCAACTACATTGCGCAGCCCACGCTCAGCCTGTCGACCTGCCCGACCTATGTGGAGGCGGGCATCGCGCCGCGCCACATCGACCTGCGGCCCTTCGTGCTGTCGGGCAAGACCGTGCAGATGGTGCCCGGCGGCCTGACCCGGGTGGCCCTGAAGGAGGGTTCGCTGGTGGTCAACTCCTCGCAGGGCGGCGGCACCAAGGACACCTGGGTGCTCGAATCCTGACCGCATCGCGCGCCTTCCAACCCCAAAGATCTCTTCCCATGCTCTCCCGAACCGCCGATCACCTCTTCTGGATGTCGCGCTACATGGAGCGCGCCGAGAACACCGCGCGCATGCTCGACGTCAACTACCAGACCTCGCTGCTGCCGCAGTCCACCGCCGTGGCCGAGCAGGGCTGGCGCGGCCTGCTGTCCATCTCCGAGCTGACGCAGGACTTCGCCAGCCGCTACGGCGCGGTGGACGCCCGGGCGGTGATGGACTTCATGGTGCGCGACGAGCGCAATCCCTCGTCCATCCTGTGCTGCCTGCGCGCGGCGCGCGAGAACGCCCGTGCGGTGCGCGGCGCGCTGACCACCGAGGTCTGGGAGACCACCAACCAGACCTGGCTGGAGTTCAACCGCATGCTGCGCGGCGACAGCTTCGAGCGTGACCCGGCCGCCCTGTTCGAGTGGGTCAAGTTCCGCTCGCACCTCTCGCGCGGCGTGCAGGTGGGCACCATGCTGCTCGACGAGGCGCTGCACTTCGTGCGCATCGGCACCTTCCTCGAGCGCGCCGACAACACCGCCCGGCTGCTGGACGTGAAGTTCCATGCCGTGGAAAGCGACTTCTACGGCGCTGCCGACGCCCGCGACCAGGAGTACGACTTCTACCACTGGTCGGCGATCCTGCGCTCGGTCTCCGGCTTCGAGGTCTACCGCAAGGTCTACCGCAACGTCATCCAGCCGGAGAAGGTGGCCGAGCTGCTGATCCTGCGCCCGGACATGCCGCGCTCGCTGGCCGCCTGCATGCACGAGGTGGTCGGCAACCTCGTGCTGGTCGCCAACGACCAGTCGGCCGAGACCCTGCGCCGCGCCGGCCGGCTCAATGCCGACCTGGAGTACGGTCGCATCGACGAGATCCTCGCCACCGGCCTGCACGCCTACCTGACCCAGTTCCTGGACCGGGTGTCCGACCTCGGGGTGGGCATCAGCCGCGACTTCCTGGTGGCGGTGCACTGAGCCGCGTCGACCCTCGTCACCCTTCCAGCGTGCCGGCGTCGCGCCGGCCGACCGCATTTCACGAGGGGCGCCCGGTCCTGGACCAGGGTGCCCCGCGCCATTCCTCCTGAACAGGGCTCCGCCGTGTCGATCCACGTTGCGCTTCATCACGTCACCCATTACCAGTACGACCGCCGTGTCGGCCTGTCGCCGCAGGTGGTGCGCCTGCGTCCGGCGCCGCACTGCCGCACGCCGATCCTGAGCTACTCGCTGCGCGTCGAGCCCGAGGGGCACTTCATCAACTGGCAGCAGGACCCCTTCTCCAACTATCTGGCCCGGCTGGTCTTTCCGGAGCCCACCACCGAGTTCAAGGTCACCGTCGACCTGGTGGCCGAGATGGCGGTCTACAACCCCTTCGACTTCTTCCTGGAGCCGGGCGCGCAGAACTTCCCCTTCGCCTACGAGGCGGGCCTGAAGGAGGAGCTGGCGCCCTACCTGCTGCCCGCACCGGCCACGCCACGGCTGCAGGCCTTCCTGGACAGCATCCCGCGCGAGGAGGTCCGCACCATCGACTTCCTGGTGGCGCTGAACCAGCGGCTGCAGCGCGAGATCGCCTACACCATCCGTCTGGAGCCGGGCGTGCAGACGCCCGAGGAGACGCTCACCAAGGCCAGCGGTTCCTGCCGCGACACCGGCTGGCTGCTGGTGGAGGCGCTGCGCCACCTGGGGCTGGCGGCGCGCTTCGTCTCCGGCTACCTGATCCAGCTGAAGGCCGATGTGAAGGCGCTCGACGGCCCCAGCGGCACCGAGGTGGACTTCACCGACCTGCACGCCTGGTGCGAGGTCTACCTGCCGGGGGCCGGCTGGATCGGTCTGGACCCGACCTCGGGCCTGCTGGCCGGCGAGGGGCACATCCCGGTGGCCTGCACGCCGCAGCCCTCCAGCGCGGCGCCGATCACCGGGGCGGTGGACGAGTGCGAGGTGCAGTTCGGCCATGCGATGGAGATCACCCGCATCTGGGAGTCTCCGCGGGTGACCCAGCCCTACACCGAGGACCAGTGGCGCGAGGTGCTGGCGCTGGGCGCAGCGGTGGACCGCGATCTCGTGGCCGGCGACGTGCGCCTGACCATGGGCGGCGAGCCCACCTTCGTCTCGGTGGACGACCGCGACGGCGCCGAGTGGAACACCGACGCCCTCGGTCCCACCAAGCGCGTCTACGCGCAGGACCTGGTGCAGCGCCTGCGCGACCACTACGGCGCCGGCGGCTTCCTGCACTTCGGCCAGGGCAAGTGGTATCCGGGCGAGCAGCTGCCGCGCTGGGCGCTGTCGATCTTCTGGCGCGAGGACGGCCAGCCCTGCTGGCACGACCCGTCGCTGTTCGCCGACGAGCGCGAGCGCCACGGCTACACCGCCGAGGACGCGAAGCGCTTCATCACCCGGCTGTCGAGCAAGCTCGGCCTGACCGACGAGTACCTCCAGACCGGCTACGAGGACACCTGGTACTACCTCTGGCGTGAGCGCCGCCTGCCGGTGAACGTGGATCCCTTCGACAGCCGGCTGGACGACGAGCTGGAGCGTACCCGCCTGCGCCGCGTCTTCAAGCAGGGACTCGATGCCGAGGTCGGCTACGTGCTGCCCCTGAAGCGCGAGCACGACGGGCCTGGGCTGGCGGGGGCCCGCTGGGTGACCGGCCCCTGGTTCTTCCGCGACGAGCGCATGTACCTCTTCCCGGGCGACTCGCCGATGGGCTACCGCCTGCCGCTGGACTCGCTGCCCTGGGTGGCCGAGGGCGACTATCCCTACCTGCACGAGCACGACCCCTTCGCGCCGCGCGGGGCCCTGCCCGCCGGCCATCGCCTGCGTGCCCAGTACGCCTCGCACGCCGTGGGTGGCGGCTTTGCCGAGGGGGGCACGGTGGCGGTGCAGGTCGGGCCCCAGGAAGGCGAGTACGCCTTCGGTGCGCCGGCTCGGGGTGCCGCCGCGCAGGGGGCTTCCGGCCCCGGCAGTGCCGACGGTGCCGCCGAGGCGGCAGGCGAGGGGCCCGGCGCGGCCTCCGGCCGGCCGCTGCGGGCGCTGACGGCCGCCGAGCTGGCCGTCTCGCCCCAGCGCTTCCAGTCGGCCACCTGGATCACCCGCACCGCGCTGTGCGTGGAGGTGCGCGACCCGCGCCGTGCCAACGGCCCGAAGGCCGAGAAGGTCGGTGTCGAGAGCGGCGTGATGTACGTCTTCATGCCGCCGCTGGCGCATCTGGAGGACTACCTCGACCTGCTCGCCGCCATCGAGGCGACGGCCGCCGAGCTGGGCGTGAAGATCGTGCTGGAGGGCTATCAGCCGCCGCGCGATCCGCGCCTGAAGGTGCTCTCCGTCACCCCGGATCCGGGCGTGATCGAGGTCAACATCCATCCGGCGCGCAACTGGGACGAGCTGGTCGAGCACACCGAGTTCCTCTACGACGCGGCCTGGCAGAGCCGCCTGTCGACCGAGAAGTTCATGCTCGACGGCCGGCACACCGGCACCGGCGGGGGCAACCACATGGTGCTGGGCGGAGCGACGCCGGCGGACTCGCCCTTCCTGCGCCGGCCGGACCTGCTGGCCTCGCTGCTGGTGTACTGGCACAACCACCCCTCACTGTCCTACCTGTTCTCGGGCCTGTTCATCGGCCCGACCAGCCAGGCCCCGCGGGTGGACGAGGCGCGCAACGACCAGGTCTACGAACTCGAGATCGCCCTGCGCGAGATCGAGCGCAACAAGGCCGTCTACGGCCAGGAGATGCCGCCCTGGCTGGTCGACCGCACGCTGCGCAACGTGCTGATCGACGTCACCGGCAACACCCACCGCAGCGAGTTCTGCATCGACAAGCTCTACTCGCCCGACAGCTCGACCGGCCGGCTGGGCCTGCTGGAGCTGCGCGCCTTCGAGATGCCGCCGCATGCGCGCATGTCGATCGTGCAGCAGCTGCTGCTGCGCACGCTGATCGCGCGCTTCTGGAAGGAGCCCTACCGCGCCCCGCTGGTGCGCTGGGGCACCGAGCTGCACGACCGCTTCCTGCTGCCGACCTTCGTGCAGATGGACTTCGACGACGTGATGGAGGACCTGCAGCGCGCCGGCTACGGCTTCGAGGCGGCCTGGTTCGCGCCGCACTTCGAGTTCCGCTTCCCGAAGGTGGGCGAGATCAGTGCCCGCGGGGTGCACCTGACGCTGCGCCACGCCCTGGAGCCCTGGCACGTGATGGGCGAGGAGGGCGCGCCGGGCGGCACGGTGCGCTACGTCGATTCCTCGCTCGAGCGCATCGAGGTCAAGGTGACCGGGCTGGTCGATCCGCGCCACGTCGTCACGGTCAATGGCGTGCCGCTGCCGCTGCAGCCCACCGGCCGGGTCGGCGAGTACGTCGCCGGGGTGCGCTACCGCGCCTGGCAGCCGGCGTCGGCGCTGCACCCGACCATCGGTGTGCACGCGCCGCTGACCTTCGACCTGGTGGACCGCTGGATGCAGCGCTCGCTGGGCGGCGGCCAGTACCACGTGGCGCATCCGGGCGGGCGCAACTACGACACCTTCCCGATCAATGCCTACGAGGCCGAGAGCCGCCGGCTGGCGCGCTTCTTCGACCTGGGCCACACGCCCGGCCGCATCGAGCTGGACGAGGCGCGGCGCAGCCGGGAGTTCCCCTTCACGCTGGATCTGCGGCGCGTCTGAGCCGCCTGGCCCACGATGCTGCCCTCGGACCCGAAGGCCGCGCAGCGGCCCCTGCGGCCGTCCCCGATGGCCGCCCCGTCGCGGGGCGGGCATGATCGGGGCATGCAGAGCAGTTTGTTACCCCTGGGCGCGTCGCAGGCCGTGGATCTCGCCATGGCGGCCGCCCTGCGCGGCAGCGTCGGCCACCATGACGAGTTGCGTGGCGCACTGACCGCGGCCGGGGCGGCGTCGTCGGTGGCCGCGGGGCAGTCGGCCCTGCCCGGCACGGCGGGCGGCCAGGAGGCGCTGGCGCCGCTGTGGCAGCGCTTCTTCGAGGCCTGCGGCACGCCCGGCTGGTACGACCTCGGCGCGCGTCTTCAGCGCGTGCAGCGGCGCGTGCGCGAGGACGGTGCGACCTACAACGTCTACGCCGACGGCGCGCAGGCCTCCCGGCAGTGGCCGCTGGAGCTGCTGCCGCTGCTGATCGGCGCGCAGGAGTGGGCCCGCATCGAGCAGGGCGTGCGCCAGCGCGCCCGTCTGCTGGATGCGGCGCTGGCCGATGTCTACGGGCCCCAGCAGCTGCTGCGCGACGGCCTGCTGCCGCCTTCGCTGATCTACGGCCATCCGCAGTACCTGCGCCCGATGCACGGCGTGCGGCCGGTGGGCGGGCAGTGGCTGCGCGTGATCGGCCTGGATCTGGCGCGCGGACCGGACGGCCACTGGTGGGTGGTCGGGCACCGCAGCCAGGCGCCCTCGGGGCTCGGCTACCTGCTGGAGAACCGCCTGATCATCTCCCAGCAGTTTCCGGAGGCCTTCCGCGAGCTGCGCGTGCAGCGCGTGGCGGCGACCTTCCGGACCTGGATGGAGGGCCTGCTGAGCGCGAGCCGGGCCGGCAGTCATGCCCGTGTGGCGCTGCTCACCCCCGGGCCGCACAACGAAACCTACTTCGAGCATGTCTTCCTGGCGCGCTACCTCGGCGTGACCCTGGTGGAGGGGGCCGACCTGACGGTGCGCGGCCAGCGCCTGTACCTGAAGACCCTGCACGGCCTCGAGCGGGTGCATGTGCTGCTGCGCCGGGTCGACGACGAGTGGCTCGACCCGCTCGAGCTGCGCTCGGACTCCAGCCTGGGCGTGCCCGGCCTGCTGCAGGCGATCCGGGCCGGCGAGGTGCTGGTGGCGAATGCGCCCGGTGCCGGGGTGCTCGAGAGTCCCGGTCTGCACGCCTTCTGGCCCGCCGTGGCCGAACGTCTGCTGGGCGAGTCGCTGCTGCTGCCGGCCACCACCAGCTGGTGGTGCGGGGAGGACAGCGTCTGGGCGGCGCACCGTGCCCGTCTGGCCGACTACGTGATCGTGCCCACCTTCGGTGCCGGCAGCGTCACCCAGGGCTTCGAGCCGGTGCTGGCCGGCGAGCTGTCGCCCGAGCGGCGGCGCGAGTGGACGGCGCGCATCGATGCCGACCCGGCCGGCCACACGCTGATGGCGCCGGTGCGGCCCTCCGAGCAGCCGATCTGGTGCGACGGGCGCATCGAGCCGCGTCCGGTGGTGCTGCGCGTGTTCGCCGTGGCCGACGGCCAGGGCGGCTGGAGCGTGCTGCCGGGCGGCCTGACCCGGGTGGCGGCGCGCCCGGAGCCCGGACGGCCGCGCGCGCGCGCCTCGGTCGATGCCTACCTGACGATGCAGCAGGGCAGCGCGAGCACCGACACCTGGGTGCTCACCGACGGCGAGGTCGACCCGACCAGCCTGCTGCCGGCCCCGCTGGCGCCGGAGGATCTGGCCGGCTGGCGACGGGTCATCACCAGCCGCTCGGCCGAGAACCTCTACTGGCTGGGGCGCTACACCGAGCGCGCCGAGAACACGGTGCGACTGGCCCGCCTGACGCTCGAGGCCCTGCCGACGGCGAGCCCCGGCGTTCTCGAGGTGCTGCACGCGCTGACGCTGCGCCATGGCCTGATCGCCGCGGGCGTGCCCTCGCCGGCCCACCCGTCGGCACAGGCGGCCCGCCTGTTCGAGCGCTCGCTGCTGGCCGCCCTGGCCGATGCCGAGGGCAGCTGGTCGCTGGCCTTCGACCTGCGGGCGTTGCGCCAGTGCGCCCAGGCCCTGCGCGAGCGGCTCTCGCCGGAGCACTGGTCGCTCATCGAGCACCTGGAGCAGCGCATCGTTCCCGCGCTGGCGGCGGTGCTGGCGCGCGAGGGCCACGAGCCGCTGTCGGATGCGCTGGAGATCCTGGCGCGCGCGGCCACCCAGCTGGCGGCCGTCACCGGGGCGCAGACCGACCGCATGACCCGTGACGACGGCTGGCGCCTGCTCAGCGTGGGGCGTCAGGTCGAGCGGCTGGAGATGCTGGCCCACGCGCTGCAGACCGGCTTCGAGGCTCGCCTGCACGAGCTCGACGATGGCTTCGCGCTGCTGCTCGGCCTGTTCGACTCGACGATCACCTACCGCGCCCAGTTCCAGGCCCGTCGTGAGGTGCTGCCGCTGCTGCACCTGCTGGTGATGGATACCGACAACCCGCGCTCGCTGGCCTGGGTGGCCCGCACCATGCGTGAGCGGCTGCGCAAGCTGGCCCGCCACGATCCGGCCTGGGCCGAGGCGGTCAGCCGCGAGCTGCCCCGCCCGCACGAGTGGTCGCTGGCCGAGCTGGCCCAGCTCGACGCGCAGGGCCGGCCGGTCCACCTGCTGGCTGCGTTGCGGCAATGCGGCGAGGCCACCCGTGCGCTGTCCGACGAGATCAGTCGCCACCTGTTCTCCCACGTCGGTGCGCCCGAGCGGCGGGTCTGGCAATGAGCTCGCCCCCGACGTCCACGGGTGCGATCCCCGACGGCCGACAGGACAGCGCGCAGGCGCGCGCCGAGGTGCCGGCCGCCCTGGGCGAGACCCGCCTCAGCCCCAACGCGCCGGCGGCCTTGCCGCGTGCCGGCAATGCCCGCCAGCGCTGGCTGCGTGTGCGCCACGACACCGTCTACGACTACGATGCCCCGGTCGAGCTGGCCCATCACCTGGCGTGGCTGCGCCCGCGCGAGACTGCGCAGCAACGCATCCACGGCTGGTCGCTGGAGATTTCGCCGCGCCCCGACGCCACGGCCCGGCTGCCTGCGGATGCAGTGCCGCTGCCCGCGGCGGATGCGGCGGCACCGTCCGAGCTCGACTGGGCGGACGGCCTGCTCGGGGTGCACCAGAGCCAGGACGTCTGGGGCAACTGGCGCGCCGGCTTCTCGCACGCACGGGTGCACGACCGCCTGGAGGTGCGCTCGAGCTTCGTGGCCGAGCTGTCGGCGCCGCCGGCGCTGCAGCCGGCGATCAGTCCCCCCTGGGAAGGCGTGGCCGAGCAGCTGCGCTATCACCCCGGGCGCCCGCACGACGCGGCGGTGGAGTTTGCGCTGCCCTCGTACTTCGCGCCCCGGGATGCGGCCCTGGCCCGCTTCGCGCGTGAGATCTTCCGCCCTGGGACTCCCCTGCTGGTCGGTGCCCTGCGGCTGATGCAGCGGGTGCATCGTGACTTCGCCTACCGGCCGGCGGCGACGTCGGTGACCACCCGGGCCACCGACGCGCTGGCGCAGCGCCACGGGGTGTGCCAGGACTTCGCCCACGTGATGATCGGCGCGCTGCGCTCGATCGGCCTGGCCGCGCGTTATGTCAGCGGTTACCTGCTGACCCATCCGCCACCGGGGCAACCGCGCCTGGTCGGCGCCGATGCCTCGCATGCCTGGATGGCGGTATGGTGTCCGCTGCACGGCTGGGTGGCGCTGGATCCGACCAACGACGTGCCGGCGGGTCAGGACCATGTGACCCTGGCCTGGGGCCGGGATTATGCGGATGTGGCGCCGCTGCGCGGCGTGATCCGCGGTGGCGGACGGGCGCAACCGCGCGTCGGGGTGACGGTCGAGCCGGTCGGCTGACCTTTGCGGCGCCGCCCCGCCCGGCACCTCAGCACACGGTCACACCTGCAGTTTCAGCCCGGGGTGGCCGGCCGTCGGCGTTTCGAGGCGACCGGGCGGCCGGTCACCTCCAGCGCCATGCCGCGCTGCAGCGCCGGGCGCTGCGAGAGCTCGTCCAGCCAGGCCTTCAGGCGTGGCAGGTCCAGCCAGTTCAGCCAGGGGCGGGCGGCCTGCACCCAGGGGTACGCCGCCATGTCGGCGATCGAGAAGTCGGCCCCGCCGAGGTAGCCGGAATGGGCCAGGCGCCGCTCCAGCAGTTCGGGCAGGGACTGCGGGCGGGGCGACGGCGGTGTCCGGCCGGAGGCGTCGCGCCCGTCGGGCAGCGTGCACACGCCTTGCGGTCCCTGCAGCAGCAGGAGCCATTGCAGCAGTTCGTAGCGTGCCGGGCTGTTGCCGGGCAGGAAGCGGCCGGTCTTGCCGGCCAGGTAGATCAGGATGACGCTGCCCTGGCCGAGGGCGATCGGGCGGCCCTCGGGCCCTTGCGGATCCACGATGGCCGGCAGCTGCGCCGCCGGGCTGATCGCCAGGAAGGCCGGGGCGTACTGGGCGCCCGCGTCGGCATCGACCGGATGCAGCCGATAGGCCAGACCGCACTCCTCGAGCATCACATGCACCGACTGTGCGTCCGGAATGGCCCAGGAATACAGCTCAATCATCGCGATCGGTGGTCGATAAATATCCGCAACAGCCTACCCGATCCGACACCTGCGTGCCATGCTCGACTCCCTGCAACGCTTCCTGCAACGCCGCCAGGCGCCCGCCGACCCTGAGTCGGCGCTGATGTCGCAGTGGGCGCGCGAGCGCGGCGACGAGTTCAAACGGGTCCGGCGCGGCCCGGGCGCGGTGGTGCAGTCGGTCGGGGCCGCCGGTCCGATGCGCATCGAGTGGGGCCCGCCGCAGCGCCAGTACATCCGCGGCAGCGAACTGCGCGTGCGCATCGACGCGAAGCTGCCCGATGCGCTGGAAATGCTCGTGCTCTCGCGCAGCCTGGCCGAGTCGCTGGAGGCGCAGGCCTTCCAGGAGCTGACCAGCCTGCAGCAGACCGGCATGGACGAGGGCTCGCCGGAGGAGGCACGCTGGCTGGCCCTGTTCGAGCGCATCGACGTGGCGGCCGGGCCGACCTTCGAGCAGGGCTTCGTGGTGGTGTCCAGCTGCGTGCCGCACGCCCGGCACTGGGCGGCCGGTGAACTGGCCGTGCGGCTGCTGCGTGCGCGCACCCACTGGCTGTCCGCCCAGGCGCCGCTGGTGCTGATGACCCTGCGCGGCCGGCTCTACCTGCGCACCGAGGCGGGCGTGCTCGACGAAACGCTGCTCGACGGCGTGCGCATCCTGGCCGATGCGGCCGCGGTGCGGGCCCGCAAGATCAGCACGCGCGCAGGTCGCGGCAGCAGCGCCGCGCCGGTCGCCGCGGGCGGCGACCTGGCGCCGGCGGCCATCCCGCCGCCGCCTGCCGGTCCTGCCGGTGTCGCGGCGGCCGCCGTTCCGGCCGTGGCCGCCTCGGCGATCCCCGGGCTGGCCACCTTCGAATCCGACGACCCGCTGGAGGGCTTCGAGCTGGACGGCCTGCACGATGCCGATCTGCCCGGCGAGCTGCCGCCGCTGGGTGTGCCCATCGACACCGACCTGACGCTGTGAGGGGCGCCTGCCGCCCGGCGAACCCGGGCTTCAGCGTTCGGCGATGGCCACCAGCTTGTCGCGCGACAGCACCACCAGGCGGGTCGGCTCGATGCGCAGCGCGCCTTCGCGCTCGAAGCCCTTCAGCTCCTGGTTGACCCGCTGCCGCGAGGCGCCGACCAGCTGCGCCAGATCCTCCTGCGCCAGCTGCAGGCCGATGCGGATTTCCTCGCCGTTGTGCACCCCGTAGCTGCGCGCCAGCATCAGCACCTGCTTGGCCAGGCGCGAGGCCAGTGGCTTGGTGTTGAGGTCCTCGAAGGTGGCGAACATCAGCCGCAGGCGCCGGCAGTTCAGGCGCAGCAGCGCCTCGTAGAGTTCGCTGTGGCGCGCCAGCAGGTCGTTGAAATCGTGCTTGCGCACGATCAGCAGCGTCGTCGGGCCGTGCGTGGTGGCGTCGTGGGTGCGCGGCAGGCCGTCGAACAGCGAGATGTCGCCGAACCAGGTGCCCGGCTCCACGTAGGTCAGCGTGATCTGCTTGCCCGAGATCGACACCGAGCTCACCCGCACCGCGCCGCTGGCCACCGCGATCCAGTCCACCGCCGGCGCACCGCGGGTGCCGATCTGCACGCCGTCGGGGTAGCGGCGGATCACGGTACGGGACAGGATGTCCTGGCGCAGCGCCGGGGAGAGCTTGGAGAACCAGGGGCCGCGGTCGATCTGCTGGCGCTCTTCGGGGGTCAGGACAGGGGTGGTCATGCGGGCAATCGGGCGCGATGCAAGGGGCGGGTCGGGCGGGCGGCGCTCTAGCGGAACTCCGGGCGACGCTTGGCCTGCCAGGCGGCCAGGCCCTCGCCGCCGTTGGCGTGGTTGACGTTGGCCACGAAGGCCTCGCGTTCGCGTTCCAGCTGTCCGGTCAGGGTGCTCGCCGGCGCGCCGACCAGTTCCTTGACCGACGCCAGCGCGTTCGGCGCCATCTGGGCCAGTTCCTGCGCCAGCACCAGGGCCGTCGCCAGGGCCTCCCCCGGGGCGCACAGCCGGCTCACCAAGCCGCTGCGCTGCAGTTCCTCGGCGCTGCGCGTCTGCGCCAGCCAGAGCCACTCGAGGGCCTGCGCGCGCGGCAGGGCCGCCGCGAGATGCCAGCTGGCCCCGCCGTCGGGGGAAAAGCCGAGCCGCCCGTAGGCCAGCGAGAACTTCGCCTCGCGCGAAGCGACCAGCAGGTCGCAGGCCAGCGCCAGCGAGCAGCCGGCGCCAGCGGCCGCACCTTCGACGGCGGCGATCACCGGCTTCGGGCAGGCCCGTAGCGCCTCGATCCAGCGGTGCAGGGCGTCGACCCGGGCGGCCTGGACCTCGGGCTGGCCGCGCACCGACTGCAGCTGGCCGAGGTTGCCGCCGCCGCTGAAGTGCCCTGCGTCACCCGTCAGCACGATGCAGCGCACCTGCGGGTCGTCGCCGGCCAGCGCGACGGCCTCGACGCCCGCGGCATAGACCTCCGGCGACAGCGCGTTGCGCGTGGCCGGATCGCTGAGGGTGAGGATCTGGGTGGCACCCTGGCGGGTGCGCAGCAGTTCGGCAGGCATGACATTCTCCCGGCCGGCGGCAGGCGCCACGGCGTCGCGGCGCATTGTGCCGGATAAAAAGCACGATCGTTCGTGCTAAAAACAAGGGTAAACCCTTGTCCTTGGGGCTCCGCGTCGCGTCGGCTCAGGTTGTCGCCAGGTGTCGGCTCAGGCGCTGCAGCGCCGACTGCAGGGTTTCGTCGCGCTTGGCAAAGCACAGCCGCACGATGCCCTGGTCGCGCCCGTCGGCGTAGAAGGCCGACAGCGGGATCGCGGCCACGCCTACCTCCCGGGTCAGCCAGTGGCAGAAGGCGGCCTCGTTCAGCTGCGCTGCCGGGCCGGGTACGCCGCGGTAGTCGACGCACTGGAAGTAGGTGCCCTCGCAGGCCAGCGCTCGCAGCGCCGTAGCGGCCAGGCCGGTGCGGAAGAGATCGCGCTTGCGCTGGTAGAAGTCCGGCAGCCCGAGGTAGGGCTGCGGATCCTCCAGATAGGCCGCCAGGCCGTGCTGCATCGGCGTGTTGACGGTGAAGACATTGAACTGGTGCACCTTGCGGAACTCCGCGCTCAGGGCCGCCGGTGCGGCCGCGTAGGCCACCTTCCAGCCGGTGACGTGGAAGGTCTTGCCGAAGCTGGAGACCAGCACGCTGCGTGCGGCGAGTTCGGGGTGGCGGGCCACGCTCTGGTGCGCTGCGCCGTCGAACACCATGTGCTCGTAGACCTCGTCGGCGATCAGCAGCACGTCGGTGGGACGCAGCAGCTCGGCCAGGCGCTGCATCTCGGCGGCGCTCCAGACCGTGCCGCTGGGGTTGTGCGGCGTGTTGACGATCAGCGCCCGGGTGCGCGGCCCCAGCGCGGCGGCCAGGCGGTCGAAGTCGGGTCGGAAACTGCCCGGCGTGAGCGGCACGCGCACCGGCGTGGCGCCGGCCAGCTCGATGGCCGGTTCGTAGCTGTCGTAGCAGGGCTCGAGCACGATCACCTCGTCGCCCGGATGCACCAGCGCCAGCACCGCGGTGAGCAGGGCCTGCGTGGCCCCGGCGGTGATGGTGATCTCGCTGCCGGGGTCGTAGTACTGGCCGTACAGCGCGTGGATCTTCGCCGCGATGGCCTCGCGCAGCCGGGGCACGCCGGCCATCGGCGGGTACTGGTTGTGGCCGGCGTCCAGGGCCGCCTTGACGGCGGCCATCAGCCGCGCATCGCCGTCGAAGTCCGGGAAGCCCTGGCCGAGGTTGACGGCCTGGCATTCCTGCGCCAGCGCGGACATGACGGTGAAGATGGTCGTGCCCACGCGCGGCAGGCGGCTGGTCACCGGCGGGGTGCGGGCCGGTGCGGGCGAGGTGGAGGCGGCGGTCATGGCAGGGTCTCCCGGGCGGGGGGCGCCGGTCGGGGCGGCAGGGTGTCCTGGCAGCGCTGCATCGAAGGGCTGCGTCAGAGGGCGTAATGGGCTTCGTCGGGGCCGGATTGCATCGCGCGGGTCACGAGCGCGCGGCTGAGCCGGTCCGACAGCAGCTCGGCGAAGGTGTAGACGAAGTTGCGCAGGTAGGCGCCGCGCTTGAAGGCGATGCGCGCCACGTTGCTGCCGAACAGGTGGCCCACCGGCCGGGCGATCATCTCGGCGCCGGGCTGGTACAGCGGGTCGTCGCGTACGGCCATCTCGGCGACCAGGCCGACGCCCAGGCCCAGCCGGGCGTAGGTCTTGATGACGTCCGAGTCGATGGCCTCGAGCACGAACTGCGGGTGCAGCCCCCGCTGCGCGAAGGCGGCATCGATGCGCGAGCGGCCGGTGAACGAAGGGTGGTAGGAGATCAGTGGCTGAACGGCCAGATCGTCCAGGTCAAGGCGCTCGATGGCGGCGAGCGGGTGGGCAGCCGGCATCACCGCGACGTGGCGCCACTCGTAGCAGGGCAGGGTGACCAGGTCGTCGTACTCGGCGAGCCGTTCGGTGGCCATGCCCACCTCGGCCGCGTCGTCCAGCACCATGCGGGCCACCTGTTCGGGCGTGCCCTGGTGCAGGCTCACGCTCACGCGCGGGTAGCGCTGGCGCAGCGCGGCCACCGGACCAGGAAGCATGTAGCGGGCCTGGGTGTGGGTGGCGGCGATCGAGATGGTGCCGGCTTCCTGGCGCGAGTATTCCTCGCCGATGCGCCGCAGGTTGGCGACCTCGCGCATGATGATCTCGATGCTGCGCAGCACCTGCTGGCCGGGCTCGGTGACCCGCTTGAGCCGCTTGCCATGGCGGGCGAAGATGTCCACGCCCAGTTCCTCCTCGAGTTCGAGGATGGCCTTCGAGATGCCCGGCTGCGAGGTGTGCAGGGCCTTGGCGGTCTCGGTGAGGTTGAGCTGGCGGCGTGCAGCCTCCTGCACGAAGCGGAACTGGTGCAGGTTCATGCGCCGGTGCCGTCCTGGCGCGCCAGCTGCAGGGCCGCGTCGGCCAGGGCTTCGTGGACCACCTCGGCTTCGCCGATCGCGCAGCTGCAGTGCAGCGCCAGGTCAGGGTGCGCCTGCCGCTGGGCTTCGAGCAGCAGGGGCAGGTCGCGTCGGACATGGCCGCCGGCGCCGAGGAACATCGGCAGCACCGTGATGCGGGTGCAGCCGGCGGCGGCGAGCTGGGCCACCGCGTCGGGCAGGCTGGGCTGCATCAGCTCCAGGTAGGCCAGCGCGATCGGCCCGTCCGGGTGGCGCGGGCGCATGCGGGCGGCGATGGCCTCGAAGGGGCGCGACCAGGCGGGGTCGCGGGCACCGTGGGCAAAGAGCAGGAGGCCGTGCATCGGGATTCAGGAGTCCAGGGGGTCGAGAGACGGGAGCGGAACCCGGGCCGTACCCGGGCGGGTGGAAGCCGGGCGTTCGACTTCAGCGGTACCGTACCAGCCAGCTGAAGGCCGCCAGGGAGAGCAGCAGATAGACCACGCTGGGCACGCTGGCGGCGACCCAGGGCGTCCAGTCCTGCAGCAGCCCGAGGTGGCTCATCACATTGTTGAGCAGCACGAAGCTGATGCCCAGCATGATGCCGCCGAACACCTTCAGGCCGATGCCGCCGCTGCGCCCGTGCAGGTAGGCGAAGGGCAGCGCCAGGGCCAGCATGACGATGCAGGCGAAGGGGTAGAGGGCGCGCTTCCAGAACTGGATCTCGTAGCGCTGCGCGGCCTGTTCGTGGTCGCTCAGGTGGGTCATGTAGCGCCACAGCGCCGCCGTGGACATCGTGCCCAGCGGCAGCACCGCGGCGGCCAGCACCGAGCGGTTCAGGCTGGACTGCCAGGTGCTGGTGGGCAGCTGGCGGTCGGCCTCGAGCTGCGGTGTGGCGTCCGGGTTCCAGTGCGAGATGCGCACGTCCTCGAGCTGCCAGACGCCGTCGCTGCCCACGCGCGCGCGCGCTGCCGTGGTGCGGGTGCGCAGCTCGCCGCGCGGGCCGAACTCGAAGATGCGCACCCGGGCCACCTCGCCGTCGGAGCGTGCTTCGCCGATGTTGACGGTGAAGCGGCGCTCGCCGTCCGGGCCGCGCACGCTGTCGCGCAGCCAGGCGCCGCCGCGGCCCACGCTGAGCTGGCCGTTGCGGCTGGCCTGCAGCAGGCTGGCCTGGCGCTCGAACCAGGGCGCCACGACGTCCCCGACGACGAAGGTGAGCAGCACGAAGCCCAGGCCCAGCGTGCTCAGCAGTCCCAGCGCGCGCTGCGGGCCGAGCCCCCCGGTGCGCAGAATGGTGAACTCCGACGAGTGCGCCAGGCGCGCCAGCGCATAGATCGCGCCGATCAGCACCGCGATGGGCAGCAGCTCGTAGATGTGGCCGGGCATCTGCAGCAGGCAGGCCAGCAGTGCCTTGCCGAGGGTGTAGCCGTTGCGGCCGATGCGGTCGACCTCGTCGACCAGGTCGAAGAAGAAGAACAGGCCGAGAAAGGCGGCCGCCACGAAGCCGGTCGCGCCCAGGATCTCACGGTAAAGCAGTCGGCGCACGGTGCGCATGGCGGTTCGTCTCCGGCGTTCCGGGGTTCTCAGCGCCCGGGCAGGCGCCAGCGCCAGGCGGCCGCGCCTCGCGCGCGCCAGCCCAGCTGCAGCAGGGCCAGCAGCGCCAGGCCGCCGTGCACCAGCGCCAGCGCACTGCCCAGGCCGAGCCGCCCGTTGGCCACCCAGGCTTGGCTGAGGTTGATCAGGTTGAAATAGACGACGAAGCACAGCAGCGCGTACAGCAGCGACCAGGAGCCGGCCCGCCGTGTGACGGGCGACACCAGGCCGAGGCCGAGCAGCAGCAGCACCGGGCCGGCCGCAGCCTGGCCCAGCCGGTAGGCCAGTTCCGCGTCACCCTCGCGGCTGCGCTGGGTCAGCAGGTCCAGCGAGCTGCGCGCCTTCGGCGGCGGTGCGTCCAGGGCGCTGCTGCGCGCCTCGTTCAGGCGGACCCAATAGCTTTCGAAGCGCGAGATCGTGCGGGTGCCGCCTTCGAGGTCGAGGTCGGTGCGCGCGCCGTGGCGCAGCACCAGCTGGCGCGTCCGCTCGCCACCGGACTCGATACTGCCGGCCTGGGCCGTGGTCACCGACTCGCGGTCTTCACGCTGCTCGAGGATGAAGATGTTGCGCCCCTCGCCCTGCTGCGGGGCCTCCTTGTCGATGAAGAAGACGCGCCGGCCGTCGCGCGAGCTCTGGAACTGGCCCGGCGCCACGCGCGACAGGTCGGAGCGCTGCTCGTAGCGCTCGCGCAGGTGGTTGATGTTCTGGTTCGCCCAGGGCCGCACGAGCAGCAGCAGCGCTGCCACCAGCAGCAGCATCGGCGCGGCGAAGCGCAGCACCGGGCGCAGGAAGCGCCACAGCGACTGGCCGCTGCTGAACCAGATCACCATCTCGCTGTCGCGGTGCATGCGGCTGAGCGTGGACACCAGCGCGACGAACAGCGACAGGCTGAGCATGGTCGGCAGGTGCCCGAGCATCACGTAGCCGAGCATCAGGGCCACGTCCTGGGGCGACACCCGCCCGCCCGCCGCCTGGCCGAGCGTGCGGATGAGCATCATCGTGACCACGATGGTGACGATGACCACGGCCGTGCCGCCGAAGCTGCGCGACAGCTCCTTGCGCAAAGAGGAATCGAATAACATCAGTTCGTGTCAAATCCGATTGGAATTATGGACGCTCGCACCCTCCTGGCTGCCGTCGACGATGTGAAGGGCCGTGCCGCCGACGCCCTGCTGGTGATCCTGCCGGCCCGGCGCGAAGCCATGGCCCCTGGTGCCGACTGGGCCGGCCTGCTCGACGAAGCGCTGGACCGCGCGGACCTGGTCCTCGAAAAGGGCCGTACGCTGTACCTGCACCGGCCGGCCGGCTTTGCGGCGGCCCGGCTGCTGTTCGTCGTGGCCGGCGATGCGGCCGAGCTGTCGCCGCGCGACATGGAGCGTGCCCTGAACGCCGCGGCGGCCGTGCTGCGCACCTTGCCGGTCAAGTCGCTGCTGCTGGTCTGGGGCGGTGCGCAGGCCCTGGATGCGGCTGCCGCCGAAGCCGCGGTGCGCACCCTGCGGGCTGCGCAGTACGTCTACCGCCACACCAAGCCCAGCGCCAAGCCGGCTGGTACGGTGGAGCGTCTGCAGCTGGCTTGCCGCAGGGCCGATCAGGCCGCGGTGCGCGAGGGGTTGCGGCGCGGTCAGGCGCTGGCGGCGGGCATCGAGCTGGCGCGCGACTGCGCCAACCGTCCCGGCAACCACCTCACGCCGACGCTGCTGGCCGAGCAGGCCCGGCAGCTGGCGGCCGAGCAGCCGGGTCTGGAGGTCGAGGTGCTCGACCGCAAGGCCGTGGAGAAGCTCGGCATGGGCGCCTTCCTGGCCGTCGCGAAGGGCTCGGAGGAGCCGCTGCAGTTCATCGTGCTGCGCTACCAGGGCGCACCCAAGAAGGTCGCCCCGCAGGTGCTGGTGGGCAAGGGCATCACCTTCGACAGCGGGGGCATCTCGCTCAAGCCCGCTGCCGAGATGGACGAGATGAAGTTCGACATGGGCGGTGCGGCCAGCGTACTGGGCGTCTTCCGCGCCGTGGCGCAATTGCGTCCGCGCCTGAACCTGATCGGCCTGGTTCCGGCCTGCGAGAACCTGCCCAGCGGGCGGGCCACCAAGCCGGGCGACGTGGTCACCAGCCTGTCCGGTCAGACCATCGAGGTGCTCAACACCGATGCGGAAGGCCGCCTGATCCTCTGCGACGCGCTGACTTACGCGGAACGCTTCAAGCCTGCCGCGGTGATCGACATCGCCACGCTGACCGGCGCCTGCGTGATTGCGCTCGGCCACCACCGCAGCGGCCTGTTCAGTCCCGACGACGGGCTGGCAGCCGGGCTGCTCGCGGCTGGCGAGGCGGCCGCAGACCCGGCTTGGCGCATGCCGCTGGACGACGACTACGACGAGGCGTTGAAGAGCAACTTTGCCGACATGGCCAATGTCGGCCCCCGCGCCGGTGGTGCCATCACGGCGGCCATGTTCCTGAAGCGGTATGCCGCCAGGTTCCGCTGGGCGCACCTCGACATTGCCGGTACCGCCTGGAAGAGTGGCGCGGCCAAGGGCGCCACCGGTCGGCCGGTGGCCCTGCTGACGCACTGGCTGCTGCAGCAGGCCGAGTCCGAGGGTGCGAACTGAGACCGGGCCGATGACCGCGGTGGCCTTCCATTTCAATGTTCCGGAACGGCGCGACTACGCCTGTCGGCTGCTGCGCAAGGCCCTGCGTGCGCAGGCCCGCGTGGTGGTCAGCGGCGAAGCGCACGTGCTCGACGATCTGGATCGGCAGCTGTGGGTCTTCGATCCGCTGGAGTTCGTGCCGCACTGGCGCGGTCGCGAGGCCCGCGCCCTGCCGGCGCGCCTGGCGCGCACCCCCCTGCTGCTGCTCGACGAGGCGAGCCCGGCCCAGGGGCATGACGTGCTGGTCAACCTCTGGCCCGAGGTGCCCGAGGCGCATACGCAGTTCGAGCGGGTGATCGAGATCGTCGGCTTGGGCGAGGACGACCGGGCGGCCGCCCGGCAGCGCTGGCGTCGCTATGCCGCCGCGGGCTGCCCGATCGAGCGCCACGAGGTGCAGGGATGAGGGCCTGCCGATCCTTGCCCCGCGGCGCTTCCCTTGCGGTCGTGGTCTGCGGGAGGCCGGCGTGAACGCGCAGGTGCGTCCCCACATCGACGAAGTGCCGGTGTTGACCGACGTGATCGGCTTCGCCGAGCCGGCGGCACCGGGCCCCATGCCGTCGACGCCGGCGATCGCTGCGCGGGGGGCTGCATCGCCCGCGCCGGCTCCGTCGCTTTCCCTGGCACCGCTGGCCGAGGCCGACGTGCCGGTGGAAGCCTGGCTGGCGGTGGCCGAGTCCCAGATCACACAGCAGGTCCTCGCCGACGTGCAGCGCCAGGTCGACCGCATGTTCGAGTACCGCGTGCGTGAGGCCATCGGGCCGGCCTTGGCCCAGCTGACCGAACAGTTCGTCGAGGCGATGCGGCAGGAACTCGGCCAGACGCTGCGCGACATCGTCCGTCGCGCCGTGGCCCAGGAACTGGCCCGACTGCGCAGTCGTTGAGCCTGCCTGCGCGAATTCCCGGCCCACCCGACGGATGGCATCCGGGTTAGCCCGGTGCACGTCTGCGGCCACGATGGCGTTATGGGCACATGTCGTGGCAACTTGTTTGTCGGCGGCAACGATCCGCCTCTGCATCTTCCGGTCGAACCCCATGCCGCCGGTCGGGTAGGGAGGAATTCGGGTATTGTGCGCGCACGAGAAATATTCTCGGCATGCCCAACCCCTGGTATCTACTGGAGAGTCCATCCATGCATCACAAGTTCAATGTCGTCGTCGGTGCCATCGCCCTCGCTGCAGCCGGCTTGGCCTCGGCACAGGAAGTGGTCGTCAAGATCGGTCACGTCGGGCCGACCAGCGGCTCGATCGCACAGCTCGGCAAGGACAACGAGAATGGTGCGCGCATGGCCATCGAGGAGCTCAATGCCAAGGGTGTGACCATCGGCGGCAAGAAGGCCAAGTTCGAGTTGCTCGCCGAAGACGATGCGGCCGACCCGAAGCAGGGCACGGCTGCGGCTCAGAAGCTGGTCGACAGCAAGGTCAACGGCGTGGTCGGCCACCTCAACAGCGGTACCACCATCCCGGCATCGAAGATCTACAGCGATGCCGGCATCCCGCAGATCAGCCCCTCGGCCACCAACCCGAAGTACACCCGCCAGGGCTACAAGACCACCTTCCGGGTCGTGGCCGACGACGTGCACCTGGGCGGCACCCTGGGTCGCTACGCGGTGGACAGCCTCAAGGGCAAGAACATCGTCCTGATCGACGACCGCACCGCCTACGGCCAGGGTGTGGCCGACGAGTTCGAGAAGGGCGTCAAGTCCAAGGGTGGCAAGGTTCTGGGCCGTGAGTTCACCAACGACAAGGCGACGGACTTCACCGCGATCCTGACCAACCTGAAGGCCAAGAAGCCTGACATCATCTTCTTCGGCGGCATGAATGCCGTGGCCGGCCCGATGCTGCGCCAGATGAAGCAACTGGGCATCAACGCCAAATTCATGGGCGGTGACGGCATCTGCACGGCCGACCTGCCGGATCTGTCGCAGGGCAGCATTGCCGACAATCAGGTCTACTGCGCCGAGGCCGGGGGTGTCGAAGGGGCCCAGAAGGAAGGCATGACCAAGTTCTATGCCGACTACAAGAAGAAGTTCGGCGTGGAAGTGCAGATCTACGCGCCCTACGTCTACGATGCGGTCAACGTGATGGTGGCGGCCATGGTCAAGGCCAACTCGGCCGAGCCGGCCAAGTACCTGCCGGTGCTGGCCAAGACCAGCGGCTACAAGGGTGTGACCGGTACCATCAGCTTCGACGAGAAGGGCGACATCAAGAACGGCGCGCTGACGCTCTACACCTACAAGGGCGGCAAGCGCGAACAGGTCGCTGTCGTGCGCTGAACCTTCTCCCGGCGATCGGGCTTCCGGGATCATGCGGTTTTCTGCTATGATCCTGGGCTCCGGAGAGATGGATGAGTGGTTTAAGTCGCACGCCTGGAAAGCGTGTGTGGGTTAATAGCCCACCGCGGGTTCGAATCCCGCTCTCTCCGCCAATGACAGAAAAGGAGCTCGCGAGCTCCTTTTTTTCTGGCCGATGCAGCGTCCATGCCTGGCGGGTGGCGGAATGTCTGCGGCCTGAAATGAAAAGGACCCGGTCGATGCCGAGTCCTCCTGGCCCCGTATAGGTGGGTCGATCGGGGAAGGCGCTTTCCACTGACCCCCGAGTAGTACGGCCCGAAGCCCTCGCGGGCTTCGGGCCGTACGCTTCGGAGCGTCCGCGATCAGCGGTTGCTTTCCTTGACGATGTACCACTCCGTGCCGACACGCTTCCAGGTGAGCGTCTTGGCCGTGCGATCCTTGAAATCCTTCGAGGCGTAATACTGGTCGAAGCGGGTCTCGACGGTCGTGGGCGAGAGGGTGCGCCGCTGTACGTTCGAGATTTTCAGCTCGATCGGACCGTCCTTCTTCAGCAACTTGGTGCGGTTGGCGAACCAGCGCGCCCGCGTGGTACCCGCGGGCTTGAAAGCCGGATCGTAGAAGCTGATATAGCGGGTGACGTCCTTGGTCGACCAGGCGGCGGCCCAGTCGAGCAGCCGCTGAGACACCGGGGTGGACAGCGGCGGATCGGCGCGCGGGGTCACCGGTGCGGCGGCCACGGGGGCCACCATCGTCTGGGCGCTCACTGCCGGGGCGGCAGGCGCGGGTGCCGCCGTGGGCAGGGCGCCGAGCTGCTGCCGGGCCCGCTCGTCCAGCTCACCCTTGGGTGTCAGGGCGATGTCGGTCGCGCTGAGGGGGCAGCGGGTGGCGGCATCGTCGCCGGCCTGCCAGTAGCGTCCCTCGGAAATGTCATCCTCGGCGCTGCCCGCCCGGGTCAGGCCCAGCGCGGCGACCAGGCTGCTGGCAGAAGCGTGGCTGCGGGCCTTCGCCACCAGCAGATCGTGGCGCGCGATCACCTCGGCGCGCCGCGCGCTGTAGACCTCGTTCTCGGCATTGAGCACGTCGAGGAGGCTGCGCTGGCCGATGTCGAATTGTTGCCGGTAAGCATCACGGGCCTTCTCGGCCGAGCCGACATGGCGCTCCAGATAGACCAGCTGTTCACCGAGCTTGCGCACATCGTTGAACGCGATCGCCGCCGTCTGGCGGGCATCGCGGCAGGCCTTGTCGCGCGCGTCGGCCATCTGGTTGAGCAGGTTGGCGGACTGGCGCACGCGGGCACGGTCGGCACCGCCGTTGAAGAGGTTCCAGTTCAGATACAGGCCTGCGGAGGTGTCGCGCTTCTGGTCGGCCACGCCGTCCAGGTTGCTGCCGGCGCCGGCACGCACCTTCGCTTCCACACGGGGGTGGAAGGCTCCGTCCCGCTCGCGCGACTGCGACTGGGCCGAACGGAAGTTCTCGACTGCCGCTGCCACGGTGGCGTTGCGCTTGGCGACCATCTCGAGCGCGGCGGTCTGGGCGCCGGGCAGGCCGCGATCCAGATTGGCCGCCAGCGGCAGGTCCGCCGGGGGAGGGCTGCCGACGATGCGACGGTAGCGCTCGGTCACGTCGTGCAGGTTGGCCGCTTCGGTGGCCAGATTGGATTCGGCCAGGGCCAGGCGGGCGTTGGCCTGCTCGACGTCCACGCCCCGGCCCACTCCCGCCTTGAAGCGGGACTGGATCTGCTCGGCCACCTGCTTGTGCTGCACGTAGTTGTCTTCGGCCAGCTTGGCCAGGCGTCGCACCCTGGCCACATCGACGTAGGCGCGCACGCTCTCCAGGGCGGTCTGCTCGCTGACATCGATGAACTCGAAGTAGCGCACCAGCCGTGCATGGCCGAGCCGGTCGACCTGGTTCTGGGTGGACAGGCCGTCCCACAGCAGCTGCGTGGCCGACAGCGCGACGCCGGTGGAGGTGAGCGACTGGTTCTCGGGGGCCCGTGTGGTGATGCGATCACGGGTGCGGCTGGCCTCGGCAGACAGGTCCACGCGGGGGAAGTAGGCGCCGCGTGCGACGTCCACCTCGTCACTGGCCGCCCGGAACGCGTTCAGACGGGCGGTCACCTCGGGATTCGTCGTGATCGCGCGCTGGGCGGCATCGCGCAGCGGATCGGCCGGCTGTGCCATCGCCAGCTGGCAGGCCAGGGCGATCAGGCCGACGAGGTGCTTGGAACTCTGCTTCATACGGGGTTGATCCTTGCTTCGGCGCGCCTCGAGCGGCGATCTGCAGAGCAAATCATGCCAACGGCGGTCCTGTCGTTCGGTCCGGGATTGTGCACCTGACGGCCACAATAATCCGTCTCAAGTATTCCACAGATGCGACGTATCCAACAAGTGAACGGGCCGGCGGTTTGATCCGCCACCGGCCGTCACGTGTGCGGGTGTGGTCGTCGAGTCGGGGTCAGGATCGTCGATACTGCCGGGATGCTTCGCCCGTTGCTTCGACCCTGGGCCGGCACCCTGGCGACAGGTGGCCGGGGCGGGCGAAGCTGTGCCAAAGTGTTTCATGGCTGGATCCTGGTGCTGCTGATCGGGATATGGGTGGCGGTGCGGCCATCGCAGGCGCTGGACTCCGAGCGCCTGCTGGCGCTGGCGACGCGGCAGGATCCCGCGGTGCTGCAGGCCGTGCGGACCTTGCTGGATACGATTGCGCGGGCGTCCTCTCAACCCGAGGAGGCGCGGATCGAACTGGTCAACCAGTTTTTCAACCGCCGAATATTCTTTCGTGAGGACGTCGAGGTCTGGGGCCAGGTGGATTATTGGGCCAGTCCTCTCGAGACTCTGGTGCGCGGCCAGGGCGATTGCGAGGACTATGCGATTGCCAAGTACTTCGCGCTCCTGTCCGCCGGGGTGGCGCCGGCCAAGCTGCGGCTGGTGTATGTGCGTGCCGTGCTCGGGCCGCCGGCATCCCCGCCGGTGGCGCACATGGTGCTGGCTTACTATGCCGGCCCGAGTGCGGACCCGCTGATCCTGGATAACCTGGTGCCCGAGGTGACCGCTGCCTCACGCCGGCGTGATTTGACGCCGGTTTTCAGCTTCAATACGCAGGGGCTCTGGCAGGGCACGCAGGGAAGCGAGGCGGGCGATCCGCTGGCGCGGTTGTCGAGGTGGCGCGACGTGGTCGCCAAGGCCAGGGAGCAGGGGTTCCAATGAGCCGAGTTGTCGAGGGTCGCCGCAACGGCGAAGAAATGCCATGAGTCTGATGCGGCAGGTCTGGCTGCTGGTGCTGTCCGTCATCGTCCTGGCCTGTGCGGGCAGCGTGGCGGTTTCGGTGTGGAGCGCACGCTCCTATCTGCAGAATCAGCTGGCGCTGAAGAACAGCGACAACGCGCAGGCGCTGGCACTCAGCCTGTCGCAGCAGCGCGGCGACATGGCACTGATGGAGCTGACACTGGCCGCGCAGTTCGATACCGGCTACTACCGCGCGATCCGGCTGCGTGACGCGCAGGGGGCCGTGCGCCTCGAGCGTGTGGCGGGTCCGGTGCCGGTGCAGGCTCCGGATTGGTTCGTGCGCCTGGTGCCGATCGCCTCGCAACCTGGGGTGGCGCAGGTGTCGGACGGCTGGAAGGCGCTCGGCTCGGTGGAGGTGGTGAGCCAGCCGGTCTTCGCCTATGCGGACCTGTGGCGCAGCGCCCGCGACACCACGGCCTGGATGCTGCTGCTGGGGCTGGCGGCCGCTGGTGTCAGCACCCTCGTGGTGCGGCGGCTGCGCCGCGCACTGGGTGCCGTGGTGGAGCAGGCCCGCGCGCTGACGCAGCGCCGCTATGTGCGGGTGCCCGAGCCGTCCGCGCCGGAACTGCGCCGCGTGGCCCAGGCCATGAACGCGATGGTGGAGCGCGTGCACCGGCAGTTCACCGAGCAGGCCGACGAGGTGGCTGCGCTGCGCAAGCAGGCTCTGCACGATCCGCTGACCGGGGTGTTCCAGCGCGCGCAGTTCCTGGCCCGCTTCGCGGCCGAGCTTTCCCGGGAGGATGGCCCGGCGGGCGGTCGGTTGCTGCTGGTACGGGTTCTGCGCCTGGGCGAAGCGAACCAGCGCCTGGGGCATGCCCGCACCGACCAGGCCCTGCTGCGTCTGGCGACGGATCTCGGCGGGCCGATCCGGGAGGTCACCCCGGTCGAGGTGGGGCGGCTCAACGGCAGCGATTTTGCCGTGCTGCTGCCGCTGGGTGCCGGTGCCGCCGGAGAACTGGCCCAGGCGCTGGCGGCCGGCCTGCGCGCGCGCCTGCAGGAGTTCGAGGACCTGGCCGTGGCGCTTTCGGTGGTCGGCTGGCGGCACGGCGACGATGCGCGTGCGGTGCTGGCGCGGGCCGACGTGGCCCTGGCCGCTGCCGAGGCCAGCGGTGACTTCGGCTGCACGGTGCAGGAAGAGGCGACGCCGCAGGGGCCCTCCGGCGGGGAGGACAGCTGGCGCCGGGGCATCCTGGCGGCACTGCAGACCCAGCGCGTGCAGATGCTGGAGTTTCCGCTGATCGACCGCCAGGGGCGCCTTCTGCATCATGAATGTCCGCTGCGCCTCCAACTGGACGAGGCTGCTGCTGCATTGCCGGCGGCCCACTGGCTCCCGCTGGCCCTGCGCACCGGTACGACGGCCCTGGTCGACGAGCGGGCGGTCGATCTGGGGTTGGCCGCCATCGGACGCGACGGACAGCCGCGCAGCATCAACCTCTCGCCCGCGTCGCTGCAGTCGCCGAGCTTCGTGGCTCATCTGCGCGAACGCTTCGCGCAGCAGCCGGGTGCGGCCAGGCGGCTGTCGCTGGAACTCGACGAGAGTGCGCTGGTGCATTTCCCGGCCGCGGTGGCCGACCTGTGCCGCCAGCTGCGTCCCTTTGGCGTGCGTGTCGGTCTGGAGCATGCCGGCGAGCGGCTCGGCAGCCTGCGTCCGCTGCTCGAGAGCGGGTTGGACTTCGTGAAGCTCGCCGGCAGCCTGGGCCGGGACCTGGGCAAAGACGAGCGCCGCCTGGCGCTGCTGCGTGGCACGGTGCAGATGCTGCACGGCCTGGGGGTGGCGGCCTACCTCGAAGGCGTGACCGAGTTACAGGATCTGCCCCTGATCTGGGCCGGCGGGGTCGACGGCGTCACCGGCCCGGCGGTGACGGTGCGCTGAGCGCCGCAGCCGTCGGCCTGTGGCGGCCCCGCGATCCGGGGCCCTCAGATGCGTGGTGTTACAAAGCGGCATATTGCGCGATCATGCCTGCCAACGATCGACGATGCGGCAAGGAGCGGGTGAATTCCGCTTCTTTTCCCTCGGCACGGTCCGAACCAGGAGCACAGGCATGAAAACATGGCAGGGATCCCTCAGGCGCTTCGCGGTCGCGCTCGGCGCTGCCGGCTGCATCGGCCCGGCGGTCGCAGCCGAGGTGGACTGGGTGTACAGCCAGGCCGAGTTGCAGATGGCCCTGGGCGGTGCGGCCCTGCAGGTCGAAAGCTTCACGGACGGTCTGCCCGACGGCGTGGCACTGTCGACCTTCGGACCCTCGCACGTGGTCGCCGTGTCGGGATCCGAAGGGATTCCCTCGTTTGCCGGGCTCTACGAGGCGGCAGGAGTGCAGGCGGTCGGCGGTGCGGCCGGCGGCAGCCGTCAGTTCCTCGACACGGTCAGCAGCAGCGGTCAGCAGCAGACCGTGTGGTTCTTTCACCAAGCCCGGCACGGCGTCGGCGCATACTGGGACCTGGCACCCTGGGGGCTCGGCGAGGGCCTGGCGCTTTATGCCGTCTTCGACCACGGCGAGTCGCTGATCGGTGAGATCAGTGCGGCCCGACTCGGCGGCTCGCGTGGCTACCTCGGTTTCACCAGCGATCAGACCTTCTCGGCCGTCATCCTGCGTGGCGCCGGCCTCGGGGTGGGGGCCAATGCCGAGACCTACGCGGTGGACAACATCGCCTTCGGCAACCAGGCCCCCGTGCCGGAGCCCGAGACGATCCTGCTGTGGGCGGCCGGTCTGACCGGTCTGGCCCTGGCCCGCCGCCGCAACCGGCCGGCATCGAACGCCTGAACGAAGAAGGCAGCGCCGCCGGCAAGGGCCGGCGGCACCGTCGGGAGCCGTGCCCGACGGTCGTGGCACAGCAAACGGGGCGCCAGAGGCGCCCCGTTCATTTTCCGGCAGGGCCCGGCAGGCCCGCTGTCACGTTCAGCCGTTGTCCACCAGCAACTTCTGCTGGCGCAGCATCTCGGCGACGACCTCCTGGCCGCCGCTGCCGGCGGGCAGCTCCAGGGCGGTGGCAAGCGATGTGCCCGCCAGCTCGATGGTCTGGGTGACTTTCGAGGCATCGAAACTGCCGCCGGTGAAGCCCCCCTGATGCGAGACGTGCAAGGTGGTGGAGCCGGATCCGCCTGCAGGCAGCTGCAGGTGCAGGAAGTTCGCCAGCGTGGCCTCGGTTTCGCCGACCAGCAGGTCGCGCAGATCCAGCACGTCGCCACCTTGCGCCACCGGGCGCGAAGCATCGAAGTGCTGGATCACGTCCCGACTGGGGGCGCCCACGGTCCCGGCATCGGCCAGCGACCAGGCGAAGACGTCCGTTCCGTCGCCCGATGCGATGGTCCAGGCGGTGCCGACCGGCGGCTCGTGGCCGGCCACCACGTTGATGGTCGTCTTGGCCAGGGTCCCCCCCACCATCGTGGCGTTGACCACCAGTTCGGCGGACTGGTCGCCGAGCCCGCTGATGCGCAGGTCGGCCAGCTGCTCGGCGGTCGGATAGGCAATCGAGGCGGCACCGGCCACGAACGGCAACTCCTGGTCGCCGTAATGCAGCCGGGCGCCTTCGGGTGCCCCACTGATGTGCAGCGCCGTGGGCGTTCCGGCCACCGCGAAGGCGATCGAGCCCTGGTCGTTGTCCAGCACGAGCAGGCCCGGGTCGTCGTTGGCGGCCTGGCTGCGTTCGGCGCTGTGGATGGCGGCGATCTCGTCCTGGCCGAGCACGCCGCGGTAGACGCGGATCTCGTCGAGCGCTCCCTTGAAGAAGCTGTCGCTGCCGTCACCCGCAGCCCGCGCATTGGCGATGCCGAAGCCCGTGAAGTTCACGTCCAGGCTGTCGCCGCCGGTGAAGCCGCTGCCGTCCAGGCTGCCGTCGATCCAGATGCTGGCGGACTGGAAGTTGGTCAGCGGTGCCGGGCTCTGCTGATAGGTGATCACCACATGGTGCCACTGGCCGTCGGCGATCGAGGTGCTGCCCATCACCAGGTTGGTCTCCCCGGCCGCCGTGCTGCCACGCACCAGGCCGACATGGCCGGCCGGGCTGATGTAGCCCCAGTGCAGGTTGCTGCCTGGATCACCCGGTGTGGCGCTGTTGCTGCCGATCACCGTGCCGCCTTCGCCGGGCGCCACCTTGACCCAGAACGACAGACTGGCCGACAGGCCCCCCTTGCCCTCCAGGATCGCGGTGGTGGCCTCGGCAGTGCCCTCCAGCCGCACATGATCGTCCACGCCGTCGAGCACCAGCGCCGAGGCGAGGTGGCCGCCGGCCTGCACCGTCGCACCGCCCTGCAGGCTGCCGGTCTGCACCGGGTTGCGACTGCTCTCGTCGCTGACCGTTCCCGCGCTGGCGCTGTCGAAGCTCCAGTGCCGCAGCGGCGTGAGGCCCAGGTCGGAGACGGGCACCACCTGTACCGACACCTCCGTCGGGTCCTCGGTCAGGCCGTTCGAGCGGACTGTGTAGTGAAAGCGCGTCGGCGTCGTCGAGGTGTTGCTGTAACCCTCGGCGGGCGTGAAGGTCACCCGTCCGTCGGCCTGGACCACGACCGTGCCGTTGGACACCGTGATCGGCGTGCCCACGGTGACCGCCTGTCCGTCGATCGCGACGATCTGCCGGTCGGCATTCTCGAAGCTGTCGTTGGCCAGTACCGCGATCACCACCGGTTGGCCTTCGTTCGTGATGGCCGAGTCGATGCGGGCATCCACAGTGGGCAGCACGGTCAGCGTGACGCTGTCGGTATCGCTTGCGCCGTGAGGGTCGGTGGTGGTCAGTGTCAGCCGGGCATTTCCGAAGAAGTCGGCATGGCTGCGGTAGGTGGCTGCCTCCAGCGCCGCATTGATCGCCGCGGCACTGCCGGTCAGCGTCACCTCGGCCGTGCCATTGCCAGCCACCGTGACGCCCGCAGCGGCGGCATGGGCAAGCGTGAACACCCCATGCGTGACCGTGATGCGGGTGGTGAGCAGCTCGCCGCTGTCGCTGTCGGCCACCCTCAGTGCGCTGTTGCGGGCAGCAGTGAACAGGATCGGGTCGGTGGCGTTGCCCTGGTTGTCCTCGGCATCCTCGTTCATCACCAGCGCGGCCGAGGAGGCCGGGAGGGTGTTCACGGGCGCGTCGTTGGCACCGGTGACGGTGATGACGAGCTCGGCGGTGTCGGTGCCGCCCTGTCCGTCGGAGACGGTGTAGGTGAAGGTGTCGGTGGCGGTGACGCCCTGGGCGAGTGCGGCGGCGCGGTCGGCGACGTAGGTGTAGGAGCCGTCGGCGGCCAGGGTGAGGTGGCCGTAGGTGCCGGCCAGGGCGACGCCCAGGCTGCCGGGGGTGCCGGTGGCGGACTCCGCGCCGGTGCGCACGGCCGACACGCGCAGGGTGTCGCCGTCGGGGTCGACGTCGTTGCGCACCAGGCCGATGGCGCTGCCCACGGTGAGGGTGGCGTCTTCGGCGACGGCGCCACTGTCGTTCGCGGCGGTGGGTGCCGGGTTGGTGACGGTGAGGACGAAGGACTGGGTGACCGAGGCGCCGTGCGGGTCGGTGGCGGTGACGACGATGGTGTAGGGGTCGGTGACCGAGGCGTCGGAGGCCAGCGTGCCGGAGATGACGCCGGTGGCCGCATCGATGCTCAGGCCGGCGGGCAGGCCGGAGGCGGAGAAGCGCAGCACGTCGCCGCTGTCGGGGTCGGAGAAGGCGCCGACGGTGGGGAAGGAGACGGAGGCGCTGTCCTGGCTGCTGCGGTCGGCCAGGGAGCCGACGGTGACGGGCGCGTCGTTGGCACCGGTGACGGTGATGACGAGCTCGGCGGTGTCGGTGCCGCCCTGTCCGTCGGAGACGGTGTAGGTGAAGGTGTCGGTGGCGGTGACGCCCTGGGCGAGTGCGGCGGCGCGGTCGGCGATGTAGGTGTAGGAGCCGTCGGCGGCCAGGGTGAGGTGGCCGTAGGTGCCGGCCAGGGCGACGCCCAGGCTGCCGGGGGTGCCGGTGGCGGACTCCGCGCCGGTGCGCACGGCCGACACGCGCAGGGTGTCGCCGTCGATGTCCCGGTCGTTGGCCAGGACGCCCACGCCGACGGTCGAGACGCTGGCGTCCTCAGCCACGGAGGCTGCATCGTTCGCCCCCACCGGGGGGTCGTTGACCGGGGCCACGTCCACCGTCACCGTTCCTACCGTGGTGTTGCCGTGCCCGTCGTCGAGCACGTACTCGAAGGTGGCCGGGCCGTTGTAGTCCGGCGCGGGCGTGAACACCACCTCGCCGCCGACCAGGCTGACGCTGCCGTGGGTGGGATTGCGCACCTCGACGATGCGGGGCGTGTCGCCGTCCGCGTCGCTGTCGTTGGTCAGCAGGTCGGCCACCGGGATGCGAAGCACTTCGTCTTCGCGGCCGGCAACCCGGTCGGGGCCGGCCACCGGGGCGCTGTCGTCGTTGGTGATCGTCCCGATGCCGGTGACCCCGCCGACGGTCAGCGGCAGGGTCTCGTCGCCTTCGACCACCGCATCGGGCACGGTCGGGATCGTGATCGTGAAGCTCGAAACGCCCGGTGGAACGCTCAGCGTGCCGTCGCCGTTGCGGGTCACACCGTCGCTGAAGGTCGGCGACCCGTGATCGTCGGCGGAGGCGCTGCCGCCGCCGATCTGCATCGGCAGTGTCGTCACCGTGGTCGCAGCGCGCGTCAGCGTCACCGTGTAGATCAGCACGTTGGGCGCCGTCGTGCCTTCCGGCACGGCATCGTCGCCGTTGCCCGGGCCGCCGGGTTCCACCGAGGCCACGCCGATCGCGCCGCTGTCGACATCCGCCGTGGTGACCAGGCCGCTGGAGAGTTGCGCGGGGGCGAAGGTGAAGTCCTGCGGGCTCACCACCTCGAACAGCCGATCCACGCGCAGGCCGGGCTCGAGGCTTCCGTCGGAACCGGCGCCGGCGCCCGGAGGCGCGTCGCCTGCGTTCACCGCCACCAGCAGGTTCTCGAGCGACTCGCCCTCGGGGAAGCGCGCCAGCCGGGTACCCTCGTGCCGGATCTGCACGATGCCGTTCTGCGAGGTCAGGATCATGTCGCCCTTGCGGACCTCGTCGCCGATCTGCAGCGGCCGCGGATCGCCACCGGGCGGGCGGATGATGGCCCGGCCCCATACGCCGGTCACCGTGCCCTCGGGCAGGCGCGCCGGCGTGTAGCCGTCCATCAGGTCGTCGACCGCCAGGTTCGGGATGTTGACAGCGGACTTCGAGCCCACGGCTGGCTTGGAAGCGGCTTTGGAGGCCACTGCGGTGCGGGCGGTGCTGGCTGCCATGTCTGCCTTTCGATGCGTCGTTGCAGTGAGATCCGCACCCTCGACCTCCCATCGGGTCGCGATGCGTGCGGCTGCGTCGATATATGTAACGGATTGCGGTTGCCGCGAAACTGCTCAAGGATAGCGGTTTCTGCGAAATCCGATAAGGGTCGCGCGAGCGCTGCGGCGCCCGGTCGCGCCGGGCGGCACGGATTTGCCGGAACCTTCAGTTCTCCCTGCGCCGCGATCGAAGGCGGGATTGCGCCGCGTTCAGCGCTCGCGCAGCGCGTAGGCCTTGGCCTTGAGTACCGGCTTGAGCAGATAGGACAGCACGGTTTTCTTCCCCGTGAGGATGTCCACCTCGGCCGTCATGCCCGGCAGGATCGGCTGCTGCTCGCTGAAATGCACCTGGTCGGTTCGCACGCGCACCACGTAAAAGGCGTTGCCGCGTTCGTCGACCTGGGTATCCGGACTGATGTTCTCGACCTTCGCGGTCAGGCCGCCATATATCGAAAAATCGTAGGCACTGAACTTCACCGTGGCGGTCTGCCCCGGATGGATGAAGGCGATGTCCTTGGGCTGCACCTTGGCTTCGAGGACCAGCGCATCGTCCAGCGGCACGATCTCCACGATGTCGCGGCCGGGCTGCACGACCCCGCCGACGGTATTGGCCAGCAGCCGCTGCACGCGGCCGCGCACGGGGGATTTGACCTGCGCCTTGTCCACCTTGTCGGCCAGCGCGACGGCCCCCTCGCTGAGGGCATTCAGGCGGGCGAGCACATCCGACAATTCCTTGCGCGCCTCGTTGCGAAAGGACAACTCGGTCTCGGTGATCTTGCGCTGCGCCTCGCCGATGGCCGCCTGCACGCGGGCGATCTGGGCGCTGGACTGCTCCACTTCGCCGCTGGCGCGGCTGACATCGCGCTCGAGGCGCAGCACTTCCACCTCCGAGATCGCGCCGGACCTGAGCAGCGGTCGGGTCTTGGCCAGTTCCTGGCGCGAGATCTCCAGCGATCGCTGCGCGGAGGCGCGGCGGGCGCGTACCTCGCTGAGTTCCTGCTCGCGCTGCATCAGCTGCTGGCGGTTGATCGACACCATCGCGCTCAGCTCGGACACGCGTGCCTGGTAGAGATTGCGCTCCTCGTCGACGATGCGCTGCACCTCGGCGTCGCCCGCGGGAGCCGCCGGCGGCTCGAAGGCGCCGCCCTCGGCCAGGGCCTTCAGCCGGGCCCGGCGCACCTGCAGCGCGAAACTCTGTGCCGCGCTCTCGCGCACCCCCGAGGTGGCGCGGGTCTCGTCGATGCGCAGCAGCAGCTGGCCGGCCTCGACCTCCTGGCCTTCGCGCACCAGGATCTCGGACACCACGCCGCCGTCGAGCGACTGCACCACCTGCAGCTGGCGCGAGGGAATCACCTTGCCGTCGCCGCGGGTCACCTCGTCGATGGTCGCGAAGGCCGACCAGACGATCAGCAGCACGATCACCAGCACGGCCGCGCGCACGATGCGCTGCGCCCGGGCGGTGGCCTCGCGCGAGAGCAGCTCCTCGGCCTCCAGCTCGTAGCTGGCCGCGCCCGGCGGCGGGGGCTCGTCGGCGACGGTCGGGCCGAGCAGGCGGCGGGTGAGCGGTTCGATCCGCTGGCGCAGCCCTTCCAGGCCGGCCAGCAGGCGGCGTCCGGCGGTCAACAGGCGCGGGTTCATCAGGCGGCCCTCGCGATGCGGCCGGCCTGCAGGGCCTCGAGGATGCGGTCACGCGGGCCGTCGGCGACGATGCGTCCGCCGTCGACGACGATGACGCGGTTCACCAGCGCCAGCATCGAAGTCCGGTGTGTCACCAGCACCACGGTGCGGTCCTGGGCGAACTCGGCCACCTTGCGGGTGACCTGGGCCTCGGTGGAGAAGTCCATCGCGCTGGTGGGTTCGTCCAGCAGCAGGATCGGCGCCTGGTGCAGCACCGCGCGGGCGATGCCCACCGCCTGGCGCTGTCCGCCGGAGAGCAGCTCGCCGCGCTCGCCCACCGGCAGGTCGAAGCCGCGCGGGTGGCGGTTCACGAAGTCCAGCAGGCAGGCGGTGTCGGCCGCCTGCACGACGGCTTGATCGTCGGCGTAGGGCAGGCCCAGCGTGATGTTCTCGCGCAGCGAGCCGTAGAACAGCGTCACGTCCTGCGAGACATAGGCCAGGTTGCGCCGCACGTCGGCCGGATCGAGCTGGCGCAGGTCGATGCCGTCGAGCAGCACCGCGCCGTCGCTGGGCTGGTAGAGCCCGAGCATCAGCTTCTGCAGGGTCGTCTTGCCCGAGCCGACGCGGCCGATCAGCGCCACGCGTTCTCCGGCGGCGATGCGCAGGCTCACGCCGTCGATCACCGCGTCGTCACGCCCCGGATAGGCGAAGCGCACGTTGCGCAGTTCGATTTCGCCGCGCAGCTCGCGCCGGTGCAGGAAGGCCTGACCGGGCTCGCGTTCCACCGGCTTCTCCATCACCTTGTCCAGCGACTGCAGCGCGGTGCGCGCGCCCTGGTACTGCATCAGCAGGGCGACGATCTGGCCGGCCGGTGCCAGCGCGCGCGAGGCCAGCGCGGTGCAGGCGATCAGGGCCCCCATGGTCAGTTCGCGCTGCGAGATCAGGTGCACCCCGATCACCACCACGCTCAGGGTGACGATCTGGCTCAGCCAGGAGGTGCCGTAGTTGGCCTTGGCGGTGAGCTCGCGCATGCGCACCTGGGTCTGCGCCAGGAAGTGGTTGTTGCGCTCCCAGCGCGCCTGCACCACCGACTCGGCGGCCTGCGTCTTGATCGTCTCGATGCCGGTGAGCGCCTCCACCAGCGTGGCGTTGCGCTGCGCGCCGGCCTGGTAGGTGGTCTGGGCCAGCTCGTGCAGGCGGTGCTGCAGCACGAAGCCCACCACCAGGATCAGCGTGAAGGCCAGCAGCACCGGCAGCACCATCCACGGCGAGATCCAGGCCATCGCGGCCAGGAAGATCAGCGAGAAGGGCAGGTCGACCAGCGCCGTGACGGTCGAGGAGGCGATGAAGTCGCGTACCTGCTCGTAGCCGCGCAGGTTGGCCGCGAAGGATCCCACCGACTGCGGCCGGTGCTCGAGGCGCATGCCCAGCACCCGCTCCATCAGGTGGCCGGCCAGCCGCACGTCGATGCGCGAGCTGGCCTCGTCGACGAAGCGGCTGCGCAGCAGACGCATGTACAGATCGGCGCCCAGGGTCAGCAGCAGGCCCAGGGCCAGCACCCAGAGCGTCTCCACCGCGTGGTTGGGCACCACGCGGTCGTAGACGTTCATCGTGAAGATCGGGAAGGCCAGCGCGAACAGGTTGATCAGGAAGGCCGCCCAGAGCACGTCGCGATAGACGCCGCGCTGGCTGGCCACCGCGCTCCAGAACCAGTGGCCGCTGCGCACCGCGCGCACCTCGGGCGTGCGTTCGTCGAAGCGGAAGTGCGGTCGCACGAACAGCGTGATGCCCGTGTAGCGCCGCGCCAGCTCGCGCCGGGTCATCAGCACGGTGCCCTGGCCGGTCTCGGGCATCAGCACGCGGGCGTCGCCGTCCTTGGTCCAGCCCAGCAGCACGCAGGCGTCGCTGTCCTTGAGCAGCAGGATGGCCGGCAGCGTGGCCACGTCGATGCGGTTGGCCTTGGCCCGCTGCAGGCGGGTGAACATGCCCACGCGGGCGGCGGCGCGCTCGACCAGGGCCAGCGGCAGGCGCCCGTCGGCCAGCGGCAGACCCGCGGCCAGCGAGGCGCGCGAGCTGCTCACGCCGTGCAGGCGGCAGACCTCCTGCAGGCAGTCCAGCAGCGGGTCGGGGTGGAGCAGGTCCTCGCGCAGGCGATCGGCCTCACTCGGCGGGCTGTCGGCCGCGTCGCGGCCGGCGGTGGCCGGCGTGGGGGCCGGCGCAGCGGCTGGTGGGCGGGTCGCGGCGGGCGGGACGGCGGGGGTCGGTGCAGGGACCGGGCGGCGCGGCAGCGCGCTGCCCGGGCGGGGGGGGAGGGTACTCATCGGCCGATGGGGGCGTGTCGCCGGGTGCCGCGCTCAGGTGATGTCGCCGCAGTGCACGTCGAAGCGGCCGCGCTGCCGGTCCTCGAAGAAGCGTTCCAGCGTGATGCGCACGGTCCGGAACGCGATTTCGTGCCAGGGGATCTCGGCCTGGCGGAACAGCCCCACCTCGAGGGTCTCCGGGCCGGGATCGAAACGGGTGTCCAGCAGCCGGGCGCGGTAGAACAGGTGCAGCTGGCCGGCGGGCACGACGTTCAGCACGGTGTACAGCGGCAGCAGTTCGATGCGCGCGCCGGCTTCTTCGTGCGTCTCGCGCAGCGCGCCCTCCGCGCTGGTCTCGCCCAGTTCCATGAAACCGGCCGGCAACGTCCACAGTCCGCGCCGCGGCTCGATGTTGCGCCGGCACAGCAGCACCTGATCCTCCCAGAAGGGAACGGTCCCCACCACGTTCAGCGGGTTTTCGTAATGGATCGTCCGGCAGGCCGGGCAGGTGGCGCGTTCCCGGTTGTCGTCCTCCGGAATGCGGTAGTCCACCGGGGTGCCGCATTCGCGGCAGTGCTTGATGCGACGCGTCAGCTGCATGCGACCAGTGTATCGCGCAGCCCGTGGCATGATCGCCCGCCGTCTTCGCGCGGCCCCGCCGCCAGCGTGCAGATGTCTTGACCTGACCTGTGCCGACGCCAGGCCGTGGCCGTGCGCTGCGGCGCCCGGGCACACGCACCGCGAGGAACACGATCCATGGAGCTCTACAGCTACTTCCGCTCGTCGGCCGCTTTCCGGGTGCGCATCGCGCTGGCGCTCAAGGGCCTGCCGCACGACTACCGCGCGGTGCACCTGGTGCGCAACGAGCAGAGCGATGCGGCCTATGCCGCCGTCGCACCGCACCGTCTCGTGCCCACGCTGGTCGACGGGGGGCAGGCGCTGAGCCAGTCGCTGGCCATCCTGGAGTACCTCGACGAGGTCTACCCGCAGCCGCCCCTGCTGCCCGCCGACGCCCTCGGCCGGGCGCGCGTGCGGGCCCTGGCGCTGGACATCGCCTGCGAGATCCACCCGCTCAACAACCTGCGCGTGCTGCGCTACCTGGTCAAGGAGCTGGGCGCCAGCGAGGACGCCAAGAACGCCTGGTACCGCCACTGGGTCGAGACCGGCCTGGAGACGGTGGAGCGCCGCCTCGGCGCCGACGCGGCCACCGGCCTGTACTGCCATGGCGACACGCCGGGGCTGGCCGACTGCCTGCTGGTGCCGCAGATCTTCAACGCGCAGCGCTTCGACTGCCGGCTCGACCATGTCCCGACCGTGATGCGGGTGTTCGAGGCCTGCATGGCGCTGCCGGCCTTCCAGGCGGCGCAACCCTCGGCCTGCCCGGACGCCGAGGGCTGAGCATGGGCTGCCAGACCGACTCCACGACGACTGCGACGCTGCCGGAGCAGGACGCATTCGGCTGGCTCTGGCCGCGCTTTGCGGCGCCGGGCGTGCGCGCGGTCATGACGAGTCGCGACGGCGGCCTGGGTCAGGCGCCGTTCGACCGACTCAACCTGCGCCCGGGCATCGGCGACGACGAAGAGGTGGTGCGGCAGAACCGGCAGCGGCTGCACGCACGCCTGGGTGTGCCGAGCGTGCGGGTCGACCAGGTGCACGGCGCAGCGGTGCATCGGGTGACGGCCGTCGACGGCGACGGGGCCGGTGCGCTGGCCGTGGCCGATGCCAGCCTCACGGCACTGGCCGGCGTGGCCGTCGAGATCCAGGTGGCCGACTGCCTGCCGGTGCTCCTGGCCGACCGCCACGGGCGGGCGGTGGCCGCCGCGCATGCCGGCTGGCGTGGCCTGGCCGGCGGCGTGCTGGAGGCCAGCGTGGCGGCGCTGTGCGACGCTGCCGGCTGCACGCCGGCGGACCTCGAGGTCTGGCTCGGCCCCTGCATCGGCCCGCGCCGCTTCGAGGTCGGCGACGACGTCTTGCAGGCCTTCGGCGCCGACCGGGCGGGCCAGCCCGTGGCGCAGGCCTTCCAGCCGGTCCAGACGCCCGCCGGCCCGCGCTGGCTGGCCGATCTGCCGGCGCTGGCGCGGCTGCGCCTGGGGGCCGTGGGGGTCGGGGCGATCGGCGGCAACGACGGCGGCGACGCCTGGTGCACCTTCACGCAGGCGACGCGCTGGTTCTCGTACCGGCGCGAGCCCCGCACCGGACGCATGGCTGCGCTGATCTGGCGCGAGCCGGCGGCCTGATCGGGCCGGGACCGTCAGTGCGGTGGGGTGCCGGCCGGCCCGGCCGCTTCGGGCGGCACGGCTGTGACGGGACGGGTCTCGGTCCTCAACTCGGCCTTCTCCGCCCTCTCGGCCGCGCGTTGCTGCCGGCGGCGCAGCGGCGTGCCCATCAGGTAGAGCACCAGTCCGACGGGCAGCAGGCCGTAGAGCACGAAGGTGACGGCCGCGCCCAGCCAGCCGCCCGTCGGCGACATGCCTTCGGCCAGCGCCATCATCAGCGCCACGTAGAGCCAGCCGATCGCAACGAGGTACATCGTGGGGTGTCCAGGCAGGAGGAAAAGGTTCATGCAAGCCGCTTTGCCCATAATGTTGCCATCGCCCGCCGATGCCGCACGACCTGTGCGGGCAGGGTTCCGACGCAAAGAGGAGACGATGCAATCGACGAACTTCAGCCCCTGGGGCATTCCCGGTCTGCCTGGCATGGGTGGAGCCGATGCGTTCCAGCTGCCTGGCATGCCCGACATCGGCAAGATGGGGCAGCAGATGGGCGCGCTGGGCAGTTCGATGGGGCCGGCGCTGCAGGCCTTCGCCGACCTGAAGATCGCCCCCGGCGAGCTCGCGCGCATCCAGGCCGAGTACCTGCGTGAAGCCGCCTCGCTCTGGAACCAGGGCCTGACGGCCGGCGCCACGCCGCTGAAGGACGACCGGCGCTTCTCCTCCGAGGCCTGGGCGGCCAACCCGCTGGCCGGTTTCGCGGCCGCGAACTACCTGCTCAACGCCCGCACCCTGCTGCAGCTGGCCGAGGCGGTACAGGGCGACGAGAAGACCCGCGCGCGGGTGCGCTTCGCGGTGCAGCAGTGGATCGATGCGGCGGCGCCCTCGAATTTCCTGGCACTGAACGCCGATGCGCAGAAGAAGGCGCTGGAGACCAAGGGCGAGAGCCTCTCGCAGGGCATGGCGCTGCTGGTCAAGGACCTGCAGCAGGGCCATGTGTCGCAGACCGACGAGTCCGTGTTCGAGGTGGGCCGCAATGTCGCCACCACCGAAGGCGCCGTGGTCTTCGAGAACGAGCTGTTCCAGCTCATCGAGTACAAGCCGTTGACCGACAAGGTGTACGAACGCCCGTTGCTGTTCGTGCCGCCTTGCATCAACAAGTACTACATCATGGACCTGCAGCCGGAGAACTCGCTGATCCGGTACGCGGTGGAGCAGGGCCATCGCCTCTTCGTGGTGAGCTGGCGCAATGTCGACCAGAGCCTGGCGGCCAAGACCTGGGACGACTACATCGAGGACGCCGTGATCCGCGCCATCCGCGTGGTGCAGGAGATCAGCGGCTCGAAGACGATGAACACCCTGGGCTTCTGCGTCGGCGGGACCCTGCTGGCCACCGGCCTGGCCGTGCTCGCGGCGCGCGGCGAACAGCCGGCCGAGAGCCTGACGATGCTGACCTCCTTCCTGGACTTCAGCGCCACCGGCGTGCTCGACCTCTTCGTCGACGAGGCCAGCGTGCGCCTGCGCGAGATGAGCATCGGCGCCGATGCCCCCGGCGGCCCCGGTCTGCTCAAGGGCAAGGAGCTGGCCACCACCTTCAGCTTCCTGCGCCCGAACGACCTGGTCTGGAACTACGTGGTGGGCAACTACCTGAAGGGCGAGGCTCCGCCGCCCTTCGACCTGCTGTACTGGAACTCCGACAGCACCAACCTGCCCGGCCCGATGTACTGCTGGTACCTGCGCCACACCTACCTCGAGGACAAGCTCAAGGTGCCCGGTGCGCTGACCGTCTGCGGCGAGAAGGTCGACCTGGGCGCGATCCAGTGCCCGGCCTTCGTCTACGCCTCGCGCGAGGACCACATCGTGCCCTGGGACTCGGCCTACCTGAACACGCGCATCCTGAAGGGCCCGCTGCGCTTCGTGCTGGGAGCTTCCGGCCACATCGCCGGGGTGATCAATCCGCCGGCCAAGAAGAAGCGCAACTACTGGAAGAACGACGACCTGTCGGGCAGCGCAGCCGACTGGCTGGCTGGCGCCACCTCGGTGCCGGGCAGCTGGTGGACCGAATGGACCGACTGGCTCAATCCGCTGGGCGGCAAGCAGAAGGCCGCGCCGAAGACGCTGGGCAACCGCAACCACAAGCCCATCGAGCCCGCGCCCGGGCGCTATGTGAAACAAAAGGCCTGAGGCGGCTGCCGATTGGCTGCGGCGCAGGCGATACTTCGCGCCGCTTTTTCAGATTCGTGATCGCAAGGAAGCACCCATGACCGACATCGTCATCGTCGCCGCCGCCCGCACCGCGGTGGGCAAGTTCGGCGGCTCGCTCGCCGGCATCGCCGCCCCCGAACTGGGCGCCACCGTCATCCAGGGCCTGCTGGCCCGCACCGGCCTGGCCGGGGAGCAGATCGGGGAAGTCATCCTGGGCCAGGTGCTCACCGCCGGCTCGGGTCAGAACCCGGCCCGCCAGGCCGTCATCAAGTCCGGCCTGCCGCAGGCCGTGCCCGCGATGACCATCAACAAGGTCTGCGGCTCCGGCCTGAAGGCCGTGATGCTGGCCGCCCAGGCCATCCGCGACGGCGACAGCGAGATCGTCATCGCCGGTGGCCAGGAGAACATGAGCGCCTCCCCGCACGTGCTGATGAACAGCCGCAACGGCGCGCGCATGGGCGACACCAAGCTGGTCGACACCATGATCAACGACGGCCTGTGGGACGTGTACAACAAGTACCACATGGGCATCACCGCCGAGAACGTCGCCAGGCAGTACGGCATCAGCCGTGAAGACCAGGACGCGCTGGCCATCGGCTCGCAGCAGAAGGCCGCAGCCGCCCAGGACGCCGGCAAGTTCAAGGACGAGATCGTCGGCGTGAGCATTCCGCAGCGCAAGGGCGACCCGGTGGTCTTCGACACCGACGAGTTCCTGAACCGCAAGACCAACCTGGAAGCGCTGGCCGGCCTGAAGCCCGCCTTCGACAAGGCCGGCTCGGTCACCGCCGGCAATGCCTCGGGCATCAACGACGGCGCCGCCGCGGTGATGGTGATGAGCGCCGCCAAGGCCGCTGCCCTGGGCCTGAAGCCGCTGGCGCGCATCGCCAGCTACGCCAGCGCCGGCCTCGACCCGGCCATCATGGGCATGGGCCCGGTGCCGGCCGCCCGCAAGGCGCTGCAGCGCGCCGGCTGGTCCGCCGCCGACCTCGACCTGCTCGAGATCAACGAGGCCTTTGCCGCTCAGGCCTGCGCGGTGCACAAGGAAATGGGCTGGGACACCAGCAAGGTCAACGTCAACGGGGGGGCCATCGCCATCGGTCACCCGATCGGTGCCTCCGGCTGCCGCATCCTGGTCACCCTGCTGCACGAGATGCAGCGCCGCGATGCGAAGAAGGGCATCGCCTCGCTGTGCATCGGCGGCGGCATGGGCGTGGCCCTGACCGTCGAGCGCTGATCATCTCGGCGTCCCTCGCCGCGACGTTGCGAATCTGTCGAGCCTCGGGGAAAGTACGAGCCCGAGGGTCGACCCCATCCGTTCCCAAGGCAGTGCCTGCGTATCGTATGCAGGCTGCCATATAAAGGAGAGACAGCATGACCCAGAAAGTTGCCTACGTCACCGGAGGCATGGGCGGCATCGGCACCGCCATCTGCCGCCGCCTGCACGACGCTGGTTTCAAGGTGATCGCCGGCTGCGGCCCGACCCGTGACTTCGACAAGTGGCTGGCCGAGCAGAAGGCCGACGGCTACACCTTCTACGCGTCGGTCGGCAACGTGGCCGACTGGGACTCGACCGTCGAGGCCTTCCAGAAGGCGATCGCCGAGCACGGCACGATCGACGTGCTGGTCAACAACGCCGGCATCACGCGTGACCGCATGTTCCTGAAGATGTCGCCGGAAGACTGGCGCGCGGTCATCGACACCAACCTGACCTCGATGTTCAACGTGACCAAGCAGGTCGTGCCGGGCATGGTGGAGAAGGGGTTCGGTCGCATCATCCAGATCTCGTCGGTCAACGGCGAGAAGGGTCAGGCCGGTCAGACCAACTACTCGGCGGCCAAGGCCGGCATGCACGGCTTCACGATGGCCCTGGCGCAGGAATTGGCCAGCAAGGGCGTGACCGTGAACACCGTCAGCCCGGGCTACATCGGCACCGACATGGTCCGCGCGATCAAGCCGGAAGTGCTGGAGAAGATCGTCGCCACCATTCCCGTCAAGCGCCTGGGCACGCCCGAGGAAATCGGCTCGATCGTCGCCTGGCTGGCGGGTCCCGACTCCGGCTTCACCACCGGCGCAGACTTCAGCTGCAACGGCGGCCTGCACATGGGCTGAGCCTGCCCGGGGCCTGCGGGCCCCGGCAGCGACACGGGACCGTGTGCGGCCGATGGCTGCGCATCCGGTCCGACACAAGGCGGCTGCGGCCGCCTTCTTTCATGGCGGGGCGCCTTTCGCCCGCCCGCTGGCCGCTTCAGACCAGGCCCGCGTACGCTGCACCGTCGAGCTGCAGGTTCTGGCCGCTGATGTAGCCGGCCAGATCGCTGCAGAGGAAGGCGCAGGCGGCGCCGAACTCCTCCGGCCGGCCCATGCGGCCGGCGGGGATGGTGGCGGCGATCTGCGCGCGCGCTTCATCCCGGCTGATGCCCGACGCCTTCATCATGCGCTGTGCCATGAACTCCTGGCGCGGCGTGTCGATGCGCTCGGGCAGCAGGTTGTTGATCGTCACGTTGTCCGGCGCCGCCTCGCGCGCCAGCGCCCGGCTCAGCGCGGTCAGCCCGGCACGCGCGGCGGTGGACAGGCCCATCGCGGCATGCGGCGTCTTCACCATCGCCGAGGTGATGTTGACGATGCGGCCCCAACGCCGCGCGCGCATGCCCGGCAGCACCGCGCGCAGCAGCAGGGCTCCGGTCAGCAGGTTGGCCTCCAGCGCGCCCATCCACGCGTCGTGGTCCCAGTCGGCCAGCTGGCCGGGCGGCGGGCCGGCGTTGTTGTTGATCAGGATGTCCGGCGCCGGGCAGGCCGCCAGCAGCGCCGCGCGACCTGTCTCGGTGACCAGATCGGCCGCGACGCCGTGCACCGCCGCACCGGTGTCGGCCCGCAGGCGTTCGACCGCCGCAGCCAGCTTGTCGGTGTTGCGCCCGTTCAGCCAGACCTCGCAGCCCTCCTGCGCCAGCGCCAGCGCACAGGCGTAGCCCAGCCCCTGGGATGAGGCGCACACCAGGGCCTTGCGCCCGCGAATGCCGAGGTCCATCGTGCGTCCTCAGAGAAGATAGCCGCCGCCGTCGCAGAGCATGAACTGGCCGGTGATCAGCTCCGCCTCGTCGCTGGCCAGGAAGGCGATCAGCCCGGCCAGGTGGCGCGGCTCGCCACGCTTCCTGATGGCCTGGTTCTGCATCACGCGGTCGAAGGCTTCCTCGGCCGAGTGCTCGCGCGTGCCGTCGGTGGCGATCATGCCCGGCGCCACCGCGTTGACGGTGATGTTCTCCGGCCCCAGCTCCTTGGCCAGCACGCGGGTGAAGCCCATCACCGCGCCCTTGCTGGCCACGTAGGCCATCTGGCCCGGGTTGGCCAGGTAGTAGGTGCGCGAGGCGACGTTGATGATGCGCCCGGCGCTGCTCTTCTTCAGTAGCGGATAGAAGGCCTGGCTGACCAGGAAGTAGCCCATGAAGTTGACCTGCAGGAAGCGGTTCACCTCCTCGCGCTCCAGCTCATGCCAGGGCTTGCGGCCCGACAGGATGCCGGCGTTGTTGACCAGGATGTCGATGCGCCCGCGCCGCGCCTCCACGGCCTGGGCAGCGGCGCGGATCTGGTCTTCGTCGGTGACGTCGCACAGCGACGCCGCCGCCTCGCCACCGGCTTCGCGGATCAGCGCGATCGTCTGCGCGGCGTCGTTGCGGTCGAGGATTTCGACGATGGCGCCTTCCTGTGCCAGCTTCAGCGCCGCGCCCTGGCCCATGCCGGAGGCCGCGCCGCTCACCACCGCGATGCGGCCGTCGAGTCGTCCCATGGTTGCTTCCTTTCGTGTCGAGGTTCAGGCCGCGTGCCGGCCCGTCAAGTCCGGGCGGCCTGCAGGTCCGCGAAGCGGCGCCCCTCGGCCACCAGTCGTTCCAGCAGCGGCGCGGGCTGCCACCAGAAGCCGTGCTCGGCGTGCAGGCGGCGGATGGCGTCCAGCACCTTGGGCAGCCCGATGCGGTCGGCCATGAACATCGGCCCGCCCTGCGCGGCGGGAAAGCCGTAGCCGGTCAGGTAGACGATGTCGATGTCGCTGGGCCGCAAGGCGATGCCGTGCTCCAGCAGCCGTGCACCTTCGTTGACCATGCCGTAGAGGCAGCGCTCGAGGATCTCCTCCTCGCCGATCGGCCGGCGCGTGATGCCCATGCGCGCGGACTCCGCGACGATCCAGGCCTCCAGCTCCGGGTCGCGCTGCGGCCGGCGATCGCCGGCCTCGTAGCGGTACCAGCCCTGGCCGCTCTTCTGACCGAGCCGGCCCCTCTCGACCAGCTTCAGGATGATGTCGTTCCAGCGCCGGTCGGTCGGGCGGGTGGCCATCTGCGCCTTGCGGGTGGGGTAGCCCACGTCGTTGCCGGCCATGTCGTGCACCGCGAAGATGCCCATCGCGTAGCCGAATCGGGTCAGCGCAGCATCCACCTCGTGCGGCAGCGCGCCGTCCTCGACCAGGAAGTGGGCCTCGCGGTTGTACTGGCGGAACAGCGCGTTGCCGATGAAGCCCGGCCAGATGCGCGCCAGCACCGCCACCTTGCCGATGCGCTGGCCCAGCGCCATCAGGGTGGCGACCACGTCGGGTGCCGTGCGATCGGTGCGCACGACCTCCAGCAACCGCATCACGTTCGCCGGGCTGAAGAAGTGCGCGCCGACCACATCCTGCGGCCGGCTCGTCACCGCGGCGATCTCGGCGATGTCCAGTCCGGAGGTGTTGGTGGCCAGGATGGCGCCGGGCTTGGCGATGGCGTCCAGCTCGCGGAACAGGCGCTGCTTGAGCGCCATGTCCTCGAACACGGCCTCGATGAAGAGGTCGGCCCCCTCCGGCCCCCCGGCGTCGGCCAGGTTCGTCGTGCCGCGGATGCGCGCCATGCGCTCGACCACCGCCTCGGGGCTGAGCTTGCCGCGCTTGACGCTGGTGTCGTAATTGGCCTGCACGCGCTTCAGGCCCCGTTCCAGCCCCGTGGCGTCGGCGTCGATCAGCACGACCGGCAGGCCGGCGTTGGCGAAGGCCATCGCGATGCCGCCGCCCATGGTGCCGGCGCCGATCACGGCCACCTGGTGGACCGGGCGCAGCGGGGTGTCGGCGCTCAGGCCGGTCTTGGCCGCTTCCCGTTCGGCGAATCGGACGTGCTCGGCCGCGGCGGCGCGGTCGGCGTCGGTGAGGTCGAAGACGCTCATCTCAGCTCCCCTTTGCCTCGTCTTTGGCCTCGTCCTTGGCCACCAGCGGCTTGGCCTTGCCCTCGACGAACTCGCGCAGGCGCTGCTCGACCTCGGGCGGGCGGGCCATCGCGGAGTTCAGCTGCTCCACGAACAGGCCGTCGTCGTGCGACATGTCCTGGATGCGCGGCAGCACGTTGACGATCTTCCAGTTCGTCTCGAGGGTGTTCTGCGCGATGCGATGCGCCAGCTCCCTCGCCTTGGCCAGCGCCTGGCCGGCAGGCACCACGTAGCGCACGATGTGCTCCTGCAGGCCCTCGGCGGGGCTGAGCAGGCGTCCGGTGAGCATCATGTCCATCATCACGGTGGTGCCCACGACGCGCTGGATGCGCACCGTGCCGCCACCGCCGACGAAGATGCCGCGCTGCCCCTCGGGCAGGCCGAAGAAGGCGGTCTCGTCACAGACCCGCACATGCGCCGCGGTCGCCAGTTCCAGCCCGCCGCCCACCACCGCGCCGTGCAGCGCGGCGACCACGGGGATCGGCCCGCGCGCGATCTGGTCGAACACCGTGTGCCAGTTGTGGCGGCGGCGCTTGCGTGACGGCGCGATCTTGCCGGTGGCGCGCGCCAGCGCCTCGGCCAGGTCCAGCCCGGCGCAGAAGTTGGGGCCATGGCCGTGCAGCACGATGACGTGGGCGTCCTCGTGCGCGCGCAGCACGGCGCGTTCCAGCTCGGCCACCAGCGCGTCGTGGATGGCGTTGCGCTTGTCCGGTCGGTTCAGGCCGATCAGGGCGACCGGGCCGTCGAGTTCGTAGGTGATGAAAGTGTCGGTCATCGTGGGGTCGATCGGTGGGGGTTCGCTTCAAAGATCCAGGACGAGCCTGGCGGACCTGGCGCCCGAGCAGCAGACCATCATGCGGGTGTTGGCGGCGCGCTCGGCGGCGCCGAGCACCAGGTCGCGGTGGTCGGGCTCACCCTCGAGCACCCTGACCTCGCAGGTGCCGCAGACACCTTCGCGGCAGGAATAGAGCACGTCGACGCCCTCGGCGAGCAGGCGGTCGAGCAGCGTCTCGCCGGGCCGCACCTGCAGGCTGCGGGCGCTGCGCTGCAGCTCGACCTGGTAGCCGCCCTCGGTGGCCGCGGCCTCCTGGGCGGCGAAGTACTCCAGGTGCACCTGCTCGCGCGGCCAGGCGGCGGTGGCGGCCTCGTAGGCGGCCAGCAGGCCCTTCGGGCCGCAGGCGTACAGGTGGCTGGCCGGTGGCAGGGCCGCGACCAGGCCGGGCAGGTCCAGCACCCGGCCGCGCTCGGCGTCGAAGTGCAGGTCCAGCGTGCCGTCCCGCCCCGCGGCCTGGGCTGCCTCGGACAGGGCCTGCAGCTCGGCCACGTAGGCCGCGTGGGCGCGGTCGCGGCAGGCGTAGTGCAGCCGCCAGGGCTGACCGAGCGCTTCCAGCCGGCGGATCATGCCGAGGATCGGCGTGATGCCGATGCCCCCGGCAATGAAGACCGACAGCGGCGCCGCCTCGTTCAGCGGGAAGTGGTTGCGCGGCGCGCCCACCGTCAGCGTCTGGCCGCAGCGCAGCTGCTCGTGGATCCAGCGCGAGCCGCCGCGGCTGGCCGCATCGCGGTTCACCGCGATGCACCAGCGCTGCCGCTCGCCCGGCGCATTCAGCAGCGAGTAGCTGCGCACCAGGCCGTCCGGCAGGTGCAGGTCGATGTGCGCGCCGGCCTCGAAGTCGGGCAGCAGGGTGTTGGGCTGCAGCGGCACCAGCTCGATGCCCAGGATGCCTTCGGCTTCCCAGGTGAGGGCGCGCACGCGCAGGGTGAGGAGGGTGGGGGTGCTCATGGGCGGGGTCGATCGGCACGGTGGCCGTCAGAGGTCGATCATCTCGGCGCGGCTCTGCGCCACGCCGGTGGCCTGTTCGCAGGCGCGCCGCACCGAATCGGGCTGGCCGGCGTGGAAGATGAACTGCGTCAGCAGGCGCCACCACTTGGGGTCGCGGCGGTACTCCGCCAGCGGCAGGCCGTGCAGGAAGAAGTCGCGGTGGTCGCTGGGCAGGAACACCCGCTGGTTGCGCTGCGGATCGCGCATCACGCCCTTGGGGTCGCGACCGTTGCGCACCGCGTCGATGTCATCGAACAGCTGGCGGCGCAGCATCGCGATGCCGCGGTCGCTGGCGCCCAGCAGCTCGCGGCTGCGGTCGGTGACGGCGCCCTGGCCGACCCAGCCGACGATGTCCTGGTTGATGACGTGGCTGGTGATCCAGCGCCCGTCGGCCGCGCGGATCGGGCTGGTCCAGGAAGGGATCTCGGTCTGCACGTAGGGCTCGGCCTCGCGCGGCACGCGGATGAAGCTCCAGGTCACCGACAGCGTGTTCGTGTCGTCCACCGGCACGCGCCACTCGAAGTGGTCGCCGAGGAAGAAGCCGTTCGGCCACAGGCAGACGCGGCCGATGGTCCACAGCGGGTGCTGCTCGTCGGTGTCCTCGGTGATGCGCTTGTAGAGGAAGCCGTGCTCGAACGCCTCGAAGGCCAGCTTCAGGTGCCGCGGCGCATAGCCTGCGCCCGAGCCCCTGCCGGCCTCGTCGTTCAGCCGGCGCGTCCAGTTGGCGTGCATCCACTCGAAGTGCACCGGGTCGATCGAGTTCTCCTGCGTCTGCAGCCAGTTGCAGGGCACCTCGGCGAACACCACCTGCACGAAGCCGTTGGCCCAGTGGAAGGGCTCCCAGTCCGGCAGCTCGGGCGCGGGCGCCGGGCCGAGGTAGGCCCACAGCAGGCCGGCTTTGGCGCGCACCGGGTAGGCCTGCAGCGAGGCCTGCCGGCGCAGCCGGCACTGCGGATCGACGACGTCCTCGTAGGGCTGCTCGGCGCAGCGTCCGTCGGCGGCGTAGCGCCAGCCGTGGTAGTTGCAGCGGAGGCCCTCGGCCTCGACGAAGCCGTAGGCCAGGTCGGCGTTGCGGTGCCGGCAGCGCCGCTCGACCAGGCCGTACCGACCGGACAGGTCCTTGAACAGCACCAGGTCCTCGCCCATCAGCCGCACCGGCTTGACGGGGCGGCGTTCCAGCTCGTCGATGCCGGCCACCGGGTGCCAGTGGCGGCGCAGCACCTCGCCCATCGGCGTGCCGGGGCCGACCTGAGTCAGCGCCTGGTTCTTTTCTGCGCTCAGCATGGTGAATCGGAGTCCGGGTCCGCGGCGTTCACTCGGGCTTGAAGCCCGAGGCCTTGATGATGGGTTCCCAGTGCGCCAGCTCGGCGCGCTGGCGCTGCGCCATCTCGGCGGCCGGGCGGAAGTCGGGCGTCACCATCAGCTTGCCGACGAGCAGCTCGCGCAGCGCCGGCTGCGCCAGCACCTTCTGCAGCGCGCGCTGCATGCGCTCCAGCTCGGCGGCCGGGGTCTTCGCCGGGGCCCACATGCCGGTCCAGCCCTCGCCGCTGGTCACCTTGATGCCCTGTTCGGCGAAGGTGGGGATGTCGGGCATCAGCTCCGAGCGCTTCTCGGTGAAGACGCCGATGACCTTCACCTGCCCGGCGCGGTGGTGCTTGAGCAGGCCGTCCATCAGGCTGATGGCCGCCGGCACATGCCCGCCCACCAGGTCGGTGACCATCGGCGGGGTGCCCTTGTAGGGCGTCACCGGCAGGTCGATGCCGGCTTCCCGCGCCAGCTGCACGCCCAGGAAGTGGTTCTGCCCGCCCAGGCCCGGCGTGCCGAAGCTGGCGGCCCTGGGGTTCTTCTTCGCCCAGTCGATGAACTCGCGGGCGTTGCTGGCGCCGGTGGCCTGGCTCACCGCCATGCCCAGCGGGTAGGACACCAGCGAGGCCACGGGGGCGAAGTCGCGGAACAGGTTCCACTTCAGCTGCGGGCCGAACACCAGGGTCTGGAAGGTCGGCGTCGCATTGGGCGCGATCATCCAGGTCAGCCCGTCGGGGGCGGCGGTCATCAGCGCATCGGCGGCAAAGCGCCCGCCGGCGCCGACCTTGTTGTCGATGATCACCGGCTGACCGAGTTCGGCGGGCAGCCGGTCGGCGATCGCGCGGGCGATGGCGTCGGTGCCCCCGCCGGGCGGCAGGCCCAGCAGGATGCGGATCGGCTTGTCGCCGCCCTGGGCGGCTGCCAGGGTGGGAACGGCCAAGGCCGCGGTGGCCGCGGCGGCGCGGGTCAGGAGGTGGCGGCGATGCAGCATGGTGGCTCCCCGCCGTCAGGCCTGCTCGGCCAGCACGCGCCAGTCGCTGCCGCTGGGCAGCACCCCGCCCACGGAGCGGGCCTGCCGATAGTCCAGCGCCGGGCTCGTCGCCAGCGTGGGCGGCTTGCCGGCCATGAACTCGCGCACCGACTTCAGGATGGCCGCACGCACGCGCAGCACCGCACCGTCGGCCGAGCAGAGCTGCTCGTCGGTTCGGTCGGCGATCGGGCCCTGGCCGAGGAACATCGCGAAGTCCTCGGTGGCCAGATGCTGCGGGAAGCCGCTGGCGTGGCCGCGCTTCATCAGGTCGCGGTTCTGGCCCCAGAGGTTCTCGGCCCCGCCCGTGGGCACCGGCGGGGAGTTCCACACGTCCGGCGCGGTGGAGATGATGGTCGGGCCCAGCGGCGCGTGCTCGTTGAAGTTGACGAACCAGGCGCGGTGCGTCACGTCGTCCACCGGGGTGGAGAAGAACACCATCGCCGGGCCCTTCTCGTAGGGTGCGCAGATCAGGCCGTACCAGGGCATCACGAAGTTGTTGATGCGTGCGTAGAAGCGGTGCTCGTCCACGTCGCGGATCGCGGCGTAGCGAAAGCCGTAGGGCCGCTCCTCGAACTCGAGCCGCGGCGCCAGCGCCTTGGTCATCAGCACCCGCTCGTTGCCGCTGCCGGCGGTGAGCTTGGTGGTCGACTCGTGCAGCACGCCCACGTGCGAGGAGTCCATCGAGGCTTCGACGGCCTGCAGCCAGTTGGTGGGCACCTCCACGCTGGTGACGGCGCGCTGTTCCTCGGGCAGGTCGACGAAGGGCAGCTCGGGGAACTTCGGCGGCTCAACGGCCCCGTTCTGGCCCTTGCCCAGCCAGACCCAGACGATGCCGCCGCGCTCCACCACGCTGTACTGGTTGGTGCGCACGTGCTTGCAGAACTGCTGCTGGTCGCCGGTGTGGTTGGGCGCCTCGTCGAGGAAGCCCTTCACGTTGATCTTCCAGCCGTGGTAGATGCAGCGCAGGCCGTCCTCCTCGCTGCGCGCCAGCAGCATGGAGGTCTTGCGGTGCGGGCAGGCCTCGTCGATCACGCCGGCCGTGCCGTTGCCGGCGCGGAAGGCGGCGTAGTTCCTGCCGAGCAGGCGCACGCGGTAGGGGCGCCCGCCCGCCTCCAGCTTCGACGAGGGGATCGCCGGCAGCCAGTAGTGCTGGCGCAGCATTTCGCCCAGTGGCGCGCCGTTCTCGACACGGGTCACCAGGTCGTTGTCTTCCTTGGTCATGGGCATGGCGGTCTCCTCGTTCTGGGGGGCGGTCGCGGCGCGTCGGTTCAGGCCGGATCGCTGTAGTTGGCGAAGGCGCGCGTGTACACGCGGCGGCAGTTGCAGTCGAAGATGTCGGCGCGGTCGTCGGCCGACAGCCAGGAGATGTTCTCGATCACCGGCTTCATGTCGTCGTAGTCGCGCCCGCTGACCGGGTCGCGGGCGCTGCCGGTGCCGGGCTTCTCGGTGCCGAAGAGCACGTTCTTGACGCCGGCCACCTTCAGCAGCAGCTCGATGGAGTCCTGGCTGTAGTTGCAGGTGTCGAAGTACAGCTTCTTGAGCTGCTCGTCGAAGTTCACCTTCTCGCCCCGGCGCACGCTCCAGGCCCGGAAGCGCCCCATCTGGTAGGGGATGGCACCGCCGGCGTGGGCGACGACGATCTTCAGGTTGGGAAACTTCCGGAAGGTGTCGCTCTCGAGCAGCGAGATCACCGCGATGCTTTCCTCGTTGATGAACTTGAGCGTGTAGCTCTCGCGCGGCGTGCAGCTGCCGGCCGAGTGGATCAGGCCGGGCACGTCCAGCCTTTCCATCGCCGCGTACAGCGGGTGCCAGAACGCATCGCCCAGGCCGGGCGGCGGCGCCTCGCTGCCCTCGGTGGGGTCGGGGTTGATCAGGCAGCCGACGAAGCCCAGCTGCTCGACGCAGCGCTCCAGCTCGGCGACGCAGCGCTCGGCCGGCGACTCGTGCATGAACTGCGGCAGGCCGGCCACGCCGCGGAAGCGGTCCGGGTAGCAGGCCACCACGCGGGCGATCACGTCGTTGCAGTGGCGCGCCCAGATCTCGCTGACCCTGGCCGGCTTGACCGAGTGCATCTGCAGGTAGGGGCGCGGCGAGATGAACTGCACGTCGGTGCCGACGCTGTCCATGATCTTCACCACCTCGGTGGCCACCTTGTGGATCGCCTCGTCGGGGATCTTCGGGTCGACCGAGGGGTTGCCGCGGCCGCCGACCAGCTCGGACATGAACTTCAGGCTCTGCGGCGGCATCACCACGTGGGCGTGGGAATCGATGATCAAGGGAGTTCCTTTCGAAGAGAGGGGTGACGGGCGGGCAGAGCGCGGCGGCAGGCGCCGGCGCTCACGGGGCGACCGCCAGCACTTCGAGCTGCAGCCACATGCCGTGCTGCAGGTCGTGCACGCCGATGTGGCGTGCGGGGCGGTCGTCGGGGTCGGGGAAGGCGGCCAGCCACTCGGCGTTGATGGCGTCGCGCACCGAGTCGTCCTTCACCGTGACGGTGAGTCGCACGACGTCGTCGAGCGAGGCGCCACCGGCGGCCAGCAGGGCGCGCAGGTTGGCAAAGGCGTGTGCCGCCTGCGTGGGTGCATCGGCGGGCAGGGCGCCGCTGGCGGGGTCCTTGCCGATGATGCCCGACGAGCAGATCAGGTTGCCCACGCGGGCACCGAGCGGGATCGGCGCCTTGTGGCCGACGTGGGGAACATGCAGGGAGCGCTTGGGGCGGGTCATGCGGGGTCTCCGGCTTCGGAATCGAAGAAACTCATCGGCACGGTGGCCAGGAACTCGGAAAAGCCCGAGGAGCCCACCGGCACGTGCAGATGCATGGCTTCCCAGGCGCCGGCCTCGTCGCCCGACTGGATGGCGCGGGCGATCTTCAGGTGGTCCTGCAGCGAGCGGGCGATCTGCTGCTTGTTCTGGAAGTCCTTGATGCGGTAGCGCTGGATGCGCCGGCGTGCGCCGCGGATCTGCTCGGCCAGGTACTCGTTGCGGCTGCCGGCATAGATCACCTCGTGGAACAGGGTGTTGGTCACGCTGTACTCGGCCGCGCCGCCGGTGACGGCCGCCTCCTGCCCGCGGGTGAGCGCCTCGTCGAGCTGGGCGCGCAGCGCGTCGTCGACACGGCGCGCCGCCAGCCTGGCGGCCAGCGCCTCCAGCTCGGCGATGAACTCCAGCATCGCGCGCACCTTGCCGATCGACAGCCGCGCCACCGTGACGCCCTGGCGCGGCGCGATGCGCACCAGCTCCCGCGCGGCCAGCTGCTGCAGGGCCTCGCGCACCGGGGTGCGGCTGACGTCGAAGCGCGCGGCCAGCGCGCGCTCGTCCAGCGTCGCGCCGGGGGGCAGCTTGCCGGTCTCGATCTCGTCCTGCAGCGTGGCGCGGATGTCGGCGGCGCGGCCGGAGCGGGGCCGGGCCTCGTCGGCACTGCATTCGCCAGAAGTCGGGTCGGTGGAGTCGGTGGGCATGGTCGGGCTCGGGGGGTTGCGGCGGCCGCGGCGGGGCGCAGGCTGGATCGAAGAATACCAAACATCATTTGTGGCATACCTAGGGTAAGTCATGAGCATGCGTTCGATGTGCGCACTGCGCCCAAAAAAGCCGGTTCGGCGCCCGGATCGAGTGGATTCGGCATCGAAAAGATAAGGGTTTGCCCTGTATTCAGCCCCTTCGTTCAGGGTAAACGCTGATCATGGTGTTCATATGTGGCAATTCTGGTGTGTTGAAGATGTTTGTTTGGTATGCCAGACTTCAGCGCCATGACGAACCCGATTTCCTCCCGCCCGGCAGACGGTCCGGGCCTGCCCCGGCCGCTGGCGCGCGTCCTGCGGCCCCGTTCCATCGCCATCGTGGGCGCCTCGGCCGATCCGCGCTCCTTCGGCGGCTTCGTGCAGGCGAACCTGCAGCGTTTCGGCTATGCAGGCGTGCTGCACCTGGTCAGCCGCAGCAGCGCCGAGATCGACGGGCGCGCCTGCGTCAAGTCGGTCGACGCGCTGCCCGAAGGCATCGATCTGGCGGTGCTGGCGATTCCCGAGGCCGGCGTGCTCGACGCCATCCGCGGCCTGGCGGCGCGGCGCTGCCACGCGGCGGTGCTGTTCGCCTCCGGCTACGCGGAGACGGGCGACGAGGGTCGCGCCAGGCAGGCCGAGCTCGCGGCCGTGGCCGACGCTGCCGGCATGCTGATCGTCGGTCCGAACTGCATGGGCTTCACGAACTTCGCCGCCGGCGTGCCGGTGACCTTCGAGCTGCTCGAGCGCGAGGCCTACCGCGCCGCCGAGTCGCAGCGCGGCGGCATCGGCATCATCGCGCAGAGCGGCTTCATGGCCGCCACGCTGCGCGATGCCTTCACCGGCCGCGGCCTGCCGCTGACCTGCCAGTTCTCGACCGGCAACGAGGCCTCGGTCGGCCTCGAGGACGTGCTGGCGGCCTATCTGGAGGACGCCGCCACCCGGGTGATCGCCGTCTATGCCGAGCAGATCCGCCGACCGCGGCTGTTCCTGCAGCTGGCGCGCCAGGCGCGCACGCTGGGCAAGCCCATCGTGCTGCTGATGCCCGGGCGCAGCGAGCGCGCCCGGCACGCCGCCGCCTCGCACACCGGCGCGCTGGCCGGCGACCACGCCAGCGCCAGCGTGCTGCTGCGGCGCGAGGCGGTGGTGGTGGTCGACACGCTCGACGAGCTCTTCGACACCGCCGCCGTGCTGCTGCAGCAGCCGCAGCCGACGGCGGGGGGCGCGGCCTTCATCACCGGGTCGGGCGCGATGAAGAACATTGCGCTGGACCTGGCCGACGGCATCGGCCTGGCGCTGCCGGAGCTGGCGCCCTCGACCACGCAGGCCCTGCGCGACAAGCTGCCGAGCTATGCGGTGGCCGAAAACCCGCTGGACTACACCACCATCGGCGTGCGCCAGCCCGGCCTGATCGGCGAACTGGTGCACACGATGGCGGCCGACCCGGCCATCGGCAGCGTGCTGCTGGCCATTCCGGTGGGCCCGGTGATGGCGCAGCGCGACAAGGCCGAGCACATCGTGCCCGCGCTGGCCCGCTGCCCGAAGCCTGCGGTGCTGGTGCTGACGGGGGACGCCGGCCCGGTGGAGCCGTTCTTTCTGGAGGCCATCCGCGCCCACGGGGTGACGCTGCTGCGCTCCACCGACCGTGCCCTGCGCGCGCTGCAGCGGGTGGCCGAGTTCGGCGAGGCGCTGGCGCGCGCCCGGCGGGCCGATGCGCAGGCGCAGCAGCCGCTGCCCGCTGCCGGCCTGCCGCACACCGGCGACGGGCGCCTTCCGGCCAACGGCATCTTTGCCGAGTACCAGGGCAAGGCCTGGCTGCAGCGCGCCGGCATCGCCGTGCCGCGCGGGGCGCTGGCGCGCAGCGCGGACGAGGCGGTGTCGATCGCCCAGACGCTGGGCTGGCCGGTGGTGCTCAAGGCACAGGCCAGCAGCCTGCCGCACAAGAGCGACGTCGGTGGCGTGATCGTGGGGCTGGCCGACGCCGCCGCCCTGCGCGCCGGCTGGGCCAAGATGAAGGACAGCCTGGCGACGCACCGCCCGGATCTCGCCCTGGGTGAGACCCTGGACGGCGTGCTCGTCGAGGCGATGGGACCACGGGGCCTGGAGCTCGTGGTGGGGGCCAGGAACGATCCGGCGTGGGGGCCGGTCGTCCTGGTCGGTCTGGGTGGGGTGTGGATCGAGGCGCTGCGTGATGTGCGCCTGATCCCCCCCGACCTGGCCGTGCCCGACATCGTCGCCGAGCTGCAGCGCCTGAAGGCCGCACCGCTGCTGGCGGGCATCCGTGGGGCGGCGGGCGTGGACGTGGCCGCGGTGGCCGAGGTGGTGGCCGCGATCGGCGCGCAGATGCGCGCCAACCCGGCGATCGCCGAGATCGATGTCAACCCGCTGGTGGCCTATCCCGCCGGCAGTGCGACCCCGGTGCTGGCGCTGGATGCGCTGGTGGTGGTCCGGCGCGACGAGGAGGCCGCGGCATGAAGCTGCCCTTCAGTGCGGCCGACGAGGCCTTCCGCCAGGAGGTGCGCGCCTTCGTGCGCGAGCAGCTGCCGGCCGACATCCGCCGCAAGGTCGAGCTCGGCCTGCGCCTGGAACAGGCCGACTACGTCACCTGGTTCGACAAGCTGGAGTCGCGCGGCTGGCTCACGCCGGGCTGGCCGCCGGAGCACGGCGGCCCGGGCTGGACCCACCTGCAGCGCTTCATCTTCGACGAGGAGTGCCTGCTCGGTGGCGCGCCGCGCATCATCGCCAGCGGCATCCAGATGCTGGGGCCTGTGCTGATCGCCTTCGGCACGCCCGAGCAGAAGGCGAAATACCTGCCCGACATCCGCGCCAGCCGCACCTGGTGGGCGCAGGGCTTCACGGAGCCGGGCTCGGGCTCGGACCTGGCCTCGCTGCGCACGACGGCCGTGCTCGAGCCGGACGGCAAGCACTTCGTCGTCGACGGCCACAAGATCTGGACTTCCTACGCCCAGTGGTGCTCGATGATGTTCGCCCTGGTCAGGACGGACCCGAACGCCGCCAAGCCGCAGGAGGGCATCAGCTTCCTGCTGATCGACATGAAGTCGCCCGGCCTGACGGTGCGGCCGATCCGCATGCTCGAAGGCGGCACCGACCTGAACGAGTGCTTCCTCGACAACGTGCGCGTGCCGGTGGAGAACCTGGTCGGCGAGCTCAACCAGGGCTGGACCTACGGCAAGTACCTGCTCGGCCACGAGCGCACCGGCATCGCCGGCATTGGCTCGTGCAAGCAGCAGCTGGCCCGCGCGCGCCAGCTGGCCGAGCGCCAGGGGCTGGGCGAGGACGCACTGCTGCGCGCTCGCCTGGCGCAGTTCGAGGTCGAGCTGATCGCGCTGGAGGCCACTGCGCTGCGCCTGCTCAGCGCCGGCCAGCGCAGCCGCGTGCCGCAGGTGGAGGCCTCGATGCTCAAGGTGCGCGGCACCGAGCTGCGCCAGGCGATCTACGAGACGCTGGTGGACATCGCCGGGCCCGACGCCCTGCCGTTCTCGGCCGAGGCGCAGTTCCTCGAGGCCCTGCAGGCGCAGGACGACGCGCCGGTCCCGCCCGAGCTCGCCAGCGTGGCCGCCAACTGCCTGGACGCCCGCAAGCTGTCGATCTACGGCGGCAGCAACGAGGTGCAGCGCAACCTGATCGCCCAGGCCGTCCTGGCCGCTTACTGAAGGCTCGCCGCAGCATGGACTTCTCCCTGAACGACGATGACCTGGCGCTGCGCGATGCCGTGCAGCGCTTCTGCGACGGTGAATACCCCGCGCCCGAGCGCGGCAACGCCGAAACGCCGGCCCAGGCCGCCCAGCGCTACGCTGCGATGGCCGAGCTGGGCCTGCTGGGCCTGCAGGTGCCCACCGAATACGGTGGCAGCGCGCTGGGACCGGTGGCCGCGATGCTGGCGGCCGCACCGCTGGGCCGTGCGCTGGCCCAGGGCCCCTGGCTGTGCAATGCCGTGATCGCCGCCCCGCTGCTGGCCGAGGCCGCCAGCCCGGCGCAGTGCCAGGACTGGCTGCCGGCGCTGGCCGAGGGGCGTCTGCGCTTTGCCCTGGCCTGCCACGAGCCCGACGCCCGCTACGACCTGGCCGACGTGCGCACGCGGGCGCGTCCCGCGCCGGGCGGCGGCTGGACCCTGAGCGGGCGCAAGGTGGGGGTGCTGGGCGGCGACGTGGCCGACCGGCTGCTGGTGGTGGCCCGCACCGCGGGGGATCGTCGCGACCGCAGCGGGCTGAGCCTGTTCGTCGTCGAGGCGCAGGCCCCAGGCCTGAAGCGCCTGCCGATCGGCCTGCTGGACGGACGACGCGCCGCCCGGATCGACCTGCAGGGCGTGACCGTCGGCGCGGACGCACTCGTCGGCCCGCTGGGCGAGGCCCTGCCGGTGGTGGAGCGTGCGCTCGAGCGCGCCCACGCCGCACTCTGCGCCGAATCCGCCGGCGCGTTGGACGCACTGCTGGCGCTGACCTGCGATCACCTGAAGACGCGCCGCCAGTTCGGTGCGCCGCTGGCCAGGTTCCAGGCTCTGCAGCACCGGGTGGCCGACATGGCCATCGCACGCGAGCAGCTCGAGTCGATGGCCTGCGTGGCGGCGATGGCGCTGCAGGCCGGTGACCCGGTCGAGCGCACCCGGCTGGTGTCGGCCGCCAGGACACTCGCCGCCCAGCTGGGCCGGCAGTACGGCCTGGCGGCCATCCAGCTGCACGGCGCGATGGGCATGACCGACGAATGCCGCGTCGGCCACTACGCCAAGCGGCTCATCGCCAACGGCCTGCTGTTCGGCGATGCGGCCTTCCATCTGGCGGCCTTCGATGCTGCGCGGCCGTCCCCCACCCACTGATTCTTTCCCCGACCCATCCCGACGAACGAAGGAGACAAGCCATGACCTCTCAACCGATCCTGCGCCGCAGCCTGCTCGGCCTGGCTCTGGCCGCTGCCGCCCTCGGTGCGCAGGCCCAGGACGACCGCCCGATCCGCCTGCTGGTGGGCTTCCCGCCGGGCGGCGCCTCGGACAACGTGGCCCGCCTGCTGGCCGACAAGCTGCGCGACGAGCTCAAGCAGACCGTGATCGTCGAGAACCGTCCCGGCGTGGGCGGCCGGCTGGCCGCCGAGGCGGTGAAGAGCGCCGCACCCGACGGTCGCACCTACATGGTGGGCCCCAATGCCACGCTGGTGTTCCAGCACCTGACCTACCCGGTGAGCGTGCTGAAGTACGACATGACCAAGGACTTCACCAGCATCGCCCAGGTGGTGTCCTACCCGATGGCGATGGTGGTCAATGCCTCGATCGGCGTGCGCAATGCCAAGGACTATGTCGCCTGGCTGAAGGCCAACCCGGACAAGGGTACCTTCGGCACGGCCGGGCAGGGTGGAGACACCCACTTCAACGGCCTGCAGTTCGCCAAGGCCGCCGGGGTGAAGATGACGGTGGTGCCCTACCGCGGCAACGGCCCGCTGGTCACCGACCTGGTGGGCGGGCAGATCCTCACCGGCAACCTGGTGGCCGGTGACGCCCTGCAGCATGTGCGCAGCGGGCGGCTGAACTACGTGGGCATCTTCGCGTCGAAGCGCTCGCCGCTGATGCCCGATGTGCCGACGATGGCCGAGCAGGGCTTCGACACCGGCGGCAACAACGGCTGGATCGGCGTGTGGGGCCCGGCCGGCCTGCCCAAGGCCGAAGTGCAGCGCATGCAGACGGCGCTGGCCAAGGTGATGTCCAACGCCGAGGTCAAGTCCACCCTGCTGACGCGCTTCCTGCAGTTCCCCGATTTCCTGCCCGGGCCGGATGTGGATGCCAAGCTGCGCGCCGAGCTGGCCCACTGGGGGCCGGTGATCAAGGCCAGCGGCTTCACGCCGGCGCAATGACCGGAGCGCGGACATGACCTTGAACGGCAAGGCCGCCATCGTCGGTGCCTACGAGCACCCCACGCGCAACGCCGAGAAGCTCTCGGTGCTGCGCCTGCACGCCGACGTGGCCAAGGGCGCGCTGGCCGACGCGGGGCTGACCAAGGACGACATCGACGGCTACTTCTGTGCCGGCGATGCGCCCGGCCTGGGCACCGCCACGGTGGCCGAGTACCTGGGGCTGAAGCTGCGTCACGTCGACAGCACCGAGTGCGGCGGCTCGGCGCCGATCCTGCATGTGGCGCACGCGGCCGCGGCGATCGCGGCCGGGCGCTGCAACGTGGCGCTGATCACCCTGGCCGGCCGGCCGCGGGCGGCGATGGCCGAGGCGCAGGCGAAGGCTGCGGCCGCCGGCCCGGGCAAGGACGGCCGGCCCGCCAAGCCCGCGTTGGCGCTGCGCCCGCCCGACCCGGACTGCCCGGAGCTGGCCTTCGAGCTGCCCTACGGGCCGGCCACGCAGAACCTGTACGCGATGGTGGCGCGGCGCCACATGCACGAGTTCGGCACCACCTCCGAGCAGCTGGCCTGGATCAAGGTGGCCGCCTCGCACCACGCCCAGCACAACCCGAACGCGATGCTGCGCAAGGTGGTGACGGTCGACGAGGTGGTGAACTCGCCGATGGTCAGCGACCCGCTGCACCGCCTGGACTGCTGCGTGATGAGCGACGGCGGCGGCGCGCTGATCGTCGCCCGGCCCGAAATCGCCCGCCAACTGAAGCGGCCGGTGGTGATGGTGCGCGGCACCGGCGAGGCGCCCAAGCACGGCATGGGCGGGCGCATCGACCTGACGGGGTCGGCCGCAGCCTTGTCGGGCCCGCGCGCCTTCGAGGAGGCCGGCATCACGCCCGCGCAGATCCAGTACGCCTCGCTGTACGACAGCTTCACGATCACCGTGCTGATGCAGCTGGAGGACCTGGGCTTCTGCAAGAAGGGGGAGGGCGGACGCTTCGTGATGGACGGCGGCCTGATCTCCGGTGTGGGCCGGCTGCCCTTCAACACCGACGGCGGCGGCCTGTGCAACAACCACCCGGCCAACCGCGGCGGCGTCACCAAGGTGATCGAGGCGGTGCGCCAACTGCGCGGCGAGGCCCACCCCGCCGTGCAGGTCAAGGACTGCACCTGGGCGCTGGCCAACGGCATCGGCGGTGCGCTGGCCTCGCGCCACACCGCCGGAACCCTGATCCTGGAGCGCGTGTGATGAAACTCAGTGTCACGAACTGCCGCCGGGCCGAGCGCCGGGCCGCTCCCAAGCCGGCCCGGATCCCCTCGGGGAATCGGCGGCGGTACTCCGCAGACGAGGGGCTGGCATGACCCGCAAGATTCCCAAACCCATGGTCCAGGCCGAGACCGCCGCCTACTGGCAGGCCGCCGACGAGGGGCGCCTGCTGGTCAAGCGCTGCACGGCCTGCGGCGAGTTCCACCACTACCCGCGCGACATCTGCCCGCACTGCCTGAGCGACGCCACCGAGTGGGTCGAGGCGGCCGGCACCGGCACGGTCTACTCCTTCAGCACGATGGGCCAGGGCGAGGCCGCCTACACGCTGGCCTACGTGACGCTGGACGAAGGGCCGACGATGCTGACCAACCTGGTCGGTGCCGAGGCGGCCGTGCCTGCGCCCGCCTATGCGATCGGCCAGAAGGTGCGCGTGGTCTTCGCGCCCAGCGAGGGCGGTCCGGCGGTGCCGATGTTCACCCCCGCCTGAGCGCCGACTGATTCCCGTCCGACGACCTTTCCGGGAGAAACCGATGCGAACCGGTGCGCTTGCGCGCTTCACCATCCTCGATGCCACCCGCGTGCGTGCCGGCCCGACCGCGGTGCGGGTCTTCGCCGACCAGGGCGCGCGGGTCATCAAGCTCGAGATCCCGCCCGGTGCGCCCGGCGGCGACGACATGATCGGCGGGCGCGAGCACAACCGCGCCGACTACGAGAACCTGCACCGCAACAAGGAGAGCCTGACGCTCAACATGAAGGCGCCGGAAGGCCGCGCCATCCTGCACGAGCTGGTGCGGCGCGCCGACGTCTTCATCGAGAACTACCGGCCCGACGTCAAGTACCGCCTGGGCATCGGCCCGGACGAGCTGCGCGCCATCAACCCGCGGCTGGTCTACGCCAGCATCTCCGGTTTCGGCCAGGATGGGCCCTACGCGAACTGGCCGGGCTTCGACTCGATCGCCCAGGGCATGGGCGGGCTGATGAGCGTCACCGGCCGCCCCGGCGAAGGGCCGATGCGCGTGGGCATCCCGCTGGCGGACCTGTGCGCCGGCCACTTCTGCGCCCAGGGCATCCTCAGTGCGCTGCTGGAGCGTGAGGTGTCCGGCGAGGGCCAGTGGGTGCAGACCTCGCTGCTGGAGTCGCAGATCGCGATGCTGGACTTCCAGGCTGCGCAGTGGCTGATCGACCGCAAGGTGCCCCAGCAGCACGGCAACGAGCACCCGCTGACGGTGCCCACCGGCGTGTTCAAGACGGCCGACGGCTATCTGAACCTGGCGGCCATCGGCAACACGATGTGGCGGCGCCTGTGCGAGGCGCTGGAGCTGCCCGAGCTGGCCGCCGACCCCACGCTGGGCAGCGACCCGCAGCGCTGCGCCCAGCGCGAGCGGGTCAACGGCGCGATCGGCGCGGCCTTCCTGAAGCGTACGACGGCCGAGTGGACCGAGCGCCTGCTGAAGGCTGGTGTGCCCTGCGGGCCGATCCACCGCATCGACGAGGTCTTTGCCGACCCGCAGGTGCAGCACCTGGGCATCACCTGGCCGATGCAGCACCCGCAGATGGGCGAGGTGTCGCTGGTGGGCCAGCCCTTCCGCCTCTCGCGCAGCGTGCGGGCGGCGCAGCCGACACCGGCGCCTCATCAGGGCGACCAGACCGACGCGATCCTGCGCGAGCTGGGCTACGACGATGCGCGCATCGCCGAGCTGCGCGGCAAGCTGGTGGTCTGACAGGAAAGGACATCCCATGGCCCGACTCGTTGCCGCCTTCGGCGCCTCGCACAGCATCATGCTGGTCTCGCAGCGCGAGGACTGGATGCACGGCTTCCGTGCCATCGACCCGAAAAACCCCTTTCTCTTCGACAAGCGCGGTGAGAAGACGGACTATGCGGCGCTGCTGGCCGCCACGCCGCCCGGCGCCGCCGAGGCGCTGGCCTCACCCGAGGTGATGAGTGCGCGCTACGACCAGGCCGAGGCCGCGATGGACACACTGCGCGAGCGCATCCACGCCGCGCGGCTGGACGTGCTGCTGATCGTCGGCGACGACCAGACGGAGCTGTTTCGCACCACCCACAACCCCTCGATCGCGATCTACTGGGGCGAGACGATCCGCAACACGAAGCGCGAGCCGGCCTCGCCATCGGACGCCTGGGTCAAGAGCGCGCGCATGTGGCGCCACGAGCCCGAGGCGGACCGCGACTACCCCGTCAAGAGCGATCTGGCGCAGTGGCTGATCCGCCAGCTCTGCGACCGCGACTTCGACATCGCCGCGCTCGACGGGCTGGAGCCCGGCCAGTTCGAGGGCCACGCCTTCCAGTTCATCCACCGCCGCCTGCTTCAAGGGGGCCCCTGGGCGTCGGGTACGACGCCCGCCCCCCGAGGGGGCAGCGGGCCGATCTTGGGGCGGCCCGGCGATCGACCCGAAGGGGGCAACGTCCCGGCCGACCCCATGACGCCGGTGATCCCGGTGATCCTGAACACCTTCGACCCACCCAACCAGCCCACGCCGCGACGCTGCGTTCAACTCGGTGCGGCGCTGCGCGATCTGATCGCCGCCTGGCCCGAGGACCTGCGCGTGGGCGTGATCGCCTCGGGTGGCCTGAGCCACTTCGTGGTGGACGAGGCGCTCGACCAGCAGGTGCTCGACGCGATCCGCCGCAAGGACGGCGCGGCGCTGGCCGCGCTGGACCCCAAGCGCCTGCAGGCCGGCAGCAGCGAGATCCGCAACTGGATCGTCGTCGGCGAGCTGGCCCGCGACCTTGACCTGGACCAGGTCGAGTACATCCCCGCCTACCGCAGCCCGGCCCTGACCGGCACCGGGCTGGCGTTTGCCAGTTGGAAAACCCTGGAGTAGCACGACATGTCGATCCAGAACGAAGAGCGGTCCGAGCGCCGGGCCGCTCCCAAGCCGGACCGCATCCCCTCGGGGGATCGGCCGACGTACCCGGCGGTCGAGGGGCTCGTGAAGCGCCTGCGCCGGCTCGACGCCTGCGCGGTCTCCGATGCCCTCGACAAACTCGGCTTGGCCGGCGCCGTCACCGGCCTGCCGCTGCGCAGCGCCGGCCCGGGCGGCGCCAGCCGCATCGCCGGCCGGGCCGTGACGATGAAGGTCGGCCCCGGTACGCCGCCGCCCGGCCCGCCGAAGCACCTGGGCTGCACCGCGATCGAGCTGGCCGGTGCGGACGACCTGATCGTCGTCGAGCAACGCAGCGGTGTCGAAGCCGGCTGCTGGGGCGGCCTGCTGACGCTGGGCGCCAAGGTGCGCGGCATCGCCGGCGTGGTGGCCGACGGGCCGCTGCGCGACGTGGACGAGGCCATCGCCTACGAGTTCCCGATCTACGCCCGCTGCCTGACCTCGCGCACCGCGCGCGGCCGGGTGGTGGAGCTGGGCACGCAGGTGCCGGTGGTGATCGGCGACGCGCAGGCCGGCGGCCAGGCCACCGTACACCCCGGCGACTACCTGCTGGCCGACCGCAGCGCGGTGATCGTGATCGCCGCCGCGGACATCGAGCGCGTGCTGGACGCCGCCGAGCAGATCGTCGCCAAGGAGGCGGCGATGGCCAAGGCGATTCTTTCCGGCACCCCCATCGGTCAGGTGATGGGTGGCAACTACGAACACATGTTGAAGTAGGCCCACCCCCGTAGCGGCTCACGCCGCTCCCCCTCGAGGGGGAGACACCAGCAGCCCGGCCGAGCCGGATCTGCGGTGTCCGCTGGATGAAAACCGACGAAAAGGAACTGGAGATGACTGAACAGGACCCCAACGTGGCGCGCGCCGCGAAACTCGACACCGCCACGCTCTCCGACGCGCTGGACAAGCACGGCATCGCCGGTCAGTGCTACCGCATCCAGGGCCGCGACCCGGCCTTCCGCATGACCGGGCGTGCCTGGACGCTGCTCTACGGCCCCGGCGGCAAGCCCTGCGGCACGGTGGGCGACTACATCGACGACGTGCCACCCGGCAGCATCGTGGTGCTGGACAACGGCGGTCGCGACAACGCCACCGTCTGGGGCGACATCCTCACCGAGATCGCGCACCGCCGCGGCATCGCCGGCACGCTGATCGACGGTGTCTGCCGCGACACCGCGCTGTGCCGCCAGCTCGGTTACCCCATCTTCAGCAAGGCGCACTGGATGCGCACCGGCAAGGACCGCGTGCAGGTGGAGGCCACCTGCGTGCCGGTGAACATCGGCGACGCCCGCGTGGCGCCGGGCGACATCGTGCGCGGCGACGCCGACGGCGTGGTCGTGATCCCCAAGGAGCACGAGGCCGCGGTGCTCGATACCGCCGAGGCCATCGAGGTGGCAGAAGAGGCCATCCGCAAGGCGGTGCGCGGCGGCATGCGGCTGGACGAGGCGCGCAAGCAGTTCAAGTACCACCAGCTGCAGACCCGCCAGGAGTGAGCATGAGCGCCCGATTCGACTGGTCCACCACCACCCGGGCCGATGCGCCGCGGGTGAGCGGCGACCTCGTGGCCGCCGCACGTGGCCTGCCCACCGCCACCCTGCACGAGGCTGGCGGCAAGATCGGCGCGCTGCCTTCGGCGCTGAGGCCCATCGCGCCGGGCATGCGGGTCTGCGGCCCGGCGCTGACGGTGCATTCGCCCGGCGGCGACAACCTCTGGCTGCACCGCGCGCTGGACGTGGCGCGGCCCGGCGACGTGATGGTGGTCTACGCCAGCGGCGTGTACGAACACGGCTACTGGGGCGAGATCATGGCCACGATGGCGCAGGCCCGTGGCGTGGCCGGCCTGGTGATCGACGGCGGCGTGCGCGACTCGACGCTGCTGGCCGAGATGGGCTTCCCGGTGTTCGCCCGCGGCCTGTGCATCCGCGGCACCGGCAAGGACTTCGGCGCCACCGGCTGGATCAACCACCCGATCCGCCTGGGCGAGGTCACGGTGGACGGCGGCGACCTGATCGTCGGCGATGCGGATGGCGTCGTCGCCATCCCCCGTGCGCGGGCGGCCGAAGTGATCGAGAAGTCGATTCAGCGCGAGGCCGACGAGGCGGCGATCCTGGCCCGGCTGCGCGCGGGCGAATCGACCTTGGACGTGTATGGCTGGCGCTGACTCCGACCTCACCGCCGACTCCTCGGCCGGCCTGCCGTCGCTCGCCATCGACGGCCGCATCGCCACGATCACGCTGCGTCGCCCGCAGGTGGCCAACCTGCTGGAGCTGGAGGACCTGGCGGCACTGGATGAGCACCTCGCCACGGTCAACGCCCGCCAGGAGGTGCGGGTGCTGCGCCTGCAGGCCGAGGGCCGGCACTTCTGCAGCGGCTTCAACATCGGCCGGGTGCGGGGCGCGGATGCGGCCGCCGCCGGCACGCGCTTCGAGGCGCTGTCCGAGGCCATCGAGGCCGCCCGCCCGGTCACGGTGGCCGTGCTGCAGGGCGGCGTCTACGGCGGCGCCACCGACCTGGCGCTGGCCTGTGACTTCCGCCTCGGTACCCCGGCCAGCGAGTGGCGGGTGCCCGCGGCTCGCCTGGGGCTGCACTACTACCGCGGCGGGCTGGCGCGCTACGTCAGCCGCCTCGGGCTGCAGACCACGCGGCGGGTGATGCTGGCGGCCGAGACCTTCGACGCCGCGGCGATGCGGGGCGCCGGCATGCTCGACCGGATCGTGCCGTCCGCCGAGCTGGCCCATGAAGTGGAGGCCTTCTGCGCCCAGCTGGCCGGCATGGCGCCCTTGGCCCTGCTGGGCATGAAGCGCAGCCTGAACCGCCTCGCCGACGGCCCCCTGGATGCGGCCGCCGAGGCCGACATCGCCGCCTCCATCGCCCGGGCCGCCGCCTCCGAGGACCTCCAGGAGGGTGCGGCCGCCTGGGCCGCCAAACGCGCGCCGGTGTTCCAGGGGCGTTGACGAGACCTGCTCCCATGACCGCATCGACCTCCAGTGCCGCCGCTTGCAGCTGGGATGCCGAAGCCGACTTCGTCATCGTCGGCGCCGGCACCGCCGGTTGCGTGCTGGCCAACCGGCTGAGCGCCGACCCGGCGAACCGTGTCGCCCTGATCGAGGCGGGCGGCCCCGACCGCCACCCCTACGTGCGCATGCCGATGGGCTTCCTGAAGGCCCTGCAGAACCCGGCGCTGACCTGGCAGTTCCAGAGCGAGCCCGAGCCGGCGATGAAGGGCCGGCGCATCCCCATCCCGCGCGGGCGCATCTGGGGCGGCTCCTCGTCGATCAACGGCATGTTCCACATCCGCGGCCACCGGCGGGACTTCGACGACTGGGCCGCCGCCGGCTGCACCGGCTGGAGCTATGCCGAGGTGCTGCCCTACTTCCGCCGCAGCGAGACCAGCTGGCGCGGCGACGGCCCCTACCACGGCGGCAGCGGTCCGCTGCAGGTCCACCGCATCGACACCCGCCGCCTGCTGGCCGAGCCGCTGCGCGAGGCGGCCGCGCGCGCCGGCCACCGTGTCAATGACGACTACGACGGCGAGCACCACGACGGCATCGCCCCTGGCGAGGTGGCCATCGACCGGCGCGGGCGCCGCCACAGCAGCGCGCGCGCCTACCTGCACCCGGCGCTGCAGCGGCCGAACCTGCAGCCCTTCAGCCACGCCCAGGTGCAGCGCGTGGTCGTCGAAGGCGGCCGGGCCGTGGGTGTGGAGTTTCTGCAGGGCGGAAAGCGCCGCCGGCTGCGCGCGGCGCGCGAGGTGATCCTCTGCGGCGGCGCCTATGGCTCGCCCCAGCTGCTGATGCTCTCGGGCATCGGGCCGGGGGCCGACCTGCAGGCGCTGGGCATCGAGGTGGTGAAGCACCTGCCCGGCGTGGGCGCCAACCTGATCGAGCACCCGCGCATGCCGCTGCAGTTCCGCGCGCGGGGGCCGGTGACCTTCCTGAGCCAGCTGCGCTTCGACCGGGCGGTGATGAACGTGCTGCGCTGGGCCTTCGCGGGCTCCGGGCCGTTCGCGACGCAGATCTGCTCGGGCACCGTGCTGCTGAAGAGCCAGGCCCAGCTGGACCGCCCGGACATCCAGCTGCTGTGCAACCCGGTGCGCATCGATGCGCGGATGTGGTTCCCGGGCGTGGTGAACGAGCAGGAGCACTGCTTCTACATCACCGTGTGCCAGCTCTACGCCAAGAGCCGCGGGCGCGTCAGCCTGCGCTCGGCCGACCCCGCGGTCGCACCTCGCATCGCGCTGAACCTCTTCACCCACCCGGACGACCTCGTCAGCATGCGCGAGGGCCTGCGGGCCGCGCGGGCCATCTACCGGCAGATGCCGCAGGCCGCGCTGATCGACCGCGAGACGATCCCCGGCGCGGAGCTGGAGAGCGACGCCCAGCTGGACGCCGCCATCGCCCAGCTCGGCGGCATCACCCACCACCCGGTGGGCACCTGCGCGATGGGCACCGGGTCGCAGGCGGTGGTCGACCCCCAGCTGCGCGTGCACGGCGTGGCGGGACTGCGGGTGGTGGACGCCTCGGTGATGCCCTCCATCGTCGGCGGCAACACCAATGCCGCCACCCTGATGATCGGCGAGAAGGCCGCGGACCTCATCCTCGGCCGCAGCCTCCCGCCGGCCGCCCTGCCTTCCACTCCCCTTTGAAAAGGGGGCGGGGCGATCTTTCCCTCGCTGCCGAACACCCGATTCCCTCACCCCCCTTTTGCCAGAGGGGGCGAATGCCAGGAGCTGCCGATGACGATGCCTGATCTGCTCAACCGCCCGCTGCGCTGCCTGATCGACGGCCAGTGGCGCGACGCTGCCCGTGGCGCCACGCTGCCGGTCACCAACCCGAGCACTGGCGAGGTGTTCGCCCAGGCGGCCGCGGGCGAGGCGGCCGACATCGATGCGGCGGTGGCCGCCGCGCGCCGCGCCTTCGAGTCCGGGCCCTGGTCGAGGATGCCGCCCGCCGGCCGCCAGCGCCTGCTGTGGCGGCTGGCCGAGCTGATCGACGCCCATGCCGACGAACTGGCGCTGCTGGAGGTGCTCAACACCGGCAAGCCATTGAAGATCGCGCGCATGTTCGACATCGGCCTGGCCGCGGAATGCCTGCGCTACCACGCCGGCTGGGCGACCAAGCTGGAGGGTGCGACGCGCGACGTCTCGCTGCCCGGGAACTGGCATGCCTATACGCTGCGCGAGCCGGTGGGCGTGGCCGGCCTGATCGTGCCCTGGAACGTGCCGCTGCCCATGGCGGTGGGCAAGATCGCCCCGGCCCTGGCAGCAGGCTGCACCGTGGTGCTCAAGCCCGCAGAGCTGACGCCACTGACCGCCGTGCGGCTGGGCGAGCTGATCGTCGAGGCCGGCTTCCCGCCCGGCGTGGTCAACATCGTCAGCGGCCTGGGCAGCACTGCCGGGCAGGCGCTGGTCGACCACCCGGGGGTGGACAAGATCTCCTTCACCGGCTCCACCGCGGTGGGCCAGCGCATCCTGGCCTCGGCGGCGGGCAACCTCAAGCGCCTGTCGCTGGAGCTGGGTGGCAAGAGCCCGGTCTTCATCTTTGCCGACGCCGACCTGGAGCGCGCCACCGACGCTGCCGCGCGCGGCATCTTCGCCAACAGCGGCCAGGTCTGCGCCGCGGGTTCGCGCCTGTTCGTGCAGCGATCGGTGGCCGACCGGGTGTTCGAGGGGATCGCCGAGCGCGCCCGCCGCCTGCGCGTGGCGCCCGGGCTGGAACCCGACGCCGAGATGGGCCCGCTGATCTCGGCGCGCCAGCGCGAGCGCGTGCTGGGCTACATCGACAGCGGCCGCGCGCAGGGCGCCGAGGTGCTGGCCGGCGGTGAGGCGCTGGACGGCCCGGGCTACTTCGTCCAGCCCACCGTGATGGTGAACACCCGGCCGGACATGACGATGGTGCGCGAGGAGATCTTCGGCCCGGTGCTGTCCACCTTCGTCTTCGACGACGAGGAGTCGGTCGAGCAGCTCGCCGCGCGCGGCAACGACAGCGCCTACGGCCTGTCGGCCTCGATCTGGACCCGCGACCTGGGCCGAGCCCACCGCCTGGTGCGCAGGATCCGCAGCGGCGTGGTGCGCGTCAACGCCGCGGTGGCACCGGACTTCGCGATGCCCTTCGGCGGCGTCAAGCTCTCCGGCTGGGGCCGCGAGAACGGGCGCGAGGGCGTGGAGAGCTACACCGAGCTGAAATCGGTGGCGATGTATCTGGGCGGCTGAGGCGCCGTGCGTCGAGGCGCCCGGCGTCCAGAGCCACGTGGCGAAGTCAGCGGGCGCCGAGCACGGACTGCAGCTTCGCCGTGTCGACGTACTGCTCGAGCAGACCCATTCTCGCCGCCACCTCCCGGTCGGACATCAGCTCCTGCATGGCGAGCTGGCCCAGCACATTGAAACCGGCCTGGATTGCCGCGCCGCCCCGGGCCTGGACGGCCGCACGAGCTTGCTCGGGGCACGATTCCACCATCAGCCGGGTGAACAGCTCGCCGGCGGTCTTCGACGATTCCTGTGGCGCCGTCGGCGCCAGTTCGGCGATGGCGCGCATCTCGGGATGGGCGCCCATGGCCACGAAGATCCAGCGCGCCAGGTCCTTGCGGTCCTTGCCCGTGGTGTGGTCGGCCAGGCACTTGGAGAATGCGTCGACCGCAGGTTGTGCGGCTGCGCCCACGGTGAACGATGCAAGGGCCAGTGCGAGAAGGGAGTGCTTGATCATCGGCGGTCGTGAGGAATCGGGAATGGGGAGGTCGGCCCTGGCGCGCATCCGGTGCGACCGGGCAATACCGGGGCGTGGAGTTCAGTCCACCGGCGCACGCGGCAGCGCCGCGTCCATCGCCATGATGCGCGGGCGCAGCTGGGCCCAGTTGGCCTGCGCCGGACGATAGACCACGTGCAGCACCAGGCCGGGCAGGGCGTGCAGGCGGCGCAGGCCCAGGGAGAACTCGCCGCCCTTGACGAGCAGCTCCTCGGCGGGCTCGGGCAGGCCCAGATGCTTGCGGCTGGTGTTGGCGGCGGTGAGCAGCAGGGTGCCGCGGCGGGCCAGGTCGGTGGCGCTCTGGACCTGGCCGGCGAAGGCCCGCACCTTGCTGCTGGCCAGGTCGAAGAGGCAGCAGGCCTGCACGCCGGGCTGCTGGGCCACTTCCTCGACCAGGCGCTGCAGCGCGTCCTGCGCGCGCGGCGGGGTCTGCCGGGCCGGGGTGGGCGGCATCGGGCGCAGGGCGTCGTGGCCGGGGGCGGCCTGCGGCAGGCGGGTGACCATGCCGGGCTGGCCCAGCTCGGCCTGCTGCTGGTTCCAGGCCGCGCTGAGCAGCGACCAGGCGTCGGCCGGGCGGGTGGCCACCGAGCCGACCTGGGTGTGGATGCCCGTGCCCGCGCCCAGCGCGCGCGCCAGGGTGGTGAGGGCGGCGACCGGGCCGGCGACCAGCGGCATGAAGACCAGGTGGCGGCATTCCCAGTCGCTCGAGAACACCGCCTGGCGCAGCGGCTGCAGCTGTTCGGACAGGGCATGCACGGGGATGTCGCCCACCATCACCACGGCCAGCGCCGCGCGGCAGAGCAGCACGCGCGACAGGGAGTGGCGCACCGCCGTGTCGGCCTCGTCGGCGTCGGTGGCGTACAGGCGCACATGGCCCTGGTCCTCGCTGGGGCAGTCGACGTAGTCGAGCACGGCCAGCGTGGTGCCGAAGCCCTGGCGGCGGATGACCAGGCGCTGCACCGGCTGGCCGGCGGCAGCGGCCACGGCATGCAGCAGGTGGCGCGAGGCCAGGCAGGCCAGGTCGTGCACCGCGATGTAGCTGGGGCGCAGGTGCTCGAACTGCTGCTGCAGCGCCTCGCCGGGCTCGCAGGCCACGAAGAGCTCGCGGGTGTGGTTGCCCACGGCCCGGCCGATGTCGCTGCGGCCGTCGAGGTAGTCGTCCTCGTTGCGCTGCCACTGTGTGGGCGGCTGGGTGTCGGACTCGGGTTCGCCGGTCGCGGCCGGGCTGCTCGGCAGCCCCGCTGCGGGGCGCTGCGGCAGGGGCGGCACCACCGGTGCAGGCGCGACCGCCGGGCGTGCCGCGGCAGCGCGGGCGACTTCCAGCAGGTTCGGCGCGGGGGGCAGGCCGGGCGGGGCCGGGCCGCGCGCGGTCGTGGGTCCGGCGGGACGGGCTGGCGGGCGGGAGGCCGCGGGGGGCAGGCTGCCGGCGGCACGTGCGGCCTGTTCCAGCGTGCCGCCCACGGGCAGCGGGCGCAGCCGCGTCACCGGGCCGCCGTCGGCCGGGCCGGTACGCGGGACGCCGGGCAGGGGGGCGGTGCTGCTGCCAGAAGGGCGGTCCGGCGGGGCAAGCCGGGGGTCCGGGGGGGAAGCCATGCCAAGGGCACCTGCGAAGACCGTGAATCGGTGCACTGTCGGGGGCGGCGCGCGACCCCGTCCCAGCGATACGGATGTGGTGCATCCTATCATTCGTGTCCTGTGTCACGATCCAGCCTGCAGCCGCGGGCGCCGTGGCAGAACGGGACGCCGCCGGGCGTCGTGTCGTAGGCAACGCCGCATGTCATCCTCGTCCGCTTTGACTTCCTCCTCCTCCCCCTCCGATTCCTCCGCCGTCCCGTCGTCCGCCGCGCTGCCGGTGGTGATCGTGGGAGCGGGTCTGGCCGGCCTCACCGTGGCGTTGCACCTGGCGCGCGAGCGCCGCGTGATCGTGCTGGCCAAGCGCAACCTGGACGAGGCCGCCACCGCCTGGGCGCAGGGTGGCATCGTCGGCGTGCTGGGCGACGACGACAGCGTGGAGAGCCATGTGCGCGACACCCAGGAGGCCGGCGCCGGCCTGGTCGACGAGCACACCGCACGCTTCATCGCCGAGCGCAGCGCTGGCGCGATCGAGTGGCTGGTGGAGCGGGGCGTGCCCTTCTCGCCCGATCCAGGCGGCCCGCTGGGCCTGCACCTGACGCGCGAGGGCGGCCATGCCGTGCGCCGCATCGCCCACGCGGCCGACGCCACCGGCAAGGCGATCCACGAGGCGCTGCTCGACGAGGTGCGCCAGAACCCGAACATCGACTTGCGCGTGGGCTGGATGGCCATCGACGTGATCACGCCGCACCACCTGCGCAGCGAGGCCGCGCCGCAGTGCTACGGGGTGTATGCGCTGGACATCGCGCGCCAGCGGGTCGAGACCCTGGCGGCCAGCGCGGTGGTGCTGGCCAGCGGCGGGGTGGGCAAGGTGTACCGCTACACCAGCAACCCGGACACTGCCACCGGCGACGGCATCGCGATGGCCTGGCGGGCCGGCTGCCGGGTGGGCAACATGGAGTTCGTGCAGTTCCACCCGACCTGCCTGTACCACCCCACCGACCGCAGCTTCCTGATCACCGAGGCGCTGCGCGGCGAGGGCGGCCTGCTCAAGCTGCCGCATGTGGAGGGCGAGGCGGCGCGCTTCATGCCCGCGCACGATCCCCGCGCCGAGCTGGCGCCGCGCGACGTGGTGGCCCGGGCGATCGATTTCGAGATGAAGCGCCATGGCCTGGACTACGTGCACCTGGACGCGACGCATCTGGGGGCGGAGTTCCTGAAGTCGCACTTCCCGACCATCCACGCGCGCTGCCTGGCGCTGGGCATCGACATCACGAAGGAGCCGATCCCGGTGGTGCCGGCGGCGCACTACACCTGCGGCGGGGTGGTCACCGACCTGCACGGGCGCACCGACCTGCCGGGGCTGTATGCCGTGGGCGAGACCACCTACACCGGCCTGCACGGCGCCAACCGGCTGGCCAGCAATTCGCTGCTCGAGTGCGTGGTGCTGGGCCGTACCTGCGCCGAGACCATCCTGGGCGCGCCGGTGCCGGCGCAGCCCGCGCTGCCGGCCTGGGACGAGAGCCAGGTGGAGAACGCCGACGAGCAGGTCGTCATCTCGCACAACTGGGACGAGCTGCGCCTGCTGATGTGGAACTACGTGGGCATCGTGCGCACCACGCGGCGGCTGGAGCGGGCCATGCACCGCATCCGCCTGCTGCGCGACGAGATCGAGGACTACTACGCCAACTTCCGCGTCAACCGCGACCTGCTGGAGCTGCGCAACCTGGTCGAGTGCGCCGAGCTGATCGTGCGCTCGGCGCTGCTGCGCCACGAGAGCCGCGGGCTGCACTACAGCCGCGACTTCCCGAACGCGCTGCCGGTGAGCTTCCCGACCGTGCTGGGCCGCGAGGCCAGGAGCCGCCGGGCGCGCGATTCGCTGGCCGGGGCCGGCAGCGGCGGATCGGTGTTCGGCAACAGCCGCTGGATCTGAACGCTTCCAGCGGCCGCCGTGGACCCGGCTCTGCCGGGCCACCGGCGGTGCCCCCTGGGGGGAGCGCCGTCAGGCGCAACGGCGGGGAGTCATCTCCGGGCTCGCATGGCGATGCGCGCCTGCACGAACTCGAAGGCGAAGGCCACGGCCTCGCTGATGGTCTGCTCCATGCCCAGGCGTTCCTTCTCGGTGAGGTAGAACGACAGGTCCACCGAGTGGCGGATGTAGCGCGCGCCCAGGCGGTTCAACGCCACGCAGGCCACATCGGGCAGGGCGGCTTCGTCCAGGTAGGGGTAGCTGGGGGCGAGCCGGGCCACCGCGTCGAACACCGGGCGTTCGTAGTGGTTGTGGACGGAGCTGAAGTCGACGGACATGGCGCGTTCCGGGTGATCACGGGATGGCGCCTATATCGGCAGCGGCGCTGCCGGACTTGAACAATCCGTGCCGGCCCGGCCCGGCGCCTCAGGCCGCGCCGATGTTCGGGACCAGCCCGGCCGGTGCGGGGGCGGCCTGGTGGGCCGTGAAGTCGAGCATGCGCTCGATGCAGCCCAGCGCGCGCAGGCGCACCGGCTCGTCGATGTGCACCTCGCCGACGCCGCGCTCGAGGCAGTCGACCACGCCCTGCAGGCCGTTCATGGCCATCCAGGGGCAGTGCGCGCAGCTTTTGCAGGTGGCGCTGTTGCCGGCGGTGGGGGCCTCGAGCAGCACCTTGCCGGGGGCGGCCTGGCGCATGCGGTGGAACATGCCGCGGTCGGTGGCGACGATGAACTCGGGCGCGTCCAGCTCGATCACCGCCTTCAGCAGCCGGGCGGTGGAGCCCACCACGTCGGCCTGGGCCACCACGCTTTCGGGCGATTCGGGGTGCACCAGCACCTTGGCCTTCGGGTGCTCGCGGCGCAGCAGCTCGAGCTCGAGGCCCTTGAACTCGTCGTGCACGATGCAGGCGCCGTTCCACATCAGCATGTCCGCACCGGTCTCGCGCTGGATGTAGCCGCCCAGGTGGCGGTCGGGCGCCCAGAGGATCTTGCGGCCCTGCGCCTTCAGGTGCGCGACGATGGGCAGTGCGCAGGAACTGGTGACCATCCAGTCGGCGCGGGCCTTCACCGCGGCGCTGGTGTTGGCGTAGACCACCACGGTGCGGTCCGGGTGGGCATCGCAGAAGCGGGCGAAGTCCTCGGCCGGGCAGCCCAGGTCGAGCGAGCAGGTGGCCTCCAGATCGGGCATCAGCACCTGCTTGTGCGGCGAGAGGATCTTGGCCGTCTCGCCCATGAAGCGCACGCCGGCCACCACCAGGGTGCGCGCGGCATGGTCGCGGCCGAAGCGGGCCATTTCGAGCGAGTCGGAGACGCAGCCGCCGGTCTCCTGTGCGAGGTCCTGCAGGTCGCCGTCGACGTAGTAGTGCGCCACCAGCACCGCGCCGCGTTCGGCCAGCAACTGGCGGGCGCGGGCCTTCAGCGCATCGCGCTGCGCGGGCTGCAGGGGGGCGGGCACCTTGGCCCAGGCGTGGGCGGTGCAACTGGCGCCGCTGGCGTCGGGGCGGTCGTAGTCGAAGAGGACGTCGGTCATGGTCGGCAGCGGTGGGGTCGGTCGGGGCGGGCGGTCCGGTCAGCAGGACAGACGGGCCGCGCGCAGGGGCCGGACAGCGGGGCGGCATCGTAGCCGACCCGGGGGCCGTGCGCCGCGGCGGGCGTATCGTGGTCGGCAGGTCCGGCGTCGTCGTCGTGCGCCTCAGATGAGGTGGTTGCGCGCCAATGCAAGGTGCCAGCGCAGGCCGGCGGGGTCGGACCAGCGCCGCTCGGCCACGCAGAGCAGCAGCTGGCCGGGCGAACCCGGCAGGCCCAGCGCGACCTGGTGGCGAGTCGCGCTGCTCCAGGCCAGTTCGGCATCGTCGTCCGCCGCCATGCCGTCCTGCAGGGCCTGCCAGAGCCGGGCGGCGCGGGTGGCCTCGGCCTCGGCGGGCTCGCCGACCTGGGCGAGCACCCGGCCCTGCACGGCGTCGATCATCAGGCAGGCCCGCACGCCCGGGGCACGTGCGGCCAGAGCCAGGGCGGCCTGGCGGGCGTCGGAGGGGTCGCTGGCGGCCACCGGGGCGGTGGGCAGCGCGCCGGCTGCGCCGGCCTGGCCGGCAGGTCCGATGGCAGCGGCGTGTGCCGAGGCGCTGTTCTCGCTCCGATCGGACGGGTCCGCCAGGAGGGTGTCCAGCAGCTGGCGGCTCCAGCCGGCATCGGCACCGGCCAGCGTCTCGATCACCTGCACGCGCAGGCCGCGCGGCCAGGCGGCACGGCGCAGCCGGTCGGCCCGGCTGGGCTTGTCGGCCGGGGTGACAAGCTGCAGCGCCGGGCCGTCCCACTGGTCGGCGCGCACCAGGTCGCCGATGCGGCGCACCAGGTCCTTGTCGCCCGGCCCGCCGGCCAGCAGCACGGCGCGATCGGCCTGCTCGAGCAGGGTCAGCGCCACGCGGGCGCCGAGCGGGTCGCCGACGGTCGTCAGCACCTCCACGACGCCCCAGTGCTGCGGGTTGCGGCCCTCGGGCAGCCAGGTGAAGAGAAACTCGGCCAGAGGCTCGCGTGCGCCTTCCTGGCGCAGGCGCACGCGGTGCAGGCGGGTCTGCGCGCCCACGGCGAGCTGGGTCAGGCCGAAGCCGCTCCAGCAGCGCCCCGGGTCCCAGACGACCAGGCTGCGCCGAGGTGCCGGGCCATCGCGGGTGAACAGGCCGGCCAGCGGCGGCGCCACCGGGCTGGCGGAACGGGTGCGCAGTTCGCGGCTGCTGGCGATCGCGGCGGGCATCCCCTCGTCGGTCTGGAGGCGGTCCGGGGCGGACCAGTGGGCGTGCGTGTCGGGCAAGGAAGGGTCTCCGGAGCGGTTCAGCCGAGCACCTGCTGGGCTTCCATGATCCGGAAGCGCGTCATCGCCAGGTTGGAGCGCAGCTTGTCGAGCACGGCCAGGATGAAGCAGTCCGGACGGGCCTGCAGGGTGCGCAGGATGTGGTAGCGATTGCCGGCGGTGACCAGGATCTCGTCGACCGGGTCGTTGGGGCGGGTGTGGCCCATCTGGCGCAGCGTGCGGCGGTGCAGCCGCAGCAGCTCGGTGGCGGCCACCGCGGCGCGATCGATGTCGGGGCCGCGCTCCTCGCTGGCGATCACCAGGCCGGTCTCGGCATCGACCAGGCTGGCGAAGATCAGCCCGTCGAGCAGCATCAGCTCGCGCAGGATGACCAGGGCGCGCTGCGGATCGGGCGCCGGCGGCATGCCGCCGGCCTCGGCGGTGGCGGGGCGCGCCTGGCTCCAGGCGGCTGCCGGCGGCGGCGGCGGCTGCACCAGCACAGTCTCGTCGATCGAGGCCGGTGTGGGCGAAGCGGCCAGACCGCCCGGCGCCAGGCCGGAGGGCACGAAGCCGCTGGGCAGTGCGCCGACCGGCCGGGCCGAGGCCGGCGCCGAGGAGGGGGCCGGCGCGGGCGTGCTGTCCGCGCCGGCGGGCTTGACGCGGTTCCAGTGCGCCAGGACCTTGTTCCACACCGCGCTGGCGCTGGTCAGCGGCTCGGCGAGCATCACCACGTGCACGCGGGCGGGCCAGTGCAGCGCGTCGATCTTGTGCGCGATCCACAGCGCGCCCACCGGCAGCAGGAAGAGCAGTTGCGGGCAGCGCCAGTGCTCGCTCTGCGTGGCGGCGCAGAGGGTGGCGAGCAGCTCGTCCAGTGCCGAGGGCGCCATCGGGCCGATCACCACCGCGCCCAGGTCGGCCTGCTCGAGCAGTACCAGCGGGATGGCGTCGACCTCGCGGGCCTCGGCGCCGACCTCGGCGTGGTAGACCTTGAGCGTGTCGTCCATGCGCCGGGGCAGGGTGGTGCGCTCGATGATCGCCAGGCTGTCGAGCGAGCCCTGGTCGCGCAGATGCAGGCGTTCGATGGGCTGGCCGCTGGCGTCGGACAGGGCCTTGAGGACGGCACCGGCCCACATGCCGGAGGGGTCGTGCAGCGTGATCCAGCGCTGGCCGCTGCCGGCCTCGTCGCGGCTGCCGGCGAAGTGCGCGCGCATGGCCTGCACCGGCGAGCCGGTGACGAAGAGGTCGCGCTGGTGGCGGTCGGCCGGCGCGGCGGCCTCGCCTTCGTCGTCGGCCTCGGGCATCACCTCGGTGGAGGCGAAGTCCTTGTCGTCGTCGTGGGCGATCTGGGGGTCGTCACGCCGCCCGCGCGGGGTGACGAGCTCGCCGAACAGGCTCTTGAACATGGGCGCGATTTCCGTGGATCGAAGCGCTGCCGTCCTGCCACGCCGCCGTCCCTCGGGCGGCATCGCGCGGGCATCTGCGGCGGCGTCTGCGGTGCATGGCGGTACTGTAGTGCGTGGCAGCCCGCTCGCGGTTGCCGGCGTGAGGTTTTTCGCGACGCCCGAGCCACCGCCCCGCCGGCCGGGGGGCCTGCGGCCCGCTGCCCGGGGGCGTCGGCCGGCCTGCCTGCCGCCGGGGCGCCTGCCGCACAGGACGGCGTGGCGGTCGCGGGGCTGCACCTATCATCGTCCGATGGCCCGCATCGATTCCTCCGTCGCGCTGCACGACGATGCCCGCACCATCGCCCTGGTCGGGCTGGTGCACGGCACCTCGCACTTCTTCCACCTGCTGCTGCCGCCGCTGTTCCCCTGGTTCATCCGCGAGTTCGGTCTGAGCTACGCGGAGCTGGGCGTGGTGGTGTCGGTGTTCTTCGTGGTCTCGGGCGTGGGGCAGGCGCTGTCGGGCTTCCTGGTCGACCGTGTCGGCGCGCGGCCGGTGCTGTATGCCGGGCTGGGCTGCTTCGTGCTCTCGGCGCTGCTGGCGTCGACGGCCGACGGCCATGCCGGGCTGCTGGCGGCCTCCGCGCTGGCCGGGCTGGGCAACGCGCCTTTCCACCCGGTGGACTTCTCGATCCTGAACCGGCGCGTCTCGGCTGCCCGGCTGGGCCATGCCTACTCGGTGCACGGCATCTGCGGCAACCTGGGCTGGGCCCTGTCGCCGCTGGTGAGCGCCGGGCTGCTGGCGCTGACCGGCTCGCTGCGCCTGACCTACCTGTCGATCGCGCTGCTGGCGGCGCTGGTGCTGGGGCTGGTGCTGCTGTGGCGGCACTGGCTGGACGATCGCGCGCCGGCGCCGCAGGCGTCTTCGTCTGCGCAGACGGGACAGACGAAGCAGACGGGGCAGGGCCATCCGCCGGCGGGGCGCACCCCCGTGGTGCCGCCGGCCAGCCCCAGCCTGGGTGCGCTGCTGGGGCTGCCGGCGGTCTGGCTGTGCTTCTCGTTTCTGTTCTGGTCCACCGCGGCGCTGAGCGCGGTGCAGAGTTTTGCCGCGCCGGCGCTGCACCAGATCCACGGCCTGGCGTTGCCGCTGGCCGCGCTGGTGGTGTCGGGCTACATGTTCTGCGGCGCGGCGGGCATGGTGGCCGGCGGCTTCCTGCTTGCGCGGCTGGCCGACCAGCGGCTGGAATCCCTGATCGCGCTGGCGCTGGCGCTGGCCGGCGGACTGCTGCTGCTGGCGGGCAGCGGCTGGATCAGCGGGCCGGCGGCGCTGGTGGTCGCGTCGCTGGCCGGGCTGGGCACCGGGCTGGCCGGGCCCTCGCGCGACATGCTGATCCGCCGCGCCACCCCGCCGGGGGCCACCGGACGGGTCTACGGCCTGGTCTACTGCGGCCTGGATCTGGGCTTCGCGCTGGCCTCGCCGGTGTTCGGCCGGCTGCTGGATGCGGGCCGGCCGCGCTGGGTCTTCGTCGGCGCGGCGCTCTGCCTGGTGGTGGCGGTGGCCAGTGCGCTGCGGGTGGGACGCGGGCTGGCGGCGCCGGCGCAGGCGCAGGTGGCCGCCTGAATCCTGGGGCGGCACGGCCTGTCGCACAATCGCGGCATGCTGTTCTTCCTGTCGATGGCGCGGTCGACCCGGTCGCGCACCCTGGGACCGTGGTGGCGACGCTGGCGCTCGAGGCTCCCGCGCCTGCAGATGGTGCTGCCGATCCTGTTGCCGATCCTGTTGCTGGGGGGTGCGGCCCGGGCCGCAGACGATTTTCTCGAGCCCGATCAGGCCTTCCAGCTCTCCGCCCGGGTGGCCGACGGCGCGACCCTCGAGCTGCAGTACCGGATCGCGCCGGGCTACTACATGTACCGCGAGCGCTTCGCCGTCGAGGCCGCGCCGGCAGGCGTGCAGCTCGGTACGCCAGGCTATCCGGCGGGTCAGGTGAAGTTCGACGAGACCTTCGGCAAGGAGGTCGAGACCTACCGCGACGACCTGCGCATCCCGCTGCCGGTGCAGGCTGCGCCGGCCGAGTTCAAGCTCACCGTGACCAGCCAGGGCTGCGCCGACAAGGGACTGTGCTATCCGCCGCGCGCCCAGGTCCTGAAGGTGGAGGTGGCCGACGGCGGCCTGCGCCGGGTGCGCCTGCTCGGCGAGGACGACGGCGCGGCCTGGCAGCCGGCCGGCGCGGCGGCAGCGACGCTGTCCGCCGCTGCGGGCGCGGCCACGCAGGCGGAGCGTCCCGCGCCGGGCGGTGGCGGCCTGGCAACGGTCGAGTCCGCGCTGCGCTCGGGCAGCCTGTGGAGCGTCGCCGGGGTGTTCCTGCTGGCCGGGGTGCTGCTGTCGTTCACGCCCTGCGTGCTGCCGATGCTGCCCATCCTGTCGTCGATCATCGTCGGGCAGGGTCAGGCGGTGTCGCGCGGGCGCGGCTTTGCGCTCTCGCTGGCCTACTCGCTGGGCATGGCGCTGGTCTACACCGCGATGGGCGTGGCCGCCGGTCTGGCCGGCGAGGGCCTGGCCGCGGCGCTGCAGAACCCCTGGGTGCTCGGCGCCTTCGCGGCGCTGCTGGTGGCCTTTGCGCTGTCGATGTTCGGCCTGTACGAGCTGCAGCTGCCGGCCGGCTGGCAGAACCGGCTTGCGCAGGCTTCCGGGCGCCTGCGCGGCGGCAGCTTCGCCGGGGTGTTCCTGATGGGGGGGCTGTCGGCGCTGATCGTCGGGCCCTGCGTGGCCGCGCCGCTGGCCGGCGCGCTGGTCTACATCAGCCAGACGCGCGACGTGCTGCTCGGCGGCGTGGCCCTGTTCGCGATGGCCGCCGGCATGAGCCTGCCGCTGCTGCTGCTGGGGCTGTCGGCTGGGTCGCTGCTGCCGCGCGCCGGGGCCTGGATGGAGGGCGTCAAGCGCTTCTTCGGCGTGCTGCTGCTGGCCGTGGCGCTGTGGATGCTGCAGCCGGTGCTGCCGGCCTGGGTGGCCATGGCGTTGTGGGGTCTGCTGGCCCTGGGCAGCGCGGCGCAGCTGCGTGCCTTCGATCGCCTGCCCGAGGACGCCGGGGGCCTGCGCCGCCTCGGCAAGGCCCTGGGCGTGGCGCTGGCGCTGGCCGGCGCGGCGCAGCTGGTGGGGCTGCTGTCGGGTGGACGCGACCTGCTGCAGCCGCTGGCCCATCTGCGCGCGTCCGTGGGCGGCGCTGCGGCACCGATGACGCCGGCCGCAGGCAGCGTGGCGGCCACGCCCGGGCATGCGTTGGCGTTCCGGCGCGTGCGCAATGTGGCCGAGCTGGACGCCGCGCTGCGCGAGGCGGGCCGGCCGGTGATGTTCGACTTCTATGCCGACTGGTGCGTGTCCTGCAAGGAATTCGAGCGCTTCACCTTCAGCGACCCGCAGGTGCAGGCCCGCCTGGCCGACGTGCTGCTGCTGCAGGCCGACGTGACGGCCAACAACGCCGACGACAAGGCGCTGATGAAGCGCTTCGGGCTGTTCGGCCCGCCCGCCATCCTGTTCTTCGACGCAGCCGGGCAGGAACAGTCCGATCGGCGCGTGATCGGTTTCCAGAACAGCCGCGAGTTCCTCGCCAGCCTGGACGCCGTGGGGATCCGGGCGCGTCCTTGATCTGACGCAAAGGATAGCCCTCAAGTCGGCAGGGTGAAGCGCCGATCAGCCGGGCGACGGGGGAACGCCCCCTGCGCCCGACCGCTGGCCGGGTGCCCTGCTGCGAGGACTTCATGGGCCAATGCTTCCAAGCCGCGAACGACGTGTCGCTGGTGATCTTCGGTTTCCGCGGCAATGCCACCCGCGCGGACGTGGAGTGCGCACTGCGCAGCAGCGGTGTCGCGCTGCAGGGGGCCCTGGCCCAGTGGCCGGTGGCGCTGCTGCGCGTGCCGGGTCCCGGCGATCAGGCCTATGCGCTGCTGCAGCACCTGCCGGACCGGCTGCTGGCCTGGCGGCTGGCCGATGGCCTGAACACGCGCCGCTACCAGGGCCGTGCGCTGCAGTCCTTCGTGCCGGCCATGGCCTGGTCCTGAAGGCCCGGGCGGCGGCCCGCTGGGCGGGGACAGCCGAGCGTCAGGCTCGGGTCGCATCGTCTCGACCCTTGCGCGCGCTGCGCCATGCCGGGCGCGCGCTGTCCGACCCGACCCTGGAGACCCCACCGATGTCCATCGACTCCGCGACCGCCCTTCCCCCGCCCGCCACCTGTGACCTCTGCGATCGCTTCAAGGCGAGCGCGGACGGCGATTTCCGCGTGCTGCCGCCGGTGTTCCGCGACTTCGGCGGCCGCGGCGCCTTTGCCGGGCGGGTGGTGACCGTCAAGTGCTTCGAGGACAACACCTCGGTCAAGGCCCTGCTGGAGGGGCCGGGCGAGGGCCGTGTGCTGGTGGTCGACGGTGCGGCCTCGCTGCGGCGCGCCCTGGTGGGCGGCAACATCGGCGCCGCGGCGGCTCGCAACGGCTGGGCCGGCGTGGTGGTGGACGGCTGCGTGCGCGATGTGGCCGAACTGGCCGCCTGCGACGTGGGCATCCGGGCGCTGGCGCCGATGCCGCTGCCCACCGAGCGCCGCCAGGCTGGCCTGGTGGATGTGCCGGTGCAGATCCAGGGGGTCTGGGTGCGCCCGGGCGACTGGCTCTGCGCGGACGCGGACGGCATCGTCGTGATGGGGCAGCCGCCGCAGTGACCCCCAGTCGAGGGGGCGCCGCGAAGCCGCCCCTTCAGCGCGCGGCGCACGCGCCGAAAGAGCAGGTTATGCCTGCGTCTGCTGCCGCCCCCTCCACCGCGCCTGTCGGCGCCGCCTCGCTCGATCCCGCCCGCGTGGCGGCGCTGGTGCAGGACCTGGGCATTCCGCCCCGGCCGGCCGTGCTCGAGCGGTTGCACGACGAACTGCGCAGCGAGCGTCCGCGCCTGGACGTGCTGGTCCAGGCCGCGATCGCCGACGTGGCGCTGGGCGCGGCGCTGGTGAAGATCGCCAACGCACCCTGGCTCGGCCTGCCGCAGCCGATCGGCACGGTGCAGCTGGCCTTCGAGCGCCTGGGCACCTGGCGCTGCATGGCCATCCTCAGTGCGCTGGTGCTGCGCCGGGTGCTGCCCTGCACCGGACCATCGCTGGAGCGCTTCTGGGACGTCGCGCAGCGCCGCAGTGTCGCGATGGGCTGGCTGGCGCGCCGGCACGGCGGCGTGGAGCCCGATCTGGCGCACAGCTTCGGGCTGTTCTGCGACATCGGCATCCCGGTGCTGATCCAGCGCTTCGAGCAGCCCAGCTACCGGGTCACGCTGGCCGAGGCGAACCTGGGCCGTGCGGCCTTCACGGAGGTGGAGCGGCGCCGTCACGGCACCGACCATGCGGTGGTCGGGGCCTCGATGGCGCGCAGCTGGGGCCTGCACGAGGAGATCGTGCAGGCGCTCGCGCTGCATCACGACTACCGGACGCTGGGAAGCGCCAGCGTAGCGCCGCGGGTGCAGTGCCTGGTCGCACTGGCACTGGTGGCCGAGCGCATCATCCAGCGCCACCAGGGCCTGAATCGCCATGGCGAGTGGCAGCGCGGCGGCGCGGCCGCGCTGATGGCCCTCGAGCTGACGCCGCACCAGTTCGAGGCCTGGGCCGACGAAGTGCAGGCCCAGCTGGAGCTGTGCTTCTGACAGCCGCCGGGGCGGACCCCCATCCGGCCCGCCCTCGCGCACGGGAAGGTCAGCGCAGCACTTCCAGCAGGCGATCCAGCCCGCCGGCGTCGATGGCCACCATCGCCTGATCGCGCACCTTCGGCTTGGCATGGTGCGCCACCGACAGGCCGGCCACCGCCATCATCGGCAGGTCGTTGGCGCCGTCGCCCATCGCGATGGCCTCGCGCGGCTCGATGCCCAGCTCGGCACAGGTGGACAGCAGCATGCGGCGCTTTTCCTCACCGTCGCAGATGTCGCCCCAGCCCTGGTCGAGCATGCGTCCGGTGAGCTGGCCGTCGACGATCTCGAGCTGGTTGCTGCGGCTGAAGTCGATGTCCAGCCGCTCGCAGAGCCGGTCGGTGAAGAAGGTGAAGCCGCCCGAGACCAGCAGGGTCTTCAGCCCGGCGTCCTGGCAGGCGCGCACCAGCGCCTCGGCGCCCGGGTTGAGCTGCAGGCGGCGCTCGTAGACCTCCTCCAGCGCCGTGGCCGGCACGCCGGCCAGCAGGGCGACGCGGCGGCGCAGGCTCTCCTTGTAGTCGGCGATCTCGCCACGCATGGCCGCAGCGGTGATCGCGGCCACCTCGGCCTTGCGGCCGGCGGCATCGGCGATCTCGTCGACGCACTCGATGTTGATCAGCGTCGAGTCCATGTCGAAGGCGATCAGGCGGAAGTCGGCCAGCCGCAGCGGCGGGGTGAAGCCGCGGACGACGAGGCCGGGCGCAAATTCGAACGGGGTCATGGGAGCCGCAGAAGGACGAAGGGCCGGCACCGTGCCGGCCCTGACGGGCGTGATTGTCCCAGAGCGGCCGGTCCGGCGGGTTCCGGCCGGACCGGGATGCTCAGGGCTTCGCGGCCTGGGCGTCCTGCGGTGCCAGCACCTTGCGCAGCAGGTTCTTCTGCTGCTCGTAGTCGCTGCCCACCAGCGAGGCCACCGTGCTGTCTTCGGCCAGCGGCTGGGCAATGCCGGCGGCGGCGATGCGCTCGCGCATCTGCTCGGGGCTCACGCCGCCCACCTGCGCCAGCACGGGCAGCGGGGCCTGTGCCAGCGCCCGCACCGGCGTGGCCCAGCCGGGCTCCTGAGCCGGCTTGCGCGGCAGGAAGCGCGAAGCCACCGCGGCCAGGACCAGCACGGCCAGGAAGGTGGCCACGATGGTCAGCGCCCGGCGCGAGCGCAGGTGGCGCAGGAAGGCCATCGAGTTGGCCAGCACATGCCCGGCCACGCCGGCCAGGAAGAGCCAGCTCAGCCACTCGTGCGCGGCGCCGATCAGGCCGGGGCGCAGGCCGAAGAACATCAGCACGCCGGTGGTTGCCATCAGCGCGAAGGCGCCCATGGTGATCGGTGTCACCCAGTCTCGGTTCACATTCATCGTGTCGATCGTTTCTGCGGGTCGTTCGGGTCGTGGCGGCCGAGTCGGGCGTGTGTGCCCGCCGACGCACACTGCCGCGGATTGTTGGCCGCCATCCTTAATGCCCGATGAACGGATTTCATCCTCGCACGCTGTCGAGGCCGCGGCCGTGACCTGGGTCACGGTGGCGCCGGGCGCATGCCGTGAGCCTGCAACGGCTTCGACCTGGATCAAGGCGGCACCGGCTCGGCGCGCCAAGCGTGAAGGAATCGACACCTGCGACGGGACGCTGACCTACCAGTGGCAGCGCAACGGTGCGCCCATCGCGGGCGCCACCTCGGCCAGTTACACCACGCCGGCCACCGGCGCCGCCGACGAAGGCGCCACCTTCTCGGTGGTGGTGAGCAATGCGGCCGGCAACGTCACCAGCAACGCGGCGACGCTGCATGTCACGCTGGTGCCGCGCGGCAGCCTGTCCGGCGAGGTCAAGGCCACCGACGGCACGGCCCTGGTCGGCGCGACCGTCGTCGCCGGCGGAGTGAGCGGCACGACCGATGCCAACGGGCGCTACACGCTGTCGGTGCCGGCTTCCGAGCGGGTGCTGGTGAACTTCAGCGCCGCCGGACACGCGGGCACGCAGCGGCCTGCCACGGTGGCCGCGTCGGGCAGCACGACCCTGAACGTGCAGCTGATCCCGGTGGGGACGGCCCAGGCGCTGGACCTGGCCACGGGCGGTACGGTGTCCGTGCCCGGCTCGACCGCGCAGGTCACGCTGCCGGCCGGCGGCCTGGTGCGCCAGGACGGCGGCACGCCCGCGGCCTCGGTGACCGTCGAGGTCACGCCGATCGACCCGGCGCTGGACATCGGCCGCATGCCCGGTGACTACACCACGGTGGTCTCCGGCGCGGTCACGCCCATCGAGAGCTTCGGTGCGATCGCCGTCGAGATCCGCGACGCCGGCGGGGCGCTCTACAACCTCGCCAGCGGCCGCAGCGCGACGATCCGAATCCCGCTGAGCACCCGCGTACCGGGGGTCTCGGTGCCGAGGACGGTGCCGCTGTTTTACTACAACGAGGCCCTGGGCCGCTGGATGGAAGAGGGCAGCGCGACGCTGCAGGGCACCGCGCCGAACCAGTACTACGAAGGCACGGTGACGCACTTCAGCTACTGGAACGCCGACCGCGTGATCGAGACGGTGTACCTGAACGGCTGCGTGCGCGACGCCGCCGACCAGCCGGTGGCCGATGCCCTGGTGGCCACCGACGGGATCAACTACAGCGGCTCGTCCACCGCGCGCACCGGCACCGACGGCAGCTTCCGCATCGCGGTCAAGCGCGAGTCGCAGCTGACCCTCTCGGCGCTGGCGGGCAACCGGCTGACGAACACGCTGTCGGTGACCTCGGGCAGCAGCGATTCGACCCTGCCGAACTGCCTGGTGCTGTCTGAAACCGCCGCCAGCCTGAACATCCGGCTGACCTGGGGCGAGCTGCCCGAGGATGTGGACTCGCACGTCTTCCTGCCCAACGGGACACACATCTTCTACAGCAACAAGGGCAGTCTGCTGTCGCCGACCTTCGCCAACCTGGATGTGGACGACACCGACGGCTACGGGCCCGAGGTGGTGACGGTGTCGAAGCTGATGGTGGGCACCTACCGCTACTTCCTGCGCAACTACAGCGGCACCTTCGATCCCGGCATGACGACTTCGCCGGTGCGCGTGGAGCTGAACCTGGCAGGCAGCCAGCGCGTGTTCGTGCCAGGCAGTGGCGAAGGAACCGGCAACTACTACTGGCATGCCTTCGACCTGGTGGTGGCCTCCGACTGCAGCGTGACCGTCCAGCCTGCGGGCACCTGGTCGGCCTCCCAGCCGGCCCAGCCGACCAACCCGGCGACGGTGACCTACTGCAGCGTGCCTTGACGCCCGCCGTCCTGACGGCATGACGACACAAAGGGGCCCGCGGGCCCCTTTTTTGCGGACGACGGCGCGAGGCCCGAGGGGGCGACTGGCGGGCGGTCAACCCGCCGCCACGGGCTGGCCGAGCGCCCGGAGCACGTCGCGCAGGTATTGCACCCGGTCCTTGACCTCCGGGAAGGCCCGCTCGATGCGCAGCTTGTCGTTGCCGGCCAGCTTGACGTTGCGGTTCTTCTGCACCAGTTCGATGATGCGCATCGGGTCGATCGGCGGGTTGGGGCGGAAGTGGATGTTCATCACCCCCGGCGCGGCATCGACCTTGACGATGCCGTAGGGCCTGGCCTGCAGGCGCAGGCGGTGCAGGTCGAACAGCGACTGGCCCTGCGCGGGCAGCTTGCCGAAGCGGTCGGTGACTTCCTCCAGCAGCGCGTCCACCTTGTCGAGCCGGTCGGCGGTGGCCAGGCGCTTGTAGAGGTTCAGGCGCACGTGCACGTCCGGGCAGTAGCTGTCGGGCAGCAGGGCGGGGGTGTGCAGGTTGATCTCGGTGTTGGCGCCGAAGAAGCCGGTGGGCGACAGCAGGTCCGGCTCCTTGCCGGCTTTCAGGGAGCGCACCGCCTCGGCCAGCATCTCGTTGTAGAGCTGGAAACCCACCTCCATCATGTTGCCGCTCTGGTTGTCGCCCAGCACCTCGCCGGCGCCGCGGATCTCCAGGTCGTGCATCGCGAGGTAGAAGCCGCTGCCCAGCTCCTCCATCGCCTGGATGGCCTCCAGCCGCTGCTGGGCCTGCTTGGTCAGGCCGTCCACGTCCGGCACCAGCAGGTAGGCGTAGGCCTGGTGGTGGCTGCGGCCGACGCGCCCGCGCAGCTGGTGCAGCTGGGCCAGGCCGAACTTGTCGGCCCGGCTGATGACGATGGTGTTGGCCGTGGGCACGTCGATGCCGGTCTCGATGATGGTCGAGCACAGCAGCAGGTTGTGGCGCTGGGCGACGAAGTCGCGCATCACCCGCTCCAGCTCGCGCTCGGGCATCTGGCCGTGGGCCACCGCGATGCGCGCCTCGGGCAGAAGCTCCTCCAGTGCCTGGCGGCGGTTCTCGATGGTCTCCACCTCGTTGTGCAGGAAGTAGACCTGCCCGCCGCGCTTCAATTCGCGCAGCACCGCCTCGCGGATGGCGCCCTTGTTCTCGTTGCGCACGAAGGTCTTGATCGCCAGGCGGCGCTGCGGCGCGGTGGCGATCACGCTCAGGTCGCGCAGCCCTTCCAGCGCCATGCCCAGCGTGCGCGGGATCGGCGTGGCCGTCAGCGTCAGCACGTCCACCTCGGCGCGCAGGGCCTTCATCTGCTCCTTGTGGCGCACGCCGAAGCGGTGCTCCTCGTCGATGATCAAGAGGCCCAGGTTCTTGAACTTCGTCTCGGCGCTGAGCAGCTTGTGCGTGCCCACGACGATGTCCACCGTGCCGTCGGCCAGGCCCTGCATCGCCGCCTTGATCTCCTTGGGCGAGCGGAAGCGGCTCATCTCGGCCACCTTCACCGGCCACTGCGCGAAGCGGTCGGCGAAGGTCTGGCAGTGCTGCTCGGCCAGCAGCGTGGTGGGCGCCAGCACCGCGACCTGCTTGCCGCCGGTGACGGCGACGAAGGCCGCGCGCAGCGCCACCTCGGTCTTGCCGAAGCCCACGTCACCGCAGACCAGCCGGTCCATCGGCCGCGGGCTGATCATGTCCTGGATCACGGCGTGGATCGCGGCGGCCTGGTCGGGCGTCTCCTCGAAGCCGAAACTGGCGGCAAAGGCCTCGTAGTCCTGCGGCGAGTAGCGGAAGGCAAAGCCCTCGCGCGCCGCGCGGCGGGCGTAGAGGTTGAGCAGCTCGGCGGCGGCGTCGCGCACCTGCTCGGCCGCCTTGCGCTTGGCCTTTTCCCACTGGCCGGAGCCCAGCTTGTGCAGCGGCGCCTCTTCGGCCGACACGCCGGTGTAGCGGCTGATCAGCTGCAGCTGGCTGACCGGCACATAGAGCGTGGCCTTGTCGGCGTACTCGAGGTGCAGGAACTCCGAGCTGCCGTCGCCACCGAGATCGAGGTTCACCAGCCCCAGGTAGCGGCCGATGCCGTGGTTGGCGTGCACCACCGGGTCGCCGATCTTCAGCTCGGAGAGGTCCTTGATCAGCGCATCGACGTCGCTGGTGGCCTCCTGCCGGCGCCGGCGCCGTGCGGTGGGGGTGGCGTCGAAGAGCTCGGTTTCGGTGACCAGCTGCAGGCCGAAGTCTGCCTGGACCTCGGCGCCCGCGTCGGTCCAGAAGAAGCCCGCCGCCAGCGGCGCGGTGGCGATCGCGTAGGGGTGGTCGCTGGCCAGGAAGGCGGCCAGGTTGTCCACCGCCGGCGGTTCCAGCCGGTGCTCGCGCAGCAGTTCCAGCAGGCTCTCGCGGCGGCCGGCGCTTTCGGCCAGCAGCAGCACGCGGGTGGGCTTCTGCGCTTCGGCCGGCCCGCCGGAGATGCCGCGCTGGCCGAGGCGGACGAGGTGGTCCTCCAACCGCTTGAGCGGGTCGGTGCCGCCGCGCTGTACGCTCAGGTCGGGCAGGGGGCGGGCCCACTCGACCGGATCGGCGCCGCGCACCGACAGCTGCGCATAGGCGTTGCAGCGCGCGAAGAACTCCTCGGGCCGCAGGTAGATCGCCTCGGGCGGCAGCACTGGGCGCTCCGGGTCGTGCTGCAGGAACTTGTGGCGCTCGCGGGTTTCGGCCCAGAAGCGGTCCAGCGCCTCGGTGACCTCGCCGTGCAGCGTCAGCGCGGCCGACTCGCCCAGGTAGTCGAAGAAGGTGGCCGTCTCGTCGAAGAACAGCGGCAGGTAGTACTCGATGCCGGCGGTGGCCACGCCGGCGGCCATGTCCTTGTAGATGCGCGAGCGGGTCGGGTCGCCCTCCATGCGCTCGCGCCAGCGGGCGCGGAAGTCCTGGCGGGCGCGCTCGTCCATCGGGAACTCGCGGCCCGGCAGCAGCCGCACCTCCGGCACCGGGTAGAGGCTGCGCTGGCTGTCGGGGTCGAAGACGCGGATCGAGTCCACCTCGTCGTCGAAGAGGTCGACGCGGTAGGGCACCGGCGAGCCCATCGGGTAGAGGTCGATCAGCCCGCCACGAACTGCGTACTCGCCGGGTGACACCACCTGGCTGACATGCTGGTAGCCCGCCAGGGTCAGCTGGCGCTTCAGCGCGGCCTCGTCGAGCTTCTGCTTCTGCTTGAAGTGGAAGGTGTAGCCGGCCATGAAGCCGGGGGGCGCGAGCCGCGTCAGCGCGGTGGTGGCCGGCAGCAGCACCACGTCCACTTCGCCACCGTTCCTTTGTTTGGGGCCCTGCAGCACCCGCCACAGCGTGGCCAGGCGCTCGGAGATCAGGTCCTGGTGCGGGCTGAAGTTGTCGTAGGGCAGCGTTTCCCAGTCCGGGAAGACGGCCACCTTCAGCTCCGGGGCGAAGAAGGCCAGCTCGTCGGGCAGCCGCTGAGCATCGGCCGGTTCGGCGCAGATCACCGCCAGCAGCTGGCCCTGGGACTTGCGCGCCTGGGCGAAGCGTGCCAGCAGCAGCGCATCGGCCGAGCCGATCGGGCGGGGAACGGTGTAGCGCTTGCCGGTGGCAATGGAGGGCAGTTGCATGGCGGGGCCGTCACAGGTCTGCGCACCGGGCGCCGCACTCGCGCCGGACCGGGTCGACGAGGCGGGGCGACGCAAGACGCGCACAGGGGCGCCGATTCTAGGAGGCCATGCGTCGGCCTGCCCGGGCACGGCCCGGGGTCGACCCGACGCCCATCCGGATCAACCCATGGCCGGCGGGATTCTTCGCCCGTGGACAATCCGTGCCGTCCGGCGGAGCGCTTCCGCGCGGGGGCGCGCCGAAGAAGGCGCGGTATCGACATTCGAATCGCCGCAGAACATGCTCCGTTCCCTGGCCGGCCGGCTTTCGCCCGGCAGCGTCTCGCTGGTCGCCAGCACCGTGTACATTGGTCTGCTGCTCAATGCGGCCGTGATCTGGCGCCGCGCGGGTGCCTTTCCCGCTGCCACGCCGGGCTGGCTGCAACTGGGCATGACGCTGGCCGAACTGCTGCTGCTGCTCTCCCTGACCGGTCTGCTGCTCAGCCTGGCCGCCCTGGCGGGGCGCTGGGCCTGGCGGCTGCTGGCCGGAAAGATGCTGCTGGCCAGCGCGGTCTGCGCCTACTACATGACGCGCTTCGACGTCGTGATCGGCTTCGGCGTGCTGGGCGCGGTGTTCACGACCGACCACGACATGTCCGGCGAGGTGGTGGGTCTGTGGCTGGTCGGCTGGTGCCTGTTGTTCGGCCTGCTGCCGCTGGCCTGGCTGTGGCGACGCGAGACGCCCTGCTCCCTGCGGCGGGCGCTGCGCCACCCGTCACGGCTGTTCGCCTGGGCGCTGGTGCTGTTGCTGCTCGGAGTGGGTTTCGCCGCGGGACAGCGCCTGCACTTATGGACCGCCCGGGCGATTGCCGGGGAAGGGGATGCGGCTGCGCTTCGACCGGCGGGCTCGATCGCCCATGCCTATGTGCCGATCAACTGGATCGCCGGTGCCGGGCTTCTGGCCGGCAATGCCTGGCAGGAGCGCCGGGCACAGACCCGTCTGGTCGATCCGGGCCACAGGTTCCGCTACGTCGCGGGCACCGACCTGTCCGATCTGGTGGTGGTCTTCGTGATCGGCGAGACTGCCCGCTCCGACCGCTTCGGCCTGCTCGGCCACGATCGGCAGACCTCGCCGCGCCTGGCGGCCCTGCCCGGCGTGGCGGCGTTCGCCGGGCGGTCCTGCGACACCTCGACCAAGCTGTCGCTGGCCTGCATGTTCGTGCGGCCCGAGGGTCTTCGGTCGCCTCCGGATCTCGGCCCGGACCTCATCCTGGAGGACAAGGTGTTCGCGGTGCACAAGCGGCTGGGCTTCCACATCGAGCTGTTCGCGATGCAGGGCGAGGCCGGCTTCTACAGCCAGGTGCACGCCGCCTCGTACAAGCTCAGAGAGATGATCGCTGCCCAGCCGGAGAACGCGGGGCGGCCGGCGGACGACCGCATGCTGCTGCCGGAGATCAGCGCCGCGCTGCAGCGCCACGCGCAGCGCGCCCCGGCGGGGCAGCCGACCCAACCGTTGCTTCTGCTGCTGCACACCAAGGGCTCGCACTACATCTATTCACGCCGCTACCCGCGCGAATTCGCCCGCTGGCAGCCCGAGTGCATGAGCACCGATGCGTTCTGCAGTCGCGAGATGCTGCTGAACGCCTTCGACAACAGCATCCTGTTCACCGACCATGTGCTGGCCGAGGCCATCGCCCGACTGCGCGACCGCAAGGCGCTGCTGGTCTACAGCAGCGACCACGGCGAGTCGATCGACGACAACACCCATTTCCACGCCACGCCGCGTCGCGTGGCGCCCCCGGAACAGCGCCAGGTGCCGCTGATTTTCTGGGCCTCCGAGCGCTTTCTGGCCGATCCGGTGCTGGCCGAAGGCTATCGCCGTCTGCAGGCCCGCGCCGCGGGTCCTCTTGGCCGTGCGGGGACGGGGCACCACAACCTGTTTGCCAGTCTGCTGGGCTGTCTGGGCGTGACATCGCCCGACGGTGGCATCACCCCAGCGCACAACCTCTGCCACTGAGCGTCGGCGCTGCGCCGGCTATACCGCCGGCCAAGGCGACCGGCGGGGCGCCGAAGCCGCCGGACGCGGACACGGCGGCACAATGCGGCCATGCTGATCGGAACCCCGCCCCGCTGTTTCGCCCTCGTCCCCTGTGCCGGCATCGGCGAGCGTGCCGGCGTCGGCGGGCCCAAGCAGTACCACCCGGTGGCCGGACAGCCGATGGTGGCGCACACCCTGGCCGCCCTGGCCCAGGTGGCGCGGCTGGAGGCCACGCTGGTGGTGCTGGCGCCGCAGGACGAGGTCTTCGAGGGCCTCGTGCCCGAGCACCGCGGCGAGCGCGCCTGGGTGGCGCGCTGCGGCGGCGCCAGCCGGGCCGAGACAGTGGCCAACGGCCTGCAGGCCCTGGCCGGGCGTGGCGTGCAGCCGCACGACTGGGTGCTGGTGCACGATGCGGCGCGCTGCCTGCTCCAGCCGGCCTGGGTGGACCGGCTGATCGACGCCTGCTGGGACGACGAGGTGGGCGGCCTGCTGGCCTTGCCGCTGGCCGACACGCTCAAGCAGGAGGTCGACGGCCGGGTGGCGCGGACCCTCCCGCGGTCGGGCAAGTGGGCGGCGCAGACGCCGCAGATGTTCCGGCTCGGCCTGCTGCGGCCGGCCCTGGCCGCCGCCGGTGCCGAGGTGACCGACGAGTCCAGCGCGGTGGAGGCGCTGGGCCACGCGCCGAGGCTGGTGCGTGGCGATGCGCGCAACCTGAAGGTCACCTGGCCGGAGGATTTCGACCTCGCCGAGCGTCTGATGTCGCGCTGATCCCCCGCCGTCGACGGACCGGGCCGTGCCGGTGGGTGGCAAGGGCGTATGCTGCGCGCGTTCCGGCCGGCTGCGCCGTGCCGGAGCGATTCGAGAGAAGCACTTTTTCTGCAAACCCGAGATACACCACCCATGTCCGAGAAGAAGACCGTCTGGATCGTCGACGGCGCCTATCTGTTCAACCACGGGCGCAACCGCCCCTTCGACTACCTGAAGCTCAAGGCCGAGCTCGAGCGCGCCAACGGCGGGCGCATCCACGAAGCCTATTACCTCAATACCGCGCCGGATCTGGCCACCGACAGCCAGAACGCCTTCCACAGCTGGCTGAAGTCCGCCGCGCCGCGCGGGCCCAAGATGCGGGTGCAGCTCTACGCCCTGAAGGAGCTGAACTGCACCTGCCCGAGCTGCGGCCACGGCTTCACCCGGTCGGTGCAGAAGGGCGTGGATGTCGGCATCGCCACGCTGATCGTCAAGCTGGGCGCGCAGAACGCCTACGACCGGCTCATCCTGTCGGCCGGTGACGGCGACTTCGAGGACGCCATCACCTTCATCAAGTCCGACCTGCACAAGGAGTTCTGGCTGCACGGTGCGATGTCCAACCTGTCCACCGACCTGCAGTGCTACGCCGACGAGGTGCTGTGGATCGACGACATGCACCCTGCGATCGACAAGGACAAGCCCGGGGGCAGCGATGTCGCCCGCAGCTGAGGCCCTGCCGCTGCCCTTTCGCATCGGCGAGGGCTGGGACGTGCACGCCCTGGTGCCCGGCCGGGCGCTGGTGCTCGGCGGCGTGACGATTCCCCATGCGCGCGGCCTGCTGGGCCATTCGGACGCCGACGCGCTGCTGCACGCGATCACCGACGCGCTGCTGGGCGGCGCCGGCCTGGGCGACATCGGCCGGCACTTCCCGGACACGGCGGCGCAGTTCGCCGGAGCCGACTCGGCCGAGCTGCTGGCCGAGGCCTGCCGGCGCGTCGCCGCTGCCGGCTGGCGGGTGGGCAATGTGGACGCCACCATCGTGGCCCAGGCGCCGAAGATGGCGCCGCACATCCCGGCGATGGTGGCACGCATCGCGGCACTGCTCGGGCTGCCGCCCGACCGGGTGAACGTCAAGGCCAAGACGGCCGAGCGGCTCGGTCCGGTGGGTCGGGGCGAATCGATCGAGGCCCGGGCGGTGGCGCTGCTGCTGCCGCTGGCGCCGGCTCAGCCGCCGATGTAGCTCATCTCGACGCGACGCGTGCCGCGGCCGGCCGTGCTGGCCAGCTGCGCGCGCAGCTCGGAGTAGCGGTCCGATCGGCCGGCCCAGAGCCGGCCGATGGCTGCGGCCAGCTGCCCGTCGCTGCAGCGCTGCCCGTCGGGCTGCGCCTCGCGCAGCAGGCTGCGCAGGTCGTGGCCGCGCTCGGCGAACAGGCAGGTGAACAGCTGACCTTCGGTGGACAGCCGGATGCGGTTGCAGTCGCCGCAGAAGGCCTGTGTGACGCTGGAGATGAAGCCCACCTCGCCCCGCCCGTCGGCAAAGGCCCAGCGCTGCGCGGTTTCGCCCGGCTGCGCCGCCTCCAGCGGCACCAGCGGGTACTCGGCATCGATGCGCCGGCGTACTTCGTCGGAGGGCAGTACCTCGTCCATGCGCCAGCCGTTGGTCGCGCCCACGTCCATGTACTCGATGAAGCGCAGCACCACGGCGCCGCTGTAGCGCTCCCGGAAGTGCCGCACCATCGGCAGGATCTCGTGGTCGTTGCTGCCGCGCTTGACCACCATGTTGACCTTGATCGGGCCCAGGCCGGCCTCGCGGGCGGCCTCGATGCCGTCGAGCACCGCGGCGACCGGAAAGTCGACATCGTTCATGCGGCGGAAGATCGCGTCGTCCATCGCGTCCAGGCTCACCGTGACGCGCCGCAGACCCGCCTGGCGCAGTGCAAGCGCCTTGCGCGCCAGCAGCGAGCCGTTGGTGGTCAGGGTCAGGTCGAGTCCTTCCCCCTCGGGCGTGCGCAGCGCGGCCAGCTGCGCCACCAGGTCCTCGATATGGCGGCGCAGCAGCGGCTCGCCCCCGGTCAGGCGGATCTTGCGCACCCCCAGTTCGACGAAGAGACGCGCGACGCGGGTGATCTCCTCGAAGGTCAGCAACTGCTGCTGCGGCAGGAAGCGGTGGTTCTTGTCGAACACCTCCTTGGGCATGCAGTAGCTGCAGCGGAAGTTGCAGCGGTCGGTGACCGAGATGCGCAGGTCGTGCAGCACCCGCCCGAGCCGGTCGTGCTGGACAGCGCCGACGCGTTCGGCCGGCGCCGGCACAGGCATCGCCAGGCCGCGCGAACCGACGTCGTGAATCGCGATGATGTTGCGTTCGGACATGACGGGATTCTGCCCGTGGGGACCGCGCCGCGGCGCGAAGGCCTGCGTGGCGTGAGGTCGATCGCCGGATGTGCGAGCGGCAGGACCGAGCCGGGACTCAGCGCGGCGACGCCGATTCGGCTTCGGCCGACCGCGGCGCGGCCACGGCCGACGGCAGCAGCGGGGGCAGCCGCCAGGTGCTGCCCTCGAGCTCCGGCAGGCGGCGCGCACCGTTGAAACGCTGCGTCCAGTAGGCCTGCCGCATGTCGTCGACGCGCACCTCGCTGCCGGTGCGGGGGGCGTGGATGAACTTGCCGTCGCCCACGTAAATGCCCACGTGCGAGAACGCGCGCCGCATGGTGTTGAAGAACACCAGGTCGCCGGGCTTGAGTTCCTCGCGGCGGATCGTCAGCAGGTCGGCCGCCAGGGCCTGGTCACGCGACTGCCGTGGCAGCAGCCGCCCGATGCTCTGCTCGAAGACGTGGCGGGTGAAGCCGCTGCAGTCGAAGCCGGCGGCCACCGAGGTGCCGCCGCGCCGGTACGGCACACCCAGGAAGGTCATGGCCGACATGACCAGGTCCGAGGCGGTGTCGCGCACCCGATCGAACATCGAATCCTGACCCGTCGCGGCCGCCACGATGCCGGGGCCCGGGGCAGCCATCGTCGGTGCCGAGGCCGGGGACTGGGCCGGCGCCGGGGCCGCCCGCAGCGAAGCGCACAAGCTCACCGCCACCAGGCCCAGAAGGGTGGCACGACGCAACTTGGAACGGCTTCGGCGTGACATTTGTAACGGATAGCAAGAAGGCCCCCAGAATAGGGGGAGGTCGTGACGGTTGTCAACCCGGCTGGCACAAGGTTCGCGTGTCTCGACGGGCATCACCTGACCTGTCGCAAGCCGACCTTGCCTCCGAGGCGGCCGGGTGAAACGGGGCGAAGGGCTTGCAGGCGTGGTCCGACCAAAGCAAAAGGCCACCGGTGGGTGGCCTTCGAGGGCTGCGCCGTCTGCGCAGCCTTGCCGGTCGGCAGGGCGGGGGAAACGCCTCAGACCGCGAACTCTTCCAGCTTGCGACCGCCCTCGAGCGCCGCAGCCAGCCACTTGGGCTTCAGGCCGCGACCGGACCAGGTATCTCCGGTGGCCGGATCGCGATACTTCGGCGCCACCTTGCGCGGCGCAGCGGCGCCCGTTTCGGCCGATTTCGGCGGACGACCGACCTTGGTGGTCAGATCTGCAGCCGTGATGCCATGGTCGGCCATCATCTGCTTGATCTGGTTGATCACGCCGGCCCGTTCGGCCTTGCGGGTCTCGGCGATCAGCCGCTCCAGCTCCGCCTGTTGCCGGGCAAGCGCTTCCTTCTGCGCGATCAGTTCCTGATAGGTAGCCATCGAAGTATTCCAGCGAGGTTGGTGCGGTGCCGGATTCTAGGGATTCCTGTGCCGCCCTGTCCAGCCCGGATTTTCGCGCCCCGAAAGCTGTGCGAATCTCCGCAGTGCGACGGTTCCGTCAGGCCGAGGGCGGTACATAGCCCGCAGGCTGGTCCGCACCCTCGCCGAAGAAATATCGCTCCATCTGCCGGGCCAGGTATTGACGCGCCCGGGCGTCGGCCAGGTTGAGGCGGTTTTCGTTGACCAGCATCGTCTGGTGCTTCAGCCACTGCTGCCAAGCCTCCTTGCTGACCTGTTCGTAAAGACGCTTGCCGAGTTCGCCGGGGTATGGGGGGAAGTCGAGGCCGTCGGCTTCCTTCTTCAGCAGGATGCATTGAACGCTGCGTGCCATGAGGTGCTCCTTCGCGGGTCAGGGGTACAGAGGCGCCGGCATCGCCTGAAGAGGGTTGCCGGCCGGGAATTCAGCCGAGGCGTTTGACCAGTACCTGGGAACGTCGGTCCCAGTTGTACTTGCGCTTGCGCGCCTCGGGCAGCCATTCGGGATCCACGGGCTGGAAACCCCGCTTGATGAACCAGTGCATCGTGCGCGTGGTCAGCACGAAGATGCTCTGCAGGCCCATTGCGCGGGCGCGCTGCTCGATGCGCTTGAGGATGCGCTCGCCGTCGCCCTGGCCCTGGACCTGTGGCGAGATCGTCAGGGCTGCCATCTCGGCGGTGCCGGCCTCGGGGTAGGGGTAGAGTGCGGCGCAGCCGAAGATCACGCCATCGTGCTCGATCAGCGTGTAGTTGGCGATGTCGCGTTCGATCTCGGTGCGATCGCGCTTGACCAGGGTGCCGTCGCGCTCGAAGGGCTCGATCAGCTGCAGGATGCCGCCGACGTCGTCGGAACTGGCCTCGCGCAGGCTTTCGAGTTTCTCGTCGACCACCATCGTGCCGATGCCGTCGTGCGTGAACACCTCCATCAGCAGCGAGCCATCCGTGGCGAAGGGCAGGATGTGCGAGCGCTCCACGCCGCCCTCGCAGGCTTTCACGCAGTGCTGCAGGTAGAAGGCCGCATCGGTGGGCTGCTGCGGCGCGGGCAGCGCGGCGAGCATGCGCCGGGCGTCGGCCAGCGCCAGTTCGGTGTCGATGCCGCTGTCGGGATCGTCGGGGTTTTCGCGGATGCCCGGTATCTCGGTCATGAACAGCAGCTTGTCGGCCTGCAGGGCCACGGCCGTGCAGGTGGCCACGTCTTCCATCGTGAGGTTGAAGGCCTCGCCGGTGGGCGAGAAACCGAAGGGCGACAGCAGCACCAGCGCGCCGATGTCGATGGCCCGCCGGATCGCCCCGGCGTCGACCTTGCGCACCACGCCGCTGTGGATGAAATCCACGCCGTCGACGATACCCACCGGTCGGGCGGTGAGGAAGTTGCCCGATACCACCCGCACGGTGGCATTGGCCATCGGTGTGTTGGGCAGGCCCTGGGAAAAGGCCGCCTCGATCTCGAAGCGCAGCTGGCCGGCGGCCTCCTGCGCACAGTCCAGCGCCACCGCGTCGGTGATGCGCTTGCCGTGGCTGAAGCGCGATACCTGTCCCTTGGCCAGCAGCTGCTCGGTCAGCTGCGGTCGAAACCCGTGCACGAGCACGATGCGAATGCCCATCGCGTGCAGGATCGACAGATCCTGCGCAAAGGCGGCGAGCTTGCCGGCGGCGATCATCTCCCCGGCCATGCCCACCACGAAGGTCTTGCCTCGGTAGGCGTGGATATGCGGCGCCACCGCGCGAAACCAGGGCACGAACGTATGGGGAAAGACGAGGTTCATCACGGGCAACGGGGGCGGCGTGACCGCAGCAGGGTTTTCGCGTCGCCAGCCAGCTCGGGCCGAGTGTGCGACGGCGGGACATTTCGGCGGCGATTGTGCCCGAGCGGGCCGCACTGCGTGGGCACGCCCCTGCCGCGGAAGGTGCATCGCGGTGCCTGCGGATTGACGGGAGGCGGCGCGCAGCGCAGCATCGGGTCGACGGCGGGCAGAGCCTTGGGCTGCCCCGCGCGGTCGACGTTTCCGAACGCGAGGAGAAACCTGCATGGATGCCTTCCAGACCCACGGTGCCTTCAGCTGGAACGAACTGATGACACCGGACCCGGCCGCAGCGGCAAATTTCTACCGCCAGTTGCTGGGCTGGAGTTTCGACACGATGGACATGGGCAGCGGGCCCTACCGGGTGGTCAAGGTGGGTGACAAGTCCCTCGGCGGCATCATGGGCATGCCGCCGGATGCGCCGGCAGGCATGCCGCCGATGTGGGGCTGCTACATCACCGTGGACAACGCCGACGAGACCGCCGGGGAATGCGCCGCGCTGGGCGGCAAGGTGCTGATGCCGCCCACCGACATCGAGGGCATCGGCCGCTTTGCGGTGCTGCAGGATCCGCAGGGCGCAGTGTTCAGCGTCATCGCCTATCTGGAAGGCTGAGGGACCCGCCCGGCGCGCGCGTGGATAATGCGCGCCCCGTGAATCCTCCTCCCTCCCCGAGCGGGTCCGGTGCGGGCGCGGCCAGCGCCGCTGCGCGCCGGCCGCGCCGTGCGGCGCCGGCGTCGCGGCCCGCCCACCCCATCCCGCCGATCGTCTACCCCGACGCGCTGCCGGTCTGCGCCCGGCGCGAGGAGATCGCGCGCGCGCTGGCCGAGCACCCTGTGATCGTGGTCTGCGGCGAGACCGGCTCGGGCAAGACCACCCAGCTGCCCAAGATCGCCCTCGAGCTCGGCCGCGGCCTGGGCGCCGGGGGCCGCGGGCTGATCGGCCACACGCAGCCGCGCCGCATCGCGGCCAGTTCGGTGGCCAGGCGCATCGCCGACGAGCTGAAGTCGCCGCTGGGCGAGGTGGTCGGCTACAAGGTGCGCTTCCAGGACCGGCTGCAGCCGGGCGCCTCGGTCAAGCTGATGACCGACGGCATTCTCCTGGCCGAGACGCAGACCGACCCGCTGCTCGAGGCCTACGACACGCTGATCATCGACGAGGCGCACGAGCGCAGCCTCAACATCGACTTCCTGCTCGGCTACCTGCGCCAGATCCTGCCGCGCCGGCCGGACCTGAAGATCATCGTCACCTCGGCCACGATCGACGCGGATCGCTTCGCGCAGCATTTCGCCTCGCGCCACGGGCCGGCGCCGGTGATTCAGGTCAGTGGGCGCACCTTTCCCGTGGAGCAGCGCTACAAGGCCTTCGAGGAGACCCGGGAGTTCGACCTGAACGACGCCATCGCCGATGCGGTCGACGAACTCTGGCGCCACGGCTCGGGCGACATCCTGGTCTTCCTGCCCGGCGAGCGCGAGATCCGCGAGGCCGCCGACCACCTGCGCCGGCACCTGAGCCACCAGCCGCTGCACCGCAACGCGGACATCCTGCCGCTTTTCGCGCGCCTGTCGCAGCAGGAGCAGGACCGCGTCTTCGAGACCGGCGGGGGCAAGCGCATCGTGCTGGCCACCAACGTGGCGGAGACCTCGCTGACCGTGCCGGGCATCCGCTACGTGATCGACAGCGGCCAGGCGCGCGTCAAGCGCTACAGCTACCGCAACAAGGTCGAGCAGCTGCAGGTCGAGCCGATCAGCCAGGCGGCGGCCAACCAGCGCGCCGGTCGCTGCGGGCGGGTGGCCGACGGCATCTGCATCCGGCTGTACGACGAGAAGGACTTCCTGTCCCGCCCGCGTTTCACCGACCCGGAGATCCTGCGCAGCTCGCTGGCCGGCGTGATCCTGCGCATGAAGTCGCTCGGCCTCGGGCTGGTGGAGGACTTCCCCTTCCTGGAGCCGCCGCCGCGCAAGGCGATTGCCGACGGCTACGCGCTGCTGGGCGAGCTGGGCGCGGTGGACGAGGCCCACGAGCTGACGCCCATCGGCCGCGAGCTGGCCAGGCTGCCGCTGGACCCGCGTGTGGGCCGCATGATCCTGGAGGCGCGCCACCGCGAGGCGCTGCAGGAGGTGCTGATCATCGCGTCGGCCCTGAGCGTGCAGGACGTGCGCGACCGCCCGCTGGAGGCGCAGCAGGCCGCCGACGAGAAGCACAAGAAGTTCGACGACGAGCGCTCCGAGTTCATGGGCTACCTGAAGCTCTGGAAGTGGATCGAGGAGGGGCGCGGCAACCACGGCCACGCCGATGCCGCCCGGGCCGGGCAGAAGGTCGATTCGCACAAGCTCAGCAACCGCCAGCAGGAGCAGCGCCTTCGCGAGAGCTTCGTCAGCCCGCGGCGCGTGCGGGAGTGGCGCGACATCCACAGCCAGCTGCACACCGTGGTGGCCGAGCACGGCTGGCGCCTGAACGGCAGTGCGGCCACCTACGAGCAGATCCACCTGTCGATGCTGGCCGGCCTGCTGGGCAACATCGGCTGCAAGGCCGACGACGACGAGTGGTACCTGGGCGCGCGTGGCATCAAGTTCTGGCGCCACCCCGGCGCGCACCTGAGCAAGAAGCCCGGGCGCTGGCTGGTGGCTGCCGAGCTGGTGGAGACCACGCGGCTGTTCGGCCGCGCCCTGGCGGCGATCGAGCCGCAGTGGATTCCGCAGATCGCCGGCCACCTGCTCAAGAAGCAGTTGCTCGAGCCGCACTGGGAAAAGAAGGCCGCCGAGGTGATCGCCCTGGAGCGCGCCACGCTCTACGGCATCGTGGTCTACGCCGGGCGGCGGGTCAACTACGGCAACGTCGACGCCCGCGCGGCGCGCGAGATCTTCATCCGCGAGGCGCTGGTCCACGGCGAGTGGGAGACCCGGCTGCCCTTTCTGGCGCACAACCAGAAGATGGTGCGCCAGGTCGAGGAGCTGGAACACAAGTCGCGCCGCCAGGACGTGCTGGTCGACGACGAGCTGATCTTCGCCTGGTACGACGAGCATCTGCCGGCGGAGGTGGTCAGCGGCGCCACCTGCGAGCGCTGGTATCGCCAGGCCAGCCGCGAGAACCCGAAGCTGCTGCAGCTCAGCCGCGACGAGCTGATGCGCCACGAGGCGGCCGGCGTGACCAGCGCGGCCTTTCCGAAGACGATCCGCCTGGGCGGCATCGACTGCGCGGCCAGCTACCTGCACCAGCCGGGCGATGCGAAGGACGGCCTGACCGTGACCGTGCCGATCTACGCCCTCAACCAGGTCAGCGAGGAGCGCTGCGACTGGCTGGTGCCCGGCATGCTCGAGGCCAAGGTGCTGGCGCTGGTCAAGAGCCTGCACCAGAAGCCCCGCGCGCGGCTGGTGCCGCTGCCGGAGTACGCCGCCGAGTTCGTCGCGCTGCATCCCTTCGCGCAGGGCAACCTGGTCGACACCTTGCTGAAGGCGGTGCGCGAGCGCACCCAGCTGGCGGTGCAGCGCAACGACTTCAAGCCCGAGCAGCTGCCGGCACACCTGTTCATGAACCTGCGCGTGGTCGACGAGCACGGCCGGCAACTGGGCATGGGGCGCCACCTGGCGACGCTGAAGGCCGAGCTGGGCGGCCAGGCGCGCTCGGCCTTCCAGGCGCTGGCAGCGCTGAAGCTGCCGGCCACCGCAGGCCCGGCCAGCGCGCCGGCACCGGCCGCCGCCGCGCTGGCCGGCCGCCCGCCGCTGCGCTCGGGCGGGCAGGCGCCGGCCGTGTCCGCGCCCCCGGCGCCTGCCGCGGCGCAGGCTGCGGCGGCCACGACCTACACCGCCTGGACCTTCGGCGAGCTGCCCGAGCTGATGGAGATCCGCAAGGGTGGCCAGACGCTGGTGGGCTTCCCGGCCCTGATCGACCGCGGCGGCCACGTCGAGATCGAGGTCTTCGACGAGCCCGAGGCCGCTGCCGCCCAGCACCGCCTGGGGCTGCGCCGGCTGGTGGCGCTGCAGATCAGGGAGCCGCTGAAGTACCTCGAGAAGAACATCCCGGACCTGCAGAAGATGGCGGTGGCCTACATGCCGCTGGGCACGGCCGAGGAGCTGCGCAGCCAGATCGTCGAGGTGGCGCTGGACCGCGCCTTCCTGGGCGAGCCGCTGCCCGCCGACGCGATGGCCTTCCAGCGCCGCCTCGACGAGGGGCGCGCGCGGCTGAACCTGATCGCGCAGGAGGTGGCCCGGCAGGCCGGGGTGATCCTGATCGAGTATGCGGCCGCGCAGCGCAAGCTCAAGGACAGCCGTGCCCCCAAGGACGTGGCCGACGACGTCGCGGCGCAGCTGCAGCGGCTGATGCCCCGGCGCTTCGTCGCCACCACCGCCTGGGCCCAGCTGGCGCACCTGCCGCGCTACCTGAAGGCCATCGTGCTGCGGCTGGACAAGCTGCGGGCCGACCCGGCCCGCGACGCCCAGCGCCTGGCCGAGCTGCGTCCGCTCGAGCAGCGCTACCTGCGCCGGCTGGCCGAGCTCAAGGGCACGGGCGACGCCCGCCTGGCCGAGTACCGCTGGCTGCTCGAGGAGCTGCGCGTGAGTCTCTTCGCCCAGGAACTGCGCACGCCGCAGCCGGTGAGCGTGAAGCGGCTGGACAAGGTCTGGGAACAGCTCAGCCGCTGACGGCCGCGGCGCTGTGCACGCTTCGCAACGAAGCGTGACATCCTTCACGGAATTCTTCTAGGATGGCTGCGCCGCCGATCGGGCGGTGCGGCATCTCGAGGAGTGAGGCATGCACTACGTGTGGATGGTGATCGTCGGATTCGTGGTCGGGCTGGTGGCGCGGGCCATCCTGCCGGGCACCCAGGCGCTGGGCTTCATCCTGACGGCGGCGCTGGGCATCGCCGGCTCCTTCCTGGCCGGGCTGGTCGGCGCGCAGCTGGGCTGGTACACGCCCGGGGCGCCGGCGGGCTTCGTCGCCTCGGTGGTCGGCGCGATCGTGCTGCTCTTCGTGGTCGGCAAGCTCAAGGGCGGCAGCAGCGGCGGCTGAGCCCCGCGCGGGCCACCCCCGGATACACGCAGGGCCGCCCCGAGCCTTCCTGCGTGCCCGCGCGGGGCCGGGGCGGGCACCGCCCGGCCCTTGGGGGAGCTCAGAACCCCAGCGAGGCCAGCAGGTCGTCGACATCGTCCTGCTTCATCGCCTTCTCGGGGATCTGCGGCCCTTCCAGCGTCTCCTCCTCGGGGGCGATCTCCGGCGGGCTGCTGTGCACCAGCAGGTCGAGCAGCTGCTGCTCGGTGCGGGTGATGATGTCGATGATCCTGCCGATCACCTGGCCCGACAGATCCTGGAAGTCCTGCGCCAGCATGATGTCGGTGAGCACGCTGCGCTGCGTCTCGGCGAAGGAGCCGACGTGCGCGGCGAAGTCGGCGCATTCGGCCAGCAGCGGGGTGTCGGCAGGCGTTGCCGAGGGCTTGGCCAACTGTTGCGCGACGTACTGCGTGAAGTGCTCGGTGCGCTGGGCGATCTCGTCGCAGCCCGGTGCGGCGCCGTCGACCAGGTTGAGCACCTTGTGGGCTGCGGCCTCGGTCATCTGGCCGACGTAGGCTAGGCGGTCGCGCGCGTCGGGAATCTCATGCGCGATGCGGCGCAGCGCCACGTCGTAGCCCAGGCTGTGCAGCGCATCGTGCAGCTGGCGCACGATCTGGCCGAGGCGGTCGTAGGAGGCGTGCGGGCTCAGTCGGCCGTCGGTGGCGGCATCCGGCGCTTGGAGATCGGGCATGGCGTGCTCGGGGTCCTGAGTGGGGGGGCGTGACGCACCGAACCGCCCTGTCGGGACAGCGTCGAGCGCGCGCTGTTGCTGGGTCGCATTTCAGCAGCAAACCCGTGGCGCGACCGGGGGAAATGGCGGCCTTTGCGGCGCCTGATCGCCGCGGGCAGGCTGACCGTGCGAAAGCTGCGCGGTCCCGGCGTCTGCGCCGCTGTCAGTCGCCGCGGCCTACCGGCGCCGCCTTGAGGAAGACTTCCGGGTCCGGGGCAAAGGCCGCGTACAGCGGCAGCAGGGCGCCGCCCAGCGCGCGCGCGTCCGAGCCGATCGTGCCGGCGCGGATCGCGGGGCGCACCACGCCCTCCCAGCTGTGCTGATCGAGCGCCTCCTCGAGGTGGGCGATCAGGCGCGACAGCAGGTCGCGGTGGAAGACGCCGTCGATCACCACGTCGCCCACGTCCAGCAGGCAGGCCGCCGCGCCGATGCCGAAGGCCAGCGCCTGTGCGGCGCTGCGCAGCCAGCCGCGGGTGTGCGCGGCCCAGGGCGGCTCGAGGGCGCGGTCGTCCAGGGCCGCCTCGGGGTCGAGCCCGGCGGCCTCGTAGATCTTCTGCAGCCCCAGCAGCGAGGCGGCGCTGAGCATCTGCGGCGGGATCCGGCCGCCGCCGGCCATCTGCAGCGGCATCGAGGCCACCGCGCCGGCGTTGCCGGTGGCGCCGGGGTAGAGATGCCCGTCGAGCACCAACCCGCCGCCGACGAAGGTATCGACGAAGAGATAAAGGAAGGCCGGCATGCTGCGCCCGCGCCCGGCCACCAGCTCGGCCACGCAGGCCGCCGCCGTGTCCTTGATCAGCGTGACGGGCAGCTCGGTCAGCGCCGCGACCTCGGCGCGCAGGTCGGTGGCCGGCCAGCGTGCGGCCACCTCCGGCGGCATGTCCAGCAGGGTCTGCCAGCCGCCCAGAGAGAAAGGCAGGGCGATGCCGATGCCCTGCACCCGGGCGTACTGCGCCGGGGGGAGCAGCGCCTGCAGGTCGGCCAGGCGGCGGCCGATCTCGGCGAGCAGCGCGCCGGGCTCCGGGTAGCGGTAGTCCAGGCTCCAGCGCTGGCGCACCTGCCCGACGAAGTCGACCAGGATCACCTCCATGTTGCGCCGGCCCACCTTGACGCCCACCGAGAAGGCCCCGTCCGGCGCCAGCGCAATGGGCACCGAGGGCTGGCCGATGCGCCCGCGCAGCGGCTCGCGCTTGACCAGCAGGCCCTCGTCGAGCAGGGCGTTGACGATCAGCGAGACGGTCTGGTTGCTCAGGTGCGTCAGGCGTGCCAGGTCGGCCTTGGGCAGCTCGCCGTGCACGCGGATGGCCTGCAGCAGCACGCGCTCGTTGTACTGGCGCATACCCACGTGGTTGGAGCCGCGCGCGCGCAGCTGCGCGGCGCTGCCCGGCGGCGCGACCGGGGGGCGGGGCTCGCCGGCACCATTCGGTGCGGCAGCGGGCTCGTCGTAGGCCAAGGGGGGCTCCGATCGGTCAGGTCAGGGGAGGTCAGGCGGCCAGGGCCTCGCCCAGCACGCCCTTGCGCAGCAGGAAGTTGCCGTAGGGCTGCGCCTCGCCGGTGTGCACGATCGCGAAGGCCTGGCGCACGCGATCATAGAAGGCGAAGCGCTCCACCGCCTCGCACTGCTCGGGCCGGGCCTGGCCGCCGGCCTGCAGCGCGGCGATCACCTCACGCTGCAGCCGGCTGCGGTAGCCGGCCGGCGTGTCGCAGACCTGCATGTAGGCCACCGGCTGCGCCACCGAGGCGTCCAGCGGCAGCAGGCCGAGCACCGCCTCGATGCAGCGCTGCACGCCCACGCCGGGCAGGGCGATCACCGGCAGCGGGGCCATCGCGGCGCGGCGCGCCAGGCTGGCGGCGGTGAAGTTGGCGTCGGCGATCACGATCTCGTCGCCGTGGCCCATCTCGGCCAGCAGCTTCAGCAGGTCGGGCGTCAGCAGGGGGTCGATGCCCTTGAGCATGCGCGGTCTCCAGGTTCAGGGGGCCAGGCACTCGGCCGGGATCTGCTGCGGCGGCAGCGCGCCGGTCATCACCGCCACGGTGTCGCTCATGCTGATCTTCTTCGGGTTCAGCAGCGCGGCGCGCCGCCCCAGTCGGGCGACATGGATGCGGTCGGCGATCTCGAAGACATGCGGCATGTTGTGCGAGATCAGGATCACCGGCAGGCCCTTGTCGCGCACCCGGCGGATCAGCTCGAGCACCATGTTGCCTTCCTTGACGCCGAGCGCGGCGGTCGGCTCGTCCAGGATCACCACATGCTCGGCAAAGGCCGCCGCACGCGCCACCGCCACGCACTGGCGCTGGCCGCCCGAGAGCGTCTCCACCGCCTGCGTCATCGAGCGGATGCCCACCTTCAGGTCGGCCATGCGCTGCACCGCGATCTCCAGCATCTTCTTCTTGTCGAGCATGCGCAGCACGTTGCCGGCAAAGCCGGGCCGGCGCAGCTCGCGGCCGAGGAAGAGGTTCTCGGCGATCGTCATCGCCGGGGCCACCGCCAGGTCCTGGTAGCAGCACTCGATGCCGGCGCGGCGCGCATCGATGGGCGTGCGGAACTGCACCGGGCGGCCGTCGAGCAGGATCTCGCCCTCGTCGGGGATGGTGGCACCCGACAGCGCCTTGATCAGGCTGGACTTGCCCGCGCCGTTGTCGCCGATCACGGCCAGGATCTCGCCGGCGCGCAGCTCGAAGTCGGCCCCGTCCAGCGCGGTGACCTGGCCATAGCGTTTCACCAGGCCCCGGGCCTGCATCACGATCCGAGGAGCGGCCATGATCAGCGACCTCCCTTGCGAGACAGTTGGTCCACGGTGACCGCCAGGATGACCAGGATGCCGGTGATCAGCACCTGGTACACCGACGACACCCCCATCAGCGTCAGCCCGTTGCGCAGCACGCCCACCACGATCGCGCCGGCCAGGGTGCCCAGCACCACGCCGCGCCCGCCGAACAGGCTGGTGCCGCCCAGCACCACCGCGGTGATGGCATCGAGGTTCTCGGTCTGCCCGCCGTTGGGGTCGCCCACGCCGGTGCGCGCCACGCTCAGCAGCGAGGCGATGCCGTAGAACACGCCGGCCAGCACGTACACGCCCAGCAGCACGCGGTCGGTGGGAATGCCCACCAGCCGGGTCGCCTCGGGGTGGTTGCCCACCGCGTAGACATGGCGCCCGGAGGCCGTGTCGCGCAGCCAGAACCAGGTCGCCAGGTACAGCAGCACCATCAGCACCACGCCGTAGGCCACCGGCGTGTCGCCCAGCGAGAAGGTGTTGCCCAGCCAGGTCATGCCCTCGGGCACCTCGGTGACCGTCTGCGCGGAGGAGTACAGCTGCGTGATCGCGAAGGCCACGTTCATCGTGCCCAGCGTGACGATGAAGGGCGGCAGCTTGATGCGCGTGACCAGCAGCCCGTTGAGCAGGCCGAACAGCGTGGTCGCGCCGATGCCCAGCAGGATGGCCAGCGGCGCGGGCAGGCCGAAGTCCTGCGCCACCTTGGTCATCACGATGCTGCCCAGCGCCATCAGCATGCCGCAGGACAGGTCGATGCCCGCGGTCAGCACGATCAGCGTCTGGCCGATCGCGATCACGCCCACCACCATCACCTGCTGCAGGATGAGCGAGAAATTGGCGCCGGTGAAGAAGTTGTCGGTGGTCAGGCCGAACACCGTGCAGGCCACGGCCAGCGCGATGAAGGGGCCGAGCTGCGACAGCGGCGGCAGGCGGTCTGCGATGGGGCTCATCGGCGAATCCTCGGTGGCAGGCCGGCTTGCCCGGCGTGCCGTCCAGTCATGCCACCGCGCGCCAGGTGCGGGACCTGGGCGGGCGGCGGAATCGAAATCGGGGGGCGGGGCAGGCGGCCGCACGAGGCCGCCCGGTGTGTGTCCGGCCGCAAGGCCGGGCCCGCATCCTTCGCCCAGGTCGCTCAGGTGGGTGCCACCGTCACTTCTTGCCCCAGCACAGCTCGGTGCCGGTCTTGACGTCCTGGCTGGGCACGCCGGGCACGGGGGTCTTGGCAATCAGCGTCACGCCGGTGTCGACATAGCCGCTTACCCGCTTGCCGGTCCTGGCGTACTCCACGCCGGCGGCCACGCCCATGGCCGCCATCTTCAGCGGGTACTGCTGGGAGGTGGCGGCGATCACGCCCTTGCCCACGTCGGCCACGCCGGCGCAGCCGCCGTCCACCGACACGATGATCACGCCCTTCTCCTTGCCGGCCTTCTTCAGCGCGTTGTAGGCCCCCGCAGCGGCAGGCTCGTTGATCGTGTAGACGACGTTGATGTCCGGGTTCTTCTGCAGGCAGTTCTCCATGGCCGTCTGGCCCTTGGCCTGGTTGCCGTCGGTGTCGCCGGCGCAGACCGTCTCGGGCGTGGACGACAGCTCGTTGCTCTTGGCGTCGTGGGCCTTCAGGCCGAAGCCGGTCATGAAACCGTTGTGGCGTTGCGCCCCCACCGGATGGCCGGGGAAGAGGTCGAGCATCGCGATCTTCGCCGGCTTGGCGCCCAGCGCGGCCTTGGCGTACTGGCCGATCAGGATGCCGGCCTTGTAGTTGTCGGTGGCGAACAGCGCGTCGGCCCCGTCGAAGGGGCTGTCCAGCGCGATCACCTGCACGCCCTTGGCCTGCGCCTTCTTCACCGCCGGGATGATCGCGTCCCCGCTGGAGGTGATCAGGATCGTCCTGGCCCCCGCGGTCACCATGTTCTCGATCGCGGTGATCTGCGCGGCCGTGTCGCCGTCCTTGCGACCGGAGGCGGTCATCAGCTTCGCGCCCAGCTTCTTCGCCTCGGCCTGCGCGCCTTCCTTCATCTTCACGAAGAAGGGGTTCGTCTCGGTCTTCGTGATCAGACCGATCACCGGCGTGTCGGCCGCCAGGGCGGCACCTCCCAGGCTGGCGAGGGCGACGGCAAGGCTCAGGGAAGTCAGGCGCTTCATGCAATGTCTCCGAAGGTACGAGTCGACGCCAGCTGGCGTGGCGGGGTGGGGCTGCGCACCCGCCGCACGGGTGAGCGGGCTTGCTGCGCATCTTAGGCAGGCAGGGCATTTAAATCAATCTGAATGATTTAGTGGTTTCCCTGACTCCCCGGACGGTCCGCCGCATGGGAGCATACGGTCTGCTTTTCGGGCTCGAGTGCCTTGCCTGCTTGAAAAAGCAGCGACCTGGTGGCCCTGTCCAATTAAATCCATGAGGCAGATCAAGTGCCTCCTTCTTTCGAATCCGAGGTGATCCATGACGCACAACGCACCCATCGTGGTCTGTGGCGAGTCGTTGCTCGACGTCTTCCAGCAGGCTCCCACGGCCACCGGGCTGCAGCTCGAGGCGGTGGTGGGCGGCTCGCCGCTGAACGTGGCGATGGGGCTGGCCCGCCTGGGCCGGCCGGTGGAGTTCTTCGGCGCCGTCTCGCGCGACTTCCTGGGCGAGCGCATCGCCCGCACGATCGCCGAGGAAGGCATCGGCCGGCGCGCCCTGCGCCGCTGCGACGCGCCCACCACGCTCAGCCTGGTCGGCCTGGACGCCCGGGGCGTGCCCAGCTACCGCTTCTACGGCGAGGGCGGTGCCGACCGCCAGCTGCGGGTCGAGGACCTCGCGGCCCTGCCCGAGGACGTCGCCGCGCTGCACTTCGGCTCCTACGCCTGCGTGGTGCCGCCCATCGACGCCACGCTGCAGCAGCTGGTGCTGCAGCGCCGTGCGCGCAGCGTGATCGCCTACGACCCCAATGTGCGCCTGAACGTGCAGCCCGATCGCGCCGTCTGGCGCCAGCGGCTGGACTGGATGGCCGCGCACTGCCACCTGCTCAAGCTCAGTGACGAGGACTTCGATCGCCTCTACCCCGGCGAGGCGGCCGACGCCTTCGCGCAGCGCCTGCTGGCCACGGGGGTGCAGCTGGTGCTGATGACGCGTGGCGGCCAGGGCGCGCTGGCCTGGCATGCCGCCGGCCGCTGCGAGGTGGAGGCGCCGCGCATCGAGGTCTGCGACACGGTGGGCGCCGGCGACACCTTCCAGGCCGCCACGCTGGCGGCCCTGGCCGAGACGGGTCGGCTCAGCCCGGCCGGGCTGGCGGCCCTGACGCTGGACGAACTGCGCCGCATCGCCGCCTTTGCCGCCGCCGCCGCCGCGATCACCTGCACCCGCCGCGGCCCGGACCTGCCACGGCGTGCCGAACTGCCCGCGCAGATCTGATCGCCCGGGCGCAGCCACCGCGTCGAGCGGCTAGAATCACGCCTCTTTCGTCGGGGTGTAGCGCAGCCTGGTAGCGCAACTGCTTTGGGAGCAGTGGGTCGGACGTTCGAATCGTCTCACCCCGACCATTCTTCCGCCAGCCGCATGCGCCATGCGGCGGCAGCGCCCAGCCCGGCTGCCCGTAGCTCAACTGGATAGAGCAGCTGCCTTCTAAGCAGCAGGTCGGGGGTTCGAGTCCCTCCGGGCAGGCCAGATCGGCCAGTCGAACAGACGCACCACCGGCAAGCGCTGCGTGAGCGAGAACATCCTGTGCGCCGCGCTGCGCCGCATGGGCTGGGCCCGCGACGAGACGGACGACCGCCCACGGCTTCCAGGCCATGGCGCGCCGTCGTGGTTCGTGGGGAAGCGGCCCGGGTTGCCCGCTGTTCCCGGCGACGGCCCACGCCCGATGACGCTAAGCTCGCAGGCTGCCCGTGCGTCGAGTTCGCGGGCCGTCGATGGAGCCCCCATGTCCCGAGAGCCTTCCTTTCGTCCGATCCTGTCCGCCGCCGAGCCCGATCCGGCTGGACGGGGTACGGGCGAACGGGGGGAGGGCTCGCCCGTCCTGTCCTGCGAGGTGGCGGGGCAGGGCCCATCCTGTGCGCAGCTGCCCGAGGTCTGCGAGTCCGAGCGGCGCCTGCGCCGCGCGATGTGGGCCAGCGGCACCAGCGTGTGGGAGTGGCGCGCCGAGGGCGGGCTGATCCGCGTCGACCCCTTCCTGCTCGGCGGTGCGGAGGTGAACCTGCCCGCCTGCAGCGTCGAGGACTTCCTGCAGCGTCTGCACCCCGAGGATGCGCAGGCGGCGCAGGACGCCTGGCGGGCCCACCGCGAGGGGCAGCGCGCGGACCTGGAAGTGGTGCTGCGCCTGCATCACGACGGTCGCCAGCGCTGGCTGCGCATGCACGGCCGGGCGATCGAGCGTGATGCACGGGGCGAGCCCTGCCTGGTCATGGGCACGCTCAAGGACATGACCGCCGAGCGCGAGGCGGCCGAGGCGCTGCAGGCGATGGCGCGTGCGCTCGAGCGCATGTCGCGCCACGACGGTCTGACCGACCTGCCCAACCGGGCCGGGCTGGAGGACTACCTGGCGCAGCGCATGGCCCAGGGCGACGGCTTCGCGCTGATGCAGCTGGACATCGACGGGGTCAAGGACATCAACGACTCCTATGGTCACGAGGCGGGAGACCGGCTGCTGCGCACGGCGGCCGGGCGGCTGCGCGAGGTCCTGCAGGGGGGCGAGGCGAGCGCGGTGCTGGCCCGCTGGAGCGGCAGCAGCTTCTCGATGGTGCTCCAGCCGGGCAGCGGCGAGACCGAGGTGCGCACCATCGCACAGGGCGTGATCGCCGCTTTTGCGCTGCCCTTCGATGCCCAGGGACATCCGGTGTCGCTGCAGGCGCGCATCGGAGCGGTGCTGGCTCCGCGCGACGGTGCGACCCCGGTCGAGCTGCTGCGCAAGGTCGATGTGGCCACCCAGGCAGCCCGGGGGCCGGTGCGTAACGGCCTGGCCTTCTACGGCAGCGACCTGGAGGACGATGTGCAGCGCCGCGTGCGGCTGTTCAGCCTGCTGCGCGCCGATGCCGAGCGCAACGGCTTCGCCTTCGTGGCCCAGCCCAAGGTCGACCGCGACGGCCAGGCCACCGGTGCCGAGCTGCTGATGCGCTGGCCCACCGAGGCCTTCGGGGCGGTGTCGCCGGCAGAGTTCATCCCGATGGCCGAGAAGCTCGGCCTCATCGGCCTGATGGGCCGGCACGCCCTGCACGCCGCGGCACGGCTGGCGGCACGCTGTGCCGCGGCCGGCCAGCGCCTGCCGGTGGCCGTCAACCTCTCGCCCAAGCAGGTGCTGCAGCCCGGGCTGGACCGCCAGCTGCTGGTGGCCTGCGAGCGCGCCGGCATCGAGCCGGCGCTGCTGGAGATCGAACTCACCGAGTCGGCCCTGCTGGCGGGGCTCGACGTCGTCAGGCCGGTGCTGCAGCGGCTGCGCGGATTCGGCTTCTCGCTGGCGCTGGACGATTTCGGCACCGGCTACTCCTCGCTGAGCTACCTGCGTCAGCTGCCGCTGTCGAAGGTGAAGATCGACCGCAGCTTCCTGCTCGACATCGAGCGTGACGAACGGGCACTGCGCATGCTCGAGCCGATGATCCGGCTGTGCGAGGTGCTGGGTCTGTCCACCGTGGCCGAGGGCGTGGAGACGCCCGCCCAGTTCGAGGTGCTGCGCCGTCTGGGCGTGCCGGAGTTCCAGGGCTACCACTTCGCCCGCCCGCTGCCGGTGGACGAGTGGGCCGCGCGCGTCGAGGCGGCCGGGCCGGTGCCGATCCGCCTGCCCGGCTGAGGCTGCGCGATCGGCCGATGGCGGCCGATGGCGGCCGACGTCGGCCGGCGGCGGCCGGCCTGCGGGCCCCCGCCGGGAGCCCGTGCTATCTTCGTCGCCCCGCGGCCCTCCGGTGGCCGCGCAACGACGAAGGGGACGCCTGAGCATGAGTTACGCGATCGATCTTTCCGGCCGGGTGGCCCTGGTCACCGGGGCCTCCAGTGGCCTGGGCGCGCAGTTCGCCCGCACCCTGGCCAAGGCCGGGGCGGCGGTGGTGCTGGCCGGTCGGCGCACCGAGCGCCTCAAGGAGCTGCGCGCCGAGATCGAAGGGCAGGGCGGCGATGCCCACGTGGTGGCGCTGGACGTCACCGACGTGGCCAGCATCCAGTCCGCAGTGGCGCACGCCGAGACCGAGGTGGGCACGCTGGACATCCTGATCAACAACTCGGGCGTCAGCACCACGCAGAAGCTGCTGGAGGTCGAGCCCGAGGACTTCGATTTCGTCTTCGACACCAATGTGCGCGGCGCCTTCTTCGTCGCGCAGGAGGTGGGCCGGCGCATGGTGCAGCGCGCCCGCGGCGCGGCGCCGGGCACCTTCACGGGTGGGCGCATCGTCAACATCGCCTCGATGGCCGGGCTGCGCGTGCTCAGCCAGATCGGCGTGTACGCGATGAGCAAGGCCGCGGTGATCCACATGACCCGGGCGATGGCGCTCGAGTGGGGCAAGTTCGGCATCAATGTCAACGCGATCTGCCCGGGCTACATCGATACCGAGATCAACCACCACCACTGGCAGACCGAGGGCGGCCAGAAGCTCATCCAGATGCTGCCGCGCAAGCGCCTGGGCCAGCCGCAGGACCTGGACACCACGCTGCTGATGCTCTGCGCCAACGAGAGCCGCTTCATCAACGGCGCGGTGATCCAGGCCGACGACGGCTTCGGCCTCTGAGCCCCCGGGAGGCGAGACGATGAGGGATCTGAGCCCGCTGGAGGCGCGTGTCGTCGCGGTGCTGGTCGAGAAGCAGGCCACCGTGCCCGACACCTACCCGCTGAGCCTGAACGCGCTGGTGGCCGGCTGCAACCAGAAGACCGCGCGCGAGCCGGTCATGAACGTCGACGAGTCGCAGGTGCTCACCGCGATCGATGCGCTGAAGTCGATGAGCCTGGTCTTCGAGGGCAGCGGCAGCCGGGTGGTGCGCTACGAGCACAACCTGGGCCGTGTGCTGGTCGTGCCCAGCCAGGCGGTGGCGCTGCTGGCCACGCTGATGCTGCGCGGCCCGCAGACCGCGGCCGAACTGCGCGCGCACAGCGAGCGGCTGCACCGCTTCGCCGATGTCTCGTCGGTGGAGGGCTTCCTCGAGGAGCTGGCCGAGCGCTACCCGCCCAAGGTCGTCAAGCTGCCGCGGGCGCCCGGCGCGCGCGAGGCGCGCTGGATGCACCTGCTGTGCGGCGAGCCGGATGCCGCGCTGCTGCAGGGCGGGGCGGCCGCCAGCGCCGGCGTGGCCACGGTCGACCTCGACGAGCTGGCCGTGCTGCGCGCCGAACACCGCCAGCTCGCCGCCGAGGTGGCCTCGCTGCGCGCCCTGGTCGGCCGGCTGGCGGCCGAGCTGGGCATTTCGATCGACTCCCCGCCGCAGGCCTGACGACGATGCGCTTCGACATTCCCGACGACAAGAAGCTGGTCCACGAGCTGGTCTTCCCCATCCGCTGGGGCGACATGGACGCGATGGGCCATGTCAACAACACCCTGTACTTCCGCTACCTCGAGATGGTGCGGCTGGACTGGTTCGATGCGATCGGCACGCCGCCCAACCCGGCCGGCCAGGGGCCGGTGATCGTCAACGCCTTCTGCAACTTCTACCGACAGCTCGAGTATCCGGGCCAGGTGCGGGCGAAGCATTACGTGCGCAACCCGGGCCGCAGCAGCTTCGACACCTACGTGACCCTCGAGCGGGTCGACCGCCCCGGCGAGATCGACGCGGCCGGCGGTGCGAAGATCGTCTGGGTCGACTTTCCGCAGCAGAAGTCGGTGCCGCTGCCGGACTTCCTGCGCGCCCTGGTGGCCGACGGCGCCCGAGGCTGAGCGGGGCAGCGCCGCGCGCGTCGGCGGGCCGCGGCGAGCGGCGCTGCCGGGCGGGGACAATCGCCGCATGAACTCCATGCTGGTCCCGATCCTGCTCGGCGCGCTGCTGCTGTTGCAGCTGCTGATCCTCGTCCTGCTCTGGTGGCGTGGCGGTGCAGGATCGGACGCCCTGCGCCTCGAAGGCCTGCTGGACGCCTGGCAGGATGCCCAGGACGGGCGCAGCGAGCGCCTGGCGCGCGACCTGCGCGGCGAGCTGGCCGAGAGCGCGCGCGGCACCCGCCTGGAGCTGGGCAGCCGGCTGGCGGACTTCCAGCGCACCCTGCTGGCCCAGTCTGGCGAGGCGCTGCGCAGCCAGAACGAGCAGGTCGACACCCTGCGCGTGCAGCTGGCGGCCATGCAGCAGGCCGTCACGCAGAGCCTGTCGCAGGCTGGCGCGCTGCAGGCCCAGCAGGCCCAGGCCGCCCGCGAGGCGCTGGACGCCGCGCTGCAGCGCTTTGCCGCCGCCCAGACCGAGCAGTGGCGCCTGCTCGGCGAGGCCAACGACCGCCGCCTGGGCGAGCTGCGCAGCCTGGTCGAGCAGCGCCTGGCCGGCGTGCAGGCCAGCGTCGAAGGCCGGCTGCAGGCGCTGCAGGCCGACAACGAGAAGCGCCTCGAGCAGATGCGCGCCACCGTCGACGAGAAGCTGCACGCCACCCTGGAGACCCGGCTGGGCGAGAGCTTCCGCCAGGTCGCCGAGCGCCTCGAGCAGGTGCACCGCGGCCTGGGCGAGATGCAGACCCTGGCGCAGGGCGTGGGCGACCTCAAGCGGGTGCTCGGCAACGTCAAGACCCGCGGCGTGTTCGGCGAGGTGCAGCTGGCCGCCCTGCTCGAGCAGGTCTTCACGCCGCAGCAGTACGCGCTCAACGTGGCCACCGTGCCGGGCAGCCGCGAGCGGGTCGAGTTCGCGATCCGCCTGCCCGGCCGCGGCGCCACGGGATCGGGGGCCGGGCCGGCCGGCGCGACGGGCGACGACGAGACCGTCTGGCTGCCGCTGGACGCCAAGTTCCCGCGCGAGGACTACGAGCGCCTGCTCGACGCCCAGGACCGCGCCGACCGGGAAGGCGCCGAGGCCGCCGCGCGGGCCCTCGAGCAGCGCGTGCGCGACGAGGCGCGCAGCATCGCCACCAAGTACCTGGCACCGCCGCACACCACCGACTTCGCGGTGCTCTTCGTGCCCACCGAGGGCCTGTACGCCGAGCTGCTGCGCCGCCCCGGCCTGGCCGAGGCGCTGCAGCGCCAGCACCGCGTCACGCTGGCCGGGCCGACCACCTTGCTGGCGCTGCTCAACAGCCTGCAGATGGGCTTTCGGACCCTGGCGCTGGAGCGGCGCAGCGCCGAGGTCTGGCAGGTGCTGGGCGCCGTCAAGACCGAGTTCGGCCGCTTCGGCGAGGTGCTCGAGAAGACCCGCCGCAAGCTGCAGGAGGCCGGCCACACCATCGAGGCGGCCGAGGTGCGCACCCGTGCGATGGCGCGCCAGCTGCGCGGTGTCGAGGCCCTCGAGCCCGCTCGCGCCGATGCGCTGCTCGGCCTGGCCGAGGGCGGTGCCGTGTCGCCGACGGCTGCGCCGTGAGCGCTGTCGAGGCCGCGGGCGCCGGTTCGGGCGGCACGCCGAACCCGGCCCGGATGCCCGCCGCGACGCTGCGGGCTCTGGTGACCGCACAGGTCTGCCTGCATGCCGCGATGGCCGGGCTGCGTCTGACGCTGCCGCTGCTGCTGCTGCGCCAGGGCGCCACCCCCTGGTGGAGCGCGGAGGCAGCGGCCGGCGTGATGCTCGGCCTGTTCGCGCTGGCACCGCTGCTGCTGGCGCTGCCGGCCGGGCGCTGGGTGGACCGGCGCGGCTACCACCGTCCGGTGCACGCGGCGGCCGGCATGGTGACGCTGGCCGGTCTGCTGGCGCTGGCGGCGACCTGGCTGGCCGAGCCGCTGCAACTGCTGCTGCTGGTGCCGGCGGCCACACTGGCCGGAACCGGCTGCAACCTCGGCCTGATCGCGATGCAGCACAGCGCCGGCCGGCTGGCCCGGCCAGCCGACGCAGCCGCGCCGGCCGATGGCGCCGACCCGGCCGAGCTGCGCCGGGTCTTCAGCTGGCTCGGTCTGGCGCCGGCGCTGGGCAATGTGGTCGGCCCGATGCTGGCCGGCCTGCTCATCGATGCCCAGGGCTTCGGCCTGGCCTGTGCGGCGATGGCGCTTCTGCCGCTGCTGGCGCGCGTCTGGACCGCCCGGGTGCCGCGCCAGATCCGTGCGCCGCGCCCTGCCGCCCAGGCGGCCGCCCCGCGCCATTCGCCGCTGGGCCTGCTGCGCCTGCCCGGCATGGCGGGCCTGCTGGCGCTCAACGGCTTCTTCTCCAGCAGCTGGGACCTGCACGCCTTCCTGGTGCCGCTGCTGGGCCATGCGCGCGGGCTGAGTGCTTCGGCCATCGGGGGCGTGCTGGGGCTGTTCGCCTTCGCGGTGTCGGCCGTGCGGGTGCTGATTCCGCTGCTGGCGCAGCACTGGAGCGAGCGCCAGGTGCTGCGGGCCGCTGCCTGGGTGGTCGCGGGCTGCTTCTTCGTCTATCCCTGGGCGCAGGGCGCCGTGACGATGTCGGCTTGTGCGCTGCTGCTGGGCCTGGCGCTGGGGTCGGTACAGCCGATGATCATGACCACGCTGCACCATCTGGCGCCGCCGGCCCAGCAGGGCGAGGCGATCGCGCTGCGCGCCAGCGTCATCCACCTGTCCAGCACCCTGCTGCCGATGGGTTTCGGCCTGCTCGGCGCCGCGCTGGGGCCCGGGTTGCTGTTTCGCGTCATGGCGCTGCTGATGCTGCTGGGCGCCCTGCCGCTGGTGGCGCGGCTGCACCTGCCGCCGCCCAGGCTGCCGACGGCGTCCGGGGGTCAGCCGCCGGCGGCCGGGTGCTGAAGGCGCGCCGGGTCGAGGGCGTCGCGCAGCTCGGCTTCCACCGGGCAGGGGGTGCCGGTGATCCAGCTGGCCAGCACCTCGGCGGCCAGCACGGCCGAGCTCAGGCCGCGCGAGCCCAGCCCGGTGCAGAGGTAGAGCCCGCCGTCGGCGTCGTGGCTGCGCGGCAGCTGGCGCAGGGCGTCGAGCCGGGCGCGCGCCTGCCGCGCGTCTTGCAGCGCCGCCAGGTCGACCAGCGGGCCGGCCAGCGGCAGCCGGTCCGGGGTGGTGGCGCGCCAGCCGCAGCGTCCTTCCAGCCGTTCCAGGTCCAGCCCCAGCGCGGCGGGCAGCGCCGCCGCGGGCAGAGCGCGCGCGGCGGCGCCGAACAGGCCCAGCGCCGCCGCCCGGCGCAGGTTCTCGAGGTGGTCGGCCGGGCGCAGCGCCGGGTCGGGGTCGTCGTGCTGGCTGGTCGCGCCGGTCAGCACCCGGCCGTCGGGCAGGGTCAGGGCATAGCCGGCGCCCGACAGCGCGTGGCGGGGCGCCCGCACCGTGCCGCCGGCCTGCGCGGCAGCCGGGAGCAGCGTGGTCTGGCCGCGCACCGCGCCGAGCACGAGGCGTTCGCCACCGAAGGTGGCGCAGTCCGGGCTGGCGGCGAGCAGCCGCGGGCTGTCCAGCGCCGCGGCCAGCACCAGCACGGGGGCCCGGCCCAGGCTGGCGCCGGCGGCGTCCAGCGCATGCCAGCAGCGCCCGGGTGTGCCGGCCGGCTCGCGTGCCAGCCGGGCCACGCGGCGTCGGCCGTGGAACTGCGCCCCCGCGCGCCGGGCGGCCTGGTCGAGCAGCCAGCCGCACCAGTCGCGCGGCGACAGCCAGCCTCCCGGGCCGAACCACCAGCCGCCCTGCGTCAGCGGCAGCCCGGTCGCGGCCGCGGCCGCCTCGGACGGGCACCAGTGCAGGAACTCCTGCGGCAGCCCGACGGCCTCCAGGCGGGCCCGGGCGGTGTCGGCCTCGAGCCGGCCTTCCAGGCGCAGGAAGCCGTCGAGCCGGCCGGCCACCTCGCCGCGGGCGATCGGGCCGGCGGCCAGTGCGGCGCAGCGCAGTGCGGCGGCACGGAACCAGCGTGCGTGCAGGCTGTCGGGCGCGTTGAAGATCGGGTGCATCAGCCCGCCGGGATTGCCGGAGGTGCGCCCGGCCGGGCTGGCCTCGGCATCCAGCACGGTGGCCCGCCAGCCCTGCCGCGCCAGTGCCCAGGCGCAGGCCGTGCCGGCCAGGCCGGCGCCGATCACCAGGGCCTCGCGCGGCGTGCCAGCGGCCGGCCGCGTGCGCCAGGCGGCCGGCGCAGGCGGTACGAAGCGCGGCGCGTGGCGGGCCACGGTCATGTCGCGCTTGTCGGCAAAGCCGGGGCGGCGCTCGACCTCGAAGCCCGCTGCGCTCAGCCCGTCGCGCACCGCGCGCGCGGCACTCCAGGTGGCCGCGGTGGCCCCGGAGGCCGCCAGCCGCCCCAGGCGGGCGAAGACCTCGGGTGACCACATGGCCGCGTTGCGTGCCGGCGTGAATCCGTCGAGGTAGAAGGCATCGGCCTGCAGCGCCAGGCCGCGCAGCGCCTCGTCGACGTCGGCGAAGACCAGCTGCAGCTGCACCCGGCCGTCCTCGAAGTCCAGGCTGTGCGCGTCGGGCGTGGGCAGCGGCCAGGCGGCCTGCAGCGCCTCGGCCAGGGCCGGGTCGGCACCGGCCGTCGCGCTGTGCTGCTGCACCCGCGCCAGATCCTCGCGCGTCGGGGGGTGCTTCTCGATCGCGACGTAATGCAGCCGCTCGCAGCGCTGCGGGTCGGCGCGCCAGGCCGCCCAGGTGGCCAGGAAGTTGCGGCCCAGGCCGAAGCCGGTCTCGAGGACGACGAAATCCCGCCGCCCGGTCCAGCGCTGCGGCAGCCCGTTGCCGCCCAGGAAGACATGGCGCGCCTGCGCCAGGGCGCCCGCGGCGCTGTGGTAGACGTCGTCGAAGTCCAGCGAGCGCGGCACGCCGTCCGCCGCGATCGACAGGCGGGCCGGCCGCAGCGGCGCGCGCGTCATGCGCCGGCTCCGCCGGCTGCCCGCTCCCGCAGGGCCGCGCAGAGCCGGTCGCGTGCGGACCCCAGGCCGCGGTAGGCCAGCACCGCGTCGCTCATGCTGGCCAGGGCGTCGTGCAGCACGGCGGCATCGAGCCCCTCGTGGCGCAGCGCCTGTTCGAGGGGCCGGGCCTGCACTTCGATGGTGAAGAGTGCCTGGTCCCGACCCGGCAGCGGCAGGAAGCCCTGTCGTTCGGTGCGAAAGGTGGCCATCGCCAGCAGTTCGGCCGGCGTGGCCGCGTCGGGCCAGGGCTGGCGCACGTGGCGCTCGGGGTGCTGGTCCAGCCCGGGGTGGCGGGTCACGGTCCAGACGAAGCGCTCCCAGCGCTCGCTGCCGCTGACCAGGCGCATCAACTGCGGTCCGGCCTGCTGCACCCGGTCGCTGTCGGCCACCGGGGCGTGCACCTCGCGGAAATGACGCCCCACCTTCTCGCACGGATCCCAGTGCGAGGGCAGGCACACCGCCATCCAGGGCAGCGTGGCCTGTCGCGCATCGATCAGCACCAGGTCCTCCCGCAGCGCCAGGCTGGCCAGCGCCGCGGCGCGCCAGGGCGCATCCAGCCGCTGCAGCAGGGCCAGGGCCTGGTCATGCGGGTCGGTCAGTGACTGCAGCGCGCCGTCGTCCAGCCGCACCGCCAGGCCGAGTGCCGGGGCCAGCAGCCGGGTACCATCGCCGCTCAGCGCCTGCGGCGCGTCCTGGGCGGCCACCTCGCCCAGCCGGGCCAGGGCCGGGCGGGCATCGAGGCCGTCCACCCCCACCAGGCACTGCGGCGCATGGTCGCGCAGCGCCGCCAGCTTGGCCGAGAAGGCCGGGCTGCCCGGCGCGGCGGCGTGCAGGGCCGGCGTGCCCGGGGCCACACGGCGCAGTCCGGGCTGCATGCGAAAGGGAGCGGTGACGGCAGCAGGATCGAAGGGCATGGGCGTCGGGCAGGCAGGCGGCGATGATGCCGCAGCCGGCGGCCCCGGCCCTTGCCGAGGCGCAAGGCGGCGCTGCTGAGACAATCCGGGCATGAGCGATTCCGTTTCCACCGCCGGCAGCGCCACCGCCGCGCCCGCCCCCCGCATCGGCTTCGTCAGCCTCGGCTGCCCGAAGGCCCTGACCGACTCCGAGCTGATCCTCACCCAGCTCAGCGCCGAGGGCTATGCCACCAGCGAGACCTTCGAGGGCGCCGATCTGGTGATCGTCAACACCTGCGGCTTCATCGACGATGCGGTCAAGGAAAGCTTGGACACCATCGGCGAGGCGCTGGCCGCCAATGGCAAGGTGATCGTCACCGGCTGCCTGGGCGCGCGCACCGCCTCCGACGGCGAGAACCTGGTGCAGCAGGTGCACCCCAAGGTGCTGGCCGTCACTGGCCCGCACGCCACGCAGGAGGTGATGGACGCGGTGCACGCGCACGTGCCCAAGCCGCACGACCCCTTCGTCGACCTGGTGCCGGCCACGGGCGTGAAGCTCACGCCCAAGCACTACGCCTATCTCAAGATCAGCGAAGGCTGCAACCACCGCTGCAGCTTCTGCATCATCCCGGGCCTGCGCGGCGACCTGGTTTCGCGCCCGGTGGGCGACGTGCTGGGCGAGGCGCAGCGGCTGTTCGAATCCGGCGTCAAGGAGCTGCTGGTCATCAGCCAGGACACCTCGGCCTACGGCGTGGATGTCAAGTACCGCACCGGCTTCTGGGACGGCAAGCCGGTCCGGACCCGCATGCTGGACCTGGTGGCCAGGCTTGGCGAGATCGCCAGGCCCTTCGGCGCCTGGGTGCGGCTGCACTACGTCTATCCCTACCCGCACGTGGACGAGGTCATCCCGCTGATGGCCGAGGGGCTGGTGCTGCCCTACCTGGACGTGCCCTTCCAGCACGCCCACCCGGATGTCCTCAAGCGCATGAAGCGCCCGGCCAGCGGCGGGCGCAACCTGGAGCGCATCCAGGCCTGGCGCGCCGCCTGCCCGCAGCTGGTGGTCCGCTCGACCTTCATCGCCGGTTTCCCGGGCGAGACGGAAGAAGAGTTCCAGACCCTGCTCGACTTCATGCAGGAGGCACAGATCGACCGCGCCGGCTGCTTCGCCTACTCCCCGGTGGAGGGCGCCGCCGCCAACGACCTGCCCGGCGCGCTGCCGGACGCGGTGCGCGAGGAGCGCCGTGCGCGCTTCATGGCCGTCGCCGAGGCGGTCTCCACCGCCAGGCTCGCGCAGCGTGTGGGCGCGACGATGCAGGTGCTGGTCGACAGCGCCCCGGCGCTGGGCCGCAAGGGCGGGGTGGGGCGCACGTATGCGGACGCGCCGGAGATCGACGGCACCGTGAAGATCCTGCCGCCTACCAAGGCGTCCAAGACGATGAAGGTGGGCGAGTTCGTGCGCGTGCGCATCGTCGGCACGTCCGGGCACGATCTGGTGGGTGAGCTGGTTTGAAGGGAGGGTCCATGGCCGACCACGACGTGTCCGAACCGGCCGAGGGCGACGCCCTCGCCACCCGCCTGATCCACCACCCCTACCGCGCGCCGGCGGACTGGGACGCCATCCCGCCCGGGGTGTTCAAGGCCTCCACCGTCTTCTTCCCGAACGTGCGGGCGCTGCGCGAGCGGCGCTGGATCGACAAGAGCGCCTACACCTACGGACTGAAGGGCACGCCCACCACCTACACGCTGGAGGCGCGCCTGGCCGAGCTGGAGGGCGCCGAGCACGTCATGCTGCTGCCCAGCGGGCTGGCGGCGATCACGCTGGTCGACCTGGCGCTGCTCGAGGCGGGCGATGAAGTCGTGCTGCCGGACAACGTCTATGGCCCCAACCTGGCGCTGGCCCAGCACGAACTGCGCGGCTGGGGCATCGGCCACCGGATGTACGACCCGCTGGACGTCGCCTCGCTGGCCCAGTCGCTCACGCCGGCCACGAAGCTGGTCTGGCTGGAGGCGGCCGGCTCGGTGACGATGGAGTTCCCGGACCTGCGCGGCCTGGTGCGCTGCGTGCGTGAGCGGGCGCCGCAGGCGCTGATCGCCATCGATCACACCTGGGGGGCGGGGCTGGCTTTCAAGCCTTTCGATCTGGGTGAGGGACAGGCGGTGGACATCGCAGTGCACGCGCTGACCAAGTTCCCCTCCGGCGGCGGCGACGTGCTGATGGGCTCGGTGGCCTGCCGCGACCGCGCCCTGCACGAGCGGCTCTGCTGGACACACAGCCGACTGGGTTTCGGCGTCGGCGCCGACGATGCAGCCGCCATCCTGCGCGGCCTGCCGACGATGGAACTGCGCTACCGCACGCAGGACCAGGCCGCCCGCCGCATCGCCGCCTGGGCGCAGACCCGCAGCGAGTTCGCCCGCGTGCTGCACCCCGCGCTGCCCGGCTCGCCTGGGCACGCGCACTGGGCCGCCCACTGCGAGCTGGCTGCCGGCCTGCTGACGCTGGAGATGCAGCCGCGCTACACCAGCGCACAGGTGGACGCCTTCATCGACGCGCTGCGGCTGTTCCGCATCGGCTGGTCCTGGGCCGGCCCGGTGAGCCTGGCGGCGCCCTACGAGGCCCGGCGCATGCGCCAGCTGCCCACGCCCTACCAGGGCACGCTGGTGCGGCTGTGCATCGGGCTGGAGAACGTCGACGACCTGATCCGGGACCTCGAGCGGGTGCTCGCGGTACTTCCCGCGCCGTCCGCCTGAATCGTGCAGCAGCGAGCCGATTCGGCTCGGCCCGGTGTCACTCCTTGCCGCTGCTCGACACCTCGAGCCGCATCAGGCGGCCTTGTTGGCTGCGCCGAAAGGGCCGTCGCGGCTTGCGCCGCTACTCCTTCGGACCCGATGAGATCTTCGATCTCATCAGGCGGCCCTTTTCTCTCTCCCACTCGCGGTCCTTGATCGTGTGCCGCTTGTCGTGCTCGGCCTTGCCCTTGGCCAGGGCGAGTTCGACCTTGACCAGGCCGCCCTTGTAGTAGAGCTTCAGCGGCACCAGGGTGAAGCCCTTCTGCTCGACCTTGCCGATCAGGCGGCGGATCTCGGCCTTGTGCATCAGCAGCTTGCGGGTGCGGTCGGCGATCGGGTTGACGTGGGTGGAGGCACTCTTGAGCGGGTTGATGCGCAGGCCGATGAGGCTGAGTTCGCCGTCCTTGATCACCACGTAGCCGTCGGTGAGCTGCACCTGGCCGCTGCGGATGGCCTTGATCTCCCAGCCCATCAGGACGATGCCGGCCTCGTAGCGCTCCTCGATCTGGTAGTTGAAGTGGGCTTTCTTGTTTTCGGCGATGGCGCTCATGGTGCGGGCCCGGTGGAGGTGGGTGCCGGCTCAATAGAATCACGGGATTGTATGAAGCACGTCAAGAAGTCCGTCCTGCTCTGGTACTCGCCCCGGGAGATGTACGACCTGGTGGTGGACGCACCGTCCTATCCCAAGTTCCTGCCCTGGTGCCAGAAGGGCGAGGTCCTGTCGCAGGAGGAGGACGGCCTGACGGCACGCCTGCATCTGGCCTATGCCGGGGTGAAGCATGCCTTCACCACGCGCAACCGCATGATTCCCGAGCGCAGCCTGACGATGGCGCTGGTGGACGGGCCTTTCTCGCACCTGCAGGGCGAGTGGCGCTTCCTGCCGCTGGGTGCGGCCGGGGCGGCGCCGACGCCGCAGGCCTGCAAGGTGGAGTTCGACCTGAGCTACGCCTTCTCGAGCCGGCCGCTCGAGGCGGTGGTCAGCCCGGTGTTCGACAAGATCGCCAACACCTTCGTCGATGCCTTCGTGGCGCGTGCCGAGCAGGTCTATGGCCGGCGCTGAGGCCCGCGCGATGGCGGTCGAGCCCGGGGCAGCCGGGGGGGCGGACCCGGTCGCGCGGCTGCACATCGAGGTGGTCTGCAGCCCCGGCCCGCGTCAGGTCGAGCAGGTGCAGGTGGCGCTGCCCCCCGGTGCGACGGTGGCCGATGCGCTGCAGGCCAGCGGCCTGCTGGCCCGCCATCCGGCCCTGGCGCAGGACCCGGGACTGGTGGCGGCGGTGTGGGGCCGTGCAGCCGCGCCCGAGGCGCCGCTGCGTGACGGCGACCGGGTGGCGCTGTGCCGCAGCCTGCAGGTCGACCCGAAGGAGGCGCGCCGCCTGCGTTACCGGGCGCAGGGCCAGCGCCGCCATGCGCCGCGCCCGCGTCGGGCGGCTGGATGTGCCGCGGGTGCCGAGGGCTCCGGGAGCGCCGCGACGCCGGTCGAAGGCTGACGCAGTCCGGCGGGCCGACGGTGCCGCGGGGCCGGGCGTCAGCGGCACTCGCTGCCGATGACTTCCTCGGCGCGGCGGCGCTCGGCGGCGCGCTGTGCGTCGTCGAGGAACTCGCGTTCACCCTGGGCGTTGGTGCGCGTGATGCGCTGGCCGGAATCGAGGGTGCGCAGGTAATCGCGGGCGCGCTGGCAGTTCTCCTGGCGCTGGCGGGCCAGCTTGTCCTCCTCGGCGCGGCGGCGGGCGGCCTCCTGGGCCTCGGCCTGGCGCCTGCGCGCGAGCAGTTCGGGGTCCTGTCCGGCCGGCGCTGCGGAGCCGGCCCGGCCGGGGCCGGAGGCCGAGGCGGCGGAAGCGGGTGCCTCGGCCGCTGCCGGGGCGAGGTTTGCGGTCGGCGGGCTGGCCGGCCGGGCCAGGATGGCTCGCTCGGGCACCGACGCCGGTGGCGGGCGGTCGCTGTACTGGATGCGGCCGCTGGCATCGCGCCATTTCCACTGCCCCTGCGCGGCCACCGGCAGCGTGGCGGCAGCGAGCAGGCCGAGCAGCAGGGCGGGCAGGACGCGGCGGTGCAGAAGAAGGCTGCGGGCGCTCATGCAGCGAGTGTAGCGGCGCCCCTGGCGACAGGGGCGGCGAGCTTGCCTGGCGCGCAGGCTGTTACCGCTCCGTATAATCTCCTTTTGCGTCTGGAGCCTCTCCCATGCGCCTTCTCGGCAAAGCGCTGACCTTCGACGATGTGTTGTTGGTCCCCGCGTACTCCCAGGTGCTGCCGCGCGACACGTCGCTGGCCACCCGTCTGACCCGCAACATCGAGCTGAACCTGCCCATCGTCTCCGCGGCGATGGACACGGTCACCGAGGCCCGCCTGGCGATCGCGATCGCGCAGGAAGGCGGCATCGGCATCGTGCACAAGAACCTGCCGCCCAAGGCGCAGGCCGCGGAGGTGGCGCGGGTCAAGCGCTACGAGTCGGGTCTGCTGAAGGACCCGATCACCATCGCCCCGGGCGCACGGGTGCGCGACGTGATCGAGCTGTCGCGCGCCCACGGCATTTCCGGCTTCCCGGTGGTGGACGAGGGCAAGGTGGTGGGCATCGTCACCGGCCGCGACCTGCGCTTCGAGACCCGCCTGGACGCCCCGGTGCGCGACATCATGACCCCGCGCGAGCGCCTGGTCACGGTGCGCGAAGGCGCCTCGCTGGCCGATGCCAAGGCGCTGATGCACCAGCACAAGCTCGAGCGCGTCCTGGTGCTCAACGACGCCGACCAGCTGCGCGGGCTGTTCACGGTGAAGGACATCACCAAGCAGACCACCTTCCCGAACGCCGCCCGCGATGCCCACGGCAAGCTGCGCGTGGGCGCCGCGGTGGGTGTGGGCGAGGGCACCGAGGAGCGCGTCGAGCTGCTGGTCAAGGCCGGGGTGGACGCGCTGATCGTCGACACCGCGCATGGCCACAGCCACGGCGTGATCGAGCGGGTGCGCTGGGTCAAGCGCAACTTCCCGCAGGTGGACGTGATCGGCGGCAACATCGCCACCGGCGCGGCCGCGCTGGCGCTGGTGGAAGCCGGTGCGGACGGTGTCAAGGTCGGCATCGGCCCCGGTTCGATCTGCACCACCCGCATCGTTGCCGGCGTGGGCGTGCCGCAGATCACCGCGATCGACAACGTCGCCACCGCGCTGAAGGGCACCGGCGTGCCGCTGATCGCCGACGGCGGCATCCGCTACTCGGGCGACATCGCCAAGGCCATCGCCGCGGGCGCGCACACGGTGATGATGGGCGGCATGTTCGCCGGCACCGAGGAAGCCCCGGGCGAGGTCATCCTCTACCAGGGCCGCAGCTACAAGGCCTACCGCGGCATGGGCTCGATCGGGGCGATGAAGGCCGGTTCGGCCGACCGCTACTTCCAGGAAGCCGACGAGACCAGCAACCCCAACGCCGACAAGCTGGTGCCCGAGGGCATCGAAGGCCGCGTGCCCTACAAGGGCTCGATGGTGTCGATCGTCTTCCAGATGGCCGGCGGCCTGCGCGCCTCGATGGGCTACTGCGGTTGCGCGACGATCGAGCAGATGCGCGAGCGCGCCGAGTTCGTCGAGATCACCGCCGCCGGCATCCGCGAAAGCCACGTGCACGACGTGCAGATCACCAAGGAAGCGCCCAACTACCGCATGGAGTGACCCCTTCGGTCGCCTGACCCGCAACACGCCCGGCACCGGCCGGGCGTGGTGTTTCCGAAGCCCCCGATGACCGACTCCCCGTCCAGCGCCGCGCCGGCGCGCCGCAGCAGGCGTGCTCCGGCCATGCCGTTCATCATGCTGACGGTGCTGATCGACATGGTGTCGATCGGCCTGATCATCCCGGTGCTGCCGCCGCTGGTGGGCAGCTTCACCGACTCCCAGGCCGACCATGCCTTCTGGTACGGCGTGGTCACCTTCGCCTTCGGCATCGCCAGCTTCTTCGGCTCGCCGGTCCTCGGGGCGCTGTCGGACCACTACGGCCGCAGGCCGGTGCTGCTGCTGGGCTTCACCGGGCTGGCGCTGAGCTTCTTCGTCACCGGCCTGGCCACCGCGCTGTGGATGCTGGTGGTGGTGCGCCTGTTCAGCGGTGCGATGCAGGCCAACGCCGCCGTGGCCCAGGCCTACGTGGCCGACATCAGCGCGCCCGACGAGCGCGCCAAGCGCTTCGGCATGCTGGGGGCGATGTTCGGCCTGGGCTTCGTGCTGGGCCCGGTCACCGGCGGCCTGCTGGGCGACATCGACCTGCGCCTGCCCTTCTTCGTGGCCGGTGCGCTGGCGGTGCTCAACACGGTCTACGGCGTGCTGGTGCTGCCGGAGTCGCTGCCGCCCGAGCGCCGCACGCCGGTGAACTGGAAGAAGGCCAACCCGGTGTCCTCGCTCAAGGGCCTGCACGAGCTGCACGGCGTGGGCATGCTGGTGGCGGTGATCGCGCTGGCCGGCCTGGCGCAGTTCATGCTCCACACCACCTGGGTGCTGTACACCACCTTCAAGTTCGGCTGGGGCCCCAAGGAAAACGGCTGGTCGCTGTTCGCGGTGGGCGCCATGTCGGTGCTGGTGCAGGGCGGTCTGATGCGCCCGGCGCTCAAGCGCTGGTCGCCGCAGAAGCTCGCCGTGGCCGGCCTGGCCTCGTCGTCCGTCTGCTACGCGCTCTGGGGCTTCGCCACTGCGGGCTGGATGATGTACGCGGTGATCGCGCTGAACGTGGTCGGCTTCATGGCGCAGACCGCCATCCAGACGGTGGTGTCCAACGCCGCGGACGAGCAGTCGCAGGGCCGCACCCTGGGTGCGGTGGCCTCGCTCAACAGCATGATGGCCGTCATCGCCCCGGTGCTGGGGGCCGCGCTGCTCGGCGTGGTCTCGCACCTGCCGAAGGGCGACTGGCGCATCGGCGCGCCGATGTTCCTCTGCGCGCTGCTGCAGGGCACCGCGATGTGGCTGGCGCTGCACCACTTCCGCCGCCATCCGGCCTCGAACTCGCCGCAGCCCTCGGCCAACCCGTCGGCGTCCTCCGCCCCGGCCGCCGGGCCCGTCGCCTGATCCTTCGCCCCGTCTTCCGAGCCCTCACGCCTCGCGCCGACCCATGCAACACGACAAGATCCTCATCCTCGACTTCGGCTCCCAGGTCACGCAGCTGATCGCGCGCCGGGTGCGCGAGGCCCACGTCTACTGCGAGATCCACCCGAACGATGTGTCGGAGGACTTCATCCGCAGCTTCGCGCCCAGGGGCATCATCCTCAGCGGCAGCCACGCCAGCACCTACGAGGACCACCAGCTGCGCGCACCGCAACTCGTGTGGGACCTGGGCGTGCCGGTGCTGGGCATCTGCTACGGCATGCAGACCATGGCGGTGCAGCTGGGCGGCAAGGTGGCGTGGAGCGACCACCGCGAGTTCGGCTATGCCGAGGTGCGCGCGCGCGGCCACACGAAGCTGCTGGACGGCATCGAGGACTTCCGCACCGTCGAAGGCCACGGCATGCTGAAGGTCTGGATGAGCCACGGCGACAAGGTCACCGAGCTGCCGCCGGGCTTCAAGCTGATGGCCAGCACGCCCAGCTGCCCGATCGCCGGCATGGCCAACGAGGACAAGGGCTGGTATGCCGTCCAGTTCCACCCCGAGGTGACCCACACCCTGCAGGGCAGCGCGCTGCTGACGCGCTTCGTGCGCGAGATCGCCGGCTGCCGCGGTGACTGGATCATGGGCAACTACATCGAGGAAGCGGTGGCCCGCATCCGCGAGCAGGTCGGCGACGAGGAGGTCATCCTCGGCCTGTCCGGCGGGGTCGACAGCTCGGTGGCCGCGGCGCTGATCCACCGCGCCATCGGCGACCAGCTGACCTGCGTCTTTGTCGACCACGGCCTGCTGCGCCTGAACGAGGGCGCGATGGTCATGGAGATGTTCGCCGGCCGGCTGCATGCCAAGGTGGTGCACGTGCAGGCCCAGGACCAGTTCATGGGCCACCTGAAGGGTGTCACCGACCCCGAGCAGAAGCGCAAGATCATCGGCCGCGAGTTCGTCGAGGTTTTCCAGGCCGAGGCTGCCAAGCTCAAGGGCGAGGGCAACAAGGGCGCCAAGTGGCTGGCCCAGGGCACCATCTATCCGGACGTGGTGGAGTCCGGCGGCACCCAGACCAAGAAGGCCACCATCAAGAGCCACCACAACGTCGGCGGCCTGCCCGAGACGCTGGGCCTGAAGCTGCTCGAGCCGCTGCGCGAGCTGTTCAAGGACGAGGTGCGCGAGCTGGGCGTGGCCCTGGGCCTGCCGCACGACATGGTCTATCGCCACCCCTTCCCCGGACCGGGCCTGGGCGTGCGCATCCTCGGCGAGGTCAAGGCCGAGTACGCCGCGCTGCTGCAGCGTGCCGACCACATCTTCATCGAGGAACTGCGCAAGACGGTCGACGAGCACAGCGGCAAGACCTGGTACGACCTCACCAGCCAGGCCTTCGCGGTCTTCCTGCCGGTCAAGAGCGTCGGCGTGATGGGCGACGGGCGCACCTACGACTACGTGGTGGCGCTGCGTGCCGTGGTGACCAGCGACTTCATGACCGCCGACTGGGCCGAATTGCCCTACAGCCTGCTCAAGCGGGTCAGCAGCCGCATCATCAACGAGGTGCGCGGCATCAACCGCGTCACCTACGACGTCAGCAGCAAGCCGCCCGCGACGATCGAGTGGGAGTGACGCGGACAGAAAACAGTCCCTGCGGACTGTTTTCTGCCTCGTCACTCGGAGCGGCTTGCAAGCCGCTCGACGGCAGGCCCTCGGGCTTCAGCCTGCCCCCAGCCGCAGCACATGGATCTGCGGCCCGATGCACTCGCGCGCCACCTCCACCAGGTGCTCGTGGTGGGTGAGGAAGATCACCTGCGTCCTGCGCGCCAGCGCGCCCAGCACGTGCAGCCCGGCGCGGGAGCGCTGGTCGTGGAAGTTGACGAACAGGTCGTCGGCGATGAAGGGCAGGGGTCGGTCGGCGGCAATGTGCAGTTCCAGCGCGGCCAGCCGCAGCGCGAGGAAGAGCTGGTCGCGCGTGCCTTCGCTCAGGCCGTCGACCCCGACGCGCTCGCCGCTGGCGCGCACCGCGTCCAGGCGGGGCGGGTCGTGTTCGAAGTCCGGCGCCAGGCGGGCAAAGCCGCCCAGCGTGAGCTGTGCGAACAGGTTGCTGGCGCGCTGCAGCAGCGGGCCCTGGCGGCGCTCGCGGTAGCGCTCCACCGCCCAGCGCAGCAGGCGGTGGCCGGTGGCGACCTGCAGGTAGCGCTCGGCCACATCGCCCAGCTGGGCCAGGGCTTCGAGCCGCTGGCCTTCGGCCCGGGCCGCAGCGTCGCCACCATGGATGCGGTCGCGTTCGGCCTGCGCCTGGCTGAGTGCGACGGCGAGCTGGCGCTGCTCCTGCGCCACGGCTTCCAGCTGCGCGGCCAGCTGTTCCAGGCGCGCGGGCAGGCTGCCGCCCGCGCCGAGGGTCGACCCGGCGGCGTCGTGTTCGGCCAGCAGGGCCTCCAGCGTCGGGCCGTCGCCGGCTTCGACGATGGCCTGGCGCTGCTGCCGGGCTTCGGACTCCAGGCGGCGGCGCAGGTCGCTGGCGGCAATGCGCTCGCCCAGGCGCGCGGCGTCCTCCGTCTGCGCCAGCGCGTACAGCGGCGCGAGCGTGGCGTGGAGGCTGGCCAGCGCGGCCTCGCTGGCGCGCAGCGCGCGGTCGTTGTCCTGCAGCTCGGCCTGCAGGCGTGTGCGCTCCTTGTGTGCCTCGCGGGCGCGCTGCAGACGCTCCAGCGCGGCGCGGGCCCAGGCGTGGCTGTCGGCCATGGCGGCGCCGGCCTCGGGAGGGGCCCCCGCCACGCCGCGGGTCACGCCGCGCCCTGGCTCATCCCGCGCGGCACGATCGTCCCCCTCGGGCTCGAGCACGCGGCGCAGCCGGGCGGTGGCAGCGTCGAAGTCGGCCAGATCGCGGCGCATGGTCTGGATGCGTTGTTCGCGCAGCGCGTCGACCTGGGCGAGCAGGTCGCGCACGCCGTCGACCGCTTCGAGGGCGGCCGGGGCCAGCGCGGGCGTCATGCCGGCCCGGGGCAGACCGGCGGCCTGCAGCGCGGCCTGCCAGCGCCTTTCCCAGTCGTGCAGCTGCGCCTGGCTGCGCTGCAGCTGCAGGCGCTGGTGCTCCAGCTCGGCGCGGGCCTGGGCCCGCTGGTCGGCACGCGCCTCGGCCTGGGCCCGGGCGTTGCGGCGCTCGTTCAGCCACTGCTCGGCCCGGCTGCACAGGGCGGGCAGCGCCAAGGTCTGGGCGACCTCCACGCCGCAGGCCCGCAGGGCGTGGGCGAGAGCCTCGGTGGCCTGGGTCTCGGCGCGCTGCTGGTCGGCCAGTTCACGCTGGCGCTCGGCCCGGGTGGCGGCGGCGTCGAGCGCGCTGCGGCGGGCCGCCGACCAGGCGGAGAGGTCCAGCAGCGGCATGCCGTCCAGGCCCATCGCGGTGGCCTGCGCCGCCCAGCGCGCCTCGGCCTCGGCCAGGCGCTGCGCAGTGGCCTGGGCGTGGCGGCTGGCGGCGTCGGCGGCGGCCTGGTCGCGCTCGGCATCCTGCCGCAGGCGGATCAGCTGGGCGGACTGGCTGGCCTGTTCGCGCAGGCGGTCGGACAGGTCGTCGGCGTGGGCGATGGCCCGGTCCAGCGGCGCGGCGGCGTCGGCCAGCGTCTGCGGCCGGGCCTTGATGTGGGCCCAGAGCTGGTCGCGCGCCGCACGGGCCGATTGCACGTCGTCGGGCGTGAGCACCTGCTGGGCGGCGGTGAACTGGGTCAACGCCAGGGCCGTGCGGCGCGCCTGCTCCCGGGCCTGCTCCTGCTGCTGGCGGGCGGCGGCATGGGCGGCGGCCCGCTCGGCCTGCTCGGCCTTGAGCAGGCCCAGGCGTTCTTCGCTGGGCAGCTGCAGCCCGGCCAGCGCGGCCGGTTCACGCCGCCAGGGGCCCAGGGCCGCCAGCGCGGCCTGCAGTTGCGCCTCGGCCTGCGCGAGGGCCCGGCGCAGTGCGTCCCGGTGCGGCGCGGCCGCCAGAATCCGCTGGGCCTGCTGCAGCGCTGCCTGCAGGTCGGCGGCCGGGTCGGACGCGCCCTCGCAGGGCCCGGTGGGCGCATCGTTGGGAGGGTCGGCGGCAAGATCGACCGGCGCTGCGTCGGCGGATCGCGTGGCGGGCGTGGCCGGCGGGGCGGCGGCGCTGTCTTCGCGGGCGGGTGCCTCCAGCCGCGTCAGCGTGGCGACGGCGCGCGCCAGGGCCAGCTCGGCCGAGTCGCGCGCCTGCAGCAGCGCCCCCTGCTGCTGCATCGATGCTGCCACGGCCTTCAGCGCCAGCGGCGTGGGCAGGCGGGCGCGCAACGCGGCCTCGTCGGCGGGCCAGCCCAGCTGGGCGGCCAGGGCGGCGGCGGCGCGCAGGTGGTGCTGCACCTCGTCCTCGCGCCGGGCCATGTCGCGCAGGTGGTGGGCACAGGCCTGGCCCTGCTCGGCCAGGGCCTGCACGGCCGCCGCCTGGGCCAGCACGGCGTCGTCCACCGTCAGCGCGTCCCGCTGGGCCCGCAGGGCTCGAGCGGCCTGCTGCTGCAGCGCACGGGTGGCGTGCTGCTTGGCCAGCGCCACCTCGGCATCGGCCAGGCGGCGGGCGGCATCGGGCGGAAACAGGGGCGCCTGCGCCAGCGCGTCCAGCTGGGCCTGCAGCTCGCGCCACTGCGTCACGCGCGGGGCGATACGGCGCAGCCGCTCGAGCTTCACCCGTTCGTCGGAGAGCTGGCGCCAGCGTGCCGCGGCGTCGGCGCTGGCAGCCTCCAGCCGTTCCACCTCGGCCACGGCGGCGGTCCAGACCCTGGTGTTGACGGTGCTGGCGCGCAACGCCTGGCGCGCGGCCTCGACCTGGTCCAGCGCGCTGTAGAAGGCCCGCTTCTCGGAGCGGCGCGGGGCGTACAGCGTGTCGGCCTCGGCGGCCAGCGCGTCGCGCAGGGCGCCCAGAGGGGCCAGGCCGGCGGCGGACTGGAACAGCATCTGCCCGGCGTCGTCCTTCGCGTCCAGGATGGACTGGCCCCCGGCGATGAGGCCGGGCAGATCCAGGCAGAACATGCGCTCGAATCCGGCCTTCGTGCTGCTGCCCAGGTGCTCGACCAGCGCCGTGTCGGGCAGCACGCTGTCGTCCGGGCGCCGCAGCGACTTGCGCCCGCGGGCGCGGTGGAAGGCCAGCGTGCCCACGCCCGGCGATTCGATCACCGCCCCCAGGCGCAGCTCCGCGATCGCATGGCGGAAGTCCATGTCGCTCTGCAGGGGCATGCCGTACAGCAGCTCGGCCACCGCGCGGCGCAGGGTGGACTTGCCGGCCTCGTTGGGGCCGACGACGAGGTGGAAATCGCAGTCGGCGCGCGGAAAGCCCAGCGCCTCGTCGGTGAAGCGGCCGTAGCGGATCAGGTCCAGGCTCTGCAGGCGCATGGTGGAGCGGTGGTCGTCGGGGTTGTCGCCGTCGAGGTCGCGGTCGTCGTGGCCGGGGTGCGGTGGGACCCGGTCGCGATCAGTCGCACGCGGCCAGCCGGGCCAGCAGGCCGGGCAGCACCTGGTCGAACAGGGCGGCGAGATCGCCTTCGCGCACCTGGCGCAGCAGGGGCTGCTCCTCCCCCACGGCCGTGGCCAGCTCCGGCGCCTTGGCCAGCATCTGGGCAAAGTCGGCGCGCAGCTCCTGGAGCAGCGTCTCGTCCTGGCGGGCCTCGGCCAGCAGGGCCTGCAGATCGGCCAGGGCGTCCGCACCCAGCGCGGCGGACGCTGGGGTGCTGCCGAGCACCGAATCCAGCGGCCGCGTGGCCAGCCGCACCTTCTCCAGCCACAGCCGCTCGGGCGCCAGCGCCGCGATCTCCGCCAGCACGTGGGCGCGCAGCTCGCCGCCGCGCTGGAACAGCTCGCCATGCAGGCCGGTTTCACCCTGCAGCGTCAGGCGCAGCGCCCGCGGCACCTGGGCGTCTTCTTCCAGCAGCCGGGCCAGCGCACGCCCGGTGGTGCGGCCCACCGCGTCCAGGCTGTCGCAGGCCGACACGTCCACCGCCACATGCTCCCAGCGCAGCACGTCCAGGTACAGGCGTTCCAGCTGCGGTGGCGCGTCGTCCTCGATCGTCACCATCACCGCACCGCGCCGCCCGGTCTCGCGGATGCTGCGGCCCTGCAGGTTGCCGGGAAAGCAGATCGTCGAGCGCCCGGTCCAGACCCGGTGCTCGTGCACATGGCCCAGCGCCCAGTAGTCGTAGCCCTTGGCGTGCAGCTGCTCGAGCGTGCAGGGGGCGTAGCTGGCGTGGTCGGCATGGCCTTCCAGCGCGGTGTGCAGCACGCCGATGTTGACGTACCCGCGCAGCGGCTCGCCATAGCTGGTCAGCAGGTTCTCGGGGGTGTCGCGTTTCTTGAAGCTGCGCCCGTGCAGCGCCACTTTCAGGTGCTCCAGCCGGTGCACCTCGCAGCCGTTGGCCGAGAAGCGCCGCACGTTGTCCGGCAGCCGCAGCGCGCGGGTCATGTGGCTTTCCGCGTCGTGGTTGCCGAACAGCACGAAGGCCGGAATGCCCGCGCGCTGCAGCCGCCCCATCTCGGCGCAGAAGAACAGCCCGGTGTTGAAGTCCGGCCAGTCGCCGTCGTACAGATCCCCGGCGATGACCATGAAATCGACCCGCTCCTCGATGGCCAGCGTGACCAGCTGCCGCAAGGCTTCGCGCGTGGCCCCGCGCAACGGCTCGGCGGGGGCGTCCGGGTAGGCGCTCAGCCCGCGCAGCGGGCTGTCGAGGTGGATGTCGGCGGTGTGGATGAAGCGCAAGGGTCGGTGCTCCGCGCGGGTGCCAGGGGCTTACGATGAACAGGGCCGGCGAAGGCTCTCGGCCGATGGGTGGCATTGTCCCAGCTTGCCCGCGGTCGGCCCGCTGCACGGCGTCCGCCCGGCTGGCATCCGGCCGATCCCCCCCTCCAGGAGACCCCCCGATGGACCTGCGACTCGCCCTGCATGAACTGGCCGCCCGACACCGTCTGGATGCTGCAGCGGCGCGGCGGCTGCAGGCCCTGGCCGGCTTCGACGCCGAACCCGCGGGGCTGCAGCGCCGGTTGCCCCTCGGGATGGCCGTGCTGGCGGCGGCGCTGCTGGGGTTGGGGCTGATTCTCTGGGTGGCGGCCAACTGGGAGGCGTTGGGCCGGTTCGGTCGATTCGCGTTGCTGCAGGCGGTGGTGCTGGTGTTCGGCCTGGGGGCGCTGTGGCGGCCGGCGCTGCGGGTGCCGCTGGGGCTGCTGGTGTGGCTGGCAACGGGGGCACTGTTCGCATACTTCGGCCAGACCTATCAGACGGGAGCGGACCCCTGGTCGCTGTTCGCGCTGTGGGCGGTTTCGACGCTGCCGCTGGCCCTGGCGCTGCGCTCCGATCTGCTGTGGGCGCCCTGGGTGCTGGGGGCGTTCGTCGGCATCGCCTTGTGGATTCAGGCGCACAGTGGCCACAGCTGGCAGGTGGGGCCGGACGACCTGGCCGTGCATGCGGCCGGCTGGGCTGCGGCACTGCTGCTGGTGGGGGCCATGGGGGCGCCGGGTCGGTCGGTCACCGGTGCCGGGCCCTGGGCGCTGCGCACGGCGGTGACGTTGGCGGTGGGGGGGATGACGGGCACGGCGCTGGCGGCCCTGTTCGCCCGCACGGTCGGCGCCCACTATCTGCTGGGGCTGGGGGTGCTGGGTGGCATGGCCGCGGTGTTCGTGCCGCGGCGCCACTTCGACGTGTTTGTGCTGAGCGCGGTGGCCCTGGGGCTGAACACGCTACTGGTCGCGGGGCTGGGTCGCCTGTTGTTCGAGGGCGGCGGTGCCGGGGATCCGATCGGCCGACTCCTGCTGTTGGGCTGTGCTGCGGCGGCCCTGCTGGCCGCCAGCGTGAAGGGGGTGTTGCGGCTGGCGCGCAGGGCCGGGGTCGAGGGGGGAAGGTCATGAACGCGCCGCTCGATGGAAGCGGGGCTGGCACCGAGGGGGGCGCCGGGCCGGCGCCGGAGTCCGTCGTGGATCCGCGCCTGGAGGGTGTGCTGCAGGCGGCCCGTCCGCAGGGCCTGCTGCCTGCGCATGCCCAGGCGCCCGAGGACGCCTCCCGGCCCTGGCCGGTGGTCCTGCTGACGGCGCTGGGCGCCTGGCTGGCAGCGTTGCCGTTGCTGGGCGTGGTGGGGATGCTGCTGGGCGATCTGATGAACCGCAGCGCCGGGCCCTACATCGTCGGGGCATTGCTGCTCACCGGCGCGGTGGTGGTGCTGCGCTCCCGCGGGGTGGCCTTGTTCGTGGAGCAGCTGGCGCTGCCGGTGCTGCTGGTGGGGGCCGGTGCGCTGGGTGTCGGCCTGTTCCGGGATGCCGGCGTGGGTGGGGGCGCCGCCTTGCTGGGGTGCGTGGCGCTGGCCGTGGCGCGGGTGGTGCCCGCGGCCTGGCTGCGGGTGCTGCTGGGGGTGGCCGTGGCGGTGCTGTGGGCGGTGGCCGTCACACCGCAGCGTTGGGATCTGGGGCCCGGGGCTTCTCTGCAGGCCTGGTGGGTGAGCTGGCACCTGCTGCTCGTGGTCTGGCTCGGCGCGACCGTGGCGCTGCAGCGCGGACAGGGCGGCCGCGCTGCCGCGGCGCTGGAGTCGCTGGCCGCCGGCGCGGGCCTGGCGCTGCTGGTGGGTCTGGCCCTGTGGTCGGGCATGACCTTCCTGGTGGCCGGCACGCTGGGGGGGGGGCCGGGCGCCGAGATCGGCCGGGAGCTGGGTTGGCGCAGTGCGACCTCGGCCGGCGGGCTCGGCATGCAGGTCCTGTCTGCGCTGCTGGCGGCGGTGGGAGGGGGCGTTGCCGTGCGGCGCTGGCCGGGCCTGCGCCAGCCCCCATACCTGGGCGCTGCCGGCGTGCTGGTGGCGCTGGCGGCGCTGATGCCCTCGCTGGGCGCCACGTTGCTGCTGCTGGCGCTCACGGTGACCAGCGGCCGGCACCGCCTGGCCGGCGCGGCGGCGCTGTCAGCTGCGTGGATCGTCGGCGCCTTCTACTACCAGCTGGCCTGGCCGCTGGGCCACAAGGCCCTGATGCTGGCGGGTGCGGGGGCACTGCTGGCGATGCTGGCGGGCTGGGCCATGGCGAAGCGCCGCGGCGTGGAGGAGGCCGCCGCTTCGGCAGCGCCGCCTTCACCCGTTGCATCCGCTGCGTCCGAAGGGGCCGGCGTGCCGGCCGCGCCCGTGGCCCGATGGGCCCGCGCCGGCATCGCCCTCAGCCTGATCGCCATCCTGGCGGTGGCCAACCTGGGTATCCGCGCCAAGGAGGCGCTGATCCGTGACGGCCAGCCGGTGTTCGTCGAACTGGCGCCGGTGGATCCGCGCTCCCTGATGCAGGGCGACTTCATGCGCCTGAACTTCGACATCCCGGGCGAACCCGAGGAGCGCCGCACCGGCCTGCTGCGCCGCCAGCGGCCCCATGTGGTCGCCGTGCGGGACGAACGCGGTGTGGCCCGCCTGCTGCGCATTGCCGACGGCCAGCCGCTGGCAGCCGGCGAGATGCAGATCGAGCTCACCCCCAAGGATGGGCGCTGGACGCTGGTCAGCGATGCCTGGTTCTTCGCCGAGGGGCAGGCGCAGCGCTGGGAGAAGGCGAAGTACGGCGAGTTCCGGGTGGACGCCGAGGGGCGGGCGCTGCTGGTGGGGCTGCGGGGGGCGGCGCTGGAGGCGTTGTGATCGTTCGAGCGCATCGGCGCTGGCCGCCTGCAGTCGACAAGGCGGTGTTCACGTGCCGGCGCAGGCCGGCAAGGCGCTGCAGACCGATCCGGGTGCCTCCGGCTGCGCCTGGGCGGACGATGAGCGGCTGCCGATGCTGCGCGCGTGCGGGCGCTGCGTCGACCCGGAGCGGTTCGATCCGGGGGGCAACGAGGAGACGGTGGGCGCCAGAACCGGAAGATCCGGGCGCCGGGGTGACGGGCGCACCCGAGCCGGGCCGCAGACCGTTCCTCACACGGCCTTCGTCGGGTCGGCCACGGCCTCGGCCAGTGCGAACACCGACAGGGGCGCGCTGCCTTCGGCCTTGTTGCTGATCGTCACATGCACCGGCCAGCCGGCCGCCGCGGTGGCTCGGATGACACGGGCCAGTGCCTGGCGCGTATCCGGGTCGGGGTCCCGCATCTGCCGGTAGGGCTGGTAGAGCTGCTCGGCACGTTCGTAGCCGCGTGGTCCGTGCCGGCGGTGCAGTGTCCAGCGGCCCACCAGGGCGCCTGGCCAGAGCGCGCGCAGCAGCGGCAGCTGGGCGTCGATGGGCGGCAGGCGGGGGTGCAGACCCAGGCAGTAGCGCGCGCCGTTGGCTTTCAGGACACGGGCGAATTCCGGCATGAACCAGTCCGGGTCGCGCACCTCGACGGCCAGCACGCCCTCCGGGGCGGTGGGCGGCAGCGGGGGCTGGGCGTGCAGCAGGCGGTCGAGGCGCTGCAGCAGCCCCGGCATGTCGGCCTTCAGGACGGGCGGCAGCGGGCTGATCTCGAAGACCAGCGCACCGATGCGCGCGCCCAGCCCTTCGAGGGCGGGCTGCACGAAGGCGTCCCAGGCGAGGTCGGGGTCGAGGAAATGCGGATTGGCGCTGGCGCGACGGCCGTCGTCGTCGCGGGCCAGGGCGTCGGTCACCAGGGCGGGGCATTTGACGACGAAGCGGAAGTCCTCCGGCACCTGCGCGGCGTGTGCGGCGTACTCGGTGGCGGTCAGCGGGCGGTAGAAGCTGCGATCGATTCCCACGCCGCGCAGCAGCGGGTGGCGGGCGTAGGCGCTCAGACCGTGGCGCGACAGGCTGCGCTCGCTGTACTCACCCTCCCAGACCAGTCCGTCCCAGCCCGGGTAACTCCATGACGAGCTGCCGAGGTGGATGTGCGGTGACAGCCGCAGCGCCAGCGCCTGGTGCTCGGCACGGAAAGGGGCGGGGGCGACCTGGGCGATGCGGCGCGGTGGTGGCATCGGCGCAGCAGCGCCGCGGGCGTCTGCGATGGCAGCCGCGTCGAGCGGGTCGTCGGAGGGAAAGAGGGCATTCTGTTGCGGGCCTGCCATGGGCCGAGCATAGCCAGGGCTGGGCTACACTGATCCACACCGATGTCCGCAGCCCCCGACCCCACCGATCCCGACCTGGTCCCCGCACCCGCCTGGACGCCGGCCGACGAGTACGCGATGCGCATCGCGCTGGACCAGGCGCACAACGCCTGGCTGGTCGGCGAGGTGCCGGTGGGCGCGGTGATCATGCGCCAGGGCCAGGTGATCGCCACCGGCTACAACCGGCCGATCACCACGCACGACCCGACCGCGCATGCCGAACTGGTCGCGCTGCGCCACGCCGCGCAGCTGCTGGAGAACTACCGCCTGCCCGAGTGCGAGCTCTACGTGACGCTGGAGCCCTGCGCGATGTGCGCGATGGCGCTGATGCACGCGCGCATCGGCCGCGTGGTCTTCGGGGCCTGGGATCCGAAGACCGGCGCGGCCGGCTCGGTGGTGGACCTGTTCGCCCAGACGCAGCTGAACCACCACACCCGCGTGCAGGGCGGCGTGCTGGCCGAGGCCTGCGGCCGGCTGCTGAAGGATTTTTTCGCCGAGCGCCGCGCGCAGCAGCGTGCCGAGCGCGAGGCCCGCGCCGCCCAGGCGCCGGCCTCGCCGGCGGCCGCACCCGAGCCTGCGGCGGATGCCGGCACGCCGGAGCCACCGCCCGAGGACGACCTGCTGCCGCTGCCCGAGGTGGCGCTGCTGAGCGGGCCGATGGCGTTCGACGGCCTGCCCGAGGGCCCCGGCCCGACCTCCAGCGAGGCCCCGGACGGCGGCGACGCGCTGCAGCCGCGTCTGGCCGATGCCGGGGGGCGCGAAGGATCTTCCGACGGTGGCCCGCAGGCCCCACCCTGACCCTTTCACAGACCGACCTGCCTCCCGAGCCCCCGCAATGGTCCATGATGCAACGCTGCGCTCCAACGACAAGGTCAATGCCGCCGGCGAACCCCAGGCGGCGATCGACGGTCCCGCACCGCTGTCGCTGACCGTCTTCACCCCGGCCGGGGTGCTGCTGCAGGCCGCGCCGCTGCAGCGGGCGCTGCGACGGCTGCGCGCCCTGGGCTTCGACGCCCGCGCGGACGCCGCGGCGCTGGCCAAGCGGCAGCGCTTCGGCGGCGACGACGACACCCGCCTGGCCGCGCTGCACCGGGTGGCCGATGCGGCGCCGTCGGTGGCGCTGGCCAGCCGGGGCGGCTACGGGCTGACGCGGCTGCTCGACCGCATCGACTGGCCGCGCCTGGCCGGCGCAGTGGAGCGGGGCACCCGCTGGGTGGGCTACAGCGACGTCACCGCGCTGCAGATGGGCCTGCTGGCCCACACCGGCGCGGCGAGCTGGGCCGGGCCCTTGGCCTGCGACGACTTCGGCCGGGCCGATGCCGACGGCGGGCTCGACGAGCTGACGGCGCCCTGCTTCGTCGAGGCAATGCATGGCGAGCTCGAAGCGGTGGGCTTTCGCTGCGAGGCGGGCTTCGACGGCCTGGATCGGGACGGCACCCTCTGGGGCGGCAACCTCACCGTGCTGCTGTCGCTGCTGGGCACGCCGCACTGGCCGGACATCGAGGGCGGCATCCTGATGCTCGAGGATGTCAACGAGCACCCCTACCGGGTCGAGCGCATGCTGCTGCAGCTGCACCAGGCCGGCGTGCTGGCGCGCCAGCGGGCGGTGCTGCTGGGGGACTTCAGCGGCTGGCGCAAGTCGCCGCTGGACCGGGGCTACGACTTCAAGGCCATGCTGGCGCAGCTGCGCAGTGTCTGTGCCACGCCGCTGCTGACCGGGCTGCCCTTCGGGCACGGTCCGACCAAGGTCTGCCTGCCGCTCGGCCGGCGCGTGCAGCTGGCGGTGGAGCGCCGCGAGGCCTTCGTGGCCTGGGGGCATGCGGCATGAGGCTGCTGGCAGAAGGGGCCCGGCTGCGCCGTCACCTCGGGGGGAGTCTGCAGCGGCTGCGCGCGGCGGTCGGTGCCCGTGCCGCGCTGCTGCTGGTCGGGGCCCTGGGGACCGTACTGGCGGGCTGCGACAACTCGCCCTATCCGGTCGGCGAGCCGGCCACCAATACGCTCTACACCTCGTTCAGCGAGCGCTCGCCGCGCCACCTGGACCCGGTGGCCTCGTACTGGAACCAGGACACGCCCTACACCTACAGCATCTACGAGCCGCCCTACGAGTACCACTACCTGAAGCGCCCCTTCGTGCTGCAGGGCCGCACCGCGGTGGCGGTGGAGCCGCCGCGCTACCTCGATGCCGCCGGCCGACCCCTGCCGGACGACGCCCCGGCCGAGCGCATCGCCGAGAGCGTGTACGACGTGCGGCTGCGCCCGGGCATCCTGTACCAGCCGCACCCGGCCTTCGCGAAGGACGCGCAGGGGCGCTGGCGCTACCACAGCGACCGCACGCTGGGCGAGGCGGATCTGGCGGGCAAGACCTCGCCGCTGGACTTCGAGCACAGCGGCACGCGCGAGCTGGTGGCCGAGGACTATGTCTACGGCCTCAAGCGCCACGCCACCACCCGCGTGACCACGCCGATCGCGGGAATCTTCTCCGAGTACATCATCGGCCTGGCCGAGTACACCGAGCAGATCAAGGCCGAGGACGCGAAGCTGCTGGCCGGGCGCAGCCGAGCCGACCTGGACAAGCCGCACCTGGATTTCCGCCGCTGGCCGCTGGCCGGGGTGAGCGCGCCGGAGAAGCACCTGCTGCGCATCCGCATCAAGGGCAAGTATCCGCAGTGGAAATACTGGATGGCCATGCCCTTCGTTGCCCCGGTGCCCTGGGAGGCGGAGGCCTTCTACGCCCAGCCGGGCATGGCGCGGCGCGGCCTGTCGCTGGACCGCTGGCCGGTGGGCACGGGGCCCTTCATGCTCACCGAGTTCGTCCAGGACCGCCGCCACGTGCTCAGCCGCAACCCGAACTACCGCGGCGTGCCCTACCCCTGCGAGGGCAATCCGGGCGACCGCGAGGCCGGGTTGCTGGCCGACTGCGGCAAGCCCACGCCCTTCGTCGACCGCATCGTCTTCCAGATCGAGAAGGAAGGCTCCACCGAGCGTGCCAAGTTCCGCCAGGGCTGGCTGGACACGCCACAGATCGAGCGCAGCGACAACGGCCTGTCGTACCTGGTCGAGATGGGCGACTCCGACGAGGTGCGGCGCGACTATCTGGCGCGTGGCTACCGGTTCCCGAGGACGACGGACCTGACCAACTGGTTCATCGGCTTCAACATGCTCGACCCGGTGGTCGGCCATGGCCGCACGCCCCAGGAAGCCGAGCGCAACCGCAAGCTGCGCCAGGCGATCTCGATGGCCTTCGACTGGGAGGAGTTGTTCCTGCTCACGCCCAAGAAGGCCGGCGTGGCGGCACACGGCCCGCTGCCGCCGGGCATGTTCGGCTCGCGCGAGGGCACGGTTCAGGGCATGAACCCGGTGACGCACGAACTCGTCGAGGGCCAGATGCGGCGCAAGCGGCTGGAGGCTGCCCGTGCGCTGCTGGCCGAGGCGGGCTACCCGAACGGGCGCGACGCGCGAACCGGCCGCCCGCTGGTGCTGAACTACGACTGGTACCGGGTGCTGACGCCGGAGTTCAAGGTGGAGGTGGACTGGGTGTCGCGCCAGTTCGCCAAGCTGGGCATCCAGCTGGAGATCCGGGCCACCGACAACAACCAGTTCCAGGACAAGGTGCGCAAGGGCCGCCACCAGATCTACTGGTCCGGCTGGCTGGCCGACTACCCGGATGCGGAGAACTTCCTCTTCCTGCTCTACGGCCCGAACGGCAAGAGCGTCTCGGACGGCGAGAACACCTCCAACTACGCCAACCCGGACTACGACGCGCTGTTCCAGCGCCTCAAGACGCTGGACGACGGCCCCGAGAAGCAGCAGGTGATCGACCGCATGGTGGCCCTGGTGCAACAGGACGCGCCCTGGATCTTCGGCTACATCCCCTGGGGCACCAGCGCCTTCCAGCCCTGGCTGCACAACGCGATCACGCCCATCGTGATCCGCGACCACCTGCGCTTCTACCGCGTCGATCCCGAAGAGCGCGTGCGCCTGCAGACGCAGTGGAACCGCCCCGTCTGGTGGCCGCTGCCGCTGCTGCTGCTGGCGCTGCTCGCGCTGGTCTGGACCGCACGGCGCCACTGGCAGCGGCGTGAGCAGGCCGTGGCGCTGCGCCGGCCCGCGGCGCAGGAATCGGGGAGGGCCGCATGCTGAACTACCTGATCCGCCGCATCGGCTACGGCCTGCTGATCCTGCTGGGCGTGAACCTGCTGACCTTCGTGCTGTTCTTCCAGGTCAACACGCCCGACGACATGGCGCGGCTGAACATCGGCGGCAAGCGGGTCACGCAGGACCAGATCGAGAAGTGGAAGGCCGAGCGCGGCTACGACAAGCCGCTGTATCTCAACCGTGAGCGCAGCGGCGTCGAGGTGGTCACCGAGACGATCTTCTGGGAGCGCTCGGTGTCGCTCTTCGCGCTGGACTTCGGCCGCGCCGACTCCGAGAGCGCCGGCGACATCGGCAGCGAGGTGCGCAAGCGCATGGTGGTGAGCCTGCAGCTGGCGCTGCCGCTGTTCCTGCTGCAGCTGCTGGTGAGCACGGTGTTCGCGCTGCTGCTGGTGTTCTTCCGCCACAGCCGCATCGACTTCTGGGGCGTGGTGCTCTGCGTGGTGATGCTGTCGATCTCCTCGCTGTTCTACATCGTCATCGGCCAGTACCTGTTCTCGCGGCTGCTGCACTGGGTGCCGGTGTCGGGCTATGCGGGCGGGCTGTCGGCCCTGAAGTTCCTGCTGCTGCCGATCTTCCTGTCGCTGCTGTCGCGCCTGGGCGGCGAGGCCCGGCTGTACCGCGCCATGCTGCTCGAGGAGGTGGGCAAGGACTACGTGCGCACCGCCCGCGCCAAGGGGCTGGGCGAGCACATCGTGCTGGGCCGGCATGTGCTGCGCAATGCGCTGATCCCGATCCTGACCAGCGCAGGCGGCTACCTGCCCTATGTCTTCCTGGGCAGCCTGGTGTTCGAGAGCTTCTTCGGCCTGCCGGGGCTGGGTGCCTACGTGATCGACGCGATCAGCGGGCAGGACTTCGCGATCGTGCGCACGATGGTCTTCCTCGGCTCGCTGCTGTACATCGCCTCGTACATCCTCATCGACGTCGCCTATACCTGGGTGGATCCCCGGGTGCGGCTGTCCTAGGGTCATCCATGACGATGCCGAAGATCGTGATGCTGGGGACCGACTGGGTCCTCTGGAGCGGCGCCCTGGCGCTGGCCGTGGCGGTGTGGCACGTGCGCCGTCACGCCCATCTGCGTGCGCACTGGAAGCGCGTCTGGCGCGAGCCTGCGGCGATGAGCGCCAGCGTGCTGCTGGGCTTCTTCCTGCTGGTGACGCTGGTGGACAGCGTGCACTTCCGGCGCGCCCTGCCGCCCGCGCCGGGGGTGCCGGCCGACCGGGTCTTCTACGCCACCCAGACCGAGTCGCTGCTGGATGTGCTGCTGGCGCGCCAGGTGGCCGCACGCGAGTCGAGCTACTCGCGCCCGCTGGCCGTCCATGCCCTGAACATGGAGACCGTCACGGTCGAGGGACGCACCGAGCGCCGTCCGGCCCGCCTGGCGCACGCCGGCCAGGCACTGCAGGACCCCGAGCGCGACTGGGCGGGCGACGTGCTCCGGCGTGGCGCCGCCGGCCTGGCCGGCGGACTGGCCCTGTGGGCCCTGTGCGCGGCGGCGCTGGCCTGGCGCCTCGACCGGCACCGGCCCGCGGCCGAGCGCCGCGGCATCGCCGCGATGCTGCGCGATCTGGCCGCCGACCGCAGCGAGCTGCCCTGGCGCGCCGGCCTGATCACCCTGGGCGTGCTGCTGGCGCTGGGCGGCGTGGCCGTCGGCCTGTCGACCCATTACCACGTGCTGGGCACCGACCGTTCCGGCAGCGACGTGCTCTACCAGTCGCTCAAGAGCGTGCGCACCGCCTTCGTGATCGGCGTGCTGTCCACCGTGGCCACGCTGCCGCTGGCGATGACGCTGGGCATCCTGGCCGGCTGGTTCCGCGGCTGGGTCGACGAGGTGGTGCAGTACCTCTACACCGTGATGTCCTCGGTGCCCAACGTGCTGCTGATCGCCGCCTGCGTGCTGATGGTGCAGGTCTTCCTCGACAAGCACCCGGAGCTCTTCGAGACCGGCCTGGAGCGCGCCGACCTGAAGATCTTCCTGCTCTGTCTGATTCTCGGCCTGACCGGCTGGGCCGGCCTGTGCCGGCTGCTGCGCGCCGAGACCCTCAAGCTGCGCGAGCTGGAGTTCGTGCAGGCGGCCACCGCCTTCGGTGTGCCGCACCTGCGCATCATGGGGCGCCACATCCTGCCCAACGTGATGCACCTGGTGCTGATCAACACGGTGCTGGACTTCTCGGCCCTGGTGCTCTACGAGGCGGTGCTGAGCTATGTGGGCGTGGGCGTCGACCCGTCGATGAGCAGCTTCGGCGGCATGATCAACCTGGGCCGCGACGAGATGGCGCGCGACCCGCTGGTCTGGTGGGTGTTCGGCTCGGCCTTCGTCTTCATGGTGACCCTGGTGCTGGCGGCCAACCTCTTCGCCGACGGCGTGCGCGACGCCTTCGACCCCAAGGCCCGCTCGCAGCGGCCGCGCTGGCTCGGCAAGGGGGTGACGCCATGACGCGCAACGCTGGCCCTGCACCGGGCGCGGTCCCGGGCACTGTTCCAGGCAGCGTCGAGCCGCCCGCCCTGCAGGTGCAGGACCTGCACGTGCACCTGGACTCCGAGGCCGGGGTGGTGCACGCGGTGGACGCGCTGGCCCTGAGCATCGCGCGGGGCGAAACCTTCGCGCTGGTGGGCGAGTCCGGCTGCGGCAAGAGCATGACCGCGCTGGCCCTGCTGCGCCTGCTGCCCGAGGCCGGGCGCATCGTCGCGGGCAGCATCCGCGCCGCCGGAGAGGAGTTGCTGACGCTGCCCGAGGCCCGCATGCGCGCGGTGCGCGGCGGGCGCGTGGCGATGATCTTCCAGGAGCCGGCGACCAGCCTGAACCCGGTGATGCGCGTGGGCGACCAGCTGCGCGAGGCCATCGAGGCGCATACCCCCCTGCGCGGCGCCGACGCGCGTCGCAAGGCCATCGACTGGCTGCGGCGCGTGGGCATTCCCGAGCCCGAGCGGCGCATCGACGACTACCCCTTCCGCATGTCGGGCGGGCAGAAGCAGCGCGTGATGATCGCGATGGCGCTGGCCGGCGAGCCCGACCTGATCGTCGCCGACGAGCCCACCACCGCGCTGGACGTGACCATCCAGGCGCAGATCCTCGAGCTGCTGAAGGACCTGCAGCGCGAGCGCGGCGTGGCCATGCTGCTGATCACGCACGATCTGGCGGTGGTGCGCGACATGGCGCAGACCGTCGCGCTGATGTATGCCGGCGAGGTGGTGGAGGTGGCGGGCGCGGCGGACTTCTTCGCGCGGCCGCGCCATCCCTATGCCGGCCTGCTGCTGCAGGCCCTGCCGGACGGCCGGCGGCGCGGGCAGGCGCTGGCGGCGATCCCCGGGCTGGTGCCGGCGCTGACGCAGCGCTTCGACGCCTGTCGCTTCGCGCCGCGCTGCCGCTGGGTGCAGCCGGCCTGCCGCCAGGCACCGCCGCCGCTGGTCGGGCTGCCCGACGCGGAGGGTGCAGGCCGGGAGCGTGCGGTGCGCTGCCTGCGCGCCGCGGAGGACCTGGACTTCCTGCCGCCGACGGCCGAAGGGGCGGCTGCGGCCTCCCCGCGTGAGGGGGCCGACTCGGGTGCCGCCGCCGGTGGCGGTTGCGCCCCCACCGCCGTGCCGCTGCTGCAGGTGCAGGGCCTGTCGGTGCATTTCCCGATCCGCAGCGGCCTGCTGCAGCGCGAGACGGGCCGCTTCACCGCGGTGCAGGGCGTGGACTTCGCGCTGCCGCGCGGACGCACGCTGGCGCTGGTGGGCGAGTCGGGCTGCGGCAAGACCACCAGCGGCAAGGCCGTGGTGCAGCTGCTGCGCGGCACCGCCCGCGTCGAGGGCCGGGCGCTGCTGGACGGCCAGGACCTGTTCACGCTGCAGGGCGATGCACTGCGCGCGGCGCGGCGGCGCATCCAGATGGTCTTCCAGGACCCCTTCTCGTCGCTGAACCCGCGTCTGCGCGTGCTCGACATCCTGGAGGAGGGTCTGCTGACGCTGCGGCCCGAGCTGGACGCGGCGGCGCGGCGCAGCCGGCTGGAGGCCCTGGTCGAGCGTGTCGGCCTGCGCCGCGAGGCGCTGCAGCGCTGGCCGCACGAGTTCTCCGGCGGGCAGCGCCAGCGCATCGCGATCGCCCGCGCGCTGGCCGTGGAGCCGGAGGTGATCGTCTGCGACGAGCCCACCTCGGCGCTGGACGTGTCGGTGCAGGCGCAGATCCTCAACCTGCTCGACGAGCTGCAGCGCGACACCGGCGTGGCGCTGCTGTTCATCACCCACAACCTCGGCGTGGTCGAGTACTTCGCCCACGAGGTCGCGGTGATGCACCGCGGGCGCATCGTCGAGGCCGGCCCGGTCGAGGCGGTGATGCGCGCGCCGCAGCAGGACTACACCCGGGCGCTGCTGGCGGCCGTCCCGCGGCTGTAGCGGACGCGCCAGCGGGCGCGGCGCAGAGGTGGGAAGGGCCCCTGGCGGGGCCCTTCTGCGGTGGCGGCGTCCGGGCGGGCAGGTCCCGCCCCGCGCTCAGAGCACCTCGGAGGCGTAGTCGGCCAGCCGCGAGCGCTCGCCGCGCGCCAGGGTCACGTGGCCGCTGTGCGGCCAGCCCTTGAAGCGGTCCACCGCGTAGGTCAGGCCCGAGCTGCCCTCGGTGAGGTAGGGCGTGTCGATCTGCGCCAGGTTGCCCAGGCAGACGATCTTGGTGCCCGGGCCGGCCCGGGTGATCAGCGTCTTCATCTGCTTGGGCGTGAGGTTCTGCGCCTCGTCGATCAGCACGAACTTGTTCAGGAAGGTGCGCCCGCGCATGAAGTTCAGGCTCTTGATCTTGATCTTGCTGCGCACCAGGTCCTGGGTGGCGGCGCGGCCCCAGTCGCCCGCACTGCCGTCGCCGCGCGCCAGCACCTCCATGTTGTCGTCCAGCGCGCCCATCCAGGGGCTCATCTTCTCCTCCTCGTTGCCGGGCAGGAAGCCGATGTCCTCGCCCACCGGCACCGTCACGCGGGTGACGATGATCTCGCTGTAGCGCCGCTCGTCGAGCACCTGCGACAGCGCGGCGGCCAGCGTCAGCAGGGTCTTGCCGGTGCCCGCCGTGCCCGTCAGGGTGATGAAGTCGCACTCCGGGTCCATCAGCAGGTTCAGCGCGAAGTTCTGCTCCCGGTTGCGCGCGGTCACGCCCCAGACGGCGTGCTTGGCATGGGTGTAGTCGCGCACGGTGCGCAGCACCGCGGTCTTGCCGGTGATCTCGGTGACCTTGGCGTACAGCGCCGCGCTGCCCGGGGCCTCCAGGTAGACGAACTGATTGATCATCAGCGAGGGCACCAGCGGGCCGGCGATGCGGTAGCAGGTCACGCCACCCTGCTGCCAGCTTTCCATCGACTTGCCGTGCCGCTCCCAGAAGTCGGCCGGCAGCGCCAGCACGCCGGTGTAGAGCAGGTCGCCGTCCTCGAGGGCCTTGTCGTTGAAGTAGTCCTCGGCGGGCAGGCCCAGTGCGCGGGCCTTGATGCGCATGTTGATGTCCTTGGACACCAGCACCACCTCGCGCTCGGGGTGGGCGGCGCGCAGCGCCTGCACCACGCCGAGGATCTGGTTGTCCGCCTTGCCCTGCGGCAGCCCGTCGGGCAGCCGGGCATCGAGCAGCGAGGTCTGGAAGTACAGCTTGCCGCCCGCCTCGCGGTGACCGGTGCGCGCCAGCGGAATGCCCGCGGCCGTGTCCAGCTTGCGCGGATCGTCGGCACTGGCGGCCAGCGCATCGAGCTCGCGGCTGACCTGGCGCACGTTGCGCGCCACCTCCGTCATGCCCTTCTTGTGCCCGTCGAGTTCCTCGAGGGTGATCATGGGCAGGTAGATGTCGTGCTCCTCGAAACGGAAGATCGACATCGGGTCGTGCATCAGCACATTGGTGTCGAGCACGAAGAGCTTGGCCGGACCGCTGCCACGCGGTGTGCGCACCCGTCGGCGCGGGGCATCGGTCGCGGCGGCTGGCGTGGGAGCCGTCGTCGTCACCGGTGCCGCGGCAGCAGCGGCCGGGGCGGGCACGACGGGGGCGGCGGGGGCCTCGGCGATGGCAGGCGGCGCAGACCTCGGCGCCTCGATCGGGGCCGGCGCGGCGCGGCGCGCGGCCGCGGCGCGGGGCGCCCGGCGCTTCGGCCGCGGCGTCACGGGAGTCTCGAAGGCGGCTGCGTCGAGCAGGGCGCCGCGCTTGGCAGGAGGTTTGGGCAGGGGCATGTCAATGGGCTCGCAGGCCGCAGAAGAACCTGCCTGCGCACGCCGGTTGCGCGGCGGCGGGACAGGTCCGGACAGAAAAAAGCCGCACGGCGCCCGAAGGCGGTGCGGCTCGTGGCCGAGGGGGCGGGCAGGGGCTTGCGCAGGTCGGCGCGTGCATGCCGGACATCATGCCAGCACGCGGGCCCGCCGGGGCGGCATTCAGGCGGCAGGCTTCAACTCCTGGACGGCTTGCAGCACTTCCTCCACATGGCCGGCCACCTTGATGCCGCGCCATTCGCTGCGCAGCACGCCCTGCGCGTCGATCAGGAAGGTGCTGCGCTCGATGCCCTTGACCTTCTTGCCGTACATGATCTTGTTCTTGACCACGCCGAACATGTGGCAGAGCTTTTCCTCGGTATCGGCGATCAGCTCGAAGGGCAGCTCGAGGTTCTGCTTGAACTTGTCGTGCGAGGCCATGTTGTCGCGCGACACGCCGAACACCACGGCACCCGCCTGGGTGAATTCCTCATGGTGATCGCGGAACTGCATGGCTTCGGTGGTACAACCGGGCGTGTTGTCCTTCGGGTAGAAATACAGCACCACCGTCTTGCCCAGGAAGGCCTGGGGGGTGAACTTCACACCGCCGGTGGCATTCGCTTCGATATCCGGGAGAGGTTTGTTCAGAGCGGGCGTCATGCAGCAGGAGTTTTGTATGGGCGCCCCGGGCGGACGCTGGTCTACGATTATACCGCCCCAGGCTCCGGGCCCCGGTCGCCTCGTCAGCCCAGCAGCAGCGCCGCGGTGACGCGCCGCCGCTCGCCGACCAGCACGTTGTAGGTGCGGCAGGCGGCCACAGTGTCCATGCACTCCACCCCGATGCGCCGCTCGATCAGCGCGCGCAGCAGACCTGGATGCACGAAGCGCTGCCGGGCGCCGGTGCCCACGAGGACGATCTCGGGCGCGTCGACCAGCAGGGTCTCGAAATGTTCGGCCCGCAGGCCTTCGAAGTCGGCGCATTCCCAGGCGCGCACGCTGCCCACTGCCGGAATCAGCACGGGACTGGACCAGCGCTGACCGTTCACGATCACGCCTTGCAGGTCGTGGGCTGCGATGGCGTTGACGCCGTCCAGGCGGTCGGGCTGCAGTTTCAAGGGCTTCGTCTCGGGTGAAGGGGACTGGGCGCAGAGGCCGGGCGCGCGGCGCCGCTATGGTTAAATTCTAGCTTTTTGGCCTCGACCCCCACCCGAACAAAGCCGGCGCCTGTCGCCGGCCGGCCGCGCCGCCCACGCCGCGCTGCAGCTATGCCCCCGTCCCCCCCAGGAGTGCCCGTGCTCAAGACCGTCAGCAAATCCAGCAAGCTCGCCAACGTGTGCTACGACGTGCGTGGCCCGGTGGTCGAGAAGGCGCGCCAGATGGAGGAGGAGGGACACAAGATCATCAAGCTGAACATCGGCAACCTGGCGGTGTTCGGCCTGGAGCCGCCCGACGAGATCGTGCAGGACATGATCCGCAACCTGGCCAATGCGGCGGGCTACACCGACAGCAAGGGCCTGTTCGCCCCGCGCAAGGCGGTGGTGCATTACTGCCAGGAAAAGCACATCAAGGGTGTCACGGTGGACGACGTCTACCTGGGCAACGGTGCCTCCGAGCTGATCGCGATGAGCATGAACGCGCTGCTCGACGACGGCGACGAAGTGCTGATCCCTTCGCCCGACTACCCGCTCTACACCGCCGTGGTGGCCCTGTCGGGCGGCAAGCCGGTGCACTACGTGTGTGACGAGCAGTCGGACTGGATGCCCGACATCGCCGACATCCGCGCCAAGATCACGCCGCGCACCAAGGCCATCGTGATCATCAACCCGAACAACCCCACCGGCGCGCTCTACCCGGACAGCCTGCTGCAGGAGATCGTCCAGGTCGCCCGGGAGCACCAGCTGATCGTCTTCGCCGACGAGATCTACGACAAGACGCTCTACGACGGCCACACCCACACCAGCATCGCCTCGCTGGCCGACGACGTGCTGTTCCTGACCTTCAACGGCCTGAGCAAGAACTACCGCTCCTGCGGCTACCGCGCCGGCTGGATGGTGGTGTCGGGCGACAAGCGCCACGCTCGGGACTACATCGAGGGCCTGAACATGCTGGCCACGATGCGCCTGTGCGCCAATACGCCGGGCCAGCTGGCCATCCAGACGGCGCTGGGCGGCTACCAGAGCATCAAGGACCTGGTCGCGCCGGGCGGGCGGCTGTGCCGCCAGCGTGACCTGGCCCACAAGCTGCTCACCGAGATCCCGGGCGTCACCTGCGTCAAGCCCAAGGCGGCGCTGTACATGTTCCCGAAGCTGGACCCGAAGATGTACCCGATCACCGACGACCAGCAGTTCGCCTACGAACTGCTCGACGCCGAACGGGTGCTGATCGTGCAGGGCACCGGCTTCAACTGGCCGCAGCCGGACCACTTCCGCCTGGTCTTCCTGCCGAACTCGGACGACCTGACCGACGCCATCGGCCGCATCGCCCGCTTCCTCGACCAGTACCGCAAGCGCCACGGCAGCTGAGCCCGCCGCGCCGCTCTTCCCCGTCTTCCCTGAACCCGGCGCCCCTGCGGCGCCTCGTGAGATCGCCATGAAAGCCATCCAAGTCGGCCTGCTGGGCATCGGTACCGTCGGCAGCGGTACCTTCGCCGTCCTGAAGCGCAACCAGGAGGAGATCCGCCGTCGCGCGGGCCGTGGCATCGAGATCACCATGGTGGCCGACCTGAACGTCGAGCGCGCCCGCGAGATCGTCGGCGACGCCGCCCAGGTGGTGGCCGACGCCCGCGCCGTGATCGCCAACCCGGCCATCGACATCGTCGTCGAGCTCATCGGCGGCTACGGCATCGCCAAGGCGCTGGTGCTCGAAGCCATTGCCGCGGGCAAGCACGTCGTCACCGCCAACAAGGCGCTGCTGGCGGTGCACGGCACCGAGATCTTCGCCGCTGCCCGTGAAAAGGGCGTGATGGTCGCCTTCGAGGCCGCGGTGGCCGGGGGCATCCCCATCATCAAGGCGCTGCGCGAAGGCCTGACCGCCAACCAGGTGCAGTGGGTGGCCGGCATCATCAACGGCACGACCAACTTCATCCTGTCGGAGATGCGCGACAAGGGCCTGGACTTCGACGTCGTGCTGAAGGAAGCCCAGCGCCTGGGCTACGCCGAGGCCGATCCCACCTTCGACATCGAGGGTGTCGACGCCGCCCACAAGGCCACGCTGATGAGCGCGCTGGCCTTCGGCATTCCGGTGCAGTTCGACCGCGCGCATGTCGAGGGCATCACGAAGCTGTCGGCCACCGACATCCGCTACGCCGAGCAGCTGGGCTACCGCATCAAGCTGCTGGGCATCGCCAGGCGGCGCGACGACGTCCAGGGCATCGAGCTGCGCGTGCACCCGACGCTCGTGCCGAGCAAGCGCCTGATCGCCAACGTCGAAGGTGCGATGAACGCGGTGATGGTGCAGGGCGACGCCGTGGGCACCACGCTGTACTACGGCAAGGGTGCCGGCAGCGAGCCCACCGCCTCGGCCGTGATCGCCGACCTGGTGGACATCACCCGCCTGCACACCGCCGACCCCGACCACCGCGTGCCGCACCTGGCCTTCCAGCCCGACGAGCTGCACGCCACGCCGATCCTGCCGATCGAAGCGGTGCGTACCGCCTTCTACCTGCGCCTGCGCGTGGCCGACCAGAAGGGCGTGCTGGCGGCGATCACCCGCATCCTGGCCGAGGCCGACATCTCCATCGACGCGCTCCTGCAGCGTGAGTCCGCCGAAGGCGAGAACCAGACCGACGTGATCATCCTGACGCACGACACGGTGGAAGGCGAGATGCGCGCCGCCCTGGCCCGGATGCAGGCGCTGCCGACGGTGCTGGCACCGATCGTGAGCCTGCGCAAGGAAGAGCTGGCCTGAGCCGCGAAAGGGTCGGATAGCCCATGAAATACATCAGCACCCGCGGCGACGCCACCCGCCGCGGCTTCTCCGAGATCCTGCTCGAGGGCCTGGCGCCCGACGGCGGGCTGTACCTGCCCGAGGCCTATCCGCGCATCGACGCCGCCACGCTGGCGCGCTGGCGCGAGGTGCATGCCACGCAGGGCTATGCGGCGCTGGCCTTCGAGATCCTGTCGCTGTACATCGACGACATCCCGGCCGAGGATCTGCGCGCGCTGTGCGCCCGGACCTACACCGCCGAGGTGTTCGGCAGCGCGGCCATCGTGCCGCTCGAGCCGCTGGAGCCGGGCCTGTACCTGGAGGCACTGTCCAACGGGCCGACGCTGGCCTTCAAGGACATGGCGATGCAGCTGCTCGGCAACCTGTTCGAGTACGAACTGGGCCGGCGCGGCGAGACGCTCAACATCCTGGGCGCCACCTCCGGCGACACCGGCAGCGCCGCCGAGTACGCGATGCGCGGCAAGCGCGGCGTGCGGGTATTCATGCTCAGTCCCTTCGGCCGCATGAGCCCCTTCCAGCAGGCGCAGATGTTCTCGCTGCAGGATGAGAACATCCACAACCTGTCGGTCGAAGGGGTGTTCGACGACTGCCAGGACATCGTCAAGGCGGTGTCCAACGACCTGGCCTTCAAGCGCCAGTACCGCATCGGCACGGTCAACTCGATCAACTGGGCGCGGCTGCTGGCGCAGGTGGTGTACTACTTCGCCGGGTACTTCCAGGCCACGAGGTCCAACGACGAGCAGGTGAGTTTCACCGTGCCGTCGGGCAACTTCGGCAACGTCTGCGCCGGCCATGTGGCGCGCATGATGGGCCTGCCGGTCAAGCACCTGGTGGTGGCGACCAACGAGAACAATGTGCTGGAGGAGTTCTTCCGCACCGGCAGCTACCGCGTGCGCGGCAGCGCCGAGACCTTCGAGACGTCGAGCCCGTCGATGGACATCAGCAAGGCGTCCAACTTCGAGCGCTTCGTCTACGACCTGCTGGGCCGCGACGGCGCGCGCACCAAGGCGCTGTTCGCCGACGCCCTGAGTCGCGACGGCGTCTTCACGCTCAGCGCCGAGGAGTTCGCGCAGATCGGCCGCTACGGCTTCCAGTCCGGCCGTTCGACCCACGCCGACCGGCTGGCGACCATCCGCGCCACCTATGCCGGACAGGGCGTGCTGATCGACACCCACACCGCCGACGGCGTGAAGGTGGCGCGCGAGCTGCGCGAGCCGGGCGTGCCGATGATCGTGCTGGAGACCGCGCTGCCGGCCAAGTTCGAGGCGACGATTGCCGAGGCGCTGGGCCCGGACGTGCATGTGCCGCGCCCGGCTGTGCTGGCGGACCTGGAGTCGCGCCCCAAGCGCTTCGTGAAGATGCCGGCCGACACCGCGCGGATCCAGCAGTACATCCGCGACCACGTGCCGCTGTGAGGGGCCGACCATGACGACGACCCCACCGCCCGCTGCGCCGCCGGGTCCGCCGGCCCGTCCCGGCCTGCTGCCGCTGGACGATGCGCTGGCGCAGATGCTGGCCCGGATCGAGCCGCTGGCGGGCCGCGAGACGCTGTCCACCTTCGATGCGCTGGGCCGCGTGCTGGCCGAGGAGGTGCGTTCGCTGCTGGACGTGCCGCCGGCGGACAACACCTCGATGGACGGCTACGCCCTGCGCGCGGCCGACGTGCCGGCTGCCGGCACGGTGCTGCCGGTGGTGCAGCGCGTGCCCGCCGGGGTGGTGGGCGAGCCGCTGCCGCCCGGCACGGCGGCACGCATCTTCACCGGCGCGCAGCTGCCGCCGGGGGCCGATGCGGTGGTGATGCAGGAGCAGTGCACGGCCCTGCCTGGCGACGGACTGGGTGCGGTGCAGGTGAACACCGTGCCCGAGGCCGGCCAGTGGATCCGCCGCTGCGGTGAGGACGTGCGGCACGACAGCGTGGTGCTCGCGGCCGGCACGCGACTGACGCCGGCAGCGCTGGGCCTGGCCGCCTCGGTGGGGGCGGCGTCGCTGGGGGTGGCGCGGCGCCCGCGCGTGGCGCTGTTCTCCACTGGCGACGAGCTGGTGATGCCGGGCGAGCCGCTGAAGCCCGGCGCGATCTACAACTCCAACCGCTACACGCTGCGCGCGCTGCTGCAGAGCGTGGGCTGCGAGGTGTCCGACCTGGGCATCGTGCCCGACCGGCTGGACGCCACCCGTGAGGCGCTGCGCCGCGCCGCGGCGGGGCACGACCTGATCCTCACCTCCGGCGGCGTGTCGATGGGCGAGGAGGACCACATCCGCCCGGCCGTCGAGGCCGAGGGGCGCCTGACCCTCTGGCAGCTGGCGATGAAGCCCGGCAAGCCGCTGGCCTTCGGCGAAGTGCGCCGCGGGGCGGCCGAGGGGGGCTCGGCCTGGTTCGTGGGCCTGCCGGGCAACCCGGTGTCGAGCTACGTGACCTTCCTGCTGCTGGTGCGGCCGCTGCTGCTGCGGCTGCAGGGCGTGCCGGTGGCGGACCTGGCACCCAAGGCCTACCCGATGCGCGCCGACTTCGACTGGCCGAAGGCCGACCGGCGGCGCGAGTTCCTGCGCGTGCGGCTCAATGCGCGCGGCGGGCTGGACCTGTTCGCCAATCAGAGCTCGGGCGTGCTGACCTCGGCGCACTGGGGCGATGGCTTCGTCGACAACCCCGGCGGCCAGACCATTCGCGCCGGCGATGGGGTGCGCTACCTGCCGCTGCGCGAGCTGCTCTGAAGGCGGGCGGAGCAGTACCGCCTGTTCGAGGCAACGTTCGAGACACGACCCGACGACATGAAGATTCAACTGCGCTACTTCGCCTCGCTGCGCGAGGCCCTGGGCCCGGGCGAGGCCCTCGAACTGCCGGGCCCGACCACCGTCGGTGCGGTGCGCGATGCCCTGATCGCCCGCGGCGAGCCCTACGCCAGCGTGCTGGCGCGCCAGCGCGCGGTGCGCAGCGCGCTGAACCAGACCATGGCTGCCGACGCGGCCGAGGTGGGCGAGGGCGCCGAGCTGGCCTTCTTCCCGCCGGTGACCGGCGGCTGAGCCGGGGGAGTCGAGCGATGGCCACGATGCCGCGGGTGACGATCCAGACGGAGGACTTCGACCTCTCGGCCGAAGTGGCGGCGCTGCGTGCGGGCGACCCGGCCGTGGGCGCGGTGGCGGCCTTCGTCGGCACGGTGCGCGACCGCAATCCGGCCGGCTACCAGGGCGAAGCCGATGCCAGCCAGGTGTCGGCGATGGAGCTGGAGCACTACCCGGGCATGACCGAGCGCAGCATCGAGGCGATGATCGATGCGGCGCTGGCGCGCTTCGACATCCGCGCTGCGCGCGTCGTGCACCGGGTCGGCCTGCTGCGCCCGCTGGACCAGATCGTGCTGGTGGCGGTCACCTCGGCGCATCGCGGCCAGGCCTTCCAGGCCTGCGAGTTCCTGATGGACTATCTCAAGACCCAGGCGCCCTTCTGGAAGAAGGAGACCACGCCCGAGGGCGCGCGCTGGGTGGACGCCCGCGTCGCCGACGACGAGGCGCTGCGGCGCTGGGGCCTGGAGGCCGGCAACGCGGCGTCCTGATCGGCGCAGGCGGGCGCAGCAGCCGGCGGGACAGCGGCCGTCAATCCGGCAGCCCGCCGTCGAACAGGCGCTGCATCAGCGTCGTCTCGCGCTGCAGGATGCGCGCGAGGAAGGCGTCGGCGCCGTGCATCGAGCGGAAGGCGTCGTAGCCCGACTGCAGGAACCGGTGCAGCCCGGCCAGCCCGGCCAGTTCCGCGGGGCGGCGCATCAGGCGCAGGGTGGCACCCAGCAGGGGCAGGCGAGTGAGCTGGTCCAGGGCGTGGCCGATGGCTCCGGTCAGTTCGATCTGCCGGGCGCGGTCTTCGGCCCGACCGACGGCCCGGTAGGCGTCGGCATAGGCGCAGGCATCCAGGTCGGCCGCACGGGCGCTGCGGCGCAGTTGCGCCACCATGTCGGCGTCGAGGGACTCGGACAGCGCGTCCAGCGCCAGGGCATCCACCAGCGTGGCCAGCGCCCGCGCAGGCAGGGACGACACCAGGCGGGGCAGCACCCGCGCCAGCTGGGCGTCGCGTTCGGTGAAGTCGTGCGCGCCGTAGAGTTCGTCGAGAAAGAAGTGTGCGGCTGCGGCATGGCGCGGCTCGCCCAGCAGGTCGGCATGGCTGCGCGCCAGACGCGCGGACTGCCAGGCCCGCAGGCGCAGGTGGTCGGCAGGGCAGGGGTCGGCGGCACGCGACAGGCGCAACCGGCGCGCCGCCTCGAGCTGGCGCTGCAGTTCGGCCGCCAGATCCGCCTTGTCCAGGCGAGCGGGTTCGTGCATCGGGGCATCCACAGCCGCCATCTTCGCTGCGACGCCGGGCGGGTTCTAGAGCCCCCGGTCTAATCCCCGCGCAGGGTGCGCACTAGACTGGTTCTCGGAGACATCACACCATGAACCTGCATGATCTGCCCCCCACCCTCGGAGCCCAGGCTCCGACGATGCAGGCCGATTTCGAGGCCTTGCATGCCGCCAGCCGGGCCGATCCGGTCGTCCCCCTCGAGCGGCGCGAGGCTTGGCTGGACGCGCTGGCCGCGCTGCTGCGCGAGCAGCCCGAGGCCTGGGTGCAGGCCATCGATGCCGACTTCGGTCACCGGTCCGCGCACGAGACGCGGCTGGCCGAGTTGTTTCCGGCCACCCAGGCGGTGCGCCATGCGCGGCGCCACCTGGGCCGCTGGATGCGTCCGAGGGCCGTAGCGCCGGCCTGGTGGTTCCGCCCGGGTCGGGCGCGGCTGATTCCCCAGCCGCTCGGCGTGGTGGGCATCGTCGTGCCCTGGAACTATCCGCTGCTGCTCGCGCTGGCCCCGATGGCCGCCGCGCTGGCGGCGGGCAACCGGGTGATGGTCAAGATGTCGGAGTTCACCCCGCGCACCGCTGCGCTGCTGGCGCAGCGCGTGGCGCGCCACTTCCCGGACGGCAGTGTGACGGTGGTGCAGGGCGATGCGCAGGTCGCCTCGGCCTTCACCCGCCTGCCCTTCGACCATCTGCTGTTCACCGGCTCGACCGCGGTGGGCCACCATGTGATGCGTGCCGCCGCCGACCACCTGACGCCGGTGACGCTCGAGCTCGGGGGCAAGTCGCCGGCGATCGTCGGGCCGGACTATCCGCTGGCGCATGCGGTGGAACGCATCCTGGTGGGCAAGCTGCTCAATGCGGGGCAGACCTGCATCGCGCCGGACTACGTGCTGCTGCCGGCCGGGCAGGAGGAGGCCTTCCTGGCCGAGGCACGCGCCGTGGTCGCGCGGCTGTACCCGCAGCTGGCGACGACGCCGGACTACACCGCCATCGTCGACGAGCGGCACTTCCGGCGCCTGCAGGGCTGGCTCGACGAGGCCGCTGCGCTGGGTGCGCGGCTGTGCCCGCTCAGCGACGTGCCGGCCGATGCGGCCTCGCGCCGGCTGCCGCCGGTGGCCCTGCTGCAGGTCGCCGACACGATGCGCGTGATGCGCGAGGAGATCTTCGGCCCGCTGCTGCCACTGGTGCCCTACCGCAGCCTCGACGAGGCGATGGCCTACGTGAACGCGCGGCCCCGCCCGCTGGCGCTGTATCTCTTCGAGCACGACCGGGCGCGGCAGGAAAGGGTGCTGCACGGCACCGTCGCCGGCGGGGTGACGGTCAACGACACCCTGCTGCACATCGCCCAGGAGAACCTGCCCTTCGGCGGGGTCGGCCCCAGCGGCATGGGGCAGTACCACGGTGAGGAGGGCTTTCGCACCTTCTCGAAGTACAAGGGCGTGTTCCTGCAGTCGCGCTGGAACGGCCTGTCGCTGTTCAACCCGCCCTACGGGCGTCTGGTCGAGCGTTTCACGGACTGGATGACCCGTTGAAGCGGGGGAGGGGCCTGGTCATGCCGACGCGTCGCACCTGGCTGAAGACCGGACTGGCCGGCTCTCTGCTGCTCGGTGCGGCCTGGTGGCTGCGTCAGCCCCTGGACCGCTGGGGCCGCGCGGCGCTGGTTCGCGGTGCGCCGCTGGAGGCGGCGATGGACGAGGTGCTGCCGGCGCTGCTGCCGCTGGTGCTGGCCGGTGCACTGCCGCAGGAGCCTGCGGCGCGCCAGGCCGCGCTGGCGCGTGGGCAGGCCGGGGTGCACACCGCGGTGGCGGCCCTGTCCGCCGCGGCGCAGCGGGAGGTGGCCGAGCTGTTCGCGCTGCTGACGCTGGCGCCCACGCGCATCGCGCTGGCGGGTGTGCGCAGCCCCTGGGCGCAGGCCAGCGAGGCCGAACTGCGGGGCTTCCTCGAGGGCTGGCGGCACAGCTCGATCGGCCTGCTGCGCAGCGGCTACCAGGCGCTGCACGACCTGATGCTCGGCGCCTGGTATGCCGATGCCTCGCAGTGGGGGGCGATCGGCTACCCCGGCCCCCCGGAGATCCCCCGTCCATGATCGCCGACCCCTATCGCAGCGCGGCAGCGCGCGGCTGGCACTGCATCGATGCCTCCCGTCTCGAGCGGGACCTGGAGGCCGAGGCCGACGTGGTGGTGATCGGCAGCGGCGCCGGCGGCGGCATCGCCGCCGAGGTGCTGGCCCGGACCGGCCTGAAGGTGGCCATCGTCGAGGAGGGGCCGCTGCGCAGCAGCGACGACTTCCGCATGCGCGAGGCCGAGGCCTATCCGCAGCTCTACCAGGAGTCGGCCGCGCGCAAGACTGCCGACAAGGCGATCAACATCCTGCAGGGTCGCTGCGTCGGCGGCTCGACCACGGTCAACTGGACCAGCAGCTTCCGTACGCCGCCGGACACGCTGGCCTACTGGCAGCGCCATTTCGGCCTGGACGACTGCAGCCCCGAGGCGCTGCGGCCCTGGTTCGAGATGGTCGAGCGGCGCCTGGGCATCCAGGAGTGGGCCGGCGTGCCCAATGCCAACAACGCCGTGCTGCGCCGCGGCGGCCAGGCCCTGGGCCTCGAGGTGCGGGTGATGCGCCGCAATGTGCGCGGCTGCTGGGACCTGGGCTACTGTGGCATGGGCTGCCCCACCAACGCCAAGCAGTCGATGCTGCTGACCACGATCCCCTCGGCGCTGGCGCAGGGGGCCTCGCTCTACAGCAGCCTGCGCGCCGAGCGGCTGATCCTGCAGGGCGACCAGGTGCGCGGGGTCGACTGCCTGGCCATGCAGCCGGCGGGCATCCACCCCGCATCCACCCGGGTGCGGCTGCGCGCGCGCCACGTGCTGCTGGCCGCCGGGGCGATCGGCAGCCCGGCGCTGCTGCTGCGCAGCCGGGTGGGCGATCCCTCCGGCGGCATCGGGCGGCGCACCTTCCTGCATCCGGTGGCGGTCAGCGCCGCCATCATGCCGCAGGAGGTGGCCGGCCATGCCGGCGCGCCCCAGACCCTGTACAGCGACCACTACCTGCACAGCCAGCCGATCGACGGGCCGGTGGGCTTCAAGCTCGAATCGGCGCCGCTGCATCCGGTGCTGTTCGCCACCACGCTGCAGGGCTGGGGTCCGGCCCATGCCGAGCTGATGCGCAGCTTTCCGAATGCCCAGGTGCTGCTGGCGCTCATGCGCGACGGCTTCCACCCCGACAGCCCGGGCGGCCAGGTGCGGCTGCGCGAGGACGGCAGCCCGCTGCTCGACTATCCGCTCGGCGACTACCTCTTCGACGGCATGCGCCGGGCGCTGCGGGCGATGGCGGAGATCCAGTTCGCCGCCGGTGCGCGGGAGGTGATCCCGGTGCACGAGGCCGGGGTGCGCTGGACCTCGCTGGCGCAGGCCCGCGAAGGCGTCGAGCGCCTGCCGCTGGCCCCCCTGGCGCTGCGGGTGGTCAGTGCCCACGTGATGGGCGGCTGCGCGATGGGCCGCGACCCGGCCCGCTCGGTGGTCGATTCGCGCGGGCGGCCGCATCACCTGGGCGGGCTGACGGTGGCCGACGGGTCGGTCTTCCCGACCAGCATCGGCGCGAACCCGCAGGAGTCGATCTATGCCCTGGTCGCACGCAACGCCTCGGCGCTGGCCGCCGAACTGTCCGGACGGCCGGCCGCACCGATCGCCTGACGGCCCGCAGCGTCGCGGGCCTTTCACCGGAGTGTCGCCATGACGGCTCGACAACTGCGCTGGGGACTGCTGCTCGAACTGCTGGCCTGGCTGGGCTGGGTGGCCTGGCGCCACGGGGCCGACGCTGCGGCGGGCACCTGGGTGGCCGAGGTGCTGCTGTTCGTCCTGGGCGCGCGGGCGCTGGTGGTGGCGGTGAGCTTCGGCTTCCTGCTGCTGGGCTCGGGACCGCGCCCGGCGGGCGAGCGACTCGGGCCCATCGGGCTGGTCCGGCTGGCGCTGCAGGAGTATCTGGCGCTGTGCACGCTGTTCCTGCTGGTGCAGCCCTTCGAATCGCTCTGGATGAGGCGCGACCGGCTGCGCGCGCGCCCGTCTGCCGCAGGGGAGGGCCGACCGCCCTTGCTCCTGATCCACGGCTACCAGTGCAACCGGGGCTTCTGGATCTGGCTGCGCCCCCGCCTCGAGGCGGCGGGCTGGACGGTGGCCACGCTGAACGTCGAGCCCATCCTGGGCGACATCGACGCGATGGTCGATGGGGTCGAGCAGCGCCTGCGGGCGCTGCGCCAGGCCACCGGCGCGGCGCAGGTCATCCTGGTCGGCCACAGCATGGGGGGGCTGATCGCACGGGCCTACCTGCGCCGCTTCGGCGCCGCGCAGGTGAACGCCGTGGTCACGCTGGGCTCGCCCCACTACGGCAGCCGGCTGGCCCGGCTGGCCTGGGGGCGCAGCGGGCGGCAGATGGTGATCGGCAACCCCTGGCTGCGCAGCCTGGCCGAGGAGCCGCTGACGGTGCCGCTGACCTCGATCTACAGCCTGCACGACAACCAGGTGATGCCCCAGCGCGCCTGCGCCGAACTGGCCGGCGCCCGGGCCGTGGCGTTGACCGGCGTGAGCCATCTGGGCATGGCCTTCTCGGGCCGCTGCCTGCGCGCGCTGCTGCAGGTGCTCGAGCCGCACCGTCCCCCCTGATCCCGGGGGCAAAGGGGAACTTCTGGCCACAAAGCCTTTGTTCAGGGGGTGGTGGCGATGGGAGCGATCCGGAACATTGGCATGGCAATTCGTCACGCCGACCCGTCACGCCGTTCCGGCATACCCTTTCCTGGAGGTTCCCATGCGATCGTTTCCGCTTCGTCTGCTCGCAGGCGCCGTGGGGCTGCTGTGCAGCCTGTCGGCCGCCGCGCAGGATCGGCAGGCCCTGCCGGCCTACAGCAGCCTGCCGCTGTCCGGCCCGGCGCCGCTGACCACCCACACCGGCACGCCGACCGACTGGCGGCTGACCAATGGCATGACCTTCAACGGCGTGTCCTTCGACGGCGTGGCCCGCATCGCCTTCGACAACGACGGCAGCCTCAGCGACGGCTCCTATATCTGCTCGGGCACGCTGCTGTCCGGAGGGACGCATGTGCTGACGGCGGCGCACTGCGCGGACGACTTCAACATCATGCGGGTGGACTTCGGGGTCTACGGCGGCACGTCCACGCTCACGCGCGGCGTGGCGGCCGCCGCGGTGCATCCCGGCTGGACCGGGGCGCTGGCCTACGGGGCCGATCTGGCGGTGCTGAAGCTGGACGCGCCGGTCACCACCATCCAGGGCTTCAATCTCAGCCAGTCCAACGACACCGGCAAGTCGATGCTGATCATGGGCTACGGCACGACGGGGCGCGGTGCCTCGACGACCGACCCGGACTGGAGCGACTGGGGCTGGGGCCACTGGGGCATGAACGAGGCCGATGTGACCGTGCAGGCCTTCGACGCGGCCGTCTGGCCGGGGCCGTACCCCTATTCCGGTGACGAGTACCTGTTCGACTTCGACAACGGCACGCAGACCCACAACACGCTGGGCCAGATTGCCGCGCTTACCGGCAACGGCTGGACCAGTTCCACCGGCCTGGGCGCCGACGAGGCCCTGGTGGCCGGCGGCGATTCCGGCGGCGGCGACTTCGTCTGGAACGGCAGCGAGTGGCTGCTCTCGGGCGTGCATTCCTGGGGCTGGCAGGCCTGCGGCGACCTCGGGTTGGGCTGCGACTACAGCGACACGGCCTTCAGCAGCTATGGTGACCTGTCCGGTTCGACCGCGTTGTTCTCGCACCTGGCCTGGATCGACAGCGTGACCGCGGTGCCGGAACCGCAGACCTACGCGATGATGCTGCTGGGCCTGGGTGTGCTGGGCAGCCTGAAGCGGCGCCGCACGCGCTGACCGGGTCGGCCGGAGTTCGAAACGGGGCGCGCAGGCGCCCCGTTTTCTTGGGCGGGATGGCTCGCCCGACCCGACTGGGCGCCGCCATTGCGCTGGCTCATGCCAGCGAGGGACGGCAGGCCTTGAAATGTGATCGGCATCCCTCAAGTCCCCGTCAACCCGGAGGATTCCCATGCGTGCCGACAAGCTCACCACCCTGCTGCAACAGGCCCTGGCCGATGCCCAGAGCCTGGCCAACCAGTCCGACCACCCCTACATCGAACCCGCGCACCTGCTGAAGGCGATGCTGCAGCAGGCCGACGGCCCGCGCTCGCTGCTGCAGCGCGCCGGCGTCAACCTGCGTGCCCTGGAGGATGCGGCCGACACGGCGCTGTCGCGCATCGCCGCGGTGCAGGGCGGCGAGTTGCAGCCCGGGCGCGATCTGATCACGCTGCTGCAGGGCGCCGAGAAGGAGGCCGGCAAGCGCGGTGACCAGTTCATCGCCAGCGAGATGGTGCTGCTGGCCCTGGCCGATGCCAAGACCGATCTGGCCCAGGCCGCGCGCAGCGCCGGCCTGACCCGCAAGGCGCTGGAAGCGGCGGTGGACGCCGTGCGCGGCGGTGCCAAGGTGGACTCGGCCGAGGCAGAGGGCCAGCGCGAGGCGCTGAAGAAGTACACGCTCGACCTCACCGAGCGGGCCCGCCTGGGCAAGCTCGACCCGGTGATCGGCCGTGACGACGAGATCCGCCGTGCCATCCAGGTGCTGCAGCGCCGCAGCAAGAACAACCCGGTGCTGATCGGCGAGCCCGGCGTGGGCAAGACCGCCATCGTCGAAGGGCTGGCGCAGCGCATCGTCAACGGCGAAGTGCCCGAGACGCTGAAGGAAAAGCGCGTCCTGGTGCTGGACATGGCCGGCCTGCTGGCGGGCGCCAAGTACCGCGGCGAGTTCGAGGAGCGCCTGAAGAGCGTGCTCAAGGAGGTGGCCCAGGACGAGGGCCGCATCATCCTCTTCATCGACGAGCTGCACACGATGGTGGGCGCCGGCAAGGCCGAGGGCGCCATCGACGCGGGCAACATGCTCAAGCCGGCGCTGGCGCGCGGCGAGTTGCACTGCATCGGCGCGACCACGCTGGACGAGTACCGCAAGTACGTCGAGAAGGACGCCGCGCTGGAGCGCCGCTTCCAGAAGGTGCTGGTCGACGAGCCGAGCGTGGAGGCGACCATCGCCATCCTGCGCGGCCTGCAGGAGAAGTACGAGGTGCACCACGGCGTGGAGATCACCGACCCGGCCATCGTCGCCGCGGCCGAGCTGAGCCACCGCTACATCACCGACCGCTTCCTGCCCGACAAGGCGATCGATCTGATCGACGAGGCGGCGGCCAAGATCAAGATCGAGATCGACTCCAAGCCCGAGGCGATGGACCGGCTCGACCGCCGCCTGATCCAGCTGAAGATCGAGCGCGAGGCCGTGCGCAAGGAAAAGGACGAGGCTTCCATCAAGCGCGCCGGCCTGATCGAGGAGGAGATCGCCAAGCTCGAGCGTGAGTACGCCGACCTGGAAGAGATCTGGAAGGCCGAGAAGGCGCAGGCGCAGGGCAGCGCGCAGGTCAAGGAAGAGATCGAGCGCATCAAGCTGCAGATCGAGGAGTGGAAGCGCAAGGGCGACTTCAACAAGGTGGCCGAGCTGCAGTACGGCAAGCTGCCCGAGCTGGAGAAGCGCCTGAAGGAGGCGCAGGCCAAGGAGGCCGGCAAGAAGGCCGGCGGCCAGGGGCCGCAGCTGCTGCGCACCATGGTCGGTGCCGAGGAGATCGCCGAGGTGGTGAGCCGCGCCACCGGCATCCCGGTGAGCAAGCTGATGCAGGGCGAGCGCGACAAGCTGCTGAAGATGGAAGGCAAGCTGCACGAGCGCGTGGTGGGCCAGGACGAGGCCATCGTGGCCGTGTCGGACGCCATCCGCCGTTCACGCGCAGGTCTCTCCGACCCCAACCGGCCGCTGGGCAGTTTCCTCTTCCTCGGCCCCACCGGCGTGGGCAAGACCGAGCTGTGCAAGGCGCTCGCCGGCTTCCTGTTCGACAGCGAGGAGCACATGATCCGCATCGACATGAGCGAGTTCATGGAGAAGCACTCCGTGAGCCGGCTGATCGGTGCGCCTCCGGGCTACGTGGGTTACGACGAGGGCGGCTACCTGACCGAGGCGGTGCGCCGCAAGCCGTACTCGGTGGTGCTGCTCGACGAGGTGGAGAAGGCCCACCCGGACGTGTTCAACGTGCTGCTGCAGGTGCTCGACGACGGGCGGCTGACCGACGGCCAGGGCCGCACGGTGGACTTCAAGAACACCGTCATCGTGATGACCAGCAACCTCGGCTCGCACATGATCATGCAGATGGCCGGGCAGGACAGCGAGCTGATCCGCGAGGCGGTGTGGGCCGAGGTGAAGCAGCATTTCCGCCCCGAGTTCCTGAACCGCATCGACGAGGCGGTGGTGTTCCACGCGCTGGACCAGAAGCACATCGAGTCGATCGCGAAGATCCAACTGAAGGCGCTGGAGGCCCGGCTGGCGAAGATGGAGATGGCGCTGGAGGTCACGCCCGAGGCGCTGGCCGAGCTGGCCAAGGTCGGCTTCGACCCGGTGTTCGGTGCCCGGCCGCTCAAGCGGGCGATCCAGCAGCGCATCGAGAACCCGGTGGCCAAGCTGATCCTGGAAGGCCGGTTCGGGCCGAAGGACGTGATCCCGGTGGGGGTGAACGCCACGGGCGGCTTCGAGTTCGGCCGCACGGTGCATTGACGAATCGTCGCGGCGCCACGCCGCGCCGGCTCGGTGCAGAACGGGAAGGGGCGGTCCGCGGGCCGCCCCTTCTGCGTTCGGTGTCGACCGTTCAGCGCGGCGCGGCCGCCTGCGCCAGCGACCAGCCCAGCTCGGCCACCGGTGTGGCCATCGCGCCGATCGCCACGGCGCTCGGGTTGGCGGCGGTGCCGTCTTCGGCGCGCCGGGCAATGCCCTGCAGGATGGCCGAGAGGCGGAACAGGTTGCAGGCGAGGTAGAAGTTCCAGTCGCGCAGCACCTCGGCCAGGGCCTGCGGGCTGCTGCGGCCGGTGCGCGCGCAGTAGCGCTCGATGTAGGCGCGCTCGCCGGGGATGCCCAGCGCGGCCAGGTCGAGCCCCGCGAAGCCCTGCAGCACGCCGGGCCGGTGGTGCCAGGCCATGCAGTGGTAGGCAAAGTCACTGAGCGGGTGCCCCAGCGTCGAGAGTTCCCAGTCCAGCACCGCCAGCACGCGCGGCTCGCTGGGGTGGAAGATCAGGTTCTCGATGCGGAAGTCGCCGTGCACCAGGGTGGCGGCGGCCTCGCGCGCCTCGGCCGGGATGTGCTGCGGCAGCCAGTCGATCAGCCGCTCCATCGCCTCGATCGGCCGGGTGGCGCTGGCGCGGTACTGCCGGCTCCAGCGGCCGATCATGCGCTCGAAGTAGGCGTCGGCGCGGCCGAAGTCACCCAGGCCGAGCGCGCGCCAGTCGGCCCTGTGCAGCGCGACGATGACGCGGTTGGCCTCGTCGTGGATCGCGGCGCGCTCGCCGGTCGACACGCCGGGCAGGGCGGCCTCGCGGAAGATGCGGCCCTCGACGAAGTCCATCACGTAGAAGGCCGCGCCGAGCACCGACTCGTCCTCGCACAGCGCATGCACGGCCGGCACGGGCACGTCGGTGTCGGCCAGGGCGCGCATCACCGCGAACTCGCGCTCGATCGCATGGGCCGAGGGCAGCAGCCCCGCGGCAGGGCCCGGCTTGGCGCGCAGCACCCAGGTGCAGCCCGGTCCACCCGGGCCTGCGCGCAGGATCCAGGTGGGATTGGACTGACCACCGAGCACGCGCGTGGCCTGCAGCGCGCCGCGGGCGGACTCGAATCCCGGCAGGTGCCGACTCAGCCAGGGACGCAGCGCGTCCAGGTCGAGCCCGCCTGCCCGCACCTGGCCGGGAGGGGCGCCGGTGTGGACGGTCATCGCCTCAATCGGCCGTGAAGCCGGAGGCCTTGATGACCGGCTCCCAGCGTTTCGCCGCTGCGGTCTGGCGTGACACCAGCTCCTCGATGCTGCCACCCACCGGCAGGAAGCCCAGGGTGGCCAGACGCTCGCGCACCTCCGGCAGCCTGACGACCTTGGCCAGCGCCTGGTTCCACAGGCCGGTCACCGCCGGCGGCGTGCCCGCGGGCGCGTAGAGGGCGTTGAAGCCCATGCCCGTGATGGCCGGGTAACCCTGCTCCGCGAAGGTCGGCACGTCCGGCAGCTGCGGCGCGCGCTGTGGCGAGGACACCGCCAGTACGCGCAGCTTGCCGGCACGGTGCTGTTCGGTCAGGCTGGTCATGACGTCGATGCCCGCGCTGATCTGGCCGCCGATCAGCCCGACGATCATCGGCGCACTGCCCTGGAAGGGCACGTCCTCCATCCTCACGCCGATGGTGTTGCCCAGCAGCATGCCGAAGAAGTGGTGCGGAGCTCCGCGCGCCGGGATGCCGTAGTTGGCCTTCTGCGGGTTCTGCCTGGCCCAGGCCAAATACTCGGCCAGCGTCTTCACGGCGGGGTCGGAGCCTGCCGCCATCGCGAAGGGAAACTCGCTCACGGTGCCGATCGGCACCAGGTCGCGCAACGGGTCGTAGCTCAGCTTGCGGAAGGTAAAGGGGTACAGCGCGGTGAGCGCGTCCGGGCCGAGCATGACGACGCTGCCGTCGCCGGGCGCGGCCTTCAGCGCATCCACGGCAAGCCGGCCGCCCGCGCCGGGCTTGTTGTCGACCATCACCGGACGCTTCAGCTCGTCCTCGAGCTTCCTGGCCAGCAGGCGGGCGATGGCATCGAAGGAGCCACCGGCCGGGAAACCGACCAGCAGGCGCGCCGGTGCGCCCGGCTGGGCCGAGGTACCGAACGGCAGGGCGGCCAGCAGGGCGGCGGCGAGCAGGGCCCGATGCAGGCGGCGCCGGGGGGAGGGGGTTGGGAGTGGGGGCATGTCGGTCTCCTTGTTCGCGTCGGAGCGTCCCTGGCTTGGGTCGCACTGTCCTATTGTCGGACTGAAAATCGAACCAAGAGAAGGCCCGGGTCGTCGGGGCTTTCCCGGGGGCGGCGGCCTCCTTCTGCAGGGTCAGCGCGCCGGTGGAATCGGCTGGTCCATGTCCAGCCCTGCCACTTCGCAGCCGCGCCGGTAGTCCTGCATGTGGCGCCGTGCCACGGCCTCGGCCGTGCCGGCGTCGCGCCGCTGCAGCGCCTGCAGCAACTGCCGGTGCACGTCGAGCAGCCGGGCACCGGACTGCGGCAGCTTCGGCGCGATGGCCGCGTAGCCGGCGTGCATGAGCAGACTCACCGGTCCCCGGGCGAGCAGCAGGGCCTGGTTGTGTGTGGCGGCGGCCACGCCGTCGAGGAAGGTGATGTCGGCCTCCACCGGCGAGGCCCCGGCGGCCACGACGGCCTCGGTGCGCGCCAGCGCCCGTTGCAGCGCCTCGAGCTCCGCGTCGGTGATCTGCGCCGCCGCCAGGGCGGCGCACAGAGGCTCGAGCGCCGAGGCAACCTCCCAGACATCACGGAAGCTCACCTGGCGCAGCCGCAGCGCCCGCTCGGCCGTGCTGGCCAGATCGCTCTGGCGCGGCATGGACACCAGCAGCCGCTTGCCGTCGCGGCGCAGCAGGCCTTCCTGTTCGAGCTGGCGCAGGCCCTCGCGGATCGTCGAACGGTGGACACCGAAGCGGCTGGCCAGCTCGGTCTCCGTGGGCAGCACGTCGCCCTGCTGCAGACTGCCGTCGACGATGCGCCGCCGCAGGTCGTCCGACACAGCCCGATACGCGGGGGCAAGCTGCAACTTCTCGATGTCGAAGGCCATGGGCAGAGGGGGAGGGCGGTGGGCCGGGAGGCACCTGTTGTTGCGGCGACGCGCCTTCTTGTACCGCAAAGGCGAAATGCGGCATAATAGCGGTTTCGTTAGTCGCTGAATGGGCGGTTTTCACCAGCCCATTTTTTTTGCTCGGACGTCGTCTTGCGTTCGTGGGGCTCCATGCGGGTCTGCTTCGGCGGGCTTGCGCCACCCACGTGACGAAGCGGTGAACGGGGAGCTGCGGCAGCCTTTGGGCGTGGCGAGGCAGGGAGTCGACGGCAGTCGGCAACCTGAATCTGCTGGCGTCGCTCAGGCTGCCGTTTGTACTGGTGTCTTGCCTGAGGGGAATGCGCGTCGATGAGTTGGCAGCTGGCTGTGGAACGTACTGTGACCGGGATGGGCTACGAGCTCGTCGACTGTGGGCGCAGTGCGGGGGGCTTGTTGTCCGTTTTCATCGACCGCCTGCCGGGTCGGCAGTATCCCTCCGGTGAGGGTGAGCATGTCACCGTCGACGACTGCGAGCTGGTGACGCGCCAGTTGCAGTATGTGCTCGAGGTCGAGGGCTGCGAATATGCGCGCCTCGAGGTGTCTTCCCCGGGTCTGGATCGGCCGCTGCGCAAGGAGGCCGACTTCGTCCGCTTCGCCGGTGCCGAGATCGAGCTGACGCTCAAGCGTCCCTTCCAGGGGCGCAAGAAATACCGTGGCGTGCTGCAGCAGGTGTCGGTCGAGGCGGGTGCCGAGGCCGGGTCGCCTGCGGCCGCGCCGGGCTTCGAGCTGGTGTTTCGCGACGGCCAGGAAGACAAGGTGTTGGGTTTTGTGCTCGACGAGGTCCGCGAGACCCGGCTGGTGCCGGTCGTGGACTTCAAGCGGGGGCGCAGGCGCCCGGATGCGCAGGCAGCGGCCGATCAGGCTGGGCTGCCTTCTGCGCACGGGTCGAAGGAATCCGGAGGTCACGAAGAATGAACCGCGAACTGTTGATGCTGGTGGACGCGATCTCGCGCGAGAAGAATGTCGATCGCGAGGTGGTGTTCGGTGCCGTCGAGTCGGCGCTGGCCTCCGCGACGAAGAAGCTCTACGAGGGCGAGGTCGACATCCGTGTGGCCATCGACCGCGAGACCGGTGTGTACGAGACCTTCCGGCGCTGGCACGTGGTGCCCGACGAGGCCGGCCTGCAGCAGCCCGAGGCGGAGATCCTGCACTTCGAGGCCAAGGAGCAGATCGACGACATCGAGGTGGGTGACTACCTCGAGGAGCCGGTCGAGTCCGTGCCGATCGGGCGCATCGGCGCCCAGGCGGCCAAGCAGGTCATCCTGCAGAAGATCCGTGATGCCGAGCGCGAGACGCTGCTCAACGATTTCCTTTCGCGTGGCGACAAGATCTTCTCCGGCACGGTCAAGCGCCTGGACAAGGGCGACCTGATCATCGAGAGCGGCCGGGTCGAAGGGCGCCTGAAGCGCAGCGAGCTGATCCCCAAGGAAAACCTGCGCAGCGGCGACCGCGTGCGGGCGATGATCATGGAGGTCGACCCGACCCTGCGCGGACCGCAGATCGTGCTGTCGCGCTCGGCGCCCGAGTTCATGGTCGAACTGTTCCGCCAGGAGGTGCCCGAGATCGAGCAGAGCCTGCTGGAGATCAAGAGCTGCGCGCGGGATCCTGGCAGCCGCGCCAAGATTGCGGTGGTCTCGTACGACAAGCGGGTCGACCCGATCGGCACCTGCGTGGGCGTGCGCGGCTCGCGGGTCAATGCCGTGACCAACGAGCTGGCCGGCGAGCGCGTGGACATCGTGCTGTGGTCGGAGGACCCGGCGCAGTTCGTCATCGGCGCGCTGGCGCCGGCGAACGTGCAGTCCATCGTCGTCGACGAGGAGAAGCACGCGATGGACGTGGTGGTCGACGAGGAGAACCTCGCCATCGCCATCGGCCGCGGCGGGCAGAACGTGCGCCTGGCCTCGGAGCTGACCGGCTGGAAGATCAACATCATGACGGCCGAGGAATCGGCCGCCAAGCAGGCCGTCGAGAGCGATGCGATCCGCAAGCTCTTCGTCGAGAAGCTCGATGTGGACGAGGAGGTCGCCGACATCCTCATCGCCGAGGGCTTCACCAGCCTGGAGGAAGTGGCCTACGTGCCGCTTCAGGAGATGCTCGAGATCGAGTCCTTCGACGAGGATACGGTTCACGAGCTGCGCAATCGCGCCAAGGACGTGCTGCTGACGATGGAAATCGCCAGGGAGGAGCGCGTCGACGAGGTGTCGCAGGACCTGCGCGATCTGGAGGGGCTGACCTCCGAGCTGATCGCGAAGCTGGCCGAAGGCGGCATCCATACCCGCGACGATCTGGCCGATCTGGCGGTGGACGAGTTGACCGAGATGACCGGTGTCGACGAAGCCGCCGCCAAGGCCCTGATCATGAAGGCGCGTGAACACTGGTTCACCGCCTGACCCGTCGCTGCAAGACTGACCGCCCCGACCGAGAGCTGACCCCTCGCACGCACGTCGCAAGGAATAGAAGACATGGCTGTGACCACCGTTGCCCAGTTCGCTGCCGAGCTGAATCGCCCGGCATCGACGCTGCTCGAGCAACTTCAACATGCAGGCGTGAGCAAGGCGTCGGCCGGCGACGCGCTCACCGATGCGGACAAGGAAAAGCTGCTGGCTTTCCTGCGCGTGTCGCATGGCACGCAGTCCTCGGACCGCAAGAAGATCACGCTGACGAAGAAGTCCACCAGCGAGATCAAGCAGGCCGACGCCTCCGGCAAGGCCCGCACGATCCAGGTGGAGGTGCGCAAGAAGCGCGTCTTCGTCAAGCGCGACGATCTGGCCGGCGGTGCAGCCTCGATGACCGAAGAGGACGCCGAGCAGGCTGAACTGGCCCGTCGCGAGGAGGAGGCCCGTCTGGAGGCCGAGCGGCTGCGTCAGGAAGAGCAGGCTGCGGCCGAGCGGCGTGCGGCCGAGGAGCGTGAGCGCGCCGAACGGGCCGAGCGCGAGGCGCGCGAGGCGCGTGAGCGGGCCGAGCGCGAGGCCGCCGAACGGGCTGCTGCCGAAGAGGCTCAGCGCGCCGCTGCGGCCGCTGCCGCCGAACAGGCCGCAGCCCGTGCCGCGGCCGAGCAGAGCGGCCCTGCCCAGCGGCGTGCCGCTGCGATGGCCGAGGCTGCCGCGCTGGAGGCTTCGCGCCGCAATGCCATGTCGCGCAACAACCCGGCTGCCACCGCGGCAGCAGCGGCTGCGGCTGCGGCGTCTGCCCAGGCGCCTGTGCCGACTCCGGCTGCGGCCGCGGCTGCGACGGTCGAGGTGAAGGCCGCGACCGAGTCGACCGCGCCTGCCGCGGCGGCCACCCCGGCCGCGAGCGAGCCCGCTCCCGCGCCCGCCCCGATTCCCGTGCCGCCGCGTGGCGCGGCGCCGGCTCCCGCGCCGACGCCCGTCGTCGCCCGGGCCCCGGCCGCACCGGCCGGCCCGGGTCCGGCTTCGGGCCTGCGGGTGGTCAAGGCGGCCGACATCGCCGCCGGCGAGGCCCAGAAGCAGGCCGACCTGGAGCGCCGCCGCAAGGCCGCCGAGGCCGAGGCCGCGGCGATCCGCGCCATGATGGCCGCGCCGAAGAAGGTGCTGACCGCCAAGAAGCCCGAGGAGCCCAAGCCGGCGGCTGCCGCGGCGCCGGGCGCGCCGGCCAAGGACGGCATCAAGGGCACCATCCACAAGCCGAAGACGGCCGCAGGCGCGCCGGCGCCGGCGGGTGCCAAGCCGGGCGACAAGAAGTCGGTCAAGTCCGAGAAGCTGTCGTCCAGCTGGGCCGACGATGCCAAGAAGAAGGGCGCCGGGGCGCCGAAGGGGCGCGGCCCGGACACCTCCCGTGGTGGCTGGCGTGCGCCGGCGGGCGGTCGGGGCGGACGTCGCGGCGAGCGCGGCGACGGCGGTTCGACCTTCTCGGCGCCGGTCGAGCAGCAGGTCTACGAGGTGCATGTGCCCGAGACCATCTCGGTGGCCGATCTGGCCCACAAGATGTCGGTCAAGGCCTCCGAGGTGATCAAGCAGCTGATGAAGCTGGGCCAGATGGTCACCATCAACCAGCAGCTGGACCAGGAAACGGCCATGATCGTGGTCGAGGAAATGGGCCACAAGGCGCTGGCGGCCAAGCTGGACGACCCGGATGCCTTCCTGCTGGAAGAACATGCGGCGCAGGAGTCCGGCGAGTCGATCCAGCGCCCGCCGGTGGTGACCGTGATGGGCCACGTCGACCACGGCAAGACCTCGCTGCTGGACTACATCCGTCGCGCCCGTGTGGCCGCGGGCGAGGCCGGCGGCATCACGCAGCACATCGGCGCCTACCACGTCGAGACGCCGCGCGGCGTGATCACCTTCCTCGACACCCCGGGTCACGAGGCCTTCACGGCCATGCGGGCCCGCGGTGCCAAGGCCACCGACATCGTCATCCTGGTGGTGGCGGCCGACGACGGCGTGATGCCGCAGACCAAGGAAGCCATCGCCCACGCGAAGGCCGCCGAGGTGCCGCTGGTGGTGGCGATCAACAAGATCGACAAGCCCGACTCCAACCTCGAGCGCGTGCGCAGCGAGCTGGTGGCCGAGGGCGTGGTGCCCGAAGAGTTCGGCGGCGACTCGCCGTTCTGCCCGGTGTCGGCCAAGACGGGAGCCGGTATCGACGCGCTGCTCGAGCAGGTGCTGCTGCAGGCCGAGGTGCTGGAGCTGAAGGCGCCGGTGGATGCGCTGGCCAAGGGCCTGGTGATCGAAGCCCGCCTGGACAAGGGCCGCGGCCCGGTGGCCACGGTGCTGGTGCAGTCCGGCACGCTCAAGCGCGGCGACGCGGTGCTGGCCGGCCAGAGCTTCGGCCGGGTGCGCGCCATGCTCGACGAGGACGGCAAGCCCTGCCAGGAGGCCGGGCCGTCGATCCCCGTGGAGATCCAGGGTCTCACCGAAGTGCCGCAGGCCGGCGACGAGTTCATGGTGCTGGCCGACGAGCGGCGCGCCCGTGAAATCGCCACCTTCCGCCAGGGCAAGTACCGCGAAGTGACGCTGAACAAGCGCCAGGCCGCGAACCTGGAGAGCGTGTTCGAGTCGATGGGTCAGGGCAACGTCCAGACCCTGCCGCTGATCATCAAGGCCGACGTGCAGGGCTCGCAGGAGGCGCTGGCTTCCTCGCTGCTCAAGCTCTCGACCGACGAGGTCAAGGTGCAGATCGTGCACGCGGCGGTGGGCGGCATCAGCGAGTCGGACATCAACCTGGCGCTGGCCTCCAAGGCGATCGTCATCGGCTTCAACACCCGCGCCGACGCGAATGCCCGCAAGCTCGCCGAGGGCAACGGCGTCGACATCCGGTACTACAACATCATTTACGACGCGGTCGACGAGATCAAGGCGGCCATGTCGGGGATGCTGGCACCGGAGCAGCGCGAGGAGGCCATCGGCACGGCCGAGATCCGTCAGGTCTTCGTGGCGACCAAGATCGGCACCATTGCCGGCTCGATGGTCACGTCGGGCCTGGTGCGCCGCAACTGCCGCTTCCGCCTGCTGCGCGAGAACATCGTCATCTACACCGGCGAGGTCGAATCGGTCCGCCGTCTCAAGGACGATGTCAAGGAAGTCAAGGAAGGCTTCGAATGCGGCATCAAGCTCAAGAACTACACCGACATCGCCGAGGGCGACCAGCTCGAGTTCTTCGAGATCAAGGAAGTGGCCCGCACCCTGTGAGCCCCCACGCTCCTGCGGGTCGCTGTCCCCCGACGGGGCTCGTGCAGCGGACCGGCAGAGCCGGATCCGCGCACGCGGCTCGATAGGAGCTTCGGGAGCCCCGCCTTGGCGGGGCTCGTTGTTTGAAGGAACCTCATGCGACACAAGCGAGCCACCCCCAACCGCAGCTTTCGCGTGGCCGACCAGATCCAGCGCGATGTGGCCGAGCTGATCCGCGAGCTGAAGGATCCGCGCATCGGCATGGTGACGATCAGTGGCGTGGACGTCACGCCGGATTACGCCCATGCCAAGATCTTCTTCTCGGTGCTGGTCGGCGACGCGGCCGAGAGCGAGCTGGCCCTGAACGAGGCCGCCGGCTTCCTGCGCAACGGCCTGTTCAAGCGCCTGCAGATCCACACCGTGCCGACGCTGCATTTCCATTTCGACCGCACCACCGAGCGTGCGGCCGACCTGAACGCGCTGATCCTCCAGGCCAACGCCAGCCGGGCCAAGGACGGCGAGGACTGAGCCGCATCATGTCCGTCGACACGACGACCGCCGCCGACGCTGCCGCGCCGGCCCGCATGGAACACAAGCCTGCCGACGCCGCCGCGCGCGTGCGCCTGCCGCGGCGCGCCCTGCACGGCGTGCTGCTGCTGGACAAGCCGCTGGGCTGGACCAGCAACGATGCGCTGCAGAAGGTCAAGAACCTGCTGCGCGCCGAGAAGGCCGGCCACACCGGCACGCTCGACCCGCTGGCCACCGGGCTGCTGCCGCTGTGCTTCGGCGGTGCGACCAAGTTCAGCCAGGTCAGCCTGGAGGCCGACAAGGCCTACCGGGCCACCTTGCGGCTGGGCCAGCGCACCGAGGGCGGCGACCGCGAGGGCCAGGTGATCGAGGAGCGCCCGGTGCAGACCGACCGCGCCGCGATCGAGGCGGCCTGCGCGGCGCTGACCGGCGAAATCGAGCAGCTGCCGCCGATGCACTCGGCGCTGAAGGTGCAGGGCCGTGCGCTGTACGAGTACGCCCGGGCCGGGCAGACCGTCGAGCGCCAGCCGCGCCGGGTGACGATTCACGCGATTCACATCGTGGCCTGGCAGGCTGAGCAGCCCGACACCCTGGTGATCGATGTGCGCTGCAGCAAGGGCACCTACATCCGCACGCTGGCCGAGGACCTCGGCGAGCGGCTGGGCTGCGGCGCCCACCTGGCCGGGCTGGTGCGCACCTCGGCCGGACCGCTGTCACTGGCCGAGGCGGTGTCGCTGGACGCGCTGCTGGCGATGGACGACGAGGAACGCCTCGCACGCCTGCGTGCGCCCGACGTGCTGCTGGCCGACTGGCCGCGCGTGGAGCTGAGCCTGGCCGAGGCCGGGCGGTTCCTGTCCGGTGCGCGTCGGCGGCTCGACCAGCCCGATGCGGCGCACCTGCGCGTCTACGGCCCGGGCGGACATGCCTTCCTGGGCAGCGCCCACCTGAAGGGCGGCGAGCTGATCGCCGACCGCCTGCTCAGTCCGGTCGAGGTCGAAGCCCAGCTGCTCGCGGCCCAGGCCGCCCTGAACCGTGCCGCGGCCCGCAGCGCCGCCGCCCCCATCTGAACACCCCGGCCCGGATCCTCCGAACAGGCCCACCCCCGAGCATCATGAGCAAGCCCATCCGCAACATCGCCATCATCGCCCACGTCGACCACGGCAAGACCACCATGGTCGACCAGCTGCTGCGCCAGAGCGGCACCTTCGCCGAACACGAGAAGGTCGTCGACACCGTGATGGACAGCAACGCCATCGAACGTGAGCGCGGCATCACCATCCTGGCCAAGAACTGCGCGGTGACCTGGCAGGGCACGCACATCAACATCGTCGACACGCCCGGACACGCGGACTTCGGCGGCGAGGTCGAGCGTGCGCTGTCGATGGTCGATGGCGTGGTGCTGCTGATCGATGCCCAGGAAGGCCCGATGCCGCAGACCCGCTTCGTGACCAAGAAGGCGCTGGCCCTGGGCCTCAAGCCGATCGTGGTGGTCAACAAGGTCGACAAGCCGGGCGCGAACTGCGACAAGGTGGTCAACGCCGCCTTCGACCTGTTCGACAAGCTGGGCGCGACCGACGAGCAGCTGGACTTTCCGGTGGTCTATGCCTCGGGCATCAACGGCTGGTCCTCGCTGGAAGAGGGCGCGCCGGGCGAGCAGTGGGGGCCGGACATGTCGGCGCTGTTCGACACCATCCTGAAGCACGTGCCGGCGCACGCCGGTGACCCGACGGCACCGCTGCAGCTGCAGATCTCGGCGCTGGACTTCTCCAGCTTCGTCGGCCGCATCGGCGTGGGCCGTGTCAACCAGGGCACCCTCAAGCCGGGCATGGACGTGCTGGTCTGCGAAGGCCCCGAAGGCAAGAGCTTCAAGGGCCGCATCAACCAGGTGCTGACCTTCCAGGGCCTGGACCGCATGCAGACCCCGGAGGCCGGCCCGGGCGAGATCGTGCTGATCAACGGCATCGCCGACATCGGCATCGGCGTGACGCTGACCGACCTGGCCAACCCGGCGCCGCTGCCGATGCTGAAGGTCGACGAGCCGACGCTGACGATGAACTTCTGCGTCAACACCAGCCCGCTGGCTGGCCGCGAAGGCAAGTTCGTGACCAGCCGCCAGATCTGGGACCGCCTGCAGAAGGAACTGCAGAGCAACGTCGCGCTGCGCGTCAAGGAGACCGACGAGGACGGCGTCTTCGAGGTCTGCGGCCGCGGTGAACTGCACCTGACCATCCTGCTGGAGAACATGCGCCGCGAGGGCTACGAGCTGGCCGTCTCCAAGCCGCGCGTGATGTTCAGGGAGATCGACGGCGTCAAGTGCGAGCCGATGGAGATGGTCACGGCCGACGTCGAGGAGCAGCACCAGGGCGGCGTGATGCAGGCGCTGGGCCTGCGCAAGGGCGATCTGGTGAACATGGAGCCCGACGGCCACGGCCGCGTGCGCCTCGAGTACCGCATCCCGGCGCGCGGCCTGATCGGCTTCTCCAACGAGTTCATGAACCTGACCCGCGGCTCGGGCCTGATCTCGTCGATCTTCGACGGCTACGAGCCGCACAAGGGCGAGATCGGCGGGCGCAAGAACGGCGTGCTGATCTCGATGGACGATGGCGAGATCTTCACCTACGCGCTGGGCAAGCTCGACGACCGTGGCCGCATGTTCGTCAAGCCCAACGACCCGGTCTACGAAGGCATGATCGTGGGCATCCACAGCCGCGACAACGACCTGGTGGTCAATGCGACCCGCACCAAGCAGCTGACCAACTTCCGTGTCAGCGGCAAGGAGGACGCGATCAAGATCACCCCGCCGATCGACCTCACGCTGGAATACGGCGTGGACTTCATCGACGACGACGAGCTGGTGGAGATCACGCCCAAGAGCATCCGCCTGCGCAAGCGCCACCTGGTGGAACACGAGCGCAAGCGCGCCGCCCGCGAGAACGCATGAACGGCGCGCGGCACGCCCGCGCCGTCGCCCTGATGGTGCTGGTCACGCTGCTGTGGAGCAGCGCGGGGGTGGTGTCGCGTCACCTGGAGGCTGCGCGCGGCTTCGAGGTGACCTTCTGGCGCAGCGCCTTCAATGCGCTGGCCCTGCTGGTCGTGCTCGGCGTCATGCGGGGCGGTGCGCTGTGGCGCAGTCTGCGTGAGGCGCCGCCGGTGCTCTGGCTGTCCGGGCTGTGCTGGGCGGTCATGTTCACCGCCTTCATGCTGGCGCTGACGCTGACCTCGGTGGCCAACGTGCTGGTCACGATGTCCATCGGCCCCCTGCTGACGGCACTGCTGGCCCGACTGTTCCTGGGCCACCGGCTGCCGCTGCGCACCTGGGTGGCCATCGGGCTGGCCGGGGTGGGCATTGCCTGGATGTTCGGCCACGAGGTGCAGGCAGCCGACGCGCGCAGCCTGGCCGGCATGGCCGTGGCGCTGGCGGTGCCGCTGGCCGCGGCGGTCAACTTCACCGTGATGCAGCACGCGCTGCACCGGCGCGTCGACCCGGACGACAGTCTGGGCGGCGAGACCCCCGCCACGCCGGACATGCTGCCGGCGGTGCTGGTGGGCGCGCTGCTCTCCTCGCTGGCGACGCTGCCGCTGGCCTGGCCGCTGCAGGCCTCCGGGCACGATCTGGTTCTGCTGGCCGGACTGGGCGTGTTCCAGCTGGCCGTGCCCTGCCTGCTGGTGGTCGGCCTGACCCGGGTGCTGCCGGCGCCGGAGATCTCGCTGCTCGGCCTGCTGGAGGTCATCTTCGGCGTGCTCTGGGCCTGGTGGGGCGCCGGCGAAGCGCCGGGCCAGGGCGCACTCACCGGGGGTGCGCTGGTGCTGGCCGCCCTGCTCGGCAACGAGCTGATCGCGCTGCGGCAGCGCCAGCGGCCGGTCGGCGCCTGAACGATCCGGCTGCGGGCGCTCGCCCGCAGGGGCTGGACCGCGCGCGCCGGGCACGGGCCTGCGGGCAGGTCGCGGGTGCTGCGCGAGGTCAAGGGGGCGGGCTCTGCGATGGCCGCCCGAGTCGTCGCGCGGCGGTGGCTCTGCCAGCATCTCCGGGTGACATGCCGCGCGGATCGCACGCGGCGGCGGCCCGAGGAGGAACCGATGCACGAACAAGCGCAGCGCGAGCCATCCGCCTGGGGCGGCAGCCTGCAGGCGCTGCGGGACTTCGTCACCGGGGTGGTGCGCCCGGTGCCCGGCAGCGGCGCCGCCGGAGCCTTCGATCCCAGCCGGCAGGTGGTCCTCGCGCTGCTCAACGTACTGACGGTGATGGCCCTGCTCGCCGTCGTGGCCGGCTGGCCCTTCTGGGTGCGCAAGGAGGCGGTGACCGTCATCTTCCTGTCCATCGCCGGCGTCACCTGGTCGGCCCGGGCGCTGGCGCTGCGCGGCCGGCATGTGCTGGCCATGCACCTGTACGCGCTGTTCGTGGTGGCCTTCACGTTGCCGATCATGGCGCTGTCGGCCCAGCTGACGGCCCCCACGATGATGATGATGACCGTGCTGCCCGCCTACGCCGCGGTGTGCGGTCCGCGCCCTGCGCTCGGTGCGGCGCTGCTGTATCTGATCGCCGCGACGGCGGTACAGCTCGGCCGGCAGCAGGGCCTGCCGCTGCCGATCTTCTTTCCGACGCCTCCGGGCGCCCAGATCACGGCGGCGGCGATCGGCATGCTGGCCAATCTGGGGCCGCTGGCGATGCTGTTCGAGCGGCTGGTGCAGTCGCTTGGCCGGCTCGAGGGCGAGAACCGGCAGCGTCGTCAGGCCGAGGCGGAACTGGAGGCGTCCAATGTCCGCCTGCGCGCGGAGATCGACGAGCGCCGTCGCATCGAGGCCGAGCTGGCCCGGCATCGCGACCACCTCGAGCAGCTGGTGGCGCAGCGCACCGCCGACCTCGCCTCGGCCAACGCCTCGCTGGTGCAGGCGCGCGACGCGGCCGAGGCGGCGGTGCGGGCGAAGTCGGCCTTCCTGGCCAACATGAGCCACGAGATCCGCACGCCGATGAATGCCATCGTCGGCATGACGCACCTGGCCCTGCGGGCCGATCCGCCGCCCGCCCAGCGCGACTACCTCGGCAAGATCCGCGATGCCAGCCGGCACCTGCAGCGACTCATCGACGACATTCTAGATTTCTCCCGGCTCGAGGCCGGCGAGCTCAAGCTGGACCCTATCGGCTTCGAGATCGGCCCGGCAATCGGGCGGGTGACCGCCCTGCTCGGCGAGCGCGCGCGCGCCAAGGCCCTGGACCTGCGGGTGGAACTGGCCGAGGACCTGCCGCGCTGGCTGGTGGGCGATGTGCTGCGCCTCGAGCAGGTGCTGCTCAACCTCGGGGCCAATGCGGTCAAGTTCACCGAGCGCGGCGCGGTGGTGATCTCGGTGGCGCCGCTGCGTCAGGAAGGCGAGCGGGTCTGGCTGCGCTTCGAGGTGCGCGACAGCGGCATCGGCATCGAGGCCCGGGACCTGCCGGGGCTGTTCCAGCGCTTCCACCAGGTCGACAGCTCGATCACCCGGCGCTACGGCGGTACCGGCCTGGGCCTGGCGATCTCGCGCCGGCTGGTCGAGGCGATGGGCGGCGAGATCGGTGTGGCCAGCGAACCCGGCGTGGGCAGTGTCTTCTCGTTCACGCTGCCGTTCGGCCGCGGGCTGCCCCCGCCCGCCGCGCAGCCCGGTTCGTCCGCCGAAATCGATGTTCGCCCGCCGGATCTTGCCGGTCTGCGGGTGCTGGTGGTGGAGGACAACGTCCTCAACCAGGAGGTGGCCCGCGAGCTGCTCGGCAGTGCCGGCTGCTGCGTCGATGTCGTCGACGACGGCGCGCAGGCCCTCGAGCGGCTGGCCCGCCAGCCCTGCGACCTGGTGCTGATGGACATGCAGATGCCGGTGATGGACGGGCTGAGCGCCACCCGGGCCATCCGTGCGCAGCCCGCGCTGGCCGGTCTGCCGGTGATCGCGATGACGGCCAATGCCCTGGCGCAGGACCGCCTGCGCTGCCTGGAGGCCGGCATGAACGACCACATCGCCAAGCCCTTCGAGCCCGAGGCGCTGTGGGCGTTGCTGCAGCGCTGGGCGCCGCCGCGGCCGGCAGCCGTGACGGTCCCGCCCGCACCTGCGCCGGCCGGGGAGGCGGCAGCCCCCGGTGGCGCGGGTGATCGACCGCCCGGCTAACGAGCCGTGCGGCGCGGCAGGGCCGCCTGCGCCAGGGCGCCGGCCAAGGCCAGGGCGAGCATCAGGGCGCCCAGCGGCGGCACCCCCTGGCCGGGCAGCAGGCCCACGGCATAGCCGCCGAAGGCACCGCAGAGCTGCTGGGCCAGGCCGGCCACTGCCGCGGCGGCACCGGCCAGCGCCGGCTGCAGGCCCACCGTGCCGGCCAGGGCCGGCGGCACCAGCAGCCCGTGGCCGAGTCCCAGCAACAGCAGCGGCAGCGAGAAGGCCAGCGGATGCTGCCAGCCCGCCAGTCCCAGGGCGAGCATGGCGGCGATGCCCGCCAGCGTGAACGCCTGCCCGACGGCCATCATCGGGCGCTCGCCGTGGCGCTGCACCAGCCGCGTGGTGAGGTAGTTGCCGCCGATGTAGGCCATCGGCACGCACATGATGTACAGGCCCAGTTCGGCCGGCCCGACCCCGAGCCGGCCCAGCACCACCGGTGCGCCGCCCAGGAAGGCGTAGAAGGTGGCGGTGGCCATGGCCAGGATGGCCACGAAGGGCAGGAAGCCGGGCGTGCGCAGCAGCAGCTGCGCATAGGCGCTGCGCATCGTGGTCAGCCAGGGACCGGCAGGCGGGCGGGCACTCTTCGACGGGCCGGGCAGGCCGCGCCAGGCGGCCAGCCACAACAGCAGCGCCAGCAGGGCCATCAGCACGAAGCCGGCGCGCCAGCCCAGGTGCACGTGCAGCTGGCCGCCCAGCAGGGTCGCCAGCGGCGGGCACAGGCCCATCGTCATGCCGATCCAGGCCATCACCCGGGTGCGCTGCGGCCCCTCGAAGAGATCCTGCACCAGCGCCCGGCCCACCACCATGCCGGCGGCCGCGCCGGCACCCTGCAGCGCGCGCGCCGCCACCAGCCAGGCCAGCGAGGGGGCCAGGGCGGCCCCCAGCGAGCCCGCCGCGGCGATGGCCAGCCCGGCCAGCAGCACCCGCCGGCGTCCCAGCCGGTCGGACATCGGCCCGTAGGCGAGCTGCAGCGCGCCGTAGGTCAGCACATAGGCGCTGAAGGTCAGCTGCACCGCGGGCTGACCGACGCCGAAGATCGACCCCCACTCCTGCATCGAGGGCAGGCAGATCGTCATGGCCAGCAGACCGAAGGCGAGCTGGCCGAGCAGGTTGAGCAGCAGGGCCGGGGGCACTGCGGGTGGCGTCGCAGCCGGCGTCGGGGTGGAAGACATGGCGCCAGCTTAGTGCACGGCGCCGCGTGGAACTGCCGCGACCGCGTCAGGCCGCCGCCCTCGATCCACCGGGCAGCGCCGCCGCCGGCATCCGGCCGGCCGGGCCGGGCCGGCCGTGCTCCGTGCGTGGGGCCGGCGTGCCGCTGTCGTGATCGGTCGAGGCGGTTGCGGCGGCAGCGCTTGCCGTGAGCAGCACCACCCGGTCGCGCCCCTGCGACTTGGCCGCGTAGAGCGCTGCGTCGGCCGCGGCGTAGACGGCGTCGGCGCTCGACGCTGCGGCCGCGGCGTCGGTGTGCTGCACGCCGAAGCTGGCGCTGACCCGGCCGATCGGACTGGCCGCATGCGGGATCGCCAGAGCCCGGATCGCCTCGCAGAGCACCTGCGCGAGCGCCGCGGCTTCGTCCGGGCCGTCGCTGGCAAAGAGCACGGCGAACTCCTCGCCGCCCAGGCGGAAGAGTTCGCCGCGCGAGCCCAGCGCCGTGCCGACGGCCTGCGCCACGCGGCGCAGCACCTGGTCGCCGGCCAGGTGGCCGTAGTGGTCGTTGTAGCGCTTGAAGTGGTCCAGGTCGAACATCGCCAGGGCCCAGGCGCAGCGCGACGCCTGCGCCGCAGTGGCGGCGCCGAGGACCTCGTTGAAGCGGCGCCGGTTGAACGCACCGGTGAGTTCGTCGGTCACCGCCAGCTGCCCGAGCCGCCGGTTGGCGTGTTCGAGGGCCAGGGTGCGCTCGCCGACCTGCTGCTCCAGGGAGCTCGACAGGGCTCGCTGGGCCGCCAGCGCCTGCTGCTCGGCAGCGAGCTTCTGCGCCTTCAGCGTGTTCATCGAATCGGCCAGACCGAGCGCCAGCAGGCACATCTCGACGAAGGAGCCGAGCTGGATGCTGTACTGCCCCCAGGGGCTGTAGGTGGCCCAGCCGAACAGCTGCACATAGAAGACCACCAGGGCCAGCACCGGCGCGGCGGTGGCCACGCCGAGGAAGACCCCCTCGCGCTGGCCCTGGCGGGCCAGCCGCCAGGACAGCCAGGGGGTGTACAGCAGCATCGGCAGGCCGATCGCGAAGGCGCCGAAGGTGGCCAGGGTGTAGCGATCGGTCAGGGCCAGGGCGCCGCAGGCCAGATGCCCCAGGGCGGCAAGGTGATAGGCCCGCACCGTGCCGCGCAGGTCGGCACGCTCGTGCAGCCTCAGGTAGGCCGGCACGAACCACCAGGCCCCGGCATGCGCGATGGCGCCGCCGACGAGCGGCAGCTGATGGTTGAGCACCGGCTCGTCGCGCCAGAACCACTCGAAGCCGACGCCGAAGTAGGCCAGGTTCCACAGCAGCAGCCCCACCCCGTAGGTGACGTAGGCAGCGAACTCCACCCGACGCGTCGAGGCGTACAGCACGAAGTTGTAGAGCAGCAGCGACAGCAGGGCGCCGCTGTACAGCGCCAGCAGGGCCAGATGGGCGCGCTCCTGGCGGTGGAAGGCCTGTTCGCCCGACACCTGCACCGGCATCGGCTCGATCAGACCGTCATGGGCCCGGATGCGCACGTACACGTCGCGCCAGTCGCCGGCCGCCAGCTGCAGGGGCAGCGCCATGGCCGGCGAGTCGATCGGGCGGCTTTCACGCGGCAGCCGATCGCCGGTGTCGCGCTCGAACTCGAGGCGCCCCTGCGGGTCCAGCACGCGCCAGCGCACATGGTCCTGCCGGATCGCGCCGAGCGCGAGCACGAAGGTCCCGCCGTCTTGGCCGCTGTTGATCAGCCGCACCCGCAGCCAGAAGTCCGACCGCGAGGGGCCGAGCCGGATCGCGTCCTCGGCCAGGGTGCGCCAGCCCTCGTGCTGTTGCAGGGCGCGCACATCGTCGAGCGTGCCCAGCGGATCCTCGAGCACCTGCACCTGGCCGGCGATCACGCGCAGCGGTGCATCCGCGCCGAGGTGGACCTCGGCGATGCGCGGCGCCCCCGAGGCCAGGGCGACGCTGGTCGGCCCGACGAGCGCGGCGCAGAGGAGCAACCACTGCAGGACCCGGCGCAGCAGGACCCGGCACCATGCGAGCCGGCTCGCCACGTCGCGTGCCGAGAGGACAGCCGGAGCTCTGACAGAGTGCATCGACTGTCTATCGACGCGTGGCTGCACGTCTTGAGGGATCGTGCGCCTCGGGGCGTCGTGCCTGTCACGATCCTGCCGGCGATGCCGGCCGAGGCCACGCCGGGCGGACCGGGCCGGCCGGGCCGGGGGGCGGCCTGCCTCAGCCCGCCTGGGCCTCGACCGCGGCCGAGGCCTGCCAGCCCTGCAGCCCGGCGCCCAGGGCCAGGCCCAGCAGCACCCAGAGCATGTCCAGGTTGCCGGTGCCCAGGCCGGCGATGGCCGGGCCGGGGCACACGCCCGACAGGCCCCAGCCGACGCCGAACAGCGCCGCGCCGACGAAGGTGTCGCGCTGCATGCGCGCGCCGTGCGCCTCGTAGCGGGCGGCCCAAAGCGGGGCAGGGCGCCAGCGGGGCGCGAGCTGGTAGGCCAGCAGCGCCACCGAGACGGCACCGCCCATCACCAGCATCAGGCCCAGGTCCTGGCCGAGCAGGAAGGACAGCACCACCTCCGGGCGCACCATGCCCGACAGCGCCAGGCCGAAGCCGAACAGCGCGCCGGCGATCACCGTCATGGCGGCCGGCTTCATGCCAGCACCTGTGCGGTCAGGAAGCCGGTGGCCATGAACACCCCCACCGCCAGCAGCGAGGGCAGCTTCAGCGAGCCCATGCCGCAGATGCCGTGTCCCGAGGTGCAGCCGCCCGACAGGCGCGCGCCGTAGCCGGCCAGCAGCCCGCCGAGCAGCAGACGCCAGGCCGGCACCTCGGTGGACAGCGGCTCGGTGGGGCCCAGCCAGAGCCACCACAGCCCAGCCCCCAGCACCAGCCCCAGCGCCATTTGCAGCCGCCAGACGCGGCTTTCCAGCCAGCGGGCCTGCCGGAAGAAGGGCCGGCGCGACACGAACGACCAGGTCGACGTGAAGACCGAGCTCATGCCGGCCAGCCGGCCGGTGCTCAGGTACAGCAGGGCCACTCCCAGCCCGATGATCAGCCCGCCGGCCAGGTAGTGCCACCCGCCGAGCGGAAACAGCGTGGAAATCAAGACATTCTCCTCCCGGGCCCCTCGGACCCTTCCAGGGCAGACGAGCTTAGCGGAAGTCGGCCCCGGGGAGCCGAGCCCGGCAGCCTGCTATGGTGGAGACCCTTGCCGTGCCGGCCCCGTGCCGCGCCGGCCTGAACGCCTGTCGTCGATGAGCCCCGAAGCTGCCTTCTCCCCCGAATCCTGGCGCCTGAGTGTCGCACCCATGCTCGACTGGACCGACCGGCACTGCCGGGTCTTCCACCGGCTGCTGACGCGGCGCACCCGCCTGTACACCGAGATGGTGACCACCGGCGCGCTGATCCACGGCGACCGGCGCCGGCACCTGGACTTCGACGCGGTGGAGCACCCGCTGGCCCTGCAGCTGGGCGGCAGCGAGCCGGCCGACCTGGCCACCTGCGCCAAGCTGGCGCTGGACTGGGGCTACGACGAGGTCAACCTGAACTGCGGCTGCCCCAGCGAGCGGGTGCAGCGCGGCGCCTTCGGGGCCTGCCTGATGGCCGAGCCGCGCACCGTGGCCGATGGAGTGCGGGCCATGGTGGAGGCGGTGCAGGATCGCGTGCCGGTGACGGTCAAGCACCGCATCGGCCTGGACCGCGACGAGTCGTACGGCTTCGTCTGCGACTTCGTCGGCGCGGTGGCCGAAGCCGGCTGCCGGGTCTTCATCGTGCATGCCCGCAACGCCTGGCTGCAGGGTCTCAGCCCGAAGGAGAACCGTGACATCCCGCCGCTGCGCTACGAGGTGGTCTACCGCCTCAAGCGCGACTTCCCGGCACTCACCATCGTGCTCAACGGCGGCGTGAAGACCGACGACGAGATCGCCGCCCACCTGCAGCAGGTCGACGGCGTGATGCTGGGCCGGCAGGCCTATCACGAGCCCTGGCAGATGGCCGGCTGGGATGCCCGCTTCTTCGGCGCGCAGGGCCCTGCCGATGCGCGCGAGCAGGTCGAAGCCGCCTGGGTGCAGCACCTGCAGCGGCTGCACGAGGCCGGCACGCCCTGGCCCACCGCGATGCGCCATGCGCTCGGACTGTGGAACGGCCAGCCGGGGGCACGGGCCTGGCGGCGCTTCTGGTCCGACCACCGGCTGCGCGAGGTCGAGCCCCGCCAGGTGCGGGACCGATGGCAGCTCCAATGGCAGGCGCAGCAGGCCTTGCTGGCGGCACGTCCGGCACCGGCCAGCGTGCGGCCGGCTCAGCCCGCAGCGGTCTGCGCGGCCGACGTGCCCTGAAAGACCGAGCGTGGACCCCTGGGAGGAGTCGAGCCTGCCGCCGTCGCCGGACGGGGGGGCGGGTCTGCCCGAGCGGCGGGGGCCGAGCGGTCCGGCGGCGGGGGGGGGGGGGGGGGGGGGGGGGGCTTGTGGCTGCCTGGGCGGTCGGCATCCAGCGGGCGCATGCGGCGATGGCCCTGCTGCTGCTGGGGCTGCTCGCCCTGCTGGTGCTGGCCTGGCGCTGGGAGCGCCGCGGGCGGATCACGGCCGGTACCCGGCTGGCTGCGGCGGTGGAGCTGGCCGGCTGTGTGGCCGCACTGGGCTTTGCGATCACGGTGGTGGCGATCGACCAGGCGGTGACGCCGAATGTCACGCCCTTCCTGATCGCGGCCCTGCTGACGGGCATGCTGATGCTGCTGCCGCCGACGCGCTCGCTGCCGCTCTACCTGGCGGCCGGCGCCAGCTTCTGGCTGGCGATGGCCGTCGCGCAGCCCGATGCGGTGCTGCGCCTGAGCAACCAGGTCAACGGCCTGACCGTCTGTGCGGTGGGCTGGCTGCTGTCGGTGCTGCTGTGGCGGCGTTTCGTCGAGCACGAGGCCCTGGTCGAGGCGCTGCGCAGCTCGGAGGCCGAACTGCGCCGCCAGCAGCAGCGCCTGCGCGACCTGGCCGTGCGCGACGGTCTGACGCGGCTGTGGAACCGCGCCGAGCTGCGCCGCCGGATCGAGCGCGAACTGGCCCTGGCGCAGCGCCACGTGCAGGACTGCAGTGTGATCCTGCTCGACCTGGACCGCTTCAAGCACATCAACGACAGCTGGGGCCACCCGACCGGCGACGCGGTGCTGATCGCCGTGGCGGCACTGCTGCGCCGCAACCTGCGCGGCAGCGACGAGGTCGGCCGCCTGGGCGGCGAGGAGTTCATGCTGCTGCTGCCGCAGACCGACCTGACGGCCGCGCGCCAGCTGGCCGAACGTCTGCGCATCGAAGTGGCCGGCCTGCAGGTGGCGCCGGTGGACCTGCCGATCACCGCCAGTTTCGGCGTGGCCACGCTGCCCGGCTGGCTGAAGCTGGCGCCCGCACAGGGCTTCGAGCGGCTGTACGCTGCCGCCGACGCGGCGCTCTACCGCGCCAAGCAGCAGGGCCGCAACCGGGTCGAGCAGGCACCCGAGCTGCCGCTGCCCTGACGTTCGGGGCGGCTTGTAGCGGGTCTGCACGCGCCGGGCCGGGCAGGGCGGTGGCGGCCGTGCTGCCGTGCACGCAGCTGGCACGGCGGGCTGCGGCGGGGCGCATCGGCCTCTGGCACACTGCGTCGCCGTCGACCCTCGCCCGTCCGTCCCTTGCCGCACCGCCTGACCCCCGCCATGCGCGGCCTGCTCGAGCGCATCCAGCGCGCCCGGCGCAAGCCCCTGCACCAGCTCGATCCGCAGCAGGCCCGCGAGGCCTATGCGCTCGCCGCCGAGGTGCTCGAGCCGCCGCGGGCGCCGCTGGCGCGGGTGGAGACCTTCCAGATGCCGCTGGCGGTGCCGGATGCAGCGGGGCTGACGCGGCCCGCGCGGCTGTATGCCCCGAGCAGCGAGCGCCTGCCGGTGCTGCTCTACCTGCATGGCGGTGGCTTCACGATCGGCGGGCTGGAGACGCACGACAGCCTGTGCCGGCAGCTGGCCCGGCGCAGCGGTGCGGCGGTGGTGGCGCTGGACTACCGCCTGGCGCCGGAGCACCGCTTTCCTGCCGCGGTGCACGACAGCTGGGCCGCGCTGCGCTGGCTGGCGGGCGACGGGGCGCAGCGGCTCGGCCTGGACGGTGCCCGCCTGGCCGTCGGCGGCGACAGCGCCGGGGGCACGCTGGCCGCGGTGACCGCCCTGCACGCGCGCGACGAGCGCCTGCCGCTGGCGCTGCAGGTGCTGATCACGCCCGGCACCACCGCGCACGCGGATACCGACTCGCATGCGCAGTTCGCCGAGGGTTTCCTGCTGGACCGGGCGGCCATCGTCTGGTTCTTCGATCACTACATCGACCGCGCGCAGCGCAGCGACTGGCGCTTCGCCCCGCTGCTGGCCGACGACCTGGAGGGCGTGGCACCCGCCTGGGTGGGCCTGGCCGAGTGCGACCCGCTGGTGGACGAGGGCCTGGCCTACGCGGACCGGCTGCGGCTGGCGGGCGTGCCGGTGCAGCTCGAGCTCTGGCGCGGCCTGACGCACGATTTCATCAAGATGGGCCGGGCGATCGCCGAGGCCCACGACGCCCAGGCCCGCATCGCTGCGGCCCTGCGCGAGGCCTTCGGCCTGCCCGGCGCCGAGGCTGCTTCTTCCGGAGATCCGACATGAGCCCCACCGAGCCGCTGCGCCGCAGCGATTTCCGCTTCGCCCATCGCCTGCGCGTGCGCTGGGTCGAGGTGGACCTGCAGCACATCGTCTTCAACGGGCATTACCTGATGTATTTCGACACCGCGATCGCCGACTACTGGCGCGCGCTGGGGCTGCCCTACCAGGCCTCGATGCAGCAGCTCGGCGGCGATCTGTACGTGCGCAAGGCCACCGTCGAATACCACGCCAGCGCGCGCTACGACGAGCAGCTGGAGGTGGCGATCCGCTGCCAGCACATCGGCAACTCGTCGATCCGCTTCGCCTGCGCGATCTTCCGCGCCGAACAGCTGCTGATCAGCGGCGAGCTGGTGTACGTCTTTGCCGATCCGGCCACGCAGACCAGCCGGCCGGTGCCGCGCTCGCTGCGCGAGATCCTGCTCGGCTACGAGGCCGGCGAGACGATGGTCGAGCTGCGCAGCGGCAGCTGGGCCGAACTGGGCGAGGCGGCCGGGGCGATCCGCACCGAGGTGTTCGTGCAGGAGCAGCAGATCCCGGCCGAGCTGGAGTGGGACGAGGCCGACGCCACCTGCCTGCATGCCGTGGCCTTCAACCGTCTGGGCATGGCGCTGGCGACCGGGCGGCTGCTGCCGGCCGAGCAGGGCGCGGCCAAGATCGGCCGCATGGCGGTGGTCGCACCGATGCGCGGCAGCCAGGTCGGCCGGCTGGTGCTCGAGGCACTGGTCGAGGCCGCCCGCCGGCGCGGCGATCGGGAGGTGCTGCTGCACGCGCAGCGGTCGGCGATCGGCTTCTACCGCCGTGCCGGCTTCGCGGACCGGGGCGAACCCTTCGAGGAGGCCGGCATTCCCCATCTGGAGATGGTGCGGCCCCTCTGAACCACCGGCGTCCCAGCCGGCCGACCGGCCGCGCCGACGTTTAGTGTGTTTGCTCTAGGGGCCGCCGCTACATTGGGAACATCGGAAATCGGCAAGGTTCGCAGGCCCGTCGCCGGCGAGGTCGATTTCCAGGTTCGATTCCCCTTTGAAGAGGAGCCCACCATGGCCAAGAAGCTCAAGAAACTCGCCGCCGACAGCCAGCTCGCCGCGACGATCCGCGATTCCGCGCAGCAGATCTGGCTGGCCGGTCTGGGTGCGTACGCCAAGGCGCAGCAGGAAGGCAACAAGGTGTTCGACGCCCTGGTGCGCGAAGGCGAGGCCATCCAGGCCAGCACCCGCAAGCTGGCCGAGGACCGGGTGCAGGAAATGGCCGCCAAGGCCACCGGGACCTGGGACAAGCTGGAGGCGGTGTTCGAGAGCCGTGTCTCCAAGGCCCTGAACAGCCTGGGCGTGCCGACCAAGGCGGACATCGATGCGCTCGCCAAGCGTGTGGCCGAGCTGACCGCCGAGGTCGAGAAGCTCAACGGCGGTGCGGCTGCACCCAAGACCCCGGTGCGCCGCCGTGCGGCAGCCGCTGCCGCGGAGGTGGTGGAGGTGGTCGCCGCCCCGGTCGCCGAAGCGGTGCGCGCACCGGCCAAGCGTACCCGCGCCCGCACGGCCAAGGTCGCGCCGGTGGTGGCCGAAGCGCCCGCCGCCGAGTGAGTGATCGGGCGCCAGTGGCGCCGCGGGGCCCTCACGGGCCCCGTCTCTGACCTCGTTGCCGACCGGAGACCTGCATGCCCGCTTCGCGCCTCGACCGCCCCCCGGCTGCCCGTGTCGGCCTGGCTCTGGCCGGCGGCGGGCCGCTGGGCGCGATCTACGAGATCGGCACGCTGGTCGCCCTGTCCGAAGCGCTCGAGGGGCTGGACCTCAACGAGCTGGACGTCTACGTCGGCGTCAGCGCCGGGGGCCTGATCGCGGCGGGCCTGGCCAACGGCATCACGCCGGCGGGCATGTGCCGCATGTTCATCGACAGCGCGTCGGCGCAGGTGCCCTTCGATCCGGCGATGCTGCTGCGCCCGGCACTGGGTGAATACGCTGTGCGTCTGGCGCAGCTGCCCGGGCTGTTCTGGGAGTCGGCGCGCGAGTACCTGTCCGACCCGCTCAACCGGGACCTGCTGGCCTCCTTCGAGCGGCTCGGCCGTGTCCTGCCGGCCGGCGTGTTCGACAACCACGGCATCGCCGAGATGATGCGCAGGCTGTTCGACCAGGCCGGGCGCAGCGACGATTTCCGCGCCCTGAAGCACCGTCTGTTCCTGGTCGCCACCGATCTCGACACCGGCGAGGCGGTCGCCTTCGGTTCGCGCGGCCACGACCATGTGCCGATCTCGACGGCGGTGCAGGCCAGTGCGGCACTGCCGGGGCTGTACCCGCCGGTGCCCATCGACGGGCGCTGGTACGTCGACGGTGCGTTGAAGAAGACCCTGCACGCCTCGATCGCGCTGAAGGAAGGCGCCCGGCTGGTGATCTGCATCAACCCGCTGGTGCCCTACGACGCCCAGCGTGCCGCCGAACTCGGCCACCACCGGGAGCGCCATCTGGTCAAGGGCGGACTGCCGGTGGTGCTGGCGCAGACCTTCCGCGCCATCATCCACTCGCGCATGCAGGTGGGCATGGCCAAGTACGAGCATGAGTTCAAGGGCGCCGACGTGCTGCTCTTCGAGCCGCGCCCGGACGACGACGACATGTTCTTCACCAACCTGTTCAGCTATGCCGGCCGGCGCTGGCTCTCCGAGCATGCCTACCAGCGTACCCGCGAGGATCTGTTGCGCCGCCATGACGAACTGGCACCCCGGCTGGCCCGTCACGGGGTGCGCATCCGTCGCGACGTGCTGCTCGACCCGCAGCGCACGCTGCGACGCCACCTCGGCCAGCTGCAGCGCCGCCGGGCCGGCGTGATGGGCCACAGCGCGCTGAAGCTTTCGGATACCCTGGACGAACTCGCCCGGGCCCTGAATCGGCTCGGGTCCGCTCGGTCGGCGCAGACCTCCTCGCGTTCCCCGGCTCGAGCGCCGGCTTGATTGCCGGCTCGGGGGCTGCCACCATGCGTGCATGAGCCCCCCCTCACGCGCCGCCGCCCGGCACGAGCCCAAGCCCAAGCGGCGCACCCGCGAGCGCATCCTGGAAACCTCGCTGCAGCTGTTCAACGTCTTCGGCGAACCCAACGTCACCACCCAGCTGATCGCCGACGAGCTGGGCATCAGCCCGGGCAACCTGTACTACCACTTCCGCAGCAAGGACCAGATCATCGAGTCCCTGTTCGCGGACTTCGAGCGTCGCATCGAGGCGACCCTGGCCGCCCCCGAGACCCGCGTGCCCGACGTGGAAGACGTCTGGCTCTTCCTGCACCTGGTCTTCGAGGGCATCTGGGACTACCGCTTCCTGTACCGGGATCTCAACGAACTGCTGTCGCGCAACCGGCTGCTGGAAACCCACTTCCAGCGCATCGTGGCCCACAAGGTGCGCACCGCCCGCCTGATCTGCGAGGGCCTGGTGGGCACCGGCGACATGGACGCCACGCCGTCGCAGCTGCACAGCCTGGCCAACAACATGGCGCTGGTGGCGACCTACTGGCTTTCCTTCGAGTTCATCCGCGAGCCGCGCAAGGCCATCGACAGCCGCGCCCTGGCACGCGGCGCCTTTCATGTGATGTCGCTGGCCGCGCCCTTCCTGCAGGGGCGCTCGAGGACGCTGTTCGAGCGCCTGGCGCGCGACTACCTCGACGCCTGAGGACGCACCACGTCGCCCGTACCGATCTGTACTGCACTGCAACGTGCGGACCGGCCGCCCGGCCCGCCCGAGGAGAAAGGCTCATGACCTCCCGCAAGACCGCTGCCGCACCGGCCTGGCCGCCCTTTCCTCATCCGGATTCGGCCTTTCGCTACACGCTGGCGGCGCTGCGGCAGCACTGGCCCCGTCTGCACCGGGGCGACCGGGAGCCGCTGCCTCGTCGGGACGAGGTCCTGCAGGCCTGGCGGCTCCATCACGCCGGCGCGTTCCAGGCCGCCTACGACGCCGGGCTGGCCGCCGGCCCCGACGGCTGGAATGCGGCCCACAAGGCCGCGATGATCCATGCCCAGTACCTGGAAACCGATCCAGCCATCCGGCTGGCTCGCTTCCAGGAGATCGCGCAGCGCTGCGCCGAGCTGCAGAGGCTGCAGCCGGACAATGCCAATGCCCATTACATCGAAGGCTATGCGCTGGGCCGCTACAGCCAGGGCATCTCGGTGGTGAAGGCCCTGGCTCAGGGTCTGGGCGGGCGCATCCGCACCGCGCTGGAAGCCGCGCTGCAGCTGGACGATCGGCATGCCGATGCCCACTGCGCCCTCGGCGCCTATCAGGCCGAGGTGATCGACAAGGTCGGCGCCATGGTCGGAAAACTCACCTACGGGGCCAGCAAGGACGGCGCCGAGCGACACTTTGCCCGGGCGCTCGAACTCGCGCCCGATTCGGCGATCTTCGCGGTGGAATGTGCCAACGCGCTGGTGACGATGCACGGCAAGGGCCGCATGGCCGAGGCCGTGAAACTCTACGAGCGGGCCGCTGCAGCGCAGCCGATGGACGCGATGGAGCAGCTCGACGTCGAGATGGCCCGGGCCGAACTGGCGGATTGAGCGGCGGCCCGACCGAAGGCTCGAAGGGCACCAGGCTGTGCGGCGCCCGCCACAGCATCTGGCCCGAGTCTGAGCCAGCTCAAGGCCGCGGTGGGTTGCCCGGAGGTCTGTCGCCTGCGGCCATGACACCGATGCCCAGGCCGGGACAGACTCGCCGCACGGCCCTCGGCCCGGCGTTTCTCGCCTTGCCGGCGCGCCGCGTGACCGTCCCGCCCCGAGCCCGATCCATGAACTTCCGATCCTCCTACCAGCGCAAACTGACCCAGGCCGACGATGCCGTCCGCCTGATCCGCACCGGCGACACCGTTGTCGTGCCCACCGCGGCCGCCGAGCCGCCCACGCTGCTCGCGGCCCTGTCGGAGCAGCGGCGCGAATTCCGCGACGTGAAGGTGTCGCAGATCCTGCCGATCGGCCGCCACGGCTACTTCGACCCGTCCACCGCCGAGCATGTGCGGCACGTGGCCTACTTTTTCGGCCCGGCCACCCGGGGGGGCGGCCAGGCCGGCTGGATCGACTACTCGGCCTCCAACTTCTCCGAGATGCCCGAGATGATCCGGCGCGGCCTGATGCCCGCCGACGTGGTGTTCGCCAGCGCCTCGCCGATGGACGCGCACGGCTATTTCTCGCTCGGCCTGGCGGCCGACTACACCATGGCGGCCCTGTCGAAGGCGCGCGTGGTGGTGCTCGAGGTGAATCCGAACGTGCCCTTCACCCACGGCAACTGCCTGGTGCACCTGTCGCAGGTGAGCGCGCTGGTCGAGAGCGAGGCGCCGGTGGCCGAGGTCGGCCTGCCCAGGATCGGGCCCGTGCAGGAGGCGATCGGCAAGTACGTCGCCGACATGATTCCCGACGGCGCCACCCTGCAGATCGGCTACGGCGGCATCCCCGATGCGGTGGTGATGCAGCTCACCCACAAGCACGATCTGGGCATCCACACCGAGATGCTGGGCGACGGCATCCTGACGCTGATCGAGTCCGGCGCGGTCACCAACCAGGTCAAGAACGTGAACCGCGGCAAGATCCTGGCCACCTTCGCGCTGGGCTCGCGCAAGCTCTACGACTTCATGCACCGCAACCCGGCGGTGGAGCTGCACCCCTCGGACATCACCAACGACCCCTGGCTGGCCGGGCAGAACCGCCATCTGATCGCGATCAACGCCACGATGCAGATCGACCTGACCGGTCAGTGCGGTTCGGAAACCCTGGGCTGGCTGCCGGTGTCGGGCACCGGCGGGCAGTCGGATTTCGTCCGGGCCGCCAACCGCTCCGAAGGCGGCAAGGCCTTCATCGTGCTGCCCTCCACGGCCAAGGACGACAGCCTCTCGCGCATCGTGCCCACCCTGACGCCGGGCACGCATGTCAGCACCAGCAAGAACGACATCAACTACGTCGTCACCGAGTTCGGCGTGGCGCAGCTGCGCGGCAAGACGGCCCGTCAGCGGGCCGAGGCGCTGATCGGCATCGCGCACCCCGACTTCCGCGCCGAACTGCGCGAAGAGGCGCGCCGCATGAACCTGTTCTGACAGGCCCGACGGAGCGCGGCGGCCGGGCCGCCTGCGCCGCTCACGGGGTGCGCACGCGCCTCGCCGCTGCCCGGGGCTTCGGCGCCGCGGCAGCGCCCGGGTCGGTCGCCTTCGACGCGCCGCTGCGGAGGGCGCTTCGGCGGCGACCCGACGACCTGGGGGCGGGCAACTGCGCTGCAGGCGCCTGGGCGACCGCGGGCGCGGTGTCGCGCCCGGGGGCGTCGAGCGCCTGTCTGCCGAGTTCCCCCTCGATCTGCGCTTCGAGCGCCTGGGCATCCAGCGGCTCGACCCAGTGGTGCAGCAGCGCGCCGGTGACGATCTTCTCGAACTCGGCCCGGAAGCGCAGCGCGACGTCCTCCGGGTCGGGAATGAAGCGCCGGTCGGCCACCAGGCCGAACTGGACTTTCTGGTTGTAGCTCAGGATCGACACGCCGATGCCGATGTCGCCCGACTGCGGCACCCAGAACATGATCTGCTCCAGGCGCTGCCCGGCCAGGTGCAGCGGCTGCTGCGGGCCGGGCACGTTGGTCATCACCGCGCTGGCCTTGTTGGCCAGGATGTCCAGGAACTGCTCCTGCACCAGCCGGGGCGCCAGGCCCGAGACGCCCAGCAGCAGCATCGTCAGCGGCGGCTGGTAGGAGCCGCGCAGCGCCAGCATGCGCTCGCGCACCTGCTTCAGGCGCCTGAAGGGGTTGCCCTCGCAGAGCGGCAGCAGCAGGGTGACCAGGCCGAAGCGGTTGCCCAGTTCGTCGCTGGGCCGGCCGCCGCGCAGATCGACCGGCACCAGGGCACGCAGCTCGACCTCGTCGACCGGGTCGCCCTGGGCTTCGAGATAGCTGCGCAGCGCTCCGGCCACGGCATTGAGCAGCAGGTCGTTGACCGAGCAGCCCAGCGCCTTGGCCACCGCCTTGACCTCGTCGAGCGGGATGGGGTCGCACCAGGCGACGCGCTTGTGGCTGCCGGTGCGGCCCTTGAAGCGCGTCGGGCTGTCGGCGGGCATCGCCAGCAGCCGGGCCAGTTCGGTGGCGAAGCCCAGGCCGTGCCGGCCGTAGCCCAGCAGCCGCTCGGGCTGGCCGACGACGTCGAGGTACTCGTGCCAGAAGCGCCCGCTCATGCCGATGGCGGCGCTGGTGGCCTGGGTGAGCGGGTCGAGCAGGGCGCTCCAGGGGTCGGCGTGCAGGTCGTGGCGGGGCTGCCGGGCTGCCGCGCACGCCTCATCGGCCATCGGTTCGTCGGCCGGTGCATCGGGATCGAGGTCGCACATGGACAGCATCACGCCCACCAGCGCGACGCCGTCGGCGATGCAGTGGTGGATGCGCGTGACGATCGCGCTGCCGCCATTGCAATGGTCGATGACGTCGTAGCGCCACAGGGGGCGGTCGGGGTGCAGCGGCTCGGTGGCCAGTTCGCTGACGTAGCGCTGCAGCTCCTCCTGGCCGGCCGGGGCGGGCAGGGCGGCGTGCACCAGGTGGTGGTCGAGGTCGAACTCGGGGTCGTCCTGCCACCACCAGCCGGTCCAGTCCGACACCGCCTTCTGCCGAAAGCGCCGGAAGCGCTGCACCAGCCGGCGTTCGAGGGTCGCGCGCAATCTAGAGGCATCCACCGGTCCGGGCAGGACCATTACCCCGACAATCATCATCAGGTTGGATGGGCGATCCATGCGCAGCCAGGCGGTATCGACCGGCGACATGCGTTCCCTCGAGGGCATGGGTGTCTCCTGTGGGTGACCGGCCGGGTCACGCGGTTTCGAACTTCCACGGTGCGTCAACTTCACAGGAGTGATCATGAGCGATCTCAAGACCCAGTTCGAAACCGCGGTGGCCGATTCCAAGAAGCTGTCGGAACGGCCCGACAACGCCACGCTGCTGAAGCTGTACTCGCTGTACAAGCAGGCCACCGACGGCGACGTGCAGGGCAGCCGGCCGGGTTTCACGGCCTTCGTCGAGCGCGCCAAGTACGACGCCTGGGCCGGCCTGCAGGGCATGAGCGCCGAGGACGCGATGCAGGACTACATCGACCTGGTCGAGTCCCTGAAGGACTGACACCCACCGGTCACCCGCCGGCCTCTCGATCCGGACGGACTCGGGAGCGTCTCCCGCAGACGCCGCGGATCCGGCTCAGCCGGTCCGCTGGCGTGCCTTGCAGGCCGCGCCGGGGCAGTGCCCCGGCCCTTCGCCAGGCTCGAGCGGTCCACCGGACCGCTCGAGTCCGGGCTCAGCCCCCCCGGCGGGGAGCGGCGTGAGCCGCTACGGGGGGGGAGCCAAATTTCTCGTCGCAGAAGCGATGGATCTCCTGCTCGATCTTCGGTCTGAGGAAGGCGAGCAGGAAGCCGAGCTTGGCGCGCACTTCCACCTCCTGCGCCCCGACGACGATGCTGCCGTGCACGCCGCTGCGGGAGAAGGTCAGGGTGTGGCCCTCCCAACCGTGGCGCATGTCGAACTCGGCGGCCAGTTCGTCGGCGATCTGCTCGGCGGCCTGGCGGGCCTTGGCCTGGGTCATGCCGTGGGTGCGGCGGATGCAGATGTCGCTCATCGTCGGGCGTCTCGGTGCTGTCGTTCGCGCCGCATCATAAGCGGCGAGCCCCCGAGCCGTCATGCGGTCGGGGGCCCGGGGAGCGGCCGGCGCCTCGGTCGCCGCCGTGGCCCGGCAGGTGCCGGGCACGCGGAGCGAGCCATCGAGCCGCAGGTCAGGCCGTGGCGTCGAAGCAGGCCGACAGGATCTCCAGCCCCTCGTCGAGCAGCGCATCGCTGGCGGTGAGCGGCACCAGCACGCGGATCACGTTGGCGTACACGCCGCAGGACAGCAGCACCAGGCCGCGCCGGGCCGCCTCGGCGACGATGGCGCGGGTGCGCTCGGCATCCGGGCGGGACAGGTCGCCGTCCTTGAACAGCTCGAGGGCCACCATCGCGCCCAGGCCGCGCACGTCGCCGATGCCGGGGTGGCGCGCAGCGATGCGGCGCAGGCCGGTGGTCAGGCGCTCGCCCACCGCGTTGCTGCGCGCCAGCAGGCCGTCCTGCTCGAAGGCCTGGATCACCCCCAGCGCGGCGGCACAGGCGATCGGGCTGCCGGCGTAGGTGCCGCCCAGGCCGCCGGGCGCGGCGGCGTCCATCACCTCGGCGCGGCCGACGATGGCCGACAGCGGGAAGCCGCCGGCCAGCGACTTGGCCATCGTGATCACGTCCGGCGCCACGCCGGCCTCGGCCCACCAGCGCTCGCAGGCCAGCCAGGTGCCGGTGCGGCCGGCGCCGGTCTGCACCTCGTCGGCGATCAGCAGGATGCCGTGCGCATCGCACAGCGCGCGCAGCGCCTTGACGAACTCGATCGGCGCGACATAGAAGCCGCCTTCGCCCTGCACCGGCTCCAGGATGATCGCGGCCACGCGCGAGGGCTCGACGTCGTACTTGAACAGTGCTTCGATCGAGGCCAGCGAGTCCTCCACGCTCACCCCGTGCAGCTCACAGGGGAACTTGGCGTGGAAGACCTCGGCCGGGAAGGGGCCGAAGCCCACCTTGTACGGCGCCACCTTGCCCGTCAGCGCCATGCCCATCATGGTGCGGCCGTGGAAGCCGCCGCCGAAGGCGATCACCGCCGAGCGCTTCGTGTAGGCGCGTGCCACCTTGACGGCGTTCTCCACCGCCTCGGCGCCGGTGGTCATCATGAAGCTCTTCTTGGCGAAATCGCCCGGCGCCATCGTGTTCAGGCGCTCGGCCAGTTCCACGTAGGGCTCGTAGGCCAGCACCTGGAAGCAGGTGTGCGTGACGCGCTCGAGCTGCGCCTGCACCGCGGCCATCACGGTGGCATTGCGGTGGCCGGTGTTGAGCACCGCGATGCCGCCGGCGAAGTCGATGTAGCGGCGGCCCTCGACGTCCCAGACCTCGGCGTTCTCGGCGCGGTCGACGAAGATCTCCAGCGCCTGGCCCAGGCCGTTGGGCAGCGCGGCGCGGCGGCGCGCCATCAGCGCGGCGTTGGTGGCGTGGGCTTCTCGTTGCATCGGATTCTCCTGGTGGGGCCGCGGCGGGCCGGGGGGATCAGGGCGGTCGGCGGCCGGAATGCCGCGACGTTGGAGGCGTACTCTAGGGGTCGGGGGCCGCGGCTACCATGTACAGACACGCCGAAGGCCCCGGCGCACTGTGCTGGGGCAGGCCCCGGTACACCGTCGCCCGACGCGCCCGGGGCCCGCCGGCGCACTGCCGATTCCGCCTCCTGCTGTCCTGCCGCCGATGTTCACCGTCCAGCCCCAGTCGCCCGTGCCCCTCGTGACGCAGATCGTCGAGGGACTGCGCAAGCTCATCGACGACGGCGCGCTGCGTGCCGGCACCAAGGTGCCGTCGATCCGCCAGTTCGCCCACGCGCACGAGGTCAGCGTGTTCACCGTGGTGGAGGCCTACGACCGCCTGGTGGCGCTGGGCTACCTGGTCTCGCGGCCGCACTCGGGCTTCTTCGTGCGCAAGCGCAGCACGGCGCTGGACAGCGGCCCCGGGGCCCCCGGGGCGGCGGGCTACCGCTTCGACTCGGCCTGGTACGTGCGCAAGATCTTCGAGAACCGCCACCTGGCGATGAAGGCCGGCTGCGGCTGGCTGCCGCACGACTGGCTGTTCGAGGACGGCGTGCGCCGCAGCCTGCGCGCCCTGGCGGCCGACAACGCCGACCTGGGCGGCTACGGCGACCCGAAGGGCTTTCCGCCGCTGCGCGAGCTGATCCGCGACAGCATGGCCGAGCAGGAGATTGCCATCAGCCCCGACCAGGTGCTGCTCACCCAGGGCAGCAGCCAGGCGCTGGACCTGATGGTGCGCCGCCTGGTGCGCCCGGGCGATGCGGTGCTGGTGGACGACCCCGGCTATGCCAACCTGCTGTTCTCGCTGCGCTTCTCGGGCGCCCGGCTGGTCGGGGTGCCGCGCACCCCGCAGGGCTGGGACCTGGCGACCCTGGAGCGCCTGATCGTCGAGCAGCAGCCGCGCGTGTTCTTCTGCCAGCCGCGCCTGCAGAGCCCTACCGGCTCGATCGCCCAGCTGGCCCATCTGCACCGGCTGCTGCAGCTGGCCGAGAAGCACGACCTGACGGTGGTCGAGAACGACATCTACAGCGACCTCGACCCCTATCCGCGCGCCTCGCTGGCCAGCCTGGACCAGCTCGAGCGGGTGGCCTACATCGGCAGCTACTCCAAGACCATCTCGCCGAACCTGCGCGTGGGCTACCTGATCGCACATCCCGACCTGATCGAGGATGTCGCGCAGCTGAAGATGATCTCCGGCCTGACCTCCTCGGAGTTCAACGAGCGGCTGGTCTACGGCGCGCTCACCGAGGGCCGCTGGCGCAAGCACCTGAAGGCCCTGCGCGAGCGCCTCGGCGAGGCCCAGGAGCGCGTCGCCGGCGAACTGGCCCGGCTGGGCTTCGAGCTCTTCGCCGAGCCCAAGGCCGGCATGTTCCTCTGGGCGCGCCACCCCGCCATTCCGGATGCCGCCGAGGTCTCGCACCGCGCCGCCGCGCAGGACATCATGCTCGGCCCCGGCCACCTCTTCCGCGTCGAGGAAGGCCCCTGCGCCTGGATGCGCTTCAACGTGGCCTTCAGCGGGGATGCGCGGCTGTTCGGGTTTCTGCGGGGAGTTGCTGAGGCTCAGACTTGATCAGGTGATGAGGCCTCGAGACTGGGGGGCGCAAGGGTGCGCGCATCAGGTCAGTTGAGCGCGCAGATGGTCCTGGAGTGCCACCGGGATGCCGGCCAGCAACAGGCGGCGCAGGGCCGGGCCACCAATGTGGCTCCCATGCGCACCAGCCTGCAACAGGCCGGCGGCTTCCAGTTCCTGCCAGGGAGAGGCCAGCTCCAGCGGGCTGACGCCGAGAAGGCGCGCCAGGGTCGCAATGCGGGGCAGGTCGGGCGCGTGGGCGTCGATCAGCGCCAGTGCTCGGGCCAGCAGCAGGGCCGGCGGGCTGAGGGCCTGCAGTTGTCCGGACAGCCGGGCTGCGTCGGGCGCCTGCGCCTCTGGAGTGCGCACAGCGCCGGTCAGGAGCGGGTGCTCCTGCGCCCGCGCGGCGCGCCGCTGATCCCGACTGGCGTAGAGCACGGTGTCGATCAGTTCGGCGGTCTCCCCGCTGGGGGTGATGCCCAGGTCGTCGATCAAGGCCCGCTGCCCCTCGTGCGCTGCCTGGGCCGCGGCCTCCAGGTCACCTGCGAGGTAGTGGGCCGTGATCAGCCGGCGCCACTGTTCCTCGGACCAGGGCTGATGCCGCAGCCACTGGCGGCACAGGCGCAGGGTCAGGTCATGGCGGCCAGCCAGTTCGGCCTTGCGGGCGGCCTGCCACAGGCTGTCCTGCCAGACCTGGGTCACGCGCACGCGGGCCTGCGCCAACCAGTCCGCCATGGCTTCACTCAGATCGGCCGGCATCACGCCGGCCAGCAACTCACCCTCGGGCCAGGTCTCCCGGGCCTCCCAACCCGCTGCCCAGAGGTCGCAGTCGAGGCCCTCGCTGTGCAGGCTCATGGCCGCGCCGGCGACGACAACGGGGTGTCCGGTGGCCTGACGCAGTCGGAAGATGCGTTGCCGCAGGTTGAGCCCCGCCGCCTGTACCGATGCAGCGCCGGGCCACAGCAGGGACGCCAGGCGCTCGCGCGGCTGCTGGCCTTCCAGCGCAAGGAGGGCCAGCAGTACGGCGTCCTTGACGGCGAGTTTCACCGTCGGCCCCATGGGTCGGCCGGCCCGCCAGCGCTGCCAGCAGGCAGGGCCGAGCAGGTGCAGCGCCAGGACGTGACCATCTGGCCCGGGGACGGCGGCTGGCGCCAGCAGAGCTTGGGTCGAGGGCAAGGTCGTCATGGCTGATGGAGTGGGTGGGCCGCTGTCCTCTGAGCCTCTCAGCCGATGTGCGGGGCGGCGCCGGCCGCACCGATCGTGCCGGCCGCGGTCTTCGCCTCCGGCACCATGGTCTGCCCGTAGCGCAGCTGGATGGCACGGTGCCAGGGGTTGGCGCCGAGGAGGCTGACCCGCCAGGGTGGCGGCGTATGGCTTTCGGCGTCGCGCAACCACGCCCATGCCCGTTCGAGTGCCTCGTCCGCCCGCTTGGCCTCGTTCGCTTCGGTGAGGGCTTGCACGCAGATCCAGATCATTTCGCTGGGCAGCCATTCGACGCTCGAGCCTTCGCTCAGCCGGGGCAGGACGGACCACGCCAGATCCGCCGCGGCACGGACCTGACCGGTGTCGGTCAGCGCCTGAACGCACAGCACGCGGGCGGCTGCTTCGATGCCGAAGGCACCCCGCGCATGGGCCTGGTCCGCTACCTGGGTTGCCACGCTCAGGGCCTGGCTGGCCGGCAGTGCCCGGGTCAGCCGCAGGCGGTGCTCCGGCGGAATCAGCGCCGGGTCGACACCGTCCCACACAGCGCGGGCCGCTTCCAGGTGGCGACCCTCCTGCGGGCCTGGGGCGCCGAGCCGCCCGTCTTGGTCATGGGCGAGGCGCGCGCGCAGCTGGTGCTGCAGGCTGCGGGTGGCCGGCGGCAGCCCCGCCGGCAGTTCGTCCTGCAGGAGCGTCTGGGCGCGCCCCAGCTGACCGACCCAGATCCAGGCCAATGCCAGCCGGTGTGACGCGGCCACATGCCAGACCGACGCGGCAGCCGGGATGGCGGCCAGCGCAGCCTCGAGTGCCGGCAAAGCCGACTCGAAGCGGCCGAACTGCAGCTCGATCTGGGCGCGGTTGAGGCGGCTGATCGGGCCGTGCAGGCCCATCAGGGTACCGAGCTGGGCATGCATCCGGCAGGCCTCGTCGGCTGTTGCCAGCGCCTCGCGAAGGCGTCCCGCCTGCCCCAGGCTGACCGCCAGGTTCTGCTGGTGGACGACTTCTTCGGCCGGGTTACGCAGCGCAGCGGCCAGATGCCTTGCACGCTCGAGGGTCGCAATGGAGCGGCTGACCTGCCGATCGATGTTGTACAACGAACTCAGCGCGCCCAGATGCTGCAATTCCTGCAACCGCGTGGCGTGCGCGGCGACCAGACCGGTCATGTCTTCCAGTGTGTGGCGGGCCAGGTCGATGCGGCCTTTCATCATCTGGCACTGCGCCCGGATGCGCAGCAGGTCGATGCTCGATTCGAAGTCGATCGCATCGGCGGGCTCCAGCGCGCCCTCCAGGCCGCGCTCGACGATCGCCAGCGCCTCATCGAGGCGCGACTGGTTCAGTCGGCAGAACGCCAGCATGGCCGCAGCCCGCGACCTGCGTGCTGCCGTGTCGGCCCATTGCTGCAACTGCAGTGCCAAGGCCTGCAGCCCCTCGACGCCCTCCACGATGGTCATCGCATCGCTGCAGTGGTACCAGAGATCGAAACCCGCGCCCGGCTCGCCCACGCGGGCCCAGGCGGCCAGCGCGGCGCGCGCATCGGCGAGCTGTTCGACGGGCCGGCCGAGCCGTGCAGCGGACTCCGAGGCGCGGGTCCAGGCCTGTGCGGCCTCTCTCCAGCGCAGCGCCGCCTGCCAGAGCCGGCCCAGTTCAGCAGCAGGCACACCTGGGCGGGCGTCCAGGTGCCGCGCCAGTGCCTCGTGCAACGCCACCGATCTGGCCGGCGTCAGGCTCGCCAGCAGCAGCTCGCGCAGCAGGTCATGCGCAATCACCGGCACCGGGGTGGCCGCCTGCCGCAGGCCGCCGTGAATCGCCGTGTCCGTTGGGGCGGACAGCCGGGACTCGGCGGCTCCCAGGTCCTGCTGCAGCACGAGGATCTGCTCGTCTTCCAGCTCCTGCCAGGCATCCGCCAGGGCGAGCACAGGGCGCTGCAGGACCGCTGCCGCCAGAGCGGGTTCCCAGAAACGGCCCGCCACGGCAGCCAGTTCCGCGAGCTGCCGCGCCTCGGCGCTGAGGGTCGACAGGCGCAAGCCGACGCGCTGGGCGAGCTCGGTGGACAGGCCGAGCCGCAGATCGGCCGCCGCGGCGTGGGTGGGCCAGACGTGGCGCAGGGTGTCCAGCACATGGAATGGATTGCCGCCCACCATGCTGCGCAACTGGGTTGCGTCGGTGGGGGCAGGCCAGTGCAGGTCATCGAGCAGGGCGGCCAGTCCCGCGGCACTCAGCGGCGCCAGTTCGATGGCCGTCCAGTCCCCGGCCGGCAGAATCTCCAGCCTGGTCACCGCCTCCTGCGGCCGGGCCGCCATCAGCCAGTGGATGCGCTGGACGGCGCAGCTGCCCGTACCGCCTGCACCGCCTGCGCCGACGCGAACCTCTCGCAGCCACTCCAGGCTGGCTGCATCGGCACGCTGCAGGTCATCCAGCAGCACCACGACGCGCTGCCTGCCGCTGCAGAGTACCCTTTCGAGCAGCCTGTGGGCCGCCCGCCGCAGCAGGGGATCCGTGCCCGGGCCGTTCGATGGTGACCAGGCAATGTCATGCCGGGCAAACCGGTCGGGCAGCAGGGGGCCCAGCACCTGGAAGTCGGCCTCGGCCAACAGATCGACTGCGTTCGACCCATCCTGGCTACCCTGGTCCAGCGCCAGTTCCAGCAGCCTGGTCAGCACGCCGTAGGGCTGCGTGGCCTCGTCCCGACAGGCCAGGCGCCACACGAGGCAGCCCTGCTCTCGCAGCCAGGCTGCGAGGTCCTGCAAGAGCCGTGTCTTGCCCATGCCGGGCTCGCCCAGCAGGACGGCCAGGTGGCCGTCCTGCCAGGCCTGGCGCACGGCGGCAACGGGGGCTTCGCGCTCGATCAGACGCGGCGGGCGAAGCAGCGCGGCAGGCAGCCGACGCCGCGGCGCTGCCGACCCGGCCGACGTTTCCCGGGGTGCCTCCGCCGTGCCCTCCACCCGTTTCGCCCCCGCGTGACCCTGCCCGGATGCACTGCCCAGGATGGTTCCGAACAGCTGCAGGGTGAGCGGTTCAAGCGGCGCACCGCCTTGTTGCAGGCGGTGGCGCTCGGTGGCCTCGAACGTGGCCACGGCGGCAGCCCGATCCCCCAGGTGCATCCACACTTCCATCGCCAAGCGACAAACGGCCTCCTGCCCCGGATCGGACTGGCGCAAGGGCTGCAGCCAGGCCAGGGCATCGTGGAACTGTCCCCGGCAGGTCAGGTCCCTGGCGAGTGCGAGGGCGCGCTCGGAACGCGCTCGCGCCCAATCCAGGCGGCCCTCGTCCAGCAACGCTGCCAGTTCGGTGGCGGGTGCACGCACACCGAGCAGCAACTCGGATTCCGCCCAGCGAGCAGGCGACCAACCCAGCTCAGGCTGGGGCGAGAGAAGGTCGACGGATGTCCCGGGGCCCAGGCTGAAGCTCCCGCCATCGGCCTGCAGTTCCACACCCCGTCGCCGCAGGCGGAACACCCGTTGGCGCAGGCTGTTGCCGGCCGCTTCAGGGCTGTGCTGCGGCCACAGGCGCTGCGCCAACTGGCTGGATTTCTGAGGCGCACCCACCGCCAGCTGCCAGAGCAGCAGCGCGTCCAGATCACTCAACGGGGAACGCCCGCCGGGCCCGTCGATGCCCGGCGCGCCCAGCAGATGAATCGTCACCGGGCTGCGTGCCTGCGCGTCGTCTTCGTTGTTGCGTATGCCAACGGACTCGGACATGCTTGACCACCTCTCCCCGCCGGCCCAACGCTCGCTCGATCACACCATCCCGCGACACTGCCCGGCGGCAAGGGGCTGGCTCCCTCGAGCAGTTCGGTCTCGGCAGTGTGCCTGCGCCCCCCGGAGCAGGTACAGAGGCAGATCAAGCCGGCCCGGTCCCGGAGCGCCCAGTCACAGACTCACTTCCAGTAGCTGCTGCCGCCGAACACCGCCACCGGCGTGTAGTTGCGCGCCTCGCTGCCGCTGCCCAGGGCCCCTTCGCCCCAGCACAGGATCCGTCCCTGGCGGGTCAGTGCGCAGCTGTGGCTTCGCTGCGACTGCAGCGCCGTCACGTCGGCCAGGTCCGGGATGTCGCGCGGGGTCGGCACGTTCACGGGCACGCTTTGCGATGGCGGGAAGGCACCGATCGCCCCGGTACCCGCGTAGCCCCAGCAGGCCACGGCGCCGGCGGCGCGCTGCGCGCAGCTGTGGCTCTCGCCCAGGCTGATGGCCACGGCGTCGCTCAGGCCGCTCACCTGCGTGGGGCTGCTGCGTGCGGTGCTGCTGCCATCTCCCAGCTGGCCGTTGAGGTTGTTGCCCCAGCACAGCACCCGCTGATCCCCGCGCAGGGCACACATGTGGGAGCTGCCGAAGCTCACCGACACGATGTTGTCCAGGCCGGACACTGTCGTGGCCTGGTGCACCGGCGTGCCGGTCGGCCTCGCAACGAGGCCCTGGGTGCCCCAGCAGACGACCTGGCCTCCGCGACGTACCGCGCAACTGCCGGTGCCCGAGGCCAGCGCCACCGCATCGTCGACCCCGGCGACATCGACCGGCGTGCTGCTCGGGCTGGCGGTGGTTTCGGTGCCGAGTGCCCCGCTGCTGTTGCTGCCCCAGCAGCGCAGCGCGCCGCCTGAGCGCAGGGCGCAGGCGTGGAAGGTGCCCGCCGCCACGGCGATGGCGTCGGTCAGTCCGGACACCTGTGTGGGCGTGCGGCTGTCGATCCGCGTGCCGTTGCCCAGTTGTCCCAGGTCGTTGCGGCCCCAGCACCACACGCTGCGGTCGGACTTCAGTGCGCAGCTCGTCTGGGAGCCGGCGCTCAGCGAGACGACGGCGCTCAGTCCCGGCACGGCCACGGGGACCGGTCGATCGATCACCGTCCCGTCACCGAGCTGTCCGTGGCTGTTGCGGCCCCAGCAGACCACCGTGCCATCCGCCTTCAGGGCGCAGCTGTGGTCGTAGCCGTCGGCCAGGGCGTGGCCGATGGCCACCACGCGCATCGGGCTGCCGTTGCGCTGGGCGCTGTAGTCACCGGGCGCGCGCCAGACCTTGCGCACGGGGCTGCCGGCGCTGTCCGCGCTGGCGTCGCCCCAGCGCCAGGTGGCCGCGCTGCCGGCCGCATCGCTGTACAGATACAGTCGATCGCTCATGACGCGTCCCGGTGCGACCGCGCTGGTGGGGGTGGCAGTGACCCACAGGTCGGCGCCGCGGGTGGTCACGCTGCCGGTGGCGTCGCCGATGCGCACGCTGTAGCGCACGCCGTCGTCGGCCAGGGTCAGGGCCGCCGTGGTCAGGCTGGCGGAGCGGGCCCCGGGGACCTCGACGCCGTCACGCAGCCACTGGTAGCTCGGCACGGCGCCGCTGCGGCTGCTTGCCTGGACGCTGAAGGTGGCGGTCTGCCCCACGTGGGTCTGGACCGATTGCGGCAGGCGGGTGACCGTGATGCCGCTGGTGTCGACGGTCAGCCCGGCGGCCTGAGACGGTGCACTGCCCGTGAACACCTGGCTGCCGCCCCAGCCCCAGAGGCTGCCGTCGCCCAGCAGCACGCTGCAGCCGCTGCTGCAGGACAGGGCCACTGCACCGTCGAGCCGCGGCATGACGGTCGGCGCGAAGAACGACGAGGCATTTCCCTGCCCGTGCCAGGCTCCCCAGGTCCACAGGCGTCCGTCCTGGGTGAGGGCCGCGGAACTGCGGCTCATCGCCCCGATCGCGACCACACGGCCGAGCCCGGGCACGGTGATGGCCGCGTCCACGGGCATCGGCGAGCCGCCGGTGCTGCTGCCCAGCTGGCCCTCGTCGTTCAAGCCCCAGGCGAGGACGCTGCCGTCGCGGCGCCGGGCGAGGCAGTGCGAAGAGGTGGCGCAGGCGATGTCGGCGATGTCGGCCAGTCCCGCGACCTGGCGGGCGCTTCCGGTGTGGGTGGTGACCGGCCCGGAGGGGCCCATGGTGACCTGCGCGGTCCAGGACATCTGCCAGACCGTGCCGTCGTTCTTGATGGCCAAGGGCATGGACCCGCCGGTGAGGCCGAGCGCCAGACGGGCGACGCCGTTCAGTCCGGCAATGCTTCGCGGCGTGTCGCTGCTCGCTCCTGCGGCCGTCACGCTCTCGATGCCCGGAAAGTGCCAGACCGTCCCGTCGTGGCGCAGCGCCAGCGTGTAGCCGACCACCGTCAGGGCCGAGTGGACCCCGTCGATGCCGGCCACCACGCGCGGTGCGGTCGAGCTGTCGCCGCCGTGCGCCCCCCAGCGCCACAGCCTGCCGTCGGCCGAGACGGCCAGCGACGCGGAGATGTCCACCGCCGTCAGGCCCTCGACGAGGCGCGCGTCCGTACCCGCCACCGGCGTCGTGGGGGCGCGATCGAGCGAGGCCTGGCTGCCGAGCATCAGCACCTTGCCGTCCTGCCGCAGTGCCAGGGTGTAGCCGTCGCCCTGGTACAGCTTCATGGCGGCCGTCGAGGCGGGGGCCGCGGTCACTGTCAGGACTGCCTCGGCGCTGGTGGCCGAACTGGCATTGGCATCGGTGACGCGCACGCTGAACTTGGCGCCGTTGTCGGCCAGCGACAGCGCGGCGGTGGTGTAGCTGGCGGCGGTGGCACCGGCGATGTCGGCGCCGTCACGCATCCACTGGTAGCTCAGCGTGCCGGTACCCGAGGCCACCACAGAGAAGGTGGCCGTCTGGCCGACCGTGGTGCTGGCGGATTGCGGCGCGGTGGTGATGGCCGCAGGCGGGTCGGTGACCGTCAGCCTGGCGGCCCGACTGGTGGCGCTGCCGGCGCTGTTGGCGACGACGACGCTGAATTCGGCGCCATCGTCGCCCCGGGCCGCGGTGAGGGTGTAGGTGGCGGCCGTCGCGCCGCCGATGGGCGTGCCGTTGCGGCGCCACTGATAGGTCAGGGGGGCATCACCCGAGGAGGTGACGGAGAAGCTGGCCGACTCACCGGTGACCACGCTCACGTCCTGCGGCTGGGTCGAGAGGGTGGGCGCCTGGGGGGACGGGGCGTCCGAGCCGCCCCCTCCACCGCCACCGGAACAGCCGATTGCCCCCAGGCACACGATGGCCGGCAACAGCCAGCGTCGCAGCCTTTGCACCATGGATCTCATCTCGAACCTCCTGTGTGTTGGTGCACCCCCCGGTGCGCCCAGGGAAGTTGTAGGCTGCTGGGCATTACCGGCGGGTTACTGGCAGTCGGTTGCCACGACCGGGAGCAGTGAGCGCGCAACGGTTGCCGCCAGCGTGCCCATGGCGCTGAGGCGACTGGTCTGGCCCTCGGTGGTGCGCCAGAAACCGGGTCGGAACTCAGAGTGACAGCGCCCGAGCTATCATTTGCGCATGCCGACCGTCGTGCTCGACGCCAACATCCTTGTCGCCGCGATGCTGCGAGGTGCCGGCGCGGCGCGGGCGGCGTTGCGGGCCTGCCTGCGCGGCTGCTGGCAACCGGTGGTTGGGCCGGCGCTGCTGTCGGAGTACGAGGGCGTGCTCGGTCGCAGCGAGTTGTTTGTGTCGAGTGTGCTGTCGGCGGCTCAGCGCAACGAGCTGCTGGATGACTTCCTGAGCCGCTGCCGCTGGGTCGAGGTGTTCTACGCCTGGCGACCCAATCTGCCCGACGAGGCCGACAATCACCTGATCGAGCTGGCGGTGGCGGCGCAGGCTGATGCCATCGTCACCCGCAACCTGCGCGACCTGACACAGGGTGAGCTCAGGTTTCCCCGGTTTCGGGTGCTGACACCCGAGGCCTGTCTGGAGGCGTTTCCATGTCCACGCTGACCATCCGTTTGCCCGACGAGAAGCACGAGCGCCTGAAGGCGCTGGCGCGCGCCAACGCGGTGAGCGTCAACCGGCTGATGGACGAGCTGGCCACCGTGGCCCTGGCGAACTACGACGCGCGGGTGCGCTTCCAGGCGCGGGCGGCGCGTGGCGATGCATCGCGCGGGCTGGAGTTGCTGGACTTGCTCGATCGCGCCGAACGTGAACCACCCGCCGCCAGCGACGCCGGTAGCGAGGCCGGTTGATGATCCGCCCCTGCCAGGAACGTACCCAGAGGAAGCCCAAGATGACGAAGAAGAGCCCGCTCCCGATCCGCCGCGCCGCCGTCGCTGCTGCTGCCGTTGCCCTGCTCGCCGCTGCTGGGCTGACTCACGCCGCCGGCACGCTCACGGTGTGCACCGAAAGCTCGCCCGACGGCTTCGACATCGTGCAGTACGAGTCGCTGGTGACGCAGGACGCGGCGGGCCTGACGCTGTACGACCAGCTGCTGCACTTCAAGCCCGGCAGCACCGAGGTGGTGCCGGGTCTGGCCGAGAAATGGACCGTCAGCCCCGACGGCCTGACCTACACCTTCACCCTGCGCAAGGGGGTGAAGTGGCACAGCACGCCCTGGTTCAAGCCCACGCGCGACTTCGATGCCGACGACGTGCTGTTCTCCTTCCAGCGCATGGCCGACAAGAAGCACCCGGCGCATGGCGTGGCGAAGAACGGCTACATCTACTGGACCGGCATGGAGATGTCCTCGCTGGTCAAGTCGGTGACCAAGGTCGATGCGCACACCGTGCGCTTCGAGCTGACCCGGCCGGAGGCGCCCTTCCTGGCCAACATCGCGATGTCGAGCATCGGCTCGATCTCCTCGGCCGAGTACGCCGCCCAGCTGCAGAAGGCGGGCCGGCTCGATGCGCTGAACACCCAGCCGGTGGGCACCGGGCCCTTCGTCTTCAAGAGCTACCAGAAGGACGCGGTGGTGCGATTCACCGCGAACAAGGCCTACTGGGGCGGCGCGCCCAAGGTGGACAACCTGGTGCTGGCCATCACCACCGACCCGAACGTGCGGGTGCAGAAGCTCAAGGCCGGCGAGTGCCTGATCGGCACCAACATGAAGCCCGACACCGCCTCGGTCTTCGACCAGGACCCGAACGTGAAGATGCTGCGCAGCTCGCCGCTGCTGACGGCCTACATCGCCCCGAACCACAAGCGCAAGTTCCTCTCCGACAAGCGTCTGCGTGAAGCGCTGTGGCTGGCCCTGGACAAGAAGACCTACATCCAGTCGGTCTACGGCGGCAACGCCAGGCCTGCGGCCAGCTTCCTGCCCCCGGGCATCTGGAGCTTCGAGGCCTCGCTGGCCGAGCGCAGCAACCCGGCGGCACTCGACAAGGCGCGCGCCCTGGTCAAGGCCAGCGGCTACGACGGCAGCGAACTGGTCATCGTCACCCGCATCGGCGGCAGCATCGACGGCAAGCGCGCCGCCGAGCTCATGCAGGCCGACTGGGCCAGGATCGGCGTGAAGACCCGCGTGCAGATGATGGAGTGGGGCGAGCTGCTCAAGCGCACCGGCAAGGGCGAGCACGACCTGACCTTCCTGAGCTGGGCGGGCGACAACGGCGACCCGGACAACTTCTTCACCCCCAACCTGAGCTGCTCGGCGGTGGACTCCGGCGGCAACAAGTCCCAGTGGTGCCACCCGGGCTTCGACGCGCTGATCGCCACCGCCCGCAAGACGGCCGACCCGAAGAAGCGCACCGAGCTCTACCGCAAGGCGCAGAAGCTGGTCTACGACGAGGTGGCGCTGATTCCCACCGTCTACCCGGTCAACATGACCGCGCTGAACAAGAAGGTCAGCGGCTTCGTGCCCAGCCCCTTCTCGTGGAACGACTTCCGTTCCGTCTCGGTGAAGTAGGCCCACCCCCGTTGCGGCTGACGCCGCTCCCCCTCGAGGGGGCGCAACCCGTGGACCGGCGCAGCCGGATCCACGGTTGCTGCTCGAAGGTGCATGGCTCGGCAGGCCGCCGCGCATGCACATCCTGACCCAGTAGCTCCGGAACGGTCGTCCAAGATGTTCGCGTTCGTCCTCAAGCGGCTGGCCCTGGTCGTGCCCACCTTCCTGGGCATCACCCTGCTGGCCTTCTCGCTCATCCACCTGATCCCGGGCGACCCGGTGCAGGTCATGGTGGGTCAGCGCCGGCTCGATCCGGCCTTCCATGCCGAGATCCTGCACAAGCTGGGCCTGGACCTGCCGCTGTACCAGCAGTACTTCCACTACCTGGCCAAGGCGGTGCAGCTGGACCTGGGCGAGTCCTTCATCACCCACGAGCCGGTGTGGAGCGAGTTCCTGCGGCTGTTCCCGGCCACGGTGGAGCTGGCGCTGTTCGCGCTGCTCTTCGCCACCGTGCTGGGGCTGACGGCCGGGGTCGTCGCGGCGATCCGGCGCGGCTCGATCTTCGACCACGGGGTGATGGGCCTGTCGCTGGCGGGCTTCTCCATGCCCATCTTCTGGTGGGGCCTGCTGCTGATCATGTTCTTCTCGGTGGAGATGCGCAGCATCGCCCCCGAGTGGGCGCTGCCGGTGTCCGGACGCATCGCGCTGGAGTACGACATCCCGGTGCGCACCGGCTTCATGGTCGTCGACGCCTGGCTGTCGGGCGAGGAGGGCGCGCTGCGCTCGGCGCTGTCGCACCTGGTGCTGCCGGCCATCGTGCTGGGCACCATCCCGCTGGCGGTGATCGCGCGCATGACGCGCTCGTCGATGCTCGAGGTGCTGCGCGAGGACTATGTGCGCACCGCCCGCGCCAAGGGCCTGGCGCCCGTGCAGGTGGTGGTGGTGCACGCGCTGCGCAACGCGCTGGTGCCTGTGGTCACCGTCATCGGCCTGCAGGTGGGCACGCTGCTGGGCGGTGCGGTGCTGACCGAGACCATCTTCTCCTGGCCCGGCGTGGGCAAGTGGCTGATCGACGCCATCGGCCGGCGCGACTACCCGGTCGTGCAGGGCGGCATCCTGATCTCGGCCACCCTGGTCATCACCGTCAACCTGCTCGTGGACCTGATCTACGGGCTGGTCAACCCGCGCATCCGCCATGGCCGCTGATCCGTCCTCCCGGTCCCTGCTGCCGGCGGCGCGGGCCGCCGCCCCCCGTCCACCCGGCCCGCTGCGCGAGTTCTGGGCCAGCTTCTCGGCCAACCGGGGCGCGCTGCTCGGGCTGATCGTCTTCACGCTGGTGGTGCTGGCCGCCGTGTTCGCCCCCTGGCTGGCGCCGCACGACCCGACCGAGCAGTTCCGCGACGCGCTGCTCTCGCCGCCGGCCTGGCAGGGCGGCGATCCGCGCTTCCTGCTGGGCACCGACGACGTGGGCCGCGACATGCTCTCGCGCCTGCTGCACGGCGCGCGGCTGTCGATGGCCATCGGCCTGGCCGCGGTGCTGATGTCGATGATCCCGGGCATCGTGCTGGGCCTGGCCTGCGCCTTCTGGCCCCGGGTCTTCGGCAGCCTGGTGCTGCGCCTGATGGACGTGATGCTGGCCCTGCCCAGCCTGCTGCTGGCCATCGCGGTGGTGGCGGTGCTGGGCAGCGGGCTGGCCAACACGGTGCTGGCGATCGCCTTCGTGTCGCTGCCCAGCTATGTGCGCCTGGTGCGTGCCTCGGCCCTGGCCGAGCTGGGCCGCGACTACGTGGTCGCCTCGCGGCTGGCCGGTGCCGGCCCGCTGCGGCTGATGTTCGACACCGTGCTGCCCAACTGCCTGGCGCCGGTGATCGTCACCGCGACCATGGGCTTCTCCGACGCCATCCTCTCGGCCGCCGCGCTGGGCTTCCTCGGCCTGGGCGCGCAGCCGCCGCTGCCCGAGTGGGGCACCATGCTGGCCTCCGCGCGCGACTACATCGAACGCGCCAACTGGGTGGTCACGCTGCCCGGCCTGGCCATCCTGGTCACCGTGCTGGCGATCAACCTGATGGGCGACGGCCTGCGCGACGCGCTGGACCCGCGCCTGAAACGACTGTCGTGAGCGCGAACAGCATGACGACCGCCTCCACACCTGTGCATTGCGGGCCGAGCGCCGGGCCGCTCCCAAGCCGGCCCGCCGTCCCCTCGGGGGACCGGCCGACGTACCCGTCGGACGAGGGGCTGGCATGAGCCTGCTTGAAATCCGCAATCTCACGGTCGAGTTCGGCCCGAAAGACCACCCCTTCGCCGCCGTGCAGGGCCTGGACCTGGACGTGGACCGGGGCGAGTTCCTGGGCATCGTCGGCGAGTCCGGCTCGGGCAAGAGCGTGGCCATGCTCGCGCTGATGGGCCTGATCGAGGCACCCGGACGGGTGCGCGCCGACGTGCTGCGCTTCGACGGCCAGGACCTGCTGACGCTGAGTGCGCGCGAGCGCCGCCGCATCACCGGCCGCGACATGGCGATGATCTTCCAGGACCCGATGACCAGCCTGGATCCGAGCTACACCGTGGGCTTCCAGATCATCGAGACCCTGAAGGCGCACCAGAGCGCCCCCCGGGCCCGGCTGCGCGAGCGCGCGCTCGAGCTGCTGCGCCTGGTCGAGATGCCCGACGCCGAGGCGCGCCTGTCGGCCTACCCGCACCAGCTCTCGGGCGGCATGTGCCAGCGGGTGATGATCGCCATCGCCCTGGCCTGTGCGCCCAAGCTGCTGATCGCCGACGAGCCCACCACCGCGCTGGACGTCACCATCCAGGCCCAGGTGCTCGCGCTGCTGATGCAGCTGCAGCAACAGCAGGACATGGCGCTGCTGCTCATCACCCACGACCTGGCCCTGCTGGCCGAGCGCGCCCGGCGCATCGCCGTCATGTACGCCGGCGAGCTGGTCGAGGTGCAGGGCGTGCCCGCGCTGTTCGACACCCCCGCCCACCCCTACACCGAGGCGCTGCTGGCCTCCATCCCGGAGCGCAGCCGCGGCGCCGAGCGCCTGCCCACGCTGCCGGGCACGGTGCCCGGCCAGTACGACCGGCCCGCGGGCTGCGCGCTCTCGCCGCGCTGCCGCTACGCCGACGACCGCTGCCGGCGCGAGCGCCCGCCGCTCGCCACGTTGCCCCTGCAGGCTGCGCGGCCTGGACCGCCGGGCCCTGCCGCCCAGGTGCGCTGCCTGCGCCCGCTGCCGGGAGCGGCCGCATGAGCGCCGCCCCGACCTTGAACCCCGCACCCGCTGCGCCCGACGCGCAGGCCCCGCTGCTGGTGGCCGACGACCTGTCGCGCCACTACCGCGTCTCGCGCGGCCTGTTCCAGCCGCAGGCCACCGTGCGCGCCCTCAACGGCGTGAGCTTCACGCTGCAGCGCGGCCGCACGCTCGGCGTGGTGGGCGAGTCCGGCTGCGGCAAGTCCACCCTGGCGCGCGCGCTCACGCTGGTCGAGGCGCCCACCGCCGGCCGGCTGCAGATCGCCGGCACCGAGGTCACCACCGCCGACGCCGCCCGCCGCCGCTGGCTGCGCACCCAGGTGCAGATGGTGTTCCAGAACCCCTACGGCTCGCTCAACCCGCGCAAGCGCATCGCGCAGATGCTCGACGAGCCGCTGAAGCTCAACACCCCGCTGACGGCGGCCGAGCGCCAGGAGCGCGTGCTGCGCATGCTCGAGACCGTGGGCCTGCGCGCCGAGCATGCCCAGCGCTACCCGCACATGTTCTCGGGCGGCCAGCGCCAGCGCATCGCGATCGCCCGCGCGCTCATGCTCAGCCCGCCGCTGCTGGTGGCCGACGAGCCCACCTCGGCGCTGGACGTGTCGGTGCAGGCGCAGATCCTCAACCTGCTGCGCGACCTGCAGCGCGAGCGGCAGCTGGGCTATGTCTTCATCTCGCACAACCTGGGCGTGATCGAGCACCTGGCCGACGAGGTCATGGTCATGTACCTGGGCCGCGTGGTCGAGCGCGCGCCCAAGGCCGCGCTCTTCGCCCGGCCCCTGCACCCCTACAGCCAGGTGCTGTGGGCGGCCGTGCCGCGGCTGGACGGCGCACGCCGGGTGGTCGCCCCCGCCGCCGACCTCACCCCCCCGTCCGCGCTGCGCAGCGAGCCGCCGTCGCCGCTGAACCTGCCGCCGGGGTGTGCCTTCCACCAGCGCTGCCCGCTGGCCGACGCGCGCTGCCGCGCCGAGCTGCCCGCCCTGCGCCCGGCCGGCGCCGCGGGGCAGTGGGTGGCCTGCCACCGGGTGGAGGAGGGCTGACCGCCCCTGCGTCGGCCAGCCTGCCTGCCCTTCGCGCCGAAGCGGCCTAGCGCTGTGAGGCCGCTTCGGTTCGTCGATCACCGCCCCGGCATCCCGGGTCGATGGATGTCGGGCCAGGTCGGAAGCGCCCGGCGGCTGGTGGCTTCTGCCCTGCGTACCAGCCAGTCCGCCCTGGGCGGGTACTTCCGGCGGCTGTGCTCACGCATGGACAAGCCCAAGGCCGTCACCGCCGCCGCGCACAAACTCGCCCGGCTGATCTACGCCGTGCTGACCAAGGGGCAGGAATACACCGATCAGGGGCAGGACTACTACGAAGAGCGCTACCGCCAGCGTGTGCTACACAACCTGGCCGGCGCGCCCAGCAGTTGGGAATGACACTGGTCCCGGCGCCTCAACCGACTCAGGCCGCATGAAAAACTCATTGCAGATCAGTCACATTGGAATGTGCTTCTTGAGAGGCATCATTTCAGCACTTCGAGGTTGAACGAGTAATACGAACCAGTCTTCAGCTCTTCGGACCAAAGCGATCTTATCGCTGGATGTCGTGAATAGACTTTCATTCCGTTTTTCCAGGAATTCCAGGCCTGAAGATCGATATATCCCGCGACGTAGTACATGTGCTCCTCCGCGCAAAGATTAAAGTAGTCATATAGACACTGGCGTTCCGATTGGTTTAGCATGTGGTTGTCGGGTAACTCCAGAATCGTATTGAGGACTCCATTTAAATTATCGTAGCGTTGATTGAATTGCCGGAATAAATCGGAGAAAAGTTTGGTTTCTTGAAGGTGTTGGGCATACAAGAAGTACGCAAATCCAGCGGTGACAACTATTGCCGAAACGAAAGACTCTGATCGCTTCGGTTCAGGAAGCACGAGATGGATAGCAATCACTACGCCGAGAAAGGCAAGGCAAACTAGGAGCGGGTAGTAGGACCTGCGTGACAAGCGAAGCGGAGAGGGTGGCATTTATGGCGCCCAACGACTGAAAGGGACTTCCCCATCCCGGGTTCTGCACACCGAGGTGCGCAGACCGGTAACGAAGTGCCACGATGGGGTTCTCGGCAATCTCATCGGGTATCCCGGAAAGAGAAGTCCATGTCCATTGTCATGCTCGGAATCGACCTAGTCAAGAACGTTCCTAGGGACTACTTCGAGGAACGCTACCGCCAGCGCGCGGTGCACAACCTGGCTCGACGTGCTTAGAAAATGGGCATGACGTTAGTCCCAGTCGCTGCGCAGGCCGCTCAGACCCCATGAAGAACCCGTTGAAAATCAGTCACTTGGGGTGCTTCTTGAGAGGCCTCAGATTTCGCGGGTGGCACATTGAGCGGTGAATCGGACCGATACGGCACCTTCCCAGAGGGAATGAACTTCGCGACTGGATCCAGATGCAAGTCTTGGTCATCAAAGAAGATGTGTGCTCTGAAGGCCTTCACCACTTTCGTCTTCTCGACACCGCCGAGAAAGAATAGCTCATTTACGTAGACACCCCAATGTCGGAGAGTCTTTATAACTCTCATCTCGGCGGGCGAGTTGCGCGCGGTGACTATGGCGATACGAACAGGTGAGAACTCGACGCTCACAGGAAGTCGTTCCTGGAGTCGGGCAAGCTTTCGCAGAAGTTGGGCGTACGGGCCATCCTGCATTGGTTCATCTTGCTTCTTGTCTTCAGAAGTGTGAAATCCCTTCAGCCCCTCAACCTTGTACACCAATTCACTGCTGTCATCGAACAGCACAGCGTCTCCGTCGAACGCGATCCGAACTTGATCCTCTGGTAGTGGCGGACGATCTTCCGGTGGCCGTTTTACAATTGCTGCTGCGCAGAGTTTACCGTCGATGACTCGCTGTGCATCATTGATGTTCGTAGTCAGGAATAGGTCGACATCAAAGGCTTCCAGGTACTCGACGACAGATTCGCCGCCAGTGAACGCATGACGTGAGATCGGCAGCCCGCGCTTCCTGATGTTGTTGAACACTCGGACGCCGGTCTCTGGGCTATTCCGAGACATGACAACTACCTCTACGAGTGGATGCTTGTCACCTTCCTGCTGAAACCGGTTGAGGCCGAGAAGCGAGCGAACGAGCGGCATGGCCGTACCGTCAGCCAAGTCTTCATTCTCGTGGTCGAGCATGTACGCTCGGTACTCGGCTACCGCGGTCTGGCGATCCTGCTGAAACTTTGCTCGAAAGACTGTGTCTGCTTCTTTGAGGTCAAACAGCGCTGTGGCCGAGATGCCAACAACTAGCGTGTCGGAGAGATCGAGTGGCATGGCCTGATTTTGAAGCTCAACGAATGAAAGGGACTTCCCTATCACGGGTTCTGCACACCGAGGTGCGCAGACGGGCAACGAAGTGCCACGATGGGGTTCTCGGCAATCTCATCGGGTATCCCGGAAGGAGAAGTCCATGTCCATTGTCATGCTCGGTATCGACTCCGCCAAGAACGTGTTTGCCTGCATGGGATGAACGAAGGAGCACAGTTCGGTCATGAGCGGTTGCCAGAAAGGTTGAAGCGGGATTCATTCCGAAGACGTGCGTTCGAAGATGCATCACAGGTCAGACCGGCAGCAGGTGAACTCGACTAACCCTGTGTGGGTTTCCTTTGACGAGGCAACCCACGGCGAACGAATGGAGTCCTGCTGAGCGGTTGGTATCTGGGTCCGCACCACCCGCGGTGCAACAAGGCCGCTTGTAGATGTGCAGTCTGTTCCTCGTGTCAGTGCTCGGACAACGCATGCTGTGGGAAGAAGTCAGGAATTCGAACACAGTCTTGACGGGGTATTGACTCGACGGGAAGTCTTTGTAGAGGGGTTAGGCCCCAACGCGCCCAGCAAGGCCACCGATGATTGCGGCGACAACTGGATGAGACAAAAGTTCCTGAAACTTGGACTTCGCGGCAGCCCTTTCTGTGGGCGTCGCGTCTGCGGACTCAATACGAGACAGAAGGTCGCCAAGCGTGAGCTGCAGTACTGGAGAGTTCACAGACTCACCGGCAATGTTCAACTGGCCGTTGACGTCTCCATGAATCGTAACTTGAGGCATCGTCCGCTCCTTCGGAAGAATCTTCGAAAACACAGGGCACTCAGAATAGTGCATGGGTTCGATGTGCTCAAAGTTCCACCGCCAGTCTCGCGCTCCTGGCTGACTACCTTCCGCCGTAAGTGCCCGTTGTCGACAGTCGGAATCGATCTCATCATAGAAGCGAATGACCGTTGACGCGAAGAGCTTGAATACGTCGTAGGCGACCTCTGGGCAGAAGTTCGAGAAGCAGTTGGGCACTTCTCCGCCAGAGATTGACGTTGCGCCTTCACCCGTGACGGGCCAAAGCTCATTGGCCTGCCACTTGGCGAGAAGCTGGTCGTGCAGTGCCTGATCCATCTTGGTCGTGATTCCCTGATCTGAGAGGAGGGACACGGACTCGAAGTTTCTGTGGCATCGATGCACGGTCGCGTGAGGACAGCGCGCTGCCAATCCCTTCTGGGAGCTCTGCGAGGCGTACCACTGCAAATCGGGGTAAATCGGTACCAATGGCGGCTCCTTTGGGGCCTAACGAATGAAAGGGACTTCCCCATCCCAGGCTCCGCGAGCGGCCGCTTGCAAGCCGCCCACGAAGTGCCACGATGGGGTTCTCGGCAATCTCATCGGGTATCCCGGAAGGAGAAGTCCATGTCCGTTGTCATGCTCGGTATCGACCTGGCCAAGAAGGTGTTTGCCCCGCATGGGCTGAACAAAGAAGCACAGTTCGAGCATGAGCTGTTTCCAGAAAGGTTGAATCAGGCTTCTATCCGAAGACGTGCGTTCGAAGATGCATCACACAGGTCAGACCGGCAGTAGGTGAACTCGACTAACCCTGTGTGGGTTTCCTCTGACGAGGTCATCCACGGCGAACGAATGGAGTCCTGCTGAGCGGTTGGTATCTGGGTCCGCACCAGTCGCGGTGCAACAAGGCCGTTTGTAGATGTGCAGTCTGTTCCTCGTGTCAGTGCTCGGACAACGCATGCTGTGGGAAGAAGTCAGGAATTCAAATACGGTCTTGACGGGGTATTGACTCGACGGGAAGTCTTTGTAGACCAGTTAGGCATCACTCTAGGCGTGCTCAATGAACTCCCACGCGACGATGCTTATCGACGGCGGGAAGCCCTCGTTGTTGAGGTGCTCCCGAACTTCTCCGATGAACGATTCAGGCACAACCACTGCCGCGACATCGTCGACGGTGAAGTCAAAGTCTCCGATGTTTCGCCACTCTCTCTCGCGGTAAAAAGTGTTCTCTGGGGAAGAGTCAAAGCTCGTGACCTTGACAAAGTTCATCAAGAACCCCTTCATCGCTTCTGCGTCGGGCTTGGAGATCGCCTCCTTGTTGTGTGCTGCCTGGGCCATCAGCTTCATCGCCTGTTGCTCTTGAAACGAGCCTTGGTATCTGAGGAAGTCATAGGCCATTTCAGTCAGCTTGCGGTTCGGCACCATCATCTCGACGACTGGCATGCTTTCAGTGGGGATATACATCACCGGCAGGAATGACTTGTGGGCAGCGGTCGCCTTGAAGCCAATGGCGACTTTTCCGTAGTAGGGAGCGTGGGTGGGAAGGTCTTTCAGCGGGATGTCTGTCACGCAGCAAAATTTAGCGGTTTCCAAGTCTGCAACGACTCGTTCAGTGCAGCGGCCGAGCAGCTTCTTCGATGTGAGGATCAGCTTCAGGGTGTCCTTAGCTGTAGACGGATCCAGGATGGGTCCTTGCCTCTGTATGTCCGCCGGACGTCGGACCTCTCGCCAATCGATTCCCTTGGGCGATCCTGTGAAGTGCCAGTAAATGTTTGAGTAGTAGCGTTGTGAGGTCATGTGTGTCTGTGATGCCTAACGCATGAGGTAAGGGGCCGCCGCCAGGCGGTCCCGCTTGACCGATGAGTTGTGCAGCTCGTGCCAGCCGCGTCGTTTGATTGCGTGGTTACAAAATAGTGCTTGCGCAATGTTGATTGCGCATATACACTGCGAAGCATGGAAGACGGACTGTGACGCAGCAAACCGCACAGGACGCGCCCACTCCGGGTGACTGGGAGACGGTCAGGAGTTCGGGAGCATGCACCGACGATGCATGTGTTTGGACCGGGCCATCCGCACACGCGCCCCCGGATGCAGGTTGGAGCACTGCACGGCACGCCGAGAGCCCGATAGTCCGGCAATCTCAACCAAACCGGAGAGCCACATGAACACCAACACCAACGCCCGTCGCACCTTGTGCGACTCAAACTACGGCGAACGGGATATCTCGTTCGCGCCCCTGGTGGCCATTGGCCACCATGACGGTCGCGTGACCGTCATCAACACCGCGCAACCGCGCGGCCGTGGGTACGTGCATGACACGTACCCTTCCATCGAAGCTGCCGCGCAGGAGCGTGGCTTCCTTCGCCGCTGGCTTGCCGACCAGAAGGCAGCATGACCGCATCAAAGCGCGGCGGCCCCCGCGAAGGGGCCGGCCGCAAGCCCAAGAGCGCGGACGGCGAGCTGATGAAGTCTCGCGCCATGCGCTGGACGGATGCAGGCTGGGCCGACGTGCTGCTGATCGGCATGGACCGCGTGCGCGAGCTGGTGGCGAAGGAAGCCGCGAAGCTGCGCAAGCAGCATGGCAGCGAGTAGCCGCATGCTGCACAACTTGTTGATCTATGCCGCAAGACGCTAAATAACATGGCAGCTGCTCAATAACACCGACCAGTGCTCAATAACATCGGGACCTGCCAAATAACATCTGCGTCCAACGTCTGACCGACATTGAGTCCGTTCGGCTGGGGCTGCCGGGCAGGGCGCGAACGGAACCGAGGGCTTGCCTCCGCCTCGCCGCCCCGGCCTCTGGTGTGATGCTGTCGCTCCACGCATACGCCCTCCCTGTCAGCTCCCTGCGCGCACCGCGCGTCAGGTATTTGCACAATTTGCATTGCAGCTTACCGACGCCCCTCGCCGCTGTCCACGCAGCAAGTCAAATGTCAATCGCGAACAATGTCACGCAGGCGCGTGCATTTTCAGGTCGGCTGCACAGCCAGCAGCCGGCACCGCTGGATGGCGGCCAGTGGCGGTTGGCGTGACTCCCTGGCCAGCGCGGTGTCGCAGGCGGCCTGCCCGCGCAGCCACCTGCCGTCGCTCAGGCCGAAGGTGCTGGAGGAGGGGGACGCACTCGCAGGTGTTCAGGCACCGAGTGCCGGGCTCTCCGGAAGGGGCGGGTCCGGATGGGGCGTGGTGGGGTGTGAACGTCGCTCCCCAGGCACGCGACTAGAATTCAACCAATCCAACCAGTCCAACCAACTCCCCGCCGGGCCCGCCATGACCACGCAGACCATCGGCCTGTTCGAGGCCAAGACGCACCTGTCCGAGCTGGTGGCACGGGCCGAGGCGGGCGAAGAGATCGTCATCACGCGGCACAACCGGCCGGTGGCGCGGATCGTGCCGATGGCGCCGGAGCCGAGCTTCGACCCCGTGCGGCGCCGTGAGGCGATCGAGGGACTGCGCCGGTTGCGCGAGGAGTTGCGCAGCAAGGGCATGACGATGAGCAGCGACGAGATCGTGCAGACCCTCCACGAGATGCGCGAAGAGCAGACCGAACGCAAGATGCGCGCGGCCGGGCTGCTGAAAGACTGATGGTCGGCCCGATCCCGCCTGCCCGAGTGGGTGGGCGCAGCCCTCGAATCGTCCTGGATGCGTCCTACGCCATCGCGGTCGTCATGGGGGACGAGCCGGTTCCGGTCAGTACCGATGTGGTGCTCGCCGCCCAACTGCTGGTGCCCCCCGTCTGGACCTGGGAGATGGGCAACATCCTGCGGGTCAGCCTGCGACGCGGTCGACTGGGCCGCCCGGAGCTGCCGGCGGTGTTGCAGGCGGTGGACACGCTTGCCGTGCGTGTCGAGCCGGCCGCAGAGCTGTCGGTGGGGGAGTGGCTGGATCTTGCCGACCGCCACGGGCTCACGACCTATGACGCCCAGTACCTCGACCTGGCACTGCAGCAGCGCTGCGGGCTGGCCACCCAGGATCGCCGCCTGGCCGAGGCGGCTGAACGGTTGGGCCTGCCGGTCTATGGGTGACCGGTGAACGGGTCATGCCGACATCCCCCGTTTTCGGTTGCAGAATCCTGGATTGCCTTGTCTTCGTCTCCTTCACCTTAGAACACCGATGAAAGCCGCAGAGATCCGCTCCACCTTCCTGAAGTTCTTCGAGTCGAAGGGCCACCAGATCGTCGCGTCCAGCCCGGTGGTGCCGGGGGACGACCCGACGCTGCTGTTCACCAACGCCGGGATGAACCAGTTCAAGGACGTCTTCCTGGGCTTCGACAAGCGGCCCTACAGCCGTGCGGCCACCAGCCAGAAGTGCATCCGCGCCGGCGGCAAGCACAACGACCTGGACAACGTGGGCTACACCGCGCGGCACCACACCTTCTTCGAGATGCTGGGCAACTTCAGCTTCGGCGACTACTTCAAGAAGGACGCGATCCACTACGCCTGGGAGCTGCTGACGGTGCACTTCAAGCTGCCCGCCGACAAGCTCTGGGCCACGGTGTACGCCGAGGACGACGAGGCCTACGACATCTGGACGAAGGACATCGGCCTGCCGGCCGATCGGGTGGTGCGCATCGGCGACAACAAGGGCGCGCGCTACATGTCCGACAACTTCTGGATGATGGGCGACACCGGCCCCTGCGGCCCCTGCTCGGAGATCTTCTACGACCACGGCCCGGAGGTGGCCGGCGGCCCGCCGGGATCGCCCGAGCAGGACGGCGACCGCTACATCGAGATCTGGAACAACGTCTTCATGCAGTTCAACCGCACCGAAGACGGCGTGATGCACCCGCTGCCCAAGCCCAGCGTGGACACGGGCATGGGCCTGGAGCGCCTGGCTGCGGTGCTGCAGCATGTGCACTCGAACTACGAGATCGACCTGTTCCAGTACCTGCTGGCCGCGGCGAAGAACGCCGTCGACTATGCCGCCGGCATCACCGACCGCACGGCCGGCTGCGACCCGGACAGCCCGAGCCTGAAGGTGATCGCCGACCACATCCGCGCATGCTCGTTCACGGTGGCCGACGGCATCATTCCCGGCAACGAAGGCCGCGGCTACGTGCTGCGCCGCATCGCCCGCCGCGCCATCCGCCACGGCTACAAGCTGGGCGCGCGCCAGCCCTTCTTCCACACCCTGGTCGTGCCGCTGGCCGCGGTGATGGGCGAGGCCTACCCCGAGCTGCAGCGCGACATGGCGCGCATCACCGAGGTGCTGAAGGCCGAGGAGGAGCGCTTCTTCCAGACCATCCACAACGGCATGGAGATCCTGGAGGGCGCGCTGGCAGCGCTGGAGAAGTCCGGCTCGAAGCAGATCGACGGCGAGACTGCCTTCAAGCTGCACGACACCTACGGCTTCCCGGTCGACCTGACGGGCGACGTCTGCCGCGAGCGCGGCGTGACGGTGGACGAGGCCGGCTTCGCCGCCGCGATGAACCGCCAGCGCGAGCAGGCCCGCGCGCACGCCAAGTTCAAGATGGCCGCCGGGCTGGAGTACAGCGGCGCGGCCACGGCCTTCCACGGCTACGAGCACCTGGTCTGCGAGCATTCGAAGGTCACCGCGATCTACATCGACGGCGCCCCGGTGCAGCGTGCCCGTGCCGGCGACGATGTGGTGATCGTGCTCGATCACACCCCCTTCTACGCCGAAAGCGGCGGCCAGGTGGGCGACAGCGGCGAGCTGCGCAACACCCGCGCCCGCGTGGTGGTGGAGGACACGCTGAAGGTGCAGGCCGCCGTGCACGGCCACCACGGCCGCATCGTCGAGGGCGAGGTGGAGGTGGGCGACGGCTTCGTCGCCCGCGTGAACGCCGAGCAGCGCGCCCGGACCGTGCGCAACCACAGCGCCACCCACCTGATGCACAAGGCGCTGCGCGAGGTGCTGGGCGCGCATGTGCAGCAGAAGGGCTCGCTGGTGAACGCCGAGCGCACCCGCTTCGACTTCGCCCATAACGCGCCGATGACCGAGGCGCAGATCCGCCAGGTGGAGGCGATCGTCAACGCCGAGATCCTCGCCAACGCCGCCGCCCAGGCGCAGGTGATGGCCCTGGACGACGCCCAGAAGAGCGGCGCGATGATGCTCTTCGGCGAGAAGTACGGCGAGACGGTGCGGGTGCTGAGCATCGGCAGCTCCAGGGAGCTGTGCGGCGGCACGCATGTGCAGGCCACCGGCGACATCGGCCTGTTCAAGATCGTGGCCGAGTCCGGCGTGGCCGCCGGCGTGCGCCGCGTCGAGGCGGTGACCGGCGACAACGCGCTGGCCTACCTGCAGTCGCTGGAGGCCACGGTCAACGGCGTGGCCGGCGCCCTCAAGGCCACCCCGGCCGAGCTGGGCAGCCGCATCGGCAGCCTGCAGGAGCAGGTGCGCGCGCTGGAGAAGGAGATCGCCGCGCTCAAGGGCAAACTGGCCTCCAGCCAGGGCGACGAGCTGCTGGCCCGCGCCGTGGACGTGAACGGCCTGAAGGTGCTGGCCGCCACGCTGGAAGGCGCCGACGCCAGGACCCTGCGCGAGACGATGGACAAGCTCAAGGACAAGCTCAAGACCGCCGCCATCGTGCTGGCCGCCGTCGACGGCGGCAAGGTGCAGCTCGCCGCGGGCGTCACCGCCGACAGCGTGGGCAAGGTCAAGGCCGGCGAGCTGGTCAACTTCGTGGCCCAGCAGGTGGGCGGCAAGGGCGGCGGCAAGCCGGACTTGGCGATGGCCGGCGGCAGCGACAGCGCCGCGCTGCCGGCGGCGCTGGCCAGCGTGCAGGGTTGGGTGGCCCAGCGGCTGTCATGAGCCGCAGCGTCCTGGTCGCGGGGGTCGGCATGATCCCCTTCGCCAAGCCGGGGGCCGCCGCGCCCTATCCGGCCATGGCCGCGCAGGCGGTGCAGCGCGCCCTGGCCGATGCCGGCCTGGGCTACGAGGCGGTGCAGCAGGCCTGCGTGGGCTACGTCTACGGCGACTCCACCGCGGGGCAGTGCGCGCTCTACGAAGTCGGGATGACCGGCATCCCGATCGTCAACGTCGACAACAACTGCTCCACCGGCTCGACCGCGCTCTTCCTGGCCCGCCAGGCGGTGGCCGGCGGCGCGGCCGACTGCGTGCTGGCCCTGGGCTTCGAGCAGATGAACCCCGGCGCGCTCGGCTCGGTGTTCACCGACCGGCCTTCGCCCTTCGACCGCTTCGACGCGGTCACCGACGCGCTGGTCGGCCAGGCCGAGATTCCGCTGGCGCTGCGCTATTTCGGCGGCGCCGGGCTGGCGCACATGCGGCAGTACGGCACCCGGCTGGAAACCTTCGCGAAGGTGCGGGCCAAGGCCAGCCGGCATGCCGAGCACAACCCGATGGCGCTGCTGCGCCGCGTGCTGACGCCCGAGGAGGTGATGGCCGCGCCGATGCTCTGGCCGGGCGTGATGACCCGGCTGATGGCCTGCCCGCCCACCTGCGGGGCGGCCGCGGCGCTGCTGTGCAGCGAGGACTTCGCGCGCCGCCAGGGGCTGCGCCCGGCGGTGCGCATCGCCGCGCAGGCCATGACCACCGACCGCCCGGACAGCTTCGACCGCGGCCCCGGCGGCGACATGCGCCGCCTGGTCGGCGTGGGCATGGCCGAGGCGGCGGCGCGCCAGGTCTACGAGCAGGCCGGCATCGGCGCGCAGGACGTCGACGTGGTGGAGCTGCACGACTGCTTCGCGCAGAACGAGCTGATCAGCTACGAGGCCCTGGGCCTGTGCCCGCCGGGCGGGGCCGAGCGCTTCGTCGAGGACGGCGACAACACTTACGGCGGGCGGGTGGTGACCAACCCCTCGGGCGGGCTGCTCGCCAAGGGCCATCCGCTGGGCGCCACCGGCCTGGCGCAGTGCACCGAGCTGGTCGAGCAGCTGCGCGGCAGCGCCGGCGCGCGCCAGGTGCCCGACGCGCGCATCGGGCTGCAGCACAACCTCGGCCTGGGCGGGGCCTGCGTGGTGACGCTCTACGAGCGCCTCTGACCCCGGCGCGCCCGTGCACCGGCGCGTCAGGGGCGCGGGGGTCACGGGCGCTACCATCGGCCGCGCATGACGACGCTGCTGCCGCGCCTCTCGTTTCGCCAGCTCCTGCTGCTGGCCTTCCTGCTGATCGCCGCCCTGCTGTCGGCGGCGTCGCTGCGCAGCCTGTTCGCCCTCGAGCAGCTGCTCGGCCAGAGCGGGGAGGGCGCCCGGCGCGCGGTCGCCGAGGCGGCCACCGCGCAGCTGCTGCATGAGCGCTCGCTGGCGATGGAGCGTGCCGCCCGCCAGTACCAGGTGCTCGGCGATGCGCTGCTGCGCCAGCGCTTCGAGGCCGCCGCCCGGGATGCGGCCCAGGCGCTGGACCGGCTCGAAGCCGCCGGGCTGCCGCCCGCCCCGATCGCCGCCTGGCGCGACGGGCTGGCCACGCTGCGCGGCCAGCTCGGCGGCCCGGGCGCGATGGGGGCGGACCTGGGGCCGGTGTTCCGCCGCCTCGACGCGCTGGATGCCGAGCTGGCCGAGGCGGTGCGGCGTGCCGCCGAGGCGCGCAACGAGCGGCTGGCCGCCGAGCTGGACGCCGGCCGCATCGACCTGGGGCGGCAGGTGCTGGCCGCCAGTGCGGTGGCGCTGGCGCTGGCCTTTGCCTTCGGGCTCTGGCTGGCTCGACCGCTCGAGCGCCTCGAGGCGGCGGTGCTGGCGCTGGGCGAGAACCGGCTCGACCAGCCCATCGAGATCCAGGGCCCGCGCGACGTGCGCGCGCTCGGGCGCCGGCTGGAGTGGCTGCGCCAGCGGCTGGCCGAGCTCGATGCCGATCAGGCCCGCTTCCTGCGCCATGTCTCGCACGAGCTGAAAACCCCGCTGGCGGCGCTGCGCGAGGGCGTGGCGCTGCTGCAGGAGCAGGTGGCCGGCCCGCTCAGCGAGGGCCAGCGCCAGGTCGCCCGCATCCTGCAGGACAACACCGCGGTGCTGCAGCGCCAGATCGAGGACCTGCTGCGCTACAACGCCGCCGCCTTCGCGGCGCGGCGGCTCGAGCGCCGGCCCACCGAGCTGGCCGGCCTGCTCGCCGCGTTGGTGGAGCAGCAGCGCCTGCAGTGGCAGGCGCGCCAGCTGCGCGTCGAGATCCTGGGCGGCCCGCTGCACGCCGAGGTGGACGCCGCCCAGCTCGGCGTGGCGCTGGGCAACCTGCTGTCCAACGCGATCCGCTTCAGCCCGGTGGGCGGCGGCATCCGCTGGCAGCTGGCCCCGCGGGCCGGGCGGGCCTGCCTCGAGCTGTCCGACGAGGGGCCGGGCGTGGCGCCGGCCGACCGGGCGCGCATCTTCGAACCCTTCTACCGTGGCGAACGGCAGAATCCCGACGCGCCGCGCGGCAGCGGCATCGGCCTGTCCATCGTGCAGGAGATCGTCGCGGCCCATGGCGGGCGCGTCGAGCTGCTGCCGGCCAGCGGCGATGCGCCGGCCGACCCCGGCGCTGCACCGGTCACGGCGGCCCAGGCCGCCGGCGCCCGCTTCCGAATCGAACTCCCTCATGCCTTGCCGAACCCGACCTGATCCCGGCACGCCCTGGCTGCGCGCCGGCCGCGCCGCCCTGCTGAGCGGCCTGCTCGCGCTGCTGTCGGCCTGCGCGCTGCTGCCCGCGCCGGCCGGGCCGGGCGAGTCGGCGCGCGACAGCGGCGCGCCGACCCCATCGCCTGCAGGCGCGCCGGCCGCGCCGGCGGTACCCGCTGCGGCAGCTCCGGCCGCCGCGGCGGCCGCCTCGGCGCCAGCGGGGGCGGCGTCCGCGGCGGCAGAGGCCCTGCCGTCGGCGTCGGGGGGCGGCCCCGCGGCGGCGGCGTCGGCCCCCATCGCGCCGCCGCGGCCCCTCGATGCGGCCGATCTGGCGGTGCGCCGCGTGCTGGCCGCGCACGAGTCGCTGCGCCGCCTGAGCCCGGTCGAGCTGGCGGCGGAAATCACCCGCCTGCAGGCGCAGCTGCCCGGTGCGGGGCAGGCGCAGTACCCCGCGCTGGCCCTCGAACTGGCGCTGGCCCTGGCGCAGAGCCGGCAGGCCGGCGAGCTGGCCCGGGCGCTGGCGCTGCTCGAGCCGATCGCCCGCACGCCCAGCCCCGCCCAGCAGCCCTGGCAGCCCATTGCGCGCCTCCTGCAGGCCCGCATCTACGAACAGCGCCGCCAGGAGGAACTGCTCGAGCGCCTGGCCGCCCAGCTGCGCGACAGCCAGCGCCAGGTCCAGCAGCTGCAGGACAAGCTGGAGGCCCTGAAGGCCATCGAACGCAGCCTGCTGCAGCGCTCCCCTGGCCTGCCCCCGCCCGCCCCGGGCGCCGTGCGGCCCTGACAGCCTGTGAACGGGCGCCCCCTTCGCCTGTGCCGACCCCGCCCGCCCGAACCCCTGCGCCGAGGACGCCCCGATGCCCCCGCACGTGCTCCTGATCGACGACGACCGTGACCTGCTCGAGCTGCTCGGCATGCGCCTGGGAGCGGCGGGCTACCGCGTCAGCGCGGTCGAGAACGCCAACGCCGCGCTGGCCCGCCTGGCCCTCGAGCGCCCCCAGGTGGTGGTCAGCGACGTGCGCCTGCCCGGGCGCGACGGGCTGAGCCTGTACGCCGAGATCCACGCCCGCCATCCCGGCCTGCCGGTGATCCTGATGACCGCGCACGGCAGCATTCCCGACGCGGTGGAGGCCACGGCCAAGGGCGTGTTCGCCTACCTGACCAAGCCCTTCGACGGCCGCGAGCTGCTCGACCGCATCGCCCAGGCGCTGGCGGTGGTGCAGCCGGCCGGCAGCGCCGAGGCCGCCCCGGGGTCGGCCGAGGCGGCCGCGGGCGACGCCCCCTGGCGCGCCGCGATCGTCAGCCAGTCCACCCGCATGGCCGAGCTGCTGGCCGAGGCGCGCATGGTCGCGCAGATGGACGCCAGCGTGCTGATCTGCGGCGACAGCGGCACCGGCAAGGAGCTGCTGGCCGAGGCGATCCACCGCGCCAGCCCGCGGCGGGCCCGGCCCTTCGTCGCGGTGAACTGCGGCGCCATCCCCGATGCGCTGCTCGAGTCCGAGCTGTTCGGCCATGTCAAGGGCGCCTTCACCGGGGCGGTGTCGAACCACGCCGGCCTGTGCGTCAGCGCGCACGGCGGCACGCTCTTCCTGGACGAGATCGGCGACATGCCGCCGGCCCTGCAGGTCAAGCTGCTGCGCGTGCTGCAGGAGCGCAGCGTGCGCCCGGTGGGCGCGACCCAGGCGGTGCCGGTGGACATCCGCATCCTCTCGGCCACGCACCGCGACCTGGATGCCGCGATGGCCGCCGGCAGCTTCCGCGCCGACCTGTACTACCGCCTCAACGTGGTGACGCTGCGCCTGCCCACCCTGGCCGAACGGCGCGAGGACATCCCGCTGCTGGCCAACCACTTCCTGGCGGGCCTGGCGCGCAAGTACGGCAAGCCGCTGCACGGCTTCGCCCCCGAGGCCATGAAGGCGCTGACCACCGCCGCCTGGCCCGGCAACGTGCGCCAGCTGCACAACGTGGTCGAGCAGGTCTGCGCGCTCAGCACCACGCCGCTGATTCCGCTGACGCTGGTGCAGCGGGCGCTGCGGGTGCCGGGCGTGGAGGTGCTCAGCCTGGCGCAGGCGCGCGAGCGCTTCGAGCGCGACTACCTGGTCGGCCTGCTCAAGCTCACCGACGGCAACGTCGCCGACGCCGCCCGCCTGGCCGAGCGCAACCGCACCGAGTTCTACCGCCTGCTGCAGAAGCACGGGCTGACACCCGGCGAGTTCCGCAGCGAGACGCCGCCGGAGCGGGAGCTGTCGCCGCCCGGCGACAGGGCGTAGCCCCGAAGAATCAGGCGTTTGCGAGGTCCGGGCGGCCCGCCTGTCGCCGCGTGGCGACAGATTCCGCCGAATCCGGCCCGCACCTCGGCCACCGGCCTGCCCGCGCCGCCTGGAGGACGGTGCAAGTGCTTGATTCGGCGTGACATTTTCACGTTGGCACAGGGTTTGCCCGGGGATGGGCGTGCGGCCTGACCGGAGGGCTGCGAACCGACCCGGACCCATCTCCCGTGCCCTGTCCTTCCCTGCGGCGCCGTACGTGCGCCGATCGCGCCGATCGCGCCGATCGCGGCGCGTGGCTGCGCCCCCTCCACCGCCTTCGCCGGGCCGCCGCCGGCCTGGGCCTGGCCGTGCTCGGCGCGCTGCCCGCCGGCCCGGCGGCGGCGCTGGACTTCGACGCCCTGGCCCGCCATGCCGCGGCACTGGCCGCGCAGCCGCACCAGGAGGCGGCCGACACGCTGCCGGCGGTGCTGAAGGGGCTGAGCTACGACGAGCTGCGCGACATCCGCTACCGGCCCGAGCGCGCGCTCTGGCGTGATGCCGGGCTGCCCTTCGAGCTGATGTTCTTCCCGCTCGGCCGGCAGCAGACCCGGCCCGTGCAGGTGCACGAACTCGGCCCGCAGGGTGCGCGCGAGCTGGCCTACGACCCGGGCGTCTTCGACTTCGGCCGCAACCGCCCCGAGGTGGCGACCGCCCGGGCGCCCGGCTGGGCCGGCTGGCGGGTGCACTACGCGCTCAACGATCCGGCCTGGCGCGACGAGCTGGCGGTCTTCCTGGGCGCCAGCTACTTCCGCGCGCTCGGCCGCGGGCAGCGCTACGGGCTGTCCGCGCGCGGCCTGGCCCTCGACACCGTGGGCGGGCAGGGCGAGGAGTTCCCGCGTTTCACCCGCTTCTGGATCGAGCGCCCCGCGCCCGGCGCCACCGCGCTGAAGCTGCTGGCCCTGCTCGAGTCCCCGCGGGCGGTGGGCGCCTGGCAGTTCACGATCCAACCCGGCGACGAGACGGTGATGGAGGTGCGCGCGCGGCTCTACCTGCGTGCGCCGGTGGCCACGCTGGGGCTGGTGCCGCTGACCAGCATGTTCCTGCACGGCGAGAACCAGCCCAGCGCGCAGGACTTCCGCCCCGAGGTGCACGACTCCGACGGCCTGCTGATCGCCAGCCGCAGCGGCGAATGGCTCTGGCGCCCGCTGTTCAACCCGAAGGCGCCGCTGGTGAGCAGCTTCAGCCTGCCCGGGCTGGCCGGCTTCGGCCTGATGCAGCGCGACCGCCGCCACGCCGCCTACGAGGACCCGGAGGCCCTGTACGAGCGCCGCCCCAGCGTCTGGGTCGAGCCGCTGGGCGACTGGGGCCCCGGCCAGGTCCAGCTGCTGCTGCTGCCCACGCCCGACGAGACGCACGACAACGTCGCCGCCTGGTGGAGCCCGGCACACCCGCCCGCACCGGGCCAGCCGCTGGACATCGCCTACCGCCTGCGCTGGCAGGGCGATGCGCCGACCCGCCCGCCCGGCGGCTGGACCGTGCAGAGCCGGCGCGGCCGCGGCTGGGCCGAGCCGGCGCCCGGCGAGCTGCAGTTCATCGTCGACTTCGACGGCCCGGCGCTGCGGGCCCTGCCGGCCGAGGCCGCCGTGCAGGCCGTGGCCAGCCTGGGCCACGACGCCCCGCCCGGCACCCGGCTGCTCGAACAGCACGCCTGGCGCCACCCCGTCACCGGCGCCTGGCGCATGGCGCTGCGCGTGCTGCGCCCCCAGCGCGCGCAACCGCTGGAGCTGCGCGCCTTCCTGCGCTTTGGCACTCACACCCTGACCGAGACATGGACCACGCTGCTGCCTCCCGAATGAACCCCGGCGCCCCGTCCGGACACGCGCTGCGCGCCTCGGTGGGCGCGGGGCCGAGCATGCCGCCCATCCGCCGCGGCAGCATGGTCGCGCAGCCCTGGCTGGGCTTCTGGCGCGGCCTGGCCGCTGCTCTGCTGGGGCGCCACCGCGCTGCCCCGACCCCGACCGCCGCCTGGGTGGGGCGCCAGCGCTGGGAGCGCGCCGCGCAGCGGCGCCGGCGCCTGCTGCTCGCGCTGGTGACGGCGTCGGCCGCCGGCGCCGCCCTGCTCGCCGAAGCGGCCCTGCCCGCCACACTGCCGGACGGTCTGCGCGCGCTGGAACTGGGCCTGTTCGCGCTGCTCTTCGCCTGGGTGGCGGCCGGCTTCTTCACCGCGCTGATGGGCGCCTGGGTGCTCTGGCGCGGCGACGCGCATGCGCTGTCGGCCCGCGAGGTCCGGCAGGCCGGCGCCGGCCCGATCGATGCGGCGGCGCGCACCGCCCTGGTGATGCCGATCTGCAACGAACAGGTCGGCACCGTCTTCGCCGGCCTGCGCGCCACCTGCGAATCGCTGGCCGCCACCGGCGCGGCCGGACTGTTCGACGTCTACCTGCTCTCCGACAGCAGCGACCCCGCCATCCGCGCCGCCGAGCTGGCCGCCTGGGCCGAACTGCGTGCCACCTTCGGGCCCGGCTGGCGCATCCACTACCGCTGGCGCACCCTGCGGCGCAAGCGCAAGGCCGGCAACGTGGCCGACTTCTGCCGCCGCTGGGGCCGCGACTACCGCTACATGGTGGTGCTGGATGCCGACAGCGTCATGAGCGGCGACGCCCTGGTGACCCTGCTGCGGCTGATGGAGCGCCACCCCGAGGTCGGCATCCTGCAGAGTGCGCCGCTGGCCTGCGGCCTGGACACCCTGCACGCCCGTGCCCAGCAGTTCGCGCAGCGGGTGGTCGGGCGGCTCTACACCGCCGGCATGCAGTACTGGCAGCTCGGCGAGTCGCACTACTGGGGCCACAACGCCATCCTGCGCGTCGAGCCCTTCATGCGCCACTGCGCCCTGGCCCCGCTGCCCGGGCGCGGCGGGCTGGCCGGCGAGATCCTCTCGCACGACTTCGTCGAGGCCGCGCTGATGCGCCGCGCCGGCTGGCAGGTCTGGCTGGTGCAGGACCTGCCCGGCAGCTGGGAGCAGCAGCCGCCCAACCTGCTCGACGAACTGCAGCGCGACCGCCGCTGGTGCCAGGGCAACCTGCAGAACCTGCGCCTGGTGGCCGAGCCCGGCCTGCACCCGGTGCACCGCGCCATGCTGCTCACCGGCGCGATGGCCTACCTCTCCGCGCCGCTGTGGCTGGGCTTCGTGCTGCTGGGCAGCTGGCTGTGGCTGCAGTCGGGGCCCGGCGGGCTCGGGCTGGCCGGCAACTCGCCCCAGGGCCTGCTGCTCTGGCTGGCCACGCTGGCCATGCTGGTGCTGCCGCGCGCCCTGGGCGTGGCGGCCCTCGTCGTCACCGGCCGCGCCGCGGCCCACGGCGGCACGCGCCGGCTGCTGGGCAGCGCCGCGCTCGAGGCCCTGCTGTCGCTGCTGCAGGCACCGCTGCGCATGCTGGCGCACAGCCTGTTCGTGCTGGGCGCGCTCACCGGGCTGAAGCTGGACTGGAAGTCGCCCCCGCGCGAAGCCAGCGCCGTGCCCTGGACCGACGCCCTGCGCCGCTTCGGCCTGGCCGGTCTGGCGGCTGCGGCCGCCCTGGCCGCCCTGGCCCTGCAGGATCCCCGCGCCGCCCTGTGGCTGCTGCCGCTGGCCGGCCCGCTGCTGCTGGCCGTGCCCTTCACCGTCTGGACCAGCCGCCGCCTGCCCGGCCGCTGGCTGCGCCGCCGCGGCTGGCTGCTGCTGCCCGAAGAACGCCAGGCCCCCGCCGTGCTCGAACGCGCCTGGCAGCTCGCCCGTCAGGCCCGCCCGGCCCCGCAGTGGCGCGACGTGCTGCACGACCCCTGGCTGTTCGACGTGGTGCGCGCCGCCATGGGCCGCCGCGACACCGCCTGGGGCAGCCGCGGCCAGGCCCGCCACCGCCTGCTGCGCGGCCTGGCCGACGCCGACGCCGACCACCTCGGCGCCCGCGACCGCCTGCGCCTGCTCAGCGAGCCGCAGCAGATCACGCGCCTGCGTGATCAGGTGGCGGCGGCGGGGTGAGGGGAGGGGGCCGGCGCGCTGGCGCCGACGCTTCCACCGGCCGCCCAGGCCGTCGTGCGCGCCCCACGTGCCCAGGGGGCCTTCGCGCGGAAATCGCCTGCCGGGGGACGTGCTCACCTGGAAGGCGACCGGCCCCGGTGTAACCTGCGCGGACCGCTGGCGTCATGCCGGCGAGGAGTGGGGGCGTGGCCATCACCGGGACCGACGTCAGCGGCATCACGGACGACGACGCCGAGGCGTTCGACGACAAGATGGAGCGGCTGACGGCCCAACTTGCCGAACAGATGGCCAAGGGGGCTGCGCTGGATGCCGTGATTCGGGAGAAGCTGAGCGCCTTGGGCTACGCTGTCCGACGAAAGAATGGAGCACGACGATGTTGCACACCTACGAAGCCCTGCTGCAGCCCGACGGGCGACTGCAGTTCCTGGACCCGCCGGTGGGCGAGACGCTCAGGCCTCGGCGCGTGCTGGTGACGTTCACCCAGGAGTCTGTTGTCGCAGCGCCTGCCACGGCAACGCCGCCGGGCAGCCAGCCGACACCGGACTGGGCGCGCTTCGTGGGTGCACTCGCCGACTCGCCAAACTGGAATGGCGACCCGGTCGCCATTCAGGAGGAGATGCGCCGTGAATGGGATTGAGCATCTCCTCGACACCAATGTGCTCATCGGCCTGCTCAAGGGCCATGAGCCCGCGCAGCGGCTCGCCAGCGAAGCCGGACTGTCCCTTCGCCGCGCGGGCATCAGCCAGATCTCACGCATCGAGCTGCTGGGCTTTCCGGCCTTGAGCCAACAAGAGGAGCAGCAATGCCTCGCTCTGCTGGATCTCTGCCAGATGGTTCACATCACCGACGCGGTGGAGACAAAGGCCATCGCCCTGCGCCGCACAGGCAAGCTCAAGCTGCCCGATGCCATCGTGGCCGCCAGCGCCCTGGCCACGGGCGCGCGCCTGCTCACACTGGATGAGCGATTGGTCCGGGCAATGGCCGAGCAGGCGGGGCAGAGCTGAGCAGATGGTCAAGGGGGCGGAGCTGGATGCGGTGATTCGCACCGTGTCCGCCGGGCGAAACCTACCGCTGGCGACATCATCTTCACCCGCGAGGCGCCTATGGGCGGCCGAGTGGGTCGCTTCTTAGGCGCTTGCAGTTCGCCGCGGTCCGGCAATGCGCCTTGTCGGTGCCTCGATCGCTTGCTCGGCCTCCGGCCCTCTTCGCACCGATCCCCAAAACAATCGAGGCGCCCGCAGGCGCCTCGATCTTCATTTCAACCAGCGGGGCAGGGCCCCGCTGGCGGCGGGTGCGCGTCAGTGGCTCGACGCGGCAGCGGCGCCGTAGCCGGTCTGGGCCCGGACGAACTGGTCGTCGAAGGCTTCCTTTTCCTTCACGGCACTGGCGCTGCTGTCGGTGACGGACACCAGCCAGCAGACCAGGAAGGCCAGCGGCATCGAGAACAGGGCCGGCTGGTCGTAGGGGAACAGCGGGGCGGCATTGCCGAACACCGTGACCCACACCGACTTGGACATCACCACCAGGGCCACTGCGGTGAACAGGCCGACGTAGCCGCCGGCCAGCGCGCCGCGGGTGGTCAGGCCCTTCCAGTACATCGACAGGATCAGCACCGGGAAGTTGCTGGAGGCGGCGATGCCGAAGGCCAGGCCGACCATGAAGGCGACGTTCTGCTTCTCGAAGGCGATGCCCAGCACCACGGCGACCACGCCCAGGGCGACGGTGGCCATGCGCGAGACCTTCATCTCGTCGGCTTCGCTGGCCTGGCCCTTCTTGATGACGCGGGCATACAGGTCGTGCGACACCGCCGAGGCACCGGCCAGCGCCAGGCCCGAGACCACCGCCAGGATGGTGGCAAAGGCCACCGCGGCCAGGAAGCCCAGCAGCAGGTTGCCGCCCACGGCCTTGGACAGGTGCATCGCCACCATGTTGCCGCCACCGATGAGCTTGCCGCCGACCTGGCCGCCCTCGAAGAACTCGGGGTTCTGGCCGACGATCAGGATGGCGCACAGGCCCATCAGGAAGATGACGTTGAAGAAGTAGGCGATGAAGCCCGAGGCGTAGAGCACCGACTTGCGTGCTTCCTTGGCGTCGGTGACGGTGAAGAAGCGCATCAGGATGTGCGGCAGACCGGCGGTGCCGAACATCAGGCCCAGCGCCAGCGACACGGCGGTGACCGGGTCGGCGGTGAGCTTGCCGGGGCTGAGGATCTTCCAGCCGTCCTTGTGGGCCTCGGTGGCGCGGGTGATGACCTCGGTGTAGCTGAAGCCGAACTGGCTCATGGCCAGCAGCATGACCAGCGTGCCGCCGGCCAGCAGCATGCAGGCCTTGATGATCTGCACCCAGGTGGTGGCGAGCATGCCGCCCTTGATGACGTACACCGTCATCAGCGCGCCCACGGCGACCACGGCCACGGCGTAGTCGAGGCCGAAGAGCAGCTTGATCAGCTGGCCGGCACCCACCATCTGCGCGATCAGGTAGAAGCAGACCACGGTCAGCGAGCCGATCGAGGCCATGGTGCGCACCTTGCCCTGGTCGAGCCGGTAGGCGGTGATGTCGGCGAAGGTGAAGCGGCCCAGGTTGCGCAGGCGCTCGGCCATCATGAACAGGATCAGCGGCCAGCCGACGAAGAAGCAGATCATGTAGATGTAGCCGTCCAGGCCGGCCGCGTAGGTCATCGCGGTCAGGCCCAGCAGCGTGGCGGCGGACATGTAGTCACCGGCAATGGCCAGGCCATTCTGGAAACCGGTGATGCCGCCGCCGGCGGTGTAGAAGTCCGCGGCCGACTTGGTGCGGTTGGACGCCCAGTAGGTGATGCCCATCGTCGCGGCGACGAAGACCAGGAACATCACGATGGCGTGCAGGTTCAGCGGCTGCTTCTCGGTGGCCTCGACCGCCGGGCCGGCCCAGGCCAGCGCCTGGACGCCGAGCGCGGTCAGGCCGGCGGCCAGGCGGGGCAGGGTGGCAGAGGGTCGGCGGCTCATCGCTTGGCTCCCTTCACCGGTGCGGCGGCGCTCTTCTGGGCGTCCTCGACGATGGCGCGGTTGAGCGCGTCGAACTCGCCGTTGGCGCGCTTCACGTACAGCGCGGTCAGCACCCAGAACAGCACGAACATGCTCAGGATGACCACCGGGCCGAGCGTGAGCAGCGAGGCTTCGCCACCCAGGCGGGTGGCCATCGTGGCCGGATCGAAGGCCACCAGCAGGATGAAGCCGTAGAAGACGACCAGCACGGTCAGCGACAGCAGCCAGGCATAACGGCTGCGACGCTGCACCAGTTCCTGGAACTTGGGGTTGGCCTTGATGCGGCCATAGACGTCGGCACTCATGAGAAGGATTTCTGCGCGAACAGAAACTCGGCTACGGGAAACCACCGATTCTAATAGGTGCCAGACTCTAGAGGAGTTTCTTTTTCTGACGAGGATCAGTATCCAGATACTCTGAATCGCCTGATTTTAGTGGCGTTTCCGCCAATATGTCAGGATATTGTCAGTGTACGGATGATTGGTTTGTGGTGGGCGTCAGCGACGCCGCTGCGCGGCCACCAGCGCGTCGCGGGTGAGCAGCAGCACCTGATCGCCGCCGGCGCTGGTGTCGAGCCAGACGGCCTCCAGCCGCGGAAAAGCCGCCTCGAAATGACGGCGCTCGTGGCCGATTTCGAGCACCAGCACCGCGCCGGGCGTCATGTGCGCCGGGGCGTCGCGCAGCAGGCGGCGCACGAAATCCATGCCGTCGCTGCCGCCGGCCAGCGCCAGGCTGGGCTCGGCCCGATACTCGGGCGGCAGCTGCGCCATCGAGTCGGCATTCACGTAGGGGGGGTTGCAGAGAATCAGGTCGTAGCAGTGCGGCAGCTGGGCAAAGCCGTCGCTTTCGCGCAGGTGCACCCGCTCGGCCAGCCCGTGGCGCTGCACGTTGATGCGCGCGACCTCGAGGGCTGCGGGCGAGATGTCGGCGCCATCCACCTCGACCTGCGGGTAGGTCAGTGCGGCCAGCACGGCCAGACTGCCGTTGCCGGTGCACAGGTCGAGCACGTGGTGGGTGTCGGCGCTCAGCCAGGCGTCGAGCTGCATGCCCAGCTCGGCGTCGCCCAGCAGCTCGGCGATGAAGGAGCGCGGCACGATGCAGCGCTCGTCGACGTAGAAGGGCACGCCCTGCAGCCAGGCTTCGCGGGTGATGTAGGCCGCCGGCACGCGCCGGGCGATGCGCTGCTCGACCACCTCGCGGACCTGGGCGGCGCGCTCGGCGCTGACCGGCGAGTCGGCCAGGTCGTCGAGTTCGTCCAGCGGCAGGCCCAGCTTCCACAGCGTCAGCCAGGCCGCCTCGTCGCGGGCGTTGTGGGTGCCGTGGCCGTAGCTCACCTGCGCGGCCTCCAGCCGGTCGGCCATGGCCTGCACCAGCTCGCCGACGGTGGTGGGGCCCGGCGCCGCCGCGTCGTCCAGCGGCGCCGGCGCAGTGGGGTCCAGGTCCACGCCGATGTCCACCGGCGCGTGGGCATCGGGCAGACCAGATGGGCCGGGCGGCCAGGAAGCGGAGGGTGTGGAGGAGGGGGCGTTGCTCATGCCAGCATCTCCTGCAGCGTGAGGCGGTAGATCTCCTTGAGGGGGCCCAGGTCGGCGACCTCGCCGTGCTCGTCGATCTTGTGGATGCTGGCGTTCAGCGGGCCGAACTCGACCACCTCGGGGCAGATGCGGGCGATGAAGCGCCCGTCGGAGGTGCCGCCGGTGGTAGACAGCTCGGTGTGCCGGCCGGTGACCCGGCGGATCGCGCCGGACAGGGCGTCGAGCAGCCGCCCGGGGCGGGTCAGGAAGGGGCGCCCGCTCAGGGTCCACTGGATCTCGAAGTCCAGGCCGTGGCGGCGCAGCACCTGCTCGACGCGGGCCTGCAGATCTTCCGGGGTGGATTCGGTGCTGAAGCGGAAGTTGAAGTCCAGCACGAACTCGCCCGGGATCACGTTGGTGGCGCCGGTGCCGGCATGGGCGTTGGAGATCTGCCAGGAGGTGGGCGGGAAGTGCTCGTTGCCGGCATCCCAGCGGGTGGCGGCCAGCTCGGCCAGCGCGGGCAGGGCCTGGTGGATCGGGTTGCGCGCCAGGTCCGGGTAGGCGATGTGGCCCTGGATGCCGCGCACGCGCAGCCGGCCGGAGAGCGAGCCGCGCCGGCCGTTCTTGACCATGTCGCCCAGGTGCTGCACCGACGTGGGCTCGCCGACGATGCAGGCGTCGAGCCGCTCGCCCCGGGCGGCCAGCCAGTCACACACGCGCACCGTGCCGTCCACGGAGGGGCCTTCCTCGTCGCTGGTGAGCAGGAAGGCGATGCGCCCGGCGTGGTCCGGCCGGGCGGCGACGAACTCCTCGACGGCCACCACCATCGCGGCCAGCGAAGCCTTCATGTCCGCGGCGCCGCGGCCGTAGAGGCGGCCGTCGCGGTGGGTGGGCACGAAGGGGTCGGACTGCCACTGCTCGAGCGGGCCGGTGGGTACCACGTCGGTGTGGCCGGCGAAGACCAGCGTCGGGCCCTCGGCGGCGCCGCGGCGCACCGCCCAGAGGTTGTCGACCACGCCGTCGGCCGGCCCGAAGGGCAGGCAATGGCATTCGAAGCCGATGGCCGCCAGGCGGGCGGCGATCAGCGCCTGGCAGCCCGCGTCGTCGGGCGTGATCGAGCGGCGCGAGATCAGCTGTTCGAGCAGGGTGAGGGTGGCGTGGTCCATCGGGGTGGCTGCGGGGCAGGGCGGCCGGGTGAGCCGGCCGGCAGGGAGTCGGCCCAGGGGGCCAGGGGGCGGGGTGTCAGGTGGGCGAGCCGATGCGCGTGAGCGTGGCGCGCGGGCGGCCCTTGTCGGCGGCCGGGGCGTGCACGTCGAGGGTGATCTCGGTGAAGGAGGGCCCGGGGGCCGCCTCGGGCTCGGCCTCGGCGCCGCGGCGCGTGGGCGCGCTGTCGTTCTGCAGCCGCCACAGCAGGTTGGTGGGCGAATCGGCATGCGACAGGCCTTCGTCGCGGGTGACGATGCCCTCGGTGATCAGGCGGGCGATGTCCTGCTCGAAGGTCTGCGAGCCCTCGGCGATGGAGCGCTCCATCGCGTCCTTGACGCCGGCGAAGTTGCCCTGGTCGATCAGCTCGGCGACCAGCTGGGTGTTGAGCAGCACCTCGGTGGCCGGCACGCGCCCGCCGCGGGTGGAGCGCAGCAGGCGCTGCGAGACCACCGCCTTCAGGCCGGAGGCCAGGTCGGTCAGCAGTGCCGGGCGGGCTTCGGGCGTGTAGAAGGACAGGATGCGGTTGAGCGCGTGGTGGCTGTTGTTGGCGTGCATGGTCGAGAGCACCAGGTGCCCCGACAGCGCGTAGGACAGCGCCGCGCTCATCGTCTCGCGGTCGCGGATCTCGCCGATGAAGATGCAGTCCGGCGCCTGGCGCATGGCGTTCTTCAAGCCGATCTGCAGCGACTGCACGTCGCGCCCGACCTCGCGCTGGTTGACCACCGACTTGAGGTTGGGGAAGAGGAACTCGATCGGGTCCTCGATGGTGAGGATGTGCCCGGCCATGTGGCGGTTGCGGTGCTGCAGCATGGCCGCCAGCGTGGTGCTCTTGCCGGTGCCGGTGGCGCCGACCATCAGCACCAGGCCGCGCCGCGCCATCGACAGGCTGGCCAGGGTCTCGGGCAGGTGCAGGGTGTCGAGCGCCGGGATGTCGGTGGGCATGCAGCGGAACACCGCCGCGATCGTGCCGCGCTGCTTGAAGGCCGACAGGCGGAAGGTGCCCACGCCCTCGAGCGGAATGCCCACGTTGAGCTCGCCGGTCTCGTCCAGCTCCTCGAGCTGGGCCGGCGTGAGCATTTCGGCGATCAGCTGGCGCGGCTGGTTGGCGCCCAGCTGCTCCTGGGTCAGCTGCAGGATCTGCCCGTGGATCTTGATCAGCACGGGCATGTTGGCCGACAGGAAGATGTCGGAGGCGCGCTTGTCGGCCATCAGGCGCAGGATGCGCTCCATGTTCTTGCCTGGCGTGGCGCTCATCTTGCGCGTTCCCCTCGTTCTTCTCGATGACCGGGTCGGTGGCGTGTGCGGATGATGCCCCAGGGCGGGCGCGCCTGCACGGCGTCGGCACCGCCCGCGGAGCGGCCGCCTCAGTCGCGCAGCAGGTCGTTGATGCTGGTCTTCGAGCGGGTCTGCGCATCCACGCGCTTGACGACGATGGCCGCGTACATCGAGTAGGGCGCGCCGTTGGCGGCGGTCTTGGGCAGGTTGCCGCTCACCACCACCGAGCCGAAGGGCACGCGGCCGTAGCTGATCTCGCCGGTGGCGCGGTCGAAGATCGGCGTGCTCTGGCCGATGTACACGCCCATGCCCAGCACCGAGTTCTCCTCGACGATCACGCCCTCGACCACCTCGGAGCGCGCGCCGATGAAGCAGTTGTCCTCGATGATGGTCGGGTTGGCCTGCAGGGGCTCGAGCACGCCGCCGATGCCCACGCCGCCGGAGAGGTGCACGTTCTTGCCGATCTGGGCGCAGGAGCCCACGGTGGCCCAGGTGTCGACCATGGTGCCGGCATCGACGTAGGCGCCGATGTTGACGTAGCTGGGCATCAGGATCGCGCCGGAGGCCACGAAGCTGCCGCGCCGCGCCACCGCCGGGGGCACCACGCGCACGCCGGTGGCGCGCAGCTCGGACTCGCTCAGGCCGGCGAACTTGGTGGGCACCTTGTCGAAGAAGGTCAGGTCGCCGCTGCCCATGGTCACGTTGTCGTTCAGGCGGAAGCTCAGCAGCACCGCCTTCTTGACCCACTGGTTGACCTGCCACTGGCCCACGCCCAGGCGCTCGGCCACGCGCAGCCGGCCGGCATCGAGCTCGCCGATCACATGGGCCACCGCCTCGCGGACCTCGGCGGGCGCGACGCTCGCGGACAGGTTGGCGCGGTTGTCCCACGCGGCTTCGACGATGGATTGCAGTTGGCTGGACATGGAGCTTTCGGAAGGAGGGGGTGGAAGGGAAGGGCGCTGCGGCCGTCGCAGCGACGGCCGCAGCGCAGCAAGGATCCGTGCCGGCAGGCGCCCACCGGGATCACGGCCGGCAACGGCCCCGGGCGGTGCGTCAGCCGCCGCGGCGCTCGCGCACGAAGGCGACGATGCGCTGCGCCGCCTCGAGGCATTCCTCGACGCCGGCCACCAGGGCCATGCGCACGCGGCCGGCGCCCGGGTTGACGCCATGCGCCTCGCGGGCCAGGTAGCTGCCCGGCAGCACCGTGACATTGTATTGAGCCAGCAGCTCGCGGGCGAAGGCGGTGTCGCTGCCGCCGCAGACATCGTCGGGCACGCGTGCCCAGAGGTAGAAGCCTGCGTCGGGCAGGCGCACGTCCAGCACCTCGGCCAGCAGCGGCGTGACCTGGGCGAACTTGCGCCGGTACAGCTCGCGGTTCTCGACCACATGCGCCTCGTCGTCCCAGGCCGCCTGACTGGCCGCCTGCACCGGCAGGCTCATCGCGCTGCCGTGGTAGGTGCGGTAGAGCAGGAAGGATTTCAGGATCTTCGCATCGCCGGCGACGAAGCCCGAGCGCAGCCCGGGCACGTTGGAGCGCTTGCTCAGGCTGGTCAGCAGCACCAGGCGGCGGAAATCGGGGCGGCCCAGCCGCACCGCGGCCTCGAGCGCGCCCAGCGGCGCCTCGTCGCGAAAGTAGATCTCCGAGTAGCACTCGTCCGAGGCGATCACGAAGCCGTGCCGGTCGCTCAGCTCGAACAGCCGGGCCCATTCCTCCAGCGGCATCACCGCGCCGGTCGGGTTGCCCGGCGAGCAGGCGTAGAGCAGCTGGGTGCGCGCCCAGGTGGCCGCATCGATGCGCGACCAGTCGGCCGCGAAGTTGCGCGCCGGGTCGCTGTTGGCGAACACCGGCGTGGCGCCACCCAGGTAGGCCGCACCCTCGTAGATCTGATAGAAGGGATTCGGGCAGAGCACCACCGGGCCGCCGGCCTCGCGGTCGCGGCCGGGGTCGAGCACGGTCTGCGCCAGCGCGAACAGGGCCTCGCGCGTGCCGTTGACCGGCAGCACCTGGCTGGCCGGGTCCACCGTGACGCCGTAGCGCCGCTGCAGCCAGCCGGCGCAGGCCGCCCGCAGCGACGGCTCGCCGGCGGTGGCCGGATAGGCCGCCAGCCCCTCGAGCGAACCGGACAGGCGCGCCTTCAGGAACTCCGGCGTGGCGTGCTTGGGCTCGCCGATGCCCAGGCTGATCGGCCGCAGCGCCGCGTTCGGCGTCACGCCCTGGAAAAGTGCGCGCAGTCGTTCGAAGGGATAAGGCTGCAGGCGCTCGAGCAAGGGATTCATGGGGCGCGATTGTGGCATCGCGCCGGGCGGCAGCCGACAGTGGCCTGCATGGCCGGGCCTCGGGGCGCTTCCCGGGGCGCCGGTCCTTTCGCCGCCGGGGGAGATCCCCGGGGCGCTCGGCGGGTCCGGCTCGCCAGGATCCTGCACGTGATTTGACATAATACACATCGTCATGCATTTGTGAGGCATCGGGCGCACCGGCTGTCCGGTGTCCGTCCCTTGGTCCGCGGGGCCTAGAAGTCCTCGTCGTCCCGGGGGGACACCGAGGGCCGGCCCTGGACCGGATGCAGCGCGCGCGGTGCCTCCTTGACGTACCAGTGGCTGATCTGCCGGCCGTCCCAGTGCAGGCCGATGTGGCGGTCGCTGCGCGCCGGCCCCAGCGCCCGGGGGCGCAGCACGGCGACGCAGGCGCCGCCGGGGTCGCGCACGCTGCGGTAGTACAGGCCCCAGCTCTGCGCCTCGCGCAGCAGGCGGCCCAGCGACTGCGAGGTGGCGTAGTCCTGCGGGTGCTCGACGGCCGGCAGGTGCGCCGCGGCCCAGCCGCGCAGGTCGTGCATCGGCGCGACGATGTCGGCCAGGATCAGCCGCAGGTCGACGTCGATCGGCGGCTCCTGCGTGGCGGCCAGGAAGCGGGCGCGATGGTGGCTGACCTCGGCCACCGCGGTCTCCAGCCGGTCGGCGGCGTAGTAGACGCCCCATTGGCCGTTCGAGAAGCGCGAGCCCTGCGGGTTGAGGTGCGTGAAGGCGGCCATCACCGGCGTGCTGCCCGGCCCGACCAGGCGCTCGCCCGGCCGCACCAGGCTGATCTCGCCGGCCTCCTGGCGCAGGCGCGGATTGGTGAGCGACTCGATCGCGAAGACCACCTCGAGGTCGGCTGGTTCGGCGATCCGGTCGTACAGGCCGACGGTCGGAAAGCGCGAGGCGATCAGCCGCCAGCAGGGCTGCCAGGCTTCGTCGGTGACCGGGATGCCGGCGATCAGCGCGGCGTCGGCGGTGTGCATGCAGGGGGCTCGGCCGACCTCGTCAGGCCTTGCCGCCGCGCTGGGCGTCGAGGTACTGGCGCACCACGTAGAGGTCGGCCACCTGCCCGCCCATCATCCGGTCCAGCGCCGAGGCGCCGGCGAACAGCGGCGCCGAGTTGGGCCGGCGCAGCCATTCGTGCGCCCGCTGCGGCACGGGCAGCAGCACCTGCAGCGCGGCATAGATGCCGAAGAGGTAGGACAGGCGCTCGAGCAGTGCGGCATCGAGCGGCCCGACCCGGCCCTGGCGCCACTGGTAGAAGCTGCTGCGGCGTGCGCCGAGCAGCACCATCTGCTCCTGGGTCGAGAGTTTCCAGGCCTCGGCCAGGCGCCAGAAGGTGCGCAGCGCCGCGGCCGCGGCCTCCGGACTGTGCAGGTCCACGGGGGCCGGGGAGGGTGAGCTGGCCAGGTTCATCGAAGTCCCCACTCGGGTGATCGGCAGCGTAACTCTACTCCGATTTCGGACCACATAGGCTTGATCGTCTCAAAGCGGATTTAAAGCATCACTCGAAGTTCGTGAAACACACTGTCCTATCAATGCGTTGGATCCGAATCTTCGAGTGGGTTCGGGTGGTGTCGCTTCATCGCTCTGCTCCACTGTCGGGGCGCAGCGTCAGGCGTCGGGGCGTCTGGCCGGGCGGGGCCCAGAGCGGGCGGTAGCGCACTGCGGCCCAGTCCTCGGCGAAGTCGCGGTAATGCGGGCTGAAGAACAGGCCGGACTGGCCGGTGGAGTGGATCACCTGCGAGCGCGACGGGTCGGCCAGGTCGTAGAGCGCGCGCAGGCTGGGGCCGTGCTCGCTGGCATAGGTCAGCGGCCGTGCAGGCCCGGGGTTCAGGTTGACCCGGGTGGCATTGACGCTGTGGGCGTCGCCGCCGGTGGGCACGCGCACCTCGAACCAGCGCGCCAGCGCCGCCACCTGGCTGAAGGGCCGGTGCTCGGAGCGGGTCTGGTGCAGCTCGCCCCAGCGCCAGGCCGCGGGCTGCGGGCCCAGGCGCTGCGACAGTTCCTCCAGCGCCTCGTCCAGCGCGGCATCGGCCTGCATCGCGCAGGTCTCGGCGGCGGGGCTGGCCTTGTCGTCGCACCACCAGGCGTCCTGGCGCGCGACGATGCCTTCCAGGGCATCGCGGAAGCTGCGCCGCTCGCTGAAGGCGCTGCCCCAGAGCGGGCCGAGCTCGTCGGCCAGCACCCGGGCAGTGAAGGCGCGCACCCAGGCGTGAAAGACCGCCGGCGCGGCGGCGTCGGCGCGCATCTCGCCGTCGAAGCCGGCCAGCAGCGGGGCCAGCCCGGCCGCCGCCGGGTGGCGGCTGCGCGCGGCCCGGAAGGTGGCCAGCAGCGGCTGCACCGCCAGCGAGCGCACGTCGGCCTGCATGGCCGCCAGGCTGGCCAGGTCGTGCCGGTCGCGCTCGGTCAGCAGCTGCTCGATGCGCTGCTGCCGCCAGGGCGCGGTCCATTCGCTGGTCAGGAAGTGCGGGTAGTCGGCCGGCACGACGCGCTGGTTGGCGGTGGCGATCCAGCCGCGCTCGGGGTTGCGCTCGCGCGGGGTGGCTTCCGGGTCGAGCCAGCCGACCCAGTCGTAGCGGGCTTCCCAGCCGGGCGCGGGCAGCAGGCCGCGCAGGTCGTGCTCCGGGCCGCGCAGCGGAATGCGCCCGGGGGCGACGAAGCCGATGTGGCCCTGCGCGCCCTGGGCGTCGGCCACCACCATGTTCTGCATCGGCGCCACATGGGCGGCCGAGGCGGCGATGAACTCTTCCACCGACTTCGCGCGGTTGAAGCGCAGGCCGGTGCTCAGTGTGCCGGGGTCGGGGTCCAGCGCGGTCCAGCGCATCGCGATGGCGTAGCGCGGTGCACCGCCCTCCCCGCTGCCGGTCAGGCCTTCGGTGGCGGCGGTGGCAGCGTCGGAGATGATCGGGCCGTGGCGCCCTTCGCGCACCTTCAGGGTCACCGGCGCCTGGCCGCGCACGGCGATCGTCTCCTCGCGCACCTGGAAGCGCGCCCAGCCGCCGCCGGGCGCCAGGTAGCGGTCCGGGTCGTCGGGGTGCAGCCGCTCCAGGTAGAGGTCCTGCACGTCCGGCCCGGTGTTGGTGTAGCCCCAGGCGATATGGCGGTTCTGCCCCAGCACCACCGCCGGCAGCCCGGGCAGGGTGGCACCGGCCACCTCCAGGCCCGGCGCGTGCAGCCGGGCGAAGTACCACAGCGCCGGCGTGCTGAGCTTGAGGTGCGGATCGTTGGCCAGCAGCGGCTTGCCGGTGCTGCTGCGCGCACCGGCGACCACCCAGTTGTTCGAGCCCACGCCCTCCACGCCCGACTCCGGCGCGATCGCCGCCAGCCGGTCGATCGTGCCCTCGAGGCCGCCCAGCCCGGCCACGCGCCACTCCCGCACCAGCCGCGGGAAGTCGGCCGTGGCCAGCGGCGCCTCCCCGGGATAGGGGGGCAGCAGCTCCTGGATGCGCGCCTGGTCCATTCGGCCGGCCAGGCGCAGGCGCAGCAGTTCGCTGGTCCAGTTGCCGCCCAGGTCCCAGGCCATCATGATCGACCAGGCCAGGCTGTCCACCGGCTCCCAGGGCTCGGGATGCAGGCCCAGCAGCAGGAACTCGGGCGGCCGGGCGCGCAGGTGGTCGGCCAGATAGGCGTTGACCCCGGCGGTGTAGGCCAGCACGGCCTCGCGGGCTTCGCCCTGCAGGCGTTCCCACTGCGCCGCGGCGGCGCGCCGCACCCCCAGGGCGCGCAGGAAGCGGTCGGTCTCCAGTGCGGCGGGCCCGAAGGCCTCGGCCAGGCGGCCCGCACCGATGCGCCGATGCGTTTCCATCTGCCAGAGCCGGTCCTGGGCGTGCACGAAGCCCAGGCCGAACCAGGCGCCCTGCGTCGTGCCGGCGTGGATGGCCGGGATGCCATGCGCATCGCGTTCGATGCGGATGTCCGCCGGCACCCCAGGCGCGGTGGGCGGCAGGCCCCGCACGGCCAGCAGGCCCTCCTGGACCGGCAGGGCCCGCTGCACGTAGACCCAGGCGGCGCCGGCCCCCGCCAGCACGAGGGTTCCAAGTGCCGCGGCTGTCCAGCCGATGCGCCTTTGCCAAACTGCCATCTCCTGCTCCTCGACCGTTGGAGCGACCCCTGCGGTCGGGTCGCCGCGCGAGCCTAGCGCAGCCCGCGCTGTCACAATGTCACGTCCGTGCCGTCTGCCGCCCACCCATGAACATCCTGATCCTCGACGACTACCAGGACGCGGTCCGCAAGCTGGCCTGTGCCGAGCGCCTGGCCGGCCACAACGTCAAGGTCTACACCAACACGGTCAAGGGCATCGGCCAGCTGTCCGTGCGGCTCAAGGACGCCGAGATCCTGGTGCTGATCCGCGAGCGCACCCACTTTCCGCGCGCCCTGCTCGAAAAACTGCCGCGGCTGCGCCTGATCGCGCAGACCGGCCGGGTCGGTGCGCACATCGACCTCGAGGCCTGCACCCGCCTGGGCATCGCGGTGGCCGAGGGCGTGGGCTCGCCGGTGGCGCCGGCCGAGCTGACCTGGGCGCTGATCATGGCGGCGATGCGCCGGCTGCCGCAGTACATCGCCAATCTCAAGCACGGTGCCTGGCAGCAGTCCGGGCTGAAGGCCGGCTCGATGCCGCCCAATTTCGGCCTGGGCATGGTGCTGCGCGGCAAGACGCTGGGCATCTGGGGCTACGGGCGCATCGGCCAGCTGGTGGCCGGCTACGGCCGCGCCTTCGGCATGGAGGTGCGCATCTGGGGCCGCGAGGCCTCGCGCGAGCGCGCCCGCCAGGATGGCTTCGCGGTGTTCGAAAGCCGCGAGGCGCTGTTCGCCGAGAGCGACGTGCTCAGCGTGCACCTGCGCCTGGTGCCCGAGACCACCGGCGTGATCCGCGCCGACGACCTGGCGCGCATGAAGCCCACCGCGCTGTTCGTCAACACCTCGCGGGCCGAACTGATCGACGACAACGTGCTCATCACCGCGCTCAACCGCGGCCGGCCGGGCATGGCGGCGGTGGACGTGTTCGAGAGCGAGCCCATCCTGCAGGGCCACCCGCTGCTGCGGCTGGAGAACGCGGTGTGCACGCCGCACATCGGCTACGTGGAGCAGGAGAGCTACCAGCTCTATTTCGACGCGGCCTTCGACAACATCCTGAACTACCTGGCAGGCCGGCCGACGAACATCGTCAATCCGCAGGCGCTGCGCATGATCGCGGTCTGACCGACGCGACGGATCGGCTGCCACCGCGTGTCCTCCCCTGCCCTGTCGCCCGCCCGCGCCGATGCGCCGCAGCGCCACCTCGGCGTCGAGGCCGCGCTGCTGTACGGCAACTTCGCGATCGGCTGCGGCGTGATGGTGGTGGCCGGGTCGATGAACGACCTGGTGCGCTCGCTGGGGGTCTCGGTGGCGCTGGCGGGCCAGCTCATCAGCGTCGGGGCGGTCTGCATGTGCTTCGGCGCGCCGCTGCTGGCGGCGCTGCTGGGCGGCTGGGACCGGCGCCGCCTGCTGGCCGGGGCACTGGCCTGGTTCGCGCTCGGCCATGCCCTGTGCGCGCTGGCCCCCGGCTTCGCGCTGCTGCTGCCGCTGCGTGCACTGGCGGTGCTGGCCGCGGCGGTCTTCACCCCGCAGGCGGCCGCCGCGATCGGCCACATGACCACTCCGATGCAGCGCGGCCGGGCGATCACCACCATCTTCCTGGGCTGGTCGCTGTCGTCGGTGCTGGGCATGCCGGTGCATGCCTACATCGGCGAGACGCTGGGCTGGCGCTGGGCCTACGGGCTGGTGGTGCTGCTGTCGGGCAGCGGCGCCTGGTGGGTCTGGCGGGTCATGCCCGACGGCGTGCGCCCGCCGGCCCTGTCGCTGGCGAGCTGGCGCGAGGTCTTCACCCACCCGGTGCTGATGGCCATCGTGGCGGTCACCGCGCTGTCCAGCGCCGGGCAGTTCACGCTGTTCGCCTACGTGGCGCCCTTCTACCGCGAGGTGCTGGGGGCCGGGCCGGCGGCCATCAGCGGCCTGTTCATGGTCTTCGGGGCCTTCGGCGTGCTGGGCAACCTGCTGATGACCCGGCACATCGACCGCGTCGGTGCCGCGCGTGCGGCCGGCTGGATGGTCGCGGCGATGGCGCTGGGCATGCTGCTGTGGCCGCTGGGGGTGGCCAGCGGTTCGCTGTGGGTGATGGCGCTGGTCATGGTGCCCTGGGCGCTGGGCTGCTTCTCGGCCAACTCGGCCCAGCAGGCCCGGCTCAGCCAGGCGGCGCCGGCGCTGGCCCCGGCCCTGATGGCGCTGAACACCTCGGCGATCTACTTCGGCCAGGCCGCCGGGGCCGGCAGCGGCGGGCTGCTGCTGGGCAGCGGCCCGGCCGGCTATGCGGCGCTGAGCTGGGTGGGACTGGCCTGGCTGCTGCTGGCCGTGGCCCTGAGCCACTGGGCGGCGCGGCGGGTGGCCCGCGATCCCGAACATGTCTGACAGCGCGGCCCCGTCCCCTCCCCCGCTCCCGCCCGGCCCCGGCACGCCCGGCGAGGACTCGCCCCGCGCGGCGCCGCGCTCGCCGGGCGAACTGTTCCGCGTCTTCAACCGGCTGGCCCTGCAGGGCTTCGGCGGGGTGCTGCCGATCGCCCAGCATGAGCTGGTCGAGCGCTGCGGCTGGCTCACCCGGGCGCAGTTCCTGGAGCTGCTGTCGATCGGCCAGGTGCTGCCCGGGCCCAACATCGTCAATGTGGCGCTGATGTACGGCGACCGCTGCTTCGGCTGGCGCGGCGCGCTGGCGGCCTGCGCCGGCCTGATGCTGTTGCCGCTGCTGATCGTGCTGGCCGCCACCCTGCTCTACCAGCAGCTGGCCGGTCACGCCCTGGTGGCCGGGGCCCTGCGCGGCATGGGTGCGGTGGCCGCCGGGCTGGTGCTGGCCACCGGGGCGAAACTGGTCGGCACGCTGGGTCGTCACCCGCTGGGGCGCCGGGTGGCGCTGGGCTATGCCCTGCTGGCGGCCGTGGCGGTGGGGGCGCTGCGCTGGCCGATGGTCGGCGTGGTGCTGGGCCTGGGCGGCCTGGGCATGGCCCATGTCGGCTGGGCGCTGCGCCGCGCCGGCGGAGCGGTCCGGTGAGCGGCCCCGAGGTCGCGGCCGCCCTGGCCGCGCTGGCCGACCCGCAGCGCCTGGTCGAGCTGTTCGGCCCGCACGGGCTGGATGCGGCGGCGCTGGCGGGGCTGTTCGGCCATTTCCTGCTGCTGTCGCTGATCGCGGTGGGCGGGGCGATCACCACCGCGCCGGACATGCAGCGCTACCTGGTGCACCAGCAGGGCTGGCTGAGCGACGCGCAGTTCAGCGCCTCGATCGGCCTGGCTCAGGCCGCACCGGGGCCGAACATCCTCTTCGTCGCGGTGCTGGGCTGGAACGTCGCCGGCCTGCCCGGCCTGGTGGCCACGATGGCCGGCATCCTGATCCCCAGCTCGACGCTGGCCTGGGCCGCCTCGCGCTGGCTGGCGACCCGGCGCGACACGCTCGGGGTGCGCATCTTCACCGCCGGGCTGGCGCCGCTGACCATCGGGTTGCTCTGGTCCACCGGCTGGGTGCTCACCGAGCCGGTGCGCAGCCAGCCCGGCGCCTGGCTGCTGGTGGGCGTGACCCTGCTGGCCACGCTGCGCAGCCGCATCGGGCCGATGTGGCTGATCGCGCTGGGCGCGCTCGTCGGCGCTGCCGGCTGGGTCTGAGAACCTGGGAACGGACCCTCAGCGCGGGCTCTCGTAGAACAGGTAGGGCGTCGAGTAGTCGCTGATCTCGAAGTAGACCCGCTTCTCGCCTTCACTGGCCACGCCGTCGAGGTTCTCGTCGAGGATGCCGTAGCCGTATCGATAGGCGCGCGGCCGACCGTCGTCGGTCCCGTAGGCGGTGCTGACCTTGTCGATCTTCACGAAGCGCTTGACCACCTTGTCGCCGGCGTAGACCTCCAGCACGCCGTTGGTGCCGGTCCAGTTCTGGATGCCGCGGCGGATCTCGTTCTGGGTCTCCTGGGTGCAGCCGGCCAGGGCCAGGGCGGCGGCCAGCGGCAGGAGCAGGCGTGGGGTGTTCATGGCGCTCTAGACGAAGGGCAAGGGGTCAGCGCGTGCCGAAGATGCGGTCGCCGGCATCCCCGAGCCCGGGCAGGATGTAGCCGTCGGCGTTCAGGTGGCTGTCGATAGCCGCCGTCCAGCAGCGCACGTCCGGATGGGCTTTCTCGAGGGCGGCGATGCCCTCGGGCGCGGCCACCAGCACCAGCGCGCGGATGTCGCGGCAGCCCCGGGCCTTGAGCATGTCCACCGTCGCGATCATCGAGCCGCCGGTGGCCAGCATCGGGTCGAGGATCAGCGCGGTGCGCTCGTCGAGGTGGCCGACGAAGCGGTCGAAATAGGGCTCGGGCTGCAGCGTGTCGTGGTTGCGCGACAGGCCGACCACGCTGACCTTGGCGTTGGGCAGCATGTCCAGCGCGCCGTCGAGCATGCCCAGACCGGCGCGCAGGATCGGCACCAGCGTGACCTTGCGCCCGGCGATGCGCTCCACCGCGATTTCGCCGCACCAGCCGGTCACCGTGCTGGGCTCGAGCGGGAAGTCGGCGGTGGCCTCGTAGCACAGCAGACGGGCGATCTCGCCGGTCAGCTCGCGGAACTTCTTGGTCGAGCCCTCTTCACGCAGGAGACCCACCTTGTGGCGGACGAGGGGATGGGAGACGGCGAGGACGGACATCGGTGCGGGCGGTCGACGTGGCAACGCCCGCAGTGTACCCAGCCCGGCGTGATGCTTTCACGCCGGCCGACGCGGTTCAGGCCGGGGCCACCGGCGGCGTCGGTTCGGCCGGCGCCTCGGCAGCCTCGCCTGCCGCGGCGCGGCGCTGCCGCAGCGCCTCGTACAGGCACACCGCCGAGGCCACCGAGACGTTCAGGCTCTCCACCGCCCCGCTCATCGGGATGTGCACCAGCGCGTCGCAGCTCTGCCGGGTCAGCTGGCGCATGCCCTCCCCTTCGGCGCCCAGCACCAGCGCGGTCGGGCCGGTCAGGTCCAGCTCGTAGAGCGACAGCGGCGCGTCGTCGCTGGTGCCGACCACGCGGATGTCGCGCTCCTTCAGCTCGGCCAGCGTGCGCGCCAGGTTGGGCACCATGAAGTAGGGCACCGTCTCCGCCGCGCCGCTGGCCACCTTGGCCACCGTGGCGTTCAGGCCGGCGGCATGCTTCTGCGGCGCGATCACCGCCTGGGCGCCGGCGCCGTCGGCCACGCGCAGGCAGGCGCCCAGGTTGTGCGGATCGGTCACGCCGTCGAGCACCAGCAGCAGGGCCTGGCTGCCGGCCGCCTCCACGCCCTCGAGCAGTTCGTCGATCGAGTGGCGCTGCGGCAGCGGGTCGGCGCGGGCCACCACGCCCTGGTGGCGCGGCGAGCGGGCCAGCCGGCTGAGCTGCGCGTCGTCGCTCTCCACCAGCTTCGCACCGGCGGCGCGGGCGCGCTCGAGGAACTGGCGCATGCGCGCATCGCGCCGCGTCGGGTCGAAGTGCAGCTCGCGCACGGTCTCGGGCGCGATCTTCAGACGCACGGTCAGGGCATGGAAGCCGAACAGGGGGCGGGGAGCGTTCATGCAGTCAGGGTCCGGCGTGCTGCCGTCGTCACAGAAGGGTCAGGCCGGCTGGGCTGCGGCCGGTGTCGATGCCGCTGCCGGCAGGATGCGGCCGGCTTCCAGGCGGATCTGGCGGTCGCAGCGCGCCGCGATCGCCGGGTCGTGGGTCACCAGCACCAGCGTGGTGCCGACCTCGCGGTTGAGTTCGAACATCAGCTGCATCACCGCCTCGCCGGTGGCGTGGTCCAGGCTGCCGGTGGGCTCGTCGGCGAACAGCACCGCCGGGCGCAGCACGAAGGCGCGCGCCAGCGCCACGCGCTGCTGCTCGCCGCCGGAGAGCAGGCGCGGGTAGTGGCCCAGGCGCTCGCCCAGGCCCACGCGGCGCAGCATCTCGGTGGCCAGGCGGCGCGCGTCGGGCTCGCCGCGCAGCTCCAGCGGCAGCATGACGTTCTCGAGCGCATCGAGGTGGCCCATGAGCTGGAAGCTCTGGAAGACGAAACCCACCCGCTCGCCGCGCAGTGCGGCACGGGCGTCCTCGTCCAGGGCGAACAGGTCCACGCCGTCGAGCAGCACCTGTCCGGCGCTGGGCAGATCCAGGCCGGCGAGGATCGACAGCAGCGTGCTCTTGCCCGAGCCGGAAGCGCCGACGATGGCCACCGACTCCCGCGCCGCGAGGCTGAAGTCGATCTCATGCAGAATGGTCAGCACCCCGGTGGCATCGCGGACCTGCTTGGTCACGCCCCTGACTTCGATGATGTTCCTGTTGCCCATGCGTCGGCAGCCTGCGGGCTGCGGTTCGGTCGATCGGCGCGACTGTATCCTGCTCGGGCTGGCCTGCGCCGCCGGGCTGGCATCCGTGTCGCCACAAGCCGCGGCCCAGGCCCCTGCGCAGGCAGCGGCGCGGCCCCGGCGACGCCTGCTCGTGCTGGGCGACAGCCTGTCGGCCGAGTACGGCCTGAAGCGCGGCAGCGGCTGGGTGGCCCTGGCCGAGCAGCGGCTGAAGCGCGAGCTGCCCGGCACCGAGGTGGTCAACGCCAGCATCAGCGGCGACACCACCTCGGGCGGGCGCTCGCGCCTGGCTGCGCTGCTCGAGCGGCACCGGCCCACCCACGTGCTCATCGAACTGGGCGGCAACGACGCCCTGCGCGGCCTGCCGCTGACGATGACGCGCGGCAACCTCGAAGCCATGTCCCGGCAGGCCCGTGCCGCCGGCGCGCGGGTGATGATCGTGGGCATGCAGGTGCCGCCGAACTACGGGCCGGCCTACACGCGCGACTTCGCCGCGCTGTTCGCCGAGGTGGCCCGGCGCGAGAACGCCGCCCTGCTGCCCTTCCTGCTGGCCGGCGTGGCCGACGACGCCGACCCGCTGCGCTGGTTCCAGCCCGATCGCATCCACCCCAACGAGGCTGCGCACCCGCGCATCCTGGCCAACGTCTGGCCGGTCATGCTGCCGTGGCTGAAGGAGCCGGCACCGGGCGGTCGTGCCGCCGACCGGCCGCCCGCCGCACGCGCTGCAGGCGGCTGAGCCCTGCGACGGGACGGCGGCGCACCGCCGCCCGCGTCAGCGCGGACCGCTCGGCGGCGGAAAGCCCGGCACGTTCGGGAAGAAGCTGCTGGCCTGCTTCTGCATCTGCTCCTGCATCTGCACGAACAGGTGCTTGGACTGGTCCAGGTAGTTGCTCATCATCCCCTGCATCATCGGCGTCTGCAGGGCCATGAACTGGCTCCAGGCCTCGGGGTTGAAGGCCTTGCCCTCGTACAGGCCGCCGGTCTGCTCGGCGAAGCGCTTCTGCAGTTCGATGAAGGTCTGCAGGTTCTTCTCCAGGTAGGTGCCCATCAGGCCCTGCATGGTGTGACCGTAGAAACGGATGATCTGCGCCAGGGTCTGGGTGGAGAACATCGGCACGCCGGCGGTCTCCTCCTCCAGGATGATCTGCAGCAGGATCGCGCGGGTCAGGTCCTCGCCGGTCTTGGCGTCGCGCACCTCGAAATGCTCGGCATCGAGCACCATCTGCTTGACGTCGGCCAACGTGATGTAGGCGCTGGTCTGGGTGTCGTACAGGCGTCGGTTCGGGTACTTCTTGAGCACGCGAGGTCCGTCCGTCGTGCCCGGAGCTGGCTGGGCGGTCCGGCGGGTCGTGGCCATCTGTGGTTCTCCTGGATACGGTATGGGGATTCTAGGCAGCCCGCCGGAGCCCCCCCCGCTGGGGTAGACCCGCACCCAGGCGCCCTTCTTGACGGGCAAACTTGTTCGATCTCAATCCGGTGCGCTTGGCGACATGCTCCCGTCCCTGGCCCGTGCGGCCTTCCTGCTGCTGATCGCAGCCTGCGGCCTGCCGTTGCGGGTCGATGCCCAGGCTCAGCAGCCTGCGGCACCGTCTGCCAGCGCCGGCCCGGACGCGGGCCTGTCCTGCCCCGGCATCGCGGTGCGGGTGTCGGGATCCGGGCAGGCGGACCGGGCCCTGGCCTGCGAGGGGGCGGCCCTGGCGCTGCACTTCATGGCGCCGCTCGGTCTGCACGCCCCCGACATCCTGCCCGTGGAGCTGGTCGACCAGTTGCCGGCAGGCCTGCGCAGCGACGCGGTGGGCTGCTATGCCACCAGCTCGCGCCGCATCCTGGTGCTGCGCTATGCCGAGTTCCAGCGCCGCCGCGAGTGGCTCGGCGTGCCGGTGCAGCCGGCGCTGTACCGCGCCGTGGTGGCCCACGAGGTGGCGCATGCGATGGCGGCCTGCCGCCCCTCCGGGCGCGCCCTGCCGACGGCCGGGCACGAGTACTTCGCCTACGTGGTGATGTTCGCCAGCCTGCCGCCGGCGCTGCGCGAGCAGGTGCTGCGGCGCCTGCCGGGCTGCGGCTTCGACGACCCGGCGCAGATCAACGACATGGTCTACGGCTTCGATCCGATGCGCTTCGGTGCCGAGGCCTGGCGGCACTGGAGCCGCCAGCGCGACGGCATGGACACGCTGCGCCGACTGCTCGACGGACAGATCGTCGAGGAACTGCCCTGTCCTTGAACGCGGCCGGGACGCCACCGCCGCGGCTTAGCGCCGACCCTGCTGCAACTTGGCGAAGGCCGCCGCCATCGCCCCGCCGGCGGCCGGCTCGCTGCGCCCGCCGCGCGGCGGCTGTGCGTAGCGCTCGCTGGCCCGCTCGCCGCGGCCGGCGGGCCGGAAGCTGTTGTCGGCCGCCTTGCCGGCCCCCTTGGCCTGTGCCGGTGCGTCCAGCTTCATCGTCAGGGCGATGCGCTTGCGCGCCAGGTCGACCTCCAGCACCCGCACCTTGACGATGTCGCCGGTCTTGACCACCTCGCGGGCGTCGCCGACGAACTTGTGGCTCAGCTGGCTGACGTGGACCAGGCCGTCCTGGTGCACGCCCAGGTCGACGAAGGCGCCGAACTGCGCCACGTTGGACACCGTGCCCTCCAGCACCATGCCCTCCTTCAGGTCCTGGATGTCCTCGACGCCGTCGTTGAAGCGCGCCACCTTGAAGTCCGGGCGCGGGTCGCGGCCGGGCTTCTCCAGCTCGGTGAGGATGTCCTGGACCGTGATGGCCCCGAACTTCTCGTCGGCAAAGGCCTCGGGCTTCAACTTGCGGATCACGTCCGCATTGCCGATCAGCGCCTGGATCGGCCGGCCGGCGCCGGCGATGATCTTCTCGACCACCGGATAGGTCTCGGGGTGCACGCCCGAGAGGTCCAGCGGGTTGTCGCCGCCGCGGATGCGCAGGAAGCCCGCGGCCTGCTCGAAGGTCTTGGGGCCCAGCCCGGCCACGTCCAGCAGCTGGCGGCGGTTGCGGAAGGCGCCGTGGGCGTCGCGCCAGCGCACGATGCTCGCCGCCACCGCGGCGCTCAGGCCCGACACCCGCGACAGCAGCGGCGCCGAGGCGGTGTTCAGGTCCACGCCCACCGAGTTCACGCAGTCCTCCACCACCGCATCCAGCGTGCGGGCCAGCGCGCCCTGGTCGACGTCGTGCTGGTACTGGCCCACCCCGATGCTCTTCGGGTCGATCTTGACCAGTTCCGCCAGGGGATCCTGCAGGCGTCTGGCGATGGACACGGCACCCCGCAGCGAGACATCCAGTTCCGGAAGTTCCTTGCTGGCGTATTCGCTGGCGGAATACACCGAGGCGCCGGCCTCGCTCACCACGACCTTCTCGAGGGCCGTATCCGGCGCCATCTGCTGGATGCGCTTGATGAGATCGGCCGCGAGCTTGTCGGTTTCACGGCTGGCGGTGCCGTTGCCGATGGCGATCAGGTTCACGCCATGGGTGGCGCACAGCCGGCCCAGGGTGTGGATGGAGCCTTCCCAATCCTTGCGCGGCTCGTGCGGGTAGACGGTGGCGGTGTCCAGCACCTTGCCGGTGTCGCTGACCACGGCCACCTTCACGCCGGTGCGGATGCCCGGGTCCAGGCCCATCACCACCCGCTTGCCGGCCGGTGCGGCCAGCAGCAGGTCGCGCAGGTTGGCGCCGAAGACCTTGATGGCCACCTGCTCGGCCTCCTCGCGCAGGCGGTTGAAGAGGTCACGCTCCAGGCTGAGGCTGAGCTTGACCTTCCAGGTCCAGGCGATGGTCTTGCGGATCAGGTCGTCACCCGGGCGCCTGGCGTGGCTCCAGCCGAGGTGGACGGCAATCCGCCCCTCCGCCAGCGAGGGCTGGCCAGGCACCGACGCCTCGTCCAGCACCAGCCGGGCGTCCAGGATCTCCAGCGTGCGGCCGCGGAAGACGGCCAGCGCGCGGTGCGAGGGCACGCGGCGGATCGGCTCGGCGTAGTCGAAGTAGTCGCGGAACTTGGCAACGTCGGCATCCTGCTCGCTCCTGCCCTCCACCCGCTTCGACCGGAACAGGCCCTCCTCCCAGAGCCAGTCGCGCAGGGTCCTGACCAGCGTGGCGTCCTCGGCCCAGCGCTCGGAGAGGATGTCGCGCACCCCGTCCAGCACCGCCAGCGCATCGGCAAAACCGGCCGTGGCCAGGGCCTCGGCACCGCCCGCGTAGGCGGCGACGAAGGCGGTGGCCTCGGCGCGGGGGTCCAGCGTCGGGTCGGCGAACAGGCGGTCGGCCAGCGGCTCGAGGCCGGCCTCGCGGGCGATCATGCCCTTGGTGCGGCGCTTGGGCTTGTAGGGCAGGTAGAGGTCTTCCAGCTCCTGCTTGGTGGGCGCGGCCTCCAGGGCGGCGCGCAGCTCGGGCGTGAGCTTGCCCTGCTCGTCGATGCTCTTCAGGATCGCGGCGCGTCGGTCCTCGAGTTCCCGCAGGTAGCCCAGCCGGGCTTCCAGCTCGCGCAGCTGGGTATCGTCCAGGCCGTCGGTGGCTTCCTTGCGGTAGCGGGCGATGAAGGGCACCGTGGCCCCGCCGTCCAGCAGCTCCACCGCTGCGTTCACCTGCGCCGGGCGGACCTTCAGCTCCGCCGCAATCTGTAGAAGGATCTTGTCCAAGTCTCTTCGGGCCCTCCCAGGGGCCGGCTGCCGGGAAAGCGCGCGAGTGTGCCACAGGGGTGTCTGCGGCCCTGCCTATGATCGGGCATGGTCGAGTCGGCTGCCCCTTCTCCCCCTGGCGCTGCGCCGCAGCCGCCACGCAGCGGTGCCCTGGAGGTGCTGCGCATCTTCCTTCGCCTGGGCCTGACCTCCTTCGGCGGGCCGGTGGCGCACCTGGGCTACTTCCGCCAGGAGTTCGTCGAACGGCGGCACTGGCTGGACGAGCGTGCCTATGCCGACCTCGTCGCGCTCTGCCAGTTCCTGCCCGGGCCCGCCAGCAGCCAGGTGGGCATTGCGCTGGGCCTGCAGCGGGCGGGCGTCCTCGGGGCGCTGGCGGCCTGGCTGGGATTCACGCTGCCCTCGGCCGTGGCACTGATCCTGTTCGCCTGCGGGGTGGCAGAGAGCGCCGCGCTGGCCGCGTCGGGCGCGGTGCACGGGCTGAAGGTGGTGGCCGTGGCGGTGGTCGCGCAGGCGGTCTGGGGCATGGCGCGCTCGCTCTGCCCGGACCGGCTGCGCGCGGGCATCGCCTTCGCCGCAGCGCTGCTCGTGCTGGCCGTGCCGACGACCGCGGGCCAGGTGGGCGCCATCGTGCTCGGTGGCCTGGTCGGGCGCTGGGCGCTGCGGCTGGCGCCGTCGGCGCCGACCGCGCCTGCGCACCCGGGCCTCGGTCGGCGCGCTGGCGCCGTGCTGCTCGGGGTGTTCGCGCTCCTGCTGGTCGGCCTGCCGCTGCTGGCCGCGGCCTGGCCCGCCACGGGGCTGGCGGCGGTGGCGGCGTTCTACCAGGCGGGAGCGCTGGTCTTCGGCGGCGGCCATGTGGTGCTGCCGCTGCTGCAGGCCGGCGTGGTGCCACCCGGCTGGGTGAGCCACGATGCCTTCCTGGCCGGCTACGGCGCTGCCCAGGCCGTGCCCGGGCCGCTGTTCAGCTTCGCGGCCTACCTGGGCACGCTGATGCCGCCTCCCCTGGGCGGCTGGCCGGGCGGCCTGGGGCTGCTCGCGGCGATCTTCCTGCCAGGCGCCCTGCTGGTGCTCGGCGCCCTGCCCTTCTGGGAGGCGATGCGCCGGCGCCCCGGCATGCAGCGCACCCTGGGCGGCCTGAACGCTGCCGTGGTCGGCATCCTCGGCGCGGCGCTGTACGACCCGGTCTGGACGAGCGCGATCCACTCGAAGGCCGACTTCGCGCTGGCCCTGGCCGCCTTCGGGCTGCTGCTGCACGCGCGCCTGTCGCCGGTCTGGGTGGTGGCTCTGGCGGTGCTGGCGGGCACCCTGCTGCCGGGCTGAGTGGCGGTCGCCCCACCCGTCCAGCGGTCGGGGGCGCGATGTCGTGCGCCAAAAAGAAAAGGGTCCGACGAACCCGCCGGACCCTTTGCCTGCTACCGAATCTGGTAGGCGCGATTGGACTCGAACCAACGACCCCCACCATGTCAAGGTGGTGCTCTAACCAGCTGAGCTACGCGCCTGCATTGCCCTGACATCGACCACCACGGCCGGGCCTGCCGTGATGCCTCTTCGGACTGCGCCGCCAGATCGACTCATGTGCGACGCCACCGAACCCGAAGGTTCGCGGCCTCGCCGAGGCAGATCTGGTAGGCGCGATTGGACTCGAACCAACGACCCCCACCATGTCAAGGTGGTGCTCTAACCAGCTGAGCTACGCGCCTGAAGAGCCTGCAACTATAGCATGGAAGACTGGCGCGTCAACCGATTTGCACCGCCTGTGGCGCTGCGACGCCAGCGCGGCGCCCATCAGCGGCGTCGCACCGACTGCACGCCCGGCACGCGCGCGACCTGGGCCAGCACCTGGGCCAGGCGCGCGGCGTCGGTCACCTCCACCGTGAAGGTCATGAAGGCGGTGCCCTTGACGCTGCGCGTGTTCACGCCGGTGACGTTGACCTTGTCCTTGGCAAAGACCTCGGAGATGTCGCGCAGCAGGCCCTGGCGGTCCTGTGCCAGCACCGACACGTCGATCGGGTACAGCGGCTGCCGACCCTCGCCGCCCGCGCTGCCCCAGGCCACCGGAATGACCCGCTCGGGCGAGCGCGCCGCGAGCTGGCGGAAGTTGGCGCAGTCGGCCCGGTGCACCGCCACCCCCTTGCCGCGGGTGACATAGCCGCCGATGGCGTCCGGCGGCGCAGGACGGCAGCAGCGCGCCAGCTGGGTCAGCAGCGACTCGATGCCCACCACCAGCACGCCGCTGCCGCCCTCCCCGGCGCGCGAGCGCTTGACGGCCGGCAGCCCCTCTTCGGCGGGCGGCTCGGGCGGGCGCAGCAGCTCCTCGATGCGGCGCAGCGAGTACTCGTCCTTGCCGACCAGCTCGAACAGCGCCTCGGCGTTGCGAAAGCCCAGCTGCGCGGCCAGTTCGTCGAGCTTGAGGGCGGTACGCCCCTCCCGCTGCAGCAGCTTCTCGACCGCCTCGCGGCCGCGCGCGATGGTGTCGTTCAGCGCCCGGGCGTTGAACCAGGCCCGCACCTTGGCGCGCGCGCGGTGGCTGCGCACGAAGCCCAGCTGCGGGTTGAGCCAGTCCAGCGACGGGCCGCCCTCCTTGGCCGCCGTGATCTCCACCGTCTGGCCGCTGCGCAGCGGGGTGTTCAGCGGCTGCAGCGCGCCGTCGATGCGTGCACCGCGGCAGCGATGCCCCAGATCGGTGTGCAGGGTGTAGGCGAAGTCGATCGCGGTGGCGCCGGCGGGCAGCTCGATCACCGTGGACTGCGGCGTGAAGACGTAGATGCGGTCCTCGAACAGGCCCTGCGGCACGCCCTGGGCCTCGCCCTCGGCAGCGCTGGCGCCGGCGAAGTCACGCTCCCAGGCCAGCAGCTGCTGCAGCACGGCGCGCCGTGCCTGCGCGACGCGCTCCTCGAAGTCGCCTGCGGCGCTGACGCCGGCATACCCCTTCTGGCCGGCCTCCTTGTAGGCCCAGTGCGCCGCCACGCCGCTCTCGGCGTGCTCGTGCATCGCGCGGGTGCGGATCTGGATCTCCAGCGGCTTGCCCAGCGCGTCCTGCACGACGGTGTGCAGCGACTGGTAGCCGTTCGGCTTGGGCCGGGCGATGTAGTCGTCGAACTCCTCGGGCAGCGGTGTCCACAGCTCGTGCACCCGGCCGAGGGCGGCGTAGCAGGCCGGCACGTCCTCGACGATCACCCGCAGCGCTCGCACGTCGAAGACGCGCGAGAAGTCCAGGTTCTTGCCCTGCATCTTCTTCCAGATGCTGTAGATGTGCTTGGGCCGGCCCTGCACCTCGGCGTGCACGCCCGCGAGCATCAGCTGCTCGGCCAGGCGGGCCTGCGCGGCGGCGATGCCCTGCTCGCGCTCGACGCGCTTCTCGTCGAGCAGGCGGGCGATGCGGCGGTATTCGTCGGGCTGCAGGAATCGGAAGGACAGGTCCTCCAGCTCCCACTTGATCTGCCAGATGCCCAGCCGGTTGGCCAGCGGCGCGAACACCTGCTGCGTCTCGCGCGCCAGCGCCCGCGGACAGGGCGTCTTGGTCGCGGCGTAGTAGCGCAGCGTCTGCAGGCGAGAGGCCAGCCGCAGCAGCACCACGCGCAGGTCGCGCGAGAAGGCCAGCAGCATCTTGCGCACCCGCTCGAGCTGCAGGCGCAGCACCTCCGGGTCGGTCTCGTCGGCCAGCGCGTCGCGGGCGTTGCGCTGGATCCTGACCAGCTGCCGGGTGTGCGTGACCAGGCTGGCGTAGGAGGCGCCGAACTGCTGCGTGACCAGGGTTTCCGGGTCGGTCAGGAAGTCGCCCGCGTAGACCAGGTAGACCGCGGCCTGCATCGCCGGCGCGGCACCCACCGAGGCGAGGATGCCCACCACGCCGTCGGCGTGGGCGAGCGCTTCCTCGCCGGTGTCGAAGCGCCGGCCCTGCAGCAGCGGCTGCGCGAAGTCGCGGGCGCGCTGCAGGCGCTCGAGCTCGCGTGCCAGGGCGCCTTCACCGGCGGCCTCGCCCGTGCCGGCGCCCGCGCCCTCCTCGCCGGAGGGCAGCTGGCTGGCCAGGGTCACGATGGCGGCCGGAGCGGCCGGCAGGGCGCCGGGTTCGTAGGTGGAGGTTCTCATCGGCGGGTCTGCGCCGGGTTCGATCCGATGCTCGCGTGCCCCATCCGTCTCAGGCCCCGGCCTCCAGGAAGTCCCGCACGGCCGCCACCTGGTCGGGCGCGATCAGCGTGGGCGCATGCCCCACCCCCTCGAACTCCACCAGCCGGGCCTGCGGGCCGCGCTGCGTCATGGCCTGCGCGGTCGCCGCCGACAGCAGGTCCGACTGCGCGCCGCGCAGCAGCAGGGTCGGGCAGCGCAGGGCGTCGTAGGCGGCCCAGAGCAGGGCCTCGCCCGCCTTGGCGATCTCGGGGGTGAAGCTGCGGTAAGGCAGCGCGATGGCCGGGTCGTAGTGCGACATGAAGCCCCCCTCGGGCGCCGGGCGCAGCTGGGGCCGGGTCAGGGCCAGCCACTGCTCGCGCGTGTGCGGCCCGAAGCCCTGCGAGATGCGCCACAGGTCGTCGGCCGCGGTCTGTTCGTCGGGCCAGCGTACCGGCGCGCCCAGGTACTGGCCGATGCGCTCGAGCGCGCCGTACTCTATGACCGGCCCGACGTCGTTGAGCACCAGCCGCTCGATCGGGCTGCCTCTCAGCGCGGCCAGTCCCAGGCCGATCAGCCCGCCCATCGACGTGCCCACCCAGGCGATGCGCTCGACGTTCAGCCGCGCGACCAGCGTGACCATGTCGGCCACGTAGGTGGGGATGACGTAGCCCATCGGATCGGCCAGCCGGTCGGAGTGCCCCCGCCCGACCACGTCCGGGCAGATCACCCGCCAGCCGGCCGCCAGGGCTGCCGCGAGCGTGTCGAAGTCCCGTCCCTGCCGCGACAGGCCGTGCACGCAGACCACCACGCGGGGATTGGCCGGGTCGCCCCACTCCCAGTAGGCCATGCGGTGCAGGCCCTTGGGATCGAGGCAGGCGACGTGGTGCAGGCGAGGTTCGTTCATGCGCAGGAGACTCGGGGCCGGGCGTTCGGGGCGGACGCAGGCCCCGTCAGGCCGGTTCAAGGGGGTTGGAGATAATGGATCCTAACCAACCGAAGGAGACTGATTCCATGCTCGAAGGCAAGACCGCACTGGTCACCGGCTCCACCAGCGGCATCGGACTGGGTGTCGCGCTCAGTCTGGCACGCGAGGGGGCGAACATCGTGCTCAACGGCTTCGGCGATGTCGACGGCGCGCGCGCGCAGGTCGAGGCGCTGGGCGTCAAGGTCGGCTACCACGGCGCCGACATGAGCAAGCCCGCCGAGATCGAGGCCATGATGGCCTACGCCGAGGCCGAGTTCGGCGGCGTGGACGTGCTGGTCAACAACGCCGGCATCCAGTTCGTCGCCAATGTCGAGGATTTCCCGGTCGAGCGCTGGGACGCGATCATCGCGATCAACCTCAGCTCGGTCTTCCACACCACCCGGCTGGCCCTGCCGGGCATGAAGCGGCGCAACTGGGGCCGCATCGTCAACATCGCCTCGGCGCACGGCCTGGTGGCCTCGGTGCAGAAGGCCGCCTACGTGGCGGCCAAGCACGGCGTGGTCGGCCTGACCAAGGTCACCGCGCTGGAGACCGCCACCACCGGCGTGACCTGCAACGCGATCTGCCCGGGCTGGGTGCTGACCCCGCTGGTGCAGAAGCAGGTCGATGCGCGGGCCGCCAAGGACGGCGTGGACAACGCCGAGGCCACGCGCCGCCTGCTGGGCGAAAAGCAGCCCTCGCTGCAGTTCACCACGCCCGAGCAGCTGGGCGGCCTGGCGGTGTTCCTCTGCTCGGCCGCGGCCGACAACGTGCGCGGCCAGTCCTGGGCCGTGGACGGCGGCTGGACGGCGCAGTAAGCCGCCTGCCGCAGCGCCGGACGCCGCGACCGGCCGCGGCGCCGGTGGCGCGCCGTCTTCAGCGGGTCAGCCGCACCGTGCCCTGCACGGTGGCGCTCAGCAATCCCTTGCCCGCCTCGGTGGGCAGCGGCGCGGCGTCGGCACTCGCCATGGCCATCGTGCGCATCGGCATCGGCGGGCGCGGGGCGTCGCCGTCGCCGGTCTGCACGTTCAGCTCCTGCAGCGTGTAGCCGGCGAAGCCGAAGTGCCGGGCGATTTCGCCGGCGCGGGTCTGGTACTTCTGGATCGCCTGGGCGATCAGCGCGCTCTCGTGCTGCTCGCGCAGCTCGCGCGAGATCGAGTAGTGGGTCGAGACGATGTTCAGGCCGCTCAGCCGGCCGGCGGTGGCGGCCACCCGGCCGATGTCGCGGCCCTCGAGGGTCAGATCGGCATTGCCGGTCCAGCCGTTGGGCTTGCCGTCGCGGCCATAGCGCGGCGACAGGTGGAAGCTGCCGCTGCGCACCTCCAGCGCGCCGGCCTGCGCCGCGCGGCGCGCCTCGGCCAGCGCCGTCTCCAGGGCCTGCTTCAGCGCAGCCTGCACCGCGGCGGCCTCGCTGCCGTCGCGGATGGCCTGCAGCGTGACGCTGAGGGTGTCCTGCGCCACCTCGACGCTGGCGGTGGCGCTGAAGCTGACCTGGTGATCACGTGGCGCCTCGCCGGCCAGTGCCGGTGCGGCGCTCCAGCCGGCCGCCGCCAGGCAGGCGCCGGCGAACCAGCGGGGCAGGCCGGCCGCGCCGCGCCGCGCGAGACCGGTGGACGGAAGAGGACGATGGGCAGCTCGTGCAGGACTCATGACGGTTCGACTCGCAAGGAAGGTGGATGCGACGGGTCGCCACTGCGACCCCTGCGGCATGCATGATGCCCTGGGTGCCGCCCAGGCGGCAAACGGCCGCCATGCGGGGAGCAGACGCCCGGATTCCCCCCTGAATCGAGGTTCCCGGCGACCTTCCGAAGGCTTCGCAAGAAATGTAACAGCGGGTCAGAACGGGCGAAAATGCGCCGCGGACCTGCGCACAATCCCGCCTGTTACAAATTTCCGAGGCCGTCGCCCATGACCACCGCCAACGCCCAGCGTGCCGATCGCATCGCCGTCGTCGACGACGACGCCCGCATCCGTGACCTGCTGCGCCGCTACCTCACCCAGGAGGGTTTCGAAGTGCTGCTGGCCGAGGATGCCAAGGCGCTCAACCGCATCCTCACCCGCGAGACGGTGGACCTGATCGTGCTCGACCTGATGCTGCCCGGCGAGGATGGCCTGTCGATCTGCCGCCGCCTGCGCGCGGCCAACGATGTCACCCCGATCATCATGCTCACCGCCAAGGTGGAGGACGTGGACCGCATCGTCGGCCTCGAGGTGGGCGCCGACGACTACCTGCCCAAGCCCTTCAACCCGCGCGAGCTGCTGGCGCGCATCCACGCGGTGCTGCGCCGCCGTCCGGTGATCGAGGCGCCGGGGGCCCCTTCGCGCGATGCGCAGACGGTGAGCTTCGGGCCCTTCGAGTTCGACCTCGGCCTGCGCCGCCTGACCCGTGACGGCGAGGTGATCTCGCTGACCACCGGCGAGTTCTCGATGCTCAAGGCGCTGGTGCGCCACCCGCGCCAGCCGCTGTCGCGCGACAAGCTGGCCCAGCTGGCGCGCGGGCGCGAGTTCGAGCCCTTCGACCGCAGCCTGGACGTGCAGGTCTCGCGGCTGCGCAAGATGATCGAGCCCGATCCCTCGCAGCCGCGCTACATTCAGACCGTCTGGGGCGTGGGCTACGTCTTCGTGCCGGACGGCGCAGCCTGAGCTGCCGCGCGCGCCGCCGCCCTGCCCGGCGCGCCCCCGGCTCCTGTCGCCGCCTCTTCCGCCACCGCCGGACCGCCGCGCAGCACCCGCTGCCGCCGCCCCCGAGCCCTCGACGATCCACCCGCGCGGTCCCGCCATGGCCCAGCCCAGCACCAGCACCCTTCATCCCCCCCAGGGCCGCGTCGCATCGCCGCTGATGCAGGCCTTGGCGCGCCTCGTGCGCAAGAGCCTGCCGCTGAGCCTGTTCTGGCGCACCTTCCTGCTGCTGTCGCTGATGCTCGGTGCGGGCATCGTGGGCTGGATCTTCACGCTGCGCTACCTCGAACTCGAGCCGCGCGGCGTGCAGGCGGCGCAGCAGATCGCCAGCCTGGTGAACCTGTCGCGCGCGGCGCTGCGCTACACCGACCAGGTCAACCGGGTCGCGCTGGTGAAGAACATCGCCGACCAGGAGGCCGTGAAGCTGCAGCCGCGCGAGGTCAGCGACCGCTGGGAAGGCTACGAGGTGGACCGCTTCACCCGCGCGATCGCGGCCGAGCTGCGCAGCCGCCTGGGGCCGCAGACCATCGTGGCCAGCAGCGTCAACGGCACCGGCGGGCTGTGGGTGGGCTTCCTGATCGAGACCGACCAGTACTGGCTGCAGGCCGACCCGGGCCGGGTGCAGCCGGCCGTGACGCTGACCACCTACTCGGTGGTGCTGGGGCTGACCCTGGTGCTGACCCTGCTGGGTTCGGCCGCGATCGCCGGGCTGATCAACCGGCCGCTGCAGCAGTTGTCGTTCGCCGCCAGCCGCATCCGCGAGGGCGAGTTCTCTTCCCGGCTCGACGAGGAAACGCCCACGCGCGAGATCCGCGAGGTCAACCGCGGCTTCAACCGCATGGCGCGCGAGCTGGCCAAGATCGAGGACGACCGCGCCGTGATGCTCGCCGGCATCAGCCACGACCTGCGTACTCCGCTGGCGCGCATCCGCCTGGAAACCGAGATGAGCGTGGTCGACGAGGAGGCGCGGCGCAACATGGCGCAGGACATCGACCAGCTCGACGCCATCATCGACAAGTTCATGGACTACGCCCGGCCCACCCAGGTCAAGCTCGAGCCGCTGGTGCTGGCGGTGCTGCTGGACACGGTGATCCGCCGCGTCAGCAACGAGCAGCTCCGGATCCAGGCCCGCGTCACCACCGATGTGCGCGTGCTGGGCGACGAGATCGACCTGGACCGCGTCTTCGCCAACCTGTTCGAGAACGCGCGCCGCTACGCCCAGTCGTCCGACGGCGTGGCCCGCGTGACGGTGAGCTTCGCGCGCGCCGGCCAGTGGGTGGTGGTCAGCGTGCGCGACGAGGGTCCGGGCGTCGCGCCCGAGCAGCTCGCGCATCTGACGACGCCCTTCTACCGCGGCGACAAGGCGCGCACCCACACCAGCTCGACGGGCGCGGGCCTGGGCCTGGCCATCGTCGAGAAGACGGTGGCGCGCATGGGCGGCCAGCTCGAGCTGGCCAATGCGCCAGGGGGCGGTTTCGTCGCCTACGTCAAGCTGCGCCGCGCCGACTGAGCGACGCGGGCAGAGTCTTGCGGCGCGGGCCGTTCAGGCGCTCGTGCCGCCGACGTGCGAGCGCGGAGCCGGCAGCTGCACCGGCCGGGTGCGCCAGATCTCGCTGGCGTACTCTGCGATCGTGCGGTCCGACGAGAACACCCCCATGCCCGCCACGTTGAGCAGGGCGCGGCGGCTCCACTCGTCGGCATTGCGGTACAGCGCATCGACCTGGTCCTGGGTGCGGACGTAGCTCTCGTAGTCGGCCAGCAGCAGGTAGTGGTCGCCCCAGTTCACCAGCGCATCGTAGATGGCCTGGAAGCGGCCCGGCTCGTCGCGGCTGAACATGCCGTCGCGGATCGCGTCCAGCGCCGCCTTCAGTGCGGGCTGGCTCTCGTAGAAGGCACGCGGCTGATAGCCCTGGGCGCGGATCTGGGCCACCTCCTCGGTGGTCTTGCCGAAGATGAAGATGTTTTCCGGCCCGACATGCTCGCGGATCTCGACGTTGGCGCCGTCGAGCGTGCCGATGGTCAGCGCGCCGTTGAGGGCGAACTTCATGTTGCCGGTGCCCGAGGCCTCGGTGCCGGCGGTGGAGATCTGCTCGGACAGGTCGGCCGCCGGGATGATCACCTCGGCCAGGCTGACGCTGTAGTTGGGAATGAACACCACCTTGAGCCGGTCGCCGACGCGCGGGTCGTGGTTGACCACCTGCGCCACGTCGTTGATCAGCTTGATGACCAGCTTGGCCATGTGGTACGCCGAGGCCGCCTTGCCGGCAAACACCACCACGCGCGGCACCCACTGCGCGTCCGGGTTGGCCAGGATGGCCTGGTAGCGCGTCACCACGTGCAGCACGTTGAGCAGCTGGCGCTTGTACTCGTGCATGCGCTTGACCTGCACGTCGAACAGCGCATCGGGGTTCAGCGCCACGCCCAGGCGCTCCAGCACCAGGCGGGCCAGGCGCTCCTTGTTGGCGCGCTTGACCTTGCGGAAGGCGGCCAGGAAGCCGGGCACCTCCAGCGCATGGCGCAGGCCTTCGAGCTCGTCGAGGTGGCGGCGCCAGTTGCGGCCGATGCGCTGGTCGATCAGCGCGGCCAGGCCCGGGTTGGCCTGCGCCAGCCAGCGCCGCGGCGTCACGCCGTTGGTCTTGTTGTTGAAGCGCTCGGGCCAGAGCTGGGCGAAGTCCTTGAAGATCGAGGCCTTCATCAGCTCCGAGTGCAGCGCCGAGACGCCGTTGACCGAATGGCTGGCCACCACCGCCAGGTAGGCCATGCGCACCCGGCGCTCACCGCTCTCGTCGATCAGCGACAGGCGGCGCATCAGCTCGGGATCCTGCCCGTGCGCCGCCGCGACGCTGGCCAGGAAGCGCGCGTTGATGTCGAAGATGATGCGCAGGTGGCGCGGCAGCACGCGGCCGAAGATCTCCACCGGCCAGGTCTCCAGCGCCTCGTGCATCAGCGTGTGGTTGGTGTAGCTGAAGACACGCTGGCACAGCGCCCAGGCCTGGTCCCAGGGCACCCGGTGCTCGTCGACCAGCAGGCGCATCAGTTCGGGAATCGCCAGCACCGGGTGGGTGTCGTTGAGGTGGATGCTGACCTTCTCGGGCAGCGCCTCGAAGCCGGTGTGGGTGCGCAGGTAGCGGCGCACGATGTCCTGCAGGCTGGCCGAGCAGAAGAAGTACTCCTGGCGCAGGCGCAGCTCGCGCCCGGACAGCGTGGAGTCGTCCGGGTAGAGCACGCGCGAGACGTTCTCCGACTGGTTCTTGCTTTCCACCGCGCCCATGTAGTTGCCCTGGTTGAAGGCGCGCAGGTTCATCTCCTCGGTGGCACGGGCCGACCACAGGCGCAGCGTGTTGGTGGCCTGGGTGCCGTAGCCGGGGATGATGGTGTCGTAGGCCATCGCCAGCACGTCGTCGGTGCCGACCCAGCGCACCGCATCGCCGCTCTGTTCCAGGTGGCCGCCGAAGCGCACCCGCATCTGCACCTCGGGGCGCGGGAACTCCCAGGGGTTGCCCTGGGTGAGCCAGTAGTCCGGCGCCTCGACCTGGCGGCCGTCGACGATCTTCTGGCGGAACATGCCGTAGTCGTAGCGGATGCCGTAGCCGAAGCCCGGCACGCCCAGCGTGGCCATGGAATCGAGGAAGCAGGCCGCCAGCCGGCCCAGGCCGCCATTGCCCAGCGCGGCGTCGGGTTCGAGCTCGAAGAGCGGATCCGGGTCGACGTCCATCTCCTGCAGGGCCTGGCGCACCGAGGGCAGCAGGTCCAGCGCCAGCATGGCGTTGGTGAAGGTGCGCCCGATCAGGAACTCGGCCGAGAGGTAGTAGACCCGCTTGACGTCCTGCTCGTACTGCGCGCGGGTGGTCTTCATCCAGCGCTCGACCAGGTGGTCGCGCACCGTGTACGACACCGCCAGCAGCCAGTCCTCCGGGCGGGCGGAGACCGGATCCTTGCCGACGCTGTACATCAGCCGGTTGGAGATCTCGCGCTTGAGGGCCGCGACGTCGCGGGCCAGATGGTCGTACTGGTGTTCGAACTGGGTCAGGTCCATGGCAATGGCGCGCAGGAGAGCGGGGAATCGGAAGAACTGAGGGTCCGGCGGCGGCCGCCGGTCGTCGTGCGGCACTCGCATGCCATTTTCGCGCCAGCGCGGGGCCGCCGGGGGAACAAATGGGGTACGGCGCGGTCCCCGGCCCGGCGGGGCCGGGGTCTTCAGTGCAGGGCGTGGCGGTACAGCTGCCGGTACTGGCGCGCCGGGCCTTCCCAGTCCCAGCGCTGCGCCATGGCCCGGCGCTGCACCAGCGCCCAGTCGGCCGGGCGGCGGTGCAGCGCCAGCGCGCGCCGCACCGCTGCGCACAGGGCTTCGGCGTCGAAGGCGTCGAAGACGAAGCCGGTGGCCTCGCCGTCCAGCGTTTCCAGACGAGTATCGGCCACGGTGTCGGCCAGCCCGCCGACACGCCGCACCACCGGCAGCGTCCCGTAGCGCAGGCCGTAGAGCTGGGTCAGCCCGCAGGGCTCGTAGCGCGAGGGCACCAGAATCAGATCGCTGCCGGCGATCAGGCGGTGTGCGAAGGGCTCGTCGTAACCCAGGCGCACGGCCACCTGGCGGGGACGGGCCTGCGCGAATTCGCGGAAGGCAGCCTCCATCCAGGCGTCGCCCGAGCCCAGCAGCGCGAACTGCGCGCCGGCCTCGACCAGCCGCGGCAGGGCCTGCAGCACCAGATGCAGGCCCTTCTGCTCGGCCAGGCGGCTGACCACGCACAGCAGTGGCGCATGCGCGTCCCCGGCCAGGCCCAGCTCGGCCTGCAGCGCCTGCTTGCAGGTCGCCTTGCCGCCCAGGTCGGCGCCATCGTAGGGCGCGGGCAGGTGCGCATCGGTCGCCGGGTCCCAGACGCGGGTGTCGACCCCGTTGAGGATGCCCGTCAGCGCCGCCGTGCGGCTGCGCAGCAGCCCGTCCAGCCCGCAGCCCTGCTCGGGACTCTGGATTTCGCGGGCATAGCTCGGGCTGACCGTGCTGATGCGGTCGGCGTAGTGCAGACCGGCCTTCATGAAATTGACGTGGCCGTGAAACTCCAGGCCCTGCACCGAATAGAAGTGGCCGGGCAGCCCCAGCTCGCCGAACAGGTGGGCGCCGTACATGCCCTGATAGGCCAGGTTGTGCACGGTGTAGACACAGCCGGCCAGCCGGCGGTGCTGCGCCGCCTCGGCCGCACGCAGATAGGCCGGGGCCAGCGCGGCATGCCAGTCGTGCGCGTGCAGCAGCTCGGCGCGCCAGAAGGGATCCAGCCCCTGCGCCAGCGCGGCAGCGGTCCAGCCCAGCAGCGCGAAGCGCAGGTGGTTGTCGCCGCGCTCCTCGTAGGGCGCGCCGTCGCGCCGGTAGTAGGCCGGCGCGTCGATCACGTAACCCCACAGGCCGCAGGCGGGCAGCCGGCCGTAGAGCAGCCGGGCGCCGTGGGCGGCCTGCATCGCACCGGGAGGCTGCAGGGTGGCCACGACCACCGGCGCTTCCAGGCCGCGCAGGATGGGCTCGAAGCCGGGCAGCAGCAGGCGCACGTCCACGCCCAGCGGCTGCAGCGCCAGCGGCAGCGCGCCGGCCACGTCGGCCAGCCCGCCGGTCTTGAGCAGCGGGAAGATCTCGGCGCAGACCTGCAGCACGCGCGGGCCGGGCGCGTCTTCGATCGCCGGCATCATGCGCCCTGGACGCCCAGCGCGGCCAGCATGCGCCGCGTCACCAGCACCACGCCGCTTTCGGTGCGGTAGAAGCGCCGCGCGTCTTCCTCGGCATCCTCGCCGATCACCAGGCCCTCGGGCAGCTTGCAGCGCCGGTCGATCACCACGTTGCTCAGCCGGCAGTGGCGGCCGATCTGCACGTCCGGCAGCACCACCGCCTTCTCGATCTGGCCGAAGGAGCGCACCAGCACGTTGGAGAACAGCACCGAGTTGCGCACCGTCGCGCCGGAGACGATGCAGCCGCCGGAGACCAGCGAGTTGATCGCCTCGCCGCGCCGGCCGTCCTCGTCGTGAACGAACTTGGCCGGCGGCAGCTGCTCCTGGTAGGTCCAGATCGGCCAGTCCTGGTCGTACATGTTCAGCTCGGGCGTGGTCGAAGCCAGGTCCAGGTTGGCGGCCCAGTAGGCGTCGACCGTGCCGACGTCGCGCCAGTAGGGGCGCGAATACGGCGGGTTGGCCAGCGCCGACATCGAGAAGGGATGGGCCAGCGCCTGGCCCTCGGACACTGCCTTGGGGATCAGGTTCTTGCCGAAGTCGTGCTCGGAGTGCGGATCGGCGGCGTCCTCCTCGAGCAGGCGGTACAGGTAGTCGGCCGAGAACACGTAGATGCCCATGCTGGCCAGGGCCATGTCGGGGTTGCCCGGCATGGCCGGCGGGTCGGCCGGCTTCTCGACGAAGTCGACGATGCGGCGCTGCTCGTCGATGGCCATCACGCCGAATCCCCGGGCCTCCTCGCGCGGCACCTCGATGCAGCCGACCGTGACGTTGCGTCCGTTCTCGACGTGGTCGGCCAGCATGATGGAGTAGTCCATCTTGTAGATGTGGTCGCCCGCCAGCACCACGATGTACTCGGGCGGCTTGGAATTGCGGATGATGTCCAGGTTCTGGTAGATGGCGTCGGCGGTGCCGCGGTACCAGCTCTCGTCGTCCACGCGCTGCTGCGCGGGCAGCAGGTCGACGAACTCGTTGAGCTCGTTGCGCATGAAGCTCCAGCCGCGCTGCAGGTGGCGCAGCAGCGAGTGCGACTTGTACTGCGTGATCACGCCGATGCGGCGCATGCCGGAGTTGATGCAGTTCGACAGCGCGAAGTCGATGATGCGGAACTTGCCGCCGAAGTGCACGGCCGGCTTGGCGCGGCGGTCGGTCAGGGCCTTCAGGCGCGAGCCGCGCCCACCGGCAAGCACCAGCGCGAGGGTGCGCCGGGCCAGGGTGCGGCTGTGGGCGGATCCGGTGATGTCCATGGGGTACTCCTCTTCGTGGTCTGTTCGTCGTTCGTTCGTTCGCCGGGCGGCCGCCGCGCGGGGCGCAGCCCTCGGGAAGCCGTTCAGGTGATCACCGTGGGGGCGTCCATGCCGCTGTACGTGCGGATCTGCGCGACCTCTTCGGCCAGCGCCACCAGCGGCGCCAGAACCTGCTGCGGTGGCAGGTCGTGGCGGGCAGGATCGGGCTCGAAGCGCTCCAGGTACACCCGCAGCGTGGCGCCCTCGGTGCCGGTGCCCGACAGGCGGAACACCACGCGCGCGCCGGCCTCGCACAGCAGCCGCACGCCCTGCTGGCGCGACAGCGAACCGTCCACCGGGTCGGTGTAGGCGAAATCGTCGGCCTGCTGCACGCGCAGGCCCTGCAGTTCGCGGCCGGCCAGCGCAGGCAGCTGCGCGCGCAGGCTCGCCATCAGGGCATCGGCACGCTCGACCGGGATGCCCTCCCAGTCATGGCGCGAGTAGTAGTGCCGACCGAAGCGGGCCCAGTGCGCCCGCACCAGCGCCTCGACGCTGCGGCCGGTGGCGGCCTGCAGATTCAGCCAGAACAGCACCGCCCAGAGGCCATCCTTCTCGCGCACGTGGCTCGAGCCGGTGCCGTAGCTTTCCTCGCCGCAGAGCGTGGCCAGACCGGCATCCAGCAGGTTGCCGAAGAATTTCCAGCCCGTGGGCGTCTCGTGGCAGGCGATGCCCAGCGACTGCGCCACCACGTCGGCCGCGCAGGAGGTCGGCATCGAGCGGGCAATGCCCTTCAGACCGTCGCGATAGCCAGGCACCAGGGTGGCATGGGCGGCCAGCACCGCCAGGCTGTCCGAGGGCGTGACGACGAAGTCCCGCCCCAGGATCATGTTGCGGTCCGCGTCGCCGTCGGAGGCCGCGCCGAAGTCCGGCGCGTCGGGGGCAGCCATCGCGGCGATCAGCGCGGTGGCATGGGCGGGGTTGGGGTCGGGGTGGTGCCCGCCGAAGTCCTCCAGCGGCTCGCCGTTCACCACGGTGCCGGGTGCGGCGCCCAGGCGACCTTCCAGCACTGCCTTGGCGTAGGGGCCGGCGATCGCCGACATCGCATCGAAGCGCATGCGGTGGCCGGCGGCGAACCAGGCGCGCATGGCCTCGAAGTCGAACAGGTCTGCCATCAGCTCGGCATAGTCGGCCACCGGATCGATCACCTCGACCGTCATCGTCCCGAGCAACTGCGTGCCCAGGCGCTGCAGGTCGATCGGCGCGGCGCCCTCCAGGGTGCGATAGGCCTCGATCTCCCGGGTGCGGGCGTAGATCGCCTCGGTGATCTTCTCGGGGGCAGGCCCGCCGTTGGCGATGTTGTACTTGATGCCGAAATCGCCGTCGGGCCCGCCCGGGTTGTGGCTGGCCGACAGGATGATGCCGCCGTAGGCACCCTGCTTGCGGATCACCGCGCTGGCCGCCGGCGTGGACAGCAGGCCGCCCTGCCCCACCAGCACCCGGCCGAAGCCGTTGGCCGCGGCCATGCGCAGGATGGTCTGCACCGCCACGCGGTTGTGGAAGCGTCCGTCGCCTCCGAGCACCAGGGTCTGGCCGGCGATCGGGCCGACCTGCCCGGGCAGGATGTCGAACAGTGCCTGGACGAAATTCTCCAGGTAGTGCGGCTGCTGGAAGACAGTGACCTTCTTGCGCAGGCCGGAGGTACCGGGGCGTTGCCCGGCATAGGGCTGGGTCGGGACACGGAGCGTGGACAGGGGCGTCATCGGAGGTCCAGGACGGGTTCGTTCACAGGTTCTCAGGGGCTCGGCAGGAGTTCATCCTCTCCCGCGTCTTGCGGGTTGTCCAGCATCAAGATCAAGCTCCGTGCAGGCAGCTGCAGCGAACCGTCGGCGTCCGTGCGGCAGGTCGCATCCGGAGCGCCGTCGGCGGTATGGCTGGCTGCCACCGCCACCCAGCGGCCCGGGGGCAGCACGAAGCGGCGCGGCACCTCGCCGGGCTGCACCAGCAGCAGCGCCGCGGCCGCCTGCGGCGCACGCGGATCGGTGAGCTGCACGGCCATCGCGCGGTCCGCGCAGCCGGACCAGTCGGCGCCGGCCAGGGCGCGGCCGTCGGGGTGCCACCAGAGCACATCGGGACGGCGCGGCTGCAGGCGGCGCTCGGACATGCCCGCCGGCAGGTGGCCGTTGCCGTTGTCGTGGTGGTCCCCCAGCCCGCCGCGCAGCCAGCGCGGGATGCGCAGCGCCGAATGGCGCCGCCGCAGGGCCAGCCAGCGCCCGACGAATCGGCACAGGGCCGGGTCGGCCGCGGCCCAGTCCAGCCAGGTGGTTTCGTTGTCCTGGCAGTAGGCGTTGTTGTTGCCGCCCTGGCTGTGGCCCAGCTCGTCGCCGGCCAGCAGCATCGGCGTGCCCATCGACAGCGCGAGGCTGGCCAGCAGGGCACGCTGCAGCCGCGCGCGCAGGGCCTGCACGGCGGCATCGTCGGTCGGGCCTTCGACGCCGCAGTTCCAGCTGCTGTTGTGGTGATGGCCGTCGCGGTTGCCCTCGCCGTTGGCCTCGTTGTGCTTGTGGTCGTAGCTGACCAGGTCGCGCAGGGTGAAGCCGTCGTGGGCGGTCACGAAATTCACGCTCGCGCCCGGAGCGCGCTGCGAATGGTGGAACTGCCCGCTCGAGGCGGCGAAGCGGTGCGCGAACATGCCGCGGTCGGCACCGCCGCGCAGCCACCAGGCGCGCAGGGTGTCGCGGTACTGGTCGTTCCACTCGGCCCAGCCGGTCGGGAAGCCGCCCAGCTGGTAGCCGCCCGGTCCCAGGTCCCAGGGCTCGGCGATCCACTTCACCCGGGCCAGCACCGGATCGGCCTGCAGGGCCGCGAAGAAGGGCGCCGTGCGGTCGAAGCGGCCCGCCGCGTCACGCCCGAGCACCGGCGCCAGGTCGAAGCGGAAGCCGTCGACGCCGTAGCTCAGCACCCAGTGGCGCAGCGAATCGATCACCAGCTGCACCACGCGGGGTTCGGCCAGGTTGAGCACGTTGCCGCAGCCGGTCCAGTTCAGGTAGCGCGACGGATCGGCCGGATCGAGCCGGTAGTACTGCGCGTTGGCCAGCCCGCGCATCGACAGCGTCGGCCCGGTCTCGTCGCCCTCGGCGGTGTGGTTGTAGACCACGTCCAGCAGCACCTCCAGGCCCGCGCGGTGCAGCGCCTCGATGGCCTCGCGCAGTTCCTGCGCCGCGCCGACGCCGCCGCGTCCGCTGGCATAGCGCGGCTCCGGTGCGAAGAAGGCGATCGTGTTGTAGCCCCAGTGGTTGCGCAGGCCCAGGCGCTGCAGGCGCGCCTCGTCCGCCCGCGCATGGATCGGCAGCAGGCTCAGCGCGGTGATGCCCAGGCGGCGGTAATGCGCGAGCATGACCGGATGGGCCAGGGCGGCGTAGCTGCCACGCAGCTCGGCAGGAATCTGCGGATGGCGCCGGGTCAGCGCGCGCACATGGGCCTCGTAGAGCACGGTCTGCTCGCGCGGGATCTGCGGCTGCAGGCCCAGGTCGGCCTGCACCGGCCGGCAGACACGGGCCTTCAGCGCCAGCGCGGCGTTGTCGCGGCCGTCGGGCAGGCGGGGTTCCTGGGCGTCGTGGCCCAGGTACAGCGCCAGGTCGCCCTCTTCGCGTTCGGCGTAGCGGCCCACCACCTCCCGGGCGTAGGGGTCGAGCAGCAGCCGCGCCGGGTTGAAGCGCAGCCCGCGCTCGGGCGCCCAGGGGCCGTGCACCCGCCAGCCGTAGACACAGCCCTCGCCCAGCCCGGCGACCCAGCCGTGCCAGACGCCTTCGCTGCAGGCGGGCAGGTCCAGCCGAGCCTGCTCCTCGCGCCCCTCGGCATCGAAAAGGCAGAGCTGCACCCGCGCCGCCTCCGGGGCCCAGACCGCGAAGTTGACGCCCTCGCGCGGCCCCTCGGGGCCGGCGGGCGCACCGGGCTCGGGCTGCGGGTCGGGGCCGGGCGTCGCACCCAGCGGCCAGGGGCGCCCTGGCCTCAGCACGAGCGGGTCGACCGGTCCGGCCGGGGAAGTGGGCAGGGGCAGCGCCAAGATCCGGCTCGGTTCACCCTTCACAAACCAGCATCAGCGTGGCCAGCGGCGGCAGGTCCAGCACGATCGACTGGGCCTGGCCCTGCCAGGCCAGCGCCTCGCTGGCCTGCGCGCCGTTGCCGATGCCCGAGCCGCCGTACACCTCGTCGTCGGTGTTGATCAACTCGCGCCAGCTGCCGGCGCTGGGCACGCCGAAGCGCCAGCCACGCCGCGGCACCGGGGTGAAGTTGCACACCACCAGCACCGGCCGGCCGTCGCGCGCACGGCGCTGGAAGGCCAGCACCGAGTGGGCCGCGTCGTCGTGGCTGATCCACTCGAAGCCCTCGCCGCTGACGTCGAGCTGGTGCAGGGCCGGCTCGGCGCGCATGACCAGGTTGAGGTCGCGCACCAGGCGCTGCAGGCCGGCATGCCGGGCCTGGTTGGGCGAGGGTTCGTCCAGCAGGGCCCAGTCCAGGCCGGACTCGGCGTCCCACTCGCGCCACTGGCCGAACTCGCCGCCCATGAAGAGCAGCTTCTTGCCCGGATGGCCCCACATGAAGCCGTAATAGGCGCGCAGGTTGGCGAACTTCTGCCAGTCGTCGCCGGGCATCTTGCCGATCAGCGAGCCCTTGCCGTGCACCACCTCGTCGTGCGAGAGCGGCAGGATGAAGTTCTCGCTGAAGGCGTAGACCAGCGAGAAGCGGATCTGGTCGTGATGGTGGACGCGGTGGATCGGTTCGCGGGCGAAGTACGACAGGGTGTCGTTCATCCAGCCCATGTTCCACTTGTAGTGGAAGCCCAGCCCGCCGCCCTGCAGGTCCTCGCTGGGCGGGCGGGTTACCGACGGAAAGGCGGTGGACTCCTCGGCCGCGGTGATCGCCTCGGGCCGCACCGTGCCGACGGTGTGGTTCATGCGCCGCAGGAACTCGATGGCCTCCAGGTTCTCGCGCCCGCCGAAGCGGTTGGGGATCCACTCGCCGTCCTTGCGGCTGTAGTCGCGGTAGAGCATCGAGGCCACCGCGTCCACGCGCAGGCCGTCGATGCCGAAGCGCTCGATCCAGTACAGCGCGTTGCCGACCAGATAGTTGCGCACCTCCGTGCGGCCGTAGTTGTAGATCAGCGTGTTCCAGTCCTGGTGGAAGCCCTCGCGCCGGTCGGCATGCTCGTACAGGCAGGTGCCGTCGAACTTCGCGAGGCCGTGCGCGTCGCTCGGGAAGTGCGCCGGCACCCAGTCCAGGATCACGCCCAGCCCGGCGGCCTGCGCGGCCTCGACGAAGGCGCGGAAGTCCTCCGGCGAGCCGAAGCGCGAGGTCGGCGCGTACAGGCCGGTGGGCTGGTAGCCCCAGGAGCCGTCGAAGGGGTGCTCGTGCACCGGCATCAGCTCCAGGTGCGTGAAGCCCAGGTCGCGCGCATACGGCACCAGCTGCTCGGCCAGCTCGCGGTAGCTCAGCCAGCGGCCCTGCGGCCCGCGCCGCCAGGAGCCCAGGTGCACCTCGTAGATGCTGATCGGGGCGTCCAGCGCGTTGGCACGCCGGCGCGCCTCGCTGCCCGCCAGCCCGGGCAGCAGGCGCTGCACCACCGAGGCGGTCTGCGGGCGCAGCTCGGCGCGGAAGGCGAAGGGGTCGGACTTGAGATGCAGCTCGCCGTCGGCGCCGAGCAGCTCGAACTTGTACAGGTCACCCTCGCCCACGTGCGGCACGAAGAGCTCCCACACCCCGCACTCGTGGCGCTTGCGCATCATGTGGCGGCGCCCGTCCCACTGGTTGAAGTCGCCCACCACCGAGACGCGCCGCGCGCCGGGCGCCCAGACCGCGAAGCGCGTGCCCTCGACGCCGTCGACCGTGTTCAGGTGCGCGCCCAGCCACTCGTAGGGACGCTGGTGCGTCCCCTCGGCCAGCAGCCAGACGTCCAGATCGGCCAGCAGCGGCGGGAAGCGGTAGGTGTCGTCGATGTCCAGCGTGTGCGCGCGCTCGCCGTTCGGACCCTCCCAGGTCACGCGCAAGCGGTAGGCGAAGGGGTTGCGCCGGCGCGGCATGACGGCCTGGAACAGCGGCGTACCCGCCACCCGCAGCAGATCGGTCACCCGCCGTCCCCGCGCGTCCAGCACGGTCACCGCATGGGCCCCGGGCAGCAGCGCGCGCACCACCACCGCCGCCCCGACCTGGTGCATGCCCAGCACGGCGAAAGGATCGCCGTGACGCGCCTGCAGCAAGGCCTGCAGCGTCTCGTCGTCGAGGAGGGTCGGATCGGATCGGTCGGCTGCCATGTCGGTCGCGGAAGTGAAAGTTCGGCGCGAAGATCTTGCCATGTAATCCGGGGGTAACCCTGATTTCGTCGGCCAAGTCGAGCCGGATCGGGGCCCTTCTCGCAGAAAGCGTGCCGGGCGCCCCGCGGCGACCGGCAGGGACCGAGGCCTACTGGGCCACGCAGTCCACGTAGTAGCGCTTCTGTCCGCCGCCCAGATCCTCCTCGACCAGACCGTGCACATCGGTGTGGAAGCCGGGGAAACGGTCGTTGAAGGCGCGCGTGAAGCGCAGGTAATCGACGATGCGGCGGTTGAAGCGCTCACCCGGGATCAGCAGCGGAATGCCCGGCGGGTAGGGCGTGAGCAGCGCGGTGGTGATGCGGCCCTCCAGCTGGTCGATCTCGACCCGCTCGGTCTTGCGGTGGGCGATGTGCGCGTAGGCCTCGCTGGGTTTCATGGCCGGCTGCACGTCCGAGAGGTACACCTCGGTGGTCAGCCGCGCGATGTCGCCCTGCGCATAGCTCTGGTGGATGGCCTGGCAGAGGTCGCGCAGCCCCATGCGCTCGTACATCGGGTACTTGGCGGCGAACTCGGGCAGGATGCGCCAGATCGGCTGGTTGCGGTCGTAGTCGTCCTTGAACTGCTGCAGCGCGGTCAGCAGGGTGTTCCAGCGGCCCTTGGTGATGCCGATGGTGAACATGATGAAGAAGGAGTACAGCCCGGTCTTCTCCACCACCACGCCGTGCTCGGCCAGGTACTTCGTGACGATGGCCGCCGGGATGCCCGTGGCGGCGAAGTCGCCCGACACATCCAGCCCCGGCGTGATGATGGTCGACTTGATCGGGTCGAGCATGTTGAAGCCTTCGGCCAGGTCGCCGAAGCCATGCCACTTCTCGTCGGCATGCAGCATCCAGCCCTCGGCGCGGCCGATGCCGTCGGCGGCCAGGGCGTCCGGGCCCCAGACCTTGAACCACCAGTCGTGGCCGAAGTCGTCCTCGACCTTGCGCATGGCGCGGCGGAAGTCCAGCGCCTCCTTGATGCTCTCCTCCACCAGCGCGGTGCCGCCGGGCGGCTCCATCATCGCCGCGGCCACGTCGCAGCTGGCGATGATGGCGTACTGCGGGCTGGTGCTGGTGTGCATCAGGTAGGCCTCGTTGAAGAGGTGCCGGTCGAGCTTGACCTGCTGCGAGTCCTGCACCAGCACCTGCGAGGCCTGGCTGAGGCCGGCCAGCAGCTTGTGCGTCGACTGGGTGGCGTAGACCACCGCCTCCTTCGGCCGCGCGCGCTTCTTGCCCATGGCGTGGAAGCTGCCGTAGAAGCCGTGGAAGGCCGCGTGCGGCAGCCAGGCCTCGTCGAAATGCAGGTTCGGGATCCAGCCGTCGGCCATCTCCTTGATGGTCTCGGTGTTGTAGAGCACGCCGTCGTAGGTGCTCTGCGTGAGCGTGAGGATGCGCGGCTTGACCGTGGCCGGATCCACCCCGGCCAGCAGCGGGTTGGCGGCGATCTTGGCTTCGATGGCCGCGCGGCTGAACTCGCTCTTTGGGATCGGCCCGATGATGCCGTAGTGGTTGCGCGTGGGCGTCATGAACACGGGGATCGCCCCGGTCATGATGATCGAGTGCAGGATGGACTTGTGGCAGTTGCGGTCCACCACCACCACGTCGCCGGGCGCCACCGTGTGGTGCCAGACCATCTTGTTGGAGGTGCTGGTGCCGTTGGTGACGAAGTAGCAGTGGTCGGCGTTGAAGATGCGCGCCGCGTTGCGCTCGCTGTGGGCCACCGGGCCGGTGTGGTCGAGCAGCTGGCCGAGCTCCTCCACCGCGTTGCACACGTCCGCGCGCAGCATGTTCTCGCCGAAGAACTGGTGGAACATCTGCCCCACCGGGCTCTTCAGGAAGGCCACGCCGCCGCTGTGGCCCGGGCAGTGCCAGGAGTACGAGCCGTCGCGGGCGTATTCCATCAGCTGCTTGAAGAAGGGCGGCGCCAGGCCGTCGAGGTAGCTCCTGGCCTCGCGGATGATGTGGCGGGCCACGAACTCCGGCGTGTCCTCGAACATGTGGATGAAGCCGTGCAGCTCGCGCAGGATGTCGTTCGGGATGTGCTGGCTGGTGCGCGTCTCGCCGTAGATGTAGATCGGGATGTCCGCATTGCGCCAGCGGATCTCCTCGATGAACTTGCGCAGGTTCAGCACCGCCGGGTCCAGCTCGGGGCCGGGGGTGAACTCCTCGTCGTCGATCGACAGGATGAAGGCCGAGGCGCGGCTCTGCTGCTGCGCGAACTGCGCCAGGTCGCCGTAGCTGGTCGTGCCCAGCACCTCGAAGCCCTCTTTCTCGATGGCCTGCGCGAGCGCGCGGATGCCCAGGCCCGAGGCGTTCTCGGAACGGTAGTCCTCGTCGATGATGACGATCGGGAAGTGGAAGCGCTGCATGGCGGACTCGGTTCGGGCGGCGGGAACGAAGGCAGCCGGTGGGCCGCCTGGGATCGATGAGGCGCGCAGTGTAGGGCCATGCGACGGCCCTGCGATGACAGCGTCTGCCCGGCAGGCCCGGCCCGGCGGCCCGCGACCCGTCGGGCGTACACTGGACGCTCTGCCCGGAGCCCCGCCACCGCGCCGACCCGGGCCGCACAGGAGCCCCGATGTCGCCTGCGATCGTCTGGTGGATCGCCACCGCCGTGCTGGTGCTGGCCGAGCTGGCCACCGGCACCTTCTACCTCCTGATGATCTCGATCGGCCTGGCCGCCGGCGCACTGGCCGCCCATGCCGGACTGGACACCACCGGGCAGCTGCTGGCCGCCGCGCTGCTGGGCGGGGGCGCCACCGCCGCCTGGCACCTGCGCCGCCAGCGCCAGCCGGCCCCGCCCCCGGTGGCGGCGAACCACGATGTCCTGCTCGACGTCGGCGAGCGTGTCGCGGTCGCGGCCTGGGACGAGGCCGGACGCACCCGGGTGCACTACCGCGGCGCCGACTGGCAGGCGCGCTGGGTCGGGGCCGGCGCCCCGCAGCCCGGCGAGCATGTCATCGACGCCCTCGACGGCAACGTGCTGCTGCTGCGCCGCTGAGGCGGCCCGCCCTTCCCTCCCCTGTCCGAAAGTCGCCATGGAATTCGTCGCCCTCCTCCTGTTCGGCATCGCGGTCCTCTTCGTCGTGCGCTCGGTCAAGGTCGTGCCGCAGCAGCACGCCTGGGTGGTCGAGCGGCTGGGCAAGTACAACGCCACCCTGGCCCCGGGGCTGAACTTCCTGGTGCCCTTCGTCGACCGGGTGGCCTACCGGCATTCGCTCAAGGAGATCCCGCTGGACGTGCCCAGCCAGGTCTGCATCACCAAGGACAACACCCAGCTGCAGGTCGACGGCATCCTGTACTTCCAGGTCACCGACCCGATGCGCGCCAGCTACGGCAGCAGCAACTACGTCATGGCGATCACCCAGCTGGCGCAGACCACGCTGCGCAGCGTGATCGGCAGGATGGAGCTCGACCGCACCTTCGAGGAGCGCGAGGCCATCAACGCCCAGGTGGTCAGCGCGCTGGACGAAGCTGCCAGCAACTGGGGCGTGAAGGTGCTGCGCTACGAGATCAAGGACCTGACCCCGCCGGCCGAGATCCTGCGCGCGATGCAGGCGCAGATCACCGCCGAGCGCGAGAAGCGCGCACTGATCGCCGCCTCCGAGGGCCGCCGCCAGGAGCAGATCAACATCGCCACCGGCGAGCGCGAGGCCTTCATCGCCCGCTCCGAAGGCCAGAAGCAGGCCGAGATCAACCAGGCCGAGGGCGAGGCCGCGGCCATCCTGGCGGTGGCCGAGGCCAGCGCGGCCGCCATCCGGCAGATCGCCGCGGCCATCCAGCAGCCCGGCGGCGAGCAGGCGGTGCAGCTCAAGGTGGCCGAGAAGGCGGTGGAGGCCTACGGCCAGCTGGCGCAGAAGAACAACACGATGATCGTGCCCGGCCACATGGGCGAGGTGGCCGGGCTGATCGGCACCGCGATGGCGCTGCTCCAGAAGGGCGGGCCGGGCGGCAGCCGCTGAGACGGGCGCAGCGCTGCATCCGGGTCGGGTGTGCGCTCAGTCCCCCTTGCGCCAGAGCCAGGCCGCGCCGCGCACGCCCGACGAGTCCCCGTGCCGCGCCGGGCGCAGCGCGGTCTGCACCGCATCCGAGAAGACGTACTGCGCCCAGCGCGCCGGAATCGCTTCGTACAGCTCGCCGATGTTGCTCAGCCCACCGCCGAGCACGATCACCTCGGGGTCCAGCAGATTGATGACGTGCGCCAGGGCGCGGGCGAGCCGGTCGGCCTGGCGCTCGAAGCTCTCGCGCGCCTGGGGCTCGCCGGCGCGCATCGCCGCGACGATCTGCTCGGTCGTGGCGACCTCGCCGGTTTCGCGCCGGTGCGCGGCGGCCCAGCCCGGACCGCTCACCCAGGCCTCGATGCAGCCGGTCTGGCCGCACCAGCAGGCCGGGCCGGGCCACTCGCCCCACTCGGCGCGCGGCCAGGGCAGCGGGTTGTGGCCCCATTCACCGGCGACGGCGTTGCGCCCACGCCAGGCGCGACCTTCGATCGCGATGCCCGCGCCGGTGCCGGTGCCCAGGATCACCCCCAGCACCAGCGCCGCGCCGGCCCCGGCGCCGTCGACCGCCTCGCTCACCGCCAGGCAGTTGGCGTCGTTCTGCAGCCGCACCGGTCGCTGCAGCCGGCGCTCCAGGTCGCCCTGCAGGTCCTGGCCGTTCAGGGCCAGCGAATTGGCGTTCTTGATGCGCCCGCTCAGCGCCGACACCGCGCCGGGAATGGCCAGGCCCAGCGGCAGGCGCAGCTGCCCCGCCGCGGCGGCCCGGGCATCGGCACGCGCGACCAGCGCCGCGATCGTCTCCAGCGTGGCGGCATAGTCACCCCCCGGCGTGGGCAGGCGCTCGCGCAGCTGGAACCGTCCCTGGGCATCGAGCAACGCCACCTCGGTCTTGGTGCCGCCCAGGTCGATGCCGAGCAGCCAGTCGCCCCGGCGGTGGTCCTCAGTCATCGGGGCGGTCCGCGAGGTCGGGAAACAGCACCTCGGTGTAGCCGAAACGGCTGAAGTCGCGCACCCGCATCGGGTAGAGCCGGCCGATCAGGTGGTCGCATTCGTGCTGCACCACCCGGGCGTGAAAGCCCTCGGCCTCGCGCTCGAGGCGCTGGCCGGCCGGGTCGAAGCCGCTGTAGCGGATGCGGGCGAAGCGCGGCACCACGCCCCGCAGGCCGGGCACCGACAGGCAGCCCTCCCAGCCCTCCTCTTCGTCGTCGCCCAGCGGCGTGATCTGCGGGTTGAGCAGCACCGTGCGCGGTACCGCCGGGGCCTGCGGGTAGCGCTCGCTGTGCTCGAAGCCGAAGATCACCACCGCCAGGTCCACGCCGATCTGCGGCGCGGCCAGGCCGACGCCACCGGCGGCGGCCATGGTGTCCTGCATGTCGTGAATCAGCGCCTGCAGCTCGGGCGTGCCGAACTGCTGCACCGGCCGGGCCACCCGCAGCAGGCGCGGGTCACCCATCTTCAGAAGGGTCCTGACGGTCATCACCGATCCTCGCCGGCCGCAAGGGCCGCAGACATCCGGCAGTCGCACGCGAAGGTGCCCGACTGCCCACGGGGGTCGGCTTTGTAGCACGGGCCGGCCGGATCCGTCCGGCCGCGCCGTGCGTCAGGGGGTGCGCTCAGGCGAAGTCGTCTTCGCCCGCCTCGTCGGCGTCGGCGTCGATCGCCAGGTCCCAGGCCTGCGCCTCGGCCACCACGCGCGGGATCAGCGGCTTGTCCAGCGGCCGGCAGACCCGGCGCTGCAGGCGCTGCATGCGCTCCGAGCGCTCGACGGCCTGCAGGACGGCCTGCGGGTCGATCATCACGGCGAAGGGATGGGCGTGGTGCAGAGAGGTCATGGCGGGCTCCTGGTGTGTGTGGTGGATCGATGGGATCCACTGTAGGGAGACCCGCCCCGCCGCGGCAGTGGCCGAAATACGAAAAATCGTGTCGGAATCTGCCTGACAAGGCTGTCGGGCAAGCACTGCCGACAGCCTGCCCGGGGCGTTGCCGCGGGGCCGGGCACGGCCGGCTTTTTCCTTTCAGGACAGGGACTTGCGACGGCCCCCGGGGTTCAGGCGGCGGACTTGCCCGGCACCGGCGGTGGCGTCAGGCCGAACAGGCGCTGGGCGTTGCGGCAGGTCGCTTCTGCCACTTCTGCCACATCGCGTTGCTGCAGTTTCGCAAGCTCGGCTGCCACATAGGGCACCAGCGCCGGCGTGTTGAGCTTGCCGCGGTAGGGCATCGGCGCCAGGTAGGGGCTGTCGGTCTCGATCAGGCAGCGCTCCAGCGGCACCCGTGCGGCCACCTCGCGCAGTTCGTGGGCGTTGCGGAAGGTCAGGATGCCCGAGAAGGAGATGTGAAAGCCCATCTCCAGGGCCGCCTCGGCCACCGCCTGGGTCTCGGTGAAGCAGTGGAACACGCCGCCCACCTGGTCCGCGCCCTCCTCGCGCAGGATGGCCAGCGTGTCGGCCGAGGCGCTGCGGGTGTGGACGACGAGCGGCTTGCCCAGCTGTCGGGCTGCGCGCACATGCACGCGCAGGCGCTCGCGCTGCCAGGCCATGTCGGCCACGCTGCGGCCGTTCAGGCGGTAGTAGTCCAGCCCGGTCTCGCCCACGGCGACCACGCGCGGCAGCCGGCCGCGCTGCACCAGGTCCTCGACGGTCGGCTCGGTGACCCCCTCGTTGTCCGGGTGCACGCCCACCGTGGCCCAGAGCCGGTCGTGCGCCATCGCCAGCGCGTGCACGGTGGGGAACTCCTCCAGCGTCGTGCAGATGCACAGGGCCTGGCCGACCTGTGCGTCGGTCATGCGCTGCAGGATCTCCGGCACCTGCTGGTGCAGTTCGGGAAAGCTCAGGTGGCAGTGGGAATCGATGTACATCGTCGAGCGAAGTGCAAGAGCGGAATCGGGGCAGCGATATCAAGCGGCCGCCGTGGATCCGGCTGCGCCGGTCCACCGGCGGCGCCCCCTGGGGGGGGAGTGCGGACGGGCAAGCCTGCCTGCGCAGGGTTGCTCGCCTCACGAACCGCCTGCGCTCTGCGCAGGCGTGGGTCGGCGTGAGCCGCAACGGGGGGTCAAATGGTCTGGGTCGGCTTGGCCGACTGGATCGCGGTGCCCAGCATTTCCTCGATGCGCACCCGCAGCGCCCGGGTCTTCTCGTCGGCGGGGAAGCGCACCCCCACGCCCTGGGTGCGTCCGCCCGAGGCGTTGGGCGGTGTGAGCCAGGCCACCTTGCCAGCCACCGGGTAGCGCTGCGGGTCGTCCGGCAGGGTCAGCAGCAGGTAGACGTCCTCACCCAGGCGGTACTCGCGGTTGGTCGGCACGAACAGCCCGCCGTCGGCGAACAGCGGGATGTAGGCGGCGTACAGCGCGCCCTTCTCCCGGAACACCAGCTGGATCACGCTGGGGCGGGCCGTGCTCGGGGCCAGCGTGCTGTTCGCGAAGGGTCGGGCCACACTGTCGTTCATGGGCGCAAGTGTATCGGCCACCGGACGCGGGCCAGCGGCCGAAATGACGTCGGTCCTCGAGGCAGCTCCGCCTCGGCGGCTCAATCCGCCGCGGCGATCAGCAGGGCTTCGACGGCCAGCGCGGCGCTGAAGGGATGCTCGGCGTGGCGGGCATGGCGGCGCAGCGCCTCGGCCTGGCGGGCCATGGCCTGGGGATCGGCGGCGCGCAGCTCGCCGTGGGGAAAGAAGCGCGGCCTCAGGCCCAGCCCGAGCAGCGCCCGGTCGTGGCAGAGCCGCGCCAGCGCATCGACCAGCAGCGGCAGCGGCCAGCCGCTCAGGGCCGCGGCGTCGCGCTGCGCCACCCGCTGCGGGAAGAGCCGGCAGGCCGCCGCGTCGATGCCGGCGCTCTGCAGCGCCAGCGCCGCCTGCGGCTGGCCGCCCGCGGCGTCCAGCAGCACCTCGGCGTCGGACACGCCCTGCGCCTGCAGCCAGGCCAGCGCGGCCTCGCGCGCCGGCATCGGCAGCGCGATGGCCTGGCAGCGGCTGCGCAGGGTGGGCAGCAGCTGCTGCGCCGCGCCGCTGGCCAGCACGAAGCGCAGCGCGCCGGGCTCCTCCAGGGTCTTCAGCAGCGCGTTGGCGGCCACCGCGTTGATGGCCTCGGCCGGATAGAGCAGCAGCACCTTGTGGGCGGCGCGGCCGGCGGTCAGCTCGGCGAAGTCCAGTGCGGCGCGGATCTGGTCGACCTTGATCTCGCGGCTGGGCTTGCGCTTCCTGCCGTCGTCGTCGCTGCCGGCCTCCTCGGCCTCCAGCCCGGCCTCGGCACGCAGCAGCTCGGGCACCACCACGCGCAGGTCGGGGTGGCTGCGTTCGTCCACCAGGTGGCAGGCCGCGCAGTGGCCGCAGGCCAGGCCGCGGTCGCGCCGCTCGGCCGGGGTCTCGCACAGCCAGGCCTGCGCCAGCCCGAGCGCGAAATGGAACTGTCCCACGCCTTGCGGCCCGTGCACCAGCAGCGCGTGGGCGCGCTGGGTGGCCAGCGCCTGCGCCAGCGGGTCGGCCAGCCAGGGCAGCAGCCCGGGCGACGGCGTGGCGGCGGCCTCGCGGGACGCTGCCGGGCGGCGCGTGCTGCTCACCATCCGCGCCGCTCCAGGGCTGCGTGCAGCTGCTCGCGCACTGCCTGCGGGCTGCCGCCGGCATCCAGCCGCACGAAGCGCTGCGGGGCCTGGCGGGCGCGCTCGGCGTAGCCCGCGCGCACCCGGGCGAAGAAGTCCAGCGGCTCGGCCTCCAGCCGGTCGGCCGCCCGCGCGGCGGCACGGCGCTGCGCCGCCACCGCCTCGTCGAGGTCGAACCACAGCGTCAGGTCGGGCTGGCGGCCCTGCTGCACCCAGGTCTCCAGCTGGGCCAGCACCGCGCGGTCGAAGCCCCGCCCGGCGCCCTGGTAGGCGAAGGTGGCGTCGGTGAAGCGCTCGCAGAGCACCACCGCGCCGCGCGCCAGCGCCGGCTCGATCACCTGGCGCAGGTGGTCGCGCCGGGCGGCGAAGACCAGCAGCGCCTCGGTCAGCGCATCCATCTCGCGCGCCAGGAAGAGCGCGCGCAGCGCCTCGGCCAGCGGCGTGCCGCCGGGCTCGCGGGTGTGCAGCACGTCCAGGCCGCGCCCGCGCCAGCGCTCGAGCAGGGCCTGCACGTGGCTGGTCTTGCCCGCACCGTCGATGCCCTCGACGGTGACGAAACATCCGGCCGGCCCTGCCGGGCCGGGGCTCAGGAGGGGACCGGCCGTCACGGCTGGCGATCCCGGTTGCGCTGGTACTTGTCCACCGCGCGATTATGGTCGGCCAGGGTTTCGCTGAACTCGCTGCTGCCGTCGCCGCGGGCCACGAAGTACAGTGCCTTGCTGGGCGTGGGCCGCACCACGGCCCAGAGGGCATCGCGCCCGGGCATCGCGATCGGCGTGGGCGGCAGGCCGCGGCGGGTATAGGTGTTGAACGGGGTGTCGGTCTGCAGGTCGCGTTTGCGCAGGTTGCCGTCGAAGGCCTCGCCCAGCCCGTAGATCACGGTCGGGTCGGTCTGCAGCGGCATGCCGATGCGCAGCCGGTTCAGGAACACCGAGGCCACCAGGCCGCGGTCGGCCGCGCGGCCGGTCTCCTTCTCGACGATCGAGGCCAGCGTCAGCAGCTGCTCCGGGCTCTGCAGCGGCAGATCCGGCGGGCGCTGCGCCCACACCGCTTCCAGCCGGCGGTTCATCGCGGCATGGGCGCGCTGCAGCACCGCCAGGTCGCTGCTGCCCTTGGCGAAGGCATAGGTATCGGGAAAGAAGCGCCCCTCCGGCGCCAGGCCCGGTGCGCCGAGCGCGGCCATCAGCTCGGCATCGCTCATCGCGTCGGTGACCCGCTTAAGGCCCGGCGTGCGCTGCAGTTCGGCGCGCACCTGGCGGAAGGTCCAGCCCTCGATCAGGCGCAGCCGCGCCAGCGTCTCGTCGCCGGCCACCAGCTTGCGCAGCAGCTCGCGCGGGGTGGTCCCGGCCTCCAGCTCATAGCTGCCGGCACGGATCTGCCGGGCCTGGCCGGACCAGCGGAACCACTGGTAGAGCAGGACGGGCTGCACCTGAACGCCGCTGTCGACCAACCCCTGCACCACCTGGCGCGGTGACTGGCCCGGTTCCACCTCGAACTCGAGCGGTGCACGCGGCAGCGCCAGTGGCTGCTGCAGCCACCAGGCTGCGGCTGCCCCCAGGGCCCCGAGCAGGCCCAGCACCCCCAGCAGCAGGGGCCACAGCCGCACGCGGCCGAGGCTCGACCGGCCCGGCACCGCCCGGCCGCGCTTCATCGGCCGCCTCCGACGGGCGAAGACCCAGTGACACATCGTTCCATGGACGCTGATGATAATCAGCGCCATGCACACCTCCCCTGCCCCCGATCCGGCTGCCGGCGGCGCCTGCCGGCTGCCCTCGATCGGCGTGATCCGCGCCGTCGGCGCCGATGCCGCCGCCTTCCTGCACGGCCAGCTCAGCAACGACGTCAAGCTGCTGGGCTACGACCGGGCCCGCCTGGCCGCCTTCTGCACGCCGCAGGGCCGCATGCTGGCCAGCCTGGTGCTCGGGCGCCACCGCAACGAGGCCGGCGACGACGAATACTGGCTGGCCTGCAGCACCGACCTGCTGCCCGCCACGCTGAAGCGCCTGAGCATGTTCGTGCTGCGCGCCAAGGCGAAGCTCGGCGATGCCAGCGCCGAGCTGGTGGCCGTCGGCCTGGCCGGTGCGGCTGCCGCGCAGGCCCTGGGCCCGGACGCGCCGGCCGTCGCCTGGGCCAAGGCCGATCGCGACGGCGCGATGCTGATCCGCCTGCCCGATGGCGACGGTGTGCCGCGCTGGCTCTGGCTCGGCCCGGCCGCCGCCGCCGAGGCCCTGCTGGCCGGGCTGCCTGCGCTGGCGCCCGCCGACTGGGCCTGGGCGGAGGTGAACTCGGGGGTCGCGCCGGTGCTGGCCGCCACCTCCGGCCAGTTCGTGCCGCAGATGCTCAACTACGAGCTGGTCGGCGGCGTGGACTTCAAGAAGGGCTGCTACCCCGGCCAGGAGGTGGTGGCGCGCAGCCAGTACCTGGGCAAGCTCAAGCGCCGTGCCTTCCTGCTGGCGCTCGACGCCAGGGACGCGGCGGTACAGCCCGGCCAGGAGATCTTCTGGAGCGGCGACGCCGACCAGCCGGCCGGCCAGGTGGCGCTGGCCGCCCCGGCGCCTGCGACGTCGGCCGGGGCCGGTGTGCGGCTGATCGCCGAGCTGAAGGTGGCCGCGACCGCCTCCGGCAGCCTGCACCTGGGCGCCGCCGACGGCCCGCCGCTGCGCCTGCTGCCGCTGCCCTACGCGCTGCCGCAGGACGCTGCGAGCGCCTGAGCGGCCGCGCCTGCGCCGGGTGGCCGTCTGCGCTGCGATGACCGAGCTGTACGTCTACTACCGCCTCGACGCCTGCGCGGCGGAGGCGGCCCGCGCGCAGGTCGAGGCCGCCCAGGCCGCGCTGCGCCGGCAGATCGCCGGCCTGCAGACCGCCCTGCTGCGGCGCGCCGACGCCACGGCCGACGTGGCAACCGATGCCGCGGCCGGCCGCCCCGCGACGGACCTGCCGCCGGCCACCTGGATGGAGATCTACCGCCGCCCCGGCGGGCTGGACCGCGCCGCCTGCGCGGCCATCGAGACGGCCCTGCGCGAGCTGCCGCAGGGTCGCGTCGGGGCGCGCATCGTCGAGCGCTTCGAGCCGCTGCGGCCGACCGGGGCCGGGCCCGATCCGGTGGAGGGGCTCAGCTGAACAGCCGCCGCGCGGCCGGCGAGCCGGCCGGCAGGTCGCGCTCGGCCAGCTTGGCGTAGAGCTCGCCCAGTTCCGAGCCGACCATCGGGAAGGCGTCCGGGTGCAGCGGCTGGCCCTTGTCGTCGCTGACCAGGGCGTCCAGGCCCAGCGCCAGGGCGCGGCCGGCAGCGCACCAGGCGTTGAAGGGCTGCTCGGCCGCGGCGGTGTGCGGCACGTCGAAGACCAGCGTCACCTCGTCGATGCGCGCCTGGCGCGGGTCGTCGGCCAGCGCGGCCTGCGGATCGAACTGCAGCGCCAGCATCGGCGGTGCGCCCTCCTCGCTGCCGGGCAGCACCAGGCGGCCCGGCGTGGCCCCGGGCACGAAGCCGTGGCGCGAGGCGTGCTGCTGCACGAAGGGCAGCGCCCAGGCATTGCGGCGCGGGCGCAGGCGCATCGCCAGCTGGGCATCGTGGCCACTGGCGAAGGCATCCAGCTCGCGCGCGCGCGCCACCACGTCGAGCATGTCCGGAAAGTCCGGCGTCGCGCCGATCGCATCGGCGAAGGCCTGGATCTTCTGCACGAACTCGGAGTACTCGATCTCGTTGAGCGGCCCCAGCCGGTTGGCCAGCTGCACGCCGGCCTGCACCTCGCGGTACCAGGTGTCGGGGGCCGGGGGCTCCCATTCGCCGCTGTCGCGGTGGCGGCCTTCGACGAGGAAGGGCTTGCCCCCGGCGCGCCGGCTGGGCGGCAGGTGCGCCAGCAGGGTCTCGCCCGACACCGGCTGGTCCACCGCCAGCACGGCGATCGCGTCGATCAGTGCGTCGATGCGTGGCGTGCCATGCGTCCGGCGCGGTGGCTTGGGCGCCATCACCGTCGGCGCCTCGCCGGGAGCGGCCGGTGCGCCTTCGCCCAGCGCGGCGTCGTCGAAGCGCGGCTCCAGGTGCCGTGACGGCGCGGCGTCCAGCGACGGCAGGCGGCGTCCACCGCCGGCGCGGCGGGTGGTCCAGGCGCCATGGGCGATCACCGCCGCGAGCACCAGTGCGCCCAGCGCGGCCAGCCAGAGTTGCAGCGAGTTCATCGTCGGTGCGCGCTCGTCCTCGGGATCGTTGCAGGAGCCCGGCCTGCGCGGCCGGGCAGCACATCATGCCCGATGCCCGGCCGATCCCCCAGCGCGGTACCCATGTTCAGGCGTGATCGGCCATCGACAGCGCCGCCTCCATGTCCACCGCGACGATGCGCGAGACGCCCTGCTCCTGCATCGTCACGCCCACCAGCTGCTCGGCCATCTCCATGGCGATCTTGTTGTGCGAGATGAAGAGGAACTGCGTGCCGCTGGACATCTTGCGGACCAGCCGGGCGTAGCGCTCGGTGTTGGCATCGTCCAGCGGTGCGTCCACCTCGTCGAGCAGGCAGAACGGCGCCGGGTTGAGCAGGAAGATCGCGAACACCAGCGCGATCGCGGTGAGCGCCTTCTCGCCGCCCGACAGCAGGTGGATGGTGCTGTTCTTCTTGCCCGGCGGTTGCGCCATCACCTGCACGCCCGCGTCCAGGATCTCGTCGCCGGTCATCACCAGCTTCGCATGGCCGCCGCCGAACAGGCTGGGGAACATCTCGCCGAAGCCGGCGTTGACCTGGTCGAAGGTGGTCTTCAGCAGGTCGCGCGTCTCGATGTCGATCTTGCGGATCGCATCTTCGAGCGTGGTCATCGCGCGGGTCAGGTCGTCGTGCTGCGCGTCCAGGAAGCCCTTGCGCTCGCGCGCGGCGCCGAGCTCCTCCAGCGCGGCCAGGTTGACCGCCCCCAGCGCGGCGATCTCGCGCTGGATGCGGTCGATCTCGGTCTGCAGACCGTAGAGCTTCACCTCGCCGGCGACGACGCTGGCTTCCAGCGCGGCCAGGTCGACGCCGGCCGCGCCGAGCTGCTCGAGGTACTGGGCGCCGCCGAGCTGGGCGGCCTGCTCCTCGAGCTGCAGGCGGGTGATCTCGTCGCGCAGCGGCTGCAGGCTGCGTTCGTGGCTCATGCGCTGCTCGTCGGTGCGGCGCAGCTGCAGCGACAGCTCGTCGTAGCGGCTGCGTGCCGCGCCCAGCACGCGCTCGCGCTCGAGGCGCAGGGCCAGCGCCTCCTGCAGGCCGTCCTGCGCGGCGGCGTCGTCCAGCCGGGCCAGTTCGTCGGCCAGCGTGGCCAGTGAACCTTCGCCGGCGCGGATCTGCTGTTCGGCCGTCTCGATGGCGCGCTGCAGCTCGCCGCGCCGCGCCGCCAGCGCACGGGCCTGGAACTGCGCCTCCTGCGCCTGCCGCTCCAGGCGGCGCAGCTGCTCGCGCGCATCGGCCAGGCGGCGCTCGGCCTCGAGGACCTGCTCCTCCAGCTCGGCGTGGCGCTCCTGCTCGGTGCCCAGCGCCAGGTCGAGCTCCTCGAAGCGGGCCTCGCCGGTCATGCGGCGCTCTTCCAGGTCCTCGAGCTGCTGGTCGATCTCGGCCAGCTCCGCATCCAGCTGGCCCCGGCGCAGCCGGGCCTGCTCGGACTGCTGCGTCAGCCGCAGCACCTCGACCTGCAGCCGGTGCGCGCTGGCCTGGGCATCGCCCGCCTCGCGCCGGGCGGCCGCCAGGCGCTGCGAGGCCTCGCTGTGGGCGGCTTCGGCGCGCACCAGGGCGGTGCGTGCCTCGTCGGCCATCAGCGCCTGGGCCCGGCCGCTGCGCTCCAGGTTCTCGATCTCCTGCGCGCGGGCGAGCATGCCGGCCTGTTCCGAGTCCTGCGCATGGAAGCTCACCGCAAACTGCGTCACCGCATGGCCGGCCGGGGTGACGATCACTTCGCCATGCGTCAGGCGGCTGCGGCTGGCCAGCGCCTCGTCCAGCGAGGCGGCGGTGTAGACGCCCTCCAGCCAGTCGTTCAGCAGGGCCTTCAGCCCGCCGTCGGGCAGGCGCAGCAGGTCCGACAGGCGCGGCAGCGTCTGGTGGCTGTTGACCCGCGCCGAGGCGGGCGGCGAGTAGAAGGCCAGCTTGGCCGGCGGCGCGTCGAGCTCGAAGGCCTTGACCGTCTCCAGCCGGCCGACCTCCAGCGCGTTGAGGCGCTCGCGCAGCACCGCCTCCAGCGCGGTCTCCCAGCCGGGCTCGAGGTGGAGGCGCGTCCACAGCGCCGGCAGGCCGTCCAGCCCGTGGCGCGCCAGCCAGGGCTCGAGCCTGCCCTGGGTGCGCACCTTCTCCTGCAGGGCACGCAGCGCCTCCAGCCGGGCGGCGATCTCGGCCTGGCGGGCCGATTCCTCGTTGACGCGCTTCTGCTGCGTGCGCCTGGCCTCGTCCAGCAGCGGCAGCTCGGCGCTCAGCTCGTCGAGCTGCACCTGGCTCTCGCCCTGCCGCTCCTCGGCCATGGCCAGTTCCTCGCGCAGGTCGGCCAGCCGCGTCTCGTCGGGTGCCACCGTGCCGCGGCGCTCGCCGGCCAGGCGTTCGCGGCGGGTCTCCAGCTCGCGGCGGCGCTCGTCCAGGTTGCGCGAGCTGGCCGCCAGCAGCTGGATCTGCTGCTGCACCTCGCCCGCCTTGGCACGCTGCGCGTTGGCACGCTGGCCGATCGCGCGCAGGGCGTCCTCGGCCTGCGGCAGCAGCCCGGCCTGTTCCTCGGCCTGGGCGGCGAGGATCTCGCCCTGCTCCTCGGCCTGGGCGATCTGCCCGGCCAGCGATTCCAGCTCGGCGGCAGCCTCGTCGCGTCGCTGCGCCCACTGTGCGCCCTGCGCCTTCACCTCGGCCAGGCGCTGCTCCAGGCGGCGGCGGCCGTCGACGACGTGGCGGATGCGCTCCTCCAGCCGGCTCACCTCCATCGCCGCCTCGGCCAGCGCGCCCTGCGCGGCGTGCAGCTCGTCGTTGGCGGCGTAGTGGGCCTGGCGCACCTCCTCCAGCTCGGCCTCGGCGTGGCGCAGTTCGGCCAGGCGGCCTTCCAGCGCATTGGTGGCCTCGGCCACCGCACGGCGCACCCGTTCCTCCTCGCTGGCGGCGTCGCGGTGCTTCAGGAACCACAGCTGGTGCAGCTTGAGGGTGCCCGCGTCCTGCAGCGCGTGGTAGCGCGCCGCCACCTCGGCCTGGGCTTCCAGGCGCCCGAGGTTGGCGTCGAGCTCGCGCAGGATGTCCTCCACCCGCGTCAGGTTCTCGCGCGTGTCGCGCAGCCGGTGCTCGGTCTCGCGCCGGCGCTCCTTGTACTTGGAGACGCCCGCGGCCTCCTCGAGGAACAGGCGCAGCTCCTCCGGCCGGCTCTCGATGATGCGGCTGATGGTGCCCTGGCCGATGATGGCGTAGGCGCGCGGGCCCAGGCCGGTGCCCAGGAACACGTCCTGCACATCGCGGCGGCGCACCGGCTGGTTGTTGATGAAGTAGCTCGACGTGCCGTCGCGGGTGAGCACGCGCTTGACGGCGATCTCGCCGAACTGGTTCCACTGCCCGCCCGCGCGCGCGGCGCTGTTGTCGAACACCAGCTCGACGCTGGCGCGGCTGGCCGGCTTGCGGTTGCCGCTGCCGTTGAAGATCACGTCCTGCATCGACTCGCCGCGCAGCTCGCTGGCCTTGCTCTCGCCCAGCACCCAGCGCACCGCGTCCATGATGTTGGACTTGCCGCAGCCGTTGGGCCCGACCACGCCCACCAGCTGGCCCGGCAGCTGGAAATGGGTGGGCTCGGCGAAGGACTTGAAGCCGGAGAGCTTGATCGACTGGAGGCGCATGCGCGGGGCGGCGGGGCGGCTTCGGAAGGGCCGCGGCAGGGCTCGGGGGGCGTGGCGCAGGAAGGCGGCGCTGCAGGCTCGCCCTGGTGGGGCTGCGCGTTGCTGCAGTGCAACGAAACGGCGCGGATGATAGCAGCGGCGGGCCCGTCAGCCCCAGTGGCGCAGCCCCTCGCGGTCCAGCACCGTCAGGCCGCGGCTGTCCAGGCGGATCAGCCCGGCCTCGTCCAGTCGCTGCAGCGCCGCGTTGGCGCGCTGGCGCGAGATGCCGGCCAGCAGCGCCACCTCGGCCTGCGCGAAGTTCAGCCGAGGCCCAGGGTCCGGATAGAGGTCCGGGTTGTACAGGCTGGCCAGGCAGCGGGCCACCCGGGCGTCGGCTTCGAGCAGGCGGTCCGAGTGCAGCAGGCCGATGAAGTGGCCCAGTCGAGCGTTCAGGAGGTGCTGCAGATAGTGGTTGAAGGGCAGGCTGCGCGCGCGCAGGGCCTCGAACACGCTGCGCGGCAGGCCGGCCAGCCGCCCGGCGCGCAGCGCCACCACTTCGTAGCGGAAGGGCTCGTGGCGCAGCAGCGTGCCCTCGCCGAACCAGCCGCCATGTGCGACGCCGGTGAGCGTCGAGACGCGTCCGTGCCCGTCGGTGACCTGCATCTTGAACACGCCGTCGATCACGCCCAGCCAGTGTTCGGCCGGCGCGCCCAGGGCGACGACGGTCTCGCGTGACTCGCAGCGCAGCTCGACGCAGTGTTCCAGCACCAGGGCCAGCTCGCTGGGCGTGAGCGAGCGGGCCCAGACAGACTGTTCGACGAAATCGCGCAACGGCAGGGTCTGGAGGCGCAGGCTGGGCATGACGCCCCGAGTCTAGGCGCTGAACCGGTGCCGGAACGCTCCCCGCCGCCCGGGCCGGTCGCCTGCGCGACAATCCCGGCCCCGACGTCGCAACCCTGCCTGCCGCCATGTCCCTGCCGCCCCGCCCGCCCGCCGACCTGTCCCTCACCGTCGAACGCGCCCTGGCCGAGGACATCGGCACCGGCGATGTCACCGCCATGCTGGTGCCGCCCGACCAGCTCGCCACCGCCCGCATCGTCGCGCGCGAGCCGGCGGTGCTCTGCGGCCAGCCCTGGGTCAACGCGGTGTTCCGCAGCCTCGATCCCACGCTGGTCATCCGCTGGGCCGTGCCCGAGGGCGGCCATGTCGAGGCCGACCAGGTGGTCTGCATGATCAACGGCCAGGCCCGCCCGCTGCTCACCGGCGAACGGACCGCGCTGAACTTCCTGCAGACCCTGTCGGGCACCGCCACCGCGGTGCGCCGCTACGTCGACGCCGTGGCCGGCACGCATTGCCGCATCGTCGACACCCGCAAGACCCTGCCCGGCCTGCGCAACGCGCAGAAGTACGCGGTGGTCTGCGGCGGCGGGCTGAACCACCGCATCGGCCTGTACGACGGCTTCCTGATCAAGGAAAACCACATCGCCGCCGCCGGCGGCCTGCGACAGGCGATCCACAACGCCCGCGCGCTGGGCTTCGAGGTGCCGCTGATGACCGAGGCCGAGACCCTGGACGAGGCCCGCATCGCGCTGGACGAGGACGTCGACCTGCTGCTGGTGGACGACTTCCCGCTCGAGCAGATCCGCGAGGCCGTGGCCCTGGTGCAGGCCCACCGCGCCTGCGGCGGCAAGACGCTGATCGAGTACTCCGGCGGCGCCACCCTCGAGACCATCCGCGCCCTGGCCGAGACCGGCGTGGACCGCATCTCGGTGGGCGCGATCACCAAGCACCTGCGGGCGCTGGATCTGTCGATGCGGGTGTCGGTGTAAGGCCTCCGCGGGCTGCTGGCGCGCGCTGCAGGATCTTCACCCCTTGCGCCCCTCACCCGCCTCCTGTGCCTGCAGCTGCGCCGCCTCCTCGTCGGTGAACAGCCGCGAGCGGGTCAGGAAGGCCATGCCCTCCGGGCCTTCGAGGCTGAAGTTGTCGCTGCCCAGGGGAGCCACCAGGGCGTCGATGATCAGCTGGGTGTGGCGCCAGTACTCGTACTGGGCGCCGCTCATGTGGAAGGGCACGCCGCCGATCTCGCCCAGGGTGACGTCGGCGGGGCTGAGGCTGAGTTCGCCTTCGAGATAGCAGTTCGGCGCGCTGTTGTCGCAGCAGCCGCCGGATTGGTAGAACATCAGCCGCGGCCCGTGCTTCGAGCGCAGGCGCTCGATCAGGGCGAGGGCGGCCGGGGTGGCGGTGACACGCTCGACCATGGCATCTCCGGTTCGTGTCGTTCGAAAAGAAAAAAGGGGGCAGTCGCCCGCCCCCTTTCGCCGCATCCGATCGACCGATGTGTCGATCAGAAGAAGCCCAGCTTGCTCTCGCTGTAGCTGACCAGCAGGTTCTTGGTCTGCTGGTAGTGGTCCAGCATGACCTTGTGGGTCTCGCGGCCGATGCCCGATTCCTTGTAGCCGCCGAAGGCCGCGTGCGCCGGGTAGGCGTGGTAGCAGTTGGTCCAGACGCGGCCGGCCTTGATCGCGCGGCCCATGCGGTAGGCGACGTTGCCGTTGCGGCTCCACACGCCGGCACCCAGGCCGTACGGCGTGTCGTTGGCGATCTCCAGCGCCTCGGCTTCGGTCCTGAAGGTCGTCACCGCCAGCACCGGGCCGAAGATCTCTTCCTGGAAGATGCGCATCTTGTTGTGGCCCTTGAACAACGTGGGCTGCACGTAGTAGCCGCCGGCCAGGTCGCCGCTGAGGTGGGCGCGCTCGCCGCCGATCAGCACCTGCGCGCCTTCGGCCTTGCCCAGCTCCAGGTACGCGCTGATCTTGTCGATCTGCATCTGCGAGGCCTGCGCGCCGATCATGGTGTCGGTGTCCAGCGGGCTGCCCTGCTTGATGGCGGCCACGCGCTTCAGCGCCCGCTCCATGAAGCGGTCGTAGATCGATTCCTGGATCAGCGCCCGGCTCGGGCAGGTGCAGACCTCGCCCTGGTTGAAGGCAAACAGCACCAGGCCTTCGATGGCCTTGTCCAGGTAGCTGTCGTCGGCGGCCATCACGTCCTCGAAGAAGATGTTGGGCGACTTGCCGCCCAGCTCCAGCGTGGCCGGGATCAGGTTGCTGGCCGCGGCCTGGGCGATGACCTTGCCGGTGGCGGTGGAGCCGGTGAAGGCGATCTTGGCGATGCGCCTGGAAGTGGCCAGCGGCATGCCGGCTTCGCGGCCGAAACCGTTGACGATGTTCAGCACGCCCGGGGGCAGCAGGTCGGCGATCAGCTCGACCAGCACCAGGATGCTGATCGGGGTGGACTCGGCGGGCTTCAGGACCACGCAGTTGCCGGCGCCCAGCGCAGGGGCCAGCTTCCAGGCCGCCATCAGGATCGGGAAGTTCCAGGGGATGATCTGACCCACCACGCCCAGCGGCTCGTGGATGTGGTAAGCCATCGTGTTCTCGTCGATCTCCGAGATGCCGCCTTCCTGCGAGCGCAGGCAGCCGGCGAAGTAGCGGAAGTGGTCGACGGCCAGCGGGATGTCGGCGTTCAGCGTCTCGCGGATCGGCTTGCCGTTGTCCACCGTCTCGGCGTAGGCCAGCATCTCCAGGTTCTGCTCGAGGCGGTCGGCGATCTTCAGCAGGATGTTGGAGCGGGTGGCGGCGTCGGTCCTGCCCCACTGGTCGGCCGCCGCGTGGGCGGCGTCCAGCGCCAGCTCGATGTCCTCGGCGGTCGAGCGTGCCGCCATCGTGTAGGGCTTGCCGGTGATCGGGGTGATCACGTCGAAGTACTCGCCCTTGACCGGGGGCACGAACCGTCCGCCGATGAAGTTGTCGTAGCGGGCCTTGTAGGCCACCTTGGCGCCGGCGGTGTTGGGCAGTGCGTACAGCATGGGAATGTCTCCTTCGAAGGTCCGACGGGTGTCGGGAACGGGCTGGGGAACAGGACCAGGAACGGGATTCGCAGTCGTCTCGGGCGCATCGGCCCGATCTGGCCTGCTTGCACACCGGTACTGCAGAGGGCGTGCCTGACCCCCGGTTCGAGCGGAAAGAGGCCGTTTTCGGTCGGTTCCTGGCCTGGAAACTGCAATCGGACACGGTCGTCGCCGACCGCCTGCGGGGCAGCTGTCTCGCTGTGACACAGCACCCCTCGTCGGACCACGCGCGACCCGCTGCCACCGCCTCGGGAAGCCCCTTTTGAAATGGCTTGCATAGGTGTTGCAGCGCGGCACAGGCAGACGCACAAGCACACAGTGGAGCAGACCGACATGGCCGACCTGTCCGACCCGCAGTCCCCTTCCGCCCCCGGCTCCCGGCAGGGGGCGGCACGCCTGCGCGCCGCGCGCCGCGCCGTGATCGAATCAGGCGGCCGCATCGACACCCCGCTGACGCAGCTCGATCCCCGCCTGGCGCGTTCCTGGCTGCGCAGCAGCCGCACCGGCCTGACGCCCGAGGGCCGCGGCGGCGCAGTGGCCCACGCCTCGGCCGCGCAGCTGGCGCGTGCGCTGGACCAGCAACGCAACTTCGTGGCGCATGCCGGCCCGGTGATGGAGTACCTGTTCGAGCAGACCCGCGACAGCGGCTCGATGGTGATCCTGGCCGATGCCCGCGGCATGCTGCTGCACGCGCTGGGCGACCCGGGCTTCATGGACCGGGCCGGCCGGGTGGCACTGCGCCCCGGCGCGGTCTGGCACGAGCAGATGCGAGGCACCAACGCGATCGGCACCACCCTGGCCGACCGCACGGCCACCGTGATCCGCGGCGCCGAGCATTACCTGGACCGCAACGCCTTCCTGAGCTGCGCGGCCGCGCCGATCCTCGATCCGGGCGGCGAGCTGCTGGGCGTGCTGGACATCTCCGGCGACCAGCGCGCCAGCCATCCGCACACGCTGGGCCTGGTGCGCGCCGGTGCGGGCATGATCGAGCAGCGCCTGTTCGACACCCGCCACCACGACGCGCTGCGGCTGCGCTTCCACCGCCATGCGGAGGGCATCGCCACCCTCACCGAGGGCCTGCTGGCCCTGTCGCCGGACGGCTGGCTGCTCGGCGCCAACGCGGCAGCGCGTGAATGGCTGGGGCTGCGCGGGCGCGATCTGCAGGGCGTGCGGCTCGACGCCGTGTTCGACCTGGGTCCGGCCGAATGGCGCCAATGGCGCCGGCAGGGCGACCCCGGCCCACGCCGGCTGCACAGCCCCGCGCACGGCTGGACCTGGGCGCGGCTGGAGGCCTCGCCGCTGACGCTCGAAGGTGTCGCGCGCACCGTGCTCGCCACCGCGGCGCTGCCGGCCGTGCCGGCCGGGCAGGCCTCGGCCGCCCCATCGGTCGGTCTGGCCGGCCCCGGTGCGCCGGCCCCTTCGGCCCGCAGCGGCACTGCGGCGGTCGATCCACTCGAACGCTTCGCCCTGGGCGACCCGCGCCTGCAGCGCGCCGTGGAGCGTGCCCGCCGCCTGCGCGGCCAGGGCATCGCGCTGCTGCTGCAGGGGGAGAGCGGTGTCGGCAAGGAGCACTTCGCGCAGGCCTGGCACGCCGGGCGGCCGGGCCGCTTCGTCACCCTTCGCTGTGCGGGGGCGGCCGACGGCCGTCTCGACGAGCTGCTGGCCTGGCTGGCCGGCCAGGGCGGGGCGGCCGGCCACACGCTCTTCCTGGACGGCGTCGACGAACTGCCGGCGCCGCAACAGCAGCGCCTGTTGCTGCAGCTCATCGAGGACGACGCGGCGGGCGCCGGCGGCCCCGCAGCCACCGCCCGGCTCGGCCACGACGTGGCGCTGGTGGCCAGCACCCGCCGGCCCCTGGCCATGGAGGTGGCCGCCGGCCGCTTCCGCGAGGACCTGCTGCACCGCCTGAACGGCCTGCTGCTGACCCTGCCCCCCTTGCGCGAGCGCGAGGACCTGCCGCGCCTGCTGGCCCGGATGCTGGCCGAGCTCTCGCCCACGCGGCCATGCCGGCTGGCCCCGGCCGTGGCCGCGGCCTTTGCCCGGGCCCGCTGGCCGGGCAACCTGCGCCAGCTGCACAACGTGCTGCGCAGCGCGCTGCTGCTCCTGGACGACGATGCGGCGCAGATCGACTGGGCGCAGCTGCCCGACGATCTGGTCGAGGAGCTGTGCGCCAGCACCGAGGCCCCGAGCGAACCCCGCGAGCCGGCCCCGCCGCCGCTGCCCGACCGGCTGGACCGGGTCACCGCCCAGGCGATCGAGCGGGTCATCGTCGAGACCGGCGGCAACCTCTCGGAGGCCGCACGCCGCCTGGGCATCGGCCGGGCCACGCTGTACCGGCACCTGCAGCGGCGCCGCGGCAAGGTGCCCGGATCAGCGCCTGGATCAGCGGCCGGCTGAGCGGTCCGAGGCGAGCGCCGACGCGGCCCGGGCCGCGCCTGCACCTCGGCCGATTCCGGCGACCGCGCCGGTCAGCCCACCCAGCGCCGCGCGTTGCGGAACATGCGCAGCCAGGGGCTGGGCGCGGCGATGTCGCCGGTCGTCCAGCTCATCTGCGCGTTGCGGAACACCCGCTCCGGGTGCGGCATCAGCACGGTGAAGCGGCCGTCGGCGGTGGTCACCGAGGTCAGGCCCTCGGGGCTGCCGTTCGGGTTGGCCGGGTAGACCTCGGTCGGCCGGCCCTGGGTGTCGATGAAGCGCATCGCGCGCTGCACCTTGGCCGCGTCGCCGCGCTGGCTGAAGTCGGCAAAGCCCTCGCCGTGCGCCACCGCGATCGGCGCGCGGCTGCCGGCCATGCCGGTGAAGAAGATCGACGGGCTCTCCAGCACCTCGACCAGGCTGAAGCGGGCCTCGAACTGCTCGCTCTTGTTGCGGGTGAACTTCGGCCAGGCCTCGGCGCCCGGGATGATCGGCGCCAGCGCGGCCATCATCTGGCAGCCGTTGCACACGCCCAGCGCGAAGGTGTCCGGCCGGGCGAAGAAGGCCTGGAACTGCTCGGCCAGCTTCGGGTTGAACATCACCGAGCGGGCCCAGCCTTCGCCCGCGCCCAGCGTGTCGCCGTAGCTGAAGCCGCCGCAGGCCACGAAGCCCTGGAACTGCGACAGGTCGGCGCGGCCGCTCTGCAGGTCGGTCATGTGCACGTCCCAGGCCTCGAAGCCGGCCTGCGCCATCGCGTAGGCCATCTCCATCTGGGAGTTGACGCCCTGCTCGCGCAGGATGGCCATCTTCGGGCGAGCCTTGCCGATGAAGGGCGCGCAGATGTCCTCGGCCGGATCGAAGCTCAGGCGGACCTGCAGGCCCGGATCGTCCTTGGCGCCCGTGCCAGCGTGCTCGCTGTCGGCGCAGGCCGGGTTGTCGCGCAGGCGGGCGATGCGCCAGCTCACCTCGTCCCAGGCCTGCTGCAGCGCGTCCAGCGGGGCGGCGAAGACGCTCTTCGCATCGCGCCAGACCTCCATCGCGTAGCGGTCGTTGGTCTTGCCGACCACGTGGCTGTGCTTCGAGAGGCCGTGCGCGCGCAGCGTGGCCATGACGTCGTTGCGGTCGGCGGTGGCCACCTGCAGCAGCACGCCCAGCTCCTCGCTGAACAGCGCCTTGAGCGTCAGCTCGTTGCGGCGGGTGCTGACCTGGGCGGCCCAGTTCTTCGAGTCGCCGTACTCGGCGCGGCTGTCGCTGATGCCGTCGCCCTCGGTGACCAGCAGGTCCACGTTCAGGCTGACGCCCACGTGGCCGGCGAAGGCCATCTCGCAGGCCGCCGCCCACAGGCCGCCGTCGCTGCGGTCGTGGTAGGCCAGCAGCCGGCCCTGGCCGCGCAGCGCGTTGACCGCGGCGACCAGCGCCTTCAGCTGCGCCGGGTCGTCCACGTCGGGCACCTGGTCTCCGAACTGGCCGACCACCTGCGCCAGGATCGAGCCGGCCATGCGGTTGCGGCCCTGGCCGAGGTCGACCAGGATCAGCGTGGTGTCCACGCCGGCCGGAGTGTCGGTGCGCAGCTGCGGGGTGAGCGTGCCGCGCACGTCGTCCAGCGTCGCGAAGGCCGAGACGATCAGCGACACCGGCGCCACGACCTGCTTGGCCTCGCCGGCGTCGCTCCACTTGGTGCGCATCGACAGGCTGTCCTTGCCCACCGGGATGCCCACGCCGAGCGCCGGGCAGAGCTCCATGCCGACGGCCTTGACGGTGTCGTAGAGCGCGGCGTCCTCGCCGGCTTCGCCGCAGGCGGCCATCCAGTTGGCGCTGAGCTTGACGCGCGACAGCTCGATCGGCGCGGCCAGCAGGTTGGTGAGGGCCTCGGCCACCGCCATGCGGCCCGAGGCCGGCGCGTCCAGCGCGGCCAGCGGCGTGCGCTCGCCCATGGCCATCGCCTCGCCGCGCAGGCCGGCGTAGTCGGCCAGCGTCACGGCGCAGTCGGCCACCGGCACCTGCCAGGGGCCGACCATCTGGTCGCGGTGGTTCAGGCCGCCCACCGTGCGGTCACCGATGGTGATCAGGAAGCGCTTGGAGGCCACCGTCGGGTGGCGCAGCACGCTGAAGGCCACCTCGTCGAGCGACACCTCGCTCAGGTCCAGCGGCTGCTCGGCGCGCGCCACGCGCTGCACCTGGCGGTGCATCTTCGGCGGCTTGCCCAGCAGCACGTCCATCGGCATGTCGATCGGGCGCTCGCCGCCCGGCCCGTCTTCCAGGATCAGCTCGCGATCGTCGGTGGCCACGCCGATCACCGCGAAGGGGCAGCGCTCGCGCTCGGCCATCGCGGTGAAGAGGTCCAGGCTCTCGGGTGCGATCGCCAGGACGTAGCGCTCCTGGCTCTCGTTGCACCAGATCTCCTTGGGCGCCAGGCCGGTTTCCTCCAGCGGCACCTTGCGCAGGTCGAAGGTGGCGCCCTTCTCCGCGCCGTCCACCAGCTCGGGGAAGGCGTTGGAGATGCCGCCCGCGCCCACGTCGTGGATCGCCAGGATGGGGTTGTCCGCGCCCAGGCGCCAGCAGTGGTCGATGACCTCCTGCGCGCGGCGCTGGATTTCCGGGTTGCCGCGCTGCACGCTGTCGAAGTCCAGCGCCGCGGTGTTGCTGCCCGCGGCCATCGAGCTGGCCGCCCCGCCGCCCATGCCGATGCGCATGCCCGGGCCGCCCAGCTGGATCAGCAGCGTGCCGGCGCCGAAGGGCAGCTTGGCCGTCATGCGGTCGTCGATCTGGCCCAGGCCGCCGGCGATCATGATGGGCTTGTGGTAGCCGCGCTGCACGCCTGCCACTTCCTGCTCGAAGACGCGGAAGTAGCCGCCCAGGTTGGGCCGGCCGAACTCGTTGTTGAAGGCCGCGCCGCCCAGCGGGCCGTCGATCATGATCTGCAGCGGGCTGGCGATGTGCTCGGGCTTGCCGATGTGGGCGCGCTCCCAGGGCTCGTTCGTCTCCGGCAGGCGCAGGTTGGACACGGTGAAGCCGGTCAGGCCCGCCTTGGGCTTGGAGCCGCGGCCGGTGGCGCCCTCGTCGCGGATCTCGCCGCCCGCGCCGGTGGAGGCGCCGGGGTACGGGGAGATCGCCGTCGGGTGGTTGTGCGTCTCCACCTTCATCAGCACGTGCGCCACCTCGGGGCGGGTGATGTAGGGCGAGGCGCTGGCCTGGTCGGCCGGCACCCAGCGCTCGATCGCGCCGCCTGCCATCACCGCGGCGTTGTCGCTGTAGGCGATCACCGAGTGCTGGCCGTTGAGCTTCTCGGTGTTGCGGATCATGCCGAACATCGACAGCGGCTGGCGCTCGCCGTCGATGGTGAAGTCGGCGTTGAAGATCTTGTGGCGGCAGTGCTCGGAGTTGGCCTGCGCGAACATCATCAGCTCGACGTCGCTGGGGTTGCGCCCGAGCTGGCGGAAGTTGTCCACCAGGTAGTCGATCTCGTCGTCCGACAGCGCCAGGCCGAAGTCCTTGTTCGCGGCCTCCAGCGCGGGCCGGCCGGCACCGAGCACGTCGACGTGGGCCAGCGGCTCGGCCGGCTGCGCGTCGAAGAGGTGGCGGGCGGCTTCGCGCTCGAAGGCCACCGACTCGGTCATGCGGTCGTGCAGCAGCGCGGCGCAGGCCTGCAGCTCGGCCTCGGTCAGGGCCTTCGGGCCGGTCAGGGCGCCGAGCAGGCCGCTCTTGAGTTGCAGGCGGAACTCGGTGACGCGCTCGACCCGGTGCACCGCAGCGTTGCCCAGGCCGCAGTTATGGGCGATGTCGGTGGCCTTGGAGGCCCAGGGCGAGACGGTGCCCAGGCGGGGCATCACGACGATCAGCGCACCCTCACCCTCCGGGGCCGCGTACGGATCGCCGTAGGTCAGCAGGGCGGCAAGCTTGTCCCGCACCGCCGCGTCCAGCGCGGCGTCGCTCCAGACCCAGTGCACATGGCGGGCCGAAACCCCGACGATGCGGGCGCTGACGGCCTGCAGGCGCGGCAGCAGCGCCTGGGCGCGGAAGGCGGAAAGAGCGTTGCCGCCCTCGAAGTGCATCAGATGCTTGGAGGGCTGGGCGGAGGTGGAAGACACGCGTGGGATTCCCGTGAGCCTGAGGCGGGCAAAGCGGGAATTTTAGGCGAGCGGCCCCACCAGGGCGGCACCGCGGTTGCACCACGGCCCGACGCCGGCCCCAGGCCAGCTGCGCCAGGGGGTGGATGTGATAATCAGCCCCATGTCGATCACGATCAAGAACGAAGCGGACATCGCCGCGATGCGCGTGGCCTGCCGCCTGGCCGCCGAGGTGCTGGATTACCTGGCCCCCCACGTGAAGCCGGGCATCACCACCAACCAAATCGACCGGCTCGCGCACGACTACATGGTCGACGTGCAGCAGTGCGTGCCCGCGCCGCTGAACTACGCGCCGCCGGGCTACAAGCCCTACCCGAAGTCGATCTGCACCTCGATCAACCATCAGGTCTGCCACGGCATCCCGAACGACAAGCCGCTGAAGAACGGCGACATCGTCAACGTCGACATCACCACGATCAAGGACGGCTGGCACGGCGACACCAGCCGCATGTTCATCGTCGGCGAGGGCTCGATCGCCGCGAAGCGGCTCTGCCAGCTGACCTACGAGGCGATGTGGAAGGGCATCGTCAAGGTGCGCCCGGGCGCGCGCCTGGGCGACATCGGCCACGCCATCCAGACCTTCGCCGAGAACCACGGCCTGTCGGTGGTGCGCGAGTTCTGCGGCCACGGCATCGGGCGCAAGTTCCACGAGGAGCCGCAGGTGCTGCACTACGGCCGCCCCGGCACGCTGGACGTGCTGCAGCCGGGCATGATCTTCACGATCGAGCCGATGATCAACGCCGGCCGGCGCGACATCAAGGAGTCCGGCGACGGCTGGACCATCGTCACCAAGGACCGCTCGCTGTCGGCACAGTGGGAGCACACCGTGGTCGTCACCGAGACCGGCTACGAGGTGCTGACCGTCTCGCCGGGCATGCCGGCGATCCCCGCCTTCGTCACGGCGGAGGCCTGAGGCGTGGCGCCCGCCGCGCTCCGCCCGCCGCCCGGACGTCATCCCCGCGGAGGCCGGCATGCTTGACCTGGGCGCACTGCGCAGCGAGCTGCGCGAGCGCCGCCGGGCGCTGATCGAGGGCTTCCGCCACGCGCGGCCGACGGTAGAGGCCGCCGTGCGGCTGGTGCGCCAGCTCAGCCGCGAGGTCGATGCCACGCTGCAGCAGCTCTGGGAGGGCTCCACCCTGCCGCGCGGCGCGGCCCTGGTGGCCGTGGGCGGCTACGGGCGCGGCGAGCTCTTCCCCTACTCCGATGTCGATGTGCTGCTGCTGCTGGCCGACGCCCCGGCCGGCGACGCGGCGGCCGCGGCCGAGGCCGGCGAGTCCGTCTCGGCCTTCATCACCGCCTGCTGGGACGTCGGCCTCGAGATCGGCTCGAGCGTGCGCAGCGTGGCCGACTGCGTGCGCGAAGCCCAGTCCGACGTCACGGTGCAGACCGCGATGCTCGAGGCGCGCTTCCTGACCGGCTCTCGGCGGCTGTTCGACGAGTTCCGCCGCGCCACCCGGGAGGTGCTCGACCCGGTGGCCTTCCTGCGCGCCAAGTCGCTGGAGATGGAGCAGCGCCACGTCAAGTACGAGAACACGCCCTACTCCCTCGAGCCCAACTGCAAGGAAAGCCCCGGCGGCCTGCGCGACCTGCAGGTGCTGCGCTGGGTGGCCCTGGCCGCCGGGCTGGGCCGCTCCTGGCGCGAGATGGCCAGCACCGGCCTGATCACCCCCTTCGAGGTGCGCCAGCTGCAGCGCAACGAGGGCCTGCTCAAGCTGATCCGCGCCCGCCTGCACGCCGTGGCCGGGCGGCGCGAGGACCGGCTGATCTTCGACCTGCAGACCGCCGTGGCCGAGAGCTTCGGCTACGTGCACACGGCCGAGCGCCGCGCCAGCGAGGCGCTGATGCGGCGCTACTACTGGGCCGCCAAGGCGGTGGCGCAGCTCAACCAGATCCTGATGCTCAACATCGAGGAGCGCGTCAACGGCTCGCAGGACGCGCCGATGCGCCCGATCGACGCGCGCTTCTTCGACCGCGGCGGCCTGCTCGAGGTGGCCAGCGACGACCTCTACCAGCAGGATCCGCACGCCATCCTCGAGACCTTCCTGACCTACCAGCGCACCCCCGGCATGCAGGGCCTGTCGGTGCGCACGCTGCGTGCGCTCTACAACGCGCGCGAGTACATGGACGCCGCTTTCCGGGCCGACCCGGAGAACCGCCGCCTGTTCATGGAGATCCTGAAACAGCCGCAGGGCCAGACCCATGTGCTGCGGCTGATGAACAACAGCTCGGTGCTGGGGCGCTACCTCTGGGTGTTCCGCCGCATCGTCGGGCAGATGCAGCACGACCTGTTCCACGTCTACACCGTGGACCAGCACATCCTGATGGTCGTGCGCAACATGCGGCGCTTCTTCATTCCGGAGCACACGCACGAGTACCCCTTCTGCTCGCAGCTGGCCGCGCACTGGGACAAGCCCTGGCTGCTCTACGTGGCCGCGCTGTTCCACGACGTGGCCAAGGGGCGCGGCGGCGACCACTCCGAGCTCGGCGCGGTGGAGGTGCGGCGCTTCTGCCGTGACCATGGCCTCGAGCGCGAGGATGCCCGGCTGATCGAGTTCCTGGTCAAGGAACACCTGACCATGTCGCGCGTGGCGCAGAAGGAGGACCTCTCCGACCCCGAGGTCATCCAGGCCTTCGCCCGCCTGGTGCGCGACCCGCGCCGCCTCACCGGCCTGTACCTGCTGTCGGTGGCCGACATCCGCGGCACCAGCCCGAAGGTCTGGAACGCCTGGAAGGGCAAGCTGCTCGAGGACCTGTTCCGCGCCACGCTGCGCGCCCTGGGCGGCGCCCGGCCGAACATGGACGCCGAGATCGAGCTGCGCCAGCAGGAGGCGCGCCAGATGCTCGCGCTGCACTCCATGCTGCCCGGCGCCGAGGGCACGCTGTGGCAGACCCTGGACCTGAACTACTTCGTGCGCCACGACAGCGGCGAGATCGCCTGGCACGCCCGGGCGCTGAACCGCCGCGTCGACACCCGCGAGCCGGTGGTCAGCGCCCGCCTGTCGCCGGTGGGCGAAGGCCTGCAGGTGCTGGTCTACGCGCCCGACCGCGCCGACCTGTTCGCGCGCATCTGCGGCTACTTCGACAGCGCGCACTTCAGCATCCTGGACGCGCGCATCCACACCACCCGCGCCGGCTACGCGCTGGACACCTTCCAGGTCATCACGGCGCACATCAACCAGGCCTACCGCGACCTGATCGCCCTGGTGGAGAACCAGCTCGCCGCCGCGCTGGACACCACCGGGCCGCTGCCCGAGCCGAGCCGCGGGCGGCTGTCGCGCCGGGTCAAGTCCTTCCCGATCCCGCCACGCGTGCAGCTGCGCCCGGACGAGCGGGCCCAGCGCTGGCTGCTCTCGGTGTCGGCCAGCGACCGCTCCGGCCTGCTCTACTGCATCGCCCGCGTGATCGCGCAGCACCACCTGAACCTGCAGCTGGCCAAGATCAGCACACTGGGCGAGCGGGTGGAAGACACCTTCCTGATCGACGGCCCGGCGCTGCAGCACAACCGCGGCCAGATCGCCTTCGAGACCGAGCTGCTCGAGGCGCTGGCCTGAGAACCTGAGGCGCGCAGGGCCCACACGGGCCGCCGGCACCCGCCGGCCGGGCGGCTCAGCCGTCGTTGGCGGCGCCGCCGCGGCGCGCGTGGCCCGGGCCCGCGCCGCTGTCTTCGGGCGCCTGCTGCGCCCCGGCCAGGGCCAGCTGCAGCAGGGTCTCCGGATGCTGGGCCTGCAGCGGATGCAGCGCCAGCCCGCAGGCCGCCTCCACCCGCACCGGCTGGCCGGCAAAGCTCAGCGGTGCGTGCAGCGCCCGCAGCAGCTTGTCCACCACCTTGCGGGCATCCTGCGGCGCATCCAGCCTTGTCAGCAGCACCGCGAAGCGGTCGCCATCCAGCGTGGCCACCACGTCGCTGGCGCGCAGACCGGCGCGCAGCCGCACCGCCAGCTTGCGCCGCAGCGTCGGTGCGGCCGCCACGCCCAGGCTGGCGTCGCAGCCGAACAGCCCCTCCAGCCGGAACACCGCCAGCGCCATCGGCGCCGGCTCGCGCTCACGCAGGGCGCAGAGCTGGTGCATCAGCTCCATCAGCTGCGTGCGGTTGGGCAGCCCGGTTTCCAGGTCGATCGACCAGGCCCGCCGCACGTCCTCCTGCTGCTGCCAGCGCCGCAGCGCCAGGCAGGCCGCCCGGGCCAGCTCGGCATCGTCGCAGCGCTCGCGCGGCAGCACGTCCTGCACGCCGGCACGCAGCCAGGCCCAGGCCTGGACACGCGTGGGCGCCGCCGCGACCACCACCACGGCGCAGCGGCGCACGGCCACCGCCAGGCCCGGCCAGTCCAGCAGGGCATCGGGCAAGGCCGTCGTGTCGACCACCAGCACCTGCGGCGCGCCCTCCCCCTCCAGCGCCTGCGCGGCCGACTCCAGCGTGGCACCGAAGCGCCACTGCAGCGGCCCGAAGGCCTCGCTCTCGGTCATGGAAGAACGGCGGCCGATGCACAGCACCTGCAGCGGAGAAACATCGGTGATGTCGGGAAAGGTGGCCATGTCATCCAGCAGCGCAACCAGACGCGGCGCGCAACGCATTGTCACATCCCGGGATCATGCGCCCGGACGCTTCGCCTGGCCATCGGGCGAGTGCCGCTGCGGTGGTGGGGGGATGGCGGGTGTGACGGGATGCGCGGGTTCGAGGGGAGCTGCAGTTGCGCATCCTTTGCGGCTCCGGAGGTCAGGCCTAAAGGACCTACGGGAAAGGTCAGCAGAATGCCGTCGCATCAGGGGGAGCAAGAAGGTGCAGATCGTCCCGTCCAGATCGAGTCAATCCGCGCCTGGACCTGCCGGTCCCATCTTCACCAGCATCGCGGCGCGCTTTGCCCGGGTCAGTGCCACGTACAACAATTTGCGCTGCTGCTGCTGCGTCTCTTCGGGGTCGCCGAAAAAGGCACCAGGCGCCACCACCACCACGGCGTCGAACTCCAGTCCCTTGGCCCGGTGCATGGTGGCGTAGTGCACCACCTCACGGGCATCGGCATGGTTGGCCTGGGCGGTGATGGTCACGCCCGGAAGGCCGGCTCGCTGCAGCAACTGCGCCAGCGCTTCGCGGTTCTTCTCGCTGGACGCGATCACGCACACCGATGGCGCCGGTCCGTCCCCCTTCGCTGACCGCAGCACGCGGATGAAGTCGGCTGAACGCGCAGCGGCTGCTTCCAGCCCATCAACCTGGACGACCTCGGGCGCCGGGCCGTGTGACAGGGACTTGTACAGCCGCGTTTCGTCGTGACCGTCGTCTAGATCATCGATCTCGCAACCCTCCAGCAGCGCCACCGCCTGGCGACGGATCTCGTCGGTGGTCCGGTAGTTCAGGTACAGCTTGCGCGAGCGGCCGCGGATGTCGATGCCGCACTTGCTCATTGCCGCCCGGTGGCGGCTGTAGATGCGCTGGTGCCCGTCACCAACGAAGAACAGGTCGTTCGGGCCCGCCGGAATCAGGGCCCGCAGCAGGCGCAGCGCCTGCGGGCCGAAATCCTGCGTCTCGTCCACCACCACGGCGCAGTAGGGTGTATGCCGCTCACCCTCGGCGGACAGCAGTTGCGCCACTTCACGGTAGGCGTCATCCACCTCTTTGAGCCGGCGCGACGACAGCTGGCCGCGGTATTCCTCGAACACCGGCCAGACCGCATCGCGCTTGGAACGGCTGAGCACTCCGGAGCGGCCCCCCCGTCGTGCGGTCCGGTACGCCTCCAAGGTGGTGATACCCTGCGCCAGCACCACCTGCTCCAGCTCCTGCTCGTAGAAGTCGTCCGGCAGGTCCAGCTTGGTGTCGCGCACTGCCAGCGCGGCCTGCCAGGCCTGCAACGCGGCGTCCTGCTTGCGGTCGTACACGATGCGGTGCTCCAGCTTCCGGCTGCGCATGAAGCCGTGCGCCCAGGCGTCCAGGTTGGACACCTCCAGCTTGGTCAGCGTGGCGGCACTGCACAGGGTTCGCAGGTTCTCTTCGATGTCGCCCGCCAGGTTGCGGGTGAAGGTGGTGAACAGCACCTTCTGACCTTCCCGCGCACGGTTCTCGGCCAGCCATTTGGCACGGTGCATGGCCAGCACGGTCTTGCCCTTTCCGGCGCCGCCCAGGATGCGAACCGGCCCACTGCGGTCGCCGGAGGCCAGCTTGCGCTGGGTCGGGTGCAGGAACACGCGCCACTGGGCCAGCGGCGCATTCATGATGGCCAGCAGTGCCTCGTCGTCGTCGACGATCACGAAGCGCGACTGCGACTCCGCCGTGGTCAGCGCCATGGCGAAGTCCGTCGTGTCGACCACGCGGTCCACCCGCGTCTCTCGGCTGCCCAACACCTGGCTCACCGTGTCACCGGCTGCCACCAGGAACAGGCCCTCGTAGGCCTCTACCGGCAAGACGGTTTGCAGGGCATCGAGCTGGCGATCGCTGGCCACGCTGCGCACCGCGGGCAGGAGATCCTCCGGCACCCCCAGGCTCAGCAGTTCACGGTCGGCCAAGGCCTCGAAGAGGGGCGTCAACGCCATCGGCGGCTGAGGGGCCGGCTGGTTCTCCGGCACTGCGACCGCCGGCGCTCCAGGCACAGCCGCAGCCGTAGCCGTAGCCGTAGCCGTAGCCGTAGCCGTAGCCGTAGCCGTAGCCGTAGCCGTAGCCGTAGCCGTAGCGACAGGCTCGCTGGCCGGAGGAGCCTTTTGGCCTTTTCGGGTAGGGCCTTTCCACTTGAGGCCATTCCCTTGCTCCTTCCCCAGCCCTTCGGCCTTTGACAAGCCCTTTGATATAGGGGCAGTCGGCTTCGCGTGCCGCAATCAATGCGGAGCCCGTGCGCTCCAGGATCGGACGGAACAGGCACTGTGTTTTTCACCGGACCAGGCCGTTTCAACCGGCGCTCAAAGCGCAGCAGGCCCTGAAACCCATGCGCCCGAACGCATACTTGTCGAGAATGAAGTAAGGAAGTAAGATTTCCTTTGAAACTTACGGAGGCCTCCCATGCTTGCCAAGCTCACTTCGAAAAATCAGATCACGCTGCCCAAGGCGGCCGTGTCCGGCGTGGATGCGGCGGAGTACTTCGACGTGACCGTCGAGAGTGGCCGGATCGTCCTGACCCCCGTGCGGGTTCAGAAGGCCCAGGCCGTGCGCGAGAAGCTGGAGCAACTCGGGATCACCGAGCAGGACGTTGAGGATGCTGTGGCCTGGGCACGGCAGTGATGCGCAGGGTCGTCCTCGACACCAACATCGTGCTATCGGCGCTGATCTTCAGTGCCGGACGCCTGGCCTGGATACGCCACGCCTGGCAACACCAGCAGTTGCAGCCGCTGGTCTGCCGGGAGACGGCCAGTGAACTCCTACGCGTCCTGGCCTATCCCAAGTTCAAGCTGTCGACCTTGGAACAGCAGGAGTTGCTGGCGGACTTCCTGCCCTACGCCGATGTGGTGGAACTGCCTGCGCCATGGCCAGACCTGCCGGTCTGCCGCGACAAGAAGGACCAGGTGTTCCTGGTGCTCGCGCATGTCGGCAAGGCGGATGCGTTGATCACGGGGGATGCGGATATTCTCGCCATGCGAGAGGACTTTCCCGGCTTGATCATGACCGCCGAAGCATTCGCGGCGCGGCAGGCATGAAGGAAACCGGCACGGCCTTGCCCAACAACTGAACCGCCCCGGCCATCTCGGAGGCCGTTTGGTGTGAGTCAGGCCGCGATGGCCTGACGGGTGGCGAGTTGCCGGTAGTAGTTTGCCTCGGCCTCTGCCGGCGGGATGTAGCCGATGGGTTCGAGCAGGCGGTGATGGTTGAACCACGAGACCCATTCGAGGGTGGCCAACTCGACGGCCTCGCGGGTCTTCCAGGGCGCACGCCGGTGGATCAGTTCGGCCTTGTACAGCCCGTTGATCGTCACGGCCAGCGCGCTGTCGTAGCTGTCGCCCTTGGAGCCGACGGACGGCTCGATCCCGGCCTCGGCCAGGCGCTCGCTGTACCGAATCGACACGTATTGCGAGCCACGGTCCGAGTGATGCACCAGCGAGCCGTCGCGCTCGGGCTGGCGCGCGTACAGCGCCTGTTCCAGCGCATCGAGCACGAAGTCGGTGATCATCGAGCGGCTGGCGCGCCAGCCGACGATGCGACGGGCGAAGACGTCGATGACGAAGGCGACGTAGACGTGGCCCTGCCAGGTCCAGACGTAGGTGAAGTCGCTGACCCACAGCTGGTTGGGCCGCTCGGCGCGGAACGCGCGGTTGACGCGGTCCAGCGGGCAGGCAGCCTTGGCGTCGGGCACCGTCGTGCGGACTCGCTTGCCGCGCATCGCACCGCGCCAGCCGTTGGCCCGCATCAGCCGCGCGACGGTGCAACGCGCCACGGCACGGCCTTCGCGGTGCAACTGCTTCCAGACCTTGCGCACCCCGTACACGCGCAGGTTGCCCGTCCAGACGCGCTCGATCTCGGGCACCAAAGCCGCGTCCAGCTTCTGACGCTGTGGCCGCAGTCGCGGATCTCGCCGGCGCGCCAACTCGCGCCACATCGACGACGGGGCGACCTGCAGCGCGCGGCAGATCGGCTCGACCCCGAATCGAGCGCGGTGT